>NZ_JBFFNS010000054.1:0-1521 GCF_041563035.1 Sulfurimonas sp. | reverse complement strand
TATTCAAGCTGTTCTCGGTGTTGGCGGCGGTTCTGTCGCAGACTCTGCTAAAGCTATTGCTGCCGGTGCGAAATATAATGGTGATGTTTGGGACTTTTTCATACAAAAAGCAGCCATTACAGAGGCTCTTCCTGTCTTTACTGTAATGACATTAGCCGCAACGGCCAGTGAAATGAATGGTAACTCTGTTATTATGAATGATGAGACATCTCAGAAATACTCTTTTAGCTCTGTACTTGTCAACCCTGTAGTATCTGTAGTGAATCCCCAACTGATGGCTACAGTGTCAAAGGACTATTTGGCTTATTCGGCAGTTGATATTATTGCTCACTCTATTGAGGTCTACTTTACGGCATCTGTGCATCCAAACTTTAACTCTAGGGTAGTAGAGTCAATCATAAAAACAGTAATGGAGACTACAGAAGTTTTAATCCAAAATCCAGATGATTACGAAGCAAGAGCTGAGTTCGCATGGGTGGCTATTCAAGCCCTTAACGGACTTACCCCTGCGGGAACAGAGGGTGGAAACTTTCCAAATCATATGATTGAACATTCTTTATCTGCTATTTATAATGTACCTCACGGTGCAGGTTTATCTGTTGTCATGCCAGCTTGGATGAAATGGTATGAAAGTAAAAACCCTAAACAGTTCAAAAGATTTGCTAAAGAGATTTTTAACGAAGAAGATTCTGGCAAAGGAATTGAAAAACTTGAAGAGTGGTTTATTAAAATAGGAGCACCGGTAACTCTTGAAGATGTAAATATTCCAAGAAAAGGTATAGAAGAGTTGGCAATAAACGCAAATGAACTCGCTGGCATCTGGGGTATTGGTGAAATTTATTCAAAAGATACTATTGCTGAGATATTAGAAAAAGCATAAAAGGGAAAATGATGAAAAATGTACTCATAATAAACGGACATCAAAGATATGATAATGTAGCAGAAGGAAATCTAACTAAGATGTATATAGACTCTGCATCTGAGTTCTTTGAAAAAAACGGTTTTAATGTAAAGCATAGTATAGTTGAAAGTGACTATAATGTTAAAGAAGAAGTCCAAAAGTTTGTCTGGGCTGATTATATCTTATTGCAATATCCTGTTTACTGGATGGGTGTTCCTTGGATTACTAAAAAGTATATAGATGAAGTTTTCTCTGCAGGTGACCATAACGGACTCTATATAAATGATGGAAGAAGCAGAAGTGATGAAACAAAACGTTACGGCAGTGGCGGCTTGATGCAAGGAACAAAGTATATGATTTCGCTTACATACAACTGTCCGATAAGTGAGTTTTCTGATAAAGATGGCTTCTTTGATGGACTCTCTTTAGATGAAGCAAATATTGCTACTCATAAAACATTTCAGTTTTGTGGAGCAGAACCTTTAGAAACTTATTCCGTGCATGATATATTTAAAGGTGATTTGGATATGAAAAGTGAGTTAGAGAAGTTCACAAAAGTGTTAGAGAAAAATTTTATATAAAAAAGGAAAAGATTATGGAAAAAACATTTGAAGAGTCAT
>NZ_JBFFNS010000053.1:0-1698 GCF_041563035.1 Sulfurimonas sp. | reverse complement strand
GCAGAAACCGGTTTAGATATAAAAATAAATACAGTAAATGATTCATTTTATGCAAGTACAGTTATTATGTCAACTGAAATTTATGAACCAAAATTTTGTTATGACTATGCATATAGTCAGTATGGAAAATACTTTACTGCAAAGCATAATCAAACAGCTGGTCCGTATATAACTGGAACAATAGTTAGTGGAGAGCCAGTAGCTGTTAAACTTTATATAAGAAATGAAGAAAATTCAGATGTAACAGCTGACAACCTTACTGTAAATATCCTAGATATTAATATTACTCAAGCAAAATATCAATCCAACTCAACACTTGTTACACTGCCTAATTCTATTATTCAAACATCGATTTCTGATGCTGTTTTAACAATTTCAGCAGATAAAAGCTCTGTAGAAAATATTCCTATAGGTGAAGTAGACGGTCTTGAATATTTTTATACATATTACACTCTAGATACATTCACATCAGATATTAATATGCCTATAAATGCTAGAGTTGACTACAATGTAACACTACCAACAGGTGCTACTACTACAACAGTACCATACACAAGGTATTTAAATAGTAATATTGAAATATGTAGCGGTAGTTCTGTATATAGTCCAGAAGAAAGAATTTTTAATATAGTCCATAACGGGTATGCAAATAATTCTCTAACAAGCGGATACTACTATAATCTCCCGACTCAGGTTACTTCTAGAGCTGGTAACTTCAAGGTCATCTCTTTAGATGTAAATAATACAAATACATTAAAAGATATAAACACAACGGTTGCCGTAGAACTAATAGATGCCTCAGCATTTCACGATACTGAAGCATCATGTCAAGAGGAAAGCAGCTCCATTAGTGATAAGGTTTGGGTAACTATACAGGGGAATAGAGCAAGTTTTTCGGCAAAAGATATTATTGACAATCATCTTTTAATAGATCCAAATTCAGCTGCAAACTTTTACGCAAAGGCTAGAGAAAATGTAGCCTTTCGCATAAGCTATCCTGTAGGTGATAGTAATGAAACTACAATATCACAAGAAGACCCTATTGGTTCAGGTTTATTTAAATTAAAAGATTTTCCAGGATATGCTGGTTCAAGTTGTGTAAATGATGTTTATTTTGAGTACTTAAACCCTGCTGGACAGCTTAAATCTAAGACATTTACACAAGTTCCAGAAGCTTGTGCAAATGCAGGTACTGCTGCAGCTTCGTCTATGAGTAAAAGAGAGCTAAATGCTTGTTTAGAGTGTATATATGGAACTAAAATCAAATATATCTGTTCTCGTGACAACTTTGCTATCAGACCTGAAGCATTTATGATGCATATAGATGACCAAAACCAAACAAATCCTACTTCACAAAGTAGGTTAACAACCACTTATTCAGGTGTATCTGGAGCAACTGCTCCTGTACTAAATCTAGCTTCAGACTATACTTATAACATAGAAGTAAATGCAACAAACCACGTAAACAATAATGCCTCTGATGGATATATACAATTTTTCAACTCAGCAGATGATGGTTCTGCGTATACATGGGAGCCTCGAACTGGCGTTACTGTAGGTGCATGTAATGATGAAGACAACAAAACGGTCTCTATATCATTTATGAATGGTGTTGTAGATGCTAATACATCTGTAAATCAAGTCGGAGAGTACAGATTAAATATTAGAGATACTTCATGGACCGCAGTTGATAGTAAT
>NZ_JBFFNS010000052.1:0-1804 GCF_041563035.1 Sulfurimonas sp. | reverse complement strand
AGTTTAGCCATATTTACAAACAGTTCATGACCTATAACTGTATTATCTTCAGTGATTTTTCCTGAGTTAACTATTAGTTCACCAAGAGTATCTTTAAATAGATCTAGTTTACCTTGTGATGAGTGAGCGTGACCTTCTATAAGCTCACTGTTCTCTGCCATACTCATAGAGTTTTGTTTTAGTACACTGATATTTGCCTCTACTTCACTGGTAGCTTTTTGAGTACGTTCAGCAAGCTTTCTTACTTCATCAGCAACAACTGCAAATCCACGGCCATGTTCACCTGCACGAGCTGCTTCAATCGCAGCATTTAGTGCAAGAAGGTTAGTTTGATCTGAGATATCTTTAATAAGAGAGATAACATTAAATATCTCTTCAACATTTGCGTTTAACTGTTCAGACGAAGCTCTTGATTCACTTATCATCTCAGTAATATTAGATATAGTACTTATGATCTCATCTGTAGATACTGTAACTTTAGAGATAACATCTTCAGTCTCTTTATTCAGTTCATTAACGCTGTTTACATTCTCAACATTTTTCTTCATACTATCGCTTAGATTATTTGCATTATCTATAGCTCCACGAATCATCTCATCTGAGAGTGCAAGGTTTAGTCTGTTTTTATCCATACTATGCTGAACAGCTTTTTCAGACTCTATTGCTCTTAGTGCTTCTTCTTTTGCTTCATTAGAAAGTATTTGAACCTTATCAAGGAACTTATTGAAACTCGTACTTGCGTGTCCAAGTTCATCTCCTGATTTGACAGGCAGTCTTTTAGAGAGGTCTGCATCACCTTGAGCTAACTCTTTTGCAACTTCATCAAGGTTTAGTATAGGGTTTACAACAGCTATTTTAATAACCATAACTAAAAATACTAATATAAACAGATCTATAAGAGCCATTACGTATACTTGTCTCATTAAAGAGTCTTCTGATTGAGATACAACACTCTCAACATTCACTACTTTATTACCGATTACTGCATATCCTACTACTCTATCAGAGAAGTCTTTTATTTCTTCAGAGACTACATAGTAATCCCCTGCCAATTGAAATGAAGCAGTATTAGAGATATCTATATTTGCTAATCCTTTCATAAAGCCCTGATCTACAACTTTCTCTTTTACTGCTAAAGTATAGTTTCCTACTTTTGGAGCAGATTCTAGGGCAGTAGCAGTTGATAAATAGTCATTCTTCATAACTATTGCCATCTCATAACCGTTACTCTTTCTTGCTGATTTAACTATAGAGTTAAGTCCTTGCATGAACTCAACTGAACCTAGATAGTTACCCTCATCAAATATTGGAGCTAGACCACGTAGAACCAGACCTGCACGTCCAAGTTCTATAGCAACGATCGGTTTTTGGTTATTTTTTACACTTACAATTGTTTTTCTAAATGATTTTAGATCATCACCGAATTTCTTTGGTTTCCAAGCTCTCAAGAAGCTATGTACATTTGCATCATGGATATGTATTTTTATATTTTTATAGTCTGTGAATTCTTTGAATTCTTTAGATATTGAACCAAGTCCGTTTATAGCTATATTTCTGTCATTCTCTTTTAAAGCACGAATTACATCATAGTTTTTTGCTATATTGATAGCATTTGTTAAACCGATGCTCTCTTTAGACTTGATTGCCTCTTTATATATTGAACGAAGTGATTTCTCTTGTGTCTTATGAACGTTCTCTTTCATCTCATCTATTGAGTAGAAGTAGTTCATTATTATTATAATGAACCCGAATATGATAGACGCTATTAGCGGTATGTGTATCTTTTTACTGATTGATAGGTTGT
>NZ_JBFFNS010000051.1:0-2076 GCF_041563035.1 Sulfurimonas sp. | reverse complement strand
TTTTACTGCAGCCAAAACTGACATTACAACACCGTAGTCCAAAGTTTTATCTGCACTTATAAGTACAGTAGCTTTTAAATCTAATTTTTTAGAATAAAGAAAAAAATTATCCATGAATTCATGTAGTTGATAATTGTCTTTATTTATTTTAACATTTAGTTCTTTGTCTATTGAAATATGCACAGGTGGTATTTTAGATAGTTGCTGACTCATAGAGCCTTGAGGTAGTTTAATCTGCTCTTCATATATAATATTTGGAGCTATTACCATTAAAATAGCTAGTAAAACTAACATTACGTCCACGAGTGGAGTAATATTTAGCTCTGGTTTATCTTCAAAATCGTACAGCATATTACTAAGCTTTTCTAGCTAATACTGCATCGCTTTGCATCTGAAGGAAACCAACAAGTTCGAATGATTTTCTTTTTAAAACCTGGTGATATGTATATGCAAAAATTGCTACAAATATACCAGCTGCAGTTGCGACTAATGCATCTGAAACACCACTAGAAATAATAGACATACTTCCACTGCTTTGACCTATGTGTGTAAAGGTGTCTAAAATTGACACAACAGTACCAAACAAGCCTATAAACGGCGTAGTAGATGCAAATATTGAGAGTGTAGACAGACCTTTTGTTGCCTCTTTAGTAGCAGCAAGCATACCTAAGTCCAATATCTCTTTACTAACATTAGTACTAGTTTTTATGAAGTTATTTAAAAAAGAATTATCACTAACAGTTGATGCACCTAAAAGAAGAGACTCTAAAGAGTTGCTTTCAATTTTAAGCCAACTGTTAATGGAAAAAAAGCGGTAGAAAAACACCCAGTTAAGTACTATAAAGTATACTGACAAAAGAGCCAGTACACCCAAAGTTACTGGGTGGCTTTTAAGATAAAAATCTATGAGATTATTGATCATAGACTATAATAATCTTTGAGCTGCTGATTCAATTTTTGCCGAAACAGCGGCAATTGCAGGATTTGCATCTGCAATATCATTAATAAGCTGTTTAGCTTCTTCAAGTGCATTTGCAATATCGCTTTCATTATCTCCACGAATAGCAACAGCACCTTCAACTAAAACAATTACTTTGGCTTCGTCAACTTGAACTACACCCCAGTTTATTAAAATTGACTCAACTGATTTATCATCTTTTTCGATGTCTATCACACCCGCTTCCAACAAAGTTGATAATGAAGCATGATGTGGTAAAACACCGAACTCTCCCTCTTCACCAGGAAGAGTTACACTAACGACGTCATCGTTAAAGATTTCACCATTAGGAGTTAGGATTTCAAGTTTTAACTTATCCATTACAGTCCTTTAGTATATTTGAGTTATTTTTGCTTTGCAGCTTTTTCAATTGCCTCATCCATACCACCAACCATGTAGAATGCATTTTCTGGCATATCATCATAGTCACCATTTAGGATTCCTTTGAAACCTTTAATAGTATCTTCAAGAGAAACATATTTACCAGGAGAACCTGTAAATACCTCTGCAACGAAGAATGGCTGAGATAAGAATTTCTCAATTTTACGAGCTCTTTCAACAACATTTTTATCATCTTCAGAAAGTTCATCCATACCAAGAATCGCAATGATATCTTGAAGATCTTTGTACTTTTGAAGTGTTTGCTGAACACCACGTGCTACATTATAGTGCTCTTCACCAATAATTTGTGGATCAAGTAATCTTGAAGTTGAATCTAGAGGATCAACTGCAGGATAAATACCTTTTTCAGCAATTTTACGGTTAAGTACTGTTGTTGCATCTAAGTGAGCAAATACAGAAGCTGGAGCCGGGTCAGTTAAATCATCCGCTGGTACATAAACAGCTTGAACAGAAGTAATTGAACCATTTTTAGTTGATGTAATACGATCTTGTAGTGCACCCATTTCACGAGCTAGAGTTGGTTGGTAACCAACAGCTGAAGGGATACGACCAAGAAGTGCTGACATCTCAGAACCTGATTGAGCAAAACGGAAGATATTATCAACGAACATTAGTACGTCAAGGTTCTTCTCATCTCTAAAGTACTCAGCCATAGTAAGACCAGTAAGAGCGATACG
>NZ_JBFFNS010000050.1:0-2218 GCF_041563035.1 Sulfurimonas sp. | reverse complement strand
TAAAAGGCTCAAACCTAAATGCTGCAAACAACTTAAATATAAAAGCTAAAAAGATAGATATATTAGCGGTGAATGATTCATCATATATAGAGAAAAAATCATCATCAAGTGGTTTTATGTCTAGTAGTACAACTTTAGATATTGAGTTAAAAGAAAATGTTAAAAGCAGTAAACTAAATGCCAACAATATTGTTTTAGCATCTGATAATGATTTGAACCTAGAGTCAGTAAATATAAATGCTAATGATTCTGTTGATGTTAGTAGTAAAAATGGAAATGTAAATCTACTTGCTAAGTCATATACCAATGCAACTTATCATGAAAAGACAAGTTCAAGTTTTGGTGGTTTAGTTGGAAGTCACTCTATTGACTCTATAAGAAAAACTAAACTAGGTGACTCTTCTACAAAAGCTAATAATAATATTGTGATCGGTGGAAAAAATATAAATATTTTAGCTAATGATTTATCAACTAATAAAGGTGATATAAAATTAAGTGCTGTAGAGAATGTAAATATAATATCTGGAACGGAAAAAAAAGAGGAACAACATCTAAAAGAGTCAACTGGACTAAGCCTTGGGGTCAGTGGTTCAAAACTGACATATGCTAAGAAAACAAAAGATGAGACTGTTGATGAAACTATTACAAATAAAGCTTCAAATATAAAAACAAATAACTTAATAATTGAGAGTGGACAAGATACTAATGTAATAGCTTCTAATATAACAGCAGATTCAATGCAAGTGGATGCGAAAAGAGACTTTAATGTACTCTCAGATAAAAATACCCAAAGAAAACATAAAGAACACTCAACTCAGGAGTTGGGCTTTGAACTTACACTAAATGAAAGAGAAGCTTCGCTTTTTGCTGGTTACTGGGAAGAAGCAAATGGAGAAACTACTGTAAAAAGTAGTGTAGTTCAGTCAAATATGGAAATAGGTTCACTAGACGTAGCTTCAAAAAACACAAACATAGTAGGCTCAAACATATACACTAACAATATGAAGATAGACTCAGAAAATATAAACGTCATAGCAGATAGAACAAACACTAATGTAGATACATATACTAAGTCTATAAAAGCAGGTGTATCAGTAGGTGTTTCTCAAAACATATCTAATGCAGTAGATGCCATAGAAGACCAAGGTAGAGCAAAAAGCAACTCAGCTATAGTATCTAGAGGTTTAAAAACATATGATGCAGTTACAAGTGCTATTAAAAAACCAGTAGAAGCCGGAGTAAAAGCAATATATGAAGAAAGTAGAACAAATACAAACTCAAAAAATGATGAGATAGTATCTTCCAATCTACATGCAAATAACTCTATAGTGCTAAACGCAAAAGAGGACATAGAAGTAGCAGGAAGTAATATAGCTTCAGAAAATGAACTAAAATTAAATGCAAAAAACATAAACATACACTCAGCCAAACAGAACTACTCATACGACACTTCAAGTAGTGCTATAAATGCAAAAGCTAATATATTTGGTAGTAATATGGGAGATGTAACAATAGGTGCTCAGACTAGTGACTTAAACATAGAAGGAACTCAAGAGATAAACTCCCATATCTATGCAAAAGGCAAAGCAACAATAACTTCTAAAGAAGACACTATTCTAAAAGGTGCAACAGTAGATGCAAATGAGCTTGAAGTGAATGTTGGAAGAAACCTAGTTATGCAAAGCATCCAAGATACTGAAAGCACAAAAGGCTCTTCAAAAGGTGGAAGTATCTCAGGAAATGTAATGACAATGACTCCAACAGGAATATCAGGAAATGTTGGAACCACAAAAGGAAGTAAGAAGTGGGTAAATGAAGTAACCTCACTAAATGCAAATGAGAAGATAAAAGTAACAGTAAATGAGAAAACAACTCTAAGCGGAGCATCTATCACAAACTTAGATAGAGATGCTAAAGATAAAGGTAACTTAGAGTTTAGTACTAAAACACTTGAAATAAACGATATAAAAGATCACGATACCTACGCAAGTACAACTATGGGAATAGGGCTAGGCTCAAACGACTCTAAACCATCAATAAACTCCATAGAGTATACAAACAACACTAAAGATAAAGAACAGATTATAAGAACTACAGTAGGAAAGGGAACCATCACAACTACTTCAGATATCTCAAACCTAAACAGAGACACTACAAAAATACAACAAATCACAAAAGATGAGAGCTCAAACCTAGAACTATACGCAAGTGATAACTC
>NZ_JBFFNS010000049.1:0-2271 GCF_041563035.1 Sulfurimonas sp. | reverse complement strand
ATTTTCTTTGCAATTAATTTAGATTCTAATGTTCTTAAGATAGTTGCTGCCCATACTTTAGGTGCAAAATTTGCTGTACTCATTTGTTTCTCCTTTTACCATGATTTCATGGATTTATGTATTAGGTCCAGATTTTTATTAACATCTGCCTGTGACATAGCATCTACCTGTGCTTCAGTAAAGAATGAAGAAGTTTGTCCGGAATCAGATAGAGAACCAGGTGTAGATAATCCATTAGCTTGTATCTGCTTAATAGTATCATTCTGTATCTTCGCTCTATCTCTTTGAATTATATCTTTCTTATTAGCTAAGTAATAAGCGTCTGATAGTGAATTTCCGTTCTTTACATACTCTATAATCTTATCTGAATTAGGTAGTTTACTTAAATCATCCAGGTTGTTAATTTTTACATCTAGTTCCATATCAGTTAAATCGCCATTTAGTTGTTCAATTTGTTTACTTATAAAAGATTCTTGTTGAGATTGTCTATAAGCTTTTACTTCAGGATCATTTTCTTTTAAATTCTTGTAAATTTCTTTAGGGTCTACGTCTTCATCACGTAAACGCTCAAGTAACTCTGTTTCTCTTTGCTCTGCTATTGCTTTGTCATAATCAGCTTTTGTATGAATACCATGCGATTTACCATATTGATCAGATATGAATTTATCTACGCTTTTTTGTTCTGCGCTTCTTCTGATTTCAGCATACTTAGCATTTTCTTCAGGTGTCTGTACATGTTCTTCTGCGACAGCCGCGACTTCTGTCTCTACGCTTTCAGTTGATTGTACTTCTCCTTCTGATTGAGGTTCTACGACTTCCTCTTGGCCTGCGTCAACAGTGCTTTCATTTTCCAACATATTGTTCTCCTTTTCTAGGTTGTTCATTATATAAGTATTATATCACTAATTTTTAATACATGCAAAATATTTTGCACTTAACCGTTAGCTAGTTGTCTAGTTGTTTTAATCGCTACTTGAAATTTGTCACATTTCTTATCTAAACATCCGAACTTTTGCACTTGTTGAATGTCTAGTGTACCTATTTCAGTTTCTAGCCTACTATCCATAATCATAATAGGTTTACCACATATACATAATTCTCTTTTATTCATATTATACACCTAGCCCTTCTAATAATGTAGGGTCTGCTTCAACTGCTGCTCTTTCTTCAGGAGTTAACCCAGCCATTAATGTATCAACTTGTGAAGTTTGTTGTATCTGTTGTTCTTCTGCTAACTTCATTTCTTCCTGTTCCTTTTCAATTTCTTCTCTTAAGCCTTGTGATAAAGTGTTCTTAGGCATATATTTAGCATGTTGATACTTATCAATCCATTGTCTATCTGCGTATAAGTCTAATATAGATACTTGTAACGATTCAGAGTAAGTAGAAGCTGGTCCTACATCCACCATTAAATCAAACTCAATCCCATTTGCTTTAACACCGTTGAAAACTTTAGATACTTCATTTCCGTCTTCGTCTTCACCTTTGATTGTTCTATCCATATTATAGAAACACTTAAAGAATTGTTCCATGATCTCGCCAACACGTTTCATACTTGCAATAACCGTTCTCATATAACCATCATTAGGCTTTTGTGCTTGATTCTGTAGTGCTATTATAGCAGCTGCGGCCATGTTAGCGCCTATTTGTTCCCCTGTAGATACATCCGTTACACCTGTTACACTTCTAGTCATATCCATCAACGTCTGCATTAATTGTGGTGCTGTTTGTGAGTTGCTAGGAGTCTGCATATACTTAATACCATCTCCACCTTGTGCATGATCTACTAGGATTTCTCCTGGTGTATTAGTGACAGCTTGTTGTAATGCGTCTACCTTAGCAATTATTTTAGGCCATGCAGTTTGTTGTACTGATAGCAATTGCATACCCAAGCCCCAATTTAATGACTTCTGATTAGGTATAATGTCTTCTAAGAAACTTCTATAGTAAGCACACTTTCTGCGTCTCTTGAATCCTATTATTTCAACAGGATATAATACGAACTTACATTCTTCCATAGGCGACAATCTTGTTTCTTTCTGTACTGTAGCTTCTTTGGTAACCTCCGTCCAATATACTTCACCATTCTTTCTAAAGTATTTGGTCCATGTAGTAACTTCGGTAGAATTTTTAGATTCAACTTTAGCACTTTCATACTTTTCATCAACTGAATTATAAGTATCAGCTTTAATTAATTCAAAGTCTTTACCATTTGCTTTAGCACGTTCTACTGTTTCGTTAACATCTCTACGTCTTTTAAGTAATATAAAT
>NZ_JBFFNS010000048.1:0-2452 GCF_041563035.1 Sulfurimonas sp. | reverse complement strand
TTTAATACTTTAGCATTCATTTATACTCCTCCCTTATTTCTTAGCAGTTTTACCGGCTTTACGCACGATATGCTCTTCCATGTATTTAACACCTTTACCTTTGTAAGGCTCTGGTGGACGGAATGATCTAATCTCAGCAGCTACTTGACCAAGCGTTTGCTTGTCATGGCTTTTAAGAGTGATAACATTCTTCTCTACAACAGCTTCTAGACCTTCTGGTAAATCATAATTAATATCATGAGAGTGACCAAGTTGAAGATTAAGTACTCTGCCTTGAACAGCAGCACGGTAACCAACACCATTGATTTCTAGCTGTTTAGTATAACCAGTAGTTAAACCAACAACGATATTTTGAGCTAGTGCTCTATATGTTCCCCAGAATGCTCTGTGAGCTTTCTCTTGTGATTTTGTAGCAAAAGTTAAAATATTTCCTTCTAAAGAGAAGTCTACATTTCCTTTTGTATCTAAATCAACACTATTTTTGCCTTTAGCAAAAGTTATAACATTTCCATTTGTACTAACACTAATGTCAGCAGCAAATTCTACAGGTAATTTACCAATTCTTGACATGCTATCTCCCTACCAAACTGTACACATAACTTCACCACCAATGCCAAGCTCATAAGCTTTGTCATTTGGTAGAACGCCGTGTGATGTACTAACAATAATAGTTCCGTAACCATTTTTGAAACGTTTGATGTCTTCTTTACCTTTGTAAACACGTCTACCAGGCTTAGAAACTCTTTGAATCTCATTGATTACACATTTTTCATTTTCATCGTACTTAAGTACAACTTTGATAGTTTTCTTAACGCCGTCTTCAACAACATTACAACTTTCAATATAACCTTTATCTACTAAGATATTTGCTACAGCTTCAACACTCTTAGAGTGAACTAAAGTAGTAACTGGTAATCTTCTCATACCTGCGTTACGTACACGAGTTAACGCGTCTGATACTAAATCATTTATCATTTAATTTCCTTATGATGCAGTTAGGAGTTCCTAACTACTGATTGTTAGCAGTATCTTCTTGGCTTACCAAGAAGACTTTCTAACACCTGGGATTAATCCCTCATTTGCCATTTTTCTAAAACAAATACGACAGATACCAAAGTCACGAAGAACTGAGTGTGGACGACCACAAATCTGACATCTTGTATAGCCACGAACTTTGAACTTAGGTTCTCTTTTCGCTTTAGCGATCATAGACTTCTTAGCCATTAGTTACTCCCTTTAGTAAAAGGCATACCCATTTTCTCTAAAAGAGTAAATCCTGCCTTATCTGAATCAGCAGTTGTAACAACTGTGATATTCATACCATGAATTTGCATGATTGAATCATAACTAATCTCTGGGAAAATTAGTTGCTCTTGAAGACCGAAGTTATAGTTACCACGACCATCAAAACCATTTCTTGGAACACCACGGAAATCTTTCACACGTGGAAGTGCGATAGATATTAGACGATCTAAGAAGTTATACATATTTTCACCACGAAGTGTTACACGGATACCTACTGGCATACCTTCACGAACTTTAAAACCAGCAACTGATTTCTTAGCGATTACTGTAGTTGCTTTTTGACCAGCAATTTTTGTAATTGTATCTTCGATATTTTTAATAAGTTTATTATCTTTCATTGCGAAACCAGCACCAACAGAGATAATAATCTTATCTACTTTTGGAGTTTGCATTGGATTAGCAATGCTTAAGTCAGCTTGTAACTCAGATTTTAAACCTAAATATTTTTCTTTTAAACGAGCCATCTAATTATGCCTCCACTTTACGTACATTTGAAACATCTATAGGCATCTCTTTATTGATATGTCCGCCTTTAGTGTTATCTTCAGTTGGTTTGATAGCTTTCTTAGCAACTTTACAACCCTCAACTATCACCTTGTTTTTCTTAGGTAATACTTCAAGTACAGTAGCTTTAGTTCCACGATCATCACCAGCGATAATTTCTACAGTATCGCCTTTTTTGAAATTAAATTTTGCCATTAAACAACCTCCGGTGCAAGAGATACGATTTTCATAAATCCAGCATAACGAACTTCACGACCAACAGGTCCAAAAATACGAGTACCGATAGGCTCTCTCTTGTCATCAAGTATAACTGCTGCATTGTCATCAAAACGGATAAGAGAACCATTTTCACGGTGAACCTCTTTAGCAGTTCTAACAATAACAGCTTTTACAACTTTACCTTTTTTAACTTTAGCAGTTGGAGTCGCTTTTTTAACAGAAGCAACGATAACGTCACCTACTGAAGCATAACGACGCTTAGAACCACCAAGTACCTTAATACACATAATCTCTTTTGCACCTGTATTATCAGCTACAACTAAACGAGTAAAACCTTGGATCATTACTTAGCTCCTGATACTACTGTTTTAAGTCTAAAAGATTTAGTCTTAGAAAGTGGACGACATTCGATTGCAATAATCTC
>NZ_JBFFNS010000047.1:0-3419 GCF_041563035.1 Sulfurimonas sp. | reverse complement strand
TGTCCATTTTCTAATTCAACACGGAAAGTTGCATTTGGTAATGCTTCAATAATCTTGCCGTCAACTTCTATAACGTCAGCTTTAGCCATTTATAAGTCCTTTTTCTAACTCTTAAGCAAGAGATAATATCTCAGCTTTACCATTGATAACTGCAACAGTATGCTCATAGTGTGAACCGCGTAAATTATCGGCACTAACAACATCCCACTTATTTTCTAAAATAATTGGTTTTGATTCTTTTTGACATATCATCGGTTCAAGACAAAAAACCATTCCGTTTTTTATCTTTGGACCAGACTTTGGATTTTTACCATCAAGGTAATTTGGTATTTCAGGCTCTTCATGAGGTTTTTTACCAATACCATGACCACAAAAATTGTGTAGAGGAACAAAACCTCTAGCTCTGATAAACTCTTCCATAATAAGAGATAACTCTTTAAACCTCATTCCCTCTTTGATCTCGCCGATTGCATGATATAGAGTATCTTTAGCACATGCTATCAACTCTGTATCTTGACTATCAACTTTACCGACAGGAACTGTGATCGCAGCATCTCCAAACCATCCCTCAAGTTCTGTACCGATATCATAACCTATTACATCACCCTCTTGGAGTTTATAATCTGTTGGGATACCGTGAATAATAACTTGATTGAGTGAAGTACATACTGCATTAGGAAAGCCGTAGAGACCTTTAAAAGATGGCTTTGCACCATGAGAGCGAATGAAATCTTCTGCCATAGCATCTAGTTCTTTTAAAGAGATTCCTACTTTTGTGTTTTGAGCAAGAAGTTCTAGCGCACCGCCAACAATTTTGTTAGCAGCACGCAGTTTCTCAATTTCTTGAGGTTTTCTAAGCGCAATGGCCATTATTTATAGTCCAACAGCACTTAGCGTCTCATATTTACTCATGTAAACCTGAGCCTCAATTTTTCTCATAGTATCTAGAGCAACTTGAACAACGATTAAAACCGCTGTACCACCAAAGAAGAAAGGTACACCCATCCCCTTGATAATCATAAATGGCAGAGTCGCAACAAGACCAAGATATAAAGCACCCGTAAAAGTCAATCTACTAGCAGTTTCATTTAAAAACTCCATAGTAGCATTACCCGTACGGATACCTGGAATAAATCCACCTTGTCTCTTTAGATTGTCTGAAATATCTTTTGCATTGAATGTAATCGAAGCATAAAAGAATGCAAAGAAAACAACAAAAGCAAATGTTAAAAAGTTAAAAAAGTAACTATTAGGATTTAACAAGTCAGCGATTCCCTGAATGGTAGGGTTTGTACTACTTGATAAAACTGTCATAGGAAACATTAATATCGCAGAAGCGAAAATTACTGGAATAACACCAGCTAAGTTTACCTTGATAGGAATATAGTTCATTACTCTTTTGTTTTGATTTTGCATCATAACTTTTTTAGCGTATGTAACAGGTACACGACGCTCACCAAGTTCAACGTAAATAATGATTGCTACAGTACTTAATATAAGAGCAAGAATTGCAATTACAGTTAAGAAACTCATGGCACCAGTATTTACCATTGTGATTGTTTGACCAATCGCACTTGGAATAGCTGAGACAATACCAGCAAAGATAATAAGTGAAATACCATTACCAATACCACTTTGAGTAATTTGCTCACCGATCCACATTAGTAACATTGTTCCAGCTAGCATTGATACAGCAGAAAGAATTATAAATGTGTTATGATCAGCTAAAATAGCACTATTTCCATTTGGACCAGTTAAACTTTGAAGACCTACACTAATACCGATAGCTTGGATAATTGTAATAACAATAGTCGCATAACGAATAATTTGCATATACTTAACCATTCCGTCACGTTCTTTTTTCATTTGACCTAAAGGAGCAAACGTTGCAGCTAAAAGTTCCATGATGATTGAAGCAGTGATGTAAGGCATAATACCAAGAGCGATGATAGACATTCTCTCAACAGCATTTCCACTAAACATATTGAATAAACCTAATGCGTCAGCTTGGTGTGAATCGAAGAATGAAGCGATAACAGCAGTATCTACGCCTGGAACTGGCACATACGCCAGTAGGCGGTAGATGAATAAAAACCCGATAGTAATAAGTATCTTATTTACTAGATTTTTATTCACGACTATTTACCTGTTGTAGTAACGTTGTCGTCTTTAATTTTTGATGCTAGATCTTTAGCAGATGCACCAACTAATTTAACTTTTGAAACTGAAGCAGCAATTTTGTGAACACTACGGATAGATTCCATAGTAATTTCAGCTAATTCTGAAACTGCTTTAATTCTTTCAACATTGATAACGTAAGGTTTTATATTACGAGAATGAAATCCGATTTTAGGAAGTCTTTTTGCAAGTTGCATTTGACCACCCTCAAAGTTTCTTTTTCTCTTATAACCTGAACGAGATTTTTGACCTTTTTGACCACGTGCAGCAGTCTTACCAGTTCCAGAACCTTGTCCACGACCAACTCTTTTACGGTTACTTGTAGAACCTTCTGCTGGTGATAAATTTTCTATAGCCATTCTCTATCCTTTTATACGAGTAAGTGCTTCAACTGTAGCACGAACAAGTGTTCCTGGATTGTTTGAGCCAATTGACTTTGTAAGTATGTCTTGAATACCTGCAAGTTCAAGAACAGGACGAGCTGCTCCACCTGCAATAACACCTGTACCTTCAGATGCCGGCTTCAGAAGAACACGACTTGCATTGTATTTATGCTCAATATCATGTGCTATTGTTGTACCTTTGATACTAACAGTAGTTAGGTTTTTAAAAGCGTTATCAACAGCTTTACGGATAGCGTCTGGAACTTCCTTCGCTTTACCCATACCATAACCTACAGTACCATTTTTGTTACCAACTACGATAAGTGCAGTAAAACGAAATCTTCTACCACCCTTAACAACTTTAGTAACACGACCAATGTTTACAATTGATTCTTCAAAATCTTCTCTATTGATTTCCATATCAGCCCCTAAAACTTAATTTCGTTAGCACGAAGTGCGTCACCAAATGCAGCTATAACGCCGTGGTATTGGTAACCATTACGATCAAATACTACTTCAGAAATGTTAGCTTTTTTAAGTGTTGCAGCGAATGCCTCACCTAGTGCAGCTGCACCTTCTTTGTTTGATTTATGACCAGTTGACTTTGAGTTAAGTGCCGCTAATGTTGTTGCAGATGCATCATCAATAGCTTGTACACTTAAATAACGATTTGAACGAAATACAGAAACACGAGGAAGTGAAGCACAACCAGATATTTTTGCACGAATACGACGCTTACGCTTTAAACGATTAGCAATTTTCGATTTTAATACTTTAGCATTCATTTATACTCCTCCCTTATTTCTTAGCAGTTTTACCGGCTTTACGCACGATATGCTCTTCCATGTATTTAACACC
>NZ_JBFFNS010000046.1:0-3453 GCF_041563035.1 Sulfurimonas sp. | reverse complement strand
CTTAGTTTTCAATGATCTCAAACAATCTCAAAAGCTTCAACTCGAAGTCTCTCCAGGCCTTTTAAACAAGGTCTCTTTGTTTGTGGATGGGAATTATAGGGGGTTGTTGCTTAGAAGTTTCTTAATCGGTTGGGAAGTTTTTAAAACTTCCTTTTTCTGTAAATATTGACAGCCTAAGCTCTCTATATTTCTTATGAATCTAATATGTGTGCATAGCCTGTCTCTGGTTCTATTGCTATTGTAACATTGCCTTCCGGACTTGTAAGAACAATATCACATCTTGTTTGAATCAACTTATTTACTTCATATGATTTAGTAAATCCATTTATTGTACCTTGAATAGGTCTACCTAAATGATCGAATGTTAATCTTACTTGACCGGCACAACCTCCTTTCATCAAATCAGATGTTTCTGTGTCAATATCGTAACTTATCCCTAAGTTTAATTTTATATTAGCTTTTTCATTTGTCATATCGAATGCAGAGCTACCTCCACTTAAAATTTTAGACATATCAGCTGGATCTATAGCAATCTCTCCCTGACTTGCACTACCTCCATAATTTGGAGAATCAGAGTATATACTATATGCTAATTCTCCACCTGTTCTATTATTTTTTCCAAAAATAATTTGCCATCTGCTTTTATACCAGTTAGTATCATTTGAATCAAACTTATCATCAACCATAGCTAGATGCTGAGTATATCTTATATGTGACACAAGTTGTATCGCTGCTTCTCGTAATTTTGTTGATTGCATCTGAGGTATCATCACGGCAGCTAATATACCGATTACAACTAATACGAACACCAGTTCCAACATAGTAAAAGCTTTTTTCATAAGACACCTCTAAAGTTTATAATAGTTATAGAGTATAGCAAAATATTTTAAAATTTAAAAATCATTGGAAGGATAAAGGGAAGTATCCAAGGAGTAAAGACTCCTTGGAATAAAGTTATATTATAGTTCTTCTGCTTTTTGTACATCGTATAGAATATCATCCATTGGATGTCTATACATTGGCATAGCAAGTCTTTTCTCATCAAGAATATGACCAATGAAGCCTATAGATCTACCAAGAATAAAGAATGCGTTTAATGCACCAGCGTCAATAAATACATCGATTTCTTCATCTTCATAGCCTAATGATCTCCACATATCAACCATTAAGATACCAATTGTACCATCAACATTAAGAATTAAATTCTCTTTTTTAGATGTTGTTAATTGCTCAACAGTTAATGCATAATCAAGTAATGGAGTACTAGGGAAATACTCTTTTGCAAATTTCTTAAGACCTTCTACACGTAAGTCTGGATTTTTAAGTGACTTAATTCTGTGTCCGATTCCTGGAATTGGAACACCTTCTTTTTTCATATATCCTAAGAACTCTTTTGGAGAAAGTTTGTTATCATCAGCATATTTGAAATACTTAGCTGCACCGTCAATTGCACCACCAAATCTTGGACCAATTGTAAGAAGACCAGCGATAAGTGAACTAATTACATCTTTACCAGCTCTAGCTGTTACTTTCGCATTGTGTGCACCTGATACAGCTGGACCATGGTCTGCAACAGTCTTTAGTACAGTTTCTAAGAAATCAACAGCCCATCTTGGGTATCTTTTCTTGAACCATAAAATACTCATAACATCACCAACAGTAAAGCCAGTGTCTGGAGTTGCTACAGAACTAATTGGGAATCCACAGTAGTGAGCTTCTTCACCTCTATCATCAGAAATAGTACAGATAAACTCTTTACTTCTTCTAACTTTAGGAACAAGGTTAAGAGCTGGTTCTTTAATATCTTTAATAGTACCCTGAGCATGTAAATCATGATAAACAGCAGAAATAATCTCTGGTAAATCATTGAATGAACCTGGAACATGTATACCAGCTTCTCTCATTGCATTATTTTTAGATTCAGCTGTTTCTCTGTCATCGTTAGCAGATGCACCAGCATGACCAAATTGAACACCAGAATCATAATGCTTAGCAATTGTACCAATACACCACGCAATAATTGGCTTAGTAAGTTTACCTTCTTTTATAGCTTCAATTACTTTATACTCTTCAGTACCACCAACTTCACCTAGAAGTAACATATATTTAACTTCTGGATTAGCTTCCATTCTTAATAGGTTGTCAATGAAAACGGAACCAACAAATCTATCCCCACCGATTGCAACACCTTCTGCAATACCATCAGCATTAATTGCAATGATATTTGAAAGTTCGTTGAACAGACCACCTGAACGTGTAACAAGACCACATGAACCTGCGCGGTGAAGTTTAGATTGAACTATATTTTCTATTGTACCACCAACATTTGCAATTTTAAATGCACCAGGAGCGATACCACCAACAGTTGCGGGCCCGATTACTGTAACGTTTTTGCTTCTTGCAAATTCATTCATACCACGAGCAAGTCTTTCAGGTATGCCTTCTGCTGTAATCATTATAGAGCTAAAACCACCAAGGTTTAGAGCTTCCATAGTTACATCATAAGCCGTTCTAAAAGATGCAAAGTTTAAAAGTACATCAGCTTGAGGCTGAGCAGCTTTTGCTTCTGCAGTAGTCTTGTAAAGTGGGATCATCACTTCATCTGGACCATAGAAAAATTTATCAAACTTATTTCCACTTGTAGGTGCAACGATTGCAGCTACTGATGGCGTGTTTCTTTTAATTGTGTAATCATAATCTAACATTCTCTGGATTGCAGTTTTGTTGTTGTTCCAAAAAATTGCTTGTGTATCTCTAGTAAATAATTGTGCCATATTTTCTCCCTACTTCGCTAATGCCATACGCACGATGTCTGTAACATGCGTTTCTGGTCCATAAACTTCAATATAAAGACCAAGTCTATCTGCAGCCTCTTTAATATCTTTAAGACCTTTCTCGTAGTTTGGTCCACCACGACGAACATAGATCTTAATACCAACTTCTTTCATTTTCTCTGCATAATTTTCGAATGCTTGAATAATACCTGTAAAAGTCTTAGCTACATCTGTAAAGTTAGCAATTGCACCACCGATAATTAAAATCTTTTCACGGTCTTTAGAATCTTTTTCTCTAGTCATAAGATCTAATAGTGTTTCAGCATAAAATTTAGTTTCACCAGTAGTTGGTCCACCTGAGTACTCACCATAGTTAGCTAAATCATCAATTCCGGCCAAGTCGGCAATAGTATCAGCGTAAACAACTGATGCACCACCACCTGCAACCATAGTCCAGATTCTAGCTTCAGGTTTAAGTAGAGTAAGTTTTAATGAAGCACCTGTTTTAGCATCTGCTTCTTCAATAGCAGCAACTTCCGGAGATTTTGCTTCCATACCGAACGCAGTAGGATATTCAACATCACCCCATTCTTCTACCATCATAAAACCTGCAGTATCATCAAGTTTAGCAACCATATCAAGAAGCTCTATCTTTTTACCTTGCATTACAAATGGATTG
>NZ_JBFFNS010000045.1:0-3986 GCF_041563035.1 Sulfurimonas sp. | reverse complement strand
TAGACTCTGTACTGTAATCTCTACTTCACTTGTAGCTTTTTGAGTACGCTCGGCAAGTTTACGAACTTCATCTGCAACAACTGCAAATCCACGACCATGCTCTCCTGCACGAGCAGCTTCAATAGCAGCATTAAGTGCAAGCAGATTTGTCTGGTCTGAGATATCCTTAATAAGATTGATAACATCAGAGATACTTCCAACATTCTCATTTAGAGTATTAACTTGATCAAAAGTACTTGTGATATGCTCAAGCAGAGAAGTCATAGTATTTGAGAGTATATCTACATCACTAGAACAATTGTCAGTATGATCGTTGTTAGTAGAGTTTCTGGCATCAACATCTTCAAGTGCATTAAGATTGTCACTTAAGTCCTGTTGTAAGATTTTAAGATCTCTGTTACAAGCATCTGTCAGGCTATGTGTTAGTGATTTAATCAGCTCATTCATCTGATTGCTACTATCTATGTGGCTGACTTCTTTCTCTAGCTGAGATATTCTGTCATTAGCAGTCGTTAGTTCATTTTGAAGAGAGCTTATCTCTTCTTCTTTTGCTTTTAGCTCAGCTTCAAGCTTCTTGTTATTCCCAAATAACATAATATAACATCCTTAATTTGGTATTGTTCTAAGGTATATTACATCGTAGAATATTATAGAGACATTAAAGAAGATGAATTTATATTCAGAAAGATGTATTTATTATATTTTTTTATAAAACAATAGAGCTACGCCAGCTCTATCATCTCAGTAGCTCTACCCTGAATGACATGAATGTCTTTCTCTTGAAGCTTCTTTAGAGTCTTCATATCCATGACCCCTGCTGCTATAAGAGAAATGCCAACAGTATCTGTTATAAGTCTAAGAGCAGATAGTGCCTGATCACTTTGACTTAGGAAATAATCGGTTTCACCTTTTATATACACAGGTCTTAGATCTTGTAAGTATTGATAGTCAACACTTTCACCGATAAACTCAAATACACCCATATCAATATTGTGTTTTTCAAACAGTGCTTGATATTTTTTGATAAGAGTAGAGTTTTGACGAACCAGTTTATCCGGCATCTCTATGATAAGCTTAAAGGGAAGGTTTTCAGCATAGCTGTTAAACAGTTCATGCATACTTTCGTAAGTGCCTTGTTGAGTCAAGTAGTCAAAAGGAAGCCTAAGTGAACATGTAGATCCTTTTAAAGTCATATCCGGAGTTTTAAACATCATATTTAGTACATTATCATATATCTTAAAGCTAAGTCCTGCTTGATTTGCAGGAGCCATAAACTGACCGTAGTAGTAAGTCGTATCTTTATCAACTTTAAGTGTAAGACTAAGGACATTATGTGCAATTTTTCTCATTTTTGCATCTACTGCTGTCCATGAAACAAAGTTGAAATTATTTTTCTCAATAGCATCGTTTATAATTTTTCTCCATGCTTCTTTACCCATAACTTCTACAGTATTATCAGCTTTTGCTAAGTGAATGTTGTCGTCACTGAATTTTGCTTGTGCAAGAGCATTATCAGACTGTGAAAGAAGTTGACCGATGTTCTCTTTATAGTTATAAGCATAGAGACCAAGAGATATAAATGTCTCTGTTGAATCTAGGTTAGATAGCTCAATAAGTTCTTTTGTAGAGTTATATATACCTCTTGCCAATTCTGTTCCATTTATTTCTGAGCAGTCTGGAAGTAAGATTGAGAACTCTGTCCCATTCATTCTTGCAACAATAGAGTTATCAAAGTTCTTAGCATGAGCACTAAAAATATTTGCGATGTTTATAAAGAGTTGGTCAACATCTTTGTGACCTATCTTTTCATTTGCTTCTATTACTCCGCTGAGTGCAATCATCATATTGATACCACCTTTTGAAGTAGCATCTATTTTTAGGTATTCTGGCAGCTTATCTATTAGGTATTTACGATTTCTTAATTTTGTAGCTTTATCTATATACTCAAGCTCTTTTTGGCGTTTAAGTTCTTCATTTCCTTTGTCAAACATGGCTTTTACTTTTGAGACCATATTGTTCATACCAAGGACAACATCTTTGAACTCCTTTGTGTAAGGAATATTATCTTGGATAATAAACTCATTCCTAGTAACAGCTTCAGCCTGTTTTTGGACTTCTTTTAATGGTTTTAAGATAATTACAAGAAGCAGATTTAGTATGGCTAGCCCTATAACAGCGATAATACTAAAAGATATGAGAAGATTTATCAAGATTGTATATAACTGTTTATAAGCATAACCGGCATCACTTTGAACTTTTAGCAATCCCACCTGAGACCATCCTGCAGAAACATTTGCAGAAGCCACAGGTGCCGTAATGTTAAGAGCATTTATAAACCATTGTGGAACATCAAGGATTTTTTGTTCTACTTCTCTTTTGTATATAGGATTGTTCTCAATATCCATAAGAGTGATATAGTGATAATAACCACTATCAAAACTTGCATTGATCATGGTAGTCATCATACTGATATCACCTTGTGCAGTCCCAAGAGATAAACTTAGCGAAGAAGCAGTATTTTTTGCATCTGTATATAACCTGTCTTGTACAGACTCATTGGCACTTTTAAAGTTTAAAACAAGAACAGTTGTTAAGATGATGATTAAAAATGTGGACAGCATTAATGCTATTTGCTTAAAGAGTGTCATATTTTTTTCCTTTCGATGTTTTTCATAAGTTGGTCCCATTGACGACCAACTTTTTCACTTTTTACCTTTTTACCGGTTGATATTTTTTCAACTTGTCCAGCTTGAAGTCTGTAGATAGGTTTTAGATCTTTTCTCTTGTTAGCTGGTAGAACTTTGAAGTTGTTGTTATCCAATATCAGCGGCATTGCTGATGGCTTCTCATAGTAAGCCAAAACCATATGAGCTGCTTTGAATTTTGTAGATTTAACATAGAAGAAAAATAGCTTTTTCATATCCATTCCCAGATATTTTAATGCAAAATATTTTGCAATTACATAATCTTCACAGTCACCTTTGTCTTTACCTAGAAATTCATACGGAGTAGCCCAATAGTCACTCATCCCATATGTATTTTGATCGCTTGAGTACCTAACATCATTGTAAAATTTATTTACAGCATCCAACTTTTCAAAGTCACTAGAGTCTTTTAGTGAATCAAAAGTTTTTTGTTGAAAAAAAAATCTTTTTTTAGCAAATACTTTATACTCTTTCCCAATTCTCTCCAACAGTTCTTTATCTACATATGGCTCTGCAGAGGCGCAAGAGATATTGATAAATAGTAGTGATATGAAAAAAAGTATCTTAAGTTTACTCATGAAATGATTATATCCTAAGTAATCTGACATAAATCTAACAAGTTGGAATAGATAAATTAAGCTTATATTAAATATAATTAAATTTGTGATTATATAAAGAGGTTTAAAAATGTTATTTAACAAAAATAAAGAGATGCTGTTGGCCCTTAAAGAAAAAGATGAGCGTATAGTAAATCTTGAAGAAGAGTTGAAATTATTAAGTTTAGAAATAGAAAATTTAAAAAAAGAGAATTCTTCACATAGAGATGAAAAGGTGATGGCTGAGTTAACAGCGGCACTTACAAATGGACTAATAAACGGATGTGATAGCGATCTTGGGGAGATCAGAGGTGACTTGGAAGATAATCTAAGAACTCTAGAGCTATTGGATTCAAATGAAGATAAAAATAAAGAGTTTACTGTAAAAGTAAATAATGAGTTAGATAAGTTACACAATACTTCAGACTCACTTCTTGAGCATATCACAAGTACTTTTGATCAAGTTAATACTCTAAATGAGAATGTTGGAAGTATCTCTGATGTTATCAATCTTATTAAGGATATCTCAGACCAGACAAATCTTCTTGCACTTAATGCTGCTATTGAAGCTGCTCGTGCAGGAGAGCATGGTCGTGGATTTGCAGTTGTTGCAGATGAAGTTCGTAAACTTGCCGAGCGTACTCAAAAAGCTACAAGTGAAGTAGAGATTACAGTACAGAGTCTA
>NZ_JBFFNS010000044.1:0-4830 GCF_041563035.1 Sulfurimonas sp. | reverse complement strand
ATAATTGGTTCGAAAATTAATCTAAGGAAAAAAAATGAAAAAAATCGTAATCGCTTCAATCGCTACTTTAGCACTAGCAACAGCTTCAATGGCAGCAGTAAATGGAAAAGCTTGTACTTCTTGTCACGGTGCTGACTGGAGCAAAGCGGCTCTAGGTAAATCTAAAAATGTTGCAGAAATGACTCACGCTGAGATCGCTGATGCACTTAAAGGCTACAAAGCTGGTACTTATGGTGGTCCAATGAAAGGTCTTATGAAAGGTCAAGTTGGAAAATATTCTGACGCTGATTTAGACGCTTTCTCACAAACTATAGGTAAATAATTTATCTTAAATTGCCCCCTTGGGGTGATTTATCTTCACTCAACAATTTTTCAACTTCTTTTTTATTCAGGTCTATAATTTTTCTTTAAAGCTTCTTTTTTCTGTTCTTGTTTTAGTGCATCATTCAGCTCTTCTTCGCCGTCAAACTTTGCAGCATTTAAAAACTTCTCTTCATCATCAAACTGACCATTTTTTATAGCCCAAAGAAAAGCGAAAAGTGCTATCGCTCCTAAAAATATAGAAGCTCCAAGCATCATTGCTATTACCCAATTATCCATTTAACACTCCATATCTTAATTTTGTTTCCACTTATATCGTATTCTCATTGAATTTCCTACAACTAAAAGTGAACTGACCGACATTGATATTGCTGCTACAAGAGGAATTACAAAACCTGCCATAGCCAATGGAATAGTAATAGCATTATACGCAAGAGAGATAAACAGGTTTTGTTTTATTAGTCCATAAGTAGTACGGCTTATCTTAAAAGCATCTTGCAGTGATCTTAGTGAATCATTCAGTAAAACGACATCTCCAATCTCTACTGCAATATCACTACCGCTACCCATTACTATTCCTATGTCAGCAGATGATAGAGCTAATATATCGTTTACTCCGTCTCCAACCATTACTACTGTTCTTTTTTGCTCGTGAAGACTATCTATGTATTCAGATTTATTTTCTGGTGTTTGTTCATAAAGAAAATCCGTAATACCAACTTGCAGTGCAACTTTCTTTGCAATATGCTCGTTATCTCCGGTAAGCATAATGGTTTTGATGTTTCTTCTTTTCAACTCTTCTACAAGCTCTAATGCTCCATCTTTTATCTTGTCGCTAAGCTCATAAATTGCAACTAACTTTTTATTTACTACATAATAAAAAACACTGTTATCTGTGCTAAAATCAATTGATATATCGTTTTGCTCTAAAAGTTTCAAATTACCACCTAGAACTTCTATATCATTATATTTGGCTTTTATTCCAGATGCCGGTATTTGAGAAAAGTCATCAAATATAATCTCTTGTATATTTTCATCTTCTTCTTTTAAATACTTACATATACCAAATGCCACAGGGTGCTTAGAAAGCTTTGTAAGCGAGTGGAGTAACACTTTGTCAAACTCGCCGTAGATATGTACATTTACAACTTCCGGTTTTCCTATAGTTATCGTCCCTGTTTTATCTAAAACTAATGTATCAACTTTGGCCATAGTTTCTAGTTGAGCTGCTTCTTTAAAGAGTATTCCTTTTGTAGCACCAAGACTTAGACCAACCAATGTTGCTACCGGTGTTGCCAGAGCTAAAGCACAAGGACAGGCTATGACAATAACAGAGATACCAATCATGAAAGATATTTCAAAATTATTGCCTAAAGCCCACCATACAAAAAATGTTAAAAAAGATAGAGCTAAAATGGCAGTTGAAAAATGTTCTGAGAGTCTGTTTGCTATTTGCTGGATCTTAGGCTTTTTATTTATAGCAGATTCTAAAAGTGTTACAAGGTTTGATAGTGTTGAGTGCTTAAAATCTTTAGAAGCGATAAAATGCACATCAGCATCTATACTCGTCGTTCCACTAATTATTGAATCACCAACACTTTTATATATCGGTTCACTTTCTCCGGTCAAGTTTGACTCGTCAAATGAACCACCGCCCTTAACTATCTCACCATCTAAAAGAACTTTCTCTCCTGAAGAAACAACAATTGTGTCTCCTACATTTACATTATCAAGCTTACGGGCAACAATGGCACCATCTATCACAAGATTCACTTCACTTGGAATATGTTTACCTATTACATCTAAAGTATCCGCAGCATTCTTTTTACTTAGCACTTCTAAAAACTTTCCAATTAGTACAAAAGTAATAATCATGCTCACAGAATCAAAATAAGCCTCTCCATGTTCGGCTACTGTAATGTAAATAGAGTATATATATGTAAGTAAAGCGCCCGTTGCAACAAGAAGATCCATATTTACAACTTTTGTCTTCAAACCGTAATATGCACCTCTAAAAAAAACCCATCCACTGTAGAATAGAACTGGTGTCGCAAGCACTCCTTCAGCAATATTTAATATTGTTTTAACATCCTGTGTAATACCGCTAAAATATCCTGCATATTGAGCTACTGCAATCCACATGATATTCATAGATGCAAAAATTGCGACTGCCATTTTCAGGTAGTAAGACTTTCTCTCTTTATTAGCATGTGTCTCTTGAATAGATGCATCATACGCAAATGCATTGTAACCAATTGAACGGATCATATCTATTATTGAAGATAGTTTTACAACATCATCAGCCCAAACTATTGTGGCCTTATTGTTTGTAAAATTAATATTTGCCTCTATTACACCATCCATTTTGTGAAGAGCTTTTTCATTTAGCCATACACAAGCAGAGCAGTGAATACCTTCAATAATTAGCGATACTACATTAAAACCATCACTATTGACATTGATAAAAGCGTCTTTAAAAGATTCTGTATCAAAACTTGATGAGTCTTCGTATTTTTTCGTTGGAGGAGATAGGACTGTATTTGAAGCTTTATCATAAAAACTATCAAGTCCCTCGTCACTTAAAAGATTAAAGACGCCCTGACATCCGTTACAACAAAAATAATGGCTACTGTCTTTAATCATAACTGATTCATCAAATTTTAAATGACAATGACTACATACTACGCTATTTGACAAGTTCAAACTTTCCCAAAGCTCTATTTTTTGCTATATTTTGGCAAGATTCAACAAGTCCATTCATGCATATATATACACCGTTTTTAGTCTCTGCTTTTGCAAAACCTATTGCAATACCTAAATTTAAAGATGCTTCTACGTTATCAATCTCAAAAGGATTCATGGAACCGGTTAATATAATCTTTCTATCATCAAAAATTTCTGATAAAAACTCTGCTGTTATATTCATAGTATCCGTTCCATGAACTATAATAAAAGTATCATCCTTTGATTCCATAATAATACTTGCAAGCATTTTTCTATCGTTCATATCCATCTCTAGGCTATCTTTGTACACAACTCCAGCTAAATCATAATCAAAATCAGCACTTTGAAGTATTTTATCAACTACTTCATTATCGTATGGTATCTCTAATTCGCCACTTAATGGATTATATCTTTTATTAAATGTACCACCGCTATTAAGTATTAACACTATAAATATCCTCTAACTTTGAAACAATTTTATTAGCCTTAGATACTTTTATTCTATTGCTTTCATCAAACAAATATGTAGTAGTCAAACCAGCATTTATGCCTGCTAAGACATCTCTCTCTTTATCACCGATAATAATAGAGTTTTTGAGATCAATGTTTAGCTCCTCGGCAGCTTGAAGTAACATACCAGGGTTTGGTTTTCTACATCTACATTCTCCTGATATATCAGGATGATGAGGACAATAGTAGACTTTCTTAATATCAATATCCTTAGAAGAAAATTCTTCAAGCATCCAAGAAGTCAATATGGCAAAATCTTCTTCAGTGTAATAATCTCTGACAATACCTGATTGATTTGTTACAACAACAATAATAAAACCTTGTTTTTGATAGTATCTACAAAGTTCAAATATACCATCAATAAACTCAAAATCTTCTATTTTGTAAAGATAATCTTTTTCAACATTAATCACACCGTCACGATCAAGGAAAAGCGCTCTATTCATTTCCAATTAACTTACACCATCACCAAATATTTCTTTTTCTATAATATCACAGATGATATGTCCTATCAATATATGTGATTCCTGTATTCTTGGTGTTGAATCTGATGGAACAACTAAAGCATAATCAGCTAGTTTAGCCATTTCTCCACCATCACGACCAACCATAGCTACAGTGGTTATCCCTTTTTCCTTTGCACTGTTAAATGCATTAATAATATTAACAGAATTTCCAGAAGTAGAAATACCTATAAAGATATCCCCCTTCTGACCCATACCTTCAAGTTGACGAGAAAAAACTTTGTCATAACCGTAATCATTTCCGATAGCAGTTAAGTTTGATGTATCTGTTGTAAGGGCAAGTGAGGGAATAGAAGGTCTATCAAAGCCATATCGACCTACTAATTCAGCAGCTATATGCTGTGCATCCGCAGCACTACCGCCATTACCTGCTAAAATAGTCTTATTTGGACCTCTATAGAGTTCAACACACAATTTTGAAACTTCTAATATTTTATTTAATAACTCTTCATTTTCATAAATAGCTTGTTTAGTTTCGTAAGATTTTTTAATTTGATTTTTAATGTAGTTTTTCATATATGATCCTAAAATAATATGTGAAATAATACCATAATTATACATAATAGGTGTGATTGTGAGGATAATAAATTAGCCATAATAAATAATATAATTAAGTAAAATAAGTAATTAATAAAAAGGAGTTTGATAAAATAAGTTGAGAGATAAGTAAATTGATCAACTAGGCAGCGACCTACGTTTCCAACCCTGCAAGGGCAAGTATTATCAGCGATGAGAGGCTTAGCTTCTGGGT
>NZ_JBFFNS010000043.1:0-5286 GCF_041563035.1 Sulfurimonas sp. | reverse complement strand
TATCTAAAGTTGTACTACTAGACATAAAACCACTTGATGATGATTTTTTCTCTATATATGATGAATCATTCACCGCTAATATATCTATCTTTTTAGCTTTTATATTTAAGTTGTTTGCAGCATTTAGGTTTGAGCCTTTTATTTTTGCAGATTCAGAAGCACTTATGTTTATATTATCTGTGTTTATATTAGATGCTAAGTGCGTTGTAGATTTTTCTTTTACATAGTTTTTTGAGTTTCCTCCAAAGAAGTCTTTTTTATCAACGGTTGAAGCTATCTCTACACTTGAAGCATTTATATTTATGTCTTTAGCGTTAAGTTCACTTCCTTGAACCACTACTTTATCTTTAGCATCTATATTTAAAGTATTGCTTGCTTCTATGTTTGACGATTCTCCTATGCGAACTTTATTATCTATACCATTCAACCTACCATAAGAAACATCTTTTGTATAGCGTTTGTTAATTATTGAGCCATCTGTATTTATATTTTTTACATTTAGTTTCATTTTTACATGCCAAGATTTTTTATCACTTTTCCCATCCATCTTTGATGTAAAGACTGTCAAGTACTCTTTGACTTCTTTTTAGTAAGTCTTCGTAGGTGTATTCATCTGTTAAGTGTTTGTATTGTTCTGGGAGGTTTGGGGATTTTGTGTAGATGAAAATGAGAACAACATTTTTGACCATTGTTCTTTCTGGATTGAATTTGTAACAATCATAAGTTTTCATTTTAACGCCTCTTGGAGTATTTTCTTCGAAAACCAAGCATTGATAATTTTCTTTTCCTTGTTTTTCTAAATGCGCATTTATATAGTACTCACGTCCATTTTTTTCTTTGCCTTGTTGATACTTTTCGTGAATATATTTTTCATTTCCTTTTTCAATATCTATCTCTCTATCTGTAAACGAGTATACTGACGAATTCATATTGATGCCATAACTTAAAACACCTCCATATTTTGTTACTTCTTTAATATCTACACCAACACCGATTCCACCATAAATATATGCACCTTTCCACCCACCCATATCCATCCAGTCTTTTTCTTTTGTCTGAATCATAGAAATATTAAAGTCTTTATGCTCAAACGTATAATGGTTTGCATCATAAGAGTTTGCAAAGTAAAAAAAACCTGCCGGTTTATTTCCCGCCATTCGTGCTAGAGTATAATCTATATTATCTGTAGAGCACCCTAATAAAAATAAACTTACGATTATTGAATAAATATACTTCACTAATTACTTCCTGTGCTGAATTTTGCTTTTGTAGCATCTACATTAATTGTCTTATAATAATCAAATAAAGGGGTGTTTTCCTGAGTCTTTGGGTCATAATATTTGAAAATTTCATTCGAAGTAATCCCATTATCCCCACATCCTATTACACAAGGGTATCCCGAGTGTGGTGAAGTCTTAGTCGGGTTGGTTTGATTGTTTTGCAAAGAACCGTTCATAAGTGTCGGCACACCTCTAGTTATATCATATCCTGCCTGATTCCAAAAATCTCCTGATGTTATTGGGGCATTGTTGTTTATACCCCCAAAGTTTCCACCTAATAAACCTATAAAGTCTCCCGGGTTTATTTGGGAGCGGAAGACACTAACTACATCATTTGTACCTGTATGTACTTTTATTTCGTTTTGACCTCCATACAACCCATTCACGACCAAATCCTCTACTGCTTTTGAACTTACGGGTGAACCTGAGTTTTGCAGAGTGAGAACTGCATTTGGATTATCTTTGAGTAGCTGTGCTATCTCCTCTTTGTGTTGTTGTAGCCCTAAGTAGGTCTGTTGTGTACCTTGTGAATGTGCGGCTATATTTATATTGCCGTTATTGATTTTTGTCAATTGATTGATGCTATCTCCTGTTTGTCTTGCACTTCCGTTTATCATATATCCTAACTCTTGGATACCTGGTATTGTATCGAAAGTGATTATTGTTTTTTCCAGACCTGTTTCTATCAGGTCAGCCAATGTCCCATGACTTGTATTATAGTTTAGCATACCTATTGTAGGATTTCCTTGTTGCTGTTGTTGGTTTGTTGCTGCTTCACTTGCTAGATTATTCAGTCCGTTTGTAAAGATAGTATCTATTCCAGCATCTTTTATGTTTTGGCTAGTGAGTTGTATTTTATAATCACTTAATGGGTCATTTGGATTTATATTTTCATCTATTCGTACTGCCTTATTAGGATTTGTAAGATAAACTGTTTTTCCATCGATGGTAGTTTGTATATAGTCTCCATTATCTTTGTTTAATCCTAAAGCTATAAACTTACTTTCCTCTGTAGTTTTTAGGATATTTCTGTTGTCTCCAAAGAGTTGTGTAGCTATTTGGTTTATATAACCGCCATCATTTTTCACAGTAGGTATAACTCCAAAAGACCATTCACCTCCTGCATCTACTAATGCACCTATCGTATTATCCATAAAATCCCCTTTACCATCTTTGCCTTTACTTGCACTTGGAAGGTTCTCTACTATCTCTTTATGTGCAGCCAAACCTACATCTTTTGCACTCTGTTTAAGGTCATTGTATGCTTGTACGGGGTTAAGAAGTGCTTTTATAGAATTCTCACTTGCGTATAGTTCTAAGTTTGAACTCTCATCTTTTGTTATCTGTTTTATTTTTGCAGTGTCTCTGTTTAGGCTTGAGATATCTGAAGTAGTTGTTATTATTCCCTCTCCTACTGTAGCTCTTAGAATTTGCTCTTTATCTTTAGTGTTTCTTGTATACTCCATAGAGTTTAGTGATGGTTTAGAGTCGTTTGAGCCTATCCCTATTCCCATAGTTGTGCTTGCATAAGTATCATGATCTTTTATATCTTTGATTTGTAGTGTTTTTGTACTGAACTCTAAGTTACCTTTATCTTTAGCATCTCCATCTAAGTTTGTTATAGACGCTCCAGTTAGAGTTGTTTTTTCATTTACTGTTACTTTTATCTTTTCATTTGCATTTAGTGATGTAACTTCACTTACCCACTTATTACTTCCTTTTGTGGTTCCTACATTTCCTGAGATTCCTGTAGGTGTCATTGTCATTACATTTCCTGAGATACTTCCACCTTTTGAAGATCCTTTTGTAGCCTCAGTGTCTTGGATGCTTTGCATAGTAACATATAAGTCTAATCATCCCAGCTGTCTTTTATGTAAAGGCTATCTAAAACTCTTTTTGCTCTGTTTTGTAAATCTTCGTAGGTGTACTCTTTGCTCAAGAATAGATTATTTGGTTGATTATAAGTTAAAAGAAGTAAAACATTTTTAACTTTTGTTTTAGTAAGGTTGGATTTATAACATCTATACCCTATTTTATATTTTTTAAACTTTGGATTCATAGATTGTGCAACTGTACATGCATAGTTTTCTTTTCCATAAAATTCAGTATGAACATTTATATTAATAATTTCTCCGTCCTTTAATATCCTTTTATTTGGATATTTGATAGTAGTATTATCAATTGCTTTATTCCTTTCTGTATAATCATATACACCTGAAGTAGAAACAGAAACACCATAGGATTGTTTTTTTAAACTCATTGATATTGTTTTACCATTACGTGCACTAACTCCATACCATCCTCCCATAATAGTAAAGTCTTCTTCTCTAGCGGATGGAAGAGAGAAAGAAACATCTTCCGTCTCAAATACATACTTTTCCATAGTTTGAAGGTTGTCTATTGTAAAAAATGCAGGTGGTTTATTACCACTCATTGAAACTGAAAGACTATTATAATTATTCACAAATTTCTGAGCACTACATCCTACTAAAATAAATATGATAAGAAAGCCCATAGTATAGATAGTGATTTTTTTCATTTTTTCTCTCCTGTATATAAAGTAGTGTCCACATTTAAAGTTTTATAATATTCTACTAAAGGGATTTCTTTATTAGTATTTGGATTATAGTAATTTTCTATCTTTGGAGTAAATTCTCCATCCCCACATCCTATAACACAAGGATAATAAGAGTGAGAAGAGTCTCCCCCTACTCCAAAAAGCATTGGAGTAGATATGAATGAACTCCACACATTTGAGCCTAATTCTTCAGAATTATTTATACCTGCTGATTGCAATCCAAGAAAGCTACCAACAGTGTCTTGAGGTGCTACATGAGAACGAAATACATCAGAAATTTTAGCATTTTCTCCAAAGCGTTGTAATATTCCTTGTTTCCCACCATAAATATCCATAACTGTATTCTCTGCCACATTATGATTTACAGGCGAACCTGCATATCCTACTAAAAACTTACTATTTGGATTATTCTGAACTATTTTTGCTATCTCTTCTTTGTTCTGTGCTAAACCATTTTGACTCATCATTGTCCCTTGGGAGTGTGCACCTACAACCAAGTTTCCTTTAGTTCTAACTGTCATCTGTTTTATAGCTTCTCCTGTTTGTCTTGATCCACCTGTTCCTAAAAAACTCATTCCTGTATTTGACGTTATATGGTCTTGTGCGTCCTCTATTATATCGCCGAGTATACCATGTTGTTGATTGTAGTTTAGTAGCCCATCAGCATAACCTTGTTGTGTTTGCTGATTATATATAGCGGTATCAGAATTATTAAACATACCGTTTGTAAATATATGATCAAGTCCTGCATTTTTTATATCATTTGAACTAACATGTATCTTATAATCTTTTAACGAATCATTTGCAATAGGTTGTTCATCAATCCTCACTGCTTTATTTGGGTTTGTAGTCCAAACAACTACCCTCTCTAATCCAGTTGCATCTTCTACTTCACTGATTTTTTTAATACCAGATTTTGTTTTTACTAATGTAATTTTTTGTATATCTTCAAGTCCTATACCAGCTTCAACTAGTGTTTGTCTATCTTTTACAACAAGTACATTTCTATTATCTCCAAATAGTTGTGTAGCTATTTGAGTAATGTAACCTCCACCGTTTTCTTGTGAAGGTAAGACACCTGCTGTTGAAACAGCATCTAGTAGTTCGCCAATAGTGCTGTTTACTACATCATTTATTGCATCTTCTACCTTATTTCCTGTATTTGAAGCACTATTTTTACCTGATGGTATATTTTCTAAAATCTCTTTATGTGCATTTAGTCCCATATCTTTTATGTTTTGTTTTAGCTCATCTTTAGCCTTAACAGGGTCCATCATCGCATTAAAAGAGTTATCACTTGCGTATAGTTCTAGGTTTGAGCTCTCATCTTTTGTGATTTGTTGTATTTTTGTAGTGTCTCTGTTTAGGTTTGAGATATCTGAAGTAGTTGTGATGGTTCCCTTTCCTACTGTAGTTCTTATAATCTGT
>NZ_JBFFNS010000042.1:0-7164 GCF_041563035.1 Sulfurimonas sp. | reverse complement strand
TCACCTGCTGCAGTATTAGGACACTTATCGTCTTTGTCTAAAACACCATCTGAGTCACTGTCTAGAGGTGCAGCTTCAACAGCTTTAGCAATAGGTGCTTCTTCAACTGCTATTGGTTGAATGTGAGTAAATTCTGAAGCATTAAGAGATAAAGCTAGAGCTAGAAGTGCTAAAAGGTATTTCATATTAGTTCCTAAAATTCAATTGGGTGGATTATATTATAAATCTTTGAGAATGCAAGGTATGTCAGAGGAGTCTCTGATTTCGCTAAACTCATCTATTTCAGTGTGCATGGTCTCCGTAAAAGTCTCTATACTTTGGTCAAGTTGTTCTTGTGCTGCGTCTATTAGTTTTTGTTGAGTAGCTTCTACTTCTTTGAAGTGGGCAACTGTTTTTATAAAGAACTCTTTATCATCCGTAAGCAGAACGATGTCACTCTTTTTTACCCATTTTCTCTCAGGTTTTCCATTTTTTTGAAACTCAAATATTACATTCTCACTATTCTTAGAAGCAATGTATTTTGGTACCGGAAAACTGATAAAAGTTGTTAGTGGAGATGTGTGTTGTCTTTTTATTACATAATACATTTTGTAAGTATATAACAATATTGCTAAAATATGTTAGAATAATCACCATAATATAAGGAGTTTGAATGAGTCATTTATATAATTTAGCAATTATTGGAGCAGGTCCAGCAGGGATAGCAACTGCTGTTGAAGGCTATTTACAAGGTATTAGAGATATTATACTCCTTGAAAAAGATCAAAATCATAACTCGACTATTCGTAAATATTACAAAGACAATAAGAGGGTTGATAAAGATTGGAAGGGTCAAAAAGTTGAGTTAGACGGAAGAATCTATTTTGTAGATGGTACAAAAGAAACAACTCTGGACTTTTTTGATGAGATTTTAGACCATCACTCTGTGGAACTACAGACTCATGTAGAGGTTCAGTCTATAGAAAAAAAAGATAATTTCTTTGAAGTGTTCATGGCAGGCAAAAGTGTTAGAGCTAAAAATGTAGTTGTAACTATTGGTAGAATGGGTAAACCAAACAAGCCAAGTTATAAGGTGCCATCAGGAATTAAAAAGAAGATAGGCTACACTTTAGATGATTGTTCTGAGGGTGAAAAGATTCTTGTAGTAGGTGGTGGAGATAGTGCTGTAGAGTATGCTGTTGATCTAAGTGAGAAAAATGATGTAGCGATTTGCTATAGAAGAGAGACTTTTAGACGTGCCAATCCTACTAATCAAACAAACATAGCAAATGCGATAATGCATAAAGAAGTTAGGCCGATTCTTGGTATAAATATTGATGGTCTAGAAGATGTAGATGGAAGAGTAAAAGTACTTTTTAGTGAAGTTGAAGATGAAGTTTTTGACAGAGTAATCTATGCAATAGGAGGAACAACTCCAAGTGCATTTCTTGCAAGTTCAGGCATCGAAGAAGCTGATGGCAAACCTGTCCATGATGATAACTATGAAACAAATATAAAAGGTATGTTTGTTGCCGGAGATATTACTCAAGAGTCAGGTGGAAGTATAGCCCTTGGACTTAACCATGGTTATGCAATAGCATGTTATATTCAAGGTGGAGATCAACTCCCGGCTGACTAATCTTTTAGGATAGCAGGGTCTTTTTCGCTCATCACTCCATCGGGAGTGTTTAGCAGTAGCTCTATCTCACAACTCAGATACTCGGAGGTTGTAAGTGGAGTAAAGTTTTTATCTTCAAAAGCAGATTTCTTTGCGTTATATATAATATCTTCTAAAAGACTTTTTGTAGCTTCTTTAGATGCAAAAGAACCTCTTAGCTCTTTTTTTATATAAATATTTACTGTTGTAGCAATTTTTTCATTTAGCAGTGGATGCTCATTTAAGAGGGCAGATTTGTCTATAGTTCTCTTCATTTCTAAAACTTCATGTATAGAATCACGGGCAAGTTGCAGTAAAACAGAACGACTCATATAGACTCCTTCCTAAGTTTGTAGTTGTTAATAAGTTTGATAATAATCATAACACTTATAACCTGAAATAGTGCCGCCAAGATAAAGGCATAGTAGTGTAGAGTATCTATGCTAGATGCATGATAAGCAAGTGTTGCCATAGCAATAAGAAGTGTTAGTGGCATAGAGTGAGATAGACCCATTAAGATAGAGTCTATAAGACCAAGCTCTTTTATAAATACCAGTGAAGCAACAACTCTCATAAAAATCATTACGACCGCTATAATGACAGCTTTTGAAATCAGACCTTCCATTGTAAGTGCATCTAGATTGAATGTACTTCCTATATGTATAAAAAATATAGGTATTAAAAATCCAAATCCATAAGAAGCCAGTTTCTCAGGAAGCTCATGCTTATGCTCAAAGAAAGTCGGAATAAATATACCTGCTAAGAATGCTCCAAAGGCAAGTTCCAGGTTAAGATAAAGCATAGCACCGACTAGAAGAAAGAATATCCCCATAGACAGACGTATATCTTGCTCTTTGTTGTCTTCGACAGGCATCAGGGCAGTAGAGACTCCCGGGAACCACCAAAAGAGAAGCTCCATGGCACGAAATAGTAAAAACATAAATAGTAAAAATAGCATCAGTGCAAAAATAGTTTTAATCAGTCCCATTCCAAAACCAGAGTCCAGTGCGGCAGACGTTAGCGTTAAAAAGCCGATACTTACAACTTCTCCTATACCGCCTGCAGTCATGGATAGACCAAGCCAAGAAGTCTTACCGTACTCTTTAGAAAGAGTGGCAACAAGCCCTACTGAGATAAGAGGAAGTAGCACCATAAAGATCTTTCCAAGATTTAGATATAAAGAGATAAGTATGGAGAATGCATAAAGAATTATAAGATAAAATATAACCTTTTTCATAAGGTTTGCAGGTGTCTTAATAACTTTTTTGAGGTTAATCTCGGTACCCGCAATAAACATAAGATATAAAAATCCAAGCTCTGCAACTATGTCAAAAAGATGCTCATTGTGCAAGAAACCGATGTATCCAAGAATAGAACCAAGTATGATCTCAATAGGTGTTGTTGGGAGTTTTAAAAGTTTAGCAAAAAATGGGGTAAAGATTATAATGAGTGAAATCGTGATTATAAGAACAACGTTGTCACTCATACTTAATAGTCCTTTTATGCTTTTTTTGCAACTTTTAGATTTAGTGATTGTATCATATCTAAATCTTTACTCATAATTCTACCGCTTGTAGTGAGATAGTTTCCTATTACGATAGAGTTAGCACCATATTTGAAAATCTCATTTTGTCTATCTCCAAACATTAACTCTCTTCCACCGGCAATCATGATTCTATCTGCATTAGGAATCATCTCTCTTGTTAGTTTTATAAGTGAAAATGCTTCTTCTATATCTAATGAGTTTGGTTCTAATTCCAGTGCTTCATTATGATGATAGAAGTTTATAGGTACAGAAGTAGGGTTAAGAGAGTTAAGAGCTTCAAGCATAGAGACTCTGTCTACATTTGTCTCACCAAGACCAAAAATACCACCGCTGATAAGTACTAAACCGGATTTGTTTACATTTTGACAAGTTTCATAACGTTCTTCCCAAGAGTGTGTCGTACAAATACTGGGATAGAACTCTTTTGAAGTCTCCAGATTATGGTTATATGCTTTTATTCCTGCTTCTTTTAGAATTAAAAGTTGTTCCAGAGAAGCTGTACCGTTACACGCTATAAGTCTAAGCTGGGGTACTTCTTTTGTTAAAACTTTTGCGATTGAGCATACAAAGTTCAGAGTTTTGTCATTTAGACCTTTGTCGGCTGTTACAAGACAAAAACCTAAAGCACCGTTGTCTCTAGCCGCGGTGGCTTCTTTTAAAATATCTTCTATAGCTTTTTGTTTATAACGATCTATATCTGCTTTATATCTTACGCTTTGTGAACAAAACTTACAGTCTTCGTTACATGTTCCACTATTTATATTACAGATAGAACATAAAAAAATCTCTTTGTTTGCTTTGTTCATGATTTTATTCTCTCGTATGAAAATTTTTGATGTTTAAAAGTGTCATCTTTTTTTTCTTTAGTATAGTATGTCACTTCAAATGTATCATCTGTGACTTCAAGCATAGCACATTCGGAGATAGATTTATTTCTTGCACATACTTCACCTGGGTTTAAAAAAAGAGTGCCATTTTTAAAGTCACTCTCAAAGATATGAGTATGACCAAAGACTACAATATCAGCATCTGGAGCCATATAGTAAGGCATATGCATAAGTTTAAACTTACAGTTTGCAAGTTTAAAATAGTGAGGCTCTTGAACTAGATTATATTTGCCGTGATAATGAGCCAGATGAGCGTCATTGTTCCCATAGACAGCTATGTATCTAAGTCCGCAGTTTTTAAGAAAGTCTAGTACTTCAATCTCTACGATATCACCCGCATGAATGATAAACTCAGCACCATCTTCAGTAAGTAGATTAAGCGCTTCCTTGGCCATTTTAACTTTAGTGTGCGTATCTGAAATAATGCCTATCTTCATGGTTTACTTCTACTTTAAAGTCTCATCTAATCTGAACAAGTCCAGCTTAGATTCAATCACTGAAGCTTCGCCATTGGCGAGAATTATCTTGGAGTTCTGTTTTTGCATTTTACACATTCGTATACGTCTTTATTTCTGTAAGTTCTCTCTGCAAGAACTCCTTTACAACCTTTTTCTTTACACTTGATAGTTGTAGGCTCGAATTTAGAGATAAATTTACAATCAGGGTAGTTTGCACAGCCCCAGAAAGGTCCACGTCTAGAGTTCTTAAGACTTACTTCACCGCCACAATCAGGACATGGTGCCGCGCTTACTTGACTTTCAACATCTATACTTTTAGTATTTTTACAATCAGGATAATTACTGCAAGCTAAAAATTGACCATTACGACCATTTTTGATTACCATGTCATTACCACATTTGTCACATTTTTCGTCTGCCGTCTCTTCTTTTTTCTCTACTGTATTACCTTCTTCATCGCACTGCTCTGTATATTTACACTTTGGAAAACCGCTACAAGCTATAAAGTTACCAAAACGACCCGAACGGAGTAGAAGCTCACTCTCACCACATTTTGGACAAGTTCGACCTAATGGTTTGGCAAGTTTAAGTGAAACTATTTTCTCTTTACCTTCAGCAACTTGATCCATAAAAGGAAAGTAAAAATCACTTAAGAGTTTTTGCCAGTCAGTTTCGCCCTCTGAAATCTCATCAAGTTTTTCTTCCATATTTGCAGTAAAAGAGATATCTACGATGTTAGCAAAGTTTTTCTCAAGCATATCAGTAACCGTAAAAGCCATCTCTGTTGGAATAATTTGCTTTTTCTCAATAGTTACATAAGTACGACCACTAAGAGTAGCAATTGTCGGAGCATAAGTTGATGGGCGACCAACACCCTCAGCCTCCAATTTTTTAATCAAAGATGCTTCAGAATATCTTGCAGGTGGTTCAGTAAAGTGTTGCTCAGGTTTGATACTTTGGATATCAGCTTTTTCGCCCTCTTTTAGAGTTGGAAGTAGTTTATCTTTGTCCTCAGTTCCGGTAACAGCGTAAAAACCATCAAATATCAGTTTTCTTCCACTTGCTCTGTACTCGTTTTCTTTACCTTCAAAAATAATGCTTTGCTGCTCAAACATCGCATCGTTCATTTGACAAGCCATAAATCTTTCATAGATAAGACGGTAAAGTTTAATCTCATCAGCTTTTAAAAAGCTCTGTGCAACTTCAGGAGAGAAGTGAAGCATCGTAGGGCGGATTGCCTCGTGAGCCTCTTGTGCACCCTTAGATTTTTTACCATAAGTCTTCGGTTCTTGGGGGAGATATCTTTTACCATATCTGCTTTCAATGATTCCACGAACCGCACCAACAGCTTCTGCGGCCATGTTTAGTGAGTCCGTTCTCATATATGTAATAACACCCGAAGTCCCATCTGGTGTTTTAACACCTTCATAGAGGGCTTGAGCTACCATCATAGTCTTTTTAGGAGTGAACCCTAGCTTACTAGATGCAGTCTGCTGAAGTGTTGAAGTCATAAACGGTGGAGGCGTAGATGTCTTTCTCTGTTTAGTCTCAATCTTTGAAATAATAAACGAATCAGCATTAACGCTTTTTGTGATTGCTTCTGCGCTATCTTTGTTTTCAATAGATAGCTTAGAAAGCTTGTCACCTTTATGAGTAATAAGAGTAGCCTCAATATCTTTTTTAAACATTGTATCTATTGACCAATACTCAACAGGGATAAATGCTTTGATCTCTCTTTCACGATCTACTACAAGTTTTAGAGTTGATGATTGAACTCGTCCTCCTGAGAGACCTTTTTGAATCTTAGAACTTAAAAGAGGAGATAGTTTATAGCCAACTACACGATCAAGCATACGACGAGCCTGTTGAGCGTTTACCATATTCATATCTATTTTACGAGCACTCTCTAAAGCATGATTGATTGCTGTTTTAGTGATTTCATGAAAAACAATACGAGGAAGTTCCTCTGGGTCTTTTTTAATAGCATGAGCAATATGCCAACCTATAGCTTCACCCTCGCGATCCTCATCGGTCGCGATATAGATAGTATCAGCTTTTTTGGCTAAAGCCTTAATCTCCTTAACGGTAGGAGCATTCTCTTTTGCAACACTGTATGCAGGCACAAGTTGGTTGTCCTCATCTACGGTGATTCCAAAACGAGATTTAGGTAAATCTCTTATGTGACCTTTAGATGCGATAACTTCATAATCTTTACCTAAAAAGTTTTTGATTGTTTTTGCTTTTGCTGGTGACTCGACGATAATTAAGTTCAAATAGTTTCCCTATATATATAGTATAGTTGTTTTGATTTTGGAAGTTTACCAAAAAAAGTTTAAATAATGTAAATGGATAATATATAAAAATTAAGATTTAATTAAAGTAATATGCTTTTGTACCGATATATATATAATCAGCAAGGAAGCTGTACCCAAATAGAGCGAAAGGCTCTTACCCACAAAAGGATTTATGATGGGCTTTAGAATTAATACAAATATAGGTGCAATGAACGCACACAGAAACGCTACGATGAACAACATAGGGCTTGATAAAAGTCTTAATTCTCTTTCATCAGGTTTAAGAATCAATAGAGCGGCAGATGATGCTTCTGGTCTTGCGATTGCCAATAAACTTTCTGCT
>NZ_JBFFNS010000041.1:0-7914 GCF_041563035.1 Sulfurimonas sp. | reverse complement strand
TAAAATCGTAACTGGTGACGGCATCTGTTAAAAGATTTTTTTTGTGTTTGAGTTTTATTTTTGAATTCGAGAGAAGGATATTGCCATTTACGTCTGCAAGTCCAAAACTTACCAAGTATGAATTATGCTTTAATATATTATCTAATATACGTTTTGATTTTTTTATATCCGTATAGTTGTTGTTTTTAAATAGCTGCTTTCCAATAATGTCTAGAAGCATATCTTTTTGCAAAAAATCAGCATTTACAGATTTGGATAAAATCTCCGTATAATGTTGCATCTGAGTATGGTGTCTATTATTTATATCATTAAAACTTACATATAGTAGGGAGATAATGAGAAAGATCCCACCAAATAAAATCAGATAAAATACTTTCCATATATTGCTTGTTATTAACATGTTTTGATTATACCTAAAACTCATAACTATAGAGTATGGCTAAATCATGATAATCTATTTTTATAATCTTCATATCCAAATTCTTTTATTATTTCTAAGCTATTGTCTTTTCTTTTTATCATAAGCGATGGAAGTTTAATTCCATTGAATGTAGTATTTTTAACAAAAGTATAGTGAATCTGGTCTTCAAAAATTACTTTATCTCCAATCTTTAAGGCTTTATCAAACGAGTAATCTCCCATAATATCTCCTGCGAGACAAGTATTTCCGCCAAATCTATAAGTAAACTCTTTCTCACCAGCTTCAGCAGAGTCTCTAACATCTGCACGATACGGCATCGCAAGAGTATCTGGCATATGTGCTTCTGCTGAAGTATCTAATATGGCAATTTTCATACCGTTATCTACGATGTCTAAAACAGAACTTACTAAAACTCCTGTCTCCCAGCCAACAGCTTCACCTGGTTCTAGATAAACCTCTACTTCATACTTAGCTTTGAACTCTTTGATGATTCTGATCAGCTTCTCAACATCATAACCCTTTTTAGTTATGTGATGACCACCGCCAAAATTGATGTAGTGCAGACCTTTGAAATACTTAGAAAACTTATCTTCAAAAGCCACTAAAACTTCTTCTAATTCATCTGCACCCTGTTCACAAAGAGCATGGAAGTTAAGTCCGTCTATGTGATTAAGTACTTCCTCATCAAAATTTGCCAAAGTTGTACCAAGACGGCTATAGATGCCACAGGGATTATATATGTCTTTTGGAGACGCTGATTGTTCAGGATTTATTCTAAGTGAGATACTGACACCTGGGTTAATCTTTTTCACTCTATCGCTATATTTAAAAAGCTGGCTTGGTGAATTAAAGACTACATGATCAGATATTTGTGCTATTTCATCTATATCTTCATCTTTATATGCAGGAGAATATGTATGAACCTCTTTGCCAAACTTCTCGTAAGCAAGTTTTGCTTCATGAAGTCCGCTTGCAGTACAACCTTGCAAATATTCTCTCACCAGTGGGAATGTACTCCACATTGCAAAGCCCTTAAGAGCTAATATTATCTTTGCTCCACTTCTCTTTTGAACATAATCAAGCAATTGCAGATTATTTTCTAAAAGCTCTTCCTCACAGATATAACATGGTGTTTTTATATTTTCAAGATTTTTCATATGTCTCTCTAATCCTATGTGCGATATGTCTAAAATAATCAGGATCCAAGTCCATCTCTTCTACCAATAAACATGCCTTTTCTATAGACTTGTCAGTTAGTTTTTCTTTTACATTTACAGCAGTTCTGACAACATGCAGTGTGTTTATGTAATACTCCATCTTAAATCCATCATCACGCTCAAAATCAAGACCTTTTAACATGTCAACATAGAGTGGTTCAAGATTCCAATGCTCAAACAGGAGTCCACTGACATAGTACGAAGTAGTACCCAATAAAGAGTGCTCGTACTCTTCGATACTGCTGCACTCTTTGAGTCCTTTTTTAAACTCATTTACATAATCACTAGATGCTATCTCACGTACGAGTATCAATTTTCCGGCTTCCATAACAAGAGCCAAGGGAGCCAAAAACTGGGCATGTCTAAGATCAACTTTTGAGTACCACTGCATCATTAAAGCACTTTGTAGATGGCAGACATCGTTAAACTCAGAACTTGAGATTCCATACGATGATGTGTTAGCCCTAAGAGCCTCCATAATCGAGTAGTTCATCACAAGACCATATACTATTTCTGTACCAAACAGAGTTACAGCCTGAGATATAGATGCTATTTTTCTAGAGAATCCATATATCGGTGCATTTATCATTTTTAGAATATTTAGAGTCAGAAGTGCATCTGACTCTATGATTCTAACTAATTTTATGATATCAACATTCTCTGCTCCCTGAGCATATAACTGCTGTACAAAAATGGTAGCATTAGATAATGGAGGTAAAGAGTCAATTCTCTGAACTATAGCATTGAACTTCATCTTATACTTCTAGCTCTTTTATCTGCCAAGGAAGACCTTGCGTATTCATCTCATCCATAAATGGATCAGGGTCGAGTTGTTCCATGTTAAAGACACCTGCTCCACTCCAAATTCCCTTCATCATCAGCTTTGCACCTATCATAGCAGGAACACCTGTAGAGTAGGAAACACCCTGAGAGTTAGTCTCAGCATAACAATCTTCATGATCTTTTACTTGATAGATGTAAATCTTCTTTTTCACACCATCTTTAATACCATCAGCAACTATTCCAATATTTGTCTTACCTGTAGTTCTAGGTCCAAGTGATGCCGGATCTGGAAGAAGAGTTTTCAAAAACTCTATTGGAACAATTTTTTGTCCCTTATGCTCAACTGGCTCGATTCCAAGCATTCCTACATTTTCAAGACATTTCATATGAGTCAGATAACTCTGACCAAATGTCATGAAAAATCTGATACGCTTTAGACCTTTGATATGTTTTACAAGTGACTCCATCTCTTCATGGTAAAGAAGGTATGAATCTTTTGGTCCAACTTCAGGATAATCCCAAACTTGCATTATCTCCATCGGCTCAGTCTCTATCCATTTACCCTCTTCCCAGTAACGACCTTTTGAACTTACTTCACGAAGGTTTATCTCCGGGTTAAAGTTAGTTGCAAAAGCGTAACCGTGATCACCTGCATTACAATCTAAGATGTCGATAGTATGAATCTCATCAAAGTAATGCTTTTGAGCGTACGCACAAAATACATTTGTCGCTCCCGGGTCAAATCCACTACCAAGAAGCCCCATGATACCTGCTTCTTTAAACTTCTCATCTCTTGCCCACTGAAGTTTGTACTCAAACTTAGCTTCATCAGGATGCTCATAGTTTGCCGTATCTAAATATGGCGTCTTTGTAGCAATACAAGCATCCATAATAGTCAAATCCTGGTATGGAAGAGCAACATTTATAACGATATCTGCATTACAAGCTTTAATAAGCTTTATTACTTCATCCGTAACATCAGCATCTACAGTTGTTATCTCTATATCTGTATCAGGGAAATCACCTTTAATAATCTCACATCTGCCAATACTTCTACTTGCCAAAACTATTTTTCCAAATACGTCCGAATTTTGTACACATTTATGTACAACTACGCGGCTAACACCGCCTGCACCAATAATTAAAGTTGTTTTCATCAAAATTTTTCTCCTAAATATAAATAAAATGAATCTTCACCATCTTCTGAAGATGCGAAGGCTAAATAAAATGGTCCTAAAAATGTGTCTGCTGCTACATATACACTCACTGATTTTTTAAGATCATGGATATTTTTATGTATACCATCATCCCACGCATCTCCAATTTCTAAACTAAATCCTGTATATAATGGGGCATCTAATGTCCCAAAAAAACCTCCATCTTTTAACTGATATCTATACTTTACAACTCCTAATGCCATATGATTTCCAACTATTGAATATGGTTTATAAGCAGACATATTAAAGAGTCCGCCAAGAACAAACTTGTCGTTTAAAATAAATGTGTTCTTATCATTGTTGTTATTGTAAGTCGTGCCAAATTGCATGTAAGTAGTAATATTATGACTGTTAAAACTGATAGGTTTTTCTATGTCAAAATAGATTTTTTCATGCTCATAATCACTTCCAAAGCCTTTCATTTCCTTTGTCCATTTTATCATAGACTTTAATCCTGTGTTTGGAAAATTCAAATTATCTAAATTATCCACTAAAAAAGAAGCATAGACAGGTCTAGCTTGGTATTTTTTGTATGAGCCACTGATTATTGAAACCTCTAGTGAATCTTTAAAAGCACCTGCACCTACTTCAAACTCATAGTCTGTTGTTACATGTGCGCCAAGGCCGAGTGAAGCTCCATACCTTTTAGTTTCAAGCTCTATTGTACCACTGCCATAAGGAACAAATTCGATTACATTATCATAAAGAAACGATGGTCTTAGATAATATCTCTGCATTGAGTCAAGTGGTTGAAAAAACTCAGTATATGCTTTTTGATGTTTTCCTATCTCAAAGTCATTTTTCCACTCACTTCCATAACTGTTAAGTCCAAACATAGTGTATCCAGCTTTAAGCGAATATGAGGAGTGACCTTTAAAGTCATCTTCTATACCTATAGCAAACCTTACTTCACCATGATTGTTCCAACTAGGCGTTGTAGTGATAACAAGTATATTTTTTCCATCAACTTCTTTAAGTGTATACTCTACTCTGTCAAAGATTGTCATATTGTAAATATGCATAAGGTTTGCTCTTAGAATATTTTCATCAAGTCTATCTCCCACCTTGATTTTAATCCTATTTAAAATAGACTCATCACTAATATATGTTGGATTTTTTATCTCAATAGCATCTATGATAGGTGCTTGAAACTCTTTTAAGACTCTATATTCTTTCCTGTAATTTTCATACTCTTCATTACTCAAAGAGAGATGCTTTAGTTTACTCTCATATGAGTGCTCAGTAATCTCTACACCCTTTTGTATGATTTGTCCATATTTTTCTACATCTAAGCCACCAAACTCTTTTAAATCAGGTGTCAAAAGTATATCTTTGTCGCTGAGTTTTAGTATCGACTCATTTGCATTTTTTCTCATAAGTATATTAACCATCTGTCCAAGTACAACAAAGTAAGAGTTTACATCAAGATTTTCTTCAAAGTTTTCACTTACATCTACAGCTATAATAATGTCAGCACCCATATCTTTTGCCAGTTGAACTGGCAGATTATCACTAACTCCACCATCTACTAGATCAATACCGTCAATATTGATAGGTTGAAGTCCACCTGGAATAGAGCTTGAAGCATACATGGCTTTTGCCAGAGAACCTGACTTTAAGATAACAGGATCACCATTTTTTATGTCTGTTGCAACTGCACGAAAACGTATTGGCAAATCATCAAAATCTCTAATATTTTGAGCATGCTGTGTCATAGCCATAAATTTTAAAAGTAGAGGTTGTCTCTTTAAAACACCCGTAGGTAGAACTACACTGTTTTGAGAATCAATCCCGAGTCCAAGTCTACCCTGATAAATATACTCGACTTCTTTAACTCTCATAGGAGTGTCTGCACGGTCAAAATCTGTTCTTATATAGTCTTTCCAGTCAGTAGTGACTAGCATCTCTTCTATATCTTTAGCTGAACGTCCGGATGCGTAGAGTCCTCCAACAACCGAACCCATACTTGTTCCAACAATTATATCTATAGGTATTTTTTTCTCTTCCAGCACTTTAAGAACACCAACATGTGCTCCGCCTCTAGCTCCGCCGCCACTAATGACAAGCGCTATTTTTGGTCTGTCTTGTGCAAGAACGATACCAAAAAAAAGAGCTAAGATGAGTACTATCTTCATAGGTTTCCTATACTAGGTTAAATGCAACTGCTAAAACACAAACCCAAATAAGGGCTGTTACGATTAGACTTAAAAGGACTAAAGTTGCACCTGCATCCTTAGCCTGTTTTGCCAGAATATGATAATCAGAAGTAACAAGATCAACAACTCTCTCTATAGAACTGTTTGTAACTTCTGCTAGGACTGGAATAAACAAAGATATAAATAATATACTAGAGTATCCAAAACCAACAGGTATATTCCAAGCTATTATGCCCATAACACTTAGCATAAGAAGTTGCCACTTGAATGATGTCTCATTTTTTGTTATATCAATAAAACCTTCTACTGCATAAATTCCGTTACGAAATAGTGAATGCTTAGGCTTGTTCAGTTTCATGTTTGTCCTTTAAATTTGTAATAATTTCTCTTATCTCTTGAGTTTTTGTTTCTCTATGTACTGGCTTTGAGAAGTATACTGTTACATCTCTTCTGCTAAATAGGTTAAAATCTTTAGTCTTAGAAAACATACTTCCATTCATGCCATCGATAAAGAAAGTAGCTATCTTTCCGTCATAGTCACTTGAGATAAGTTCATATCCCTTGTAAAACTTTCCAGTCTCTCCATCAGGGCTGATTTGTCCCTCTGGAAATAAAGCCACAATTTTACCATTTTTTAGTCGTTGTGAAGCTTCTGCGAAAGCATCTTTTGAAGCTTTTTGAGAAACAGGAATTGCCTCGCCTTTTTTAAGCGCTTTGTTAAATAATTTCCAATTATAAATGTCTTTATCAACCATAAAGTTTAGACGTCTTTTTATAGGTATCTGAATTATCGCCCAATCAACCCAGCTTACATGGTTTCCTAATAGAAGTACACCTTCAGATGCGGGAATATATTCAAGTCCCTTATAGTGAAAGTTATATCTCATTTTTAAAATAATTTCCAAAAATGCCCAAAAAGACATTACAAAGTAGCGTTTAAATAACATAAAGCTCAGATACAGTCCTACAAAGACCATAATATATATAAGTATTTTAGCATTCATACCATAGTAGGCAAAAACCGTGGTCAAAACCAAAAATGAAAACATAAAAATATTTTGTATAAAATTATTTCCTGCTAGTATGGTTCCAAGATGAACACGGGGAGAAAGATACTGTATCTGTGCATTTAGCGGAACCATAATAAATCCTGCAAAAATACCAAACAAAATAAATAAAACTGACATTGTAATCATGGAAGTAGAAAATGGAATTAACAATACTATGATTGTTATAGCAGAGGAACCTATTGCTGTTAAACCAGTGTTTATATAGTACTTTGAAAAATTAGCAGCCATAATAGCACCGCTAACCATCCCTATACCTGCAAGAGTCATAACCCCTTGAATATATATGGTATTTGTCACACCCAATTCACTTTTTGCATACTCACCAAACACAGCAAGAATAACTTGTGAAATAGACCAAAAAAGACCAAGGGCAATGATATCATCAAAAATTTCTTTTTTTCTTCTTACTATTTTGATATTTTTTTGTAAATATTCACCCTTAAAGTATCTTTTAAAATTAAACTCTTTTTTACTATCTTTCGTCATCTTGTTTGGAAGTTTTAAAGCTAGATAAAATTGGATAACTGAACCAAGGACTAAGAGCCAACCTATAGGAGCAATGGTTGTCAATATATCTTCTTTAGTTACAAAACTGTCTTTTAAGATAACTTCAAATAAGACTGTATAAAAAAGCATACCGCCGAGAATTGCCACAGTTGTGACTGCTTGAACAGCTCCATTACCGCTGCTTATATACTTTACACCCACTAACTCTTTTATGTAACCATATTTAGACGGTCCATATATAGCACTCTGAAAAGCCAGCAAAAAAGTAAATGCGAATGCCGTATAAAAATGACCATTGTAATAAGAGTAAGTAATTGCCAGAGTAATAAATACAGCAAACAAAGCAGAGTATTTCATAATCTCATTTTTAGGAAATCTATCCGCTAAAAAACCTGTCGGAGAAAATGCGATGATAAAAGGCAGTATGATAAGTGCGTTTACAATAGAAGTTAAAACTATCTGCATCTCACCGTCATAAACTTTAAAGATAGTATTTTGAATAATTATTTTATGTCCCAAATCTGTAAAAGCATTTAAAAAAAC
>NZ_JBFFNS010000040.1:0-8250 GCF_041563035.1 Sulfurimonas sp. | reverse complement strand
AATTATGCTTGCTGATAAACTTACTCCGTTTATCAACCGTTATAATGAACTTAGCGAAATGCTGAGTTCACCTGACATAACTTCTGACATCAAAAGAATGACAGAACTCTCAAAAGAACAATCTTCACTTTTACCAATCGTAGAAAAAGCAAAAGAGTATAAAACTTTAATCTCAGATATTGCTGATACTAAAGAAATGCTTAGTGATGCTGAAATGGGCGAAATGGCTAAAGAGGAACTTAAAGAGCTTGAACCACGTAAACCACTCCTAGAAGAAGATATCAAACTTCTACTTCTACCAAAAGACCCTAATGATGATAGAAATATCATCGTTGAGCTTCGTGCAGGAGCTGGTGGTGACGAGGCAGCAATCTTTGTAGGTGATCTTTTTGACGCTTATACTCGATATGCTGATGTTAAAGGCTGGAAAGTTGAACTTATGAGTACTTCTCCATCAGATGCTGGTGGATTTAAGGAAGTTATTGCACTTATTAAAGGTGATCAGGTTTATAGCAGGTTGAAATATGAAGGTGGAACTCACCGTGTTCAACGTGTTCCTGCTACAGAGTCACAAGGGCGTGTTCATACTTCAGCTATTACAGTTGCGGTTATGCCTGAAGTTGATGATGTTGAAGTTGAGATCAATGAAAATGATCTTAAGATCGATGTAATGCGTTCTTCTGGATGTGGTGGTCAGTCTGTAAATACAACTGACTCTGCTGTAAGGATTACTCACTTGCCAACTGGTTTAGTAGTAACAAATCAGGATCAAAAATCTCAACACAAAAATAGAGAAAAAGCTATGAAGGTTCTAAAAGCTAGACTTTTTGATCTTGAGATGCAAGAAGCTCAAGCTAAAGATAGTGCTACTCGCTCAGCGCAAGTTGGAACAGGCGATAGAAGTGGAAGAATTCGTACTTACAATTATCCACAAAACCGTATTAGTGATCATAGAATCACTCTTACACTTTACAGACTTAATGAAATCATGAGTGGTGGACTTCTAGATGAAGTTATAGAACCTCTTATCGCTGATCATCAAGCAAAAATCGTTGAGGCAGCTGGACTTTAAACTCTAAGCATCTAACGTAACTATATGAGCTTTGCTCATATAGGCTACTGACTAAGCAAGATTCCAATCCGTATTAAAAGTATTTTTTACTCTTCCACGAAAAGTAATTGTTCTCTCGTTCATTCCAAGATATAGCGTATCACCGCTTCTAGGATAAACTTCAATATTATTACCTACTTTTTCTTCTACATAGGCTCTGTAAAAACAAGCTGCCATTCCGGTACCGCAAGCTAATGTCTCATCTTCAACACCGCGTTCATAAGTTCTGACTTTAATGTTTTTGTCTGCATCTATAAAAGCGATATTCACATTGGCATTATATTTATATCTAAGTTCTCTAGCTTCTTCTACATCAAATGCTTCTATATTTTGCGTAAAATGAACAAGGTGAGGAACCCCAGTATCAACTAACCACCAAGTCTTGCCATTAAATTCTATATTTTTGTCTAAAATCTTAGGAGGAGTGAGTTCACTTAGAACCATATCCCCATCAACTTCAGCTTTTATAACACCTGCACCTGTTAAAAAACTCATACTACTAGATGCCAAGTTATTCACATATGCATAGTGAGCACAAGCTCGAGAACCATTTCCGCACATATCTGCATGACTACCATCAGAGTTGTAAAACTGCCATTCAAAATCATAATCGCTATTTGGAACTATTACTATTAGACCGTCAGCACCGATGCCGTCTTGACGGTGACATAACTCTTTTGCCAACTCAGTTCTATCTTCTTTTACATCTGAATGAAAGACTACAAAGTCATTTCCATTGGCACTGTATTTTGATATCATCATAAGTATTTAGCCTTTATATTCTCAACAAAATCTTCAACTTCTTGCTGAAGATGTTTTAAGTTTTTGGAGTTGTCTATAACCCAAGTAGCTTTTTTTTTCTTCTCATCTATTGGCATCTGAGAGTTTATTCTTCTGAGTGACTCTTCCTTGCTGTAGCCATTTCTCTTCATAAATCTCTCTAGCTGCACATCTAAAGGAGTATATACAACAACACTATCTTTAATGTTGTAAGAGCCTTTTTCAAAAAATAGTGGGATATCTATGAGGTAAGGAAATTTGAAACTATCTTGCTTGATGCTTCGCTTCTCTATTTCAGCTCTAATCTTAGGATGCAGATAATCCTCTAAGATTCTTTTTTGCTCATCGTCTGAGAAAACTAAACTTCCAAGCTTTGCACGGTCAACCTTAGAGCCATTGACGTACTCATTACCAAAAGTTTCTTTTACCCAAGAGACTGAAGCATCTAGTATTTCATGTGAAATGCTATCTGCATCTATGACTCTCATACCATTTAAGGCAAGTAGAGATGCTACAGTGCTTTTGCCTGTAGCTATTCCGCCTGTTAAGGCAATAGCGTATTCAAATGCCATCTAATACCTTGTTTATTAGTTTTTGATGATTCCTAAATACTCTTTACGAATATAGTTACCCATTGCGAATGAAGCTATATGAACGTCACAGTTGTAAAACTGATTGTCATCAAGCATATCAGCACGGTGCAGATTAATATCTGCAGTTGGGTGATACTCTTTAGAAGCTAAAAGAGCTGTCGAACCATTACCGATATTATACGGCATAATTACTTTAAAGTAATTTCCAAGAATTTGCATCAAAGATTTATTTGCTTCAACATCGTCTAGAGATGGATGAATAATAGAAAGCTGTCCATCCTCTTTTAAGATACGGTTTATATGTGCTATAAGTGCAGCATCTGAACTCATTTCGCAAATAACTACATCGAAAGTTGCATCTTCTAAGTTACGCAGAGCGTCTAAAGAACACTCAACTACTTGTGTATTAATGTCACTGTGCTTTAGCATTTCTTTTGCCAGTTGATCTACATTATCACTAACAATTAAAACATTTTGCGGATTTTTACTTGTACACATCGGAACATGCACCATCATTTCAGAGTAAATTAATTCTTTCATTTTAATAATTCCTTATTTAATTACCGCGATTTTAGCATATTAGGATTAATTTTACTTAATATAGATATAATTACAAAAAAATTAAGGGTATTAAATGGACTATAACAAAATCAGAAAGTTTTGTAGAGTTTTTCGTATTACTATAGGTTTAGCTTTAATCGCTGCAGGCGTAATTACAGGAATCTACTGGTTCTATCTTGGAGTTATTCCTCTTATTGCAGGTATTGCTAACTTCTGTCCACTTTGTATCATTAGCAAGAAGTGTGATCTACCAAACGATTCGGAGAAATAAATGAGTCAAATTAGTTATAAAGATGCAGGTGTTGATATAGATGCAGGTAATAGTTTCGTTGAAAATATTAAACCTTTAGTAAAATCTACAAAAATTCCAGGTGTTATGGGTGGGATAGGCTCTTTTGCCGGTGCTTTTGAGCTTCCTAAGGGTTTTAATGAGCCTGTAATGCTTGCAGCAACTGATGGCGTTGGTACAAAGCTTAAGCTTGCTATAGATAGCGGTATTCATAATACTGTAGGAATTGATCTGGTAGCTATGTGTGTAAATGACCTTCTTTGTAACTTTGGTACACCTTCTTTCTTCCTAGACTACTACGCAACAGGTAAGCTTGATGTTAATGTAGCTACTAATGTGGTTGCAGGTATCGCTGAAGGCTGTATTAGAAGCGAATGTGCGCTTATCGGTGGTGAGACTGCTGAAATGCCTGGTATGTACTCTGAGGACGATTATGACTTAGCCGGTTTTGCTGTTGGTGTAGCTGAAAAATCTGAGATGGATAGAGTTTCCCTTGTACGTGCTGGTCATAAACTTATAGCACTTCCAAGTTCTGGTCTTCACTCAAATGGTTTTTCTCTAGCACGTAAAGTTCTATTTGAAAAAATGGGTATGAAGTTTGAAGATGATTTCAATGGAAAACCACTTATAGAAACTCTTTTAGAACCAACAAATATATATGTTAAAACATTTAAAAAATTAAGAAACGAAATAGTAGCTATGGCTCATATCACTGGTGGCGGAATTGTTGAGAACTTACCTCGTGTTCTTCCTGAAAACTTAATGGCCGAAGTTCAGAAAGACTCTATTAAAGTTTTACCTATCTTCGAACTAATGTCGGAACATGTTGAGCGTGACGAGATGTTTAGAGCATTTAACATGGGTGTTGGAATGATTTTAGTTGTTGAAGATGCCAATGTTGAGAAAGTTTTATCAGAGACTGATGGTTATCTAATCGGTGAGATTAAAGAGGGTGCTAGAGAAGCTCTAATGGTTTAAGCCATCGCTTCTTTTGGCTCTTGAGAGAACCTTTATTTAAAAGGTTTTTTCAAATCTTTTTCTATAGCTCCTGGAACTGATGAAATTCTCGTAAACTCACTCAAGCTGAGTTGAGGATAAGATACCGCTAAATAAAACTTAGGTGCTAAAGCAGTTGCCTTTCCATCTTCTATAGATATACAATACGGAAGTACTGCAGCATTTGCACGACCTATCTTTTTAACAAATTTTTTAGTCTTACTTCCTATCTCATATCCAAAAAGAGTACTCTTATCAGAAAGTTTTAACTCAAAAATCAAAAGCTTACCTTTTTTATAGTTTCTTGCTTTTGCCAATAAATCCTTATGCTCTCCTTCTGCTAATTCATCAGGATCTTCATAATACGGCATTCCCATCATAAAGTGAAAATCAGCTAAATTATCGAACTCTAAACTATCTTTAGAGCCTTCTAGATTTGGAAACGCACTGTAAATCTTTTCAAACTGTTCTATAAACACATCTTCTTTGTACCAATCTTGCATAAATGCTCTTCCAAAATAAATAGGGTTAGTGACACTAACTCTTTTTTCTTTGTCATCTATAAACATTCTTAATATAGCTGCATGAGCTCTTTTAGATTTAGCACCTTCTGCTTTAAGCACTTCATTTGTAAAAATTAACGTAGTACCTTCTTTAACAGGTGAATATAAAGCAATAACCTCAAAACCAACTTCCCCAAGTTTAGCTTTAGCAACATCTACTTCTATATGTTCTCCAACCAAATAGGCACTAATTTTATCATCAGCATTTATTGATACAACCCCTAATAAAAGAAGAGTAGAATAGAGCATTGATATAAATATTTTTTTCATTTTTTTACCTTTTTGAATAAACTTAAAACAAATAGTGTTTGCTTCACTGATCTTTTATAAAACTCATCAATTTATACTTAAATCTCTTTTGCACCTAGACTAATCATAATTTTAATAATCTCTTTGTCTAAATCTTCTACTGATTTATTCATAACTTCATCTTTCATATTCAGTACAGCAGTCCAGTTTGCAAGTTTAGGCATACCTATCACTAACTTGTTTGAATCTTTTTCTATATACATATACATAGAACAAGGAGCAAATGCGCCAGCATCAGGACGACCCTTATTGAATATATTATAAGAATAAGTGAAGTGACATAGCGAATAAACAAAGTATGCGTCATATTTAGCAAACTCTAACTTTAACTCTGAATAAGACTCTTTAAAGTTTTTATATCCGGCAATAATATATTTATTTTCTTCAAATGCAGCTTCAAAACTTTCTTGAAATCCATCAATGTAATCAGCTAAATCTTCTGGTCTATCAAATGTTATCTCAAAGTTCATCATTGGTTTTTCTGGAAGAGCTGTATACTCAGTTATCTCAACTTTACCACCAATTTCTTTTTGTACTAAATCATCAAGTGCTGGGAACATAGCCGCGAATTTTGTTCTAGCAGCTTCGTCTTTAATGCCTACTACATCTAACATAACTTCAGGTACTAAATGTCCAACATATGTTTTATTTTCATTTTTCTTCTTGTATACATGAAGATTAAAAGGAGAAAAACCACCAATTTCAGGATTTGAAATAAGTATTTCTCTAAGTGCAACATCATTTGCTATAGAGAAAAAACCTAGATTATCTAAAGTCTCTTTCCAATCTGGATCATAATCTTCATTAGGTTTACCATCAATAGTTTTTTCACCATACTTTTTTTTATATGCGTCATTGATTCTTTCATGTGGATCAGATAGAACATAACCAACGCTCACTATTTTTTTATTAATCAGGCTGTTGTATCGCTCTTCAGCGTTCCCATCAACAACATTAAATCTTACAGCTTGAGCACCAAAAGCCATTGTTGCCGCCACTGACAACAGTAGTATAGTTCTTATAAGTTTTTTTATCATTAGGTTTCCTTAATTAAATTATTTGTGGTACTTATCACAAAATTATCACGAATTTCTGTATTAATTGTATCATAAAAAGTTATAAAATATGTGGATTTTAATATGTAGCTTAAAGATTATATATCAGGAGTGTAAAAACAGGATGCCGCCAAAAGAGGCGGCATTTAGAATGAAGAAGAATTTTATGTTATTCTAGTAACTAGAATGCGTAATTAAGAGCAAAGCTTAAAGCTGATTGAGAGTGCTTAGTAGTAATATCTTGACTAGCAAAGTTTTTGTACGTATTACTTACTTCTGGAGAATAAACATAAGCTAAATCAACAGAAGTTCTACTGTTAACATTATATGTACCACCTATCGTCATATGACTTTCTATTATACCAGGGAATCCAAGTAGGTTAAACGTATTAATTAAACCACTACTTGGTGCAGTAGTAGAACCAGCAAATCCACTTTGTTCTTCAATAGGACTTTTTGCATAGTTATAACCTAAACGAGCTGCCCACTTATCTGTTGCATACTCATAACCAATAACATATACATTTTGGTCTTTCCACTTAAAATCTTCATAACCTTTAGCAGCTGACCATTTAATGTTTTTATAATCTAATGCTATTGTATGCTCTTTCATTTTATAACTAACACCTAAGCCGATTTCAGCTGGAGTAGATAACTTGTCATTCGTGTATCCAGTAAGACCGAAGTTTTGCATTGCGTTAGATAATTGACCTTTATACTTCATATCAATTTGAGATTTATACGTAGCACCAACCGTAAAACCAGATGTTTTATATGATAAACCTAAGTTATACCCAAATTGTAAGTCTTGAGATACACCAGCACCTACTTGACCTGGAGTAGTACTATATTGATAGTTTATATCAAGTGCACCATACTGTAATAATGGAGTTATAGCGACACTAAAACCATTTGTAGTATATGCTAGAGGCACAGCAAATTGCATTAGCTGTAAGTTAGTAACCATTTTGAATTGTGTACCAGCACCGCCAGCAGTATTTGTAATAGAATCACGGTAATCAACACCCATACCAGCAGTTCCCCACATGCCAATACCAAAATAGAAGTTATCATTAACTTTACTCGCAATTGAAACAGAAGGTATTACGTTCATATCTGCAGCACTATCTGCACTTTCTGCACCAGCACCTAAATTTTGTGTATTAGAAACTTTTGGCATAAAAATTGTACCACCGAAAGAAACTTCAGTATCTTTAACAGAAGTAATTAAAGCAGCATTTGCTAAAGTAGACTCAGCACCGTGAGACATACCAATACCAGCTCCACCCATACCACGAGCTTTCACACCCATACCAATTAGATTTGAACCGTTTGTTGCGAATGCAGATGTTGCACCTAAAGCTAATGCAGCTACTAAAGCTAACTTGATTGTTTTTTTCATTTTCTCTCCTACGAGTAATATAAGTATTTAAAATAGATAAACTATTTCATCTGTAAGCATTATAGGAGAGTTAATTTTAACTGAATCTTAAAGAAAAAATCAGTTATATAAATTATTATTATATATCATATCCATAAAATAGCAATAATAATAAAAACATATATAAATAATAATCTTTATATATTATAGTAGATGTAATATACACAATTATAAGTTCACAATATGATTTATGATAAAAAAGATAATACAAAAAAAATATCAAAATTGTGATATTTTTCTCTAGATGTGCATATATGTAACAATAATATCACAAATAAATTACAAAAGGGTAACAAATAGATTAAATCTGTATATATATAAACATCCATAAACTAAGATATACAAGAATTAGATATTAATGATAATGTATAATTAGTATAATTGAAATACAAAGTTAGATATTAAACTAGTATATAGTTAAGTAAAATAAGTAATTAATAAAAAGGAGTTTGATAAAATAAGTTGAGAGATAAGTAAATTGATCAACTAGGCAGCGACCTACGTTTCCAACCCTGCAAGGGCAAGTATTATCAGCGATGAGAGGCTTAGCTT
>NZ_JBFFNS010000039.1:0-10370 GCF_041563035.1 Sulfurimonas sp. | reverse complement strand
TGAAGGGATACGACCAAGAAGTGCTGACATCTCAGAACCTGATTGAGCAAAACGGAAGATATTATCAACGAACATTAGTACGTCAAGGTTCTTCTCATCTCTAAAGTACTCAGCCATAGTAAGACCAGTAAGAGCGATACGGTTACGTGCTCCTGGAGGCTCACTCATTTGACCATAACAAAGTGCAACTTTGTCTAGTACGTTAGAATCCTTCATCTCATGATAAAGGTCATTACCTTCACGAGTTCTCTCACCAACACCAGCAAATACAGATAGACCATCATGACCCATTGCAACATTGTGAATAAGCTCCATGATAATAACTGTTTTACCAACACCAGCACCACCAAATAGTCCAACTTTACCACCTTTAGAGTAAGGAGCAAGTAAATCAACAACTTTGATACCTGTCTCAAACATCTCTGTAGTAGTTGACTGATCAACTAGAGGTGGAGGCGCACGGTGAATTGACCAAGTAGGAGCGTCAGAAATCTGCTCACCACCATCAATAGTCTCACCAATTACATTAAAGATACGACCTAGTACCTTTTCACCAACAGGAACTTTAATAGGAGCACCAGTAGCTGTAGCATTCATACCACGAACTAAACCTTCACTCATATCCATAGCAATTGTTCTTACACGGCCATCACCTAAGTGAGCTGCAACTTCAAGTACTAAACGATTTTCAGTACCTTCTAAACTAATTTGAACTTCGATTGCTTCATTAATTATTGGAAGATAACCATCAAAATCAACATCAACAATCGGGCCCATAACCTGGCTTATTTTACCAATCATATTTTTCTCCATTATTTCATAGACTCCACACCACTTATAATCTCTATAAGTTCTGTAGTAATAGCTGCTTGTCTAGCTTTATTAAACTTAACATTTAGTGACTTAACCATATCTTTAGCATTATTAGTAGCAGTATCCATTGCCTGCATTCTAGCACTGTGTTCAGCAGCAACTGAATCAATTAGTGCATAATACATAGCATATTCAACATATCTACTAACTAAAGAGTCTAGCATATGCTCTTCATCTTGAGCTTCTATCTCAAGTATTGAGTCTTGTACATCAGAGCACTCAAACTGAGTTGTATCTACAGGTAATACACTATTAACATGTAACTCTTGAGTAATCATGTTTTTGTATCCGTTATAGATGATGTGAAGACCGTCGATTTTGCCATCTTTGTAATCTTCAATAGAAGTCATGATGAATTCATCAGCTCTTTCTTTATCAGGTTTTGAACTTAAATTAGTAACTGCGTCAAATAATTCAACTTCGTTATATTTAAAAAACTCAACACCTTTTTTACCGATACCACGTAAACGCACTTTTACATTTTTATCTTTATACTCTTTGATAAGTTTTTTAACAGCTTTAATAGTTTGAATATTAAAACCACCACATAAACCTTTATCAGCAGTAACAAAAACAATGTCAACCATTTTTGGACTTTCAATCTCTATAAAACAGCGATTATCAATTCCTCCAACTTTATTACATTTTATGCGTCCAGCTATTTCGGCAATAACCTGATTCATTTTTGCAGCATAAAGACGAGAGCGTTTTGCAAGCTCTTCAGCACGGCGAAGCTTTGCAGTTGATACAAGCTTCATTGCACGAGTCGTCTTTTGAGTGTTAGAAACACTCTTTATCTGTCTTTGAATATCTTTCAAGTTTGCCATAAAGTTTTCCTTACGCTACTACGAAAGTAGCTTTGAATTCTTCAAGTGCTTTGATTAATAGTGCTTTAGTATCATCATCAACTTTTGAAGTGCTTCTAATATTCTCAAAAATCTGAGGATAAGATGCTTCAATAAACGGATATAACTCAGCTTCAAAACGAACTACATTTGATGGATCGAAATCATCTAAGAAGCCTTCGTTACCAGCAAAAATAATAGCAACTTGCTTCTCAGCAGATAGTGGAGAGAAAGGTCCTTGCTTAAGAACTTCTACCATTCTTTGTCCACGCTCTAGTTGATTACGAGATGTCTCATCAAGATCAGATGCGAACTGAGCGAATGCTTGAAGTTCACGATACTGAGCAAGGTCAAGACGTAAAGTACCAGCAACTTGCTTAGTAGCTTTAATCTGAGCAGCACCACCAACACGAGATACAGAAAGACCAACGTTAATCGCTGGACGTACACCCGAGTTAAATAGTTCAGTCTCTAGGAAAATCTGACCATCAGTAATTGAGATAACATTAGTTGGAATATATGCCGCAACATCACCAGCTTGAGTCTCAATAATAGGAAGAGCAGTTAAAGAACCTGCACCTTGTTCATCACTTAATTTAGCAGCTCTCTCTAAAAGACGAGAGTGAATATAAAAAACATCACCAGGGTATGCTTCACGGCCCGGAGGACGACGAAGGATAAGTGACATCTCACGATATGCAACCGCATGCTTAGATAAATCATCATATACAATTAGACCATGTCTAGCGTTATCACGGAAGTATTCACCCATAGTAACACCAGTATATGGAGCTAAGAATTGAAGTGCAGCAGCTTCAGCAGCTGTTGAACTAACAACGATAGTATATTCTAATGCTCCATGCTCTTCTAAACGACGAACTATTTGAGCAACAGTTGACTCTTTTTGACCTACTGCAACATAGATACAAACAACACCATTACCTTTTTGGTTAATAATAGCGTCTAGTGCAACTGTAGTTTTACCAGTTTGTCTGTCACCAATAATAAGCTCACGTTGACCACGACCGATTGGAACTAGAGCATCAATTGCTTTAATACCAGTTGCTAATGGCTCATGAACAGATTTTCTATCCATAATACCAGGTGCTTTTTCCTCAACGAAACGAGTTTCAGTTGTCTCAATTGGACCTTTACCATCAATTGGCTCACCAAGGGCATTAATAACACGACCTAAAAGTGCGTCACCAACTGGAACTTTAAGAAGTTTACCAAGTCTTTTAACTGACATACCTTCTTTTAGTCCTACGCCTAGTCCAAGAATAACAACACCTACTGCGCTCTCCTCAAGATTCATTACTAAACCTTGAGTCCCCTCTTCGAACTCTACCATTTCACCAGCCATAACGTTGTTAAGTCCGTAAACTTGTGCAACACCATCAGCGTAAGAAACGATTTTACCTGTTTCATTGATATCAACACTTAATTCAAAGTTATCGATACGCTCTTTAATTATTGAACTGATTTCATCAGCTTGAATTTTTGCTACCACTACTTTTCTCCTCTCATGAAGTTAAATTGCTTTTACTATATGTTCTATTATTTGATTATTGATTCTTGTTTTAGAAAAGTTAATTTCTACACCAAGATCTTCTACATCCACTTTTATACCATTGAAGTCATCTTTAATAAAATCTAATGAAATATTTGAATCAAATTTTTTACTTAAACCACTACTTAAGTCTTGAATAACTTTTGCATCTAAATCACTATCACTATATACAACACCAGAGTAAGTTTTACTTGTATTTGCCGTATCTTTTCTCATTCCTTCTGCTAAAGCAGGGATAATTGAAGTACGATTTTTCTCTACAAGCAACTTAACTAAAGCATTAATATTTTCAGACTCAGCAGGTTTTACTGCAGCTAAAAGAATTTCTGACTTTTGTTCTTTACTTACCATAGGATTGTCAATGATTTGGATAAATTTTGCATCATTAAACGATTCAGCTAAAGCTGAAAAGACTACAGTCATATTTTCCATTGTCTGTGCATCAGAACTCTGCTTTAGAGCTTTGATATATCTTTTTGCAATTAACTCTTCCATTTATGCCACCTTCTTTAAGATAACATTAGCCATAGCTTCTTTATCAAAACTATCACTACTTTGACTTAGAACTTCGCTTAAAACATCTTCAACAACATTACGAACCATTTTTCTTTGTTCGAATTGCATTAAAGTTGTACTTTGCTTAGTAATTGTCTCTAAGTCTGCTTCACACTGAAGCATAATATTGTCATTTATGATCTTATTTTCTCTTTTTGAAGCAGTCACTAACTCTTCTGCAAACTTTTCAGCATCAGAAATCTTAGCTAGAGCTTCTTTTTTAAGAGAAACAGAGTCACTTAACTTATCTTGAACTTTTTGCAACTCATCAGCAATTCCCTGACTTCTTGCAGCAAAAAAGTTTTTAGCAGGCTCAGCAACAAGGTACCAAACAAGACCAAAAAATAGTAAAAAGTTTACTGTTCTTTGAACAATGTCTGTCCCTCCGCCCTCTGCACCACTAGATGCAAATGCATAAGTTGATATCATTATAATTAATAGTAAAATTCTACTCACACCACATCCTTATATTTGACTAAATTTAGCTTTTACAGCTTCTTTAAACAGTGGAACTTGTGACATTATGTCACTTGTTAACTGCTCTTTAGATTCAGCAAGTGATTGCTCAAATTCTAAATATTGGCTAGCTAATTCAGCACGCTTCGCTTCTAACTTACTATCTGCTAATTCTTTAGCATCTTCTATCACTTTCTCTCTTAGGGCCGCAGCTTCCAGTTTAGCATTTGTAATTATTAATTGAGCTTTTGAATTAAGTTCATTGATTTCATCATCATTATTACCTACTTTTAGTAAGTCTTTTTTAATGTCCTCATCTCTTTTATTCATAAAACTAAATAATGGATTATAAAGCCAACTGTTTAGAACGGCGATTAGTGAAAGAAATACAACAAATGTAGCTAAAAGTAGTATCGGATTTATATCTAACATAGCACCTCCTAAAAGTTGCGTGATTATACTACGTCAAAATTGAAAGGATAGTTAAACTATGAAAGAATTTTAAAGAATTTTATAATTTTTATAAAGAATGTGAAATTTACACATCGTTTTTACACTATTTTGAAATATAATTCAAAAAGTCACTGATTTGACTTTCAGCATTAAACTCAATAGTCAATTTATTTTTGGAAGTTTTTACATTAAAACCCATATTGTCAAATCTTTCTTTAATATCAGAAAAATCATATTCAACAAAACTACTTTTAACATCTGAAGATTTTTTTTCTTCTTTCATATTTTTAATAATTGATTCAACTTCTCTAACACTAAGCTTTTGACCGATAATTGAATTTACCATAAGTTGTTGTTGTTTTTCATCAAGACCTATTAAAACTTTTGCATGTCCGGCAGTGATTTTTTTCTCAACTAAAGCTTTTTGTGTTTTTGAAGATAACTGAAGAAGTCTAATAGTATTTGTAATATGTGTTCTACTTTTATGTATTTTAGTAGCAAGTTCTTCTTGTGTTACATTATACATTTTAATTAGTTCACTATACGCTTCTGCTAGTTCAACTGCATTTAATTCATCTCTTTGAATATTTTCAATTAGAGCGAATTGTCTCATTTGCTGCTCATCTGAGTTAAGTATTATTGCACGAATTGTTTTTAACTTAACTAACTTAGATGCACGGAGCCTTCTCTCGCCTGCAATCAGTACATAACCGTCAATATCTTCAGTTACAACAATTGGTTGAAGTAGTCCATCATTTTTAATAGATTCACCAAGTTCTAAAAGAGAATTCTCATCAAAATGCTTTCTGGGCTGAAAAGGATTTGGTTTAATATCTTTTAATGACAATTCAATGACAGCATCTCTATATGAACCTTCATTTTCATATGCTTCATCTATTTCACCTAAAAGTGCATCTAGTCCACGGCCGAGTTTTTGAGATTTCATTATGCTATTATCGTTTGTGCTAAATTTTGGTAAGCTACTGAGCCTACAGATTTCACATCATATAGAATTGCAGGTTTACCAAAAGATGGAGCCTCTGCCAATTTTACATTTCTTGGAACTACTATATATTTATTTTTTTGATCTTTAAAAAGTTTACCGTTAAAGTGTTGAGACAAATCAGCAAAAACCTGTTTTGAAAGATTGTTCTGAGAACTGAACATAGTAGGTAAAAAACCTTTTATGCTGAGACTTGGATTTATTGATTTTCTCACTAGTTTAACCGTATTTAAAAGCTGTGCAAGACCCTCTAGTGCAAAAAATTCACACTGAATAGGAATAATTACAGAGTTAGATGCTGAAAGGGCATTTATAGTCATTGGTCCAAGTGCAGGAGGTGAATCTATAATTATATAGTCATAATCTTTTTGGACGTTTGCTATAGCTCTTTTTAAAACAAGCTCTCTGCCGTCTTTATTGTCATTATCATAATACTCTTTTTCAATTCCAACCAGACCAATGTTCGAAGGAGCAAGGTGAAGTGTTGGGATGTCAGATTTTAAAATAATGTCTTTTAACTTTTTAGTGCCAATCAGTACATGGTAAATGTTGAACTCATAATCATTACGGTGAAAACCTAATGATGTGGTTGCATTAGCCTGTGGATCTGAGTCTATCAAAAGCACTTTTTTTTCTGCTACAGCCAGTGACGCAGCTAAGTTTACAGCAGTGGTTGTTTTACCAACCCCACCCTTTTGATTTGCAATTACTATTACTTCACTCATCTTAGACTATATATCCTTTCGCCGTTGCGTACTATGGAACCATCACTCTGAAGCGTTACATCTTCCAATGGAATTCTTAAACTTTTATTATGTGTAAAAAAGTTTTTGTTCTTGTCAAATTCTAACTGATATTTACTAAAAACTTGCTTCCATGAAATCTTTTTTTCAATTTTTTCGAAATATTTTTGAACCAAATCTTCTCGACTCACCTCTACATCTAACTTTGCAAATCCTTCAGGTTGTGTTACCAAATTTAACCCTACCCCACAAATAAGCACATTATCTACAATATTTGTAATCATACCGCCGATTTTTTTATCTTTTACATAAAAATCATTAGGCCATTTTATCCAAACTTCTGAATTAAAATCATTAAGTGCAGTTTTTAAGATATAAGCAAAATATATAGATGCAGATTCCAGTTTTAAATCTTTTGGCAAGTTTTTCAACTCAATTGCAAAAGATAAAAACAGATTTCCTTCAAGTGAGCTCCATCTGTTTTCTCTGCTTCCTATACCGTCTATTTGAATATCCGCTATCACTGCAAATGGTGGTTCTATCTTCTTTGCTTTTATAAGCTCTTTTAAGTGGCTCTGAGTCGAGCCTATCTCTTTAAGCCAAAGTATCTGCAAGACTCAGTCTCTTACCATTGATATAAGAAAGTATATCCATTTCTTTTTTAGATGCAGGCTGTACTTTAAAAATTCTAACGCTTCCTTTTTTACATCCAACCACTATACTATCTTTATCTATACTAAGAATTTTTCCACTTTCATTAGATGAGTCTCTATCTTCAAGTTTTATACTTTTTAGTTTTAATCCACTCTCTAAATAGATAGCAGGCCATGGAGTAAATGCACGGTACTTATTATAAAGCTCTGTCGCATTTGTAAAACTAACTTCTCCATCTTGCTTACTTATCTTTGCACAATGTGTTGCCAATGAATCATTCTGTTTTACAGGTGTATATGAATTGAAGTTTTTTAAAACATCAATAGTCAGTTCAGTCGCAGTAAGGGTAAGTCTCTCAAATAGTGTCTCAACCATTTCATCATCACTAACATCTATTTCATCTATCTTTAAAATATCACCAGTATCTAATCCAACATCCATAAGCATAGCTGTTACACCAGTTTTAATATCTCCATTTAGAAGAGTCTGCTGTATAGGGCTTGCACCTCTATATGCAGGAAGTATAGATGCATGAAGGTTTATACATGGAGCATGTTGTAAAATCTCTAGTGGAAGAATTTGTCCATATGCAGCGACAACTATAAAGTCTGCCTCTATTTTTAAAAGCTCTTCTACAGTATCGGCATCTCTTAGTCTGTTTGGTTGATATACGTCTATCATATGTTTTTGAGCTAGAGTCTTTACAACAGGTGGAGTCATTACTTTTTTTCTGCCTACCGGTTTATCAGGTTGAGTATAAACTGCAACAACATCCATATCAGCAGTATTTATAATACGTTCTAAAATAGCTTCTGCATAATTAGGAGTACCCATAAAAATAATACGCATTAACTATCTCCTTTTGTAAAAAGTGTCCCACCTTTATGATTAGCATCTATCATATAGCTTTTAACATCATTAAGATCAAATCCGCTTGCTAAAAACATATCAATATCAGATGCTAAAAGATAGTTAGCCGCCTTTAGTTTTGTAACTATTCCACCTGTAGCAAATGTTCCGTGAGGAGTTGCATCTTTTTCTAAAGCACACTCTTCAATGATGTTTACAACTTTTAGTACATTCGCATCTTTGTTTTTATGCGGATCTTCATCATAGTAAGCATCTATATCTGATAATATAATCAACATATCAGAATTTGTATGTTTAGTTATATAAGCTGAAAGTTGATCATTATCTCCAACAACAAGTTCTTCTGTGGCAGTTGCATCATTTTCATTGACGATAGGAATAACACCGTTTGATAAAAGAGTATCAACCGTATTCTTTATTCTCTCTATATCTTCTGATTTATTGAAGTTTGCTGCAGTAACAAGAACTTGAGAGATGATGATATCGTGTTGTTCAAACTTTGTAGCATATTTATGCATTAGTACCGGTTGTCCTATTGATGCAAGAGCTTGTTTGTTTTGAAGGACGCTACGATCAAGTTGAAGTTTAGTATACCCTGCTGCTACTGCACCTGAAGAGACTAAAATGACTTCATTATCTTTTTTTAACTCTACTAAAAAATCTACTAGAGCTTGCATACGCTCAAGAGCAACGCAATCACCTTGTGTTAAAACAGCACTACCGACTTTAACAACTACACGTTTCATGCTATTCTCTATCCGTTTGTACTAGATTAAATAGGGCATACTTAAGTGCTTCTATATTTTTACTTGTTGCCGAAGATATTGGTGCAACCAGGTATGGAAGAGTTTTATCATAACCTAAAGTCTCATCTGCTGAATCTTGTACAAAAAATGGCATTTCACTATCAAAGTTAAACTCATTTGTTTTAGATGCTTCTAGACCAAGAAGCTCTAAAAAGCCATTTACAAGCTCATTTATCTCATCTGGCGGTACAATGTCAACTCTTGTAAGAGCAATAGCATATTTACTTTCACCTAATTTTTCACTAAATGATTTTATTTCATCTTTTAGTACTTCAATCTGTTCTTTTAAATCTCTATAAGAAGCTAAATCTATCATATATAAAAGTGTTTTAGTTCTTTCAATATGTCTTAAAAATTGGATTCCAAGACCTTTACCCTCATGAGCTCCACCGATAATACCAGGAATATCTGCCATTACAAATGACTCAAAGTCACCTATATTAACTTGACCAAGCTTTGGTGTAAGTGTTGTAAACTCATAATTAGCTATCTCAGGAGTAGCATTTGAGACTGTAGAGATTAGAGTTGACTTTCCAACATTAGGAAAACCGACAAGCCCAATATCAGCAATAAGTTTTAGATCAAGTTTTATATTTCTTGTCTCACCCTTTTCACCTGGTTGAGCATAAGTCGGTCTTTGATTTGTAGGTGATTTAAAGTGAGTATTTCCAAGTCCACCTTTTCCGCCTTCTAAAAACTTAACCTCTTGTCCATCTTCAACCATATCAAAAAGAATTTCACCACTTTCCATATCTATAATCTGTGTCCCAGGAGGGACGATAATAACTGTTTTAGCACCAGACTTACCTGTCATACGAGAACCCTCGCCAGGAACACCCTTGTCTGCTTTTATATGCATTCTTCTTTGGAAGTGAGAAAGTGTATGCGTATTGTTATCACATTTGAACCAGATGTCGCCACCTTTTCCACCGTCACCACCATTAGGACCACCGTTTAATACAAACTTTTCACGACGAAATGCTACACACCCTTGTCCACCTTTTCCTGATGAAACTGTTAATTCGACACTATCTGTAAACATTTTGATATCCTTGATTTATTACTTGTTAATACTTAAAAATTCACTTGGATTTAAAAAGAGTAAATTGTTAAATATTTTAATTGTTTTAGGTGTTAAACCTAATAATTGAGTGTAGAAATATTTGAGCCGAAGCTCAAACATTGTGGAATTATGCAGCAGGTATAATTGAAACTTGTTGACGTTTTTTGTCTTTTCTTTCGAATTTAACAATACCATCAACTAGTGCAAATAAAGTATGATCTTTACCCATACCCATGTTTTTACCTGGGTGAACCTTAGTTCCTCTTTGACGAACGATGATGTTACCAGCTACAACAGCCTCTCCACCATACTTTTTTACACCAAGTCTTCTACCAGCCGAGTCACGATTATTCTGTGTACTACCTTGACCTTTCTTATGTGCCATCTGAAATCTCCTTAGTTTATGCTATTAAGCAGCTATTTTCGTGATACGAACACGAGTGAAGTCTCTTCTGAAACCTCTTTTAACTTTACTGTCT
>NZ_JBFFNS010000038.1:0-14396 GCF_041563035.1 Sulfurimonas sp. | reverse complement strand
TTGCACTATAATTCTGGCTCAATTTCGATGCTGACATAGCTCAGTTGGCTAGAGCAGTTGATTTGTAATCAACAGGCCCGGGGTTCAAATCCTCGTGTCAGCACCATTGAAATAGAATATTAGAAACAGTGTTAGACCAGATATTATAAATGGTGGGATAGTCAAGTGGCCAACGACGGCAGACTGTAAATCTGCTCCCTATGGGTTCAGAGGTTCGACTCCTCTTCCCACCACCATTCAATGGCACATGCGGGCGTAGCTCAGTTGGCTAGAGCGTCAGCCTTCCAAGCTGAGGGTCGAGGGTTCGAGTCCCTTCACCCGCTCCATTGAAACCTTTTAATTTCTGGAAGCTGAAGTACAATTTCAACTTAAATTACTTCATATATAGAATATTATATAAATATCTATATAGCTTTAAATCTAATCAAAAAAACTGATATCAAAATAAAAAATTATGCAATTATTGCTTGTGTATATTTATACTATTATTGTCTGTGCTCTCGTGGCTCAGGGGTAGAGCACTTCCTTGGTAAGGAAGAGGCCGGCGGTTCAAATCCGCTCGTGAGCTCCATTTTAAAAATAATAGTTTAAATTTAAGCAATAATTGAATGATTTTTGGGTACAATCCCGTTTCAATTCACAATTAAAGTCGGAGGACACTATGGCAAAAGAAAAGTTTGAGCGTAATAAACCGCATGTAAACATTGGAACAATTGGTCACGTAGATCATGGTAAAACAACATTAACAGCAGCTATTACTGCAGTATTAGCAGTAACTAATGGTGCAGCACTTATGGATTACGATGCAATCGATAATGCTCCAGAAGAAAGAGAGCGTGGTATTACTATCGCTACTTCACACGTTGAGTATGAGACTGATTCTCGTCACTACGCACACGTTGACTGTCCAGGTCACGCGGATTATGTTAAGAACATGATTACTGGTGCTGCTCAAATGGATGGTGCTATTCTAGTTGTTTCTGCTGCTGATGGCCCAATGCCACAAACTCGTGAGCACATTCTTCTTTCTAAGCAAGTTGGTGTTCCATACCTAGTTGTTTTCATGAACAAAGAAGATATGGTTGATGATGAAGAGTTATTAGAATTAGTTGAGATGGAAATTCGTGAACTTCTTGACATGTATGACTTCCCAGGTGACGATACTCCAATCACAGCTGGATCAGCACTTAAAGCTCTTGAAGAAGCAAAAACTGGTACTCTTGGTGAGTGGTCAGAAAAAATTCAACAACTAATGAAAACTGTTGATGAGTATATTCCTGAACCAACTCGTGAGACAGAAAAAGATTTCTTAATGCCTGTTGAAGATGTTTTCTCAATCTCTGGTCGTGGTACAGTTGTTACTGGACGTATCGAGCGTGGTACTGTTAAAATTGGTGAATCAGTTGAAATCGTAGGTATCCGTGATACTCAGACTACTACTGTAACTGGTGTTGAAATGTTCCGTAAAGAAATGGACATGGGTGAAGCTGGTGATAACTGTGGTATTCTAGTTCGTGGTATCGGTAAAGATGATGTTGAGCGTGGTCAAGTACTTTGTAAGCCAGGTACTATTACTCCTCACACTAAATTTACTGCTGAAATCTATGTACTAAGTAAAGATGAGGGTGGTCGTCACACTCCATTCTTTAACGGTTACCGTCCTCAGTTCTACGTTCGTACTACTGATGTTACAGGTGCAATCACTTTACCAGAAGGTACAGAGATGGTTATGCCAGGTGATAACGTAAGTATTACTGCTGAGTTAATTCACCCAATTGCAATGGAACAAGGTACTAAGTTCGCTATCCGTGAAGGTGGTAGAACAGTTGGTGCTGGTGTTGTTGCTGAGATTCTTGCATAATTCGCTTACGCGAATTTTGCATTAATCCTTTTAAAGGTTAATTAACATGAGAGAAGCGATTCACTTAGGTTGTGAGAAATGTACTAGACGTAATTATCACACAACAAAAAACAAAAAAACTCATACTGAAAAATTTTCGGTAAGAAAATATTGTAAGTTCTGTAGAGAACATACAACTCACAAAGAGATGAAACTGTAATAGTCTCATTTCTTTTTGGTTTTAAATAGGACTCTGTCCTGTTTATGAAAATATAGGCGTATAGCTCCAATGGTAGAGCACCGGATTCCAAATCCGGGTGTTGGGAGTTCGAGTCTCTCTACGCCTGCCACTTCCATTAATTATTAGTGAAGCTTTAAGCTTTATTTATAATTAATGCACTTTTAGGAAAGTTTAATGAATTTAGGTACACATATAAGAAATGCAAGATCAGAGTTAACTAAGGTAATCTTTCCTACGAAAGGTCAGGTTAAACAAGCTTATATTTCTGTTTTAATAGTTGTAACTGTAATAGCAGCTTTTTTAGCTTTAGTTGACTTAGTTATGTCATCTGTTATGTCAGCAATTTTAGGTTAAGGAGAAAATATGGCACATCAATGGTACTCAATCCAAACATATGGAAGTGAAAGAGCTGTTCGTGAAGCAATCCTTAATATGATAGAAGAAATGGGACTACAAGACTTCATAAAAGAAGTTATTGTTCCAACTGAAGATGTAATAGAAGTAAAAGATGGTAAAAAGAAAATAACTGAGCGTTCTTTGTATTCAGGGTATGTTTTTGCTAATATAGACTTAAATACTGAAGTTCAGCATCTAATTACTGCTTTACCAAAAGTATCTGGATTTATTGGTGAAGCAAATACACCAACACCTCTAAGTGAACACGATATTAGTGTTATATTAGATCGTGTAAACAACCGTGCTGCACCTAAACCAAAAGTTTATTTTGATAATGGTGAGACTGTGCGTATTATTGATGGTCCATTTGCGAACTTTACTGCAACTGTGGATGAGTATGATTTAGAGCACGGTACTCTAAAACTAAATGTTTCAATTTTTGGTAGAGCAACTCCGGTTGATATCTCTTACACTCAAGTTGAAAAAATAATTTAAATTATAAAAAGGAAAAAAAATGGCAAAAAAAGTTATGGACTATATCAAGCTACATATCGAAGCTGGTAAAGCAAACCCTGCACCACCAGTAGGACCAGCTTTAGGACAACGTGGTGTTAACATCATGGAATTCACAAAAGCATTCAATGAAAAAACAAAAGATAAGATGGGATTCAAAGTTCCTGTTGTTATTACAGTTTATACAGACAGAAGTTTTACTTTTGTTACTAAACAACCACCGGCATCTGCACTTCTTATGAAAGCAGCTGGACTTAAAAAAGGTACGGATAACCCTCTTAAAAACAAAGTTGGAAAAATCACTCGTGCTCAATTAATGGAAGTTGTTGAAGCAAAAATTCAAGATTTAAATACAGATGACAAAGAAATGGCAGCTAATACAATTGCTGGTTCAGCTCGTTCAATCGGTATTGAAATAGTAGATTAATAAATCAGAATCATCGACCACAATGATTTTAAATTTTGTGGCAGAATTACATAGGAGAATTTGAAAATGAGTAAAAGATATAAACAATTATTAGAAAAAATTGATAATACAAGATCATATGGTGTTGCAGACGCATCTAGCGCTGTTAAAGAACTTAAAAGTGCAAAATTTGATGAAACAGTTGAAGTTGCTCTTAACTTAAATGTTGACCCAAGACACGCTGACCAAATGGTTCGTGGTGCAATCGTACTTCCACACGGAACTGGTAAAACTGTTCGTGTTGCTGTTTTTGCTAAAGGTGTAAAAGCTGATGAAGCAAAAGCTGCTGGTGCTGATATCGTTGGTACTGACGATTTAGTTGCACAAATTAAAGAGGGAATCTTCAACTTTGATGTAGTTGTTGCTGCACCAGACTGTATGGGACTTGTTGGTCAAATCGGTCGTATTCTAGGGCCAAAAGGTCTTATGCCTAATCCTAAGACTGGTACTGTAACTCCAGATGTTGCAACTGCTATTAAAAATGTTAAGGGTGGTCAAGTTAACTTTAGAGTTGACAAAAAAGGTAACATCCATGCTGGTATTGGTAAAGTTAGTTTTGAAACTGCACAGATTTCTGAAAACTTAGCTACTTTTGTTGCTGCAATCAATAAGCAAAAACCTGCTTCTGCTAAAGGTCGTTATATTAAAAATGCTGCTCTTAGTTTAACTATGAGTCCTGCAGTAAAACTTGACGTATTCGAACTAGCTGATATTAAATAATTATTAGTAATTTTTAGTGCCTTAACCTTTATTAAGGCACTGTAAAGTTACTACTTTGGTAACTGCATTTTATGGACTAGAGATATAGGAGCGAAAGCTTAATTTTACTGCATTTGCGGTATACCTGTTGAAGTGTTGTCTGGAAAGGAGAATATTCTATGACAAAAACACAAAAAGCTGAAATTATTGAAGTACTTTCTACTGATTTTAAAAACGCACAAGCTGTAATCTTTTGTGATTACAAGGGTTTAAGCGTTTCTGATTTAGAAGGTTTAAGAAAAATCGCACGTGCTAAAGAAGCAAAAGTTCAAGTTGTTAAAAATACTTTAGCAACAATTGCACTAGAAAAAGCTGATTTAACTGGTGTTGAATTAAAAGATACAAACATTTTAGTTTGGGGTGAAGACTCTGTTGCAACTTCTAAAGTTGTTGCTGAATTCGCTAAAGGTAATGATAAATTCGTTATCAAATCTGCATATGTAGATCGTGAAGCATCAGATGCTGCTAAAGTTGAAGCATTCGCTAAACTTCCAGGACGTGAAGAGTTACTTGGTATGCTTGCAGCAACTTGGATGGCTCCACTTACATGTATTGGATTTGGTCTTAACGCTCTTAAAGAGAAAAAAGAACAAGAAGCTGCTTAAGCAGTTAATTTTATAAAATATAATTAAAATAAGGAATTACACATGGCTGTAACTAAAGAAGACGTATTAGAATTTATTTCAGGACTTTCTGTATTAGAACTTTCTGAATTAGTAAAAGAATTTGAAGAAAAATTCGGTGTATCTGCACAACCTGTAGCGGTTGCTGGTGGTGCTGTTGCTGGTGGCGAAGCTGCTGAAGAGAAAACTGAGTTTGATGTTATTATCACTGATGCTGGTGCTAAGAAAATTGGTGTTATTAAAGCTGTTCGTGCACTTACTGGTCTTGGTTTAAAAGAGGCTAAAGAAGCAACTGAAGCTTTACCATCTACTATCAAAGAGGGTGTAGATAAAGAAACTGCTGAAGAAGCTAAAGCTGCTCTAGAAGAAGCTGGTGCTACAGTAGAAGTTAAATAATAATTTAACTAAAATTATGAGGGCTTTGCCCTCATCTTTCTTGGGCGCTTTTACAAAAGGATTTAGTCCTTTTGTAAAAGTGCCCTTATGTCGTTTATAAGCACTGTTAAAACAAAGCTCTTATTAGAGCCCCACAAAATTTATTCAAGGACGCTTGAATATGATACTAATTACTTATCGAGGTAGCCTATGTTAAACACTTTATACTCCGGAAACCGTCTTCGTGTAGACTTCTCTAAAACTCCTCAACAGATCGAAGTACCAAACTTACTACAACTTCAACAAAGTTCATATGACAACTTTTTGATGCTAGATGCTAAAGACAGAGCTGCTAGTGGTATTGAACAAGTATTTCAATCAGTTTTTCCTATTCATGATACTCAAAACAGACTTACTGTTGAGTATATTGGTAGTGAAGTAGCAAACCCAAAATATACCGTTAGAGAATGTATGGAACGTGGTCTTACTTATGCTGTTAGCCTAAGAATGAAAACACGTCTTGTACTTTGGGACAGAGATGAGAACACTAAAGAGAAACTTGGTGTAAAAGATATAAAAGAACAAAGTATTTTTGTTCGCGACATTCCACTTATGACAGAGAGAACTTCATTTATTATTAATGGTGTTGAGCGTGTTGTTGTTAATCAACTTCACAGATCACCAGGTGTTATTTTTAAAGAAGAAGAGTCAACTACAGCTGGAAACAAACTAATATATACAGGTCAAATTATTCCAGACCGTGGATCATGGTTATACTTCGAGTATGATCCTAAAGATATTCTTTATATGAGAATTAATAAACGTCGTAAAGTTCCTGTAACAATAATGTTCCGTGCTTTAGGGTACTCAAAACAAGATATTTTAAAACTATTCTACCCTATTCAAACTATCAGTCTTGAAGATAACAAATTCACTATGGATTTCAATCCAAGTGATTTTGCATCAAGACTTAGTTATGACCTAATAGATACAAATGGTAAAGTCCTTGTTTTAGCTGGAAAAAGACTTTCAGTAAAAAAAGCACAAAAGTTTGTTGATGATGGATTAAAATCTGTAGAATACCCACTAGAGACTCTTATTGATCGTTATTTAGCTGAGCCAATTATTGACCCTGAAACTGGTGAAATACTTTTTGATACTATGACTCACATTGATGAGACAAAACTTAAGAAGATGGCTGAGATCGGTGTTAGTAAATTTAAAATAGCAAATGATTTAGCTGAAGGTGTTGATGGATCAATTATTAACGCATTTAATGCAGATGCTGATTCACTAAAACTACTTAAACAAACTGAAGAGATCGAAGATGAAAATGACTTAGCTGCTATTCGTATCTACAAAGTTATGAGACCAGGTGAGCCAGTAACTAAAGAAGCTGCGAAAATTTTTGTTAATCAACTTTTCTTTGATCCAGAGAGATATGATCTTACTAAAGTCGGTCGTATGAAAATGAATCATAAACTAGGACTTAATATTCCTGAATATGTAACTGTTTTAACACATGAAGATGTAATTAACTCTGTTAAATACGTTATTAAAGTTAAAAATGGTCAAGGTCATATTGATGATAGAGATCACTTAGGTAACCGTCGTATCCGTTCAATCGGTGAGCTTTTAGGTAATGAGCTACATAATGGTCTTATCAAAATGCAAAAAGCGATTAGAGATAAGTTATCTACTATGAGTGGTCCAATGGCAGAATTAATGCCTCATGATTTAATCAACTCAAAAATGATTACTTCTACAATAATGGAGTTTTTCTCAGGTGGACAACTTTCTCAGTTTATGGATCAAACGAATCCACTATCAGAAGTTACACACAAACGTCGTCTTTCTGCACTAGGTGAAGGTGGTCTTGTTAAAGAGCGTGCTGGTTTTGAAGTGCGTGACGTGCACCCGACTCACTATGGTAGAATCTGTCCAATTGAGACTCCAGAGGGTCAAAATATTGGACTTATCAATACTCTTGCTACTTATTCAAAAGTAAATGAGCATGGTTTTATTGAAGCTCCATATAAAGTAATGAAAGATGGACAAGTTCTTGATGAAGTTGTGTATCTTACTGCGACTCAAGAAGAGGGTGTTAAAATTGCTGCTGCATCAAATAAACTTGATGATAACGGACAATTTATTGATACTCTTATTACAACAAGAATAGACGGTGAGATCTTACTTCGTCCACCTGTTGAATGTGAATATGCTGACCTTTCATCTCATATGGTTGTTGGTGTTGCAGCTTCACTTATTCCTTTCTTAGAACATGATGATGCCAACCGTGCTCTAATGGGTTCAAACATGCAACGTCAAGCTGTACCTCTACTTAGACCACTTGCTCCAATGGTAGGAACAGGTGTTGAGAAACTTGTTGCTCGTGATTCTTGGGAGTGTGTAAAAGCTAAGAGAGCTGGTGTTGTTGAGAAAGTAGATGGTAAACATATCTATGTAATGGGTGATGATGATGGAGAGATCTATATAGATTACTATCCATTACAGAAAAACCTTCGTACAAATCAAAATACTTCTTTTGCTCAAAAGCCAATAGTGAATGTTGGACAAAAAGTAAGAAAAGGTCAAGTTATTGCTGATGGTCCAAATATGGATCAAGGTGAGTTGGCACTTGGTGTTAACGCAATGGTTGCTTTCATGCCTTGGAATGGTTATAACTTTGAGGATGCTATCGTAATCTCTGAGAGATTAATCCGTAAAGATGCATTCACTTCAGTTCATATTTATGAGAAAGAACTTGAAGCAAGAGAGCTTAAGCATGGTGTTGAAGAGATTACTCGTGATATTCCAAATGTTAGAGATGACGAGTTAGTTCACTTAGATGAGTCTGGAATTGTTAAAATCGGTACTCAAGTAAGCGGTGGTATGATCTTGGTAGGTAAAGTTTCTCCAAAAGGTGAAGTTAAACCAACTCCTGAAGAGCGTCTGCTTCGTGCTATTTTTGGTGAAAAAGCTGGTCACGTTATAAATAAATCTCTTTACTGTCCTCCAAGTATGGAAGGTGTTGTAGTTGATGTTAAGATTTTTACTAAAAAAGGTTATGATAAAGACCCTCGTGCACTTGAACTTGAAAAAGAAGAGAGAGATTATTTAGAGCGTGAGCACTATGATCGTCTTCTTATGATAGATAAAGAAGAGATGTTAAGAATTACTAAACTTTTAACTAAAGAAGCTTTAGTTAATGATATTAAAATTGGTGAGACTGAGTATAAATCCGGAGATATCATCAATGGTGCAGATTTAGTAGAAGTAAACCGTTTTGCAATGAATGCTATTGTTAAATCATTTAGTGAAAATATTCAAGATGAATACAATAAAACTAAAAACTACTTCCAAAAAGAGAAAAGACTTTTCCGTGATGAGCATGAAGAGAAACTAACTATTTTAGAAAAAGATGACATACTAGCTAATGGGGTTGTCAAGTATGTAAAAGTATATATTGCTACTAAACGTCAACTTAAAGTTGGTGATAAAATGGCTGGTCGTCACGGAAATAAAGGTATTGTTTCTATAATCGTTCCAGAAGTTGATATGCCATATATGGAAGATGGAAGAAGTGTTGATGTATGTCTGAATCCTCTGGGTGTTCCATCTCGTATGAATATTGGACAAATTTTAGAGATGCATCTTGGTATGGCAGGTCGTGAACTTGGTAACCAGATTTTAGAGCAGTTTGAGACTAAACAAAAAGATTTTATCGATAACTTACGTGCTAAAATGATTGCTATCTCTGACGTTGCAGGACTTATGAATGCAGCTAAAGTAATCGGTGAGATGAGTGATGAAAAATTCTTGCACTATGCTCGTGACTGGTCAAAAGGTGTTAGATTCGCTACACCAATTTTCGAAGGTGTAAATGCTGTAGAATTTGCTAAACTATTTGAATTGGCAAAAATGGATACTGATGGTAAAGTTGTACTTTATAACGGTATGACAGGTGAAAAGATAAAAGAGCGTGTTAATGTAGGTTATATGTATATTCTTAAACTACATCACTTAGTTGATGAGAAAATCCATGCTCGTTCAACTGGACCATACTCTTTAGTTACTCAACAGCCGGTTGGTGGTAAAGCACTATTTGGTGGACAGAGATTTGGTGAGATGGAAGTATGGGCTTTAGAAGCTTACGGTGCTTCTGCAGTTCTAAAAGAGATGCTGACTATTAAATCAGATGATGTTGATGGTCGTGTACGTGCTTATAAAGCAATTACTAAAGGTGAGTTGATACCAGCATCTGGTATTCCAGAAACACTATTTGTATTAACAAAAGAGCTTCAAGCATTGGCTCTTGATGTAGAGATTTTTGACGAGGTTGAAGACGATGAGTAAATTAGTACCTATTGAAGTAACAGAAGATAACAGACCAAAAGACATAAAGCAGCTGCAATTCCGTTTAGCTGCTCCTGAGAAGGTAATGTCTTGGAGTCATGGTGAAGTTAAAAAACCTGAGACTATTAATTATCGTACTCTTAAGCCAGAGCGTGATGGACTTTTCTGTGCGAAAATTTTTGGACCTGTAAGAGACTATGAGTGTCTTTGTGGTAAATACAAAAAGATGCGTTATAAAGGTGTAGTATGTGAGAAGTGTGGTGTTGAAGTAACAAGCACTAAAGTTCGTCGTAACCGTATGGGTCACATCGAACTTGTAACTCCTGTTGCACACATTTGGTATGTAAGTTCATTACCTTCAAGAATTGGTACTCTACTTGGTATCAAAATGAAAGATTTAGAGCGTGTACTTTATTACGAAGCATATATCGTTGAGTCTGGTGGAGAAGCATATTATGATGCTGAAGCAAAAACACCTGTTTTAAAATATGATGTTTTAAATGAAGAGCAGTACCGTACATTAGTTCAGAGATTTGGTGAGTTAGGCTTTAAAGCTCGTATGGGTGGTGAAGTTGTTCGTGATTTACTAGACTCAATCGATTTAGTTGATTTATTTACTCAACTTAAAGAAGATATTGAGCTTACAAAATCTGAAGCTAAAAGAAAAACAATTGCAAAAAGACTTAAAGTTATCGAGTCTTTCTTAAACTCTGGAAATAATCCTGCTTGGATGATGTTAACAGTACTTCCTGTTCTTCCACCAGATTTAAGACCTCTTGTTTCTCTAGATGGTGGTAAATTTGCAGTTTCTGATGTAAATGACCTCTACCGTCGTGTTATTAACCGTAATCAAAGACTTAAGCGTCTTGTTGAACTAGAAGCTCCTGAGATTATTGTTCGTAATGAAAAACGTATGCTACAGGAATCTGTAGATGCATTATTTGATAATGGTCGTCGTGCTAATGCTGTAAAAGGTGCTAACAAACGTCCACTTAAATCATTAAGTGAAATCATTAAAGGTAAGCAAGGGCGTTTCCGTCAAAACTTACTTGGTAAGCGTGTTGACTTCTCTGGTCGTTCTGTAATTGTTGTTGGACCTACTTTACGTATGGATCAGTGTGGATTACCTAAGAAAATGGCTTTAGAGCTGTTCAAGCCGCATCTTATTGCTAAACTTGAAGATAAAGGTTATGCTACAACAGTTAAAGCTGCTAAGAAGATGATTGAAGACAAAACAAACGAAGTTTGGGAATGTTTAGCTGAAATAGTTGATGGTTACCCGGTTATGCTTAACCGTGCACCGACGCTTCACAAGCTTTCAATTCAAGCATTCCACCCGAAACTTATTGATGGTAAAGCTATTCAGCTTCACCCATTAGTTTGTGCTGCATTCAATGCCGATTTCGATGGTGACCAGATGGCTGTACACGTACCTTTATCTTCTGCTGCAATTGCAGAGTGTAAAGTACTTATGCTTGCTTCTATGAATATTATGCTTCCTGCATCTGGTAAAGCGATTGCTACACCATCACAGGATATGGTTCTTGGACTGTATTACATCACTTTAGAGAAAAATGGTGTAAAAGGTTCAAATAAACTTTTTGCAAACGTTGATGAAGTAAGAATTGCAATTGAGCATGAAGCTCTTGATCTACATGCAAAAGTAAGAACTAGAATCGACGGTAGAATAATTCATACTACTGCAGGTCGTATGCTTTTAAAAGCTGTTCTTCCTGATTTTGTTCCTGCTGAGCTTTGGAATAGAATTATGAAGAAGAAGTATATCAATGAAGTTGTTGATTATGTTCAAAAACATGGTGGTATTGGTATTACAGCTACATTCTTAGATAACTTGAAAGATCTGGGTTTTAAACATGCAACAGAAGCTGGTGTATCAATTTCTATTGATGATATTATCATCCCAGAGACAAAGCCGGCTAAAATTATTGACTCTAAAAATAGAGTTATTGAGATTCAAAAGCAGTTTGAAGCAGGTCTTTTAACTGAACAAGAAAGATATAATAAAATCATTGATGTTTGGACTGATACTAATAATACTCTTGCATCTCAGATGATGGACTTAGTTCAAACTGACAAAGATGGTTTTAACTCTATACATATGATGGCTGATTCCGGTGCTCGTGGTTCTGCTGCACAGATTCGTCAGTTAGCCGGTATGCGTGGTCTTATGGCTAAACCTAGTGGTGAGATTATTGAAACACCGATTGTTTCAAACTTTAAAGAGGGTCTTAATGTAATTGAGTACTTCATTTCAACTCACGGTGCTAGAAAAGGTCTTGCCGATACAGCACTTAAAACTGCGAATGCGGGTTATCTTACTCGTAAGCTAGTTGATGTTGCACAAAATGTTAAGATAGTTGAACATGATTGTCATACTCACGAAGGTATTGAGATTTCAGATATTTCTGATCAAAATACTCTAATTGAGTCTTTAGAAGACAGACTTAACGGCAGAGTTTTAGCTGATGATGTTATTGATCCTATCTCTAACGAGATTTTATTTGCTGAAGGAACACTTCTTGATGAAGTAAGTGCTAAAGTTATCTCTGAAGCTGGAATCAAAACTGCACATATTAGAACTCCTACAACTTGTAAAAGTGAAAATGGAATCTGTGCTTTATGTTATGGTGTTAACCTTGCAACAGGTCACATTGTTCGTACTGGTGAGGCAGTTGGTATTATTGCCGCTCAGTCAATTGGTGAGCCTGGTACACAGCTTACACTACGTACATTCCACGTTGGTGGAACTGCAAGTTCAACTGCGCAAGAACGTCAAGTTATAGCTGAAAAAGAAGGTTTTATCCGTTACTACAACCTTAAAACTTACGCTTCAAAAGAGGGTAAAAATATAGTTGCAAACAGAAGAAATGCTGCAGTACTTTTAGTTGAACCTAAAATTAAAGCTCCATTCGCTGGTAAAGTTGAGATTCAAACAATTCATGATGAAGTTATTATCAGTATATCTTCTGCTAGTGAAACAGTTCGTTATGCTCTTCGTAAAAATGAGATTGCTAAACCGAATGAATTGGCTGGTGTAGCTGGTCAAATTGAAGGTAAATACTACTTCCCATATGAAAGTGGAACAGAAGTAGTTGAAGATGAATCTATTGTTGAGACTATTAAAGATGGTTGGAATGTACCGAGTCGTATTCCATACGCTTCAGAAATCTTAGTTAACGATGGTGCACCTGTAACTCAGAAAATATTAGCTAAAGAAGAGGGTACTGTTAAGTATTTCCTACTAAAAGGTGACTATTTAGAGAGATTTGAAGGTCTAAAAGCTGGATATGAAGTTGTAGAAAAGGGTCTATTCGCTACTGTAGTTGATTCAAATCACCGTGAAGCAATCAGACACTATATAGCTCGTGGTTCTGTTATTGTAACAGAAGATGATGCAATTGTAGACGCTTCTACATTAATTGCTAAGCCTACAAGTGATGAGTCAACAGTTATCGCTGAATGGGATCCATATTCTAATCCGGTAATTACAGAAGCTAATGGTGTAGTAAAATATGAGGATATAATCGTAGGTACTACAGCAACTGAGCAACTTGATGAGCTAACTGGTAAAACACGTCTAATGATTAATGATCACATCTCTGCAGAGTACAAACCAACAATTGTACTTGCTACTGAAGATGGTGAGTTACTAAGATATGCAATTAGTCCTAAATCATCTCTATTTGTTGATGATGGGGCAACAGTTAAAGTAGCAGATATAATTGCTAAAACACCAAAAGCACTTCAAAAATCAAGCGATATTACCGGGGGTCTTCCTCGTGTATCTGAACTATTTGAAGGTCGTCGTCCAAAAGCAACTGCACTAATCTCTGAGATTGACGGTACAGTAAGCTTTGGTAAACCACTACGTGGTAAAGTACGTATTGTTATAGCATCTGAAAATGGAATAGTTAAAGAATACTTTGTAGATAAATCTCATGTTGCAGTTGTTGCGGCAGGTGACTTTGTTCACGCTGGAGAAAGACTTACTACTGGTATTATTTCTTCACATGAATTACTTCGTATTATGGGTGTTAAAGCACTTTATAACTACCTAGTAAGTGAAGTTCAGCAAGTTTATCGTTCTCAAGGGGTAAATATTGCAGATAAACATATTGAAGTTATCTTCACTCAGATGCTTAGACAGATCAGAATTGTAAAATCTGGTGATACTAAGTTTATCGAAGGTGATCTAATATCTAAGGCTAAGTTCAAAGCTGAGAATAACAAGATAATTAATCTTGGTGGTCGTCCAGCAATTGCTGAACCATTCCTAGTTGGTATTACAAGAGCTGCTGTTGCTGCAGATAGTATTATCTCAGCAGCATCTTTCCAAGATACAACTAAAGTTCTTACAGAGGCAGCAGTTTCAGCTAAGATCGATGATCTTAACGACCTTAAAGAAAATGTTATTATTGGTCGTACTATTCCAGTTGGAACAGGTATATATAAAGATCAAGAAGTTATTTTTCACGACACAGATAAATAAATAAAATCTTATCTACTTCTTTTGCTCCTACGCTCTTGCGTAGGAGCTTTTAATTCTCATTTCAAACCACAATTATTAATCCACACTTAAAATAAGCTAACTTTAATTACATTTTCTGTATTATTACGCGTCTATAACTCCCTAAAAATAGTGAGTTAAATTCTACTGGAAAAATAAAGTAAAGGAATTGTATGCCTACAATCAATCAATTGATTCGTAAAGAGCGTAAAAAAGTGATTAAAAAATCAAAATCACCAGCTCTTGTATCGTGTCCACAGCGTCGTGGTGTTTGTACTCGTGTTTACACAACTACACCA
>NZ_JBFFNS010000037.1:0-14759 GCF_041563035.1 Sulfurimonas sp. | reverse complement strand
TTTTGCACAAATTTTACACCGTCATTTGAAAATTTTAGGTTTAGAAGCTATAATTTCATCATCAAAGAACCCGTTCACATATATTTAATCCAAAAGGAGACTGATGAACCAGCATCTTAAACAATTAATAGACCTTTCTCGCGTAGATAAAGAGATTGATGCATTTGAGCCTCAAATCGAAGAAGCTAATTCTAAATATGAAGCTGCATTAGCAAAAAAAGAGAGTATTGATACAGATATTGAAAACTTAAGCAATGAAATCAAAGATGAGCAACTTAAAAAGCACAAAAATGAATTGCATTTAGCCGAACTATCTCAAAAATTAGAGGATAATTCTAGAAAAAGTGGTGAAGTGAAAACTGAGCGTGAGATGAAGTCTTTACAGCTTGAAGAAGAGATAGCAAAAGAACAGGTTACTTTCGCAAATGAAGAGATTGAAAGACTTGAAAAAATCATTGAGCTGAAAAAAGAGCAAGTAGAAGCAGCAAAAATTTCACTTTCAGAAATAGATTCAAACCTTGAATCTGTAAAAGCTGAAGTTGATGAAAAATTAGAAGTTATCAATACAGAGAGACAAAAAGTATTTGTTGAAAAAGAGAAACTTCTTGGGACTACAAATCAAAAAGGTTTAGCTTTCTATCAGAAAATCCGTCGTTGGGCTAAAAACACTACTGTTGTAGCTGTTGAAGAGCAAGCTTGTATGGGTTGTCATATGTTAATCAGTGATAAGATCTTAGCAGATGTTATTAAAGCTGAGGAGATTACAACATGTCCGCACTGTGGTCGTATTCTCCATATGGAAGCTTCTGACGAGTAGGGCTTGAAGCCTTTTACGCTCCTCTATTATATTTTAAGTGTCGTGCTATATCTTGTAGCACTTCCACTTTTAGTATACCTCTCATTTAAGCAAAAATACAAAGAATCTATCCCAGCCCGTTTTTTTCTTTTTAAGAATCCGTCATTCAATAGTGAAGATGGAATTTGGTTTCATGTATGCTCACTTGGTGAAGCAAAAGCATTAAAGCCGATTTTAGAACTAGTGCCTGATAGAGATATAAAGATAACAACTGTAACTCATACTGGTCAGGTAGAAGCTAAAAAGTATGATGCAGATGTTAGATATTTACCTTATGAGATGCTACTTCCATTTTGGATGAAAAAGCAAAAACTTCTTGTAGTTTTAGAAGCTGAGTTTTGGTATATGCTTTTTGCAGTTGCAGGGGCTAGAGGTGCAAAAGTTGTACTTTTAAATGCTCGCATCTCAGATAAGAGTGTAAAAAAATATTTACAGTTTGCTTGGTTCTATAAAAAGCTTTTATCAAATGTAGAAGTTATTTATGCTCAGAGTGAAGTTGATAAAAATCGTTTCTTAGCATTGGGTGCAAAAAACATTGAGGTTATTGGAAACATAAAGTTAGCCGGTAAAATCACTAAGACAAAAGAGTATGAGAAGCCACTTAAAGAGTGTATAGTCGCAGGAAGTACACATGAGGGTGAAGAAGAGTCAATACTAAAATCATTTGTAGAGTATAAAAAACAAGTAGATGCAAAATTAATAGTCGTTCCAAGACATCCTGAGAGATTTGAGAGTGTTTATTCGCTAATGAAAAATTATGCTGATAAAAACTCTTTAACTCTTTCAAGATTCTCAGAAGCTCAAAACTTTGAGACAGATTTGATTTTAGTAGATGCAATGGGTGAACTCAACAACATGTATGCTATTAGTGACATAGCTATAGTTGGTGGTGCATTTAGAGAAGATGTCGGTGGACACAATCCACTGGAACCTGCCTTCTTTGGATGCAAGATAATTACAGGTAAGCATTTTCATGATCAAAAAGAGCTTTTCAAATATGTACATCATGTACAGTATGTTGAATCAGATGAGATTCACAAAGCACTTTTGGCTACAAAAGATTTACCGGTATCTATGGTTGAAGAGAAGATAAACTTAGAGCCTGTAGTAAACAAAATATTAGAAGTATAAAAAATAAATTTAAAGGAGCCTACTTAATGTCAAAAGAAAAAGCATATAAGATACTGGCAATTCAAGAGGGCGTTTCAAACTCTCAAGCTAAATCAATGATAGATCGTGGTTTAGCATATGTTGGAAACAAAAAAGTAATGATCGCTCGTGGAGAGCTGGACGCTAAAACTATCTTCAGAGTTCAAAAAGTAGAGAAGATTAAACCTATCTTTGAAAATGATGAGATCATTGTAGTCGATAAACCGGCATTCATAAACTCTGATGAGCTGGAGAGACAGTTTAAGCCTGCTGTGCTTCTGCATAGACTTGACCGTGAAACAAGTGGAGTGCTAATGCTTGTTAAAGATGAAGAGTTTAGACAAAAAGCCATTAAAGAGTTTAAAAAAGATAATGTATACAAAGAGTATATTGCATGGGTTGAGGGAATAATAAGTGAACCTGTAGAAGTTGATAAACCGATTTTAACTCAGAAAAAAAATAATAAAGCTTACTCAAATGTTTCTGGGAAAGGTAAACCTGCAAGAACAGAGTTTTTCCCAGATTTAGTAAGTGCTAATAAAACAAAAATCAAGTGTATTATTCACCATGGTAGAACACATCAGATTAGAACACACCTTCGTTATATTGATCATCCGATTATTGGAGATGAACAGTATGGAGGAAGACGTGCTAAGAGAGTAATGCTACATGCTTATAAAGTAAGATTACTTGGTATGGAATTTGTAGCACCTGAGCCTAAAGTATTTGTTGACTTCCAATAGTGTATATATAGGAGTTGATTTAGCTTGGGGAGATAAAAATCTCTCAGGCTTTTGTGTGTTGGTTCCTTATAAAAATAGTTTAAAAATTATAGATATTAAACTATTAAAATCTATAGATGATATAGTCTATGAGATACAAAAGTATCATGAGTATAAAGTATATATAGGTCTTGATGCTCCACTCTTAGTTCCTAATAAAGATGGAAATAGAGAGTGTGAAAAACTTTTTAATAAAGATTTTGCAAAGTATAAAATCTCTATGCTTCCCGTAAATAGAACCATCCTGACAAAATACAATTCAAATATAAGAAGTGAAGTCTTATATAAAAGACTCATTGAAGATGGATATAAAAGAGATTATAACTCTGATAAAGTTATATATGAAGTCTATCCCCACTCGACAATAGCCATGCTGTTTAACAATCACAAAATTTTGCCATATAAAAGAAAAAAAGGTAGAGATGTTGGATTTGTAAGAGAACAAATTGATATCTATAAAAAATATTTAGCAAAAGTTGTTTCTCCACATAAGATACTAAAGAGTGACGTAGCTACTTTAAGAGGACAAGGTCTAAAAGATTTTGAGGACATATTAGATTCTATTACCTGCGCATACACCATCCACTTTTGTCAAAACAACGAAGCAAGGTTTTACAAAGTTGATGATGAAGATATTTTTGTAACTCCGATAAGTCCTTGGAAAGTATATGTATTAAAGTGTGCAGATGAGACACTTTATACAGGAGTAACAACGCACTTAAAGCGAAGAGTGAACGAGCATAACACATCAAATGTTGGTGCAAAATATACAAGAAATAGAAGACCTGTAGAGCTTATTTACTTTGAAAATTGTGATGATAAAGTAGAAGCTATGAAGAGAGAATATGCCATAAAACAACTCTCACGTAAAGAGAAACTAAAATTGGTAGATGTTTAGTTTACAAGATTAAATAAACCAAAAGTCCTACTCTGCTATAATTCGCAAAATATTATATAAACTATATAAGGTACTTCATGTTTGATACATTGACAAATTCATTTACAGCTGCTATAAAAAAGATTCGTACATTTGATGATGATAAGGCACTGACAAAAGCGCTGAATGAGTTGAAAAAATCACTCTTAAAAGCAGATGTAAACCATAATGTCGTAAAAGATTTAATAGCTAAAGTTCAGATAGAGACTAGAAAAAACGGTATCGGCAAAGATCAGTTTTTAGATGCACTTAGAGCAACTCTTTATGAACTACTTGAAGTTGGTGGAAACAAAGGTTTTACTTTTGCTCCAAATCCTCCGACTATAATCCTTATGACAGGACTTCAAGGATCAGGTAAGACTACAACTACTGGTAAACTTGCGAATTATTTGAAAAATAAGCAGAAAAAAGTTCTTATTGTTGCAGCCGATTTACAGCGTTTAGCAGCAGTTGAACAACTTCGTCAGATAACTACTCAGATAGAAGTAGAACTTTATGAAGATGAAGCTACAAAAAATCCGGTAGAAGTAGTGACAGGAGCGCTTGCTAAGGCAAACAATGGAATCTATGATGTTGTGCTTATAGATACAGCCGGTCGTTTAGCTATTGATGATGAACTGATGGATGAGCTTGAGGCTGTTAAAAAAGCTGCTAATCCAAGTGAGATCTTTTATGTAGCTGATTCAATGACTGGTCAAGACGCTGTAAGAACAGCTTCTACATTTAAAGAGAAGATTGGCATCGATGGTGTTATCCTTTCAAAATATGATGGTGATTCTAAAGGTGGTGTAGCCCTAGGTCTTTCATCTCAAGTTCAAGTTCCACTTCGTTTCATTGGTAGCGGTGAGAAGATGGAAGACTTAGAAGTTTTCTTACCTGATCGTGTTGTAAACCGTCTTATGGGCTTTGGTGATATTGAAGGTCTTGCTGAAAAAACTGCAGGCGCAATTGATGAACAACAAGCTAAAAAACTTACTAAAAAGATTCAAAAAGGTAAGTTTAACTTCAATGACTTTTTAGAACAGATGGAAAGTATGAAGAAAATGGGTAGTATGAAATCTCTTATGGGAATGATTCCAGGAATGGGAAATATGTCAAAGGCTCTTAAAGACTTTGATATGGAAAATTCAAGCGAATTAAAAAATATTAAATCAATGGTTTCTTCTATGACACTAAAAGAGAGAGAAAACCCGGATCTACTTAATAACTCTCGTAAGGGAAGAATCGCAAAAGGTTGTGGTTTAGAAATTGTAGAGATTAACCGAATGATAAAACAGTTTAAAAATGCCGGTAAGATGGCTAAGAAATTTTCAGGTAAAAATGGAATGAAAGATCTTCAATCAATGATGGGTCAAATGAGTGGTCCTGGTGGTATGGGAGCAATTCCTAGATAGAGTAAATGTCAACAGCTTTACATTTAAGCTGTGACTCGCTATAATTCCGAATCGTTTAACTTCTGAAATAATCCCTCTGTGATTAGAAGGTATCTTGACTTTCAAGATATAAGACGCCAAAAGGCGGTAAGAGGCACAATAAAACTACATTAGTATATTTTATTCTGCAAAAAAACCTCCAAAATTTTTTATTTAAACAAGGAAAACAAATGACAGTAATTAGACTTACTCGTATGGGAAGAAAAAAACAACCATTTTATCGTATAGCTGTAACAGATAGCCGCAAACGTAGAGATGGTGGTTGGATTGAACTAATTGGACACTATAATCCAATGGTAGCTGAGAAAACTTTAGTTGTTGACAACGAAAGATTAGATTACTGGTTAAGCGTTGGTGCTAAAATGAGTGATCGTGTTAAAAAGATAACTGGCCGTTAGTCATGATTTCTGAATTTGTCGCTCAGTTTGCGAAGCTTATAGCAACTTATCCTGATGATATAAAAGTGCAAACAAAAGAGAGTGATGAAATTACTGAAATAGTTCTTTATGCTAATCAAGCCGATGTCGGTAAATTGATTGGCAAAGAGGGCAAAATGATTGGTGCAATTAAAACTGTAATATCTGGCTGTAAAGCAAAAGATGGCGTAAGCTATAGAATTAATGTCGAACCAATCTAAAGAACAAAGACTTCACATTGCTACTATCGGCAAAACTGTCGGTATAAAAGGTGATATGAAATTTCATATCCATTGTGATTTCCCGGAACAATTTCAAAAAAACTCCACATTTTTGACAAATAGAAATAACACTATTACTCTAGGTGATGTAAATCATGAAAGAGGCCTTATAAAAATAGCTGGTATTAACACTATCGAAGATGCAAAAAAGTTTACAAATGTAAAACTCTATACAACCAAGGAAGAGACGAGAAAAAACTGCCATCTAGAAGAGGGTGAGTTTTTCTGGTTTGATCTGGAAGATTGTGAAGTTTACGAAGATGGAAAGCTTTTGGGTGTTGTAAATGAAGTTGAACGTATCACAATTAGTAATTATCTGAATGTTAAAACAAGTGATGAGCTTGTTAATGGAGGCTCTGCAAAGAGTTTTTTAATCCCTTTTCATAAGCCATTTATTTTAAATACAGATATTGATAAAAAGATTATCACCGTTAGCGGTGCAATGGATATTTTAGAAGCTTCTTAATGACTTTTACTTTTGTAACTCTATTTCAAAATATAGTAGAGGGATATTTTTGTGATTCTATCCTAAAACGTGCAATTGATAAAGAGATTTTAAATATAAACTATTTAGACCCTCGAGAGTTTAGTGATAACAAGCATTCTAAAGTTGATGATACAGCAGTTGGTGGTGGTGCCGGTATGGTTATGAACCCTCAACCGCTCTTTGAGTCTCTGAGTAAACTTAGAAAGCAAGATGAATATGTTCATATTATTTTTTTAACTCCTGTTGCAAAACCTTTTGTGCAGAGTGATGCAAAAAGATTAGCAAAAAAATCTCATATAGCTTTCGTTAGCGGAAGATATGAAGGGATTGATGAGAGAGTCATTGAAGAGTTCGCTGATGAAGTTTTCTCGATAGGTGATTATATATTAACTGGCGGAGAGTTACCTTCACTTGTTATGTGTGATGCTATTTCTAGAAATGTAGAAGGTGTACTTGGCAATAGTGAGTCGCTAAGTATTGAGAGTTTTGAAACGCCTTTATTAGAGGCACCATCTTTCTCTAAACCCAAAGATTTCCAAAGTTGTTCTGTTCCATCAGAATATTTAAAGGGAAATCATAGTAAAATTCGCTCACTTAAATTAGCCTTGTCTGAATGTAAGACTAAATTCTTCAGGCCAGAGCAGCTTTTAAAGCATAGAACAAGGAAATCTTATGAGAAATAAGTACATAGAAAACTTTGAAAAAGCACAAACAGCTGAGAAAACTCTTCCAGAATTTCGTGCTGGTGATACTGTTCGTTTAGCAGTAACTATTAAAGAGGGTGACAAAACTCGTGTACAAAGCTACGAGGGTGTTTGTATAGCAAAACGTGGTCAAGGTACAGGTAAAACTATTACTGTACGTAAAATTGGTGCTAACGGTGTTGGTATTGAAAGAATTTTCCCAATTTACTCTGACTCAATTAATGAGATAACAGTTATTCGTCGCGGTCGTGTTCGTCGTGCAAAACTATTTTATCTTCGTGATCTTGCTGGTAAAAAAGCTCGTATCAAAGAACTTAGAAGAAAATAATCTTCTAAGTCTCTACACTTCACCCCTCCCAAATAATAAATACCATTCTTTTTTACAAAATTTAAATAAATATATAGTACAATCAATCTAGTTCGTATAGAAATTAGGAGTTGAATGAGCTATTTAAATGATTTAAACACAATTGTTAATATAAACTCGTACACTAAAAATAAACAGGGTGTAGACAGGGTTGGAGAAATTTTCGATAAATGGTTTGAAGAGTTAGGTTTTGAAGTAAATATTTATGATAGAGAACTTATTGGTAATCATAGACATTATACTTCGCAACATGACAAAACTGCAAAAAAATTACTACTGCTTGGGCATCTAGACACAGTATTCCCACCAAATGAATTTGAAGAATACTCTGAGGATGAAGAGTGGATTTACGGACCTGGTGTATGTGACATGAAAGGTGGAAATATTGTTGCACTACAGGCTTTAAGAGAACTAAAAAAGAAAAATTGTGAAATAAAAAATATAGATATTCTTTTCGTAAGCGATGAAGAAACAGGTAGCGATGATTCTAAGCATCTAACTGCAAAGTTGGCATCTGAATATGACTACTGTTTTGTTTATGAAGCAGCTGGACAAGATATGGAAGTTGTCACAGGTAGAAAAGGTGTAGGTACTTTTTTTATAGATATAACAGGTAAAGCAGCTCATGCAGGAAATAGCTATATACACGGTTATGATGCAAACTTGGAAGCTTCTTACAAACTACAAGAATTGGTTAAATTAACAGACTTAGAAAAAGGGACAACTGTTAATGTTGGAAAAATCAATGGTGGTATTGGAGCAAATACAATATCTCCTTCTGCTAATATGGTTTTTGAACTTAGATACAAAAATTCAGAGGAACGTGATAGAGTCTTAAATAGCATAGATGGGATAGTTAAAAAATCTTTTGTAAATGGGACCATTTCACAACTTAGAGGCGGTATTCAAAGAGATGTGATGCAAACAAGTGAAGATTCACTTAATTTGATAAAAAATATAGAAGAGATTACTTTTTCTACTTTAAAATCAGAAGAGAGAGGTGGAGTAAGTGACGCTAATACTGTCAGTTCATGTGGTGTTGTTACATTAGATGGCTTTGGACCATTTGGTGATGGGGATCATACCATTCATGAAAGAGCTTCTAAGGAAAGTTTTGAGAGCAGAATAGAGTTGAGTGAAAAATTATTTACTTATTTTGTGAAAAATTCAGATTTTAAAAAGGGAAATTAAATGTCAAATAGAAAAATTGGAATGTGGCTTTATAGTAATAGCGGTGGGGATAAGATTGGCAATAAAATTATCAAAAAACTTAAAGAGAGAGACATTGATACTCTAAATAATGTAAATCTTAGACACGCAATTGCTAATAATGGAAATATACTTTTTGAAGGTACAAAACTAAATAAATTAGATCTATTTTTCTCTTATAATGCAGGTGAACAGACTCAATACCAAATGTATTTATATCAAGCGCTAAACAGAGTTATTCCAATGATCAACTCCTATGAATCTTTCGCTTTAACTGAAGATAAATTTCATACATCATTCGTACTAAGGAACAAAGGTATTCAGACAGCTGATTATAAACTTTGTCATAGAGATGATGGACATCAGCTTAAAAAAATCATCAAAAAATGGGATAAGATGGTTTACAAACCAACAGATGGCTGGGGTGGAGTAGGTCTTACAAAAATAGAAAGTGAAGCAAACCTTGATATGTTACTTCCATTTTTAAATCAGATGGATTTGAGATATTTTTATGTAGAGAAATTTATAAAATATGATAATACAGACTTTAGAGTAGATATAGTAAATGGTGAGTTTGTAAGTTGTTATGGAAGAAAAGCTAGTAAAACTGATTGGAGAACAAATGTTACTAGTGGTGGATCAGTATTTGTAAGAGAAGCAAATGATGAGATAATTAAAATAGCGAAAAAAGCATGTAAAGCCTGTGGTGTTGATATCGGTGGTGTTGATATTATTTATGATTTAGAAAAAGAAAAATATATAGTACTTGAAGTTAATGGTATTCCTGCATTTGCAACTCCTGAGCAAGAAAAAATGGGACTTAACTTTAATGATAAAAAGATTGATTTGATAGTTGATTTAATAGATAAGAAAACTAAATAATTAAATATACTTTTATTTTTTAAAGATAAGTTAAGTAGTTAATAAATATGATTAAAAAATATTATAAGGCGGTAGTTTGAAAATAGTGTTATATCTTTCACAATTAGTGTGTAAATAGTAAGTAAACTTAAATCTGAATTCCTAATTTTAAACATTGAATAGATTTTTGCAAAAATATTTACTTTTTGCGAATAGGTCAGTGTTTAAGTAAAAGGAATACAGAGATGGCGAATAGAACAGTTGGCATTTGGATGTATGGTAACAGTGGTGGTAGTGTCATTGAAAAAAAAATAGTTGAACAACTAAAAGAACGAGATATTGATGTGGAGACAGACTTAAATCTTCGTTTTGCAAAAGGCTCTCAAGAAGGAATCATCTGTAATAATATTAATATGTTAGAACTAGATTTGTTCTTTTCATATAATGCAGGTGAACAAACTAAAACTCAAACATATATGTATGAAACAATAAGTAGATACATAACTACAGTAAATAGCTATGAAGCATTTACTCTCTCAGAAGATAAATTCAAGTCTAATATAGCACTAAGCCGTGCCGGAATAGAAACATCAAATTTTTTTATATGTCATAGAGAAGCACCTGAATACATGGTTGAAAAGTTTAAAGAGTGGAGAAAATTAGTATTTAAACCAATTGATGGTTGGGGCGGCAGTGGTATGGCATTGTTGGAGTCATGTAAAAGTTTAGATACATTGATTCCATTTCTCAATCAAACAGATATACGACACATATATTTAGAAAAATTTATAGATTATGATTTTACAGATTTCCGTATTGATATAGTTGATGGTGAATTTATTTCATGCTATGGTAGAAAAGCAAGTGAAAGAGAGTGGCGAACAAATATCTCTAGCGGTGGTAGTATTATTCTTCGTGAGGCAAATGATGAGATAATAGATATAGCAAAAGCTGCAACAAAAGCTTTAGGCCTTGATATAGCAGGTGTTGATATTCTATACGATAGAGAGCATGAACAATACATAGTACTTGAAGTCAATGGAATACCAGCATTTGCAACACCAGATCAAGAAAAAATGGGACTTGATTTTAATGACAAAAAGATTGATAAGATAGTGGAGTTGATAGATAGAAAAAGTAAATATTAAAGGCTGAAAAATGGTAAAAAAGCACAACCTTCCAAAATTAGGATTTTTATATTTAGACTATGTTTTAAGATTTTTTGATTATAGTAATTTCAAGGGCTGGCCTGATAAAATCGAGGCAGTTACATATCACTGGAAAAATGATAGAGAGAGGTTTATCAAAGAAGTCAAAAGAAAAAAGATTGATGTTTTAGTTGGTAATATTCCGGCAACCGCATATGAAACCTTTAAAGAGATAGCAAAAGAACTTCCAAATGTTAGGTTTATTCCGTCTATAGAAACTCAATTTTCTAATAAATCTAAAGAAAATGTAACTTTATTTTGCCAGAAGTATGATATTCAAACTCCAAAAACTATAATAACATATAGCGAAGATAAGGCAGACTCATATTTTAAAAGTTGTCATTACCCTCAGATAATCAAAAGAAGTTATGGTCCTTCTAATTATGGAGGATACTATGTTCATAAAGTAGATAATTATCAAGAGGCTAAAGAGTTATTAGGTAAGAAAAACTATAAACCTGTATATTCACAAGATGCAATACCGCTAAAAGATAGTGGAGATATCCGCGTTATGCTTATAGGACATAAGCCAATTTGTGCATTTTGGAGATACTCTGGAATAGGGGAGTGGATTACAAATACTTCACAGGGTGGCAGTATGAGTTATGAGAATATTCCAATGAGTGCACTTGAACTTGCTGTAAAAGCTTCAAAAGCTGCAAAAGCAGAGTATTGGGCTTGTGATATAGCAATTGATGAAAATACAAATGAGGCATATATGTTAGAGTGCGCCACAGCATTTGCCGCATTCCCTTATGTACGAGATTGGATAGGACAATATATAATGTGGGATTTAAGCGCTGGAAAGTTTCGATTGCCTCACGTACCTCTTTTTTCTTGGGAAGAATTAGGAAAAATGAATCCATCAGTTTTAAGAACTATAAGACAGCTTTATTTTGCTCAATATGAACCATCAGTTGATGGAACTTATTGGTTGGAAGATAAAGGTAATTTTGACATGGAACTTACTGATGAGTCAAATCTTGACGATATCCCTGCATCTATAAAACCACCAATTAACGAAGACAAGCTTCCCCAAATGCTAAAAACTTATGAAAACGAAGTAGCATCTGAAATAAATGAAAAGAGCCTGTATAGTCTAGTAAATGTCTCACTAACAGAGCTTATGACGCTCGAAGGTATGGAAGAAGATGTTGCCGTAAAAATAAAAGAATTGGCACAAGATGGCATTATTAGCACACTTAAAGACTTAAGTGAGTATCATTTCACTTACAAAGAGCAAGTTAGTCACTGGGCTAAATCTTTTAACAACTAATTTTTTAAGGTAACAATTTGAGACAACAGTATAGTTCTTACGACGAGTGTGTAGATTTTTTTAAACAAGCACAAATATCTAATCCAGATCTTTTCAAAGTGGAATCTATAGGTAAAACTTGGGAAGATAGGGATATTATTGCCGTAAGTATTACAAAAAATATAGATACACATTTAGAAAAACCAGCACTTTTTTATACAGGAACTATTCACGCTAGGGAGTGGATAGGGATTGAGCTTAGCCTTAGTTTTGCAAAATATATATTAGATCATATTGATTACGACCCTCAACTTAATGCTATTTTAGATAGAGCAACACTTTACATGGTTCCTTGTGCAAATCCGGATGGGTTTGAGTATTCAAGAAATCACTTCTCATTTTGGAGAAAAAACAGAAGAAAAAATGCAGATGGAAGTTTTGGAGTTGATTTAAACAGAAACTTCTCTATAGGCTTTACTCCAAATAAAGATACAACCTCAAATGTTTACTCTGGTCCAAGTGCTTTTAGTGAACCTGAAACAGCGTCACTGAGAGATTTCTTTACTTCCCATAATAATATAACTATAGCACTTGACTATCATTCGCAAGGAAATGTTTTTTTTCCTGCGCATAACTTTATACATGAAGATGCAATAGATGCAGTTGATTTAAATCTTTTAGCATCTAATATGGCTGAAGAGATTAGAAAAGAGTCCGGTCGTGAATATGGTGTTCATATGGGCAAGCCTCCAGTGCATTTGATTTCAGGAAGCGGTAGAGAATTTTACTATGGACAGGGTGCATTGTCATTAGTAGTAGAAGTAGGAACTAGAAATATAAGTGATTACAAAGAGCATATGAGTGAGAATATAGAAGAAAATATTCCGGCACTTATATTTGCTCTTTCTGAAGTAAACAATTATAAAAAAGAAAATGCACTCTTTAGAGTTGAAAATTTTATTGCAACGAAAGTTGGTTCTAGAGAAGTTGAACTTAAATGGGATTATCCTGATGATGAAACTGTGTATTTTGAAATATACCGTTCACGTACTAAAAAAGGTTTTGCTCAAGCTTCAAATAGAATTGGTATGACAAAATTAAAAACTTATGAAGACAAAAACTTAAGAGCATCTACTAATTACTACTATTATGTAAGAGCAGTATGTAAAAAAAGAAATATCAAATCTCCATATGCACAAGTTCTTGGTGTAAGAACACAACCATTAGAAAATATGTTTTCAAAAATTTTATATCCTCTAGCAGATAAAATCGGCTATGTTGGGGAAAAAACTAAAAAGAATACAGAGCATTTTGGAAATAATTCTATGTTTGTAGGTATTTCTGAAAGCAAGGGTGAATGTTTTGGTGTTTGTGGATTTTCTTTATCTACAATACCACAAAATGCAATTATAACAAGTGCTTCAATCTCTTTTTACCCTATGAATAGAGTCTCTGTTCAAGTTGAGAGTTATGGAGAGTGGAGAGTTGGACAGATAGATGAAAGAACCATAGACAGTATTAGTAGTTTTGAAGATATTAAGAATGCTAAAACACTGAGTTATATAGATAGACCAACAGGTTCTGCTCAATTATCTCAAGGTATCTGGAGAACGTATAAATTTGCAGCACAAGAAATAGCTGTTTTACAAAAATCACTAGCTCGCTCAGAAGCTCTATTTAAATTTGAAGGGCCATCATCACTACCATTAGATCGTGCTTCTCAACTTATGCAGTGGGATATAGGCTATGGAAAATTTAGTGGAGGACTTACATATAGACCAAAATTAGATATATCATATACTGTTAATGAAGCTAAACTTGAACTTCAATCATCAAAAGAGTTTACAGCTTTAGAGAATAAAATATTAGAAAATGAATTAGTAGCAGGATACGACAAAGATGGAAATAAAAAATATTCTTGTATAGAGTTTGATCTTTCTCAATGGCCCGAAATGGATAACACCGTAATATCAAGCGCATATATAGAGATAGATGCTATTAATATAAACTCAACTAATACCCTTCGTTTTCATATAGAGATGGTTAAGCCTTGTGAAGGTGAAAGAACATATGAAAAAATTAAAGCAAGAGAGATCATTGAAAGAATAGGTTATGATGTAAGTGTATCTGATATTAAATCAGAACCTAAACAAAGATTTGTATTTGATACATATGCTATAAATGAAATGGTAGAAAACATAGAGAAAGACTATAAGGCTGTATTTGTAATATCTGCTTCATCACATAAAGCTCTCTCAAAGAATCAGGATGTTACTTTTATGGATGACAAGAGGCTTAAAAGACCTTCTTTAACAATCAACTATATAAAAAAGCGTCGTAATGCACCAGCAAAAGTTGAAAATCTAAGACATAGTATTGAAAGTAATGTTATAAAACTAGAGTGGGATATACCGGATGATGATGGATATAGTGGAGTAATAGTAGTAAAAAATCCTTTTAGAGTTCCTTGTTCACCATATGATGGACAAAAGCTTTACGGAGGAACAGATAACTATACGTATGACAATTTTGGTGACACCAGTGTTCACAAGTATTATGCTGTTTTCTCTTATGATGATGTTCCAAATTTTTCAGATTCTGTTTTTATAGAACTAAACCCAAAAGAAAAATAGAGAGCTTAGGCTGTCAATATTTACAGAAAAAGGAAGTTTTTAAAACTTCCCAACCGATTAAGAAACTTCTAAGCAACAACCCCCTATAATTCCCATCCACAAACAAAGAGACCTTGTTTAAAAGGCCTGGAGAGACTTCGAGTTGAAGCTTTTGAGATTGTTTGAGATCATTGAAAACTAA
>NZ_JBFFNS010000036.1:0-15093 GCF_041563035.1 Sulfurimonas sp. | reverse complement strand
ACGATTGGTAAAAGTGAAGATTGTTCTTTTGAGAGTTCTGTCATTCTTTTGATGTCAGAAGTTATGTCAGGTGAACTCAGCATTTCGCTAAGTTCATTATAACGGTTGATAAACGGAGTAAGTTTATCAGCAAGCATAATTTTATGCTCTAATTATATAGCGTTTACAGATTTTTGTAGACGACTAACTTTTCTAGCAGCAGTTTCTTTTTTTAAGATACCTTTGCTTACAAATTTGTGAATTTGTTTGTTAGCAACTTTAAATGCTGCAGCTGCTTCTTCTTTATTTCCTGCTTCTACTGCAGTGTGTACACCTTTTACGATGTTCTTAAGACGAGTTCTGTAAAAACGATTACGCTCTGTACGAACGATAGTTTGGCGAATTCTCTTAATAGATGACTTGTGATTTGCCATGCATGAGTCCTTCTCATTAATTTTTTAGTGCGCAATTCTAGCTTAAAGATAATTAAATTTAAGTTAAAGACAAGGTAAATTGTAATAATTTCAACTTTATTGATTAATTATGTTAAAATACAGCACTTTAATATTATGGAATTATAATGAAATTATTTGGAACAGATGGAGTTAGAGGCGAAGCTGGCTCTTTTTTAAGTGCACCTTTAGCGATGAAAATTGCAATGGCTGCCGGGATATATTTTAAAGCTCACTCGACAACTAATAGAATTTTAATTGGAAAAGATACTCGAAGAAGCGGTTATATGATTGAAAATGCAATTGTAAGTGGTCTTACTGCAATTGGTTATGATGTAATAGAAATTGGTCCAATGCCAACTCCTGCTATAGCTTTTATTACGGAAAATATGAGATGCGATGCAGGTATTATGATTAGTGCATCTCACAATTCATACGAAGATAACGGAATTAAGTTCTTTGATGGACATGGAGATAAACTTTCTCACGAAGTTGAAGCTGAGATAGAAGCGATTTATGCTGATGATGAAAGACTTCAAGAAGCCCAGGTTACGGCAAAAAATATTGGTAAAGCAAAAAGAATAGATGATGTAATAGGTCGATATATTGTTGCTCTTAAAAACTCTTTTCCAAGAGAACTTTCACTTAGTGGAATGAGAATCGTACTAGATGCGGCAAACGGAGCAGGATATATAGTCGGACCGACTGTATTAGAAGAGCTTGGTGCCGATGTAGTAGTCCTTCACAACAAACCTGATGGATTTAATATAAATGAAGGATGTGGCGCACTTCATACAAAAGACCTTTGTGAGAGTGTTGTTAAGTACAGAGCAGATCTTGGAATTGCACTAGACGGAGACGCTGACAGGCTTGTAGTAGCAGATGAAAATGGTGAAATAGTAGACGGAGATCAACTTTTAGGAGCTCTAGGTTCATATATGAATGACAGAGGTGTATTAAAAGGTGGAGGAATTGTTTCTACTGTTATGAGCAATAAAGGTCTTGAAGATTTTATGACTTCAAAAGATCTTAAACTGTTTCGCTCAGACGTTGGTGATAAAAATGTTTTAGAGATAATGAAGAAAGAGGGCATTAACTTCGGTGGAGAGCAGAGCGGTCATGTTATAGTAAATGACTTCGCCAAAACGGGAGACGGTCTTGTAAGTGCTCTTCAAACTTTGGCACTTTTGATAAATACAAAAACGAAAGCCTCTGTGGCTCTACGTCCGTTTAGTCTCTATCCTCAAAAACTTGTAAATATAAATATAAAGACTAAACTGCCACTTGATAAGATTGATGGTCTAGATGCTAAGCTTAAAAATCTAGATGCAAACAATATTCGTCACCTAATAAGATATTCCGGAACAGAGAATAAACTGAGAGTTTTACTTGAGGCTAAAAATGCTAAAGATATGAATGCAAACATGGATGACATGGTAGAATTTTTTCAAAAAGCTTTAAATGCCTAACGCTACATTACGACTGAGTGCCATTATGTTCTTCACGATGGCGGGTATTTTTATTGTTGATCAAAATATTAAGATGCTCTTTGTGGATGGCTTTCGCTATTACACTGATTGTATAGATCTGATTTTGGTGTATAACAAAGGTGTGGCATTTTCTATGCTGGCTTTTTTAGATGAGTGGTTAAAGTATATCCAGCTGATTTTAGTTAGTGCAATACTAATTTATATCATAACTCTAAAAAAAATATGTTTTGCATTTCCGGCAGGCTTAATGCTTGGAGGTGCTTTTTCAAATGTATATGATAGGTTTATTCACGGCGGAGTTGTGGATATGGTTTACTGGCACTGTGGGTTTGACTTTGCAGTGTTTAACTTTGCTGATGTGATGATAGATGTAGCGGTTGTGTGGTTTTTGATTTTAAACTTTAAACCAAAACTTTGCAAAAGCTAATTAAAAGCAGATTTTAGATATTATTACCCAAAATAATAGTTAAAAAAACGACTATAGATATAAGAAAAGGAAATTGATGGAAATCAAATCAAATAAAATAGATGGTGCTAACGCTACTATAGAGGCGACAATTTTAAGAGAAGTTATTGATGCTAACTTAGAGAAAATTGCTAAGGAACTGGCAAAAACTGCAAGTATTCAAGGTTTTCGTAAAGGTAAAGTACCTGTAGCTGTTGTTAAAAAACAATATGGTGAAAGACTTGTTCAAGATGCTGAAGCTGAAGCTCTTCGTGAAGTTCTTGCTAAAGGTTTAGAAGAATTAAATATTGCAAATGATTCACTAATCGGTGAGCCAAACATTTCTAAATTTGATAAATCTGATGACAAAATTGAAGTAGCTGTAAAAGTTGCTATGAGACCAGTTATAGAACTTGGTGATTATGCTTCAATGATTAAAGACTTTGATAAGCCTGTTGTAACTGACGCTGATGTTGAAAAAAGAATTAAAGAATTAGCAGAAGCACAAGCTCCTCTAAAAGATATCACAAGAAACCGTAAAATGAAAGATGGCGATACTGCTGTTATCGATTTTGAAGGTTCTGTTGACGGTGTTGTTTTTGAAGGCGGTACTGCTGAAAACTTTGAACTACGTTTAGGTTCAGGTCAGTTTATCCCAGGTTTTGAAGATCAACTTATCGGTGTAAAAAGAGATGAAGAAGTTGTAATAGACGTAACTTTCCCAGAAAACTACGGTGGTAAAGAGTTAGCTGGTAAGGCTGCTTCTTTCAAAGTAAAAGTTAACGGTATTAAAGTTAAAGATGAAGTAGCAATCGATGATGAATTAGCTAAAAAAATGCTTCCAGGTCAAGAAGATGCAACTTTAGAAGAACTTACAAAACAAGTTAAACTTCAAATGGAAAACGAAGAGTTATCTAAACTTTACAATGACGAGTTAAAGCCGGCACTACTTGAGACTTTTGTTGCCGGTATCAACTTTGACCTTCCAGAATTTGTTGTAGATCAAGAGATCGATATGGCTCTTAACAAAAAAGCTCAAAGCATGAGCGAAGATGAGATTAATGAGCTTCGTGAAAATTCTGATAAACTAGAAGAACTTCGTGATAGTTTACGTGAAGATGCACAGAGAAGTGTAAAAGCTACTTTTATCATCGATGCACTAGCTGCTGCTGAAAACGTAAAAGTTGAAGAGCAAGAAGTTATGCAAACTATCTACTACGAAGCAATGCAAATGGGTCAAGACCCTCAAAAAGCATATGAGCAGTATAAAGATGCTGGTTATCTTCCTGCAGTTCAGATGTCAATGGTAGAAGACAAAGTTCTTAGCCAGCTTCTTAACTCAAAGATAAAAGAAGCGTAAGTATGAGTTATATTCCTTATGTAGTAGAAAAGACAGGTCGTGGTGAACGTTCTTATGATATCTACTCTCGTCTTTTAAAAGATAGAATAATTATGCTAAGTGGAGAAGTTAACGATTCAGTTGCTTCTTCAATTGTTGCACAAATGCTATTTCTTGAAGCAGAAGATCCAGAGAAAGACATCTATTTCTACATAAACTCTCCTGGTGGAGTTGTTACTGCAGGAATGGCTATTTTTGATACTATGAACTATATTCGTCCACATATTGCTACAATATGTATAGGACAAGCCGCATCTATGGGTGCATTTTTACTTTCATCTGGTGAGAAGGGTAAGAGATATGCTCTTCCTCATGCTCGTATCATGATACACCAACCTTTAGGTGGTGCTCAAGGTCAAGCAACAGATATAGCTATTCAAGCAGAAGAGATACTTCGTATGAAAGCAGAGCTTAACGGTATTTTGGCAAAAAATACTGGGCAGAGTGTTAAGAGAGTAGAAAAAGATACCGATCGTGATAACTTTATGAGCGCAAAAGAAGCTATGGAGTATGGAATGATTGATGAGGTTTTAGTCAAAAACGATAAAGAGTAAGGGGATAAGATGGCAGGATCTTTAAGAAGTAGAAATCGTCGTGATGTCAGTGCAACGCATGAACCAACGGTTGCAGCGTTAGATATGGATGAGCCTACTAGTGATTTAGAAATATACTCAAAAGAGGTATTAAGTGCGCTTATAACAGATAACTTGCCACCTACTCCAAACAACTTCTCACTCTATTTTGATAGACTTTTAGAGGACAAGAGTGAGAACCTTCGTAAACAGATACAATCTATGCTTGAACTCGAAGAGAGTAATGATGATGAAAACACTATCATGCTTGAACAGAGTCTCAAAAAAGGTTTTACATCTGTAAAAAGCATTTTAAGTGTTACTGCCAACCTTTACAAAAATATGGCACTTATGACAAAAATTTTAGATAAAAGAAAAAAAGAACTTCAAGAAAATAGCGATATTCAAGCTGCTGCCGGGATAGCTGCATCTTTAGAAGGGGATGTTTCAAAGCTAAATGCCATTTTGAAAAAGCAGAGTATTCAGATGAAAACTTTGTATGATGATACTGCTAAAATAGTTAAGAATGTAGAGAATGAAACTATCTTTGATAATAAATATGGTGTTTATAATAAACGTTATTTATTGACTAAAATAGAGCAGGAAGTAGAACTTATTACTGAGTTCAAACACAAAAGCTCGCTTATCATGATAGAACTCTCACGTGAGTTAAAAGATAGCGTGAACAACGAAAAAGCTATAACTCTTATGACAAGAACAATAGCAAGACTTCTCCTTAAAACATCAAGAAGAAGTGATACTGTTGCTCATTATGGTAATGGTGTTTTTGCAATGCTTCTAAAACATACGGATATACCAAGCGCACTAAAAGCTAGTGAGAGACTATGTGACTTAGTTTCTAATTCTAACTTTTTCTTGGCAGATCGTGAAATACAGCTAAAAATATCTATTGGTATTACTGACATTGCAACCCTCTATTCAGTAGAAGAAATTGTAGTTAGTGCTATGGATGGAATCGAAAAAGCGTATAGTGATAAGAAAATAGATTTTGCAGTTTCACAAAGAAATAGATCAGCACAATCAACACAAGAGTAAATATATATAGATGAATTTAAGTATAGTAGAATATCCAGACAAAAGGCTTAGAGAAAAGTCAAAAAAAGTCGAAAAATTTGATAAAGAGTTGCACGATCTTTTAGATGCGATGTATCCGGTTATGGTTAAGACTAATGGAATCGGTCTTGCGGCTATCCAAGTTGCTCATCCTAAGCAGGCACTGATATTAAACATTCCAGAAGAAGACGGTGAACAGCCTATAGAAAACCTTATAGAGATGATAAACCCAATTATCACTAAAAAAGATGGTGAGATTATTTACCAAGAGGGTTGTTTAAGTGTTCCTACTTTTTATGAAGATATAACAAGATTTGAAAATATTACTGTTAACTTTCAAGACAGAGATGCAAACACAAAAACTTTGGAAGCTGATGGACTGCTAAGTGTAGCTATTCAGCATGAGATAGATCACTTAAATGGGATTCTTTTTATAGATAAGCTTTCATATGCAAGAAGAAAGAAGTTTGAAAAAGAGTACAAAAGAATGCAAAAAGAGAAAAAGAGTTCTAAATAATATATAGAGGAAATAATCATGAGTGATACAAATAACGGATTTTTACAAAGAGCTGATGCACACATAGCACTTGCAAATGAGCAACTAAGTAATGAAGTGACTCAAGGTGAGGTAAGCGCCTCGTTTACCTATGGTGCTGCAAGATTTAATGCATGGATGGCTGCATCTTCAGTTGAGTCAGCACAAGACTTGGTTAACGATAAAGACGAAATAGTAGCGTATTTTCTTAACGAGTATAAGTTAGCATTAGAAGAGCATTTGAAAAACCATTTAGAACACTTCGATTTTAGTTAGAATCTTTTTAATATATCCCAGGGATCAATCTATATCGTACCTGTTGTGCATACTCTTTATACCCATTGAGCTCTTCTTGAAGAGTTCTGTCTTCTAATTCCGTTCTTATCACGCTAATCATTATGGCTATGACCACCGGAATCAATGTCCATACCGAACCTAAGGCAAGAACAATTCCAGGAAGTGCTAAAACATTTCCGGCGTAGCCCGGATGCCGTACGATTTTGTAAGGACCACTACTGCACACTTCATGTCCTCTCTCTTTTTGGATACGCACAAAACTGGAAAAGAAACGGTTCTCAATCAAGGCCCATGAGGCGAAGGCGTATCCAAATGTGATGAGAACAAAGCCGAGCAGATTTGTCCAGACGGGAAAGTGTGGAGACCATGCAAAACTGTGGTCGAGACCTGCTACTATGGTAAGTGGAAATGATAGGCTTATTGCCATCAATGGGGCAGTCACTCTATCCCAAGACTTTACATTTTGAGCCTTAATATTGAACCGTTCAGCCAGAATACCCGGATGTCTATGTTCTGCCCATATGCGTCCACCTATGCCGGATGCAACGATGAGCACAAAAAAGACCCACGCTTGCCACCAACCTAAATCCCATCCACAAACCAACAGAGTTACGGGTATGGAAATGTAAGTTATGATTGTGCTTAACCATTGTTTAACTGTCATATATACCTCATTTTCTATATCTCAAAATGTGCAAATGCACCTTCTACGCTCAGTACATTTCTATAGCTGGTATTTGTAATCCTTACATTTTTTGTAGTTAAATCACACACTGCAATGCGAAAGTTTTGACCCATATGTGGCTCAATAATGCATATTATCTTATCCTCGATTTGTCTTGTTGTGAGGATGATTCCTTTTAGAGTGTGAAAAAAATACTTCGGGTAACTAAGAGGTGTAATCTCAATAACATCTGCAGTTCTTTTTTTGTCAAGACTTTGTGCAATAATATTAGCATCTTCAAAGCTCTCAAACTGAACACACCAGTCATCAAACTCTTTATTAAAGCGTTTTAGATCTTCATCTAAAAAACCACTCGCTGGTGATTGTAGGGCAAATATGCTCACTTGTTAAACCTCATATATATGTTCATAATTATATTTTACCATTTTTATTTGAACGTATAAAAGAAGAATGATAAACGTCTCAAAGGCAGATAGAGCGAAGTGTTAGATATTTTGTTATATGTTATTCGTACTTTTTACCATTATATTCTAGCCAACCACCTACATGACGATTATCCGGTCACGCAGTGAGCGGATAACGTTTGTCGTGAGCGATAATTTTCCCGTAGGGTAAATTATTGCGTTCCTCGTACTTGTTAGACACTACTATAGTTCTTAAACTCAATTGGACATCCTACGTAAGCTATTCTCCAATAATCTAAAACTTGTAACCAGTTGATTGCTCTTGATGTTAAAGATATACCTACTTTGAAATTACCATAAAAAAAGAATAAAATTATGTCATCATCTACATCTTGTAAAAATATATCTATACCTAATGAAGTAATGTATTTATGCTTCTCTGGAAAGGATTCAAAAATGCTTATAATATGCTCGTGAATTTTGTTATTTCTAATAACAAAATAAGGCCATATAGCACTATCATCTTTAATAATATGTTTTTTTGCTTCACTTAGTTTATTTATTAAAAAGGACTCCTTGTAGTAAGCCTTAGATAATATTTCAACACCAATTTTAAGAAGTAATTTTGCTACGTCATAATTGTATTTGTCATGTACAGGAATAATTATTTTATTGGAAAAAATAGGAGCTTTGTTTAGTTCTTTTTTATCTATAGAAATAACATTTTTTTCCATAGATGGTTCGGCATTCCAATGTAGTTTTCCATATTTTGATCTAGCAGGTTTACCTTTTTTTGTAATAACTCCAAGCATCGCCCGTTCTGCTCCAAACAGAGAATGATTAATTACTCTAGACTCAAAAGCTGAGCAGATATTATTACATGTATCGCATACCCAACCTTTTTCCATAACAAGAACATTATTACCTAATGAATGAGGTACTATATGTTCTAATGATGTAAATGTGTTTTCATTACTATTACAAAAGATGCATTTAAATGGTGGTTCAATCCTTGTTGGATTCATCTTATTACCTTGCTGTCTAACGTTTGTCGTGAGCAATAATTTTCCCGCTAGGGTAAATTATTGGTCTCCTCGTAGTTGTTATATACTTTTTAGTATAAATCCAACATTTTCTTTTGCAATTAATGTAGGATTGTTTTTATCAATAACATTAATTTCAAGTCCTTCTATACCTCTTGAATTTGTATTTAGTTTAATAGGTATATATATGCTAAAAGGAATTTTTTTTGTTTCATGACTAGCAACATATATATTTGTTTCAATAGAATGAGAAAACTTATTATTTTTTATTTTAAGTTCATAAATAGAATTTTGATTATTAGTATTTATAATCATTAATTCATAATTATTAAGTATTGTTTTATCATTTTTTTCAAATGATGGAATTCTATGTGTTACGTGCATTACTGGAGGAGCATCTTTTCCAAGTTGATGTAATACTTCTTGTTTGCTTGTGGAAGCCCCAACATTAATGACTAGGTTTTTAAAATCAGAGTTTAGAAAAAATGTTGCTACAAATACAATTACTATTATGACTAAAGCTAAAAATATTTTTTTCATTTGAATGTTCTCCTGTGTATATAACGGTTGAATAGAGCTAATAAGTGACCGTTAGGTAACTTATTAGTTCCTATGTTTTGTTATAGTCTTATTTGTTAATTAAATAATTGATTCCTAAATTCGCTTTAGATGTTAATAGTTTTTCATTTGGAATATTTTCTAAATTAAACTTCTCAACTATTGATGTATTTGTAGATTCAGCCTTATCAAAATCTTCAGGACTTAAGTATAAAATTAATCCAATCATTATTACAGTTTGTCTACCTAGTAAATTATCATTTGGTTCTATTGTATCCTCAAAAGCAAAACCTGGAATACATTCTATATTAACTATTTTTGATTTAAAAAAATCATTATCTTTTATCTTTAGTTTTATAGTTGAATTTTCAAAACTAACTGCTCCAAACATATCATACTTATCATTTTCTAATATTGATAAATCGTTATGTGTTTTTTCTCTATTATGTAGTAACACTTTATCTCCATCTGAAAAAACAAAGAATGTTGATATTCTTGTATTATTAATTAAAATTTTAATTTTATCATTGTTTAGTAATTTATCGTGTTTGGCAAAACTACCATTATTCCTATATTTTAAATCAATATTTTGTTCTGCTAATTTTAACAAAAACTCTGGTATTTCTTCAATTGTTAAACTGTTTTTCACATACTCCTTAGAGCAAGTAAAAAGTTTTCCTTGGTGAAGTACTTTTGATATTTTAATTTCACCATTTTCCTTAGTTTGATTTTTTTTCACCCATAAAATAAATTTAACTGCTAAATCATAAGCAAGTTTTATTGGTAATGATATTTTGTAATCCATATGTATATTTCCTTTACTATAACGTTCAAGGAGAGCAATATGAACTCGTTTGCGGGTTCATATTGGCTCCTGCGTTTTGTTATGTAAATCATTATTAGCATTGTGCTTTTCTAAAAACGAATCATTAATAAAATTTGTTAAAGATTTGTGTGTAAAAATATTTGATAATCCATCAAGTCCATGAGTTCTTCTAAATTTCAATGATAAATCATTTCTAAGTTTATGGACACGTTCTGTTGTTTTATTAATAAATTCAATATCTTCTTCAAGTTGACTTGTATTCATGTCTTCAATAGAATAAGAATAACCTTTTTTAGATGTTGCTGAATCTTTTATTCTTAACATAAGATCTGGTGCATTTTTAAAGCTATATGCCCACTTCGAATGAACTAATTGGTTTCTTCTTTGTTCAGATGTGTGACAACTTTTTTTAATATCTGCAAGTATATGATGTATATTGCTTGAGTCAAGTTCGTCATCAGCAGTGTGAAGTTCCAAAAGTAATGCATTCATAATGTTAACTTTAGATTTGAAAGAAATAAGACTCATTATAATTTCTATCTGACGTAATTCACTTGTCATGCTTGAAAAAATAAGCATTTCTATAGCATGTTCTAAATCTTGAAAAGACACTACCATACTTCCTAGTTTTTCATAAATATTCATATTAACCTTTTATTACATAACTATTTATTCAACATCATTGTATATAAAATAACCTTAATAAATATAATTAACCATTAGATAAAATGATTGTTAAAAATATAAATTTATTAAAAAATATGACAAAATGCAATTTTTTTCACTTTTTTATTAAATACGCCATATTATTCTTAAAGAAAAGATGACGGTTAAATATTTTATAGACAAATAACAGCCTCAAATGAGTGTTAAATTGTAAATATATTACATAACACTCACAATGATACTTAAGTAAAGGATTGAAGTTGGAAGTTAAAAAAAAGCTATTGGATTTGGTTCGAGACAAGATTAGGTTTAAACACTACAGTTATTCAACAGAGAGAACTTATGTGCATTGGATAAAGCATTATATTTTATTTCATCGTAAAAAACATCCTATAGATATGGGAAAGGAGGAAATAGAAGCATACTTAACAAAGTTAGCTACATCAAACAATGTTTCTCCAACAACTCAAAACCAAGCTTTTAGTGCCATTTTATTCTTATATAAAGAAGTTTTAGGAGTAGATGTAACAAAGTGGAATATTCAAGCCCTGAGGGCACAAGAGAGAAAACATATACCAGTTGTGCTAACTAAAGATGAAGTTAATTTAGTTTTGCAAAATATTCCATTTGAGTATAGTTTATTAGTTCATCTAATGTACGGCTGTGGGCTTCGTATGAATGAAGTATTAAATTTACGTTTGAAAGATATAGACTTTGGATTCAACAAGATATATGTATGGGATTCAAAATCTTTAAAAGATAGAACTGTGCCATTACCTCAGAAACTAAAAGCAAAACTTTTAGAACAAGTGGCAGTAGTAAATAACTTGCATGTAAGAGATTTAGAAGATGGTTACGGAAGTGTTTTTATACCATATGCTTTAGAGAAAAAATATCCACATGCAAAGTTTGAAACAAAGTGGCAATTCTTATTTCCTATGAAAAGTATTTCAACTGATCCAAGAACAAAAGAGAAGAGGCGACATTATGTTATGCCACAAACTTTAGGAAGAAATATAAAAGTAGCATCTCAAAAAGCAAACCTTAACAAACGTGTAACTTCACATATATTTAGACATAGTTATGCAACGCATCTGCTACAAGCGGGCATAGATTTACGAAGTATTCAGGAGCTGCTAGGTCATAAAAGTGTTGAGACAACCATGATATACACACATGTTGTCTCAGAGATGAATAAGGCTAAAGTTATAAGCCCGTTAGATTTTTAAAGGAAAACTATCATGAAAAAAGTCTCCTGCGCTACATACGAAGGTATAGATGCTAAGGTTGTGCATGTTGAGTCTACGCTTACAAAGGGGCTTCCCTCTTTCTCAATTGTAGGGATTGCATCTGCGTCTATTACCGAAGCGAAAGAGCGTGTGAAGTCTGCACTTTTAAGTAACGAGTTTTCTTTTCCTCCAAAACGCATCACGATAAACCTTGCTCCGAGTGACTTGAAAAAAGAGGGCAGTCAGTTTGATCTGAGTATAGCTCTTTTGGTTGCGCTTGACTCTTTGGAAGATGATCTGAGTGAGTGGTTCGTTTTTGGTGAGCTTGGTCTTGACGGAAATGTAAAAGAAAACATCCAACTCTATCCGCTTATGTTATCTTTGGCAAACCAAAAAGTAATCTCTAAAGCTATCGTTCCATATGAGAGTCTGCATAAACTATCTAAGATTCCCGGCATAGAGTTTTACGGTGTAAAAAATCTTCAAGATGCAATAGAAGTGCTTAAAAACCAAGAGAGTGTTACTCCGAGTATAGAGCAGACAGATATCGCATATCCACATTATGAGATCAAGGGAGAGAAGTATTACTATGTAAATGATTATGATGAAGATTTCAGCGATGTAAAGGGGCAAGAGGTAGCGAAAAGAGCTGCACTGATATCATCGGCTGGATTTCATAATATTCTCTTTGAAGGCTCTCCTGGATGTGGTAAAAGTATGATAGCAAAAAGACTTAGATATATACTGCCGCCTATGAAATCAGACGAGATACTAGATGTCGCCAAACTTCAGGCTTTAGAACTGGTCGAACCGGAGTTTAAACCTCATAGGAACATGCGTTCACCTCACCACTCGTCTACCCTCGCCAGCGTGTTTGGAGGCGGTTCTCATAAAGCGATGATAGGTGAGGTCGGTTTGGCGCATAATGGCATCTTGTTTTTCGATGAACTGCCTCACTTTTCCAAAAACATACTTGAAGCACTTAGAGAGCCGATGCAGGATAACCGCATCAGGATCTCTAGAGTAAACTCTAAAGTAGAGTATCCAAGTGATTTTCTTTTCATTGGAGCTATGAACCCATGTCCATGCGGAAATCTTTTAAATGAGCATCTGGAGTGTAGATGCAATGAGATGGAAATACAAAGATATAAAAACAGACTCTCAGATCCGTTCTTAGATAGAGTAGATATGAATGTAGTGATGCAAAATGTCAAAGCTGATGATAAAGCTAGTTTCACGTCAAAAGAGCTGCACCGTAAAGTTGTAGAGGCTCATATATTTTCTAAAAAAAGAGGGCAGGATAGTTTCAATGCCAAACTCAGCGATGCAGAGGTTGAGAAGTTTTGTGTTTTAGAAAGCGATGCTAAAGATGTTTTAGATATGGCTGTAAGTAGATTTTCATTATCTTTTAGAAGTATAAAAAAGATTCAAAAAGTAGGGCGTACCATTGCTGATTTGGATGCAAGCAAAGATATACAAAAGAGTCATATTTTAGAAGCTCTTAGCTATCGGAGACGTGCGTAAATAGGGGGCTTACATTTTTTCCACACTATTTAAAAGTAGAATCTAGCCTTAAAAGAGAGACTCAAGCTCGAGACACTTGCCTCTCTCTTTTACTTATACGTTGTAATAAGTTGCGTTTGGATGGTAAACAACCAATGCACTTGTTGATTGTTCCGGATGAATCTGGAAAGTCTCACTAAGTTCAATCCCAAACTCTTCAGGTTTAAGCAAATCAAATAGAGGACGGTTTAGTTCTAAGTCTGGACAAGCTGCGTAACCAAACGAGTATCTGCTTCCCTGATACTTATTCATCTGAACATCACTTAGTTTACTTCCTTCGCCTTCTGAAATGTTCAGGTCAAGTCTGATCTGTTTGTGAGCTATTTCTGCTAACGCCTCAGCTAACTCAACTCCAAGTCCATGAAACTGATAATACTCAGTATAGTTGCCCTCATCGTAGATAAGGCGTTCTGCATCACTCAGTTTACCACCAGCACTAACACATGTTAGTGCTATAACATCATGTCTATCGTTATGAAAAAAGTCACTCAATGCACGGTGCGGTGCTTTTCTTTGTCTTGGGAAAGTAAACTGCTTGATTGCTCTTCCCATAACATGTTCCAGATGCTCAGTGTTAACTTCATCAGCCGAGTTATAACCCTCAGTCTCATCAAAGATAAGAAGAGTGTTGTCATCACTTCTACATGGCCAATAACCATAGATAATAGTCGGCTCAAAAAGTTTCTCATCCAAAAATTGAGCCTTTAGTTTTTCATACGCAGGCATGATAACTTCATCAACCTGTTTTTGGTATTGCTCTTTTGTCATACCTTTAGAGCTGTAACCCCAACGAGATTTAAAAAGTATCTTATGGTTAATCCACTCAAATGCCATTTCAATCTGTGTAGTTGTAAGTTTCATCTCACGTCTACCCCAAAATGGAGGAGTCGGAACTTTAACATCACGAGATGGCATCTTAAGTTCTTTAAATGGCGGGATAATGATTTCTTTTTTTTCTTTTTCAACTTTCTCTTCACTATCTTTTCCGTGAAGATCTGTGTCAAAGTTTTTTGCTTCAATACGGCTCATCGCTGTAACACCGTCAAAGGCATCCTTACAGTAGAAAATAGGACCATCATAAAAAGGACGGCAGAAGTCATCTATGAAAGTACGAGTAAGAGCGGCTCCCCCAAGTAAAACAGGAATATCTATACCCTCAGCTTTTAGAGCCTTGAGGTTTTCTTGCATTACCTGAGTCGATTTAACCAAGAGTCCGCTCATACCAAATGCAGAGATATGACCATCTTTTGTAGCTTGTATAAAATCTTCCAGTTCAACTTTGATACCAAGGTTTTGAACTTTAAAACCGTTGTTTGATAGTATGATATCTACAAGGTTTTTACCAACATCGTGAACATCACCTTTTACAGTTCCCAGTGCAAGAGTCGTATCTACAGTTTTTTCAACTTTTGGTAAGTATGGGTTTAAGTGATCAACAGTCTTTTTCATAGTCTCAGCACTTTGAAGAACAAATGGCAGCTGCATCTGACCGGAGCCAAAAAGCTCACCGACAACCTTCATGGCATCTATAAGAATCTCATTTACGATTTTCTCAGGTGCTATTGTTTTGCGAGCCTCTTCAACAAGAGGAATCATTCTCTCTTTATCTCCATCCATAAGAAGTTTGGCTATTTTTTCTTCATCACTCATCGCCAGATAAGCTGCATCTTCTACGTTAGTGTCTATCGCTTCTTTAGTACTAAAGTGCTCTATGAAGTTAAACAGAGCCTCTCCCTTTGGTTTACGGTTGAAAATCAAGTCATCACATATTTCTTGATCTTCTTTACTTATTTTATTTATAGGAATGATATGTTTTACATTGATAATAACAGATGTCAATCCAGCTTCGATACAGTGGTGTAAAAACATAGAGTTT
>NZ_JBFFNS010000035.1:0-16199 GCF_041563035.1 Sulfurimonas sp. | reverse complement strand
ACCGGTCATACTGAACCATAGAGGTCTATGCTCATCAAACAAAAGAGCTGCAAACTACACGACCATAGGTGACACAAGCTGGGAAACACTGGATGCAGCCAATTGTAAATATCTTCTAAACTTCGGTTCTAACTTTTTTGAGACACACCAAGGCGGACTTCCTCTTCTAAAAAGGTTTGTAGAGGGAAAAAGAAAAGGTCTGAAGCTTGTAACATTTGATACCAGGCTTTCAAATACAGCAGGAAGAAGTGATGAGTGGTTCGCTCCTTTTCCATCTTCTGAGGGTGCTATAGCTCTGGCAATGGCAAATGTAATCGTAGAGAAAAAACTATATGACAAAGAATTCATAGATGAGTGGTGTAATACTTCTTTGGAAGATATAAAAGAGTTTGTTAAACCTTACACTCCTAAGTATGCATCTGAAGTTAGCGGTCTTAGTGAAGAAGATATCGTGAGAGTAGCTATAGAGTTTGCATCTGCCGCTCCTGCTTGTGCCGCTTTTACAAATAGAGGCTCACAAGCTCACCAAAACGGTCTTAACAATGATAGAGCAGTTGTGATCTTAAATGCTTTAGTTGGTAGCATCGGTAAAAAAGGCGGTTACGCTTTTGGTGGTTCTAAAAGTAAAAAAGACTTTCCTATGCCTAAACCTGTTCCAGCAAAACCAAAATTTACAACTGACTTAGAAGACCCAAGACTATATCCACTCTCAAACAAATGGCAAAAGATGAGAGTTAGTCAACTTGCCTTTGATAAACTTAAAAACAAAGAACAGCAAATAGATGTTTATATATCTTACACTATCTCAGCTCCACAGACTTGGCCTGAGGGTCCATCTGTGACAGTTAATGTACTTAAAGATGAGAACGTCATACCTTTTCATGCTTGTAGTGATGTAGTTTATTCTGAGATGGCTCACTATTCTGATATCATTCTCCCAGATGCTACATACTTTGAGAGGTACACTATAGAGGGTAGAAATGCTTATGAGCTTATCCCATACTTTGCACTTAGACAACCTGCCATAGAGCCTCCTTATGAGTGTGAAAACTTGGCAGATACTCTTATAAAAGTAGCAAAAAGACTGGGTGAGCCAGTATCTAAATACTTTGCGTTTGACTCTTACGAAGAGTTTATAAAACTCCGCCTTTCAACTCTTCCTAAAAGAGAAGGACTTAGCGGTTTTGAGTATATGAAAAAGCACGGTGTCTGGGTTGAAGACAAAGAGAAAAACTACGAGTCATACGACAAAGTTCTAAGTAAAAAACAGCTTGAAGGCTCATTTGTAAAAAATGACATCATCTATGTTGAAAAAAAGGGCAAGAACAAAGCCATCGGTATCATGAAGGATGGAGTGCCAAGAAAAGGTCTGAAAACTCCATCTAGAAAGTTTGAAATATACTCAAGTGTCATAGAAGATACTGCCAAATCTCTAAACATAAAAGATGATGGGTTTCCTCACTTTGAGATGCCAAAGTCACTTAAAGAGATAAAAGAAGATGAACTAGTCCTTACTACTTTTAAATGGAATGTTCACACTCAAGCAAGAACAACTTCACAAAAGTACTTAACAGAGATAGTTCATGATAACCCTGTTTGGATAAACTCTGAAACTGCTAAAAAACTAAACATAAAAGACGGTGACTATATGGAGATAACTACATATAGACCAAAGAGTGGATTTAGAGCTTCACTAAAAGATGAAGTAGTAGGAACAATGAGTGTAAAAGCTCATGTAACACAAGGCATCCATCCACAAGTTATAGCTATGAGTAACTCACTTGGTATGAACTTTGGCGGTAGGATTGCTAAAGGTATAAATGGCGAAAAACAAAATATTACAGGTTTTTCAAAAGATGACGACTTAGAGTTAGATGGAAATATCTGGTGGGATAAAAAGTTTGGAGGTGCTGGAAACGGTTTCAATCCAAACCACATCATCCCAATCAACCCTGCCCCAATGGTAGGAATGCAGGCTTGGAACGATACTGTTTGTAGGGTTAGGAAGGTTTAGTTATTTTTACTATTTAAGATATTTTATAATGTTTGTCTTCACCGACAGCTCTGCTGTTCGGTGCTATTACTTATTAGGAGTCATCTTCTATATGCTTTTGAATTAAATCTTTAACAAATTCAGGAATACTTTTATCTAAAAGTTTTGCATTGCTTTTTAGGAGCTCATATTTTTCAATTTCTTTATCTTCCCAAATTAGATCAATACGTCTTACTTGTTTCATTGCTATGTGTTCATAATTTTCAGGGTAAGCCCAATAACATGATATACAAACTTCTTCATTCTTATCATTTTTCCAATTATCACAGTTTTCACAAGACCATGATTTAGCACGGTTTGCAGAAGCTGATAATAGCATAAATTCTTCAGATTCAAATTTTCCATTTCCATCCCCAGCTACCTCAAATGGTATTCTATGATCAATTTGTAGATTTTTTTCATTTGTAGTTTCTAAGTAAATAAAGCACTTACATCCATATTTGGTAATTAATTCTTCTTTAATTTTCTTGGATAAAGCTGTTCTTCCAGATAATTTCGAAAAGCGGGCAGCCTTAAAATCACCAAATCTATAAGCTGCAATTTTCTTCCCATTGCTATCACTTACTTTATAAGTTTGAATAGGAATACCTTCCTCTCTAACATCTCGTACAGCTCTTGGTGGATGGTCATACCCATATTGTACTTTTAAATCTTCTGTTGTAATAAAACCATGTTTTAAAATATGGTCAATCACTATTTTTGCACGCTTCCTAGTTATTGTTTTTAGTAAATCTAGAAATTCTTGTGTGTAATCAGGCATATTTTAGTTCTTTCATAATTAAAGTGTTTTGATTGTCATTTATAATTCTTTTTTGTAATGCTTTGGATAGATATAATGATTCATAAGTAATATCTTTTTTTCCAAGTAATGTTGCTTGAGAAGAACGTCCTGCATTAATTTCAATATGTTCTAAGTTTAAATGTTTAGGCATCGGCTCTCCATACTTTTTATCACCTAGTCTCCCATCATAACTTATAATATATGAAATATTTTTATTATTTAATTCTTCCAAAAAAACTACAAATTCACTATGATCTATTCCAGAATAATATCTTGAATCTCTATTTGAACAAACTCCTTGATATGGTGGATCCATATACAATAAGTCTTTTTCAGAAATATCATTAATTAATAGTCTATAATCTTCAGATTTAAATTTAACCTTACCTTTTAACAAAGATGATACACCCATAATATTTTTTTTCATTCTCTCAGGTATAGTACCTTTACGTCTTTTGTCAGGACTTTGATTAAATTCTCCACTCTTGTTATACCTAACCGCTCCCTTTGCACATCTAGCCATTAGATATAAGAACAATGAGCTATCTTTTGATTTATTAAATTTTTCTCTTATCTCAAAATAATGTTCAACACTATTTATGTGCTGTTTGTTCCATATTTTTTCATAATTATTTGAAATTTTATTTGGATGTTCTATAATTAATTCTAGTAAATTTAATAAAGGTTTATTTAGGTCATTTATGATGAACTTATTTGCATAATTATTATATGCAGCAGCTACACTAATTGCAGCTGAGCCTGCGAATGGTTCAATTAATGTTTCGATATCTAATGGAAAATACTGAAGAATTTGTGATGCTAAATTTCTTTTACTTCCTTGATATTGTATTGGATGTGGTAATTTCATAAGATTCTCCTTCTAATACTATGTATTATATCTATTAATCATTTTATACATAATTAATATTTCAAAATGCAATAGAATTATCTCTTTTAACGTTTATTGAGATTGATTTTTTTGCGATTTTTTTATTATTACTAAAAATTAAAATTATTTTTTTATACGCTATTCATTATTAAAAGAAAGATTTATCTAGATACAACTTATAAATTAGACTTGTCATCATTCTAATATAGAAGCACATGACAGATATAAAAATAGAAGAAAAGATAAAAAGAGTTAAGTATGTTGAGTCCCAAGCCAAAATAGCCTAGGAATGAGGAAGGTTTACTAGCTAGAACTAACTACTCAGTAAGGTCTGCAAGGATATCTTTAATCATACCTTGAGTTTCACGAAAAGGGGAGAGAAAAACACTCTAAGAAATAAAGCAGTCATAATCAGCACTACATAAACAATAAAATAAACCCTAAAGTAAGTATTATAAACAAACTTCCATACTCTAAATACATCTTCAAATTACTATTGGTCTTAGATGTTTTTTTACGAACTAGTACACTAAGTATTGCAGAGAAAAATATTATTGTACTCATACCTAGACTCATGACAAGAGCAGATAAAAATCCAGCATAGTATAAACCAAGTGAAAGTGAAAATATAAATATAGTTACAGTTCCCGGACACGGAATTATCCCTGCAGAGATGATGAGTGCCATATCTGTTGAGTTGTTGTCTACCGTACATGATGAACATGCACAAGTCGGAACGTGAGGGTCTGTACTAAAACCATATAGTGGTTGTGCATTTTTAAATTTTTTATATACTTTGTACTTTTGATATAGTAAATAAAGAGCTATTGCGATTATTATTAGTGCTGATATTTTTGTTGTATAGTAGATGCTCTCATCTAAAAACTTAGCTAAAAAGGTATCTACTATGAAGTAAATAATAAGTGTTAGTAAAAAAGCTGAGAATGTATGCACAACACCAATAGCTAATGATATAAATAAAGCCTTAGAATAAGACCTGTCATTAGATAGGAAGTAACTTCCAACAAGTGTCTTTCCATGTCCCGGCCCAAGAGCATGAACCACTCCATAGATATATGCAAAAAAGAGTAAAAATATATATGTAAATGGATTTTGTTCATCTTTTATATCTTCAAAAAGTCCCTTAATCTTCACTATACTACTCTTAAGTAAGTTTTCTTGCATACTAGAGTCTTCAACAACTTCTGGGGTTTGAACCTCTTGTGGTATTGTTTGATTTTGCTCTTTTACTACCTCGGTAGGCTTTTCTTGCTTATCTAATGAAGTGTAGCTAAAAAAGACTGTGGCAGTAAAAAGATAAAGATTTTCATTATGATATAACTCGCTATCGTTTATATTTAAAGATGAAGACACAAAATCGAAAAATCCTTCATCATCTTCAAATACAAAAGAAAGTGTTGATTTATCTTCAATATTTAACTTTAAATTTGAGTTGTATCTAAAAACGAGGAGTCCACCTTCCATTTTTAAATCAAAATTTTCATAGTTTGCTTTGATATTTAAGCTATCTATCTCAGTATCATTTGAGTAGTTAATCTTTGTAAGCATCTCTTTTGGAATAAGATAATTAAGCTTAGCGTTGAGTATAATATCTAATTCTTTTTCATCAAGCTTGTCATTTTGATTTTTATCGTATTGTTTTACAAGCTCCTTTGAATACAAATCAGAAAACTTCCACTCTATATCAATGTTGGTTAACTGTTTTTTATTAACCCTCAATTCTAAACTAACTTCAGCAGATGGAACCATTAGTTGACATGTTGCACAACTATAAAGAGATGTTTGAAACAATAAGATGTAAATAAATATTAATTTTTTCATTTTAATGAAGGATATTCACTTGCTACTATGCAAGTGAATATATAAATTATTCAGTAAGTTCTGTAAGAATATTTTTAATCTTTTCTTGAGTTTCGCGAACTGCTTTGATTGTTGCTTCTTCTTTGATACCTAGGTCATCGATCCAGTTGTCAATTGATGGGTAAGCTATATGTACAGTGTCGTCATCTTTTTTCTTGTAGATAACTACTGAAAAAGGAGCGTAAGCACCGGCATCTGGATGGTTTTTTGAAACTGGATAGATAGCATTAAATCTAATGATAGAGTAAGTATCGAAAAAGTCATAAGCGTCATGCTCTAACGTATAAGACTTTGGTACTAAAAATCCAACTGGACTTATTTCACCTTCAAACTCTTTTTTAAAACTGTTTTTTGCACTTATATATGTAGCACCTTTTTCAAGTTCAAATTCTGTTGTAAACTCAGTAACTAAGTCTTCATTTGTATTTGGAGCATGATTTACACTCAGATATTTACCGTTTGGAAGTGCTTTATGAAGTGCTGCATCTACTAACTTTGAGTATGCTATGAGGTCTGGGTTTGTTGCAGGAATCTTTGTGATTCTAGACATACCGTGCAAAGAGAGAGTAGAAATATTAATGTTGTCTTTTGCATCTACATAGATTGACATAGTAAGTGGCGTTATCATACCGATGCTAGGATATTCACTCATAAGTTTCTTTAGCAGTTTATCATTTGTGAAGATCGCTAAGTTATACTTTTTATGATGAACACTACCGTATCTTTTAGAAAAGATTGAGTTCATGTCATTGTTTACATCTACTACTACACCAACATCTCCAAAAGCTTTCTCAACTGTTTTAGCGGTAATCGCACCATTTTTATTCTCAACACTAAATATTTGAAGGTTTTGAGAGTTTGCTGATAAAACACTCGCCCCCAGTGCTAAAACTGCACTTATAAAGATCATAGAAATCTTTTTCATTATTGTCCTTTTGATTTAATTATCACATTTTACTATATTAATATGTAAAACATACATTTTTGTGACAAATGATAAAATAGTTTTGGAGAGTGAGAATAGATGTAGCGGGTTATGTGCAAAGAGATATAAAAATCTTATACCTCTTCTTCTTTTTTATTTACTTGGTTAATTGCTTAAAGAGTTTCTCTAACCACTTCTCAGCATCTTTAACTTTCTCAAATCTTTGAGACTTAGCAACTTGAACTTGACCTTCATAAAACCTAACTCTGATGCCATCTTCTACATGGTCGATCTTTGTTCTTGTGATTCTATTGAAGTTCAAATGAACTCTCTCATTTAGTTTTACAAACATATCTACCTCCTGATTTTGTATATTGTAACACAATAGAATTTTTTAGTCAAATATTTTTTACCTAAATTACTTCTAAAGCTTTTTCATTGAACTTGTAAGTTTTGTGTGCAACTTTGATTAAAATCTTTTTCTCCGCAAGTTCTTTAAAGAGCTTTATAAGTGTTGGTTTAGATATAGAAATCTTTTGCATGATCTCACTGTACGAAGCAACAAGTTCATTTTTTTCATTTAGATTATCCAATATACACTTAACAACTTCAACTTGTTTAGAGTCAGTTATAGCAGATATAGTTCTAATGATATTTGAGTTTTTTTGTATCTCTCTTTCTTGTATGAGAGGTAAAAGTATGTCGTGAAGAGTGTTGAGCAACTCTTTTAGGTTGATAGGTTTAACGATGTAGTTTTCTACTTTTAGTTTTATGGCATCGAGCAAGTACTTTGTATCTGTGTGAGCAGTTGTTAAAATTGCCGGTATATGGATGTCATTAGCTTCTTTTAACTCTCTTAAAAAATCTATTCCATTTTCATTTTCAAGCAGGATATCTGAGATAATGACATCTACTTTTTTCTGTCTTATCACCTGCATTGCTTCCGCTGAAGTTTTTACTGCGTATACATTTTTCAAAAAGTCGCTTAACATGTCTCTTGTCTGGTTTAGCAGAGAGTCATCATCTTCTAAGTAAAGTACGTTAAATTCATTTAGTATATTTAAATTTCTAGTCATTGTTTTTGTTGCCTTCATTAACAGGAATTGTAATTGTAAAGAGAGTACAGTTCTCAAAATCTTGATCTGCTATTTTATAATAAGTATTCTTACAATCAATAGTTCCTTGCATATGTTTCTCTATAATTTGCTTTGACATATAAAGACCTATACCTGTCCCGGCACTCTTGTATTTAGTAGTATAGTATGGCTCAAACACATGAGGAAGTATCTCTTCATCTATACCGCCGCCATTATCTACTATATTTATTCTTATCTTATTTTTTGATTTTTTAACTGTTATCTCTATAAGTTTTTTATGCTCTTTAGAGACAAGAGCATCTTTAGAATTTGAGATGATATTTAAAAAGACATGGGAAAGCTCATTGTAAAAGCCATACATTGTTACATCATGAAGTATCTTTAAGTGAAACTCTATCTTCTCTTTATCCAAAAGATATTTTGACAGCTCAAAAGAGTGTTCAATACAATCTTTTAAAGAGAACTCTTCCTTGTCTTGATTTGGCTTAAAAAAGTTTTGAAAATCTTCAAGAGTGTTAGACATATTGTCCCCTAGCAACATAGCATCGTTTACTTTTTCTTCAACGATTTGTGGAGTAAGTTTTCCTAACTCCATCTTAGTCCCAATACCTTGGACTATCATCATAAGTGAGCCTAAGGGTTGTCGCCATTGATGGGCTATGTTTGCTATCATCTCACCTAAGCTGGCAAGTCTGGCTTGTTGAAACATTATCAAATCTTTTTTTCGTGAGTTTCCTACTTCATCTTGGATTCGCTTTTCTAGGGACTCATTTAGGGCTTGAAGCTCTTTTGTCTTTTCATTTACTGCATCTTCTAGACCAAAGTGAAGTCTTTTAAAATGTAAAATGATTACTATTGAGAGTATGATCGAAAACAGAAATACCCATACTATGGAAATATTTAAAATCATAGAGAGAGTATTGAAGACCTTTTGAGTATCTCTTCTCTCACTTATAGCCATATTCAGATCGTAATTAGTCAAGTTTGTTATATAGATAGAGATTGTATTTATCTCAAAGTTAACATCATCTATAAGAAATGATACCCTCTCATAGTTTTCATTTGAAAGCTCTAAAATTATCTCATCGACCAACTCTTTTATCTTTACGTTTTTATCATTTATATTTGAAATAATACTATTTTGTAAAATCTTGTTCTTATCCTGACTTCCTATAATAAAGAACTCTTTGATTATCTTAGTCACCCAGGATGTTTTATACTCCTCTGAGAAAGTTATTTCTAAATATCTACTCCAGTTTTTCTCAATTAACTGCTCACCTAAATTCAGAACATCATATGACTGCTCCAGGGTAATATTTTTATGATAAACATCATATAGCGTGTCATGAATATTGACAACATACGCATCTTTGATAGCTTCTAGTTTAATGATAGGTTTGGTTCTCTTCTCAAACAAAATATCAAAATCATGCTTTACTGTATATATAGATACTTGGGACAAGCCTATTATCAGTATCATCCCCCCTATAATTATAAAAAGCAAGAAAAATGTCTTATATGTAAAAGGTATCTTGTTTATATAAGAGAGTATATTTTTAATTTTCATTGTAGACTTCTATAAATTTAGAGTTTTTGTATTTAAACAGATAGACCTTGTTGTGAAGTTGATCATTTTTATAATCTATATCAACACCATTTAAAATATTTTTAGGAAGCTTTTTTATCTCTTTGAGAAACTTTTCTCTTGTAATAGCACCACCGATGTTATTCAATGCCGCAACAACTGATTTGGCTGCTAAAAATGCTTCTAAAGACACAAAACCTAAAGGCTCATCCGGAAAGTACTTCTTCATAAGCTTTTTATACTCTAAGATAACAGGCTTTGAACTATCATGATAACTTGGAACAACTTGTGAGAAAAATAAATTATCAGTATTGTAATCTAACTCTCTTATCATCTCATCTGCATCTCCAAAAGAGATATTACAAAAAAGTGTATCTTTAAAAATAGGATCCCTCTTAGCTGTTTTAATAAACAGAGCATTTGCTTTATACGCGCCTATCATAAAAACTGCTTCTGGTTTTGAAGACTTTATCTCATGAAAGGCATGTCTTATGGAGAGTGTATTTCTTTTATATGTTCCTTCTCCGCAAAGCTTCAGTCCTCTCTCGTTTAGTGAGTGAAGAAGTGAGACAAAGCCCTCTTCTCCATAATCATCATTTTGATAAAAAACAGCAAATTTCGAAAGATCTCTTTTAGTTCGTAAATACTCAACTGTATAATCAATCTCTTCTTTATAAGAACTCCTAAAATTGACAATATCCACCCCGTCATTGTTTCTTAAAAAAGAAGCTCCTGTAAATGGAGCTACTAGAGGTATTTCTCCAGCTCTAAGATTAGGTAATATTTTTTTTACTGTTGGAGTTCCTACAAAACCAAAAAAAGCAAAAATATTTTTATCAATAAGCTTTTTTATATTCTCAACAGTCATATCAGGCTCATATTTATCATCATAAACAATTAAGTCAATTTTCACATCGCCTAGTAGTTTATTTTGATTAGCATATAAAAAATAAGAATCGGCTCCACTGTAAACAGAATCACCCAGAGCATGCATAATTCCACTTCTAGGTATTGAAAGACCGAGTTTTAAGGATTTTCCATCAAGCTCATCATTTTCAATATTCAGGAAAATCAGAACAAAAGTAATCAATACAGCTATTATATATTTAAGCACTAAAATCCTTTTTTATTGATTATAACATAAATCCTTTTTATATCTATAATACTTCAAAAATAGGTAAAATATATTTGACATTTTAAGGACAGTGTAAGTTTGTTGTAGCTAGAATTGGTAATATATTTTTTACCAAAAGGATTTAAGATGCAAGAATTTGTCTATTTTAGTGATAGAGGACTTGATTTTCCACTCTCTGAAAATATACTTGTTACCTCTGAATTATCAACTGCTTCAAACAATAATTTCATAGTATCAAATTCCAAAAATGTACATGGTGAAATAATCGCAGATGAAATTGACTTCTATATAAGTAACTCACTAGACCCTATCGCTAAAAAAATCAAAAATGTAGAAAAGTTATATGAAATAAATGCCCTTAGATTTGATATGGCACAGGATATAAAATATACTCAAAAAGTTTCACAAGAAGTTTTACTAGTATCAACTCAAGAGCAAAAAGAAGAATTTTTAAAATCTATGATTCCTGATGAGTTTAATCTTTTACATGTTACACCTGAAGTAGTTAAATCTATATCAGGACATATTGGTAATCTAACAGTAATTGTAAATGACACTTTTAAAGATGCAACTCTTCATGTTTCTCAAATCGTATGGTATAACCAAGAAGAGATAGCTACTACACAAAGTGGTACTTTTGACCCGTTGGAGAGTTCACTAGATGATGTTCTTGCAACTCTACGTACAAACATAAGTAATTATGAGTACAAAAAGTTTGTCGTATATGATCAAAACATCTGTCAATATCATGGAAGAAATGAAAAGACATGTGGAAAATGTGCAGTTGTTTGTCCAACTGTTGCTATTGAGAGAGATGATGACATCAAGCACCTACTCTTTTCACAAATAGACTGTCACGGCTGTGGCGGTTGTATCTCTGTGTGTCCATCAGGAGCACTAGACTACGCTCCGCTAAATAGAGAGAGCATCTACGATATCTCAAGAATATTTAGTGGGCATATCCCTTTAGTCATCCCTCAAAAAATGAATGTTAAAGGTTTGAATGTAGAGTTAAAAGAAAATGTTCTACCTTTTGCAATCGAAGGTGAGAAGTTCCTTCACGAAGCAACACTGCTGACTATAGCACAAGAATCAGGTTCACAAGTAATCTTTTACTCTGACTTCCTCTCAAAAGGAACTAAAGATGCCATCAGAATTTTAAATGACATATATCAAAAGAGACATAACCTAGATGCAATTATAGTTGCGATGGATGAGAATGAACTGCTAGATGCTCTAAACAAAGTTAACTTCGTAGAAGATTCAAGACATACGATCAATGAACTAAACTCAAGAAAAAGAGAAGTTTTTGCGAATAGACTTAAAAATATTGTAGGTGAAGATGACTTAGGTGAAGTTCAAACAGGTGAGCACATTCACTATGCAAAAGTAAATGTCAATGAAGCCAACTGTACTCTTTGTCTAGCTTGTGTAGGTGCTTGTAACGTAGATGCTCTTGTGGCAAACATAGATGACAACTCTCTAAGAATAAATCCTAGTATCTGTACAGCATGTGGATTTTGTGAAGTTGTATGTCCGGAAAAAGATTGTTTAACTATAGAAGAAGATGTAATCAAACTAAATCCTACTTGGTTTAAAGAACAAGTCTTAGCAACAGACACCCTGTTCGCATGTGTGGAGTGTGGCAAAGAGTTTGCAACTACAAAAGCAATAGAGAAAATCGCTTCCATTATGTCTCCTATCTTTGCCCACGATCCGGTAAAAGAGAGAACTCTCTACTGCTGTGAGGATTGTAAGCCTAAGGTTATGATGACAAGTTATATGCAAAATAAAGATCTATACAAATCACCAGGAGATATGTAATGAATGAAGAAAAAATGAACAAAGCGAGAGCTTTATACTATGCAATGTTTTCAAGATGTTTTGTTTTTACAACAGACACTAAAAGATACTTTGAGCTGATTGAGTTTATAGATATTTTGAAAGAAAATCCATTAGATAAAAGCTCGGCACAAGCCTTTGAGAATATTAGAGCAGTTGTTAAGTCTGATTCTAACATCACTTTTATGAAAGAGTTTGATGCCATCTTTCACTCACCTGAGACTCAAACTCTCAGAACTACTGCTTCATACTATGATGAAGATATAGAGAGTGGTAAGAAAAGAGTCGAGATGCAAAACTTTCTAGCTAAGACAAAAATCAGAAGAGATGAGAAATCTTACTCTGACTATGAAGATCATATAGGTTTTATCTTTTCTGTAATGAGCGAGCTGTGTGAGCTAATCGCTAATGGAGAAGAACAATATAAAAATACAGCACATTGTATTTTTGAGCAGATTTTAAATGACTTTGTAGACAAGTTCTCAAAAGAACTTTATGAACATGAAAGTGCAGATATCTTTAAAAATGTAGTTGTCTTACTTAAGTCATTTATCGAGTTTGAAAGACTTTATTTAGAAGTACAAACTCCAATCCAAGAAACAAGTAGTGTCGTGTCTAAACCAAAAGGTGAAGAGCTCTCAGAAGCAGAAATTGCAAGAAGAGAGAGAAACAGACTACTGAGACAAAAAGGACCAAAGGAAGCACAAGATGCTTGTTCTATCGACATAGCTTATGATGTAGAGGATGACATTTAGTCATCTTCTACATGAGACTTAAGTAAGCCAAAGAATTTGGTTTACTTAAGTCTCATAATTTATTATGGGGCTAATCACAAACAAAAGGAGACAACGATGCAAGAGAGTAGAAGAAACTTCTTCAAAAGAAGTGCATTAGTTGTTGGAGCTGCTGCTGTCAGTGCCACGGCGTTAGCTGCTAATAAGGATGACGCGATAGAAGCTGATTCAAACGGAGTTGTTGTAGGAAAATCTACTAAGAAAGAGATTCTTTACAAAAAAAGTCAAGCTTGGGAAGATTTTTATAAACAAGCTTTATAGTAAATAAGGAGAGAGTATGTTAGTTGACACATATGAAACACTCAAAGCTCAAATCGGTAGAAGGTCATTTATGAAAATGGCTGCTGTCGCTACAGCTACTGGTGTTACTAGTGCATTTGCTAATGATGGTGTAACGAGAGCTGCTACACAAGAGGAAGTTAAAAATCCTTTTCCTGGCTCAGTTAACGTTAAAACTATCTGTACTGCGTGTTCGGTTGGATGCGGTATTATCGCAGAAGTACAAAACGGCGTTTGGGTAAGACAAGAGGTTGCACAAGACCACCCTATTTCACTAGGTGGACACTGTTGTAAAGGTGCTGATATGATTGATATGGTTAGGTCTGAGGTTAGACTTAAGCATCCAATGGTAAAAGAAGCCGGAAAATGGAAAAGATTAAGTTGGGACGATGCACTAGACAGAATCGCAACTAAACTAAAAGCTTCTCATGAAACAGCGGGACCTGACTCAGCAATGTTTTTGGGATCTGCAAAAATGAGTACTGAACAGGCATATTATTTTAGAAAATTTGCCGCAATGTATGGAACGAACAATATAGATCACCAAGCTAGAATTTGACATAGTGCAACAGTCGCCGGTGTGGCGAATACATGGGGTTATGGCGCTATGACCAATTCACTTGGAGATATCCAAAATGCAAAAGCAATTATCATTTTTGGAGCGAATCCTGCGGTTAATCACCCAGTTGGATTTGGACATTTTCTAAAAGCTAAGGAAAGAAACAATGCAAAAATAATTGTTGTCGATCCAGTATTTACTAAGACTGCTGCAAAAGCAGACCATTACTGTAGAGTAAGACCGGGTACAGATATACCATTTATGTATGGAATGCTGCATCTAATCTTCAAAAATGGCTGGCATGATAAGAAATTTATCAATGACAGAGTTTACGGTATGGAAGATGTAATGGAAGAAGCTAAAAAGTGGAATCCTAAAAAAGTTGAAGATGTTACAGGTGTAAGTGCTGATCAACTTATTCAAATTACAAGACTGTATGCTCAATCTAATCCGGGTACTTTAATCTGGGCAATGGGTTTAACTCAGCATTCAGTGGGTAGTTCTAATACTAGACTTGCTCCAATCTTACAACTTGCTCTTGGAAACATGGGTGTTGAAGGTGGTGGAACTAATATTCTTAGAGGTCACGATAATGTTCAAGGTGCTACAGACATGTGTTGTTTATCACACACACTGCCTGGTTACTACGGATTAAGTAGTGGTTCATGGAAGTACTTCGCAAAATCTTGGGGTGTTGACTATGAATGGTTAGCTAAAAAAAGATTTAAGAATGAAGAATGGATGGGCAAAAAAGGATTTACACTTTCTCGTTGGTGGGCTGGTGTACTAGATGGTAAAGACGGTAATGATAAGATTCATAACGCCGGAACTAATCTAAAAAATCTTTTTGTAATGGGTAATGGTATTACTTCAATCGCTCAACAAGCTAAGGTAAAAGAAGGTCTGGACAACCTGGATATGATTGTTCTTTGTGATCCTTTTGTTAATGAAGCAGCAATTTTAACTGACAAGCAAGACGATGTATTTATTTTACCGGCTGCTACTCAGTTTGAGACTTCTGGATCTGTAACTGCAACTAATAGATCAGTTCAGTGGAGATCAAAAGTAGTTGAACCGATGTATGAGTCAAAAACTGACCACGACATTATGTTCGAACTGGCAAAAAGACTCGGTTTTTACGATGAGTATACAGCTGGTATGAAAATTAAAGAAAATAAAAAAGATTTTACATGGCCTGAAGATGCTACTGATGAAATTGCAAGAATCATTAAAACTATCGGTTTAACTGGTTGGACTGCAAAAAGAATCAAGAATCATACTGAGAACTGGCATATGTTTGATCAGATCTCTGGACGAGGATACGGCAAGATGAAGGGTGAATATTATGGTTTACCTTGGCCTGTATGGACAGAGACACACGGTGGTAGTCCGTTACTATACAACATTAACAGAAGTGTTAAAGATGGTGGTATGGGATTTAGAAACAGATTTGGACTAGAACATGATGGTCAAGATTTACTTGCAGGTGCAGGAAGTGCTCCTAAGGACTCTGCAAATAAAGATGGTTATCCTGAGATCACAGCTGCAAATATTGAACAGGTTCTTGGAATCAAGCTTACGGCTGATGAGAAGAAAAGAATCGGTAAAAACTGGAAAGTTGATACTTCTAATATTATTGCTGAGAAATGTATGCAACGCGGTATAGCTCCTTATGGAAATGCTAAAGCGAGAGCTAAAGTATGGACATTCCCTGACCAGATTCCAATGCACAGAGAGCCTTTACACTCTCCAAGACAAGACTTGGTAGAAAAATATCCTTCTTATGAGGATAAAAAAGACCATTATAGAGTTGATACTAAATATATTTCTAAACAGAATGAACAAGATTGGTCGAAAGATTTCCCTATCAACCTTGTAACAGGAAGACTTGTAAATATGAACGGTGCAGGTATGGAAAATAGAGCTTCTAAATATTTAGCTGCGCTTACTCCTGAGATGTTCTGTAGTATTAACCCTAATTTAGCAGGTAAGTATGGGATTAGAGATGGTTCTATGATGTGGATTCATTCACCTGAAGGTACTAAAATTAAAGTTAAAGCAAAATATTCTTATTCAGTATCTGAAGACAGAATTTTTATGCCTTTTCACTTTGCCGGTCATTTCCAAGGTGAAGATTTATCTCATAAGTATCCTAAGGGAACTAAACCTTACGCTGTAGGAGAGAGTGCTAATACTGTTACTAACTACGGTTATGACATTATCACTCAGATTCCTGAGACTAAAGGCGGATTATGCCGCATAGAATACGCGTAAGGAGTTGGTTATGAGTGAAAATGCAAGATTAAAATTTTATTGTGATGAGCATAGATGTATTTCATGTGATGGTTGTTCAGTAGCTTGTGCGGAAGCGCATGAGTT
>NZ_JBFFNS010000034.1:0-16644 GCF_041563035.1 Sulfurimonas sp. | reverse complement strand
ATGAAGAGATAATTTTTCATCAAGGTTTGCCGTGGGTTCATCTGCTATGATGATTTTAGGGTTGTTTACATTTGCTCTTGCGATTGCAACACGCTGCTGCTCTCCGCCTGAGAGGTTTTTGATGATTGCATTTTCTTTATGCTCTATCTTGAACATTTCCATTACACGTTGAAGTTTTTCATTTGCTTCGTCAGCGTCTGGATTTAGTGGAACTAAAGGAAGCAGAATATTTTCTTTAACACTAAGAGTAGTTATGAGGTTATATTTTTGAAAGATAAAGCCTATGTTGTCACGTCTATACTCAGATGCAAAGTTATCAGGAAGCTTTGAGATATGTTTAGCATCTACAATAACTTCACCGCTAGTAGGCTTACTGAGTGCTGCAATAAGTGAAAGAATACTACTCTTCCCGCTACCGCTTGCACCCTTTAAAACTACAAGTTCACCCTCTTCTATCTTAAGGTTTATATTTTGCAGTGCCGTAACCGTGTTGTTTTTGTTTATCTCATATTTTTTTGTAATGTTTTTTAACTCTATCATCTTATAACCTCGTCAGCATCCAGAGTTGCCGTCTTCCATGAAGGAATAATAGTCGCTGCGATATAAACAGGGACACTAAGAAAAAATACTAAAAAGAGTGTTTGGACATCAAAGATGAAAGGAAGTTCAAACGATGTTTTTAGTTGAGAATAACCCGTAAATATATTTTGCAAAAGCGGTGCTTGAAAAATGTAAACAAATGCAAATGCCAAAATCACACCTGCCATATAAGCAACAAATGAGACAATAAACCCTTCATAGAACTTCTCTTTTAGTACATCATCTATTTTCCAGCCTATTGCTTTTAGGATTCCTATTTCCCTCTTTTCTTCAGAACTAAGTCCGCTTGCCTTATCGTATATGATTATAAAAAAAGTAAAAAGCGAGATGATAAAGAGTGCCAAAAATATACCGCTTTTGTAGTCAAATATATTTTGGTAAGAAATTTTGAGATCGTTTTTAGTAATTATCCTGCTGTCTGGAAATATCAGTTTTATCTTAGCTGCTATAGTTGCTACTTCATCAGGATTTGACACTTTTACAACTATATCAGTTGCTTTTGTTTCATATATGTCAAATATTTCTCTAACATTCTCTTTTGACATGACTATCATGTCGTTAGACTCAAGCTGAGTGTCACCGTCAAAGACACCTACAACATCTACTTTTTTAAGAGTCCCGTCCGGTTTTATGAAGTTAAAGTACTCTTTATAGTAGTTGTCATGCATAGTCTTTTTTACTCCGCTTCCAACAACCATAAAACTGTTTTCACTATCACCCAAGTCTCCATTTTTAACTACATTTGCAAGTGAATTTTTATACTGAGCTTCAAACTCGTTAACTCCTACTACCGAGAAGTTGACACCGGCATTTTCAAAGTAGTAGTAACCCCACACACGAGCCACGGCATCTACTACTCCCGTAATTTCGAGTATCTCTTCTTGTATATCTACATCTATATCGTAGTGACGTCCTGCTTTGATCTTTTGAACCACTATCTCAGGAAGAGCATCTACTGTAGAGTCCAACTCATATTTGATAGAGTTGGTGATGAAAAAGACAGTTGTTAAAAGAAAGATAAGAAGTGTCAAAACAGTTGTTATAAAAAAACTTTTATACTTCTGTCTAAATATCGCATTAATGGCGTATTCTATAAGATAGAAGTTTATTTTACTTCGCATTGGCACGTCCGTTTATGATATGAGAGTGAGAATAGGTGTAGGTGGAAGGAAAGTACTCTCTAAGACTTCCGTCATCCTTGTAAATAGAAAACATGTCGCTCATGCTCCTGTGTCTGACAAAAGTAGCTTCAGTTGAGATAGCCAGATCTGGAAGACCGCTGATACTAACGAACTCTTTTCTTTTTATTTGTGACTCTTGGCTAAGAGTTTTTGTAGCACTCAGATAGATGCTCTCTACCATTAAAATAACCACAAGAGAAAAGAGTATAAACAACAGACGAGGCGTTTTCGGAGTATAGAGATATTTATTCATCTAGTTTACGTACTTCGTCTTCACTTATCGCATCAAACCTCAAGACTTTTACACCTTTATGGTCCATGTTGAATGTCTTGGCATCTGAGAGTTTCTCAAAAGGAATCAGTTCATCTCCCATAGGTCCATAGACATCACTGCCCAGTACGAAGTAAGAGTCTCTGGCTTCTATGGCTTTTTGAGAGTAGTAGTCAGTCACTAATATTTTAGAGATGCCATCTTTGTGTTCAAAGTAATACTTCATCAGATCTTTTACCCCGTCAAATGAGTAGTGCATATCAGCGTAAAATATCTGTGCAGCCCATTTTGGGTACTTGTACACAAACATTCCACAAATCGGACATTTTTCATCATGGGTAACATGTATTTTACCCTTAACATCATCCAAGTCACCAAAACGTTTTACTTCCCAAAGGTAGAGAGCCAGAGCTTGAAGTTGTTCCTCTTTAAGAGGTTTGCACAGTTTGCTGTTTTGTATATCAGCTTTTAGTTCATTTATCTCTATATAGTTTGTAGCATCTATATCTTGGCTACATTTCTTCTCAAAAATCTTTTTACCCATCGGGTATATTTTTTTAACTTTTTTCTTCTTTATAGCTTCAGTGTCAGAGAGAAGTGAAGCTTTTGCGGACTTCATAGCCTCCTCAAACGAGACCACTTTACCTTTATACTTTTTTGCAAATATCTTTGCATCCACTTCTTGTGCAAAAGCAAATTTACTTGTCTTGCTCATAGTTCCTTTTACTTTGGAACCCAATACATAATAAGCGCTAGATGCTTCTATGAGTTTTTCACTAGATGCATCAATAACTTTGATGCTTGAACTATCAATACCATACTCTTCTTTATCCATGACCAGACATCTCATAGAGCAGTATTGTCTTGGCGTTGAGTTTTTCAGTTTTGCGGTGTGGGAAGTTTTGTAAAACATTTTGATGTTCATTCCACAGACGGGACACCAATGTTTTTCATGCCCTTTTTGAACCAGTATAGTTTCTTTGGAAGCAACTTTTGAAAAGTTTTTTGCATTTAGATTTAATGAAGAGAAAATTAATAGAGTGATTAAAATAAATATTTTTATTATTGTCATAAAATTCCTTAATTACAGAACTATTATTTTATCTGAAATTATTTATGGTAACTTGAAAAACACCGAGGATATAGCTGGTATAACCTCGATAATTACAGTAACAGTTTATCTTCTACCTAAGTAGATTCCAACAGCTTGAAGTTTTTTACCTTTCATATCTCCACAGATCTTGCTTGACATCACAAATGCTTTAGCCTCAGCAGTAGAGTTGAACTTAAGGTCTGTTTTTTTACACATCTTGTTGTACATCATCTCGCCTTTTTTAGCCATCATTGCTTGTTTTTCAGCAATCATCTTCATCTCTTTTTTCAGACTTTTTGAAGCTATCTTGTATGTGTTTTCAAAGTTTTCGACTTTTCCGCCAAATTTCTCAGCAAACTTTTCAGCATCTTTTTTCTTAGCAAAAGCGTACTTACTTTTCATAGTCATAGTACCTTTTTTACTACTGCCTACAACATAAGAAGCAGTCCTTGCGTCTATGAATTCAAGGCTTTTAACATCAACAACGACAATATTTTTTAAACTGCCGTTGTTTTTCATGTTTGTCTCTGCCAAACAGTGCAGAGAACAATATTGTTCTACATGGTCACCATTACTAGCAGCATGATTTGTCTTATAAAACATTGGAAGATTCATCCCACAAGAGGGGCAGAACATCTTTGCTTTTCCACCCTGCATAATAGTGGCTTTATTCATATCTACACTTTGAAACATCTCCATCTGCTTGTTTCCTTGAGAATCACCTTTAGGCTCACCCATTCCAGCAAAAACTAAAGTGCTAAGTACTAGTATACCAGTTATAATTTTTTTCATTCTATCTCCTGTTCTTATAATTTACATAATCATATACTATAATTGTTAAAGAAGTGTTAAATTTACAGAAGAAAAGTATAAAGTATTATGAAATACGAAGAAGCATTAGTCTTCTAACAAAAAGAACAACTAGTGCCACGGCAAGTATTTTGAAGTCAAGTTCACTTGCCATGTGAATATTTTGGAAGGTATCGCTTTGTGTAGCTTCTACACCGATAGCTTGCATAGCTAAGATTTTTGGAGAGTAGACAGCGCTAAACATTAAAGATGAGAAAACGACAGTTACAGCACTTGCAAAAGCGATAGCATCTCTTTGACCCATCTTATACATTGCAGCTTCATAGAGCAAAACTCCAGATGCAACGACATAGAGCCAGTAACTAAACCTATGAAATACTTCACCCATTAGAACGCCGGAATGATAGTGATCTAGAGTCATGTCTACAAGAATTTTATCAGAGTGAAAGATGACAGGTGCGACAACAGCACCCAAGATGATAACAGCACCAAAAGAAGCCGCTAGCATTATCAAGTAAGTAAAATCTACGTATATTCTCTTTTTCAAAGCTATCACCATCCTTATGTCCTTAATGTAAACCCGCGATCAAAATCGCTGTAGTCTTTGTAAAACTCCAAACTGTCAAAATCTGTGTTTTTTAAATAATCACGTATTCTATCCTTTTGGTCATAACCTATCTCACACGTAAATAAGTTAATATTTCGCTTTAAGACTTCATCAAGAAGGTTTTGTATGATTTCATCGCCAATATTTCCGCCAAATAGCGCGTTTTGAGGCTCATATGAGAGGTTAGATTCTAAAAGAACTTCGTTTGCTATGTATGGAGGGTTGGAAACTAGATAGTCAATATGTTCATTAACAGGTTCTAGAAGTGAACCTAGACGTAGTTCAATTCTATTTTGCATCTCAAACTTCTCTATATTTGCTTTTGCGATTTTCAAGGCATCCGGTGAAATATCCACAGCTATAAACTTGGCACTTTTGTAGTGTTGTGCAAGAACGATTGATATGATACCGCTACCGATTCCAACTTCTACAAAAGTTATCTTTGCATCTGTGTCCGGAAAGTTTTTTAAAACATCATCTATAAGAAGTTCAGTTTCAGGACGAGGGATAAGAGCACCGGGAGCTATGAAAAACTCTTGAGAGTAAAAACTCACACTATTTGTAATATACTCGAGAGGTTCATTTTTAGCCCGTCTCTCTACCCATTCATATAGTCTATCTAGGTTTGAGACTTCAGTAGTTTGGTTAGTGATAAGCCAAAGCTCATCTTTTTGCAGATGCATCATCACAAGAAGTTGTGCTTCTCTAGATGCCCGCTCTATAAAAGGAGTAAGTCTTGAAGTAATATCTGCTAAAACATCTTTAACTACATCACTAGCTATATGTTCGCTTCGCATTTGCCCTCTAGAGAACTTTGATCTACATTTCCTACATCAACACCAAGCTCTTTTAATCTCTCTAAAACAGGAGGATGAGTGTAGTGAAAAAAGATATATATAGGATGAGAGAGTGGAAAACTCTTATTCTCAGTTACAAGCTTTTTAAGTGCATTTGCAAGCTCAACTGCTCCACCTTCTCCACCAAGCTCACTTCCCATTTTGTCTGCCTCGTACTCATTATGACGACTGACTATTCCCATGATAGGCATCATGATAAAACCTAAAACAGGCATAAATAGTATAAGAAGTATCATGAGTAGATACGGTGCAGGAGCTATTCCCATCTCTAAGTAAATAGATTCTGGAAGATTTCCAAAGATGCCAAACATTGCAAAAAGCATAGCGCCTACAAGAGCTATATTTTTATAGATGTCGCCATGTGCAAAGTGTCCTAGTTCATGTCCTAAAACAGCTAAAAGCTCTTTTGTACTTAGTTTCTCTATAAGTGTGTCATAAAGCACAACTCTCTTAGCTTTTCCAAAACCGCCAAAGTATGCATTTAGTCTTGCATCTCTCTTACTTGCGTCACTTACAAATACACCTGAACTTACAAAACCTGTCTTGTCCATAAGTGTTTTTATCTCAGAGTCTAGGTTTTCATCCTTAAGCGGTGTTAGCTTGTCAAAGAACATTGCACGAAATGCCGGATAAAGCATGTTTATAAGTACTACTACACCAAAGATAAACACAAAACTCCATAACCACCAAAGAGCAAAATTTGAGATGATTGCGTAGATTCCCCACACGACCAAAGAGCCAAGAACAAGTGTCATGGCAAAAGATATCAGAGTATCTTTTATCCACTGAGCCATAGTTGACTTGTTAAAACCAAACTTTTCATCAAGCACAAACTTTTCATAGTATGAAAAAGGCAGTGAAAGAACTGAGTTTATTACAATAAAGCCCATGACAATAGCAATGTTCATCACTGCATCACTCTCAAAAATCATACTACCGGATAGATAAGAGATACCAAATCCCATCCAAACTATAAACATAATGTAGTCTATAAATGAACTTACTATAGACATCTTCTCTTTTGCGACGGCATAGTTACCCGCTTTTAGGAAGTCTGCATCTGATAGTAAGACTGCTTTTTTTCTTTTAGCTATATTTACATAGCCGATTTGCATTACACTTGTGTAGATAGAGATTAAAACAAATAGTGTATAGATAGTGACAACTGTCATTAACATTTGATGACCTTAATTTTTTTTTGGTATTGTATCGAAACTTCTTATCTCATTGGAATTTTTTGAAATGTTTTATCTGTTGAAGTCGGTTCTTCATGAGATAAAAAACTTGTCGCTACCGTGTAAACTATGCCCATAATAAGACTTGAGATAACTATTGCAAAAACAACTTTCTTTTTTTCTCCGCTTAATGTATTGTAATCACTAATACTTTCTAGAGTCGGTTCGCTCATGTCTTATCCTTTTATTTTATTTTTATTATAATAGCCCATTATTATTATAAAAATTATGCATTTATCAACTAAAGAAAATTTTTAAGTATTATTTATTAATTTCAAAAAAGAATATCTAAATGGCTTTAAAACCAAACTGTCATGGAATGAATATTTTTTTGGGTTATTCAGGAAGTCTAGTACATCTAATTAAGCGATTCCTACCACTGTCTTTTGCTTTATACAATAATTCATCTGAAACTTGTAATATTTCATCTATTTTTGTAAAATTTGCTCTGCAACTTAAACCTAGTGATATAGTGAAATTCACTTCATTATTATCAATTGTAACTATAGTTTCTTCGCATTTACTTCTGATACTTTCTGCAATATTATTTATTTCATTTATATTTTTATTAAAAAATGAAATACAGAACTCTTCTCCACCAATTCTTCCAAAGATTTCATCGCTTATAATAGAACTTATTATCGTACAAAATTCTATTAATACTTTATCTCCAACAGAATGTCCATATGTGTCATTTACTTTTTTAAAATGGTCAATATCTATCATTAAAATACAAAAGTTATTATCTTCTAAAATTGATTGACTTAATAAGGCTTCACTTTCAATAAAGAAACTTCTTCTATTTTTTATTTTTGTTAAAGAATCTATATTTGCCAGTGTATATAGTTCCTTATTTTTAGTTTTTAACTTTCTTAATGTTTTAGTTAATTGATCTGTTCTTTTATCTACTTTTCTTTCAAGTAACTCGTTGTACTGTGATAACATAATTTGGTTTCTATAAACAATATAACAGATAATAAATAGAAAAATAGAAACTATAAAGTTTAATGTAAAAATTGTTTTTTCTGCATTATTTATAATTAATCTTTCATTTTCAGTAATTATAGAGAGTATATAGTTGTTTTCATCGTCATATATTTGAATATTATTTATTAAACCCTGAGATGTTAAATTTGTTTTTATTTGAACATTTTTTAAATATTGAAGTGACATTTTGGAAGTATATTTTTCAGAAGAAGTATTATTTATCTTTACAGTTTTAAAAGCTTTAGATATTTGGTTTAAGGCTTTACTTGTAATTATTTTACCACTATATATCCAGCCATTGATTTCCCCTGTCTCATCGCTTTTCAGTATTGCTGATTTTATTAAATACATATAGTAAGATTTGTATTTAATAATAGTACTTACAGCTTCAATTTTTTCAAATTTGTTTGAAATATATATTTCAAATACTTTATTGTCTTTTTTTAGAATATCATTTTCATATTTTGAAAAAAGTATTTTCTGCGCTTTATTTTCATATATAATAAAATCCACATTTAAGTCTTGTAGAGTTTTGGTTCCTTCTCTAAAGTTTTCATATATGTAATCTTCATTTAACGTAATCATAAAATTATAACTATCATCCCACTTGCTATAATCACTTATTATATTTGTTATATTTTTTATATTTGCATCTATTGAGTTTAAAATAGTATGTACGTTATTTTGATTTTGATTTTCTTCTAGCTTAAGAGCATCACTTATAATAAATTTATGGCTAATAAATGAAAAAATCACAATAACAAAGATGTAAGAAATAATAAACAGAAATATGCTAGGTTTTATATACTTTAAGTTCATGTTATCATCTTTATCCTATAATTTAGGTTTATAACAGTAATTCTATCCTATTATTACTAAATCAAGTTAATACTATAACTATTAAAATAATAATGAATAAATATGTTTTAGATATAATTGCATCATTATAAATACCGAGGTTTTTAGTTGCGCTTTATACTACTTATTTTATTAACTTTCACACTTTCTTACGCCTCTTCACCTTATGAACTTGGCAAAAATCTCTACATGGAAAAAGGCTGTTTTTCTTGTCATGGCTCTAAGCTTGAAGGAATACATGAGTATCCTTATCTTGCAAACCGTGCAAGAGGTTTTCTTACATACAAACTCAAACGATTTCGTGACAAAAAATCAGACAACCAACAACAAGAGATGATGATAGCTTTTGCTACTTCACTAAGTGATGCTGATATCGAGAACTTAGTAACTTATATGACAGATTATGTTGAAGATATAAATGGAGAAAGATATGATGACACGTATCATACACATGGAGACGGTGGATCATGAAAGTATTAGTTAGTGCCTTAGAATATTCGGCAAATATGCATCTGAAGTCTCTCAAAAAAGAGCTTAGTGATGAGACAGAGTTTATCGGAATATTTGACAGTGACTTGGGTGATTCTATCGTCGATCTTAGAAGCCTTGCTATCATGGGTTTTGTAGATGCCATAAAAAAGCTACGCTACTTTTTCAAGCTAAATGCTCAAATGGTAGACTTAGCCGAAGAGGCAGATAAAGTTCTTCTTATAGACTCGTCAGGCTTTAACCTTCCGCTGGCTAAAAAGATAAAAAAACGTTACCCAAATAAAGAAATAATCTACTACATCCTACCTCAGGCTTGGGCATGGAAGAAAAAGCGTATTCCTGTGCTAGAACGTACAATAGACCATTTAGCATCTATACTTCCTTTTGAGAAGAACTATTATTCAGAAAATGCTCCCATAACTTACGTTGGGCATCCACTGCTTGATATCATTAAAGAGTTCAAACAAGAACTTAGCAGTGACGTAAAAAGTGTAGCTTTTATGCCTGGAAGCCGTAAGGGCGAGATAAAAAAACTTATGCCAATTTTTGAAGAAGTAAGCCGTAAACTTGGGGTTGAATCGACTATCATAATTCCAAAACACTTCACAAAAGAAGATATAAAAGAGCTTTATGGTACCCTTTCAGGTTTTAAAATAGCTCACGATGCACATAAGACTCTTTATGGGGCGGACTTTGCGTTTATCTGTAGTGGAACGGCAACACTTGAAGCAGCACTCATAGGAACTCCTTTCGTGCTTAGCTACATTGCCAAACCGTTAGACTACTTCATAGCGTCTAAACTGGTTAAACTAAGCCATATCGGTCTTAGTAACATCATGTTTACACAGTTTAATGACAGAGACCTGCATCCTGAATTTATTCAAGAAGATGTAACTGCGGATAATCTCATCAAAGCTTTTAAAGAGTATGACAGAAGTACATTTTTAGATGATTCAAAAAGTCTAAGAGCCTACTTAAAACACGGTAGTTCAAAAAACATAGCAGCAATTATAGAGGACAAAAATGAAAATTAATTTTATAGACTTACAAGCACAATATTTAGAGTATCAATCAGAGATAGACAGTGAAGTTTTAGAAGTATTTAGCTCGGCTCAGTTTATCGGTGGAGCTAAACTAAACGCTCTTGAAGAGAACTTAGCGACTTACACTGGGGCAAAACACGCTATCGGTTGTAGTAGTGGAACTGACGCTCTTCTACTTGCTCTTATGGCTTTAGATATCGGTTACGGTGATGAAGTTATAACGACTCCTTTTACATTTATTGCTACTGCTGAAGTTATTGCATTTTTAGGTGCTAAACCTGTTTTCGTTGATATTGACGAAGCGAGCTACAACATAGATCCTGCTAAGATCGAGGATGTAATTACAGACAAGACTAAAGCTATTATGCCTGTTTCACTTTATGGTCAGTGTGCAGACATGGATGCTATTAACGAGATAGCTAAAAAACATGACCTTCCTGTAATCGAAGACGCTTGTCAGAGTTTCGGTGCTACTTACAACTCTAAAAAGTCTTGTAACCTTTCAACTATAGGTTGTACAAGTTTCTTCCCGTCTAAACCTCTTGGTGCTTACGGTGACGGTGGGGCTATCTTTACAAGTGATGATGAACTTGCACAAAAGATGAGAATGTTGCTTAATCATGGTCAAAATGAGAGATACAAGCACAAATACATTGGGATCAACGGTCGTCTAGATGCTGTTCAAGCAGCAATTTTAAATGTTAAACTAAAACACTTTGATAAAGAAGTAAAAACTCGTGATGAGATTGGTACAAGATATAACGATCTTCTTGAAGAAGCTCATGTTATCACTCCAAAGATCGCTGAGGGTAATACTAGTGTATTTGCTCAATACTCAATCAGAGTAAAAGAGAGAGAAGAGTTAGTTGCTAAACTAAGTGCTTTAGAGATTCCAACTGCTGTACACTACCCTGTTCCGCTTCACCTGCAAGAAGCATTTGAATATCTGGGTTACAAAGAGGGTGACTTCCCTATAAGTGAAGAAGTATCTACTCAAATAATGTCACTTCCAATGAGTCCATATCTTACAGAAGCTCAACAAGACTTTATTGTTAAGTCTATTAAAGGCGAATAATGCAAAACATAGCGATAGTTGGATTAGGTGTAATGGGGAAAAACCACTACAAGACTCTAAAAAATGTAGAAGGGGCAAAAATAGTCGGACTCTGTGATGTACATCATAGTGATGATTACTCAGAACCGTTTTTTACAGACTTTGAGACTATGCTTATAGAGACTAAACCAGATGCGGTTATTATCGTAACACCTACATTTTTGCATAAAGAGACTGCTATTATCTGTGCTAAACATGATGTACATATGTTTATAGAAAAACCTGCAGCTTCAAGCGTAGAAGATGCGAAGATAATGGCAGAAGCTATAAAAGCGAAAAACCTAAAAAGCTGTGTAGGTCATATTGAGAGATACAACCCTGTTGTAAAAGCTCTTATAAACGAGATATCAGGACATGAAGTTTTATCTGTGTCTATTACTCGTAGTGGAGCATTCCCTGAGAGAATTGCAGATGTTGGGATATTGACTGACCTATCTGTTCACGATAGTGACCTTATCAGATATATCACTCAAAAGAATATAGTTAGAAGTGCGGTTTTTAAATCTCAAAAAATCCACAAGACACATGAAGACAATGCTATCTTAGCATTTGAGCTTGAAGGCGCGATTGTTGGTGACATCACTACAAACTGGCTTACTCCATACAGAAAAAGAAGTATTGCAGTAGCTTGTAGGGTAGATGCACAGAGTAAGATAAAATATTTTGAAGCGGATCTGCTCTCTCAAACACTCAAAGAGAGAATAAACATAGATGCTAACTCTCATACAACAAGAAACTGTTTTGTAGCTAGAAGCAATGCTCTTAGTGATGAGCTTGAAGCATTTGTAAATTATCTTAATACTGGTAACATTGGCTCTTTAGCCACAGTAGAAGACAGCATAATCACACTGGAGATCGCAAATGATTCATGAGAGCTCAATAATTGAAGATGGTGCTAAAATAGCAGATAATGTAATAATAGGACCATTTTGTAATATTGGCAAAGATGTGGAGCTAAAGTCTGGATGCAGACTAGAGTCAAACGTGATTCTAAAAGGTAAACTAAGAGTCGATGAAAATGTAAGAATCTTTAGTTTTACAGCTATCGGTAATGAAAATTCAGAGATTGAGATAGGTGAAAAAACACATATCAGAGAGTTTGTACAACTTGGTGCTCAAGAGGGTAAAGATGGAACTCCTACTAAAGTAGTAATTGGTGCTAATAACTTTCTGATGGGTTATGTTCAAGTACTTAGCGGGGTTACTACAGGTGAGTTTTGTATCCTTACAAATGCCGTTAGACTCAATGAAAATGTTACATGTGAAGATAGAGTTATAGTTGGTGGTCTTAGTACCATAGAAGCCGGAAACACTATTGGAACTGGTGTAATGATTGGTGGAGCTTCATGTGTAGATCATGATATACCACCATTTACTCTTGTAGAAGGTAATAAAGCGACAGTAAAAGGTCTGAATGTTGTTGGTCTTAGAAGAAGATTAAAAGATAAAAATGACATAGAAAAAATCAAATCAATATTTAAACAGATTCTTGGTGACGTAGTTGATAAAGAGCTGGCATCTGATATTGCAATAAAACATGAGAACGAGTACGCTAGAAAATTCGCTTCGTTTATTTCAACGAGCAATATAAAATAAAAGCTGCTTATTTAGCAGCTTCAAGAACTTCTTTTAGTTTATTATAAAAATCTTTTTTATTTACTCCACCATCGATTCTGCCTATTTTTTTCTCTTGTTTATTTAAAAAGTGAAATGTAGGTGTTCCCATATATGTTAAGTCATCATTAGGGATAAAACCTTTATATATATCTATATGAACAGGTATAAAATTTTTAAGAAGCTCAGCTACAACAGCATCATCATCAAAAACAATATCTTCCATATATTCACAAGCTACACAGTTCTCTCTGCTTAGCATTACCATTATCATCTTATTTTCTTTTTTTGCAATCTCTAATGCATCGTCATAATCAATCCACTTCATTTGGGCAAATAATGAACTTGCAAGTAAAGTAACTATTAATATTATTTTTTTCATTCTATCTCTTTATATTTTGTTTAAGTGAGTTAAAAACTCTTCTGGTTCTATAAAACCTATGATAGTTTTAGACTTGATGACTTTAGAATTTTCATCAAAGAAGAGTATTGCCGGCGGGCCAAATACTCCGTACTTTTTACTTAAATCTTTTTGCTCTTTTTTGTTATCTGTAACATCTGCTTGGATCAAGATATACTCATCCATCTTATTTTTAACACTCTCGTTTGCAAAAGTCACTTCTTCTAACTCTTTACAGGATGTACACCAGTCAGCATAAAAATCAAGCATTATCTTTTTACCTTTATGCTTAGACAAAAGCTCATCCAACTCTGCAATAGAAGTGACTTTAACAAACTCAGTATGTTTTCTCTCAATTTGAGTAACACTAGACACTACTTGTGGCTTTAGAAATGACAATGGCTTGATCATACTTGTTGAACCGCCTAAAACACCTATAAAAAGAGCTACTGAGTATATAAACATTATTACTGCAATACTTCTTTTAAATATATGTGAATCTTTATCAAATGTTCCAAGATAAATAGCAAAACCAATACCAAGCATAGAGTACAGAAGCATAGTAACATACACGTCAGCTACACGTTCTAGCATCCACACAGCAACTCCTAGCATCATAACACCAAATATTGCACTAACCATAGTCATCCATGCACCAGGCTTAGGCATAAACTTACCTGCACTTACACCAACTATGATAAGAGGAATACCCATACCGATACTCATAGAGAAAAGTGCCATACCACCAAGAACTGCATCTCCAGTTTGACCTATATATACAAGAGCGCCTGCCAGTGGAGCAGCTACACAAGGCCCAACAATAAGAGCTGATAAGAATCCCATTATTGCTACACCAATAAATCCGCTTTTATGTTTAGAAGAACTTACTTTTGAAACCAAAGAGTCAGGTAGTTTAAGCTCATAAAAACCAAACATACTAAGTGCCAGTGCTACAAAAACACCTGAGAATGAATAAATAACCCAAGGAGTCTGAAGAGCAGCTTGAAGGTTAGAACCAAAAAGCCCAGCTAAAACACCTGCCACTGTATAGGCAACTGCCATAGCAAGAACATAGACCATAGAGAGCATAAATGCTTTTTTAGTTGTTATTCCATCACCCTGAGAGATAATAACTCCTGAGATGATTGGAATCATAGGGAATACACATGGAGTGAGTGCAAGAAGTAGACCAAAGCCTAAAAATGTCAAAAGAATTACAAAAATATTTCCAGATTTAATAGTATCTGCAATAGCATCTGACTCAGACAACTCTTCTTTAACAGGCTCTACCTTTTCTTCTTTTTTAGTTTCAATTTTTTTAACATTTAGACTTTTCAACTCTGGCTTCTTGGTAGATGCTTCATCTAACTTAGATGTATTTATATCAAAGTTATAGACCGTTGTCAGAGGCTCATAACATAAACCCTGTTCAGAACAGCCCTGATAAGAGAAACTAAGCTCAATATTCTTAATTCCTGTGACGCCACTCTCTTTTTGCAGGGTTATTAAAAAACTTGGTGACTCTAAGTAGACCATCTCATCATGATGCTCAACACTTTTTGGCCCATCTTTTTTAGCTATAGATATACCACTGCCCTCTTTTAGAGAAAACTTTGTCTGTTCTTCATATACATAGATATCTTTAGCAATCTTGAGAGTAACCTCTATCTGCATCTGTGAGTTAACTTTTGAATCTGGTATAAATGCCTCATCTGGCATTAAAAATTTAGGAGGAGCGGCTAAAATAAGTGTGGATGTAAAAAGGATTAAAAGTAGTTTTTTCATATAAATTTGCCTATTAAAATAATTCAATTATTATAACTAATAAAAATGTGATATCTATTATCTTTTTTGATATAAATGGAGTCTAAATTCGTATTGTCACAAAACTGTTACTATAATTAGCAACTAAAAAGTCACTAATTAATCACGAACCGGAATGTAAGCAAAACCTTCATTTTGCTTATCAATAAGTCCTATTGTAGAAGTAGGAATAAGTTTAACAAAACTAACTATATTGTCGGCTTTTAACTTATTTCTTTTCATGCCTGATTCACACATCAAAAACTCAACATCATATGTATCTGACATACTTGCTATTCTTGTTTTTAGTTCTGCGTATGATTTTTGAAGTTCTTTATCATCTTCATAAATAGTATTCTTCGTATCTTTTAGAAAAAATCTATATGCACCACCATGAATAACAACCGCAACCTCTAACTCTTTTAAGTTACCCTCGTAATAATTTTTATGTACAACTATAGATTTTAGTATATTCTTTTGAAATTTTTCAACACTGCTTGTTGTTAAATCAATAACAACTTTAGGTGTTGCATTATCAGCACTTAGTAATCCAATAAATGACAGTAATAATATAAACTTTTTCATCTTTTACCTCTATTCAGTAACTTCTCTTAAAATTGCTTCAAAGTCATCTTGAGCTTTTTGAAGAACAGCTTGAGCATCTTTGTTATCAACTCTAGCACTACTCATCCAGTTGTAAACACCTGGAAATCCCATAACAATCTTGTCTTCATCTTTTTTCTTATATACCATTAGTGTACAAGGAGCAAAAGCAGCAGCTTCTGGACGTGTTTGAGAAACTGTATAGATGACTTTTAGCTTACAGATAGAGTAAGTAACATAAAAATCAAATGGACTCAATTTTCCACCTTCAACCAACTCTTCGTTAAAATCCAAGTAATTAGCCATAACAAAACCAACCGGCTTAAAACCGTTTTCTAGTCCAAGCTCTAACTCTTCTTTCATTTCTTCCCAGTCTGCACCATCTAATCCAAGCTCATACTTAGTGACTAAGTCTCTACTCTCTTTTAGACTATCTTCACTTAATTTATGTTTTGCATTTGGCAGTACACTTTTTATGGTTTTTAAGACTTCTTTTTCTATAGACTTCAACAACTCATCATCAAAACCCAATATCTTAGCTTGAGCCTCAGATGTAAGAGTCGAGATATGTAAAGTATCTTCATTTAATCCTTGGTAAATACCTACACCAAGTGGAGTGAATACACCTGCATCCGGATGCTTTTTCACTAAGTCATGAGACAGCTTTGAATGATATACAGTCAAAAGATTGTAAACTTTAAAATTTGTCTTTTTAAACTGTTTTGTATATGGAAGATTCATCTCACTGTTTATTGCTATTTTAAAACCATTTTTTACAAATGCTTTCTCTATTGCATCTGGAGTGATAGAACCGTTTTTATTATCTACTTCAAATAGGTGTAGATCTCCTTGTGCGAACATTACACTAGCACTAAAGAGTGCAACTATTAAACTGACTATTTTTTTCATTTTTTTTCCTTTTATATTTAAATTGAGTCTATATTATTTACTAACAATACTATCCAAGATAGCGAACATCTCTTTAGATTTAAGTTCAGTATCTTTAAACAGTGCAACTATCTCATCTGCATTAACAGAGTCACTATCTTGCATCATTTTCATGACACGTGCTATATTCT
>NZ_JBFFNS010000033.1:0-16882 GCF_041563035.1 Sulfurimonas sp. | reverse complement strand
TGTCAATGTTTCTACATCTACATCAGCTCCAACTAGAGTTCCTGATAATCCTACATCTGTTGTACTTGCAGATTGATCAATCTCTGTGATTGAACCTGATGTTACTGCTGCTAATGTTGGAGCATCATCTGCACCTAAAACAGTCAAAGTAATCATTTTTGGTTCAGAATATGAGCTTTCATTTACTCCATCTTCACCTATAGCATTGTTATCAACCGCATAATAATAGAATGTAACTGTTGCACTCTCACCATCGTCGAGTCCGTTAAAGTCACCGACTAGTTGAAATTTACCGAGCACATCATCGAGCATATGAACTGAAGCAGTTATGCCTAAGTTGTCACCGGAGTTATCCATTACATTTGCTTGTGCAATTCCATCTTCACCTACAAGGTGAAATGTATGTGTATCACTTGCATCATCATCTATTACTGATAATTCATTTGTAAATACATTTAAATTTAATCCACTCGCTGCTTCATCAATAGCTTCTACAACTACTGCTGAGACTATCGGTTGATCGTTTGTTCCTGTAATTGTAAGTGTGATAGTTGCAGGTTCTGAAGTATCTGGCTCGTTTGCCCCACTTCCTGCTCCTACACCGCTATCATCTATAGCTACATAGTCAAATGTAACTACAGCTGTCTCACCTGCAGCTAGGAAATTAACATCACCCTCAACTGTATATTCCCAAGTGCTTCCATTAAGAGCTATAGATGCAGTTATATCTCCTGCATCTTCTCCATTTACTAAAAGAGAACCATCGACCATCTCATAAGTGTGTTCATCTGTAATATCAGCATCCATAACTGTGTCTATAATACCGACAAATATAGTATTTATATCTGCTTGAGTATCATCTTCTCCAGGGATATCAATATCATCATGAGATTCATAAAATACTGTATTTACATTAGAGTCATTTAAGCTAATAGGATGATTTGCTGTAAAGTTAAGTGTTACGGTACCTATCATACTATTTGTATTAAATCCATCTACTACCTCTTGTGCAGTAAGATGGAAATCACTAACTGCAGCTATATAATTACCAGGTAATAAAGTTATCGTAATTATAGAGTTACTAAAAGCTCCTGCTGGAGTCCATCCATCATCATTAGAAGTTATAAAGTCATCAATAGATAAGCTACCATCACCTCTAAATAAATATAATTGAGGATCTATAGTTGGTCCATCTGTTGTAATTGTTACAGTCGTTATTTCATGAACTGTAAAATAACTATAACCTATAGAACCATCTCCGCTTACTGTAATATCATGAGCTTCACTGAAATCTTCTCCAGTTTCTACAACAGAACCACTACCACCGTTAGCATTTATATTTGTAACAACAGGTTGATCATTTGTACCAGTTACAGTAATAGTAACTGTAGCTTCTTCACTCGCAAAAGGTCCTGCATCTGAAGGTTCTGAAAGAGGTGGACCTACTTCTACTGTTCTGTAGGTAAAAGTAACATCTCTTGTCTCGCCAAGTGCAAGATCTTGAAAGTCACCATCTACACTATATGTATAGCTACCATCAGAGTTAAAAATCAAAGAACCCTCATCTTCGCCAAGGGTATCTTCTCCAAGTTCATACCTGATCTCATTACCATCAGCATCTGAACCGACTAGTTGACCTGTCACATCTCCATATACATCTTCTGTTGCACTCTGTGCGTCATCTTCTGCAGTTGGAGCATTGTCATTTAAGTTATTAACATATATTGAAAGCAGTTGTGTGGTAGAATTTCCATATATATCGGTGGCTGTAACATTTACATTGTACTCATTGTCACCACCTGAATCCAGTGGATTTTCATAATCAGGTGAGTCATTAAAAGTCAACACACCTGTTGTAGGATTTATACTAAACAGAGAACTGTCTAGTCCAGATATACTAAATGTTATAGAGCTTGTATCACTTGCTGTAACTTGTAAAACAGCTTCCGTACTATTTTCGTCAAATACCACATTGCTGCCCGAAGTAATTACGGGAGCACTCCTGTCACCATCATCATAAAGTTCACTGACACCTACGACACCTTCTCCATATATATACAGATCTGAACCTCTACCAAATCCCAAAAGAGATGATTCATCTACAGGAACTTCTTCCAAGAAAGCAGAGCTTCCAGTAGGTCCTGCATCACCTGCTGCGGTTTCCATGAAGTCAATGTCATCACCAAACATATTTTCATTTCCCTCAAGCCCGGTTATAACTGATCCATCGGCAAGAACTCTGAATATACCATCATAAGCTGTGGCTTCAGGAAGAGCTAGATACTTGATTTGAAATAGTGCATTCGGGTCGTCACTATATATCTGCTCACCCTCATACATCAGACCTTCAAAATCAGGCTCACGGGTAACCCCATTGACATCTACAAATTTAACATTACCGATAGAGACTTCCACTCTACCAATTACTTTTTCAGTAGCCATTACACACCCCCACTATTAAGTATGCTTATATGATAACACTCATTTAAGTCCTTGTAAATAGTACTTTGGTATTGATTATCAAAAATAAAGACTATCTAAAGACAAGACTTAATTTAATGTAAATTTATTTATAGATAAATTATTTTAAAAGTTCCCACGCAAGAATCAGCGTGGGAATACTGCATAGATACTAATTAGCATCAATCGGAGGGTCAATCTCAACTAAAAGTGTAGCGCCCTCGGCACTATACTCAGCATACCATTGTCCATCACTAAATACTGTATTAGGATCGCCAAATGATTCATGAACATTAACTTGGTCATGAGCGTTTCCATCAGAAGACTGGATAACTAATGTGTTGTCCAAATCAGTAGCATCCATAACATCAGCAACAGTAATATGACCTAAGTCAGCACTGCCTGTTACAGTTGCATCTTCACCTAACTCTATAGTGTTGATATCTGATATATGAGATAAATCTAAAGTATCACTAACTGTCAATACATTATCAGATAAAGCATCTAATGCATCTGAGTCTGTACCGATAATGAACTCTTGTGGTCCATCTGGCACATAACCAATTTGAGAGCCTACAACAGTTCCAACTGCTACATCAATAGTCGCAGTTGTAGCTTCACTAGCAGCTCCATGTTCATCAACTACTACATAAGCAAAGTTAGCATATGCAGATACACTTGTATCAAAGTCAATATCAGCATCCGGTGTAACTTGGATATCACCATCTTCAGTTAAAGTAACTGTTCCGATTTCTGCTCCACCAGCATCTAATAATTTACCGTCTACAAGTTCTACGTGGATTGCATCACCTTCAGCATCTGTATCGTTAGCAAGTAACATACTGTCATCGATTACAAATGGAAGAACTGTGTCCATCTCAGTAGTACCAATTACTGATTGGACTGTAAAATCTGTTACACCATGAACACTGTCTAGTGCAAAAATTGCAACTGTTTTAAATCCAGACTCTTCACTGATATTTATTGTTGTAGGTCCAGCTTCTGAAGTAATGTATCTAGAACTAACTTCTGCACCATTATCATCATAAGTTCTGACAAGAATTCTATCGTTCATATCTACATTTCTAAGGCTAATAGTTGTTTGAGTCACTTCACTTTCAAAACCAAATATTATACCCTCATTCCAAGAGCCTTTACTATCAACAAAGTTCTCTTTATCACCATCATAACTCCATGTAAACCAATTAAAACTATGGTCATCAACTGCATATCTACCGTTATCAAGTTCCACAGCTTCGGCAAAATGAGTGACAATAGGACCAAACCAAGTAGATAAGTAAGCGACGGCCGTTACATCACCATCATCATAACTAGGTATATCTGTAGTAGTCACATGGTCTGCTATTTTTGTAATACTTTCCAGCGTTGCCTCAGGGGCGTCATTTGTACCGGTAATCAAGATAGTGACCGTTGCGACTTCACTTTCAAACGGTCCTGAATCTGAAGGCTCTGAAAGAGGCGGTCCTACTTCTACAGTTTTATATGTGAAAGAAACCTCTCTTGTCTCACCCTCAGCCAAGTCCTGGAAGTCGGTGCCTACATTGTAGATATAACTACCGTCTTCATTAAATGTCAAAGTGCCCTCACCCTCTGCAAGACCATCGACTAACTCGTATCTGATGATATTTCCGTCAGCATCTTCACCAATAAGTTGACCCTCAACATCATCATAGACATCTTCAGTGGCACTCGCACTTGCATCTTGTGCTGTTGGAATATTGTCATTAAGATTATTTACATTAACAGACACCAATTGTGTTGTGAAATTACCTATTGCATCTGTAACTGTTACAAGTAAGTTATATTCATTATCGCCGCCTGTATCAAGTGGATTTTCATAGTCAGGTACGTCATTAAATCTAAGTACCCCTGTTACAGGGTCTATATTAAATAGTGCACTGTCAGGACCAGATATACTAAATGTTAAGGCGCTTGTATCCAATGCTGTTACTGTCATAACTGCGTCTGGGTTGTTCTCATCAAAGACTACCTCGTTGTCAGACGTAATGACAGGAGGAGTTCCATCTGTCTCAGAGATTTCACCAAAATTTACAATACCTTCACCATAACCTGTATCATCGGCACCTCTACTAAATCCTAGCAATGATGATTCATCTACAGGAACTTCCTCTAAGAAAGCTGAGCTTCCTTCAGGTCCTGCATCACCTGCCGCTGTTTCCATAAAGTCAATGTCATCTCCGAAGAAATTTTCATTCCCTTCGAGTCCCGATATAACTGAACCGTCAGCTAAAACTCTAAATATACCATCATAGACCGTAGCTTCTGGAAGTGCTAAGTATTTAATCTGGAAAAGTGCATTTACGTCGTCACTGTAAATTTGTTCACCTTCATACATCAGCCCCTCATACCCAGTATCACGAAGATTACCGTCAACATCAACAATTCTTACATTCCCGATAGAGACTTCCACTCTACCTATTACTTTTCCAGTAGCCATCTCGCACCTCCATTATTAAGTATACTAATATGGTAACACGGTTTTTTGGACTTGTAAATAGTACTTCGGTATTAAAATATCATTTTTTTTACTATTATATAATACTTTTGTATTGTTATTTGTAGAATTATTATTGTAAGATATGATTATGATAAATGAAATTACTATAAATTATATCTTACTGTTTGTTTTGCTTGAATTCTATGAGATAAGCTGGCAAAAAGCTCCAAGCATAATGGGTATGCTTATTCGTATGTATAAATATTATTCGAAGAGTATATTTCTCTTCTTAATCATGCAACCTACATTTTACTTTGCCATCGGTTTTGCGATGTTAACAGACTACAATATAACTGCTATGATTCTTCTATTCATAAAGACTGCAGATATTGCCACTAAGATTCTTCTTATAGAACAGGTATTTAAAAAGAGAGAACTAACTCAAGAGTTAAGTCTTATACTACTTGCACCCATTAACGGTTTTTTACCATATATGGGCTTACTACTTTATCCAGCACTAATAGCACTGAGTATAAACTAATTTAAGTCCTATAACCCTTTTGAAGTTGTGCTTTTTTGGCTAGTATCTGAACACTCTGAGTAATATCATCAGATGCTATATGATAGTGTTGGTGTAGCTTCTCTAAAGAGTCGTCAATACGTTTCGTTAAAGTAATGATCAGAGCTTCCATCTGCTCTTTCACAGCATCTATTTCAGCCTCTTTTTTTGAGTTTAGTTCAGTAGAAATACTACTTAGTTGAGACTGTGCTTTTACGTAGTCGGCTTTTATAGCTTCTATCTCACCTACTAAATCTTTTATCGTAGAATAGATATCGTGAAGACCACTATTTTGTTTTTCTAAATCATTCATCTTTTTAGATGAAAGAAGCATTTGCTTCATTATCATCTCACTCTGTTCTCGTATTGCATTAAGTCTGTTCTCGCTCTCATACAGAGATGTACTTATACCCTCTGTATGAGATTTTAAAGACACTATCTGGTTTTCAAAAGTTTTTGTTACTCCTGATAATTGTTCCAGTGTATGCTTTGTAATAGATTTTGCTATATCATCAGAAATAGATTTCATGCTACTTAGGTTATCTTTGAGATCATCTATATCCTCAGAGATATCAAGTCTGTTCTCTACAGCTTTGTCAAGAGTAGTTTTTATCTGATTATAGTGATCTTGTTCTGCCACTCTGAGAATATCTATATGCTTGTGTACTACATTGTCAAGTTCCGGAAGTTGCACATTTGTAAAGTCATCAAATGCTTTTGAGACTCCTTTATGCCATCCGTCCATATCATCAAACTTTTCTAAGAACTTACCTTGGTTCAACTCTATAGCATTAAGTGCTTTAATATCGTGCTTAAACTTTTCTCGCATCTCTTCTTGAGCTTTTCTGTCATCTTGTTGAGACAGTATCATGCGACCTTCCAACTCAGCCATAAACTCTTTTAACTCACTCACTTGCGTAGTGATTACTCTTGCAAACTCATCATGTGTTCTTGCGTTTTGAGTCTGTTGAGTCTGATGAAGTATATTCATAACTATGTAAAGTAAAAGTGCAACTAAAAGTGGTAAAAAAGATTCTCTAAGAAGTAAAATAATATCAGTTATATCGGGATGGATTATAAAGTGTACAACACTGCTTATTGCACCTATTCCAATCATAAGAGGCGCGTAATTTATTTTGTTTGGTTGCTTTAAAATAGATATCTGTCTCAAAAAGAGAATTGCCATAAACGCAAAAGCTAGAAGTAAGTCATTATCAAACAAAAATGTCCTCCTAAAATAATTTCTACTTATTTTATCATATATTTTTATAAAACGATGTCTAATATCTCTTTTGGTTCAAAGATCACTATCTCATGTTCAGCGTCCGGTGTAAAACCCCAAGTAGCAAACATAGAACCTATCCCTGCATTTTGAGCGCTTAACATATCTTTTGAGTTGTCTCCGACCATCCAAGCACTATCTTTTCTCTCATCAAATCCATAGTGGTTTAAAATCTCATGTAGCATCTGAGGATCAGGCTTAGAAACACTAACCTTGTCTGCACCGATAATGACATCAAACAAATCATCTACTCCGAGATGTTTCAACATTCTAGATGCAAAAGTTGTAGGAGCATTTGTAGCAACTGAGATTTTAACTCCAGCTGCTACCAAGTTTTCTAAAGTCTCTTTTACGCCATCATAAAGATATGGATTTTGTACACACTGAGTAGCATAATGAACCTCAAAAACATCTCTGTCTTTTTTATCATAAAGCTCTGTTCCGTAGAACATCTTTGGAAGGTTTCTTACCTCCATATTTATAGCTTCTACTACAAATTCTTCTGTAAGTGGAGGAAGGTTATAGTGAAGCTCTCTTATGTAGTTTATCGATATCGTTATATCTTTTTTGGAATCTAATAACGTCCCATCCATATCAAAAATTACTACTTTCAAAGTATCTATCTCATCTTCTCATATATTTCAGTAAGAGCATCCACAAAAAGATCACTGTCATTTGGACACCTGCAAACTCGATACTCTTTAAAGCCCAACTCTTCTGCAATCTCTCTATATTCTATCTCAAGTTCAAAGTCTGTCTCAGAGTTATCTATGGTAAAAGCTATTGGGAAAATTACAACTCCCCTGTTTCTAACAGTTTTAAGCTTATCTTCTAAAGATGGTTTTAACCACTCCATAGGTCCGACTTTCGACTGATATGCAAGATGTGTCTCATGAAAGTTCATTTTTTCATCGTCCAGCATCTTCTTTAAAATGCCTACATGTTTCTCAACATGACGCTCATAAACATCTCCCGCGTCTACAATCTTTTGAGGAAGGCCATGAGCTGAGAAGATAATATCAAAGTCTTCATATTTAGCCTCACCGACCTGCTCTTTTATGCGCTCTATAACTGCTTTGTTATAAGTCTGATTCTCAAAGAAATGCTTAGTCTCTACTAAAATAGCATCTCCGCCTATATCATGATAACACTCTTCAAAATCTTCTAATGATGACTTTGTCGTTGTTGTTGAGAACTGAGGATAAAGAGGTATTAGATATATTTTCTCAACATTTTCTTTATTGATTTTCTCAATAACTTCAGATGCAAACGGTGGAGTATATCTCATCACAAAATCAACCAATACATCTTCACCAAGCCTTGTCTGAAGTTTATCTACTAAGTTTTTAGTGTGTCCGACTATTGGTGACTTTCCGCCAAGTTGTCTATAGATATCCTGTGAACTTTCTGTTCTTGTAAAAGTAATCATACCACCTACAAACTTTCTTAAAAGATCACTTTTCATTGTCAATATGTTCTTATCAGCGAACATATTTTTCAAAAACATCTCAACCTCTTCAAGGTTATTTGGTCCACCCATGTTAAGTAATATTACTGCTTCTTTTTTTGCCACAATCAATCCTCTTTAACTCTCAAACTAATTTCATATACTAACTGCTGTAATGGTAGCATCTCTTCATATATTTTATAGAGTGTATCTATAAGTTTGTCACCATTTACTATAAGTTTTGGGTCCAATATTTTATATGTAGCCATACCCTTGTAAAGGCTCAAGTGGGCATCTGACATCTCTGCATTGAAATTTCTAGGATATCGCTTATAACCTTTTTCTATGGCTTCATAACCCTTACTCTCAAGACTATCCAAAACCTCTGCAAGCTTTGCTCTTCTCTTATCATTTGAGATGTAGTCTCTGTAAGCATCTAACATTGGCTTTTCAAACCATCTAACACCAACAGCTACAAATAGTTCATCAGGAGAAAAATGCATGTAAAAAGATGATGTCTGCATCCTGCTGCCGTTACCTTGCCAGAAGATGATCCCAATGCGGTGTTTCAGTGGAACTTTTATAGCACCCATTCGACGAGTGTCTCTGTAGATGCGAAATAGTGATTTATTTATTTTAGGAGAGAAGTTAATAGTCGGTTCAAGCGCCATTAGATGCTCACCAAACTCTTCCACAAAAGCACGGGAAGGTTTTAGTATGAACTCTTCATATTCTGAGCGGTGAGCTTCAAACCATTCTTTGTCATTGTTTTGACGAATGGACTCCAAAAACGAGAGTGTATTTTTACTAAAGCCCGTAAACTCCATGTATTTAAACCTTAGCTAATGTTCTGTTTCTAAAAGCCAGTGCTACTAAGATAAAGATAATTGCATAAGTTATAGGAACAAAATCAGGAACAGGAACAGGGTCACCTTTTGCGTATGAATGAAGTCCTGCAAGGTAGTAATTTACTCCGAAGTATGTCATGATAACCGAACTATATGCCATCAGTGAAATCACTGCAAAGTTAAATTCACTGTAGATAGACTTGATAAATCTAATGTGTACAACAACTGCATAGACCAAAATAGTTACAAGTGCCCAAGTCTCTTTTGGATCCCAACCCCAGTATCTACCCCAAGACTCATTTGCCCAAACACCACCTAAAAAGTTTCCTATAGTAAGTAGCATAAGACCAACCATTAAACTCATCTCATTGATAGAATTTAGTTCTTTAATAGATAGCGTAATGTGTTTGTTATTTTTCTCAGTTTTTATGATAAATAATAAAATACTTACAAACCCAAGAAGTGCTCCAAGACCAAGAAAACCATAACTAGCAGTGATTACTGCAACATGTATACTTAACCAGTATGAGTTAAGAACAGGGACCAAGTTTGTAACTTGTGGATCCATCCAGTTTAAGTGCGCTACAAATAGAATAAGACCCGCTAAAACAGCAGTAGATGCCATTGTCATAGATGAACGTTTTGAGAAGATAAAACCTGCCAAAACAGTTGCCCAACCAATATAGATCATAGACTCATAACCATTAGACCAAGGAGCGTGACCTGAGATATACCATCTTAGACCAAGACCAAAAGTATGTGCTATAAAGAAAATTACTAAAAGTCCAAGTGTAATTTTAGAGAACATATCTATTTTAAAAGCCGGCTTTATAATTTTTACAAAACTCAGTATTAAAAGTATGAAACCAAGCAAAAGATAAAATGGATAAAGAGTCTCAAAGATATATGATTTATTGTAAAACATTTCTGCTTTGATTCTATTTTCTGCTGGATAAACTTCAGAACCGTAGAACTTCTGATACTCTGCAAGTTTTTCAACTGCAGTATTAGCCTTTGTCCAGTCTCCGGTATTAAGTGCTGCGTCTATAGATGTAAAGTACTCAACCGCTACACCTCTAAGTCTTTCACCATTTTCAGGTTTAAAAGTTTGAAGTGCTTCTATAGTCGGATACCATTTATTATTTACATCGTTTGGTTTTGGCCACATTTTCATTAGTGCACCAGTATAAACAGAGTAAGCTATATTTACTCTCTCATCAACCTTTAAAATAGCCTTATCAAGCATATTTCTATGTTTGGCTTCTTTTCTAACCGCAGTGTCAACCAACTCTGCAAGTTTGTATCCACGCATATTCGCAGGGTCACTAAAGAACTGAGCAAAAGAAGCATATTTAGCATCTGAAGCAGTACCAATAAGCTTATTCACTTCAGGATTTTTTGTGTAGATGATTTTAATGTCACGGTATGATTCAGGTTTAACCATCATTCCAAGAACAACCTGATTTGAGTCTAGCTTATACTTTCCGACATTTATGTGAGAACCTCTATGAATCTTAGCTAATATCTCAGTTGAGAGAGTATCCATCGGCTTCATTCTACCACCGCTGTCCTGAATTACTAACTGACCAAATTTTGTTGCATGTTCCTTATCAAAAGAGATAATAGTTTTAATAGTAGGATTTAAATCCTCTGCATATGAAGGTGTTAAACTAAGAACTAGGCCAAGGGCCATGATAACACCGACAGCCTTTTCATCAGCAGCTTTTTTCGCTCTCTTTGCTAGCTGTGCAAATCTATTGTCTTTTGAAAAGAGTGACCAGAACATTCCTATAGTTAAAAGAAAATAACCTATATATGTCGGTAGAGTACCAGGGTCATTATTTACAGAAAGAATAGTTCCTTTTTCATCTTGATCATAAGATGATTGGAAAAATCTATATCCGCGATGCTCTAAAATATTGTTCATAAAGATTCTATAAGGCATTTCTATATTTTTTTCTTTATCTACTAAAATAACTTCACTGGCATAAGAAGCAGGACTCATTGAGCCTGGATATCTATCTAGTTGAAATTCTTTTAGTTTGATCTCAAAAGGCAGTTGAAGTTTTTTTGAACCATAAGAGAGGTGAACATCAACACCGTTGATATCATTATGATACTCTTTTGCCATTCTGCCTGCCTGTCCAAATATTAGAACGTTTTTTGAGACATCATCAACTGTTATCTTAAATCTAAGTCCATCATAACCAGGTCTTTGAGCAGATGCATTTGGATTTGATACAATCTTTTTAGCTGCATGAGGGTAAAAAGTTCTAAGAACAAAACCACCTCCTGCTGTACTGAAGAGAGTTCTTGTAGTAAAAGGCTGTTTAGCATTTGCTTCAAGGGTACCTTTTGATTGATCATCCATTTTTAAGTATGAAAGAGCCATAGAATGATTCATATAGAACTTATCATCTTCAACAAAAAGAGATACGACCATCTTATCAAAAGACTTGCCTGAGTTAAAATCTAAAACAAAATTTTCACTCTCATAAAACTCACCCTCAATGAGAGTGATAGGCTCACCTTGTCCACTTCCAGTAACCATCATGGAAGCCATCGCTTTACCAGTTTCAGCTTCAACTGTTGTCTCTACGGCATCTGGAATATACTCTATCATCTCTACATTAACTTTTTTACCTTCAATCTCTAAAGATGAAGAGAGTGTGTTTGCGCTTTTTTTAGAAAGGTATAATGTTTGTGATGTAACTTCATGTTTAGAACCTACTTTAGCATCAACTGTAAAGTAAGTATCTGCACTTGTCATTGTAGATGAGCTTGCACCCTCACGAATGTGCATAGTTCCTTCATATCCGACATAACGAGTGATAGCAGCACCGATTATTATAATAATAAATGCAGCATGAAAAATAAATATAGGAGCTTTTTTAAGTGTATACATTTTATATTTATGAATATTTAGAAGGAGATTTATGGTTAAAATCCCCATTAGAACTTCAAACCATCTTGCATTATAGATATCAGCCTTAGCTGTTATAGTTCCATAATCGTTTTCAATAAATGTAGCGTAGCCTATTGCAAATGCAAAAATAGACATCAAAACTGCCATGGTTTTCATGGAACTTAAGAGAGATAAAACCTGTTTCATAATTAGCCTTTAATTAAAAAGGACATTCTATTCAAAATAAGCTAATAGAGGCTTAATCTATCTCAAAAATACTTTATGATAGTAACGATTCAGGTCAAATAATCCTGCTTCATGAGGTTTATCTTTATAAAACTTTTCTTGAAACCAGTCATATGTTTCCCAAAAATCATCATCACCACGATTTACACCATACTTTAAAAACTTATTCACATACTTTTTACTTCCGTCATAATTGTGCAACATATCAAAAAAATCAGGTAGATCTTTAAAGTCAACTACTAAAAAGAGGTTCGGATATGAACCTACAAAACCATCAACAAAATCGAACTCATCTTTATTTGGGTCTAAACTCTTTTTTTCATCAAACATAAAAGAGACATTATCGTGCCATCTGTTCACCACAGCAGAAACTACAACATCATCTGTCTTTGGCATATTTTTTATCCTAATATATGCCAAGTTTGACTGTTGACCATTTACAACCTTGATAAATGGCAATCCACCTTTTACTAATGACTTAAATGCCTGCTTATAATCAGAAGCTTTTGTATATGATTTTGGAAGCTTAGGGAACCTTTCATTAGCATATAGATAATTATACTCATCAAACTTAACATTACAAGATTTTAAAAGATGAGTATCAACTACTTTTTCTATTAATTCTCGTTTTGAATTAATCTTTTTATAGTCAATAGCTGTCTCATTTTTTGATAAAAAGTGAGCCTCTTTATTTTCAGCATTTAGGTACCATAAATCAAATACTTTTTCTCTATCTTCTTTTGGAAGAAGGTTAATAAAGTTTGTCTCACCTTCTACTCTTAGTCTATTCATATAACGACGTATTGAGACCTGATGTCCAACATTTCCATATACATCAAAACCTGCAACAAGAGCATAATATATTCTCTCAAAAAGGGGATAGTCTATAACCCAAGCACTTTTTGGAAGCCCTCCAAGAGCTCCACGATGCACAGATGCACTGTCAAAATGTCTGTAAACAGTTAAAAAAGGTGTGCTATTAGCATTATCACCCTTCCAGATGCTATCAATATTCAGTCCGCCTTTATAAACAGTATCATATATATTTTGCCTATTCTGATTGTATTTAATAGCGGCATCTATATATTTATCACTGAAGGTTTTGAGTAAGGCTACACCACTTCCATCTTCTATTGGCATTCTTAAATTTTTATATTCTTGTTTTAAAAATCCATTTTTCTTAATAGATAGGTCATAATCCGGGCTCATAAACATAACCCAGAAATTATCTCGTATTACATTTAGCGCAATCTGCCCTTTACATACAGGACCGCGGATGAAAGTTCTTATTACATATTCAGAATCATCCAGTAAAAACTTATATCTAGACGCCTGTGGAATCTGAGCAAAGACTCTAAACGGTTCTGCATTGTAGTCTATTTTATGACCTACAATATAAGGTGTTTCATTCCATTTTGATTCTATAAAAAGTTCTTTATATCGCTCAAGCTTTTTAGCACTTAAATCATAAACCATATGGGTTTTATATACTATAGTCGAGTGTATTTTTTTAAAGCGGTAGTAAAACTTTTCTACCTTCGGGTCATCATATGGACGTATGGTAGGGATAATATCAATTTCTTCAGGGACAGGCGTACTTGAACGAACTAATTCGAAGAATTCATTAGGTGCGTTTTCAAAAGCTATGTGTGATAAAAAGAGGTGCTCATAAATATATCTGGCACTCATAACGTGTTTAGCGTCTTGGTTGTTTAAAAATTCTTCGTAATCTTTTATAAGCTTTTGTGCATTTTGTGAAGCTATTTTTGAAGGTGCTATCTCAGCAGATGTTGGAGCAGGTGCACCTTGTCCTAACCACTCTTTTATAACTTTAAACTCTTCTTTACTTAACGGTGGAAATCCAAACGGCATACCTTGATTTGGATTATCATCTAAAAATTCTGCTAGTTCTTTTCTATTTTTTGAGCATGTCAGATCATCACTCTCACTAAAATAGTCACCTTTACTCTTAGGATTTTTCATCTTATGATCTAGTAAAATAAGCATCATCGAGTTATTTGAACCCATTACGGCGTCACTCTCCAAAACAGTGTTAAAACCTTTTTTTCTCCACTCCGAAGTATCTTTAGCATCTATAAACAGTCTTGAAGGGTCTTGTGCCAAAAGTCTCTCACCAAGATATACCTTATCTTTTGAAGCACCTCTGTCTACTCCCTCGTAAGAGCTGAGTTTTAACTGGCATGGAGAGTTATAACAAGAGTGACATACTACACACCGTTTATCAAGTATTGGTTTTACCTCTTTTAAGTAGTCTATCCTTGTTTGAGGAATATCAACTTCTACAGGCTTTAAAGGTTCTACACTACATCCACTAAAAGCTATGATCATTAAAGGTATAAAAAGTAAGTATTTATTCATTTTCTAAAAAATCCTCTATATATTCTGCTATTTCTGCTATAGCTTGGGTAGCTTTGGCATAATAGACTTTTGTAAAGTAACTATCATCTATAGCGTTACTTGGTTCTAGGTTGTTAAGTATTGAGTGCTCTGTAAGCTGTGCAAAATATGTTACGTCCAAAACATTTCCGCTTGTACCGATTATAACTATTAACTCGCAACTGTTTAGTTCCTGCGTAAGCATCTGGTATTTTGGTGCAGCTTCTCCAAAAAATACGATATTTGGTCTTAGTTTGGCTCCACAGCTTGGACATTGCGTAGCAAAACTATCTTGAGATTGATATGCTACATCAAATATCTCTTCACACTCTCTGCATCTAAGTTCTCTTAAAAACCCGTGTAGATGTACTATTTCACTATCTTTCATCCCTGCTTTTTCAAAAAGATCATCTACATTTTGTGTCAATACTGAGATATCATCTGGATATTTTTGTTTTAACTCCGCTATAACCTGATGCGCGTAGTTAGGCTTTTTGTCTTCTACATCAGATCTTCTCGCATCATAAAACTTTTTTGTACCTTCTTCATTTGTATCTAAACACCCGGCTGTACATACATCTTCTATGCGGTGTTTTTCCCAAAGTCCATCAGCTTCTCTAAAAGTAGAGATACCTGATTCAGCACTAATACCTGCTCCAGAGAGAATTAAAACTTTAGACATAACAAATCCTTCAAGATAAAACTATTTTCAACTCATTTAAAACATTGTATTTTATAAATAGTTAAAAGTAGTTTATGTACAATAGGTGGTGAAGGAAAGACTATTATGGACAACTACACTAAAGAAGTCTCTATCCTCTATGTAGAAGACGAAAAAGATGTAAGAGAATGTTATGCTAGAGCACTTCAGAATGTATCACAAAATATTTTTACAGCTAGTAACGGTGAAGAAGGTCTAGAGCTCTACAAAAAGAATAAACCAGATATTGTTATCAGTGATATGAATGGACTAGAGATGACGAAAACTATAAAAGAAATAGATGAAAATGCAAATGTTATCTTTACCACCACCAACAGAGAAAGTGCTTATCTATTGGAAGCGATTAAACTACATGTTGAAGGTTATCTTTTAAAACCTGTTGAAAAAAAGTTACTCTTAAAAATAGTTAAAAAACTCTCAAGAACAATTATTCTTGAAAAAGAGAACAAAGAGCAAAGAGATATACTACAGCATATTATTGATTCTGAAAACAACATTACTCTCATTACAGATACTAATGATATTTCATTTGCAAGTAAATCATTTTTTAGTTTCTTTGGAGCTTCAACAATTGAAGAGTTCAAGCATAAATTTCCAATACTTATAGACATATTCTCAAACTCTGATGACCTAATTAACAAGGACAACATAATAAAGAGTATGAAAAACAACATAGACTTTTATGAGTTTATAAACAACATAGATGAATCATCAAGAGTTGTAACACTTAAGAATAAAGACAATGAGGAGAAGTCTTTATATATAAATATATCAAAAATCAACAATACAAACTACCTTATAAACTTTACAGACATAACTAAACTAACACAAGAAAAAGAAGCTACAGAGCTAAAGGTCTATAAAGACTCTTTAACAGGAATCAATAATAGAGAAAAATTTGAAGAGGTACTTTATTACGAACTAAAACAGTCTAAAAGATATAATCGTTCTCTTAGTCTAGCTATTTTAGACATTGATAAATTTAAAGACTTTAATGATAAATATGGTCACCTAATAGGTGATGAAGTTCTAATCATGCTAAGTGAAAGTATACAAAGTCACACTAGAGAGAGTGACCTTTTTGCCAGATGGGGAGGAGAGGAATTTGTACTGCTCTTTAGTAATACAAACCTGCAAAATGCAATGAAACTTGCAGAAAATTTTAGACAAATCATTGAAAATCTAAAACATAAGTCTGCAGGCAGTGTAACTGTAAGTTTTGGACTTACAGAGTATAAGAAAGGTGATACCATGAAATCTATGTTCAAACGAGCTGACGATGCTCTGTATGAAGCTAAAAACAGTGGGAGAAACTGTATAAGAAGTATCACTTAAATAGATAAAACGAAATTTTAAACGCTCTATATGGTAGAGTTGAAAACCCTCCCATATATTTTTATATTATTTACTAACAATACTATCCAAGATAGCGAACATCTCTTTAGATTTAAGTTCAGTATCTTTAAACAGTGCAACTATCTCATCTGCATTAACAGAGTCACTATCTTGCATCATTTTCATGACACGTGCTATATTCT
>NZ_JBFFNS010000032.1:0-18221 GCF_041563035.1 Sulfurimonas sp. | reverse complement strand
GTTGTTGATGGTTATGGTTGTCCACAGACTGCAACACTAAAAGTAAACTTTGCACCGAGTAAATACAATGTTTCAGAAGAACTTGTTAACGATCTTCAAAACTTTGCACTCTTCTTAAAAGAAAACTCCGGATATCAAGTTATTATCTATGGATATACAGATAGTATCGGTAGTGAGGCAGCAAACAAAAAGCTTTCACAAAACCGTGCAAATGCTGTAAAAGAAGCTCTTAGTCGTTATGGTATAAAAGCTACTAGAATGACTGCTATCGGTAAGGGAGAAGCTGACCCAATAGCTGATAATATGAATAAAGCCGGACGTGCGCAGAACAGACGTATTGAAGTAGAGTTACTACAGTAATCTTAAATATGTCAGTTTGTAATGTAAAAGTGATTTTAGTAGATGTTATTTTGGCTATAATTACTTAAAATTTAATAAATATAATTTACTAAAAAGGGAATATAATGAAAAAATGCTTATTACTAGCTCTATCTGTGATAGTATCACTTAGTGCACAGGATTTAAAGCTAACTGTAGATGAAGTTTTATCTACTAACCCAGTCATTCTTGAAAGACTCAAAAACTACAATGCAACAAAAGAAGATATCAAAAGTGCAAAGTCTGGATACTACCCAAAAGTTGACCTATCTTTAGGTGTTGGTACTGAACATACTGAAAAACGTGCTAGACCTGGTCTAGCAGATGCTTCATTTGATTTTTCTGTATATCAAAACTCATTAACATACACTCATAATCTTTTTAAGGGTTTTGAGACTAAGTACCAAGTAGAACAACAAGAAAATAGAACTGTAGCAGCAGCATACAGCTATATAGAAAAAGTTAACGACACTTCATTTACGATGGTAAACAGTTACCTTCAAGTTATGAAGAACAAAGAACTTTTAGATACTGCAAAAGCAAATATCGATATAAACAAAGAAATTTTCAACAAAGTACAAAAACTTTATGATGCAGGTTTAACTACTCTTTCAGAAGTAAATAAAATAGAATCATCTCTTTCTCTTGCAAAGTCAAACTATGTTGTTCAAGAAAACACGCTTATGGATGTTACCTACAACATGCAAAGAGTTTTAGGAAGATATCTAAACCCAGAAGAGATGACAAGACCGGAACTTAATGTAGCACTTCCTGCCACTATAGAAGACGCAGCACAATACGCTATGCAAAACAATCCATCGCTTTTAGTAAGTAAGTACAATATCAAACTTGCACAAGCTACATACAAAGAGAAAAAATCTCCTTTTTATCCTCATTTAGACATAGAAATATCTCAAGCTATGAACAAAAACCTAAGTGCAGTAGAGGGTGAAGACGACCGTTTCCGAGCAATGGCATTTTTAACATACAACTTCTTTAATGGTTTTGCGGATGAAGCGGCACTACAAAAAAGCGTAAGTACAATCCATCAAGAAGTAGAGTTGAAGAATACTCTAAGAAGAGAAGTTATAGAAGGTCTTAACCTTTCATGGGCAGCCAACGAAAAACTAGGGGACCAATTAAATCATCTTAAAGATTATAAAAAATTCTCTCTAAAAACTCTTACTCTTTATGCAAAAGAGTATGATTTGGGTCGTCGTTCACTACTTGACCTACTTTCTGCGCAGAATGACTTCATTGGTGCAAAATCTCAAATAATCAATACTGAATACAGTATGTTATTTGCTAAGTACAGAATCTTAGATGCAATGGGGACACTTGTTCCAACTGTTATCGGAAATACTGATATTGTTTACTCAAATGTTGGTCTTGTAGGTGAGACACCTATCAATGAAGATGCCCTTCCAATAGCGTTTGACAGGGACAGAGATCTTATAGTAGATGAAGAAGACATCTGTAATAACTCACTATCTACAGAGATGCGCAGCATCTATGGTTGTAAATTTGTATATGAAGATACTAAACGTATAGAGAGATACAGCGGTTTCTTATTTGAAGACGGTAGTGCTAACCTAACTGGAGCAGGTCAAGAGAGACTTAACAAACTGATTACTCAGATTCAACCGTATGGCTGGAATAATCTTAAGTTTGATATTTTAGGTAATGTTGAAGATGAAAAGATGACTGAAGAACAACTGCTTCAACTTTCAGAACAAAGAGCAGAGACAATAAAAACAAAGCTTACTGAAGCTGGTGCGAATGTTGCTTTCATAGTATTACATTCTAAAGCTGACACAGCTCCAATGTTTAGTAATGAAAGTGATGACTCTATTGAGTTAAACAATCGTGCAGACATTATTGTTAGAAAACTGAAAAAATAAGAACCTAAAGGTCAAGACATATGCTTATAACAAGTGCAGATAACTTGAGAATGGATTCCTTGCTAGAGTGCTTGGTTTTGTTTACAAAGTTATATCATAAACCTTTTTCAGCAGAAGCACTAACTGCTGGACTGCCTATAGAGCCTGGTGCTGAGACACCAGAGCTTTTTTCTATTAACAATGCGAAAGGTCTTTTCTCTCGTGCAGCAGAAAAAGCAGGCTTGAAATCAAGCCTTATCAGAAGACCACTTTCACAAATATCACCGCTACAACTTCCTATGATAGTTTTACTTTCAAATCAAAGTGCTTGTATCTTAGATAGATATAGTGAAGATGGAAGTCAGGTAAAAATAATAATGCCTGCGGAAGAAGCAGTTGAGCAGTGGGTAGATCTTGATGTACTAGAAGATGAATATATCGGTTATGGCTTTATGGTTAAAAAAGCTTTTGAGTATGCAGATGAAAACTCAAGAACTCTAAACTTAGATCAAAAGCATTGGTTCTGGAGTACTATAAAATTATCTGCAGGAGTTTACAAAGATGTTCTCTATGCTTCACTTCTTATAAATCTATTTGTTCTGGCTTCTCCATTATTTACGATGAACGTTTATGATAGAGTGGTACCAAATAATGCAATTGAGACACTTTGGGTATTTGCTATTGGTGTAAGTATCATCTATGTTATCGATACATTTTTAAAGTTTACTCGAACCTATCTCTTAGAGAGTGCGGCTAAAAAGAGTGATATTATTATGTCATCTATCATTTTTGAAAAAGTACTAGATTTAAAAATGGCTCATCATCCCGCTTCTGTAGGATCATTTTCTAGTAATCTAAAAGACTTTGACTCTATTAGAAGCTTTTTAACAAATGCTACTATGGCTGCTGTAATTGACCTTCCGTTTGCTATTATATTCTTAGCTGTAATCGGTTATATCGGCGGAAGTATTGTTTTTATCCCTATCACTACTATGTTTTTAATCCTTCTTTATGCAATACTTATCAAAAAGCCTTTACGTGCAAGTATTGAGAGCACGCATGAAGCAAGTGCAAAGAAAAGTTCTATCCTGATAGAGACTCTTAATAATATAGAGACTTTAAAAACACTTGGCACTCTAGGTCAATCGCAATGGAAATGGGAAGAGTCTACTGGAGAAATAGCTAACAGAAGCTTTAAATCTCGCTTACTCTCTGCTTCAATTCCTACAATTACTCAACTTTTCATTCAATTAAATACCGTAATGATTATTGTTTACGGTGTATATCTTATCCAAGAGTTTGAACTATCAATGGGTGGACTAATAGCGATAGTAATTCTTACATCAAGAACACTAGCTCCAATGGGACAAGTTGCTTCTATACTTACTAACTATGAAAACACTAAAACATCTTATGATACACTTAATGAAATAATATCTCAACCAAGTGAAAGACCAAATGGTAAAAAATTCCTTGAAAGACCAAAATTTAGTGGGCATATTGAGTTTGTTGACGTAACGTTTTCCTACCCAAACACTGATGTTCCAGCACTTAAGAACGTCTCTTTTACAATAAAACCAGGTGAAAGTGTTGCTATTATTGGTCGTATAGGCTCAGGAAAAAGCACTATTCATAAGCTAATCTTAGGACTTTTTGAACCTAATTCTGGACAAATTCTCATAGATGGAATTGATATTAAGCAAGTAGACCCAGCAGACCTTAGAAAAAACATAGGTTACGTTTCTCAGGATATTATGCTATTTCGTGGAACAGTTAAAGATAATATCACTTTTTGTGCTACACATGCTAGTGATTCTCAGATGATACGTGCTGCAAACATCAGTGGGACTTCTGAGTTTATCAAGAAACATCCAAAAGGCTATGAGATGCCAATTGGAGAGAGAGGGCAAGGTCTATCTGGTGGGCAAAGACAAAGTATTGGTATTGCTCGTGCATTTTTAGTTGAAACGCCTATTATGTTAATGGACGAACCTAGTAGCTCCATGGATCAATTAACAGAATCAAAACTTCTTGATAATTTACAAAGAAACTTAAAAGACACTACTTCAATATTCGTAACTCAGAAAATGACACTCCTAAGTATAGTAGATAGAGTTATTGTACTCAATGAAGGTAGAATATATATAGATGCACCTAAAGAGGAAGCATTAAAAAAACTACAAGGCAAAGGGGATAAAATTGAAAAACACACATAAGCCTGTAGAGTATAATGAAAAAGACTATGAATTTATGAATAGTCTTAGTTCTGCTATTTTGGTTCAAACTCCTTCGAAAGTTAGTAGAGTGATTAAAATATGGATTATTACTATCTTTTTACTTATAATTTGGGCTTCTCTTGCTGAGATAGATGAGATTACTAGAGGAAATGGTGACGTTATACCTTATGGACAAAATCAAGTTATTCAAAATCTTGAAGGTGGTATCGTAGAGTCAATCTTAGTAAAAGAGGGAGAGACTGTTAAGCGTGGTCAAATTATACTAAAAATCAATAATGCAAAATCAACTTCTTCATCTAGAACAAATGAGATGAAGTTTAACGAACTTAAAGCTAAAAGGCTAAGACTTTATGCTGAAGCAAATCAACTAGAATTTAAAGATATAGAGACAACTTTTCCAGAACAAAAACAGCAGATAAGGCTGGCAAAAGAACTTTATGATTCGGCTAAATTAGAGTTTGAAGCTAAAGACAACTCTTTCATAGAACAGATTAATCAAAGAAAACAAGAGTATAAAGAAGCAAAAGCAAAAGTTAGATCTTTAAAAAAATCACTTGAATATGTTTCAGAAGAGATTGGAATGACTGCACCTATGGTTAGAGAAGGGGTAAAATCAAAAGTTGATTTTTTAAAACTTAAGAGAGAAGCTAATGATATTGAAAACAGTATAGAAGCAGCTGAACTTTCATTACCTCGTCTAGCTTCTGCTATAACAGAGTATAGAGAAAAACGGATAGAATCTAAACAACTATTTATTAACAATGCAAAAAAAGAACTTAATGAGGTTACTGCAGAGCTTGCAAGACTAGAAACTCAACAAATCGCATTTAGTGATCAAGTTGAAAGAACCATGGTTAAGTCTCCTGTTGATGGTATTGTCCAAAAACTATTTATAAATACAGTTGGAGGTGTTATTAAACCTGGTGATGATTTAGTTGAAATAGTTCCAACGAATGAGAAACTATTTTTAGAAGTAAAAATCAAACCAAGTGATATAGCATTTTTACATCCTGGGGCAGAAGCTAAAGTAAAAGTATCAGCATATGACTTTGCTATTCACGGTGGTCTAATTGGAAAAGTTGTAAACATCTCACCTGATACTATAACAGATAGTAAAGAAAACACTTTTTACATAATCCATATAGAGACAGAGAAAAACTACCTTGGAACAAAAGAACATCCATTACAAATCATTCCCGGTATGACTGTAAATGTTGATATTGTAACGGGTCAAAAAACTGTTATGCAGTATATTTTAAAACCTATTTTAAAATCAAAACAATATGTTTTTTCGGAGAGATAAAATGAATATTCTATTTTTCAGCTCTAATATGGATATTATAAATGAATGGAAACAAAGACATGCTGTAACAGACAGCATTGTATGTGCAGATGTTGATTCTTTAAGTGATAAACTTAACGATTACAATAACTTAATTATCATTGCTGACTATGACAGTATCGCTTCTGAATTAAACACTATGATATCTTCAGGTTTAATTCCAAATAACTTAATCGTTTTAGAAAAATCTCCTGCAATTGTGACAGGTAAAATGTTGATATTACGAGGAATAAAAGCATATGGAAATTCAAGGATGCTAACTCATCACTATAATCAAATGATTAAGACAGTTTCTGAAGGTAATATTTGGACATACCCTGAACTAACAGCTGAACTTGCTAAAACTAGCAATAAACAATCTCTAAACAAAGATGCTTTGGAATTAATAGAAAATAGGCTTTCACAAAAAGAACTAGAAGTAATATATCTTATTCTAGATGGGTTAACTAATGATGTCATTGCTTCAGAGCTTAATATAACTACAAGGACAGTAAAAGCACATATAAGTTCTATATTTTCTAAACTGCATATAAATGATAGAGTTTCATTAATCCTTTTGTTGAAATAGTTAAGTATGAATAGTTCTGAAGACTTTAAGTCTTTTTTCTCAGATATTAGAATTTCTTTAGAAACAAATATTCCTATAACGAAAGAGTATGACTCATTATTTAATTTTGACAAAAGTATTTCTCAAATATATATAACTCTTTTTCAGGAAAACAACAATTCTATTAGGTGGGGATCTAGAAGAGATACACTTTCAAAAACCATAAATAGAGTAGTAGAAAAACTAAAACAAAATAATGATTTTTCGAATTTTTCAATTAACAATACTAAAAAATGCCGCATTCTTTTTGAAATTATCACTAAAGAATATGCCTGTAATATAAGAAACTTAACCACGTTAAAAATGGATTCTCCTAATAGATTCGAACCTGGTGTTAATGGATTAATCTATCAATACAAAGGTATAACTAGATTTTTTATGCCAACAGACGGATATACAAAATCAATTATGAGTGTCAGACAACTACTTAACTATCTTTCAAAACAGTGTGGAGTTTCAAAACTTACAGATAAAATAAGTGAGAGAGTTCATCTGATGAGAAGAGAACCAATTGTATACACTTTTATTGAAAGTTTGGCGTATGTATCATTCAACAATGAAGTTCTAAAATTAGAACGTGGCTACCCTATTCCAATAGATTTCAATAAAGAAATGCTTTATGATAAAACAATAAAAAGTATTGATTGGCTTATCAAAAATATGAATAATGATGGAAGTTTTCTATACTATTATGACCCGTATAAAGATACTATAGTTGATGATATGCATCCTGAGATGCTAGATCCATTGTATAACAACATACTCAGACATAGTGGTGGCACAATTACCTTATTACGTGGGTATGAACTTAATGGAAATAAACTTTACCTAAAAAAAGCCAAAAAATCTATAGATTTTCTACTCTCTACATTTAGAACTCATAAATACAAAAAAGAGTTTGCTTGTTATCCGTTTTTTAACAAAAAATCGAAACTTGGCGGTGCTGGTATAGGCCTTGTAGCTATAATGCACTACTATATAAAGACAGGTGATGAGTCTTACAGAAAAGAGATGGATGGTCTTGTCAGACATATATTAAGCAGAGTAGACAAAGACGGTGAATTAATAGGCTATTATATTCACCCAAAATTTAATAATGGCAAAGCTATAACAAATCCAAGTGATAATATTAAAAAAGAATTATTTTCATTTTACTATCCAGGTGAAGCACTATTAGGATTAGCTCTTTACTACTTACACACAAAAGATATTGAAAAAAATTTAAAAGAAGATATTAAGATCAAATCAAAAATGGCTCTTGATTTCTTAGTTGATGTGAGACCGATTAAATATGACTATTTATTTGATTCACTTCCTGCAGATGCTTGGCTTATGCAAGCTATAGAGGAATGGATAAAAGTAGATGGATTTAAAAAACAAAATTATATTGACTTCGTATTTAATGATACTAAAACTATGCTAGAACACATGTATACTGAAGAAAATACTCTACAGACAAATAAGGACTATATTGGTGGTTTTTATTACGATTATGGTGATCATGTATATCACGATGCTTCAAGGTGTGAAGGTATTGTAAGTGCATACTATTTAGCGAAATACATTAAAGATGAAGAAAAAGCCAAATGGATTATGAACAATATGCTACTTAGTGCAAAAGGACTTATGAAAACATTTAATTCAGAAGAATCAACATATTCTCATCCAAATAACAAAGCTCTTCATAGTTTTAGGTTTAAACTAACTCGCCAGTGGGTCAGAGTTGATAGTGTTCAACATGCAGCTTGCTTTCTAAGTAGGCTTTATAAAACATTGTAGATTATTGGGAACATAATGATAAATAAAAATATTTATAACAACGAAAATTGTTTATTTATTGAAGAACCCTTCTCTGATAAACTTATAATAATTTTTAGTGGTGTTAATGCAAATAGCTTTACTGGTTATAAATTATTTTCCGACTATAAAACAAATAAACTTTTCATTAGAGATCATAGAAAAAACTGGTACAACGGTTTTATTGAAAATTTTTCAAAAGATGCAGATGATTTACTAAGCATTATTAAAAAAATAACAGATAACTTCATACCAGAGAATATAAGCATGTTTGGTTCAAGTATGGGTGGATATGCTGCAATTTTATTTGGTTTGAAATTAGATGTTGGCTATATAGTAGCTTTTGGACCTCAAATAATGCTGGATTCTAGAATGCCTAACAATCCATCTACAATGAATGAAATAATATATGACAACTTATACAAAGTATTAGATAATTACAATAAAAGTAAAATAACCATATATTTTGGGAGTGAAGATTTAGGCGACATCTATCATTTGTCTTATATGAATAACTATGAGAACGTATCACTAAAATGTATCTATGGTGCTCCGCATGATATTATGTATTATTTCAATAAAATGAATCTCATGAAAAAAGTTTTAAATTCTCATTTACTTGAAAATTATGAATTCAAGTATTCTATACCATCATATTATATATTTTCAAATGATAAAATTATTAAATTGACAAGAGAAGGCGTACTCCAGTTTTATAACGAAGAATATGACAAAGCTTTATATACTTTAACAGAAATAGTTTTAGCTGAGCCATCTTGGAGTGCAGGATGGGCTTTTTTAGGTAAAATACAAATAAAACTAAAGCTATATGATGATGCTCTCGAATCACTTGAAAAATCATTTGAAATATTTTACAATACTGAACATCCACATTTTGATGCAGGTTTAATTCACTTTAAACGAAAAGACTACCATAAATCTTCACTAGAATTTAAAAATGCTCTCAAATTTTCTACTATTGAGAAAAAAGCACATATTATGAAACTAATAATATCTTTAAGGGAAGAAGGTAAATATCATGAAGCTATGAAATACCTTAAAAAGATTCAAGAAAAAGATTCAAAAAACTTTGGTTTTTTATTTCAAACAGGTAGGTTAAATTTATTGAATAAGAACTATTATTCTGCTATTAAATATTTTAATAAAGCTTTAGAATTTAAAAAAGACACTAGTACCGTGACAAAATTTAATGATATTGCTAAAACTGAATTAAGTAAAGTTACAAACAACCTACCTTCTTATAGACTATTTGCAAGTGGAGATTGTATTTTGGCAAGACGAATGCACCACTTTTATGAAAAATATGGAAAAGAGTGGATACTAGGAGATTTACCTTCACTTACAAAACAATGTGACGTTGTAATGACTAACTTAGAAACTGTAATATCAAACAGAGGTACTATCGCTCCAAAGGGTGATAAACGACCATTTGTCTTTAGAGGGTCTCCTCAGTTAGTTAATATACTTCTTGATTTAGATATAAATATATTGACAACAGCAAATAATCATAGTATTGACTATGGTAGTTCTGCATTAAAACAACAAAAAGATATTTTTAATGATTTAGATATAGCCACTCCAGGAAGTGGTAGTAATTATGAAGAAGCTACAAAACCAGAATATGTAAAAGTTGGGGATGTCACCTTAGCATTTATATCAATTTTCACATTTTGGGATTCAGATAAATATTGTGCTACTAAATCAAAAGCAGGTGTTTTTCATATTACCGATAAAGTTAAAATCATTAATGAACTCACAAAATTATATAAAGAAGCAAATAACTATGCTGATTTAATTATTTTGTCTCCTCATTGGACAAAAAACTGGACATCATATCCAAGTTATGAAGAAAAACAATTTGCACGAAATATTATTGACATTGGATATGACGCAATTATTGGTCATTCATCGCATCTATTACATGGGATAGAACTATACAAAAATAAACCTATCATCTATGATATGGGTACTTTTTTAGTTGATAACATTTCTGGGCATAAAGAGCTAAATAATTCAGCTTGTTTTGTATTAGAGTTTGATAAATCAGGATTTAATAAAGTTGAAATTTATCCACTAAAACTTAAGAATGGTCAAGTTGACTTTATAAAAAATGTTAAAGAGAATAATCTATATAAAGAAAAATTCATCAACCTTACAAAGCAAATATCTGAAGATATTTTTTTTGCAGATATAGATGATAAATTAGTAATTGAATTTTATAATAATTCAAAACCTATAGAAGATAAGAAAACACCAAAAAAAGTTTATAATAGCACTAAAAAAATAAAATCAATAAACCTAGAAAATATCCAAAAAACAAACGTCCTTTTGGGGACTATGCCAGAGTGGGTTTTAAACAATAAAATAGATATCATTTTTGATAATTCATCTAAATTAATTGCATCTAAAACAACTGAAATATTTAGGCAGGGAACAGGTTTTTTAATTGAAAATTTACTTATACCATATCATTCACTATCTACGGATAGATGGGAAATACAAATATATGGTAAACATATTGATAACCTAGATAGTTTCGAAGACTTTCATCCTATATCTAATGGAATATATAATCCTATATACTGGAAAAAAAATGATTTAGTTTTAGATTACGCAGTTGTAAGACCAAAACCTAATTTGACAACTGGGATTTATAAACTATATTTTGGGTTTTATAATTTTTCAAAAAAAGAGCATATGAAATTTGATTCATCAAATAAGAATGATTTAGACAAGCAAGTATATATAGGAAACATAGAAGTAGTAAGTGATGGAGTGCCAAATTGTGCTTCAGGAATTGATTGGGATGGTAAGAAATAAATTTGAATTTTTTATATAAATTATTATTTTTTTATTTTATATTATTACTTAATCTAAATGCATTAGAACTTTTAAATGATTATAATAAATCAAAGTTGTATTTTCCAGAAAAAAGCTGGAAACAAATAAAAGATCCTAGCGACATGGGTTGGTCAATAAATAAATTAGCAAAAGCAAAAAAATATTCACAAAAAATATCAAGAAGTAGCGTTCTCATTATAGAAAATGGCGTTATAGTATATAGCTGGGGGGACTTGGAAAAAAAATATAATTTATATTCAATAAGAAAAAGTATATTAAGTGCTACATATGGAAAATATATACTGAACAAAACTATTGATATTAACTCTACACTACAAAAATTAAATATAAATGATATAAATAACTTGTCTGTTGCAGAGAGAGAAGCAAAAATTTCAGATTTATTAAAATCTAGATCTGGTGTTTATCACCCAGCAGCATACGAAACAAAAAAAATGAAAGAAATAAGACCTTTAAGAGGAAGTCATAAGGCAAATGAATATTGGTATTATAATAATTGGGATTTTAATACACTACTTACAATATTTGAACAAGAAACAAAAAAATCATTTTTCAAAACATTTAAAAATGATATCGCTGACAAAATTAAAATGCAAAACCTTAAATTAGAAGACATGAGATATGTATATGATAAAAAATCATCTATACATCCGGCATACCCCTTTAGAATGAATATTTTAGACCTAGCTAGATTTGGTTTATTAATGGAAAACAATGGTAAATGGCATAATGATAGTATCATTTTTAAACAATGGATTCAAGAAAGTTTTAAAAAATATACTATACTTGATAATAAATTTTGTAATTCTTATGGATACATGTGGTGGAGTAGTAAAGATATATATTGTGCTAGGGGATTTGGTGGTCAATGGCTTGTTATTTTACCAAAATCAAATATAGTTATAGTTCATCTAGTAGATATAAAAGAATCTAATCGCATTAATACAAAAAAATTTAAAAATTTATTTTTTAAAATTATAAATTCAAAATTATTATAACTCTATATTCAAAACTTCTTTTATCCATGTTTTAGCTATTAATGCGTGACCAGCCGGTGATGGATGAACACCATCATATAGCCAATACTCGTATGGTTTAAGTTTTGAAGCCTCTTCAAATACAGACTGTAGTTCTATGTATTGTATATCTAAATCACTAGACATCTCTTTTAATATATCATGTGTTTCATTTAGAACTTGTTTTCTCTTAGTCCAATTTTTCATTCTTTTATCAACAGGTAGAGAAAATGGTTCACAAATAATTATAGACGAACCTGACATCTCTTTTTTAAAGTCATTTAACAATTCTATATAAATATCTCTAAATTTAATTAAATCTGTAGTGCCATTGTCATTAACAATAGCGCCTATGTTATTAATGCCTGCTAAAATAGAAAGAGTGTCTGGCTTTAATGACAAAGTATCTTTGTGCCATCGTTTAGATATATCCTCAATTTTATCTTGTGCTACCCCTCTATTTATAAATGAGTAATTTTTAAAATGATAGTTCAAAGATAAATATGAAGCGATAATATATACATAGCCATGCCCTAAGTTATGACTAATATTATCACCTCTACTTCTTCTCATATCAGTTATAGAATCACCTTGAAATAGAATCCTATTATTTTTTTTCATTTATTATTATACCAAACAAGCCACACCAAACATATTATAATAGATATTCTTCTTTATTAAATATATATTTTATTTCATCTATTCCTTCAGAATATAGTGGAAAATAAAATGTTTTTAACTTATTTATTATGAGTTTTTCATCAATATACTTATTTATTTCAATTGAACGTTTTTTACTACACTTGACTATATTTTCTAGTGAATCTAAAAATACAATTACTTTTATTGTATGTGTATCTAGAAATGGTGTTATCCATTTTTTTCTATTTGAGAGCATGAGATTAGGGTTATCTATAATTATATTTTTATTCTTTGAATTTTTAGCAAACTCTCTTTTAGCTTCATATAGTTCATCGGCTTCTTTTTCTACATCAGGATTTTCTTTAACAAAGTCATATGCTTCATCATAACTATGTTTCCCATACTTTTTACCTATTTCTTCATCACAAGAGTCTCTATTTATTGTAATAAATTCTTTTGATTTTCTATTAACCCAACTGCTTTTTCTAGAACACGGTGGTCCTACCAATATGTACAAAATATTTTTCTTAGTAGATTTTATTTTTTTATTTTTAGAAATTTGGTTTATTTTTTTTATTGATTGGTCAACCCTATCAATATCATAATATTCTATTTTACTTTCGTCTATTATTCTGCCAAACAAGTCACATCTAACATATTCAAATAGATCTTTTAACAAATTTTCTTCATATATAAACATTTTACTCAGCTCATCAAAAGAAGGATCGTTATATTTTATATGATCAATTATTGTATATTGGAATGAAATTATTTTTATTATTTCTATGATTTCATTTTCTGGCACATTTGCTTTTTTTAAAATTTCTAAAGCTACAAAAGAAGACACACCTTCAAAATCTCCAAATATTACTTTAGAATTCTCAGAATCAACTTTCCTTGTGAATACTCTTCCTAAGTCATGTAGAAGGATAGCCCATAAAATAGTTTTTTTTACTTTATGCTTTATACCTAAATTATAAGCCATAACAGTATGTGACCAGACGTCACCTTCTAAGTGATGAAGATTAAAAACTCTATTTTCATAATGGTAACTACACTCTCGCATTTTAGTAACATATTCAGGGAAATGTTCAATGAACCATTTTATCATTTTTAACCAATACTTTAAAATACTTATACTCTAGAACCACTGAGTAAAAGTGATTCTAAAGCTCAATTAGTTAGATAATTTAAATACTAACTTTCTACATCAATGTTTTGACTAATTTCTAGTGTAACATCTGTACCATCATCAAGAGTAGCAGTGTACTCATTATACGTTTCTCCACTATCAACTATTATTGATTCTCCTAATACCCATTCACCTTCAAGATTCACTTCATCTTTATCATCACCATCTATACGAAGTGTGTTATCAGAATCTGTCATATCAAGAACATCTCCGATACTTAATGAAATTTCATGTTTACCTGCTGTCATATCGATAGTATCTATGTTTTCACCATCCATACTAGCAAAATCAATATCAGGTTCTGTTTGCATTATTAAAGTATTGTTATCTTCAGCATTCGCGTCAGAAGCTACTTCTGCAGTACCATGAACTTCAATATTATCAATTAATGCTCCGTAACTATCACTTGTACCTTCTCCAGCTATTTCAAGAGAAACTTCATCTACATCAGTTGTATCAAGAGTTATAGAGTAGTTTGACCAACCATTTTCACCTTCTGTAATCACAACGCCTTCTGAAGCTGTACCATCATGACTTAAGTCATATTTTTCACCATTAATAGTAATACTCATATCACTTGACTCAGAATCTTGTCTTGGTTGATAATCTAGTGAGACAGTAAGTTCATCAGTACCAGAAGTATCAAAGTCTTTAGATATTGTAGTATTTTGATGAGCATCTAGCTCAGCAATTTTATCGCCATCTGTTGCAGTTCTAACTAAACCTGAATTCTCAACTTCAATACCATTTGTTTCATCCCAGTCTTTATCGTTAACAACTCCCCATGTACCACTATAGTTATTATCTTCAAATGATTCTTTAAAGTTAATTGTCTCTACCGACTCTTTAGTATCATCAGATTTTTTATCTTCAGCATTTTCTTGAGAGTCTTTATCTTTGTCATCACGGTCGTGTTTATTACCACCTTTACCATTTGCATCAGAGTTATCATCTTTTTCTTTTGCATCTTTTGAACCGTCTTTTGAACCGTCTTTTGAACCGTCTTTTGAACCGTCTTTTGATCCATCTTTAGATCCATCTTTAGATCCATCTTTTGAACTGTCTTTTGATCCATCTTTTGATCCATCTTTTGATCCATCTTTTGATCCGTCTTTTGAACCGTCTTTTGAACCGTCTTTTGAACCGTCTTTTGAACCGTCTTTTGATCCATCTTTTGAACTGTCTTTTGATCCATCTTTTGATCCATCTTTTGATCCGTCTTTTGATCCATCTTTTGATCCGTCTTTTGAACCGTCTTTTGATCCATCTTTAGAACCGTCTTTTGATCCATCGGGATCAGTGTCTGTGTCAGTGTCTGTATCAGTGTCTGTGTCTGTGTCAGTATCTGTGTCTGTGTCTGTGTCTGTGTCTGTGTCAGTATCTGTGTCTGTATCAGTGTCTGTATCTGTGTCTGTATCAGTATCTGTGTCTGTATCTGTGTCAGTGTCAGTGTCAGTATCTGTATCAGTGTCCGTGTCTGTATCAGTGTCAGTGTCAGTGTCTGTATCTGTGTCAGTGTCAGTGTCTGTGTCTGTATCAGTGTCTGTGTCAGTATCTGTGTCTGTATCAGTGTCAGTGTCAGTGTCAGTGTCTGTATCAGTGTCTGTGTCCGTATCAGTATCTGTGTCCGTGTCTGTATCAGTGTCTGTGTCTGTGTCTGTATCAGTGTCAGTGTCAGTGTCCGTATCAGTATCTGTGTCAGTGTCTGTGTCTGTATCAGTGTCAGTGTCCGTATCAGTATCTGTGTCAGTGTCAGTGTCTGTGTCCGTATCAGTATCTGTGTCCGTGTCTGTATCAGTGTCTGTGTCAGTATCTGTGTCTGTGTCTGTATCAGTGTCTGTGTCAGTATCTGTGTCTGTATCAGTGTCTGTGTCTGTGTCCGTGTCTGTGTCTGTATCAGTGTCTGTGTCTGTGTCTGTATCTGTGTCAGTGTCTGTATCTGTGTCAGTGTCTGTGTCAGTGTCTGTGTCTGTGTCTGTATCAGTGTCTGTGTCTGTATCAGTGTCTGTGTCAGTGTCTGTGTCTGTATCTGTGTCTGTGTCTGTGTCTGTATCAGTGTCTGTATCAGTGTCTGTATCAGTGTCTGTATCTGTGTCAGTGTCTGTGTCTGTGTCTGTGTCTGTATCAGTATCAGTATCAGTATCAGTGTCTGTGTCAGTGTCTGTATCAGTGTCTGTATCTGTGTCCGTATCAGTATCTGTGTCAGTGTCTGTGTCAGTGTCTGTGTCAGTGTCTGTGTCAGTGTCAGTATCTGTATCTGTATCAGTGTCAGTGTCTGTATCTGTATCTGTGTCTGTATCTGTGTCTAATAATCTGTCTCTTTCAGCACGATCATCATCAACATTTTCATCTTGCTTTTCTATTGAAGTATTATCAAATTCTCGTTCACGTAAATCTGCATTAATATCTACACTTGCATTATTTACATCAGCAAAATCAGCTTCACCACCTTCTGATGATTGAGGGCCACCTTCTCCTCCAGCTGCAGTTTCAAGATCATCAATATCATCTGTTTCGCCAAGATCATCTAACATTGATTTTATAGAGTCCGGCTGAGTTACAGTCTCATTCTCAGCAAATTCTTCAGATGCTAAAGAAGAATCAAATAGTTGCTCTTGATTTCCAAGAATTACGATATCACCATAACCATCCTTCATAGAAACTATTACACTATCAATAGCCTTATTTGAGCTATCTCCAACAATAGCTTCTCCCTCATGGATATTATCGCCTTTTGAAATCTCACGAAGCGAACCATCCTCAGCTTTTACATAAAACTTTCCATCTATACTTTCTATTTTTCCTATTACCTTAGACATAACATACTCCTCGAAAACAAATTAATTATATTATAGTACGATAATTAATGATATTTGTACATTGGACTCTAGTACAATAGAGATAATATTAAAGAGGTTATAATATATAATCATATTATGAAAAATTTTATCCTAAGTTTACTGAATTTCACAAACTTATATTTAAATATAAAATCCACATATAGAGCTATATTATGAAAATACTAAACGAGTTTATTAAAAAAAATCATGATCTAGTAGATCAGATGAAAGCTTGTTCTTACTCATACGATAAAAATAATTTAAACCTGCATCACCTTGAAGGTGATGTATGGACTCACACTATGATGGCATATACCAATACTGTAAAATATAAGTGCTCAAACATTGTTAAATGGGCAGTAATCCTACACGATATAGGTAGAATTTACACTAGAAATGAAAACAAAAAACATAAACGTATATCATTTGGAAACTTTGAGGGTGTATCTGTTTTTACATCTATAGATGTATTGAATAAAACAGATTTAACTCATGATGAAAAAATTAAAATTTTTAAAATCATCTCTTATCAATATACGATAATAGACCACATAAAATATAATAAGCCATCAATAAAAAAACTCCTGAGTAAGTTTCAATACGAAGAAAATATTTTAGAAGAACTAGCCCAATATGCAAGATGTGACTTGCTTGGAAGAAAAATAAGTCAAAGCAAAATAAACATGTACAACAAAAAAAATATGCAAGACTTTATAACTTATACTAAAAATATAAAACAAAACAAAAAAATATTAATGACAAAAAAATATAGTATAACTATCCTAGTTGGCCCGCCATGCTCAAAGAAAAGCACTTGGGTTGAAGCAAATAGAGGTGATTCTATAATTATTAATAGAGATTCATGTGTTGAAGAAATAGGAAGAAAATATAATAAAAATAATTATGATGAAGCTTACTATTATATGAGAGATAATAAAAATATAAAAGATGAAGTAGATGCCCTAGATGATAAAAAAGGCATAGAAGCAAAAAACTCCAAAAATAAAAATATAATAATAGACAATCCAAATCTTAGTATCAAAAACCGAAGAAAATGGATCGATGCATTTAAAGTCACACATGTAATAAAGCTAATTGTATTTCTTCCTTCATTTGAACAGTTACAAAAATGTAGCAAGGAACGCGGGAAAAAAATAAATAAGAATATTAGTAGACAAAATTTTATAAATAAGTTTAAATTGTTTAATTTTCCACTATTAAATGAAGGAATAGACTATATAACCTATAAAAAATAAATATAATAATATAAAAAGGAGTTTGATAAAATAAGTTGAGAGATAAGTAAATTGATCAACTAGGCAGCGACCTACGTTTCCAACCCTGCAAGGGCAAGTATTATCAGCGATGAGAGGCTTAGCTTCTGGGTTCGGAATGGAGCCAGGCGTT
>NZ_JBFFNS010000031.1:0-18544 GCF_041563035.1 Sulfurimonas sp. | reverse complement strand
TATGAAGTAAGTATGAGTGGTTTTATGTCTGAGAATCCACTTGTTAAGTTCAAGTTTAAAGGTAAAAAAGGTGACAAAATTACTTTTACTACAATAGATAACGAAGAAAAAACGGAAACGGGTACTCAAAAAATTAAATAACTATAACCCAACTTCTGTGAAGTTATAATTTAGCGAAGTTGGGTTTAAAATAATATTGTTAAAGTAATACAATGAAGTAAATAATTGTATAATACAAGCAGTTAAGCTCCAAGATAACTTAATTCAATGTGAAAAGACCTAAAAAATGATAAAATTTTTGATACTATTTACGTTAATGTTGACTACTCTTTTCTCTTATGAAATACTCTTAGATAAACCATCAAATATACAAAAAGAAGCTCAAAAATCAAGCTTAAACACGCTTTTAGTAAGAGACAATTCAAAAGAGTTGGTAATAGATAAAACTACAGGTTTGGTATGGCAAGACAATATTGATGCAAAAACTATTAAAAAAAATCGTAAAGACGCTAAACAATACTGTCGTCGTTTGGTTTTTGGTGGATATGATGACTGGTACTTACCAAAAATAGAAGAATTAAAATCTATAGTAGATCAAAATAAACATAACCCTGCTATAAGAGATGGATTTAAAAATATCAAAGCTTATCATTATTGGACATCTTCACCAAACCTATCCGCAAATATTATAAATGTATTAAATATTGACTTTAAAAATGGACAAGTATATAAGACAAACAGAAAAGGTAAGTGTAATGTTAGATGCGTTAGAGGTAAATATAGACATTAGTTAAAAAATAAAATATAAGTTTAGGTTGTTGAAAATTTATGCAAGTATTGTAAATAAGGTGGTTGTTTTAAAAAGTGGTGGACCCTCAGAGATTCGAACTCTGGGAGGTATGACCCTCGCTGGTTTTCAAGACCAGTGCATTCGACCAACTCTGCCAAAGATCCACGTTTTTGTATTAGAAAGGTTTTAAAAAATAAAACTGGAGGTGCCACCCAGATTTGAACTGGGGATAGCAGCTTTGCAGGCTGCGGCCTTACCACTTGGCGATGGCACCAGTTATCTTTCATTTCAATGGTGCCCGGAGCCGGACTTGAACCGGCACAGTATTGCTACCGGGGGATTTTAAGTCCCCTGCGTCTACCAATTTCGCCATCCGGGCATAATGAATGAATTCACAGTTTACAATTTTAAATGGAGCGGGAAACGAGGTTCGAACTCGCGACCCCAACCTTGGCAAGGTTGTGCTCTACCACTGAGCTATTCCCGCATTAAAGAACACACTTATTTTTTAAGTGAGCGGAATTATAGCCATTTAATTTTTGTTTGTAAAGAGTTTTCAGAGAAAATGTAAAAAAAAATGGTATAATCGCATTTATATTATAAGTAGTATCATTTAACTAACAACTATATAGAAGGATTATTATGAGAAGTGACATTATAAAAAAGGGGTTTGACAAGGCACCTCACAGATCACTATTAAGAGCAACAGGTCTTAAAGATGAAGATTTTGACAAACCGTTCATCGGAATAGCAAACAGCTACATAGACATTATTCCTGGACATTTCTTCCTGCATGAATATGGAGAAATAGTAAAAGAAGCTATTCGTGAAGCTGGTGGTGTACCATTTGTTTTCAACACGATTGGTGTTGATGATGGTATAGCTATGGGTCATGAAGGGATGCTTTACTCTCTTCCTTCTCGTGAAATTATCGCTGATTCTATAGAAACTGTAATGAATGCTCACCAGCTAGATGCAATGATTTGTATTCCTAACTGTGACAAAATCGTTCCGGGTATGATTATAGGAGCGCTTCGTGTAAATGTTCCTACTATTTTTGTTTCAGGTGGTCCTATGGCTGCAGGGCATAAAAAAGACGGTACACCTATTGACCTTGCAACTGCATTTGAAGCTGTTGGTCAACATGCTGAGGGTAATATGAGTGACGAAGAGCTTTATGACATTGAGTGTAATGCTTGTCCAAGCGGTGGAAGCTGTTCTGGAATGTTTACGGCTAACTCTATGAATACTCTTTGTGAAGCAATGGGTATTGCACTTCCAGGAAATGGAACTGTTCTAGCTATGACTCCTGAGAGAATAGCGATGGTTAAAAAAGCTGCAAAACGTATAGTTGAATTGGCTTTGGAAGATAATCCTGCTAAAAATAATCTTCGTAATGTTTTAAATGAAAAAGCTGTACATAATGCATTTGTTGTAGATATGGCAATGGGTGGAAGCTCAAATACTGTTCTTCATATGTTGGCTATTGCTAAAGAAGCTGAAGTTGATTTCCCAATCGAGAAAATTAATGAAATAGCTGACAACGTAGCACATATCGCTAAAATATCTCCATCATTAACAACTGTTCACATGGATGATATTGATAAGGCCGGCGGTGTTAACGCAGTTATGAAAGAGGTAAGCCGTAGAGGTGGACTTCTTTATCTTGACAACCCAACCGTAACCGGTGAAACCCTTGGCGAGAGAATAGCAGATGCTAAGATTTTAAATGAAGATGTTATTCATACAAATGAAAATGCTTACTCTCAAGTTGGCGGTCTTTCGATTCTTTTTGGAAACCTTGCTTTAGAAGGCGCTGTTGTAAAAACTGCAGGAATCGACCCGACAATGAGACAGTTCAAAGGAACTGCGATTTGTTTTGACTCTCAACCAAAAGCTATTGCTGGAATAATGAGTCACAAAGTTAAAGCCGGTGATGTTGTAGTTATTCGTTACGAGGGTCCAAAAGGTGGTCCTGGTATGCAAGAGATGCTAGCTCCAACTGCTCTTATTCAAGGAATGGGTCTTGGTTCAAGTGTTGCACTTATAACCGATGGTCGTTTTAGTGGGGCTACAAAAGGTGCTTCTATAGGTCACGTTTCTCCTGAAGCTGCAGAGGGTGGTTTGATTGCTTTCATAGAAGATGGTGATGAGATAGAATTAGATACAGATAAGCATTTGTTACAATTAAATGTAAGTGAAGACGTTTTAGAAAAAAGAAAAGCTGCATGGAAACCTTATAAAAATGAGGTTAAATCTAAGTGGTTAAAAAGATATCAACTATTAGTTTCAAACGCTTCAAACGGTGCTGTTTTAAAAACAGAATTATAAAAAAGGAAAGTTATAAGTGAACGCAATTGCAATAAAACATAATGATGAGATTATTGATTTACAAACTGCTAAAGAGCTTGGGTTCGAAGGTGAACAGATTCACCTTGACAACTCAGCCGACTCTTTAGAAGTTCTTCGTCACTCAACAGCACACTTAATGGCACAAGCCGTAAAGTCACTATACCCAGATGTAAAGTTTTATGTAGGACCAACTGTTAAAGAAGGTTTTTACTATGATTTCAAAACAGAGTCAGAAGTAGGAGAGGGTGATTTAAAAAAGATTGAGAAGCAGATGCTCTCTTTTGCTAAGAAAAAATATGAGATTGAAAAATATGAAATCTCTATGGATGAAGCAAAAGAGAAGTTTAAAGATGACCATTTGAAACTTGCTGTAATGCAAAGGATTACAGATGATAATGTTAGCATCTATAAACAAGGTGAGTTCGAAGATCTTTGTCGCGGACCTCACTTACCTAATATCGGTTTAATCAGATACTTCAAACTTCTTAAGATTGCTGGTGCATATCTTGGTGGAGATTCTAAAAATGAGATGCTAACTCGTATATACGGTATAGCGTTCGCAGATAAAGAATCGCTTAAAGCCCATATGGATATGTTAGCTGAAGCTGAAAAACGTGACCATAGAAAAATTGGTAATGAAATGAACCTTTTCACTTTCCGTGAAGAAGTTGGTGCAGGTTTTCCTATCTGGCTTCCAGCTGGTGGTAGACTTCGTGCAAGATTAGAGAGCCTGCTTTATAAAGCTCATCGTAAACGTGGTTATGAGCCTGTTCGTGGTCCAGAGATGCTACGTTCTGATCTTTGGAAAACATCTGGTCACTATCAAAATTATGGTGAAAACATGTACTTCACGAAGATAGATGATATTGAGTTTGGTGTAAAACCAATGAACTGCGTTGGTCATATTAAAGTATATGAAGATGAGTTACGTTCTTATCGTGATCTTCCTATTAAGTACTTTGAATATGGTGTAGTTCACCGTCATGAATTTACCGGTGCACTTCACGGACTTTTTAGAGTTCGTGAATTTACACAAGATGATGCACATATTTTTTGTACATCAGAGCAAATTGAAGAGCAGATCATCGAAGTTGTTGATTTTGTAGATAAAATCATGTCAACATTTGAGTTTGATTATAAAATGATGGTTTCTACTAAACCTGAAAAAGCTGTTGGAAGTGATGAAGTGTGGGAAGTTTCTACACAAGCACTTAAAAATGCAATGGACAAAAACAGCTTACCTTATGAAATTGATGAAGGTGGTGGAGCATTCTACGGACCTAAAATCGATATTAAGATTACAGATGCTATTGGTCGTGAGTGGCAATGTGGAACAATTCAGTTAGATTTTAATCTTCCAGAGCGTTTTGAGCTTGAATATAATGGCGAAAATAACGATAAAATACAGCCAGTTATGATTCATAGAGCAATTTTAGGTTCGTTTGAGCGTTTTATTGGTATATTAACGGAGCATTATGCTGGAGAGTTTCCAATGTTTATCGCTCCAACGCAAGTTGCCATCGTTCCAATCGCTGATACACATCACGGTTATGCGAAGGAATTAGCAGATAAACTTATCGACATAAATGCCGATAGTGAAATATACAACAAAAATGATTCTTTAAATAAAAGAATCAGAACAGCAGAAAAAACGAGAGTTCCTATGCTTGTTATCATAGGTGATGAAGAGGTTGAAGGTAGGACTGTTGCAATTCGTGACAGAAGAACTAGAGAGCAATATAATTTAAGCGAAGATGAATTCTTGAAGCTTATACAAACTAAAGTAAATGAGGTAAATTTTTGAGTAAAAAAGACCGTGTCATAATGAATGACGATATCCGTGTAGCAGAGTTAAGATGTAATGTAGATGGAGGGGAGTCACTAGGAATCATTTCTACTGATGAAGCTATGAGCAAAGCAAATGAGTTAGGTATGGATTTAGTTCTTATCGCTCCAACTGCAAAACCACCAGTTGCTAAAATCATGGACTACGGTAAATATAAATATCAAGAAGAGAAAAAACAAAAAGAGCAAAGAAAAAATCAGGTCAAAATCGTTGTAAAAGAGATTAAACTATCTGTGAAAATTGCTGAAAATGACATAGCTTATAAAGTTAAGCATGCAAGAGAGTTTTTAGAAAAAGGCTTTCATGTTAAATTTCGAGTATTCTTAAGAGGTCGTGAAATGGCACATCCTGAAGCTGGTAAAGAAGTTCTACTTAGAGTTTGGCCAATGGTTGAAGATCTAGGAGTAATGGAAAAACCACCTAAGTTTGAAGGACGCTACTTTAATATGTACGTTACTCCTCAAAAGTAGTATTAAAGTTTTCTATAATTAATTCCCTCTTCGCATGTGAAGACAAGATCCTGAACAATCTTGTCTTCGTCTGTCTTCCCGTCTCCAAATTCATTTAAAAAGCTAATCTCTATTTTTTGTTCTTCTTCTATTTCATTCATTCCTTCCATCCTTGGATAGAAATTTACAAAAATAAAGTGTGAATAAAATGTATAAATAAGATCTTGATTTTAGTTATTTGGTTGTTTTAAGCTTTATATACATATAATATAATATATTTTAATGGTTTGGAGGGTTTTGTAATGAAAAAAGTTATTCTTTCTGTATTGCTGGCTGGTGCCAGCTTAATGGCGATAGATGGTGCGGCGCTCTATAAACAAAAGTGTGTTGCGTGTCATGGTTCAACAGCTCAGAGAGGTCCTATGAATATAGTAGCGCCAATCGCGGGTATGGATATATCTATATTGGCCCGAAAGATAAGATCATACAGGGACCAGGAAGAAAGACATGATCCTGATGGTAAGTATAAAGATAACCAGATGATGAAAGATTCGACTAGTAGCCTTTCTAACCAACAAATTGGTGCGATTGCTACGTATATTAATGGTTTGAAATAGTTTAAGTTATATGCTGATAACTCAGCATATAACTTTACTTTTTAAATCCTCTTCACTTATTAAATCCTTAACATACTTTATAACAATTAAGTTTTCTGTTTCATTTATATACCATTCGGCAATATGTTCATGCTCAAGCTCACTTAATTTAGCTGTATCAATAAGATCTTGGGAGATAAATAGATGAGAGTGTTTAGTTGGATTTTGTAGTTTTAGAGTCCATAGTAACCAGATAGTTGCTAGAACAGCTACAGAGATGCCAATAGTGGCTCTATCACTAATATCAAGCATTAAACCTGCCAGTGTACCGCCTATAAATGTAGCAAAATATGCAACAGAGTTAGATATACCAAGAGCTGCACCTTTTTGGTGAACTTTGGCAAACTTGGTAATCATAGACTGTACAAGTGGCTCCATCATGTTAAATGCTATAAAAAACATTGAAACAGCAATGATGAAAAGTGTACTTGAAGCAGTAAGACCCATAATTAAAAATGAACCGATAAACAGCACTATTGAGACTAAAAAGATCTGTTTAGGTTTGTTATGCTTTTCACCAAATACTGCAGCAGGTCCCATAGCAATAAGTCCTAAAACCATAGCTGGAAGGTAAGCCATATAAAGGTCACTTTTTTCCCAAGCAAAATCATCACTTGTTAAAATGATAGGAATAAGAACAAAGGCAACAGTCATTAGACCTTTTTGCATTGCATTGATTACAATCATATTTAAAAGATTTGAGTCTTTTAAGATATCAGAAGTTTTAGCTTTCTTGTGGTAAATATGTTTTATTCTTGGCGGGGTCGGTACCTTAGTAAACAAAAGTATCATAGCAAATATGGATAAGCCGGCTGTGATGAGGAAAAGAGTGTCAACACCGTAAGAAGCACCAATTACAGGTCCAAGACCCATAGCAATTGCGAAACTAAGGGCAATTGTACCTCCCATAATCGCCATTGCCTTACCTCTAACTTCTTCTTCAACCAAGTCGGAGATCATTGCGGTAATAACGGAACCGATAGCACCAGCGCCCTGAAGAAAACGTCCTAGCATTAAAGTATAGATATCTGTTGCAAATGCAGCTATTAGTGAGCCGATTAAAAATATTATAAGACCGACAAGAAGAGTCGGTTTTCTACCAATTTTGTCACTCATTACTCCAAATGGAACTTGAAAAATAGCTTGAGTCAGAGCATAACCACCAACAATGATACCAACTAAAAGAAGATTGTCTGTCATAGAGGCAGCATATATAGAGATAACTGGTAAAACTAAAAACAGACCTAAAAATCTAAGAGAGATTATAGCGGAGAGTGGAAAAATCTTTTTAAACATGTATTGCCTTAATATTGAGTATAATTTCGTGATTATATATAAAACATTATTACATATACTATAAGGAATGAAATTTGAAATTAGTTTTAGCTACATCTAATAAAGGTAAAGTAAGAGAGATACAAGCGCTTTGCGAAGATTATGAAGTAATTCCATATAGTGAACTTATAGAAGAATTTGAAATCGTAGAAGATGGAGACACTTTTAAAGAAAATGCTCTTATAAAAGCAAGAGCCGTATTTAACGCTTTAAGTGATCAAGATGTAATAGTATTAGCAGATGACAGCGGAATAAGTGTAGATATACTTGATGGAAAGCCTGGTATCTATAGTGCAAGACATGCAGGTGTTGATGCTAATGACAAAGATAATTTATATAAACTTATAGATGATATAGAAGCCAAAGGTGTAAAATCTTCACCTGCTCACTACACAGCAGCAATTGCAATTGTTACAAAAAATGGTGAGCATTGTGTTCATGGTTGGATGCATGGAACTGCTTTAGCTGAGGCAATCGGTGATGGTGGTTTTGGTTATGATCCTATGTTTATTCCGCTTGGATATGACAAAACATTAGGTGAATTAGATGATGGTATAAAGAAAAAGCTTTCTCATCGTGCAAAAGCATTAAGTCTTGCAAAGAAAATTATAAAAAGTTTATAAGGTCCATCCGTGGATCTAAGATCATAAATCGATGACACATCCTTGAGCATTTTCAGTGATTTAGGAACTGTTTGTAACTAAGTTTTATAAAAACTTTTGACTTAGATTATAGAAAGAAATTTCAAGTCTATCCATAAAACTATGTAAGTGGTCGTTGTATCTGCTTATAGTATGCATAATACCTCCTTTAACAATGTCAAGGGAGACAAAGCAAATACTATTCCTTTTTATAGTGAAAACTATTTTGAAAATAAAGCCGGAACAATGAGTAAGTTTTCTCTGCTAATTAAACAGCACTAAAAGTAATATACCAAAGATAATTCTATAGATGCCAAATGCAACAAATGTAAACTTTTCTAAGAAAGCCAAAAAGAGTTTTATAGTTAGGTAAGCTACAAAAAATGATACAACAAAACCAACTGCTAAGGTCATAAGATTTGCATCACTAAACTCATGATAATGTTTTAACAGGTCATAGGCTGTTACGGCACTCATAACAGGAAAAGCTAGCAAAAAACTAAACTCTGCACTGGCTTTTCTGCTAAGACCTACAAGCAGAGCACCGATAATAGTAGAACCGGCTCTGCTTGTTCCTGGAATAAGTGCAAATATTTGGGCAAATCCAATGATAAGAGACTGTTTTAAAGTGACTTTTTCAACATCATCAATCAAGTTTGTCTCATTTGGTATGAAAAATTTCTCAACAATTAAAAATATCACACCGCCAACGATAAACATGACAGCTACTATCTCTATACTAAAGAGTGCTTTTATCTGCGATGAAAATACAAAACCAACAGCTCCGATAGGAATAAATGCAAGAAAAACTTTAGTCCAAAGATCTATTTTTTTAAAAGTGAATTTATCTTTGTAGTTGAAAATAACAGCCAAAATTGCGGCAAATTGTATGATGACTTCGTAAGCTTTTGTTACGTTAGTTTGGTCTATGCCTAAGAACTGACTGGCTACGATCAAGTGCCCTGTAGATGAGATAGGTAAGAACTCAGTAAAGCCTTCTATTATCCCTAAAATTATTGAATCAACTATTGTCACAAGAGCACCTTTATAATGAAAAAATATTATTTTGTACAGACATTTTAAAGAAAAAATTTAATTTGCTGTGATAGACTTATCTGAATGAAATCTTAGCATATAAAGAGTAGATATGAATGTATTAATTGTAGATGACAGTAAAATTGTAAGACGTGTGTTGTCAAACACAGTAACTCGTTATTTTAAAGCACCTGAATGGAAAGAATTGAACCTCTTTGAAGCAGAAGACGGTTTAGAAGCGATGGAGCAGATGAAAAAAGAGAAAGTGGACATTATGCTTCTTGATTGGAATATGCCAAACATGAATGGAGAAGAAGTTGTAGAAGCTGTCAGGGCAAATAAAGAGTGGAATAAAACTCGCATAGTTATGGCTACAACTGAGGGCTCAAAATCTAATGTTTTAAAAATGATAAAAAAAGGTGCGAACGGCTACATGGTTAAGCCTTTTCAAGAGGATAATATTTTCAAAACTCTTACTACTATAACTGCACGGATGCCTAAATAATCCAAAATTTAAGTTATTTCGATACAATACGAGGTTTTAAATTATAAATATAATCTCGTAGGAAATTTTACATGTTACTTTTTACACCTGGACCAACTCCCGTACCTCAGAATGTTCGTAATGCAATGAGTGATGAAACTATGCATCACCGTACTCCAGAATTTGAAGCAATTTTTGAAAAAACAAGAAAACATCTTTTTAATCTTTTTAATACTGATGAAGTGATTATGCTTGCATCTAGCGGAACAGGGGCTATGGAAGCAGCAGTTATTAATCTTTGTCATAACACGCTTTTAAATGTAAACTCTGGAAAATTCGGAGAGAGATTTGGAAAAATTGCTACGGCTAACGGTTTAGGAAATATTGAAATTAAGAACGAGTGGAATATCCCTGTTAGTGTAGAAGCTGTTATTGAGGCAGTAAAAGCAAACAGTGAGATAGATGCTATCGCAGTTCAGATCAGTGAGTCAGCTGGTGGACTTCGTCATCCGGTAGAAGAATTAGCAAAAGCTGTAAAAGAAATAAATCCTAACATTATGATTATTGCTGATGGTATTACTGCTGTAGGTGTAGAGAGAATTGATGTATCAAATATTGATTGTCTAATCGCAGGTAGTCAAAAAGCGCTTATGCTTCCTCCGGGTCTTTCTATTCTTGGACTTAGCAATAACGCAATTGAGAAAATCGGGGCTGGAAAAGGTTACTATCTAAATCTCGCATCTGAGATAAAGTCTCAAAGAAAAAATACAACGGCATTTACTGCTGCTACCACTTTAATCATTGGTCTTTTAGAAGTTTTAGAGACTATAGAAAAACAGGGTGGTATTGGAGTGCTTTACTGCAATACAGCTAGGCGTGCGAAAGCCACACAAGCGGCACTTGAAGCGATAGGCTTACATATTTATCCTTCTATCCCTGCAAAGAGTATGACAACTGTTGACGATAGTGATGCTTCAAAAATCCGTTCAGCTTTAAAAGAGGAATATGGGGTAAATGTTGCTGGTGGACAAGACCATCTTAAAGGTAAGATTTTTCGTATAAACCAAATGGGATTGATTGAGCCATATGAGTCTATTTGGGTTGTAAATGCAATAGAACTTATATTGCACCGTATGGGACGATTAGAATATGCTGGAATTGCCTCAAAGGTATACAATGAGACTTATTTTAAATCTGCATTAGAAAAAAAAGAGATATAAATGATACTTGAGCATGAAATTCCAAATGGTGCTAAACTTTACTTCGGTAAAAGTGCTAAGGCTAAAAGAGAGATAGAAAATATTGCCAGCAATATCCTAGATGCAAACGGTTTTGAAGAGATTGTAACTCCTGTTTTTTCTTATCATCAGCATCTGAGCATTGCAGATGAAAAAAAGCTTATAAAAGTAAACGATGCTAAGAACAACTCTATCTCTCTTCGTGCGGATTCTACTATTGATGTCGTTCGTATTATTGAGAAAAGACTTGGAAAAAATACACAGCAGAGTAAGTGGTTTTATATACAACCGGTTTTTACTTACCCGACAACTGAACAAAACCAAATAGGTGTTGAGCTTATGGGTGAGAAAAAACTTTCATCAGTAATGAATATCGCTGTAGAGATTTTAAATAAACTAGAAGTGAAACCTTTAATTCAGATATCAAATATTAGAATCCCTAAACTTTTAGTTGAGATGTTTGAAGAGTTAACACTTGATGACTTTAGACATCTAAATATAGAGAAATTTTTGAACTTAAAAGTAGAATGGTTAAAAAAGCTTATTTATCTTCAGCATATTGAGCAGATCGATGAACTCTTAGATATTGTTCCTGAACTGATTAAAAAAGAGTTACTTATAATGAAAGAACTGTGTGTAGAGACTAACTGTGAAAATACGGTTTTAGCACCTATGTACTATGCAAAAATGCTTTATTATGATGAGCTGTTTTTTAGAGTAATAAATAAAAATGAAGTATATGCTAGAGGTGGCAGATATAAAAATGAGGATCTTACTTCGGTTGGATTTGCTATTTATACAGATGCACTTTGTGAAGCATTAACGAAATAAGATTAGAGAGAAAGAGGAAATATGAAAGCAGATTTAATTGTAGGTATACAGTGGGGTGATGAAGGCAAGGGTAAGATAGTAGACAGATTAGCTTGTGAATACGATATGGTATGTCGTTCTCAAGGTGGTCATAATGCAGGTCATACTATTTGGGTAGATGGTGTTAAATATGCACTTCACTTAATCCCTTCAGGTGTTTTAAATCCTGAAGCAATCAATGTAGTTGGTAACGGTGTAGTTTTATCTCCTGAATCAATAATCAAAGAGATGATTCAGTTTGAAAACCTTGAAGGACGTCTTTATATTTCAGATAAAGCACATTTAAACCTTTATTACCATGCTTTGGTTGACCAAGCTAAAGAAAGACTAAAAGGTGATAAAGCTATTGGTACAACTGGTAAGGGAATTGGACCTGCATATGCAGATAAAATTAACCGTACAGGTTTTCGTGTTGGCGAGCTTTTGAATCCTGTAAAACTTACAGCTTCAATCATAGAGTATTTTGAACAAAATAGACAAATATTTGATATCTATGAAATACCTACTCCTAATGAGTCTGAACTTATGGCTGAGTTAGAAGAGTACAAGAGCAAACTTGCTCCATTTATTACAGATACTACTCAAATGGTTTGGAAAGCACTTGATGAGAATAAAAGAATTCTACTAGAAGGTGCTCAAGGCACACTTCTTGATATTGACCATGGAACTTATCCTTATGTAACTTCATCTGCAACTGTTAGTGCAGGTGCTTGTACAGGTCTTGGAATCAACCCTAAAGACATTGGCAAGGTTATAGGAATAGTTAAAGCTTATTGTACGCGTGTCGGTAATGGACCATTTCCAAGTGAAGATTTTGGTGAAGATGGCAAAAGACTTGGAAAGCAAGGTCATGAGTTTGGAACAACAACTGGTCGTGCTCGCCGTTGTGGTTGGTTTGACGCAGTAGCTACACGTCATGCAGCTCGTTTAAATGGTTGTGATGAACTAGCTTTAATGAAACTTGATGTTCTTGATGGTTTCGATGAAGTAAAACTTTGTGTAGCTTATGAGTTAGATGGAAAAGAGATAGACTATATGCCATCAAACCTTGAAGATGTAAAACCAATTTATAAAACATTCAAAGGCTGGAATAACTCTGTAGGTGCAAGAACTTTTGACGCACTTCCAAAAGACGCTCAAGATTTTGTAAGAACTATCGAAGAGATTAGTAAAACAAAAGTAGGTATAATTTCTACTTCCCCTGAGAGAGATGATACAATAATATTATAATTGTACGGTTCAGGAAGTAATTCAATAACCTACGCTAGCCGCTTGGCTACTGAAGTACAAAAATCCTTTCGGGATTTTTATTGAAGGATTATTAATGAAGACTCGTTTTACTCCATTGGTTAAACTTAAAAAAAGTAAAATGGATAAGAGTGAGCAAGTTGTTCAAAAAGCCAATGCAGACCTCAATAGCGCTGCAATGGCACTAGAAATAGCATACCAATCAATCCAAGATATAACACCTCCACAAAGCGGCAGTATGAAAGAGTTTATAGCAAATAGAACTCTTCTATCATCTGGACGCGGCATGATAGATCACAACAAAGAATGGGTCGGATTTGCTCAAAATCAAGTAAATCAAGCAAAAGAAAAACTAAAAGTTGATATGATTGAGCACGAAAAATTTAAGCATCTTGAATTTCAAGAGATTGAAAAAGAGATTAAAAAACTTAAACTAAAAGAGGCAAAAGATTTAGACGAAGTTGCTCTAATGACTTATGCCCAAAAGGGGAAAAATTGAGAATATTTATACTGTTTATCTTTACTTTCACATCTCTTATGTCTCTACAAACCAGTGATAAACTTTTTGAATGTACTGAAATATTTAAAGAGAGAAAGAGTGAACTTTTAGTTGAACTAGAGCGTATAGATGAGCAAAAACAAGCACTTAGCGCTCTAAAAACAGCTACAGAAGAACTATTGAAAAAAAAAGAGATCAGGCTTGGACAAAAAGAGGAAGTAGTAGATAGAAAATTAAGTGAGATAACTACAAAAGAAGAATCAATCAAAAAAATGCTTAAAAGAAACGAAGAAGTTTTAAAAGAAACAAAAAGCATAAAAATGGATAAAATCGCTCAAACATTTGCAAAAATGAAAGCTGGATCTGCTGCAAATATTTTAGCAGATATGGATCCACAAGAAGCTGCTTCGATTCTCAGCTCTCTAAAACCAAAAACTGTAGGAAAAATTTTGACTAAAATGGATGCTCAAAAAGCTTCCGCTCTCACACTGATTTTAGCTAAATAATAAAGAGCATAATCAAACTCTAATCATAATTATTGTAAAATGCATAAATTATTTTAAACAAGTAGGGTCTATCGATGAAAATATCACTAAAAGCTATACCACATATATCTAGCAGAGTTGCAATTGATTTAAACAAGAGTGGTGTTGTTACGATGACAAAAGGCCTTGAAGCTGTTGCTCATGAAGCTGAGAAGATACTGATTGAGAATGTAAAGCAAGAGATGGCACTTGAAGAAAAAGCTGGTGAGATTTGTGATGAAAATGAAGAAGAAATAGAGTTTCAACTAGTTGATGAGAGACAACTTTTCTTTATGATAAAGAAAAAACTTGCTCCTGAATTTGGAGTAATATTAAATTATGAAGAGAGATATTCAGATATTTCTCATAAGATTTTAGATGAACTTTATGAAGAAGACCTGATTCACTTCGAAGTAACTGAAAATCGTATTAAAAATATCATATATAGTGCAATCACATCTTTTATAGCAGATGCATCAGAGTTAGATGACGCAGTGATGGAAAAAATAAGATCATATAAAAAGAGATATATTCCTGGAACAGATGAATTTGATATTTTGTATGAAAAAATATATAGAGAAGAGTTAATTAAAAGAGGTATGGAGTAAATGCAAATGAGTGAAGTGTCAAAAAAAGTATATGTCTATCTTGAAAATGGAACTTTTTTAGAAGCAAATAGCTTTGGTGCTGATGATACAGTTGTAGGTGAAATAGTTTTCAACACATCGATGAGTGGTTATCAAGAGATTATGTCTGATCCATCTTATGCAGGTCAATTTGTTACATTTACAATGCCTGAAATAGGTAACGTAGGTGTAAATAATCAGGATATGGAAAGCTCAAAAGCTCATGCTAAAGGTATGATAGTTAGAAAATACCAAGCTAGATACTCAAACTTTAGAGCTGAAGAATCATTGGGCGATTTCTTGGCTATGCATAATATCATGGGTATATGTGATATTGATACAAGATTTTTAACTAAGATGATTAGAACTGAAGGTGCTATGATGATGGTGGCATCTACTACTATCAGCAATAAAGATGAACTAAAGAAAATTTTAGAAGATTCTCCTCGTATTGAAGATGTGAATTATATTGAGCAAGTAAGTACAAAAGTAGCATATAAGCATGAAACTTCGACTTATTCAGAAACTAAGTTTGAGTATGAAGCAGCACCTACTCCTGAAGCTAATATAGCTGTTATAGACTTTGGTGTAAAACGTAACATTCTAAATGAAATAGTTAGTGCCGGTATCGGTGTTGAAGTTATACCAAATGATTTTAGTGCAGATGATTTAATTGAAAAATATAATTTAAAATTAATAGACGGTGTATTTTTATCAAATGGTCCAGGTGATCCACTTGTTCTGAAAAAAGAGCAAGAGCAAATCAAAAAATTAATAGCTGCTAAAATACCTATGTTTGGTATCTGTTTAGGCCACCAACTGCTTTCTATATCTCATGGATACGATACGTTTAAGTTAAAGTTCGGTCATCATGGTGGAAATCACCCTGTTAAGAATCTAAAAACGGGATTAGTAGAGATTACAGCACAAAATCATAACTACAATGTACCCGATAATATTGTAGAAATTGCAGAGGTGACTCACACTAACCTTTTTGATGATACTATTGAAGGCTTAAGATACAATGATTCACCTATCTTCTCTGTCCAACATCATCCGGAAGCAAGCCCTGGACCAAAAGAGAGTAGATACATATTCTCAGAATTTTTATCTCTTATAAAAAGATAATAAACTACAAATTCTCTTACATTTATCACATTTAACTAGAGAAGTTTTTACTTTTCTGGTTTATAGTGACAATGTAAATACATTTTAAATAAAAACACTTTCTTAAACAAATATAAAATTACAAAAGTAAACAAAAAACTAATAATTAAGTAAATTTGTCACGAAATAGTCACTTTTTAAGATACTTTAAACTTTTCTATGGATATAGTAGCACTGTTAATTGGTCTAATTTTATATACATATTCAATTAGGCATAATTGCTTTGAATCTTTAAGGAGGCTATATATGGAGAATCGTCCATTAGAGTACGACTATACGGTTGCAAAGATGTTCATGTTCACAACAATTATTTTAGGAATTGTTGGTATGCTCATCGGTGTTATCTTGGCTTTTCAACTTGCTTACCCAGGGTTAAATCTGGTTTTAGGTGAGGGTCTTGCAGAATACACTAACTTTAGTCGTCTTCGTCCATTGCATACAGATGCAATAATATTTGGTTTTACACTAAGTGGTATTTTTTCTACTTGGTATTATGTTGGTCAGCGTGTTCTAAAAGTATCAATGGCAGAGTCAGGTCTGTTGATGTTTTTAGGTAAATTACACTTTTGGTTATATTTAGTAGGTGTTGCAGCGGTTGTTGTTTCACTATTTGCTGGTGTAACAACTTCAAAAGAGTATGCTGAGTTTGAATGGCCAATCGATATCGCTATCGTTATCGTATGGGTTATATGGGGTATGGGTGTATTCGGTCTTATCGGTATTCGCCGTGAGAAGTCACTGTATATTTCAATTTGGTATTATATTGCTACTTTCTTAGGTATAGCTATGCTTTACCTTTTCAACAACATGGAGATTCCTACAATTTTAGGACAAAGTGCTGCTGGTGAGAGTGGAATTGGTGCATGGTATCATTCAGTGTCAATGTACGCTGGTACAAATGATGCATTAGTTGAGTGGTGGTATGGTCATAATGCTGTTGCATTTGGTTTTACTGTTCCAATCGTTGCTATGATTTACTACTTTTTACCAAAAGAGTCTGGTCAAGCAATCTATTCATATAAGTTATCATTACTTTCTTTCTGGGGATTAATGTTCGTATATTTATGGGCTGGTGGTCACCACTTATTATACTCAACTGTTCCAGATTGGATGCAGACAATGGGTTCAATATTCTCGGTAATTCTGATTCTTCCTTCTTGGGGTTCAGCGATTAATATGCTTCTTACAATGAAGGGTGAGTGGCAACAGGTTGCAGCTTCTCCATTAATTAAGTTTATGGTTCTTGGTTCAACATTCTATATGTTCTCAACATTAGAAGGTCCTATTCAAGCAATTAAATCTGTTAATGCTATTGCACACTTTACTGACTGGATTGTTGGTCACGTACATGATGGTACACTTGGTTGGGTTGGCTTTATGATTATGGCTGCACTTTTCCACATGGCTCCTCGTGTTTTCAAACGTGAGATTTATTCTAAGTCTTTAATGGCTACACAATTCTGGATCCAGACTTTAGGTATCGTTTTATACTTTACTTCTATGTGGATTGCTGGTATTACTCAAGGTATGATGTGGCGTGCACACGATGAATTTGGTAACTTAGCTTACTCATTCATTGATACAGTTACAATTCTTCACCCTTATTACACTATTCGTGGTGTTGGTGGATTATTATACTTAGTTGGTTTCTTAATGTTTGCATATAACATTTATAAAACTATGTCTGCTCGTCCTGTTGAAGAGTCTGAGCTACAAAATGCTTCGCCTATGGGCGCATAATAGAAAGGATTTAATATGTTTCATTGGTTAGAAAAACATCCGTTCTTTTTTGCGGTAGGTGTATTTTTAGTAATTTCGTTTGCGGGTTTAGTTGAAATACTTCCAAACTTTGCTCAACAGTCACGTCCTGTGATAGGTACAGCACCTTACTCTACTTTAGAGTTAGCTGGTCGTCATGTTTATATTAAGAATAGTTGTAATGCTTGTCACTCACAACTAGTTCGTCCATTTAAATCAGAGACTGATCGTTATGGTCACTACTCTTTAAGTGGTGAGTATGCTTATGATCGTCCGTTCCTATGGGGTTCTAAAAGAACTGGTCCAGATTTAATGCGTGTAGGTAACTACCGTACTACTGACTGGCACGAAAATCATATGAAAGATCCAGCTGGTGTTGTTCCAGGCTCAATTATGCCTGCGTACCGTTGGATGTTTACTAATGCTGCTGATATTGATACTGCATTTGCAGAGCAATTAACAATAGCACAGTTCTTCTCAGTTCCTTACAATAAACCAGTTCCTATGAAAGATGGGTCAACTATGGTTGTTAAAATGGGTTCAAGTGTTGCAGACGCAAACGCTCTAGCTTTAGCTGAAGCAAAAGTAATTGCAGCGGACATGAAAGATCAAGATGTTAAAGATGCAGTAGCTAACGGGAAAATTCCTGAGATAGTTGCTTTAATTGCATACTTAAATAGTCTTAAATAGTAAAGGATTATAGTGGATATTGCACAATTACAGGCTTACGGTTATTTTGCGCTAGTGCTTTTTCTAGTAATTGGATTATATGGTTATATTTACCATTTATATACAAAAAGAAAAGATGCTGACGGTGTTGACTATGAGAAGTATAGCAATATGGCACTACACGATGATATAGATGACACTCCGGTGTTATCTAAGTCAGATGATAAAGAGAAATAGGAGAGATATATGAATAAGCTTTATCTTGGGGGAATTATCTTTACTGCTCTAATGCTACTATTGACTTACTTGTCTATAGCTGGTTCTGAGGGTGGTCTAAATGGTGATATCGTCAATATG
>NZ_JBFFNS010000030.1:0-20851 GCF_041563035.1 Sulfurimonas sp. | reverse complement strand
AATTGTTGTATAGATGCTATACTAACATAAAAACTTTAAGGCACTATTATGAAAACTATAACTTTTATCGGAAACGGAAACATGGCACTAAGCATTGCCAAAGGATTAAAAAACAATTATAAAATAGAAGTAGTCGGCAGAGATATTGAAAAACTTGAGAAATTTGAAAAAAATATCGGTACGAGTATAGATAAGTTTTTACTTGATGATTTTAATGTTAACGATAAGACTATAATGCTTTGTGTTAAACCTGCGAATGTCATAGAAGTCTCTTCCAAAATCAAAGGTAAGGCAAGAGTTATCTACTCTGTTTTAGCAGGTACAAGCATCTCTACGTTAAAGCAAAACTTAGGTCCTAATGCAGTAGTTAGAACTATGCCAAACCTTGCTGCAAGTATAAACAAGTCTATGACTACATTAACAGGAGACATAGAGTTCAAAAAAGAAGCTGAGGAGCTTTTAGGAGCGATAGGAAGCACAAGATGGCTATCAAGTGAAAAAGAGATAGACATAGCTACAGGACTTGCCGGAAGTGGTCCTGCATATCTTGCCTTAATTGCTGAAGCACTAGCAGATGGTGCTGTAAAACAAGGTCTTAGAAGAGATGACGCGATGGCCATAATGAGAGGTCTTTTTAGTGGCTTTGGAGAACTTATACAAGAGATACATCCTGCACTTCTTAAAGATGGTGTAATGAGTCCAGGTGGGACAACAGCCGCTGGTTACGGTGCACTTGAAGATGGAAATGTTAGAAGTGCCTGCATGGATGCAGTAGGAAAAGCTTACAAAAGAGCAACTGAACTTTAAGCTATCCCTTTAATAATATAAGTTTTTCTTCTATCTTAAAATAGTTATAAATTTTTTAAGAGTAATATCATATAATTATTTTGTATACTATTTTGAAGGATAATTTATGCGTTTATCTTTATCTAAAATTAGTTTTTTAAATATTTTTATAACAGCTCTCACCTTTAGTTTTGTTCTGGGTCTATTTTCCATAAAAAACACAGATAAGTACTACGATATCAGAGTCAAGCAGCAAGAAAAGTATTATGTAGAAAAAAATAAAGAACTTGTAAAGAAAGAAGTGCTAAGAGTTATTGAACGAATTAAGACTTTAGAGCAAATAACTTACAACATACACAAAGCGGAGCTTGAAGAAAAAACAAACTTCATTCATAATATATTTAAAAACTCTTACAATCAACATCTAACAAAAGAACAAATAATATCTACATATAAAAATGAATTAGATACTTTTACTTGGGATAATAATAGTGGATACTTCTATATTTTTGACACTGATGGTATTATCCTATATCATGGTAGAAATAGCGACTATGTAAATGAAAATATATTTGATCTGGCAAAAAACAACTTAGAACTTCAAGAGTTTATAAAAGACACCATAAAAAAAGATGAAAACTTTGGTAAATACAAGTGGTATAAACCAAATGCTAACATAAATAATCAATACAAAAAATATGTATATGCAAAAAAACTTGATAAACTAGAAATATATATTGCCGCCGGTATGTACAAGGATGAACTCCAAAAAGAAGTACAAAAAATAATCTTTGATGAATTAAAGAGAGAACGTTTTGGAGATGGAGATTATGGATATTTTTGGATTCATGACTTAAACTATATTATGTTAATACATCCAGATAAAACCCTTCTAATGAAAAGTATGAAAAATTTGAAAACACCTGACGGTCAATATCTTTTTCGTAATATAGATAAACTTGTAAAAGAGAATAAGGCTGGATATATAAACTACATTTGGAATAGACCAGATAGTATTGAGATTAAAGACAACAAAATATCATATGTTCATCTTATTAAAGATTGGGATATGGTTATTGGTTCTGGATTTTATTTAACAGAACTAAGGGATATTCTTAGTAGTGAGAAGAAACTCATAAAAGACTCTCTATATAAAAATCTAAAAGAAAATCTGTTGCTAATAGCCATATTAATCATACTTAGTATTCTATCAGCTCTGTTTGTATCTAAGAGAATCAAAAGAATTGAACTTTCTCAAAAAGAGTATATGAGTATGCTCGAACAATATAAATTAATTTTAGATAATAGTGCTTTAGTATCAAAGACTGATAGAAATGGGATAATAACATATGTAAATGATGCGTTTTCTAAGATAAGTGGATTTAAAGAAGAAGAAGTTATCGGACAGTCTCACAAGATTGTTCGTCATCCTGAATCGCCAAAAAGTCAATTTCGCTCACTTTGGAAAAGAATCAAAAGAGGGAAAATTTGGAAAGGTGTTATAAAAAACCAAAATAAAAGTGGTGAAAACTACTATAACAGTACAACTATAGTACCAATTAAAGATGCTGATGGAACTATCATAGAATACATATCTTCTGGTACTGACGTTACAGAACTCATTGAAAATAGAACCAAGCTAAAAAGTATATTTAGTACTGATTCATTAACTGGTCTTGGAAATAGAGTGAGTTTGATTGATTATATTTCTAAGAATCAGGATGGTGTACTGGCGCTAATAAATGTAGATAGGTTTAAAGAAATCAATGACACACAAGGTCATGAATCTGGTGATGAGATTATTAAGCAACTTGGCAGTAGAATATTCAACTATATAAATGATGAAAACTATACTCTTTATAGAGTTCAAGCAGATGTTTTTGCTCTATATACTTTAGATAAAACCGAAGATGAAGTAGTAAGAACAATATCAGAATTTATTAATACAGTAGGAAAAGAACCATATATAATAAACAATTCAAATATTATTTTGACATACACATCTGGTGTAGCTAGTGACAATGAAAACCTATTTACATATGCAGATATCGCACTTAGTGAAGCAAAAAATAAAAACATAAGAGTCAAAGCATATGACGATTCTATGAATAATATAGAAGAGTACAGACAAAATATTTTATGGGTTGAAAGATTATATGCGGCAATAGCTGAAGATAATATTGTTCCATTTTTTCAGCCTATATATAACTACCACACTCAGAAAATAGAAAAGTATGAGTGTCTTATGAGGCTACTTGAAAATGGAGAAGTAGTATTTCCTGGTGAATATCTACCTGTTGCTAAAAAAACAAAGTTATATCCTGAATTAACATACAAAATGGTTGAAAAATCAATAGATAAATTTGCATTCTCAGATGAAGAATTTTCTATAAACTTAAGTATAGAAGATCTAATGAATGAAGATTTGATGAACTTTATTTTTGACTATGCTCAAAAGAATAATATATTTAAAAAAATAGTTTTAGAGATTGTAGAATCTGAAGAGATAGAAGATAGTGACTTCATATCTAAAACTATTACTAAGTTTAAAAAAGAGGGAGCTAAGATAGCTATAGATGACTTTGGAAGTGGTTATTCAAACTATGACTATCTGATCTCTCTTCAGGCTGACTATATAAAAATAGACGGATCAATTATAAAACATATTATAGATGATGAAAGAACAGCTGAAGTGGTAAAATCTATCGTAAACTTTGCAAAAAAATCTGACATGAAGACTATTGCCGAATTTGTAAGTTCAAAAGAGATAGATAAAAAGGTAAGATCGTTAGGTGTAGATTATGCTCAAGGGTTCTACTATGGCAAAGCAGAACCTGAACTTCTTAGTTAGATAGATAGATTATAAGAATTTAAGTATTTCTTCTTCTATATTCTCTTTTTCTATTACAGAATCGTGAACTATTTTTTTAGAAAACAGCTCGTTTATCATAGATGGTATCTCAACATTAGCCGTTTTTGATATGGACTCTAAAGCTACTATATCTTGTGTATCCTCTTCACCAGTTAAAGCATTTGCAATTACAGGAGAGAACTTTGTCCACTCTGCAGTTGAGTAAATGATTGTTGGAATATTCTTAGTTGCACATGACTCATAAGCTTTAAAACAAGTTGCAGTGTGGGGATCCATCAAATAACCATTTTCAAAAGTAGTTTTTATATACTCTTTACCTTCATCGTCCGTACAATAATCAGCAACAAAAATTTCTTGCAACTTTGAAAGCTCATCTGAAGTTAATATATATATTTTTTTAGTATCAAGATCATTCATTAACTCTCTTGTACGCTCTGCCCCATAGAGACCATAAAGAACACGTTCAACATTAGAAGACTTAAGTATATCCATAGCTGGAGAAGTTGTTAAGATAAGGTCTTGATCACGCATATCATATACACCTGTTTGGATTAAGCGTGTTAAGATATTGTTCTCATTTGATGCTATGATCAACTTCTCAACAGGAAGACCCATCAGCATTGCATAGTAACCGCCAAGTACATTGCCAAAGTTTCCACTTGGAACATTCAAGTAAACTTTTTCGCCAATCTTAATGACATCCTGTCTCACCAGTTCAAGATAGTTATGAATATGGTAAATTATTTGAAATATGATACGTCCAAAATTCACAGAGTTTGCAGCTGATAATGAAATATTCTTTTCATTTAGTGCATCTTCAAAACTCTTCGATGCCAGAAGGTTTTTAAGTGCTGATTGAGCATCATCAAAGTTACCCTTTATCCCAATCACTTTCAAGTTAGAAGCATCTTCTGTAACCATCTGCAGTCTCTGCACATCAGAAGTTCCATTTGCAGGGTACAAACAAACAACTTGAATATTTTTCTTGTTCTTAAATGTCTCTAAAGCAGCTGGACCGGTATCTCCACTTGTAGCTGCAAGTATTAAATAGTTGTCATTCTTTTTCTGAGCAACTGAAGATAAGATGCTACCAAATGGCTGCAGTGCCATATCTTTAAATGCACGGGTTGGACCATGATAAAGTTCACTAACATAAAGATCTTCTTTAACTTTAACAACTGGAACAGGGTTATTTGAATCATCAAATTTATCATAAAGATTAAGAGCCTCATCTATAACACTTTGCTCAATATCAATTTCAAAACGGTTAAGTAAATCAGACGCTAATTCTTTATATGAAGAGTTTAAATGTTTGTTTAAAAATTCATTCCCAAGTTCTGGTAGTGTCTCTGGTACATAAAGACCACCAAAAGAGGCAATTGGGCTTAGTATTGCTTGGGAAAAAGTAACACTGGCAGGTTTCTTATCATCACATCCACGAGTTTGAATAAAGTTCATATTTTTCTCTACTTAATTTTTTTGAAATTATATCTAAAAAATATCCCTAATCCGAATCTCCATCATGCTTGAGAAACATTACAAGAATACTAATCAGTATTAGTGTCGCTACTATTTCATAACCAATAGCCCAAACAATAAAAAATGCTGACATATCTAGTAATTTGAAATTATCTACATCTGCCCCAGCTATTGTAAAGAAAAGAAAAACAGAACCTACTATATACGGAATAAGAACAAAGTAGATAGTATAAACTATCGATTCAAGACCATCAGGAACATAAAGATAATCTTTAAAATTGACTTCTTTTTTAGCAAAACTAGTAGATTTTTTCTTTTTAGTAGATTTTTTTTTCTGATCTGCCCGTAGTATCTGATTATAATAAATCATATTATGCTGATCGTTTTCAAACTCCACTACAGACTCTCTTTCAATAAAATTAAATAATTTTATTTAATTTGATATAACACTATAATAACTAAAAGATTATTAAAGAAATTTTAACTCATTATATCAGTTTTTCTTATTCAAAAAGTCTTTCTGGATTTATATGATAAGATTTCTGAGTAACTTCAAAGATCAACTCATCATTAACGCGCCCTATTGTATAGCCTTTTTTAATTTTTTTACCCTTTTTTATGTTTGGTGAGATTTGTGTTAGATTTGCATAAATTGTATGAAGTCCGTTTTCATGTTCTACAATTACTATATTATCTAAAACTGCTGTCTTGTCAGCGTAAATAACTTTACCATTAAATACAGTTTTAACTTTTGTATTTTTTATGTTTGGTTTAAGTGATATAGACTCGTTAAAAACTTTTATTCCATATATAGGGTCTGTATATGTTCCATATCTTTTTGTAATCGTATATGGAGAAAATGGAGCAATAGTTTTATTGCCAACATAATTCTTTGTTTTTACTTTTTGATAGCTACTGCCATGTTTTTTTACTTTTGGAAGATCTTTATCGGAGACAATTCGTTTAGAATCAAAAGCTTTTCTTCTCTCTTCTTGTTCCTTAGCTTTTTTAATCTCATCAACTTTGATAATATTTAATTTTGCCAGTGTTTTTTTAAGAAGATCCTGTTTTTTCAGAAGTTTTTTCAATTCTTTCTTATATGATTCCTTAGCAATTGTCAGTTTTTCCAAGTCCTTCTTGTTCTTGTGTTGTGTATTAAGAAGATCTTTTCTTTTTGTATCAATATTTGCTATCTCAACTTCTAAAAAACTAGCATGTCTATTTAATATATCTATATTTTTAGAGTTATCATAAAACTTACTATTTAGCTCTTTTACTTTCTTTTTTGAGTTTTCTAGCATTACTTTTAAAACTTCAAACTCCATAAGTGACTCTTCACTGGCTGCAATCTCTTCTTCTAGTATAATCGACAGTGAAACACTTTGGGCAATTGTAAAAACAAGTTCCTCTTCTACTTTTTCTTGGGTGGATTTTAGATTTGATTGAACTTTCTTTAGATCTTTTAGTTGAGTTGTATTTTCATTGTAACTACTCTCTTTTTCTAACAACTCTTTTTTAAGGGAGTCTAGATGCTTTTGCTGTATTTGAATCTCTTTTTTTTGCTTTAAAATGGCCTTTGCAGTTTGGGCCATTTTATTATTTATATTTGTATAGTTCTTAGAAAATGAGTCAAGTTTAGTACTTGTTTGTTCAATATTAGCATCTACACTAGTTTTTGCAAGCAAAATAACAGATACTAAATTTAAAATCAATAATAGACGAATCATACCTCTTCTTTATGTCCCAAAACTATTAAAGATGCAAGTAAAATAGATAGTACTATTGCAGCACCAAAAAGAAGTGCAGAGTCATTTATAATATCATATATCACAATATCTATTCCGATATTACTAAACTGTGCTTTTATCCATATAGACGATGAAATATATATAAAAAGACCAAATGCCAAAAGACTGGCGATTATTGCATCTACAATGGCAAGTCTAAATAGTACGGCTGAGCGAAGCCATACCGGTGCACCAAACAGTCCCATAATACTCATACGTTCACTATGTTTAAACTGCCATATTCGAAGTTCTTTAAAGATTAGAAGAGTCGTTACAACAAATACAACTATTGCAAATAAGGAAACAACATTCTTAAATAGCAGCAGCAACTTATATGTTGTATCGTGGTTATGAGAAAAATCTTCAACTTTCATAATTGCTTTATTTTTAAGAAGATCTTTTCTCAGATTTTTTATCTGTTTTGGACTTGGATAGTGAGTGAGCCCTAGTTTATAAAATTTTGGAAGAGTGAGTTTTAATAGTTCTATATTTTTTGAATTAATACCGCTGTTTAGCCTTTTTATTACACTATCTGCAGACAACTCGCTTACACTTGATATGATATCATTTATACCTAAAACAGTTTTATTATCTAGTTTTTTTTGACTTACAATTATTACAGAATAATTATTTGCCAGGTTTTCTTTGTATGCTTCTATAGATCTATCAACTATAGTAAATATTTGTATAGAAAAAAGTATGCTGAGTAGTGCAACAACTAAGGATAGATGATTTTTAAACGACTTCATGCACGCTCCCATACTCAATATTATAATGCTTATAGTCAACATTCATAGTTTGAGGAATATGGTGAGTAACAACTATTACGGTTGTCTTTAGTTGTTCATTTGCGCCTTCTAAAAGGTTCCATATAAGCTGAGATGAGTAATCATCTAGGTTTCCCGTAGGCTCATCGGCAAGAATAAGTATAGGGTTGTGTGCTAAAGCTCTTGCCATAGCAACCCTTTGCTGTTCACCACCACTAAGTTCTAATGGATATTTTCCGGCTTGATGTTTTAGCCGAACATGCTTTAAAAGAGAATCAACCTGATTTTGTGTTACGCCTTTTTCGTATCCGTTAATAATAAGAGGAAGCATAATATTTTTCTCAATAGTCCACTCTTTTACAAGTTTATAGTCTTGAAAAACTATACCTACATGTCTTCTTAAAAAGTTCAGTTTAGTGCTTGTAACACCTCTGAGTTCCACTCCACCGACTATTAGACTTCCTTGTTTAGGTTTTAAGGCACCATAAAGAGATTTCAAAAGAGTTGATTTTCCACTACCACTCGCACCAGTTATAAATATAAAACTGCCAGAATCGATAGAAAAATTCGCTTTATTGATTATTGTCTCACTATTAGAATATGCTAGTGATAAATCTTGTGCCATTATTACCTTATCCATTAAATACCTCATCTAAATATTTATGTGCTAATAGATTACTCTTTGATTTTAATGGAAGAGTAGGATAATAAGAAGCTATCTTATCTCTAAGAATAACATATAGATGCTCAGGTCTGTCAAAACTGCCCATGGAGATACGAAGCATAACGCCATCATCTAACTTATAAACTCTCTCAAAGTGAATAAATCCACCGTCAAATCTTTTTGTAACCCCATGAAGCTCTATTAGTTTATCATCTGATAAACTAATAGTAGAAAATTCAAAGCTCCCCTCTTGAGTAAGGTTATCTGATTCTTCTTCATTTATCATAGTTACATCGTAGATGTTTTTTTCCATCTTTTTCCATCTATCTTCATACTTTGAACTTATTGCAATATCTTTGTTCTTATTTATATGCAAGATAGTCTTATGAAAGTTCATAAAAGTCTCATAAGAGTAAGCATAATAATTTTCACTATCTGTACGAAGTTCAAGTCTTCCATCAACTTTTAGAACTCTTCTAGCTTCTTCTATAAAAGTAGTAGATATAACTCTACGATGTGGTTTTTTATCCCATGGTACAGGGAAGTGCACATATATCTTACCTACAATATTTGAAGGAACTAGCTCCATAAATAGTCTTGCATCATAGTCAAGGACTAGTAAGTTTTTTATATTTTGAATACTTACTTGTTTTAGAACTTGTTCAATAGAAGGTCTGTGAATCTCTATACCTATAAACAAGATATTTGGATTCTCTATAGCTTGATGTATCAGATGCCTACCTGAGCCAAAACCAACTTCGATTCTTATCTCAGATGCATCTGGAAAGTTATCAGCAAAATAACTTATGTGCTTAAGAGCAGTTGCTTCTTCAAGGTGTATATTTTTTTGCTTTTGAGGAACATTTGAAGAGATTACATTAAGGTCTGCAAGGTCTGCATAAGCAAGTAGTGCTTTATGCACATTATGTATAGATGCAGGTCTTGTTAATTTATCCGTTTTTAAAAGGCTTTTATTCTCTTCTTCTTTTACAAGTAGAAAGAAATCATCTTCTTCTACACTAACTGAAATAAGAGTTTCATCACTATGCTTTGCATTATTAGCAATAAAGTTAAATGAAACCTCATTATGTTTTTGAGGAAAGTCTATCTCTTTAAATTCTTCAATATGTAAGTGTGGCATTTATCCCCGTTTTAGTTAAAGTCTTGAGTAGGTACAATTACCTCTACTTCTTTTTTCTGAGCTTTATCAGAAGGCACTTGAGACTCTTCTTTTTTTGTATTATCAGTAACACTATTTGGAGTTTTAATTTCTACTTCAATACTTGGTTCTGATTTTATACCAAATTCATCAATAGCAAATACTTGGTAGTAGTATGTAATATTTGGCCCAATTTCAGCATCTACGAATTTTTTACCGCTTATATCAACGAATTCTTCATCTTTAGCATCAAACCAACCAGTTTTAGCTTTTTTGATTACTGTATATTTCTTAACTCTTGTATCTTTATTTGACCACTTTATTTCAATTTTATTATCAATAACTTTAGCCTCAACTAACGATGGAGCTTCTGGTTTTATAAGAGTTAAACCTTGAATAGATATTTTATCGTGAATACTCTCTAACCCATTTTTTTCAATTGCACTTACTCTATAATAATATTCTTTACCATCTTCTTCTACTACGTCAGTAAATGTAGGATTGTAAAGTTTTGCTATTAATTCATAAGTTCCATCTGAACTCTCTGATCTGTAAAGATGGTAACGAGCAAAATCTTCTGTAGTAGATTTCTCCCAATTGATCTCGATCTTTCTTGGTAAGTCTGTAGTAGCAACAATATGTTTGATAGTAATCGGTAAAGCTTTTGTTACAACTTGAACAATCTCACTTGGATTTGAAGTAATACCATCATATGTTAAAACACGGACACGGTACTTATAAACATAATCATCTTTAAGATCAAAATCAATGAATTCAGCATTAAGCCTACCGTCCACAGTAGCAATCTTACTCCACTTCTCTTCTTCTAAAGTTCTTCTCTCAACAATATATGATTTAACTTTTTGATTCGAGTGAGGTCTCCAGATGATTTTCGCAGTTCTTGGCATGTTTTGAATGCTTTGAATCCAAACAACAGACTGTAAAACAGGAAGAGAGTTTATTGCTTTTGCTTCACTCATTTGAGACTCTGCTTCTTCAGAGAAAGTTTTAAAAGTGTAAGTGTAGCCTGTATCTGGCTTAATCTCAGTATCAAGGTAGTGAGTTGTAAAACGATTATCTATCGTCTTATAGTGAGAAAGATCACTTGCTTCTTCACTCATAACCTGCTTATAAATATATATACCTTTTACTCTTTCATCTTCTATAGCACTCCACTCAAATGCTACAGCATTCATATCCACAAAAGTTCCTTTTTCTGTAAGTTTTACTACAGGTAGTGTCTTATCTATTTTTATCTCATCTGCTGGTTTTGGAGAAGTTCCTCCACAACCGCTAAGAATCAGTAGAGAAGCCGCGCAGAATGTTGCTAGTGTCCATAACTTCATTAATTTGCTCCGTATCAAATTTTTTATCTAAATAATCTTTCATAGTTTCATCAAGAGATGCAACAAAAGAAAGTTTTTCTTTGCTCGTTGGATGAACAAAATATATCATGTAAGCGTGTAGCAAAATTCGTTCCGATTTCTCTACTTTTGGGCTTAATGCATAGATGTGATCACCTATGATATGACGGTTCATACTCTCTAAATGAACACGTATCTGATGTGTACGTCCAGTAAAGAGTTTACATGCTACAAGTTGCTGTCTTTCATCACTTGAAAGTGCCAAAGTTTTAAACATAGTTTTAGCATATTTTGATTTTCCATCATCAGTACAAGCCATCTTCAATCTATTATGTGCACTTCTACCAATATTTTGTTCAATTGTAGTAAGTTCATCTTTTAAAGGTGGATTTAAAACTGCTATATAGTATCTTCCCATACTTTTATCTTGAAGTTGTTGTGATAAAAACTCATGAGCTTCATTATTTTTTGCAACAACCATGGTCCCGCTTGTACCCTTGTCAAGTCTGTGAACTATCCCGTGTCTTTCCTCTCCGCTTATAGTTGAGAGTCTGATGCCCTTGTGTTTAAGCCAGTCAACTAAAGTCGCTTCTTTTACACTTGGAGCCGGATGCACTGTAACACCGCTTGGTTTATTAATTACCAGCACATCTTCGTCTTCATAAAGTATCTCAACATCAAAGTCAATATCAAGAGCTGGTGACTCTTTAGCTTCGGGGAAATTTACTTTTATGTTTTGCCCTGCTTTTAGTTTTACTCCCGGACGAGTAACTTTTTTATCTTCTACTTCAACACACTCGTGTTTTATTAAAGAAGCTATTTGTGAGCGTGTTTGCCCAATTTGAGATGCTAAAAATATGTCTAATCTTTCTGGATTATCACATACGTAGCTTTTTATATCGCTCATTATGTCCCTTTTAGACGAAAATTCTTTGTAACATAAAATTTGTTTCACTAATTTTTGTGATACAATTTTAAAAATTTTTTTGGAGTTACAAACTTGTGGAGATTTGATAAGCGTATTCTAGCACAATTTGACTTCTTTTCTATTATCTTAATCATCCCTCTTGTATTTACTTCTCACTGGCTTATCGGTGAAGTTGTTCCTGCTCTTGCTCAAAAACAAAATGCTTATGTCGGAATAGCTGTTATAGCATTTTTATTTGTATTTTTACTACCTATTCGCCGAATGAGTTGGCTAATACCTCTAATTTATTGGGCAAATATTGGGCTTCTTCTCGCAGTTGAGTTTTTTGGACATTCAAGGTTGGGAGCACAAAGATGGATTGATATTCCATTTATCAACGCAACTATTCAGCCATCTGAGTTTGTAAAACCAGCTCTTATCCTTATGCTTGCTTATCTTATTCACAAAAACCCACCGCCAATGAATGGATACAGGATTGGCGAATTCTTAAAAATTAGCTTTTATATACTTCTTCCATTTATTTTAATTGTTAAAGAACCTGATTTAGGGACTGCACTTGTACTACTACTTATCGGATATGGAGTCCTTTTTTTTATTGGGGTTTACTGGAAAATATGGGCTACTATTATAGCTGCCATATTACTTTTGTCTCCACTGGTATATAAGTTCGGACTTCATGATTATCAAAAATTAAGAATCAATGACTTCCTAAGTGAAAAGCCATCTTATCATGTACAACAATCAATCATTGCAATTGGTTCTGGAGGACTTACAGGAAAGTCAAAAGATGAAGCTACACAGACTCAGATGAGATTTTTACCTATTGCTACAAGTGATTTTATTTTCGCATTTCTTGTTGAAAGAAGTGGATTTTTAGGTGCACTTGCAATAATCTTGGTATATGTTATGCTTATTCTTCATCTGATGAGTCTTAGTATCTACAATACTGATTATTACATTAAGGTAGTAACCATATCGATATCGTTTATGATATTTATCTATATGGGGGTAAATATATCTATGACAATAGGTTATGCTCCTGTTGTTGGAGTTCCTCTACCCATGTTCAGCTATGGAGGAAGTAGTTTTATAAACTTTATAATTCTATTTGCGATTATGCAAAACCTGATTACATTTAGGTATAAAGATATGTATGATATCAGAGGTACGAAGAGCTTTTTATAAGTTTATTTTAAAGCTAAAAGAAAATCATCCGATATACTCGTGATTAAATCTAAGGAAATATTATTAAATTACTTACTGCATTATTACTGTCCGTGGCTCTTTATGGTTCTGTATATCCGAGCTTTACTAATAACGAGATTCTTCATATAGAGAAGGTATCTGGCATAGAAGCTTGTAATAGAATCCACGAGTATGATAAAAAAATAAAATCACTGAAAAATGACACTGAGTTTATACAGCTTACGAAAGTAAATATATATCTCAATCATAGATTAAAGTATCAATCAGATAAAATCCTTAACAATAAGAGTGATTATTGGGCTACACCTAAAGAGTTTTTAACAATGGGCTCTGGTGATTGTGAAGACTATGCCATTATAAAATACTTCACACTTTTAAAACTTGGATTTGAAAAAGATAAACTATTCATAACTCTTGCTTACGATAAATATTCTAAAAGAGACCATATGGTTCTTAGTTATTTCGCAGATGCTAACAAACCGCCACTTATATTAGACTCTCTAAGCTACGAAGTTTTAGATTTAAACAAGAGAGCAGACTTGAGGGTAAGTGCCTTCATAAACACTAATGGGGTTTACAGACTAAGTAAAACAAAAAAACTTAGAAAGACAAAACAGATTTCCAATAAATTTAAAGAGTTGTTGATAAGAGTACAAAAAGAAAGTTAAAGCTAAAAGTTTATTTTTGAGTTAGCTAATTCTATATCAAACTAGTTTGATGAGCTTTACGCTGAGTAAAACATAGTCTTAACGTAGTAAAATTGATTTTATTGATTTTGCGTATATATTGTAGAAGAAGTGGCGCGGTGGACGAGACTCGAACTCGCGACCCCCTGCGTGACAGGCAGGTATTCTAACCAACTGAACTACCACCGCGCATATATTGAAAAAGTTGTTTTTTAAATTAGTTGTGCTTAAAGCTTTGGCGAAATGTACTTAAGTACATGAGTCAAAGTTTTGAGTTCAAACAATCAAAAAATGGTGGGCACTACTGGACTCGAACCAGTGACATCTACCTTGTAAGGGTAGCGCTCTACCAACTGAGCTAAGCGCCCATTTTATGACTTTGTATAACACCAAATAAGTGGCGACCCCTAAAGGATTTGAACCTCTGTCCCTACCATGAAGTGATAGTGTCCTTGGCCACTAGACGAAAGGGTCACTTTCATAAACAAAAGGTTTACATTATGGTGGGCACTACTGGACTCGAACCAGTGACATCTACCTTGTAAGGGTAGCGCTCTACCAACTGAGCTAAGCGCCCATCAATTTACTAAAAAACAGTGGCGCGGTGGACGAGACTCGAACTCGCGACCCCCTGCGTGACAGGCAGGTATTCTAACCAACTGAACTACCACCGCATATATTGTTTTTTAGTATAAAATGGTGTCCTGTGATGGATTCGAACCATCGGCCACATCATTAAAAGTGACGTGCTCTACCAGCTGAGCTAACAAGACATTTGCCTCTTATTCTTAAGAGGTCGAAATTATAGACAAATAGATTTTAGATGTCAAGATATTTTCGTACAAATTTAGAAAAATGTCTCTTTATCGATCAAAATAAGCATTTTAATGGCGAAAAGTACACTTTGACGTTGAACATAGTTCCTGTCTCCATCTAATTTTAAGTGCATCTCTGAATGATGAGTCTTAGAACTTGCCCCAACATATACAGTTCCAACCGGTTTATATTCTGTTCCTCCAGCGTCACCTGCTATGCCGCTAATAGAAAGTGCATAATCAGCACTACTGACATTTAGTGCTCCCTCGCACATCTCTTTTACAACTTCCGCGCTCACAGCTCCAAACTCCTCCAATGAGTCATGCTCAACTGCTAGCCAATTTTCTTTTATGCTGTTTGAGTATGTTACAAGTGAACCGTTTAGTATTTTTGAAGCACCATTTTCTTTTGTAAAGTAATAAGTAAGAAGTCCCCCACTACAACTCTCAGCAAATGTAATAGTTTTTTGATTTCTTGAAAGAGTTTCTATAATGTACTGAGTTATATTAGAAGCGGCTATCATATTTCTTGGTAATAATTGCTTAGCAGAGTTTATAAACTTAGATATGTTTCCATATTTTTTACTTACTATATCAACCCTCAACCATCCGTCTATAAGAGTAATCACATCTATCTTTACATCAAAAGTTTGAGCTATAGGAGTTAGCATTGCATGTACTCCATCTTTACTCTGATCAAATACATGTACGACAGCTTTATTTTCTTCAAAGTGAAGTAAGATCTCTGGCATCTCTTGCATCTCGTCTATATGCAGTACATTTGTTATAGAATTTTTATATTCTAAAAGATAACTTCTATCTTCAAAAACAGAACTGTTTGATGGTATAAGCATATTATCTTTAAGAACTTGATTATCACTTGTTACAGTACATATTACTTTTCCAATAGTAGAAAAGTTGTGTTTTGTTGTTACAACTATGAGCTTATCAGATGAGTTAAGTTCTTCTTCAAGATATAAAAAGAGTGAATTATCACTCTCTTTAAAATACGTTATTGAATCAATAAAATCAGTTTTTTGTCTAATTTTTCTAATAATATATTCTTGTAAAGATGAGTTATAGAAAAATTTATTACCAATAAATAAAAGATGGGTTCTCATGTCTAAACAGCCTTCTAAAGCAAATTTGTGTTGGCTTATTATAGCACCATTATTCCACTTTAAAGAAGGTTTTAAACACACAATGGATATAATCCAAAAATTTTAAACACTTTTGAGGTACAGATGGACTACAAAGAGACACTACTTTTACCTACTACAAACTTTGCCATGAGAGGCAATCTAATAAACAATGAACCTGAGCGTTATGCTTCATGGGATAAAAATAAAATCTACGAAAAGATGAAAGCTAACCGTAAAGGTTCTCCTAGTTTTACTCTTCATGACGGCCCTCCATATGCAAATGGAAACATTCATATCGGTCACGCACTTAACAAGGTGTTAAAAGACATAATCATCAAGCATAACTACTTTGATGGGAAGTCTGTTCGTTTTACTCCTGGTTGGGATTGTCACGGTCTACCGATCGAGCAGCAAGTTGAAAAAAAACTTGGTGGCAAACAGAAAAAAGAGCTTCTAGAAGTTTCAAAAGTAAGGGAACTTTGTCGTGCGCATGCAGCGAAGTTTGTTGATATACAAAAAGAGGAATTCAAACAGTTAGGTATTTTAGCTGATTGGGAAAATCCTTATGTAACTATGGACTTTAAGTTTGAAGCAAATATCTACAGAACACTTTGTGGTGTAGCTAAAAAAGGTCTTCTTATAGAACGTAGTAAGCCAGTTTACTGGTCATGGGCAGAACGTACTGCACTGGCTGAAGCTGAAGTTGAGTATGAGGACAAAGAGTCTCACTCAATCTACGTAGCATTTGAGTTAAGTGATGAGGCAAAAGCCAAAGCTGACATTGCCACTAAAGCATCTCTGGTTATATGGACTACGACTCCTTGGACACTTCCATCAAACACAGGTATCTCTCTTCACCCTGAAGAAAAGTATGTTCTTACAACTGATGGTTACATAGTTGCTAAAGCTCTTTTTGAGTCTCTATTGAAACTTGGTGTTGTTAAAGGTGAGATAGAAAAAGAAGTAGACTCTAAATCTCTTGAAAATCAAGTAGCTATTAATCCGCTAAACGGCAGAACTTCTAAAATAGTTCTAGGCGATCACGTTCTTATGGATAGTGGTACTGGTGGTGTCCATACAGCTCCAGGTCATGGTGAAGACGATTACCGTGTTGGACTAAAGTATGATTTAGAAGTTATTATGCCTGTTGATGAAACTGGTTGTTTTGATGAGACTGTTGTAAAAGAAAAACTACTTCCAAATCCTGAGGAATTTGTTGGTCAACTTATCTTTAAAACAAATGACAGAATCTTAGAACTTTTAGGTGATACACTTCTTTATCAGTCAAAGTTTACTCACTCTTACCCACATTGCTGGAGAAGTCATACTCCACTGATTTTTCGTGCTACTAAGCAGTGGTTTATCTCTGTAGATGAGAAACCTGAAGGTGAAGACGAGACTCTAAGAAACATTGCATTAAGTGAAGTTGAAAAAACTCTTTTCTATCCTCAAACAGGAAAAAACCGTCTAAACTCTATGGTAGAAAACAGACCGGACTGGTGTATTTCTCGTCAGCGTGACTGGGGTGTTCCTATCGCATTTTTCAGAGTAAAAGCTACTGGTGAAGTTATTTTTGATGAAAAAGTTTTAAACTATGTTGCTATGATTTTTGAGATGCAAGGAAGTGACGCTTGGTATTCTATGCCGATTGAAAGCCTTCTTTACCCTGGTTCTGGTTACAAAGCGGACGAAGTAGAAAAAGTTACTGATATCTTAGACGTGTGGTTTGACTCTGGATCAACTTGGAACTCAGTGTTGAAGTCTCGCAACTACGATGCAGGCGAGTATCAAGCAGATCTATATGTAGAGGGTTCTGACCAACATCGTGGTTGGTTTCAATCATCTATGTTTTTGAGTTGTGCAGTTGAGCACAAAGCACCTTACAAAGCAGTTCTTACTCACGGTTTCACGGTTGATGAAAAAGGTGAGAAGATGTCAAAATCTAAGGGCAATGTTATTGCTCCTGAGAAAGTTTTAAAAGAGTACGGAAGTGAAATCCTTCGTCTTTGGGTTGCATCTAGCGACTACCAAGGTGATCTAAAGATTTCTCAAGGCATCTTAAAACAGACGTCTGAGAACTACCGTAAACTAAGAAATACTTTTAGAATCATGCTTGCAAATGTTAATGATCTTGAAACTCTAAGTGCTTATGAAGATATGGGTGAGTTAGATAAATGGATTTTAAACGTTGCAAAAAATGTATTTGCTGAAGTTCACAAATCATTTAGTGTATACAACTATGTTAACGGCATGAGTCTACTCAACAACTTCGTTGTAAACGAGTTAAGCGGTATGTACATCGATATGACAAAAGACTCTCTTTACTGTAACGGGAAAACTGACCAAAGAAGAATGGCATCTCAGAGTGCTATGGCTATCATCACTAAAAGCCTGCTTCTTCTGCTAGCTCCTATCTTAACTTATACAGCTGATGAGATCGTAGAAAATGCTCCTGCTATCATCAAAGGTGATGCAGAATCTATTTTTGACATGACTTATGAAGAAATCCAAACTGGTGAGTCTACTTTCAATGCAGCCTACATGACTAAAGCTCGTGAAGGTTTTGGAACAATCGTAGATGCACTTAAAAAAGAGAAGATCATTAAAAGTACACTAGAGTTAGTTATCACTACTGACTCTAGTATTGCACTGGATATTGACTCTACAGATGCTGAAGACTGGTTTGTTGTATCAGCCGTGTCGGATTCTGCAACTGGGGAAGAACTAGGTTCTTTCAAAGTTGAAGATGACACATTTATTATAAGAAAAGCAACTGCTCACAAATGTCCTAGATGTTGGAAATACCAAGCAGCTAGTGAAGATACAACTTGTAAAAGATGTGAAGAAGTTGTAAGTGCCTAATTTCGCAGAGCCTGTTTCAACTACATTTATAGCTATTAGCGTAGTTCTGATATTTGTAGTTGTCGGTCTTGGAATTGTAGCCATACAAAAAGTAAAAAAAGCAAAGGAACTTTAGTGATTACATTAAAAGAAGCCCTAAAATTAAATAAAGATGAACTAAACAAATTTAAAGAAGAACTAAAAGCTAAGATAGAAGCAAGACCTGAACTAAACGCTTATATAGATGTAAACAATGTAAGCGATGGTGTACCTATCGCTATCAAAGACAATATACAAGTAAAAGACTGGGCTGTAACTTCTGGTTCTAACATCCTTCAAGGATACATCGCTCCTTACAATGCAACTGTAATCGAGAAGATGAAAGATGCAGGTCTTAGTCCATTTGGTAGAACAAATATGGATGAGTTTGCTATGGGTTCAACTACTGAGTCAAGCTTTTACGGTAAGACTCAAAATCCTCACAACTCTGAGTATGTTCCAGGTGGAAGTTCTGGTGGTTCTGCTGCTGCTGTTGGTGCCGGCCTTGCTATCGCCGCTCTAGGAAGTGATACTGGCGGGTCTATCCGTCAGCCAGCTGCTTTTTGTGGAATCGTAGGTATGAAGCCGACTTATGGAAGAGTAAGCCGTTACGGTCTAGGTGCTTATGCTTCTTCACTTGACCAGATTGGACCTATGACACAAAACGTAGAAGATGCAGCAATTTTGTATGACATCATCAGCGGTCACGACGTAAAAGACTCAACGTCTGCAGATATGAATGACAAAGTCTCAGACAAACTGGATGCTACTAGAAAAATGACTATTGCCGTTCTTCCTAAGCATATTGAAAATGCAAGTCAGACGATAAAAAAAGCTTACCAAATCGCAATAGATGCACTTAAAGCTGCAGGTCATACAATAGTAGAGCGTGAGCTAATGGATGCCAAGTTTGATATCTCTGCTTACTACATCACTGCTACTGCTGAAGCTGCTACAAACCTGGCACGTTATGACGGTATTCGTTATGGTAACCGTGTAACAGGAACTAACCTTGAAGACACTTTCATTAAGACTAGAAGTAACGGTTTTGGAGATGAAGTTAAGCGTCGTATTCTACTTGGCAACTTTGTACTTTCAAGCGGATACTACGAGGCTTACTATGTAAAAGCGCAAAAAACAAGACATATGATTAAAGACCAATATGATAAAATCTTTGAAGATGTTGATCTTATACTTTCACCGATAGCACCGGGTATTGCACCAAAATTTGGTGAGCTTGAAAACCCGATGGACATGTACTTGAGTGATCTTTACTCTATCAGTGTAAATCTTGCTGGACTACCTGCCCTAGCACTTCCTATATCAAAATCAGATGCAGGAATGCCTGTAGGACTTCAACTTATCGCTAAACCTTACGATGAGCAAACACTTTTTGACGGTTCTCTTTCTTTAGAAAAACAAATCAACTACAACTCTTAAAAAAACTCCATCCAAATTTCCTAATTCCAAAGTTTTACTTTGGAATTAGGAAAATATTGATTTATACCATATTTTTTGAGAAATTATTTAGTAAAATCATATGGTCTGGAATTGGTTCATTCATAGGAATTTATCTTGTTTCGATTGTTCCTCAATTGATGCACATATATATACTAAACAGTATGTTACTTGTGGGTTCTTTTGAAGCATCTGCTGTACTTCTTTACGGTGCTCCTCAAGCTGACTTTTCAAAGCCTAGGAACATGATTGGCGGTCATGTAATATCTGCTATTATTGGTATCACAGTTTATAAATACATCAATCTTGACATCTCTATGTTGGGGGCAATTGCCGTGTCACTATAATAGTAGCGATGCAATACACATACACGATGCATCCTCCAGGTAAAGCGACTGCACTAATTGCAGTAATTGGAAGTGATACGATTCATGGTTTGGATTATATGTATGTTATATCTCCAATTGCAATTGGTGCGTTTATATTGTTAATTATAGCTTTGGCAATAAACAATCTTTCAAGTAATCCAAAAAGACACTATCCGCGGAGTTGGTTTTAATCCAAACTTGTCTTCTCGTATAAAAAATAAACTACAAACCATCTTTTAGTTTATAAAGGTAGTATAGACAAATAAAATACCCTACAAAATATAAGGCTCTAAAATGAATAAACAAATCTCAAACTCTATAATGGCTTCACTTGTGGCAGATGCTTATGCACTTGGTGCTCATTGGGTTTATGAAGAAGAACAGATTCAAAATCTACCAATAAACTGGGAAACACTCAACAAAGCTCAGTCAATGTGGCATAAAGGTAAAGCAAAAGGTGACTTTACTCACTATGGAGATCAGGCACTTT
>NZ_JBFFNS010000029.1:0-20993 GCF_041563035.1 Sulfurimonas sp. | reverse complement strand
GCTAAACGACGCTCACCTTTTAAGTTAAGGCTTACACCGAATCTTCTTTCGATTTTTTCTACTGGACCTCTATATCTTGCCATCAGTAATCTCCTTAAACTCTACGACGCTTAGGTGCGCGACAACCGTTGTGTGGTAATGCAGTAACATCTTTCATAAATGTAACGCGAATACCTTCGATAGCACCTACAGCTTTAGTTGCTGTTTCACGACCTGAACCAGGACCTTGAACTTTAATACCAAGTTCTTTTATACCATGTACTTGAGCTTTAGCTACTGCATCTTCAACAGCTGCTTGAGCCGCGAATGGAGTAGATTTTTTAGAACCCTTAAAACCAAGGCTACCAGCAGAACTCCATGCAATCATATTACCCATTTCATCAGTAATAGTTACAAGTGTATTATTGAATGATGCAGCGATATGAACGATACCACGTGCAATATTCTTTTTTACTACTTTTTTTCTAACAGCTTTTCTTTTTGCCATCTGTTAATCCTTATGCTGCGCCGACAGTTTTACGTTTACCCTTACGAGTACGCGCATTTGTCTTAGTTTTTTGACCACGACATGGAAGACCACGACGGTGACGTAGACCCCTGTATGAACCTAAATCCATAAGTGCCTTAATATCCATAGCAACTTTTTTACGTAAATCACCTTCAACCATATGGTTGGCACGGATTTCCGCAGTAATAGCTGCTACATCTGCTTCGTTTAATTCGAAAACTCTTTTGTTATAGTCTATACCTGTCGCGTCTAAAATTAGACGAGAAGCGTGTAAACCAATACCATAGATGTATGTTAGACCATACTCTACTCTTTTCTTTTTAGGTAAATCAACACCAGAAATACGAGCCATGGTTATCCTTGTCTCTGTTTATGTTTTTTAACTTTGCAGATTACTCTTACAATGCCTTTTCTCTTGATAACTTTACAGTCATCACACATCTTCTTTACTGAAGCACGTACTTTCATTGAAAGCCTTTATATTAATCTCATAAAATCTGAACAAGTCCAGCTTCTACTCAGTCACTAAAGCTTCACCTATCGGTGAGAGAACAACCTCTACTTTATGAATTTTAGTTTTGTCTTTGTCTTTGCTGCATGTAGGCAAACAATATTTTTGCTTGCCAATACTTTTATCTATATATAGTATATAAAGATAAAAATACTCAACTATTATGTTAAAACAGCAAAGCGGATGAGGATTGTACCCAAATTAATGTAAAAGATTTATTAAGAGAGATTAATATATATGTTTTTATCTATGAAAAGGCTATTTTAGTGCTAAAACAACCCTTAGTTTAAACTAATAAGTATGAAATGTGTCTCCTGCAGAGCTTTTATGTTTAAGTTTTCATATTTTCTTTATAAAACATTCTAATTCCATAAAACACTAACACCATATTCCGGACTAAGTATTATGTGTTTATTGTAATAAACTTTTTTACCATATTTTTTACTTAGTAGTTCTACTTCAACTGACTCATCTTCAAGAAGTTCTCTAACCTCTTTATATGAAAGCCATTTACCATATCGAGCTAGTGCATTTTGCCAAATCTTAAAATCACAGGTAGAAGCTTCAGTAAGCTCATACATCTCACCATCTTCTGTTTTCCAGTTTGCATTTGAGCAAGCGTATAGTTTTACTTTTTTACCACTTACCTCTTTATCTCTAACTTCAATTGATCCACCATCACAGTATGGGCATTTACCTAAAATCATTTTAAACTCCTAATAATTACAGTAAGTTAAAAATTCTAACTTATATAATTACTTGATCTTAAAAAAATGACACTATGCAATATAATTTTACATCTTTCCTATATTATTTATTGTTTATGGCTATAATCAGTGTTAAAAATAATTATTATAGGTATAAGCAATGAAGAAAGTCTTAGTAGTTGATGATGATCAAAAAGTTTTAACTTTGCTAAAACCAGAGCTTAAGAAACATACTGATATTGAAGCATATTTTGCCCATAGTTATACAGAAGCTATGAACCTTGTAATTGAGCACCAAGGCAAATTTCATGCAGCTTTACTAGATATACATCTACCAGATGCCAAAGGCGAAGAGATTGTCGAACTTGCTACTTTTTACAATATACCATCTGTTATATTGACTGATATAACAGATGAAAAGATACAAGACTCATTAGTCAAAAAAGATGTCATAAATATTATTTCAAAAGATGATTTATCCAGTATAGTTTGTGCCGTTACTGACATATCAAGAACACTGAAGAACTATGATACAACGATTTTAATAGTGGACGATTCAGAACTTTATAGAAAAATTTTAAAAGATAGTTTAAAAAAGATTAAACTCGAAGTAGCCGAAGCATGTGATGGTATTGAAGCTTTAGAGATATTGGAAAATAATAAAAATATCTCCCTCGTTCTAACAGATTACGAGATGCCAAATATGGATGGGCTGGAACTTACATTTAGACTGCGAAAAAAATATAAAAAAGATCAACTGGGAATTATCGCGATAAGTGTTGTTGAAGAGCAAAATATAATCAGTAAGTTTTTGAAAATTGGTGCAAATGATTTTATTAACAAAAGATTCACACATAATGAAATTGTGACTAGAATCAATGCTAACTTAGAACTTTTGGACCTATTTGGACAAATAAAAGATATGGCCAATAAAGATTTTTTAACAGGCGCATATAACAGACGATATTTTTTTGATACCGGAGATTATATATACAAAAAAAGTAAAAGAAATAAATCTTCTTTAGCAGTTGCCATGATTGATATAGATAAGTTTAAAAACATCAATGACACATATGGGCATGATACCGGAGATATTGCAATACAAGAAGCAAAAAAAATATTAGACAAAAATTTAAGAGATTCAGATCTAATGGCACGTTTTGGAGGAGAAGAATTTTGCGTGCTTCTAGAAGATATTACATTTGAAAATGTAAGACTACTATTTGAGAAGATAAGAACTAAATTTCAAAACAATATCATTAGAACAAGTAAATATACTATCACTTATACGGTATCAATTGGAGTGTATTTTGGTTCATCAGATTCACTTGAAGATATGATAAGACTCTCTGATGAGGCACTATATATAGCAAAAGAAAGTGGTAGAAACAGAGTTGAAATAAAATCATAAAAATTATATGATGTTTAATCTGACATTTATTCTAAATTGTTATAATTTAAGCTAACTAGCAAATAAATATCAATAGGCATACCTTATGAAAAAAGTCTTAGTAGTTGATGATAGTCAAACAGTTTTAATTATGCTAAGAATAGAGTTAGAAAAACACAGTGATATTGAACCGTATTTTGCTTCAAGCTATAAAGAGGCTGTTCGTCTATTAAGAGAGCATAAAGGCGATTTTCATGCTGCACTACTAGACCTAAATCTTCCAGATGCTCCAGATGGAGAAGTTGTTGGACTTGCAAACTCTCACAACATCCCATCAGTTGTTCTTACAGGGACGGTAGATGAAAAAGTGCAAAACTCTATACTTAAAAAAGATGTCATTGATGTTATTTTGAAAAATGATCCTTCAAGTATAAAATTTGCTGTTAAAGATATATCTAGAACTTTAAAGAATTACGACACTACAGTTTTAATAGTGGATGACTCAAAACTCTATAGACAGATTTTACGTGATACATTAGAAAAGATCAAACTCAATGTTCTTGAGGCTTCTGATGGTGAGGAAGCATTGGAAATACTATCCAACAAGGAAAATAACATTTCCCTTGTACTTACCGATTATGAGATGCCAAAAATGAATGGGCTTGATCTTACTTTTAAAATCAGAGAAAAAGCTAAAAAAGATCAACTTGGTATTATCGTTATTAGTTCTCTTGAAGCACAAACTACTATAGGTAAGTTTTTAAAATTTGGTGCAAATGATTTTATAAACAAGCCATTTACTGAAAATGAGATAATAACAAGAGTTAACTCTAACTTGGAACTTTTAGACCTTTTTGAAAAAATCAGAGATATGGCTAACAAAGATTTCTTAACAGGTGCATATAACAGACGATATTTTTTTGACAGTGGAGAATCCCTATACTCCAAAAACAAAAGAAAGGATACTCCACTTGCAGTGGCTATGATAGATATAGATAAGTTTAAAAACATCAATGACACATATGGTCACGATATAGGCGATATTGCAATACAAGAAGTAAAAAAGATACTGGACAAAAATCTAAGGACTTCCGATCTTATGGCACGTTTTGGTGGGGAAGAGTTTTGTATACTTCTTGAAGATATAACTCTTGAAGATACAAAGCTGCTTTTTGAAAAAATAAGAGAAAATTTTGAAGAAAATGTAATAGATGCAGACGGAACTAAAATATCATATACTATATCTACCGGTATTTACTTTGGTTTCTCAGATTCACTTGAAGATATGATAAGACTATCTGATGAGGCATTATATACAGCCAAACAGAACGGTAGAAACAGAGTTGAAATAAAATCATAAAATAGCATTAGTAAACATTTTGCTAAAATGCCACTTATGAATACATATTTAAACAAATTTAACGACTCTGTCAAAAACACTCTTTTTATAAAGCTTCCAAAAAACGAACAAGAGTTTATAAAAAACAAATCACTTGAACTAAAGTTTTCCCATCAAGAGATAAAACAGATAATTGACATTGCCAGAGACCTTAGTACCTGGAATGAAGAAAGCATAATAAAACTCTTTCCAGATCATAATCAAAAAAAGGTTGTTTTTACCAGACTTCGAAAAGCATATGAAGATATACGCAACAAGCCTAACTCATATGAGAACTTCGAGCTTAAAAACATACCACAAGAACAAAAGTTCACCTTTAAAACAGAAGCTAAAGATGGCTTTGGTCTTGGACTTTGTCCTGTTGCATCTGAGAAGACTAGATGCTGCAATCTTTTAACTCTAGATGCTGTAGAGAGTTGTGGGTTTGACTGTTCGTACTGTTCTATACAGAGTTTTTACAATCAAAACACCATTACCTTTGACAGCAATTTTGCAGATAAACTAAAGAACCTGAATCTTGATAAAAACAAAACTTACCATATAGGTACAGGTCAAGCATCTGACTCGTTGATGTGGGGAAATCGTGAAGGTATATTGGACGCTCTTTTTCTGTTTGCAAAAGAAAATCCAAATGTCATCTTAGAATTTAAGACAAAATCAGACAACATAAAATATTTTTTAGAGCGTGATATACCAAACAACATACTTTGTACATGGTCACTGAACACTCCGACTATCATAGAAAACGAAGAGCATCTGGCAGCTTCTCTTGATAAGCGTTTAGCATCTGCAAGAGCTGTCGCTGACAAAGGTGTGAAAGTCGGTTTTCACTTTCACCCAATAGTACAATATGAAAACTATCTAAGTGATTATGCTAAAGTTTATGCAAGACTTTTAAAAGAGTTTAACCCTAGCGAAGTTGCACTTGTTAGCTTTGGTACGCTGACATTTATAAAACCTGTTATCAAACAACTTAGAGATAGAGAGTTCAGAAGTAAAATAACTCAGATGCCACTTCAAGATGCAAGCGGTAAAAGCTCTTATCCTGATTCTATAAAAGTGGAAATGTTTAAACATGCCTATGAGAGTTTTACTCCTTGGCATAAAGATGTATTCTTCTACCTTTGTATGGAAGAGCATGAGATGTGGAGTAAAACCTTTGGTTACCAATACTCAACTAACAACGATTTTGAGAGAGCTATGCTTAGCTCGTATAGTACAAAACTAGATATGGAGTTTCTTATATGAAAGTTTTTAAACTAGCCCTAGTCCTGACAATGCTAATATGCTCAAGTACTTTAGTGGCTAAAGAGTCAAAACCAATGAGTGTTAAAGAAAAAAAAGAGAGATTCCGCTCTCTTATAGCACCGGCTGTAGATAATGTTTATAAAGAGTTAGATGTTCAGTTTAAGGATATATCTAAGAATCTTAATAACCCGAAATATAGTAAAAAAATTGAAAGTCTAAAAACAACTTATAAAGTAAAGACAGATGAAGAGCTACTGATGGCTTTAAAACCGCATCCAAGAAGTATAGCTGTCGCACAAGCTGCTATGGAGAGTGCATGGGCAACTTCAAGATTTTTTACAAAGGCTACAAATATATTCGGTGTTTGGTCATTTAACAAAAATGAGCCGAGAATAGCTGCAGGCGAAACAAGAGGTAGTAAAACTATATGGCTTAAAAAATATGCTAGTATTGAAGATTCTGTAAGAGACTACTACAAGAACTTGGGTCGCTCTCATGCATTTAAAGAGTTTAGAAAGTTAAAGATGCGAACAGATGATCCCTATAAACTGGTGAAAAAGTTAGATCGTTACTCTGAATTGGGTGCTCAATATGGGCAAGAATTGACTTCTATGATAAAATTCAATAAATTTTATCTTTACGATAAATAGTAGAGTCGGAAGTGGAAAGTCTTAATGACTTCCACATCCGCCGCCACAACAACCGTTGCTTGTTGACTCAGCAAATGCAATAACAAAGTTACTACCTGCTTCTTGAACTTTAAATTCGTGTTTACCACAGAACTCATCGTTCATATGGTCTCTCATCTCTATTGATTTCATAAGTGCATCATCTTTAGATGCTATCTCGATTCCATTTTCTAACGAGCTTTTTTTAAAACAGCCACACTCTTGTTCTACAATTACTTTAAACATAGTTTATCCTTTAATATATATAATCGTATATTATCGGAGTCAACTTTTTCTTAACTGATGTAAAAAACTAAGTTCTAAATTTAATCAAAACCATACCCGCAAATTTATTTTCAGTGTAATATTCAACTCTGAAGATAGTGCCTTTTGTATCAATAGAGAAGTGTTTTGGAATCTCTTTGTTCTTTATCTCTATACCTGTCTCTTTTTTCTTTTTGTTTGTATATCCTATAACATTAACTCTATAGGCACTATTTTCTTCTACTAAAAAACTCGTCTTAACATCTATGAGTGATCCAAACTTAACATCTTGCAGCTTCCCATCTACCTTTAATTTTACACTTTTATGCTCAGCATCTATATCTTGGTAATCAGCTTTGAGCCTTGAGAGTCTTCTGTTACCATACTGGATGACATAAGTGTTATCTTTTTTTATAATTGTAAGAAGTGGATTACTAGCTTTAAAGTCTACAACACCATCTTTTTTAATTGGAAAATATTTCACCATATTTCTTATCTCAGAAAGAGGTAGTTTAATCTTTTCATCATACAAAGAGATGTATATATCATCATTGATCGCTTTATATACACCGTTTGCGTCAAGAGTAAATTTTCTTTTATACTCTATTCCCATTATGTCCATATATTTTTCTAGGGCTAAAAGATGGTAATAGACTCTCTTATGTGTAGGAAGATTTTTACTAGCTTCATTACCAAAGGCTGCTTTGCCTTGATTTATAGCGAAGTAAGTAAGACTTTTCTCCATCTCTTTATCACCATCTTTTGTTTTAGTATTATGCACATGATAGATGTCTTCACTTTTAATAAGATTCTCATTTACATGTTTTACAACTTCAACAGAGATTTCTGAAAGATTTCCATATTTTGGTATATCTATATGGGATTGATCTACTATAGAGCACTGCCCCCATCTATTTGGTGAGTGCATACTGTCTTCATATTTTGGTCTGTAAAACCCGCTGCCGTCATGCAGGTTAACCACAAGTTTTACATTATCATCTTTGATATAGTTTTTAATTCTTGTAACTGCCTCATACTCAGGGTCTTTTTTAGAAAGCTCAGCAAACTTTCTGTTCATATCCCCATATGGTCCTCTACTTCTTTTGATGATGCTGTAAAAGTTCAGGTTTGGTACTATCCAGATAGAACCTTTTGTGATCTCATAGTGTGTAGCAAGAATAGATGCAGAGATAAATCCACCTGGTTCATCACCTTGGATGCCACCGACCACGAGTAGAGTGTTTTTGTCCAGTTTGCCTTTTTGTATAAGGTCAAATTTAAAGCCATTTTGAGCACTTAAAACAAGAGGCAGTACAAGCAGTAGTATTAAACTATATAACTTCAACATGCCACGGTTCAAATCGTACTCCATCACTATTATTTTTGTTATATCTCATACTTATGTAGTCAAGCTTTGTCATCTTTTTAAACTCTAAAGTAGATGCAAATGCATCTGTGAAGTTTTTATATCCCCAGCCACGGCGACCAACATCAAAATCACTGATTGTATGGTAAGAATGGGCAGGAGGTGCTATCTGTATAGAAGCTTGTGTAATGTTACCTCCATTATGAGACAACTTATTACAATAAAGGCTTAACTGCTTCACAACATTTCTTACCCCAGATGTTAAAACAAGGGTACGTCCAATATCTTTTTTTAACTTTTCATAATCTTCTACAGGTTTACCTTTAAAGAGGTAGTGTCCTGTGTAAGAAACTTTTACAACATCTTTACTGGAGATTTTGTTATTAATATCTGTACATGTCTTAGCCCCATAAAAGCCGTACTGATTGGGGTTTTCTGAAAAAAGCTTATCAACCAAAGCTAGTTCATCTTTTGTAAATATACCAACTTTTGAATAGTTTCTGCCATAGTATAGGGCCTCATTAAATGAGATTATATTAAAATTTGCGTAGCCCACATATCTGCTCAATCTTTTGAGTCTGTTATTTAAGCTCTTGAGCGTTGTGTACTCTTGATATGAGAGGTAAATATCCTTGCTATTATTTATTAGATCATTTGCAAGAAGTGGTGATAATGATAAAGTTGTTAAAAAAAATCTTCTATTCATAATCGTAATTGTACCTAATTTATCTTCTACTTTTTCTTGTGTCTAGTCAAAATATACTATCAATACATCAATATATCTTGATATATAAAAATATTATGCTATTATTTTATTTTTAATAGCAAAAGGAAGTTCTGATAATGGAAATATTTTTAAAAACCATCGGCTCAATAAATGATGAAACGAGAGTAGAAATACTTCACTTCATTGATAAAAACGGTGAGGTCTGTGTATGCGATATAGAAAACTCTTTTAACATGATCCAATCACGTATATCAAGACACCTAAAGATATTAAAAGATGGTGGATTTTTAAAAGTAGATAGACGTGGAAGATGGGCATATTACTCTATTAAAACCCCTATGGATGAGTTTAGACAATCTATCTTAAAAGAGATTAGCTTCTGCGACATAAAAATACCAGAGTTAAATAAAGGATGTAAAAGTGAATAAAAAAGTTTTAATATTATGTACAGGAAACAGTTGTAGATCTATCATCGGAGAAGCAGTATTAAATGCATACTTAGATGGTGTAGATGCCCAAAGTTCAGGAGTAAAAGCAAGCGGAAAAGTAAATCCAAATGCTAAAAAAGTTCTACAAGAAAACAATCTATGGAGAGATGAATACCACTCAAAAACTCTAGATAAAGTTATAGATGAAGATTATGATCTTGTTGTAACTGTTTGCGATAATGCGATGGAGTCATGTCCTGTTTTTCCAAAAAATACTAGAGTTATACATGTAGGTTATGAAGATCCTGATGGAAAAAACTATTCGGCATTCGAGAAGACTCTAAAGCTTATCAAGATGGAACTGACTCCTATAGTTAGAATGGAACTGGGTCTATAATGTTATTAGCATCTATCATATTTCTTATAACTCTTCTTTTTGTTATCTGGCAGCCTCGTGGACTACAGATTGGAACAACTGCTGTTATCGGTGCTATTGTTGCACTTAGTGCAGGAGTAGTGAGCATCAGTGATGTCGGGATAGTCTTTGACATTATCTGGGATGCTACGCTTGCTTTTATCGGGATAATCATACTCTCTATGGTTCTTGATGAAATAGGTTTCTTTGAGTGGGCAGCACTTAAGATGGCAAAACTTTCTCATGGAAACGGGCATCTGATGTTTGTCTATTCTATCATCCTTGGAGCTATTGTATCTGCCCTTTTTGCAAACGATGGAGCTGCACTGATACTTACTCCTATCTTACTTGCTAAGATGAATATCCTTCGTCTAAACACAAAAACAATTTTGGCTTTCTTACTAGCAGGTGGGTTCATAAGTGATAGTGCGTCTCTGCCTTTTGTATTTTCAAACCTTACGAACATTGTAACGGCTAACTATTTTGATATTGGGTTTGCTGAGTTTTTCTCAAACATGATTCTTCCTTATTTTGTAAGTGTAATTGCAAGTATGGTTGTACTTTGGATAATTTTGAGAAAAGACATACCTCAAACTGTAGATATTCATCTTCTTAAAAATCCTGATGATGTTATAAAACACAAGGGATTATTTAACTTTAGCTGGTTGTTTTTAGCTCTTTTACTAGCTGGTTATTTCATCGGAGATGCTTATAATATTCCTGTTTCTGTTTTTGCACTTGGTGGTGGAGTTCTTTTTCTACTAATAGCATCTGCAACGAAAACAGTAGAGCCAAAACATATCATCAAAGAAGCTCCTTGGCAGGTTGTATGGTTTTCACTTGGTTTATACATTGTTGTTTATGGTCTAAAAAATGCAGGACTTACAGACTATATAACTGAGATACTTGTGTATCTAAACTCTCAAAGTGAAGTAGTAGCAGTTGTGGGAACTGGATTTTTAGCAGCATTTTTAAGTGCTTTCATGAACAATATGCCGACCATTATGGTTATGGATATCGCACTTGTAGATATTGCTAATGAAGCGATGATTTATGCGAACATAGTTGGATGTAACCTTGGGCCAAAAATGACTCCGTTTGGTTCACTGGCAACCCTTCTTTGGCTACACACACTAAATAGAAAAGGAGTTAAAATCAGTTTCTGGTCTTACTCTAAATTTGGACTCATCGTAACTCCACCAATACTTCTAGTGGTATTATTATCACTAACTTAAAAAGGAATTTAAAATGTTTAAAGTTACAAATACAAAAAGTGGTGTAAAAGCGACTCTCTCAGGATTTAAAACAGATGCTATAGCTTCTAAAATAGAAGCTTGTAAAAGCGGTGATTGTGATTGTGATTGCGATCCAGAAATAATGGCAAAAATAGACAATATAGAGTTCTATAGCACAAAAGATGGTTCAAATATTGTCGTTACCGGTGATATCGATGCACAAACACTTGAGCCAATGATGAAAGAGTGTTTGATTCACACCCCTTAACCATTTAAACATATCAAAACAGATATAATGTCATCAATAATTTACGTGTAGAACCACGTAAACTAAAATAACGGAATAACCGGAGAAACACAATGAAACAAAGCGAATACCTAGAACTAGGTAAAATAAACACACTTCTTATAGACAGATTAACAACTCCAGGCGCATACCTGATGGCACTTGATGGCAATGATGTACTTCTACCGGGACAATATCTTACTCCAGAAATGAAAGAGAGAACACTTGTAGATGTATTTTTATATACAGATTCAGAGGACAGACTTGTAGCTACAACACTCACTCCAACTGCAAAACTTGATGAGATGGCACTCTTTGAAGTTATAGACACTGCACCTTTTGGAGCATTTATGGACTGGGGTTTAAGTAAAGATCTTTTAGTACCAAATATGTTTCAAAAAACTCCTTTTAAAGTTGGCGAAAAAAGATTCCTAAGAGTCATCTATGATGAAAGAACTCACCGTCTTGTAGGAACAGAGAAACTTGGTGACTTTTTTGAGAGAAAAGTCAAAGGCATCAAAATAGCTGATGAAGTCAATATCTTGATTATTGCAAAGACTCCACTTGGATACAAGTGTATAGTAGAAGATAAGTACGAAGGTCTTATTTATCACAATGAGATTTTTGAGAACATAAAACTTGGCGATAGAAAAAAAGCTTTTGTAAAGGCTGTTAGAAAAGATGGAAACATTGACCTGAACCTTAGAAAAGCAGGCAGTAAAAAAAGCGGTAGTTCTTCTGATAAAGTTCTTGAACTTCTAAAAGAAAATAACGGCATTATGCCTTACAACTACAAAAGTGATGCAGAGCTTATAAAAGATGTTTTTGGTCTTAGCAAAAAAGATTTCAAACGTTCACTTACAACGCTGCAAGAAGCTGGTAAGATAGATATTAAAGATACCGGTATATATATAAAGGATTAACTTATGGGAAAGAAACAGAAAAAAAGTGTAGAACTATCTGACAAAAAAATAAACTTTATGATTCAAAAAATGTCATACAAAGCAATACGCTATTACCCTACTGCTATGAGCCTTGATGTTATGGTTACAGATGCAGACGGTGTAAAGTTAGGTATGCAAAACATCCCTTTTGCACATATTCCTAAAGAGATAAAGAAAATTATCAAGCCAAATTAACTATAATTGTTCCAAATATAAAAAAGGAACAACTTTCATGTCTAAATCTTACCTAGAATCAACTCCAGATGAAAATGGATTTTTTGGAAAATTCGGAGGCTCTTTTATACCACCTGTATTAGAGCAGCCTTTTGCTGATATCACTCAAGCCTACAAAGAATTAAAAGACTCTCCAAAATTTATTGAAGAACTTAAATATGTTAGAAAGCACTATCAAGGAAGACCTACTCCTATCTCATTTGCAAAAAATCTGACTGAACTTTGCGGTGGAGCAAAAATCTACCTAAAAAGAGAAGACTTAAATCATACAGGCGCACATAAACTAAATCACTGTATGGCCGAAGTTATTTTAGCTAAGCATCTAGGTAAGACAAAAGTTATTGCTGAGACTGGTGCCGGGCAACACGGTGTTGCTCTTGCAACAGCTGCTGCATACTTTGGACTGGAGTGTGAGATTCATATGGGCGAGGTAGATATAGCCAAAGAGCATCCAAATGTTGTTCGCATGAAGATCCTTGGTGCTAATGTTATTCCAGCTACTCATGGGTTAAAAACGCTTAAAGAAGCAGTTGACAGTGCATTTGACAGCTATGTACCACAAGCTGATAAAGCCATTTACTGTATCGGTTCGGTAGTTGGACCGCATCCATTTCCAATGATGGTAAGAGACTTTCAGTCAGTAGTAGGACATGAAGCAAAAGAGCAGTTTTTTGAGCATGAAGAAAAGCTTCCGGATGCAGTAGTTGCATGTGTCGGCGGTGGATCAAATGCTATGGGAATCTTTGCCGGATTTATCGATGATAAAGAAGTTGAACTTCATGGTGTTGAGCCTATGGGTAGAGGTGAAGAGCTTGGTGAGCACGCAGCAACACTTACTTATGGTGAAGAGGGTGTAATGCACGGATTTAACTCTATCATGCTCAAAGATGCAAATGGTGAGCCTGCCCCTGTTTACTCTATAGGTTCTGGTATTGACTATCCGTCTGTTGGACCTGAGCATGCACACCTGCAAGCTATAGGCAGAACAACGGTAGGTCTTTGTAATGACGAAGAAGCGGTTGATGCATTTTACAAACTGTCTCAACTTGAAGGTATCATTCCTGCACTTGAATCAGCTCATGCTGTAGCTTATGCAATGAAACTAGCGAAGACTATGAGTAGTGACCAAACAATACTTATCAATCTAAGTGGTAGAGGTGACAAAGATATAGACTTCGTTGTTGATAACCACCCTATTCCAAACGCTAAATTCTAATCAATTATCTTCTCGCATCTTTAAATGTGAGAAGATTCTATCCTCTTCGCATAAACTAAGAATAATATCCCAGTAAAAACAATAGCTGCTGTTACATAAAGAGTAGAGTTATAGTTTCCAAAGTACTCTATTAATGCTACACTGTAAAGAGGCGCACCAACCTGACCGATGCCATAAGCCGCTGTCATAGAACCCATAAGCACTACAGGATTTTTACCGGCAAGTTTTCCACCTAGGTGCATAAAGAGTGCAACAAGTCCTATAAATGTGCTTCCATATAGAGCACCGCTTAGTAAATTAAGATATATGTTTGTAGTAAAAGCAGGAATTAAAATACCCACAACTTGTAGAGCCATTGCGACAATGATTATGTTAACGCTTCCATAGTTATGAGCTAAACGCATCCAGATTATAGAAGATGGTATACCTGCTATTCCCACAACAAGCCAACCAAGACTTCCATAACCATCAAGACCCTCTAAAGAGTTGATTATGTCTGGTAAGAATGTACCTTGCACTACAAAACCTACACCCTCTGTAAAATATGCAAGTATCAGCAAGATTACATATGTAGAAAATATAGACTTAGATAGTTTATGTTTTACAGCTTCTTGCTTTAATACCTTATCAAAAGAGAGAATATACATAGAATAAAAGGAAACTATAAAGGCAAAAAGGCTCAGAGTAAGCCAGGCATCTGCCCAGTTTCCACTCTTTAGTACGTATTGGCTTATAAGTTCACTAGCTACTATGGCAATACCGATTCCGCTAAAGTGTATACCCATAGCTTTTGTCTTATCTTCATAGTTTAGCTTTACCATCACCAGTGCTCCACCGACTATTAAAAGCATTGCCGAACCAAAACCTGCGACGACCCTTGAGAGCAACCATATAATCTCATTTGTTGTTGTTGCTAAGACTAGTGTTGTTAAAACACTTAAAATCAGACCTATTCTAAAGTATTTTACTTTTGTGTTGATATCTTTCATAAAGATGGTAAAAATAGCACCTGATAAATATCCTGCAAAATTAAAAGAGGCCAGTACACCAGCATCTGTAATAGATAAAAAATCATTTAACATAGATGGAAGTAGTGAAGTAAAAGCAAATCTTGCTACACCGACACCTACAAAAATCGCCAATATTCCTGCAAGAAGTATTGCAACGTTGTTATTTCTGTCTAATAAATTTATATTCATATAATTTTCTCTTTTAAAAAGCATCCTACACCGTAAGGTTTTTTAGAGTAAAACTCTTTGGAATGGTTTACTATAAGGGCGTGATATTCTTGAAAGACAATAACTCTCTCTTTCTCATCTTCTATGCACTCTGTTAAAGCCTCTTGCATAAGTTGTTTCATATCTTGGTATTTTGCTTTCTCGTCTATAAGTCCAAGTTCTAAGAGTACTCTTTTTGTATATGCGTCTATTTTAAACTCTGGCACATTATATCCATATAAAAGTATCGAGTCAGCTGTCTCTTGACCTACACCTAAAACTGACAAAAGTTCATCTCTGGTTGGCGTTCTTGCTTCTAGACTCTCAAAAAAAGAGATAAATTCTAAAATATACTTAGCCTTTTGATTATGGTACCCTGATGGTTTTATAGCAAGTTTTAAATCATCTATATCTAGTTTTTTTATAGTACTAGGAGTTAGTGCATTTAAGTTTTTTAAGTTGTGTAGAGATTTCACTACTGATGTAAAACTAGTATTTTGTGTAAGTATAGAACCTAAGCACACTTCAAAGATCTCATATATATCTCTTGGAAAAGTATAGTCAAGTATATGGTAACCCTCTGTATTTCCATTTTTAGATTCATTCGCTCCATCATAGTTTACAAATGGCCACCAGCCCTGTGGTCCGTAACTCTTATAAAGGAGCTTATAAATTTCATATATTTTATTTGTTTTTTTCATCTATATCTTTCATCGCCTCGTAAGCCAGTATAATCCTCTTTTTATCTATTCCCCATCTGTAACCACTCATAGCACCTGACTTTCCTATCACTCTATGGCAAGGGATAAGGTAAGCAATGTTATTTGAGCCTATTGCACTTGCTACTGCCCTAACTGCTTTTGGTTTATCTATAGAGTTTGCTATATCTTGGTAAGTTGTAACACTTGCATCTGGGATATTCAAAAGTGCCTTCCAGACATTTATCTGAAAGTTTGTTCCCTTTACAAATATATCCACTTTTTTGTTATCTAAAAATATACTTTTTAACTCGTTTTCTATTTTTGCATCATCACGAACTAAAAGAGCATTTAACCAACTTTTCTCTAACTCAAAGAACAGTTTTTCTTTATCCTCATTAAAAGCCAAAAAGCAGACACCTCTTTTTGTAGATGCTAAAATAGCTTTACCAAAAGGAGTATCACCATATCCATAGACTATCTCTAAACCTTGTTCAAGCTCTTTATACTCTTTTAGCGTTATCCAATCAAAGTTTACAAACATATTCAGCTCCTTTTGTACTAGTGAAAAAGTATAATTAATATAGGTGTTACTCACAATCCAGATATTACTAATGGCTAAGTCAAAATTAGCAAAATTATACCAAACACTAAGGCAAAATATAGGATAATAATTCATATTAGGAGTATAGAAGTGGTTTTAAGATTTATAGAGAGTATTGGCGATAAAACAATAAACACATTATCATCATTCTATGAAGCATTAAAGTTCACATCTATATGTTTACTCCACATGGTTAAACCTGCTAGTTACAACCCTGCTATGAGGATGGTTCTAACAAAACAGATCTACTTTACTGCAGTAGGTATCATTCCTCTTTTTACTACTATGGCTGTTCTTTTTGGCTCTGTCATCATTGGTGTAGTCATCGCTCTTGCTACGGAATATGGTCTACAAGATGAGATTGGTTCTATTATCATTACTTTCGTTATAGATGAGTTTTCTCCATTTTTCACAGCCCTACTCATCTCTCTTCGTTCAAGTACCGCTGTAAACACAGAGATAGCAGTTATGAATGTAAACCAAGAGTTAAATACACTCAGAAGATACAAGATAGATTTAATTGACTACCTGTTTTTACCAAGGATTATCAGTGGGATGATCAGCGTAGTATCTCTCTCAATTTTGTTTGCAGTCATTATGCTTAGCAGTGGTTATCTTTTTACTCTTTTTTACATGAATATGGATTTTCATACATATAAGTACTTACTTATAAGTGCAATAGAGGTTAAAGACTTAGTAGTTCTATTGGTTAAGAGTATGGCTTTTGGATTTGTGACAATGCTTATCCCAATATATAGCGGACTAAAAGCCACAAGTGCATATACGGCAATTCCAATCTCTGTTTTAAATGGAATGGTTAAACTATTTGTTGCATTATTTTTTATTGAGGTGTTATCATTACTACTACAATCACTGTAAAGCTATTTGATCGTTACTATGAGATAGGTGACTATATAAACAATAGAGATGAGTACTCGCTGATCTCTAAAAAAACACCTCTTATCTCTAACCTTGATATGCTTGAAAATATTGCTCTTATAAAAGAAGTACATGAGCATATGCCTACAGAGCTAGCTCAAAAAGAAGCAAAAGAGTCTCTTAAAAAGATAGATTTGGAAAATATTGCTTTTAACAGGCTAAACCAGTGTAACTCTTATGAAGTTTTTTGTGTTTGTCTTATTCGTGCGCTGATGACTAAAGAGTCGGATGTTATAATAGTATCTCCATTTCATTTGATAGATAACCTTAGAGATATAAAAACGATAGTATCAGCAATAGATAAGTTAAAAGTAATGAAAAATATTTTAATCTTAGACACTATCTCAAACGAAACCCATTATAAGGACTCCTCATGCAATATAGTAAAATGAAACTTGCTGTAGGTATTTTTGTCATCACTCTTTTTATAACTATTACCACATTTCTCTATCTAGTACTAGAAGACAAGGGAACATTTAACAAAAGATACAACTATCACTTCACAACAGACAGTGCTTCATTTTTCAGTGTTGGGATGCCATTGAAGTTTTCCGGTTTTGACATTGGTGTTATTGATGACATCTCACTAAACGATGATGGAACTGTTTTTATGACTTTCTCCGTTGATGAGAACAATAGAAGATGGATAACCGAGGGAAGTGTTTTAATGATTATTAAACCTCTTATAGGTTCTGCCCACATAGAAGTTTACTCTGCAATTGACAACGAAGTCCTAGAAGCAGGTACTGAACTTCAGATGCTTCAAAATGATGATATAAATGATATGATATCAAAGCTAGAACCTGCAGTAGATAAGATTATAAGCGTTATAAACAATATAGACTCTATCACCGCTGATATAGCTAGAGATGATTCTAATCTTAAACAGACGATGCAAAACATCAAAAATTTTACAGCCAAACTATCAAACAGTGACTCAATACTGAGTAGCATTACCGGTGATAAAGCATCTACCCAAAGTATAATTGACTCTCTGAATAAGACTACAGAGATTATGAAAGAACTTCATACTATCAGTAAAAATATCTCTAAGACTACATCTTCTCTTGACTCAAGCATAATGAATCCTGCATCTTCAGCTATTAAAGAGCTAGATGCGATAATGAAAGATGTTAAACATAAGCTAGATGCACTAGACGGTACTGTAAAAGCAGTAGGCAGTTACGACAAAGACCTAGTAGAGCTAAAAGAGCAAATATCTGTAAGTGTTCAAAAATCAAACCAGATTATGGATAAGGTGGATGCACTAATGCAAGACGAACAGAAAAATGAGGTAACACTCCCATGATAAAAATAGCCCTTTTATCTTTAACTTTACTACTTTTCTCAGCCTGCTCTTTTAAATCTCCACCAAATCAGTGGCAGTATAAAAGCACAACAGCCTTTGACTCTTACACAAAAAACTTTTTAAGTGCAAACAATGCTTTGGCGGCAAATGATCTAAGTAGAGCTGTTAAACATGCGAAACAAAGTGCAGATTTAAAAATGCTAGCTCGTGTCTACTTAGGGGAATGTGCTCTAAATATCAGTGTTGGCATAGATGACGGTTGTAAAGATTATCAAAATATTGCTGATTTGGTAAATGATGAATCATTAGAAGCTTACTATAGTTTTATAAGACTAAAGTCTGAGTATTCAGCAGAAAACTTAAACAGCCAATACAGAGATTTTGCTTTGCATCTAAGAAATAAAGATTTTACCAAAGCAAATAGTGAAATACTTAAAATAGACAAACCGACTTCCAAACTTTTAGCTGCTTCACTTATAAAGGATAAGCTCAGTAACGCTACTAGAGATGAGATGATAAAAGTAGCCTCTTTTTACGGTTATAAGAAAAGTGTACTCTTTTGGTTAAATGAAGCGATGATTAACACTACAAATGAAGATGAACGTAAAAATCTATCTAAGAAAATATCTATTTTAAAGTCAGGTGATTAAAAAACGATCCCAAGGAGAATGGGATCTATGTATAGTCTTCGAGTCAAGTTAAGACCATACATGGAGAATCGTAAAAGTATTATATATCTTAATAGTTACTAAAGTGTTAACAAAGTCTTATCTCTTTTTAGATAATATTACTTATATCAAATCACAGGCTACAAATGAAAGAACAATTTTCACTCGATTATGCAAAGTTCCAAGTAAAAATGGCTAACTTTGTTTTATCCCAAAACTTTACTGCTAGATGTGAAGAATATGAAAAGTTATTTAACCAGATGTCATCTGTATCTCCAGATGATATGAAAGAATATGTACAAAAATCACCAGCCTTTTTAAACGCAAGAAACAGAAGTATCTCTCTTATGGAGAGAATTGTTGAGATTCATCGTTCATTAAAAGAACTGTTTGAACTTAGTGAGAATGAGCTTGGTCTAAAATATAACTATGACTTAGAAAAAGCAGATAAAGAGATAGCAGAAAAGTTAAAAGAAGCTGCTTATCTTCTACATGAATATGAAAAAGCATCCAAAAATGGTAGAAAAGCTATAGAAAAAGCTGATAACCCATTTTTAGCACAAGCACAATAATTAAGGAAATAGATATGATTAAATGTAATTCACTACAAGAAGTTAGAACAGAGATAGACAAATTAGATGATAAACTAGTTGAGTTAATCTCAGAGCGAAGCCATTTGATTCGTCAAGCTGCTGCATTTAAAGAGAGTGTTAAAGAAGTAAAAGCTGATGATCGTATAGATTTTATTATGCAAAAAGTTCGTCATAAGGCTATAGAACTTGATGTATCTCCAAATATGATTTCTGATCTTTTTACAATTATGATTAACGAAATGGTTGAAACAGAAATATCAGAATTTAGAAATACTCAAACATTTTAAAAAATATGAAATTTTTTTTATTACTAAGTATAAGCTTTTTTACACTTATTGCATCTGATGCTTTCATAACTCCAAGTGAGCTAAAAAACTCACTTAAAGAGAAAAACTTAATCATCATAGATGTAGCAGACGCTGATATTTACAAAACTAGTCATGTAAAAGGTGCCATTAACTCTGATATATCTAAGTTTATAAATCAAGATCCAGAAAATCTATACTCTTTAATGAACTCACCTGAGATTATACAAAATGAGTTAAGAAATCTTGGAATTAACCAAGACTCAAAAGTAGTTATTTATTCACACAACACTGACAAAGGTATTTTAAACTCAAGCTATTTGGCATTTATGCTTTTTTATAGTGGTTTTGACAACCTGAGTATTTTAGATGGCGGATATATGGCTTGGGTATTTGAAAATGAACGATTGACTTCTTCAGTACTGCCTGATTCAAGCGAGGAAGGAAATATAGTTGTTAAGCCAAGGGAGCATCTATTAATATCTCGTGATCTAGTTCAAAGCTCTCTAGCATCTACTCCTATACTAGATGCAAGATCTCCACAGATGTACTACGGTGTAGAGCGTTCAAACAGAGTTTCTACTATAGGTCATATCTCATATGCTAAAAGCAGTTTTTATAAAGACAAGTTTTTAAGAGATGGTACACTAAGAGACCAAAAAGAACTTGATGAGATATTCATTTATGGACATGAACTGAAAAGTAGTGATGAAGTTATAGTATATGCTGATAATGCTTTATCTGCAACTATGGAATTCTATATTTTATATAAACATATGGGATTTAAAAATACAAAGCTATATGAAGCTTCACTTTTAGAATGGGGAAATTCTTTAGATTTACCTATGACTAGGTTTAAGTGGGAATAGAAAAAAGAGGTAAAACCTCTTTTTATTTGTAACGATAAGTGATACGTCCCTTATCAAGAGAGTATGGTGTTAACTCTAATTTCACTTTATCACCTGGAAGTATTTTAATATAGTGCATACGCATTTTACCTGCGATATGACATAAAATAATATGTCCATTTTCTAATTCAACACGGAAAGTTGCATTTGGTAATGCTTCAATAATCTTGCCGTCAACTTCTATAACGTCAGCTTTAGCCATTTAT
>NZ_JBFFNS010000028.1:0-21011 GCF_041563035.1 Sulfurimonas sp. | reverse complement strand
ATATATCAAGCCCTCTTTAGTGCTGCTCCGCTAAATAAAGATTTGCAAACTACTTTTTCTACTCTTGGAGTATCGCATCTATTGGCTATAAGCGGATTTCATTTGGGAGTACTCAGTGGTCTTCTTTTCTTTTTAATAAGACCTATATATAACTTTTTTCAAAACAGATATTTTCCATACAGAAACTCCAAGTCTGACATATTTTTAGTAGTTGCTTTTTCTTTACTTCTGTATCTAAATTTTCTAGGCTCTCCACCTTCCCTACTTCGTGCTTTTTCAATGCTTATTATCGGCTTTGTAGTTTATGATAGAGGTTTTAAAATAATCTCGATGCAGACACTTCTACTAACAGGTATACTGCTTTTAGTTATATTTCCAAAACTTCTATTTTCACTTGGGTTTTGGTTATCAATATCCGGTGTATTTTACATCTTCTTATTTCTCATTCACTTCAAGCATCTAAGTAAAATATGGCAATTTATAATTATCCCGTTTTGGGTATATATTTTAATGTTACCTTTCTCTTTAGCTATCTTTTCTAACTTTAGCATCTACCACCCACTATCAATAATCTGGACAACACTATTTACAATCTTTTATCCTCTTAGTATCTTCTTGCATCTGGTTGGTTTTGGAAATCTTTTTGATGGAGTTTTGGAAAATTTTATCTTATTGGCTCAAAGTCAAACAAGCGTAGATCTAGATATTAAATGGCTAGTATTTCATATTGTTCTATCACTGATCAGCATATATAAAAAGAGTTTTGTCTGGCTTTTACTCGCTCTTAGCTTCTCTTTTTTGATATACGCGATTAATCATATAACATAGTTTAAGTCCATATATAAAAATAATCCACGATACATAAATCCATAAAAATAAGAACATCATAATGGCAAAAGAACCATACATGGTTGTATATGCTTTGTTATAAAAAACATACTCTATGAAGGCATTTTTAGAAATGCTAAATACTATGGAGATGATAAATGAACTGATAAAAGATGCTCTAGGATTTATCTTTGTATTTGCACCAATTTGAAAAATAAGAAAAAATAGTGCCCAGATAATTACATAAGGAATAATTGGAAGAATATTAACACCAGATGTCAAAGTGTTTGACTCTATCATTATTGCCAACTGTGCAGTAATGTAAAAAGATGCACCAAGGGCAATCGGGGTGAGAGTAAGCATTGTCCAATAAGTAGTGACAGATTCCCAAAGTGTTCTTGATTTTGCATGAAAAATCTTGTTTGCAATATACTCAAAGTTTTTAAAAAACAGAAGTGAAGCAACCAAAATCATGACAAGACCAATAACTCCCATTTTTGCTGAGTTTGCTAGAAAACCATCAATATGACCCATTATAGCTTCAGAATTTACAGGCATCAGATTGGAAAATATAAATGTTTTAATCGTCTCATAATGATCTGCAAACGAAGGCATAGATGTTAAAAGAGTTAACATAATAAGCAGCAGAGGAATAATAGTAAAGATAGTATAGAAACTAAGACTAGCTGCAAATAGAGTTAATTCTTTATCGACAAATGTACTTATAAAAAACTTTACATGTCTATAAATATAATTAAAATCTATCTTTTTGCTAATCATAACTAGTTCCTTAGCTTAACCCCATCTTAGCAGGATTTAAAATATTGTTAGGGTCAAAAGCCATTTTTATTGACTTAAATAAGTTCATCTCTTCGTCTGTAAATGCCATTGACATATAAGGTGCCTTTGCAAGACCGATACCATGTTCACCACTTAGTGTTCCACCCAAATCAATAGTAGCTTGAAAAACCTCTTCTATGGCCTTATAAGCTATCTTAACCTGCTCGGGGTCACTTCCATCCACCATTACGTTTGTATGTACGTTACCATCACCCGTATGACCAAAACATGGTATGTTGATTTGGTATTTATCAGCGATAGCATAAAACTTCTCCAGTAGTTCAGGTAAAACTGCACGAGGAACTGTTACATCTTCGTTTAATTTCTTGCTTCCATAAACACTTAGAGCAGGAGATGCATTACGACGGGCGAACCAGATATCAGCAGCTTCTTTATCATCTTTTGCGATTTTAAATTCTGAACAACCGTTCTCACGGAAAACTTTTTCAATTTGTCCCAGTTGATAATTTAGATCATCTTCTAAATTTCCATCAACATCCGTAACTAAAAGTGCTCCTGCATCTACGGGGAGTCCTTTATTAAAAGTCTGTTCAACCGCCCGTATTGTCAAGTTGTCTAAAAACTCCATAGCAACAGGGGTGATGCCGCTTGCCATTGTTTTATATACAGCTTCCATTGCTTCATTTACAGTAGGAAAAATTCCCATCGCAGTTTTGGTAAGTTTTGGTTTTGGAATAAGTCTAAGCGTGATTTCACTAAGAACTGCAAGAGTTCCCTCAGATGCTATTAAAATACCGCTAATGTTGTAACCTGCTACATCTTTAATAGTACGCTTTCCGGCTTTTATAATATCACCATTTGGTAAAACTGCACGAGTTGCCATTACGTAATCTTTAGTAATTCCATATTTTGCAGCTCTCATACCACCGGCATTTTCACTTACATTTCCACCTAGAGTTGAATACTCTTGGCTAGCTGGATCTGGCGGATAAAAGAGTCCAACCTCCTCTACAGCACGTTGAAGATCCATATTGATAACACCTGGTTGAACGATTGCAACCATATTTTTCATATCGATTTCTAAGATCTTGTTCATATGTTTTTCCATAGCTAAAACGATACCGCCAGAACTAGGAAGTGCTCCACCAGTAAAACCTGAACCTGCTCCACGAGGAACTATAATAATCTTATGCTCGTTACAGTACTTTAAAATCGCACTGATATCTTCTTCATTTCTTGGGAAAATTACAGCATCCGGTTCAAAGTGTTCTCTTGTTGCATCATAAGAGTATGCAATTAAGTGCGCTTTATCGATATAAATATTATCATCTCCAACAATGTTAGTAAAATATTCTGTATGTTTTGAATCAATCATTTTGAAGCCTTTGCTTTGAAATTATTAACTATTTTTTGTAACTCTTTGTTGTTTGGATTAGCCTCTGTTAAAAGCTCATAGTAGTAAGGTTCATAAGATTCCAGCTCATTACTTCCTTCTCCCCACCATGCTGCTTCTATCTTTTCTATCCTTGTGTAAAAAGGCAACTGCGTACTATCTTGTTTAAGCTGCGCATCTGTTATAGTCAAAATCTTAAAACTTTTAGCATCTATAGTAAAGAGTTTCTCCTCAAGATATATAAATACCAGACCTACAGAAGTTGATATAGAAAGCTTAGTAAAATCTTCTCTAAGAGGTGTTGGATGCCCGTTAAAAGATAAAATAGTAGCAAAAATATCCGGGTGAACCCACTGTAGATCTTTTACACTTCTTGTGATTCTATGATAAATCTCTTCATTTGGAGAGATTAACGTACCTCTTGTATATCCAAAAGCCAAAATAGCTTCATCACCAATAGCTACTGTCCATCTGCCACTTGGTAAAGCATTGTTTCTTAGAGCATCATACGTGCTCATTTTAAGAGTTGCTGTTTTACTCTTTGCATCAAAATCTGTTACTAGGATATTTTTTAAAATAACTGTATGGTCTTCGGCAATTTTGTGAGATATAAAACCACTCATACCTACATCAATCTTATCTATTTTTATCGTAGCAATATTACTTTTCTCATCAACACTAATAAGAGGCGATTTCACAACTCCAGCCGACAGCTGTAAGGCAAGGACTAAAACTAAAATTATATACTTCATTGACTCTCTTTTTAAATTATATAACGCGATTATAGCAAAGCAAACCTCATACTAAGCCAACTTTTGTTAGAGTTTCTAAATTATTTTTAAAAATTTAATATTTATGGTTAATTAATGATACGATTTTTTCTACTTTTTTTACTTACGACTACTCTATTTTCCTCTCAAGTTGAAAGATTTCGCTGGCCGAACGGTGAGACGTATCTCATATTTTTAGAAAAGCAAAATCTCCCTGCAAAAAAGCTATACTACGACCTTGACAAAGATGATCAAAGACTGACAGAAGAGATGAGAACAGGTGTTCACTGCCAAATATTAAAAGATGATAATGGCGTTATCGAGCAAGTCTTACTTCCTCTCAATGATGAACTTCAAATACATATTTATAAGCACAAAGATGAGTATCATTTTGAAGCGATTCCTATTGTTAGTAACACAAAAACAGAAGCCTTTACACTTACAATAAACAACTCACCTTACTATGATATCATCAAAGCAACAGGTTCAAAAAAACTGGCTCAGATATTTGTATCAAATTTTAGAAACTCACTAAACTTCAAAAGAGATCTCAGACGTGGCGACACTCTAGTCATGGTATATGATCAAAAATATCGTCTAGGTCGTCCTTTTTCTATGCCTACACTAAAGGTTGCCATGATTGAGATGCGAAAGAAGAAGCACTTTATCTACTTAAATGATGATGAAAGATACTATGATGAAAAAGGGCATGAAGTAGAAGGATTCTTACTTGCTCGTCCAGTTCGGGGAGCAAGGCTTTCCTCTTATTTTACTAAAAGAAGATTTCATCCCGTTTTAAAAAAATGGAAAGCTCACCTAGGGATTGATTATGCTGCAAGGCGTGGGACGCCTGTTATTGCAGCAGGAAGCGGAACAATAACCCATGCAAGCCGACTTGGAAGCTACGGAAACCTTATAAAAATACGCCATGCAGATGGATATGAGACACGATATGCTCACTTAAAATCATTTCGCAGAGGTATCAGACGAGGCAAGTATGTTAAAAAAGGTCATACTATAGGTTATGTTGGAAATACAGGTCGCTCAACTGGCCCACACCTTCACTTCGAGCTTAGAAAACACAGTCGTGCCATAAATCCTCTTCGCGTTGTACAAGTGACAACAAAGAAACTAAAAGGCAAAGAGAGAAAAGCATTTTTAAAACTCAAAGAAAATTATGATCAAAGCGTAAACCTGCATCTGACAAATCTAACTCCATTTAAAAAACCCCAAAAAGTAGAAAAAGTTTGTTATTTTTATAATGGAGGAAGCTGTGAGTAAAATAGATTCTATTGAGCAACTCTCTAATCCAAGATTTATAAAACCCATAAAAATAAATTACACTCAAAACAAGAAGAAAAAAGTCTGGGAAGCGGTCATAAGCCATGATAGTGTTGCCATACTTCTTTGGCACAGAGAGCAAGATGCTTTTGTACTTGTAAAACAGCTTAGAGCTACAGTTCTTAATAAAAACAAAGTAGACGGCATGATGTATGAGCTGTGTGCAGGAATTGTAGATAAAGACACTACAAACGCACAAATAGCAAAAGAAGAGATTTTAGAAGAGTGTGGTTATGATGTACCTGTAGAAAATCTCGAGAAAATCAGTTCTTTTTATACCAGTGTCGGCATCTCTGGAACTCATCAGACTCTTTATTATGCCGAGATAGATGAGAATATGAAAGTTCACGAAGGCGGTGGTCTAGAGGAAGAAGAGATAGAAGTAATTTTCATCCCAACTCATGAATCAAAAAGTTTTATGTTTGATGAAAGCTATCAAAAAACCACGGGAGTAATGCTGTCTATCTACTGGTTTTTTGAGAATAAATGCCATTAGCTTTGGCGTACTACCTAAGCCCCTGTTTTTGAACTACGGCGAATATTTTTATTTGAAAAATACTCCCTGCGTTCAAGGGCTTAGGCAAATTCGATTGGATCCATATCTACTTCTGCTAAGTCCACTTTACATCTAGATATTGCTTTAATTAAGTCCGTACTTTTATCCGAACGAAGAAGTATCTCAAATCTATACTTATTTGCTATTCTCTCAACTGCACACTTTCCAGAACCGACCACTTCTATATTTGGTTCACGAGATAACAACTCCTGCATCTTACGCATCTGCTCTTGTGCCTTTGCTCCATTTTTATGAGAAAATAGAACTCGGCAAAGCTTTTTATACGGAGGATATAGATCTTGTCTATATATTTTTTCCTCTTCTAAAAAATCTTCATAATTATTCATATAAGCACTAAAGAACTCTTCATTGAAACTTTGTACTAAAACTTTTGCATTTTTAGCCCTTCCGCTTCTACCGGAGACTTGAATAAGTGAAGAAAGAGCCTTTTCTCTGGCTCTGTAATCACTCATATTTAACATATTGTCCATACCTAGGACAACTGCCAAAGTAACACCGTGATAATCGTGCCCCTTGCTCAGCATCTGAGTACCAATAAGGATATCTGTCTCATGAGAGTTAAAACGCTCTAGAGCTTTTTTTAGTTTACTCGCTGTTGTGATGGCATCTCTGTCAAACTGTTCTATATTAGCATCTGCAAACTCTTCACTTATTACTTTCACTGCCTCAGCAGTTCCAAGTCGTGAACTCACCAGTGATGGACTTCTACACTCACTACAGACTTGAGGAATAGCTTGAGTATAGTTACAGTAGTGACACTTCAAAGCACGAGATTTCTGATGAATACTCATACCTATACTACAAAACACGCACTGAGTAGTATGACCGCAATCTTGACAAATAAGATACTTAAAATTTGCCCTGGTTGGAAGAAAAACTATTGCCTGATCTTTTGCTTCTAAAGTGCTTTTTAAATTTTGTAAAATAAGTGGAGATAAAGCTTCGGCTGACTTTTCATAAATAAACTCTCTGTTTGCACTAAAAAAACCTCCCTTAAGTCTAAAGTACGGGAACTTTGTAAAAGAGTTTAAAGATGGCGTAGCACTTCCTAAAACAACAGGCACATCATAAAGTTTTCCCATATATATAGCTATATCCCTAGCATTGTAACGAGGTCTTGAAGATGATTTATAACTGTCATCGTGTTCTTCATCTACAACAATCAAGCCTAAGTCATTTATCGGTAAAAATAGAGTTGAGCGAGGACCTGCTACTATTTTAGCACTACCGTCGTATATTTTTTCAAGAGCTTTTCTTTTTTGAAGAGGTGTAAGTTTTGAGTGCCACATGACTACTGACTCACCAAAATGTTCTTCTAATCTTTGACTCATTTGAGGCGTTAATGAGATTTCAGGCATTAAAAATATGGAGCATTTTTCTGAAGCTATCATCTCTTCAAAGTACTTCATATATATCTCAGTCTTTCCACTTCCTGTATCACCAAAGAGAAGTGAAGTTTTGTGATCTTTTAAATATACTAGAGCATCTTCTTGTTTTTTAGAGAGTTCTATTTTGCTATCTAATGGTTCTATTATATTATTAATATTTGAGTTATTATGAGATGTAGAAAAAGGAGTCATAATACCAAGAGCTTCACCTAAAGAACATACATAATATGTAGAGATAAACTTGGCTAACTCTATTTGTTTTTTTGAGTAAATAGAGTCACTATGCTCTAAAATCTCTAAGGTTTTAAATTCTGGTTCATCTATTTTTGAGAGAAGAACACCATATACAGTTCTATTTCTAACATTTACACTTACTTTAGTGCCTATATTTATTTCTTCTGATGAGTTGTATGTAAATGGCTCAAGAGGTGAGCCAATAAGAGAGATGTTATAAAAGTTCAATAATATATATCTAGTTTATAAGATTTTCACACAATGCGTCTTGAGCATCATTTCCAGCTGTAGTACTGCAACTAAATTTTCCGTCTGCTACAGTATATGTAAAAGTAAGGCTAACTCCATTAATGGTGATCGTATATGTATCTGATGTACCTGCATTTGTGGCTGTATTTTGCCATTCATCAGCAGATATTCCATACATAAGAAGTGTTCTATTGGCATCGCTGCCGGTAAAAAGATTATCACCTGCTACACCTGTACTAAGTCTAGGCATATATGTGCTAACACCTCTAATAAGTTGTGTTTGTCTTTCATTAACAATCGCCGAGCGAATGGAAGCAATGTCTGAACGACCCTTTGCTATTTCAGCATCTGTACGAGTAGCTGCAAATCTTGGAATAGCTATAGCCGCTAAAATACCTAAGATAACAATAACAAATACCATCTCTATCATTGTAAAAGCATTCTTTGATTTTTGCATTAGGAACTCCTTGGAAAAATTGTTTGGATTATTTAATCTACTATATTAACATTATTTAGATTATTTTAGTTTAAAGTTTTGTGTTTATGATTTTTAAAGAGAAAAAAATTTGGTTAGTATGTATTCCCAAGTAGAGAGACTGTGAAAGAACTTTCTAAAAGAACTCTTAAATGAGGGTTCTTTTAACCCCTAAAACAGTATAATATCGTCATAAAACTTCGTAATATAGGGCTTTGATGAGTGGTAATTATAAAGAAGGCTTGAATCGTAAACAACAACTATTATTTCCTCCAAGTTTAGATGAGTATATAGATGATATTAACCCGGCAAGAGGTATAGATAGCTATGTAGATATACTCAATTTATCAGAACTAGGATTTAAAAACCTCTCTAAAAGCTCCAATGATGGATAACCAGCTTTTCACCCACAATTACTTATTAAAATTTATATCTATAGTTATATCAATAAAATAAGAAGTTCAAGAGCTATTAAGAAAGAGTCTAAACGAAATATAGAATTAATGTGGCTAACACAAGGACTTACTCCCAGTTATAAAACAATCTCTAATTTTAGAAAAGATAATTATGAAGCGTTAAAACATAGATTTGATAGATGGGAATATTGTAGCAGTAGATGGTGCATTTTTAAGGGCTAATGCTTCTAAAAATAGTTTAGAGAAAGATTTAGTAGAAATAGATAATCAAATCAGTGAATATTTAAAAACATTAGACTTTTCAGATAAAGAGAAATAACCCTTAAATATTCTCTCAAAATTACCAAAAGATTTAAGAAAACTGAAATACAAGAAAGAAGAGTTGTCAGATAATTTAAAATTATTAGATGATTTAGGTAAGACGCAATATAATCGAACTGATAAAGATGCAACGCTTATGCGTAAACCTGCACATCACTTAATGGCTTATAATTCTCAAATTGTTGTTGATAGTACATATCAACTCAGGGTTCTGATTCAAATCAACTTCATAGAATGGCTATGCAACTGAAAGAGATAATTGAAAAAAACAATTTAATTATTGTTGCTGATATGGGCTATGATAATGCTATGGAAATAAAAAAGTGTTATGATGACAATATTACTCCAATAGTGCCTCTTTCAAATAAGCACCAAAAGCAAAAAGATACAGGTAAATTTACTAGATATAAATTTGTTTATAATAAGAGTGATGATAATTATATCTGTCTAAATAATCAGATACTTTCTAAAAGAAAAGTTGCTCAAATCAGAGATAATGGAAAAGTAAATTTCATTTATAGTAGAGCAAGCGCAATATGTAAGGCTTGTCCATTAAGATATCAATGCTTGCCAAGTAAAACACCATATAAGAGTATCTTTAGATGCGAACATGCAGAGATAATGGAAGAACATTCCATTAAAATGAAAACAGAAGAATCAAAGGATATGATTAAAAAACGAGGTTCAATAGTTGAACATCCATTTGGAACAATAAAAATAATTTTAGGCTGGAATCATTTTATAGTAAGAGGTAAAGAGAAAGTATTAGGTGAAAATTCTTTGATAATATTTACCTATAATTTTAAAAAGATTGTTAAATTTGATAGGGATTGTTCTATTTAGAAAACTGTTAATAGCACTAAAAGATGGAAACCTACAAGATATAATAGAAGAAATAGCTCTTTATCTCACCAATAATATGCAATATATGGTCTTTATTTTCAAAAAAAATATCATATACGGATTTAGAAATAATAATCTTACTGATATAGGAAAATGAGACTGGAAAGAAGAAGTTCTTTCACAGTCTCGGAACGTGGGAACTAGCAAAGGTGAGGATTAGTATATCACACCTGTTCCACCAAAAACATGTGATTGATTTGAATCAGTTGTAGCATCAGTCCAACCTGTCAATCTTTTCGATGCTGCTGCGATACCTGCACAAACTGAAGTACCAGGTTGGTCAAAGAAGATATTCACACCATCTGCTGCACCACCTATACTTGATGTTGGTACTATCCTAATACAATCTTCATAAGTAAAAGATGAAGCAGTACTATTCATATCAGTAGAACCACCAAGCTTAACACTTGTCATAGCCGTATAATCTGTAGCCATAGTACCTTTTGATGTATAATAAGCTCCAATATCACCAACTAATGTTGCAAGTTCAGTAGCACCCTTAGAAACTTTAGCGTCATCACGAGTAGCAGCAAGCTTTGGAATAGCCACAGCAGCTAAAATACCTAAAATAACGATAACAAAGATCAATTCGATCATAGTAAAACCAGCTCTTTTCATAAGAGACTCCTTGAATTAAAAAAAATGGGCTACTCTAGTAACCGTAGAACAATTATCCGCCAGATAACATTAAACTTTGCTTAAAATTACATATTTTACCGTTATTATATATTTTGTTATAAAAAATTCACAAACAATAAATAACTTCTTATTTTTGGAACTAAACTTGCTTATACTATAACAAAATGAAGGAGTTAAGATGAGCATTGAAATATCACGTACACATGGATTGATCTCAGATGCACTTGATTACAGAGCTATGAGACAAGATATGATATCTTCAAACATCGCAAATGCCGACACTCCTTTTTATAGACCAAGAGATATAAGTTTTGCAGATGCTTTAGCCGCAAAGAAAGCTGACATCTTAAACGAAGGCAGTGATAAACTAGCACTGGCTCAAACAAATGGTGCACATATTCCTCTTCACAATGAAAAAGGCAACTACAAGCCTACGACATTTTACAGAGATGGACATATGGCAAGAAATGATGGCAATAGTGTTGATTTAGATGTTGAGACTACAGAGATGAGTAAAAACTCAGTAATGTTCAACGCTCTAATTCAAGCAAACAAAAAAGATAGCATGATTTTTAAAAGTGTTATTGACGCATCATCAAAAGTACAATAGGATAAGTTATGAGCTTTTTAAGCAGTTTTGATATTAGCGGTTATGGACTAAGCGCACAGCGTGTTCGTGTAAATACTATCTCTCAAAATATAGCTAATGCGCAAACAACCAGAACTGAAGAGGGTGGTCCTTACAGAAGAAAAGAAGTTGTTTTTAAAGCTATCGACTTTAATGAGCAGTTCAACAAAGCACTTGGAAAGATGACTGAGAGTGCAAAATATGAAGATCCACTAAATGAAGGCGATTTTGGCCAAAAGGTGAATCCTGCTATAATGAGTGTAGTAGTAGATAAGATCTCAAGAGATGACAGTGAACCTAAACTGAAGTTTGATCCGTCTCATCCAGATGCAGATACAAATGGTTACGTTGCGTATCCAAATATTAATCCTGTTATCGAAATGGCCGATCTAGTAGAAGCGACTCGTTCTTATCAAGCAAATGTAGCTGCATTTGAGAGTTCGAAAAATATGGCAAACTCTGCGATTTCGTTATTGCAGTAAAGGTAAAGAAAAATGAGTGAATTTGGAAAAGTTAACGGCTTATCAGGAACATCAACAGCCGAGCTTTTAAAACAAAAAAGCAAAGTTGAAGGTGGTGGTGAAGCCTTTGCAGAGCATTTAAAATCAGCACTAAATGAAGTGAATGAACTTCAAGAAACAAGCGAGAAAGCTATTGGTGATATGGCTACAGGGCAGGTAAAAGACCTTCATCAAGCAGCACTGGCAATTGGAAAAGCTGAAACAAGTATGAAACTAATGCTTGAAATTAGAAACAAAGCTCTTAATGCCTATAAAGAGTTAGGTAGAACACAATTATAATTTCTATTATAACTTCGTAAAAGGAACTCATCTCTTTTGCCTCGCTTTGACCGCTGTGGTCACTGAAGCATTAGCTTTTACAAAGCTAATGGTATTAACAACTTATGTTATAATCATTTCAAAAATACAAATAAGTGTAATCAATGAAAAACCAAAATAAAAGTAAAAAAATATTTCTACTGTATACACTTATCAGTATTGGATTTATTATCTTTTTAAGCGTTATGCTTCTAACAGTTTTAAAATCTCGAGACTTGCCATCCCTCTACACAAAAGACTCTTCTAAAGCTCAAAGAGGCTCAATTATCAGTGCCGACAATTTTCATATAGCTACTACTATAAAACTATACAAAGCTGTTGTTAACACTCACTATATAGACCCTCAAAAAATTGAACTTTTTGTTGAACTCTTTAGCATCTATTCAGGTATAAGCTCAAAAGATATAAAAAAAAGGCTCTCTAAAAGAAAAGGGGTTGTTGTTCTTAGCTACAACATTCCTGAAAAAAGGGCGCAGTATCTTAAAAAACTGGCATATGAGCTAAGACGTTATAAAGTTTTTGTGGAGAAAAAAAATCCTCGCACTGGTCAATCAACTCTTCATGGACTAAGTGTGATTGAGAGTGGAGAGAGTAGAGAGTACCCATACGGTAATCTTATGACTCCTATTATCGGTTACCCTCATAAACTAGAAGAAAATGGCTATACATACATAAAAGGTGTAAAAGGCTTAGAAAAAAGGTTTGAATCTGCTCTTGGAGCTAGACAAGATGAGATAAGCCAAGGCAAAAGAGATATAAATGGCTATATAATTTTAAATAAAGAGAGTTTTTCTAAACCAAATATCAATGGTCTAGATATAAAACTGAATATTCCTGTAGGTCTTCAAATAAGAATAGAAAAGATGCTTGACTCAATGAAAGAAGAGCTAGAAGCAAAGCAGATTATTATAGTTATTATGAACTCCACAAATGGAAAAGTAATTACTATGGCCAGTTCAAACAGATTTTTGCCAAAGAGTATCAAAAGAAGTGATTATCCATCTCTAAACAGTGCTATCTCAGAGTATAGTTTTGAGCCTGGAAGTGTTGTAAAGACTATTACTTTTGCTCTACTTCTTGATAAAGGTCTTGTAAACCCTTACGACTTGGTAAACGGGCATAATGGTCGCTTTAAAATAGGAAGAAAAGTTATAACGGATGAACATAAATTTGACTGGCTCAGTGCAGAGAATGTTATTGTGCATTCTTCCAATGTAGGTATTGCTCAACTTGTTCAAAAACTATCTGGAGTTGAGCTTCACGAAGGTTACAAAAGTTTTGGTTTTACAAAAAAATCTACCAACGATTTTATCTATGAAAAAGTCGGATCAGTCCCAAGTATCAAAAGACTTAATAACGAAATATACAAAGCTACATCATCTTATGGTTATGGTATGAGAGTAAACCTTCTGCAACTTATACGTGCATATAGTGCATTTAACAATAATGGTAGAATTATTACTCCAAAAATAGTCAGTAACTTTATAGATGCAAGAGGTCAAAATATTCCTATAGAAAATGAAGAACAAATACAAGTAATTAAAAGTTCCACTGCAAATAGAGTTAAAAAGATTTTAATCAAAACAGTAAATGAGGGAACCGGTAAAAAAGCAAAAATAGATGGTTTAGTTATTGGTGGGAAAACAGGGACAGCACATATTGTTGAAAATGGAGAATATGTTAACAAATATAACACTGCTTTTTTAGGTTTTACCAACGACAAACAAAACAAGTACACTATGGGGGTTGTTGTTGTTCAACCAGAGAGTAGCCAGTTTGCAGCTCAAACTGCTGTTCCTGTCTACAAAAAGGCTGTAGATATTATGGTTGAAGAAGGTTACCTAAAGCCAGATATTGTCAAGTAATCTCGTAGTACCAACTTTAACTTCTACTAAAATAACTGTATTTCCAAGCTCTACTTCTTTAACTATCTCAAAATTATGGTTAAGCACTTCCACATAGTAGATCTCAAGCGGATTTAGAATTTCTCTCATTTTTTTTATGATTTCATCTACATTGAGTACATCTTTTGAAATCATCTTTGCAGCTGTTTGAAGTGATGATGATATTTTAAGAGCCTCTTTTCTCTCTTTAGTAGAGAGATATACATTTCTACTGCTAAGAGCCAGTCCATCACTCTCTCTGACTGTATCAACACCAACAATTTCTACATTCATAAAAAACTGCTTTACCATTAAACTAATAAGATTCAATTGTTGTGCATCTTTTTTACCAAAATACGCTCTTGTTGGGTTTACCATATTTAAGAGTTTCATAACAACTGTAAGTACTCCGTTAAAATGTCCTGGACGACTAAAACCTTCTAATACAAACCCACGTACCTTTGGTGCATTAATACTTACTTCATCATCACCATATATGCTGCCAGCATCTGGGAAAAATAGAATATCAACTCCGCTAAGCTCACATATTTTTTTGTCTGCTTCGTCTTTTCTAGGATATTTGTCTAAATCTTCACCCTTTAAAAACTGTGTTGGATTGACAAAGATAGAGACAACAACAAGTTCATTGGCTTTTCTTGCTTCTTTTATAAGAGTAATATGACCTTCATGTAAAGCACCCATTGTTGGAACGAATCCAACTGTTTTATTAGAATTTTTCAAATACTCTTTTAACTCTATTGGAGTAGATATAATCTTCATTTTAAGCCTCAATTTAATATAATCGCATTATATAACAAATAGGTTTATTTATGGATAATTACGAATATACGGAACTCTTAAAAAATTTAAATTTAAAAATGGACAACATCACAGGTGTTGTAGAACCTGATAAACTGCAAACTAGACTAGATGAGATAGAGGAATTAGAAAATTCTCAAGATTTCTGGAATGATGCTGCGAATGCTGCTAAAATTCAACAAGAAAAAACTCAGCTTCAAAGAAAACTGGATAAATTTTCTATAGCTAAAGATGCCTTGACAGAGGCAAAAGAACTTTATGAAATGGCAAAAGAAGAAAATGATGAAGAATCTATAGAATTGTGTTTTAGTGAAAGTGAAGAACTAGAACAACTAATACTAAATATGGAAGTTGAAGTTCTCTTAAGTGGCGAAACTGACTCCAATAACGCTATTCTTTCTATCCATCCAGGGGCTGGTGGAACAGAGTCACAAGACTGGGCTGAGATGCTACTACGTATGTATAAAAGATGGGCTGAGCGACATGGCTTTTGTGTAGAGGTTTTAGACTATCAAGTTGGTGATGAAGCCGGGATTAAAGATGTGTCCATAATCATCAAAGGTGAAAATGCTTATGGATATTTAAAAGTGGAAAATGGTATCCACAGACTTGTTCGAATCTCACCGTTTGATTCAAATGCAAAAAGACATACTTCGTTTAGCTCTGTAATGGTTTCACCTGAGATAGACGACGATATTAACATTGTAGTTGAAGATAAAGATATTCGAATAGACACTTACCGTGCAAGTGGTGCCGGCGGGCAACATGTAAACAAGACGGAATCTGCTATAAGACTAACCCACATAGAGACAGGAGTTGTGGTTCAGTGTCAAAATGACAGGTCTCAGCATAAGAATAAAGCAACTGCCATGAAGATGCTAAAATCTCGTCTTTATGAGCTGGAACTAGAAGCTCAAAAAGCTGAAGCTGCAGGTGTTGCAAAGAGTGAAATAGGTTGGGGACATCAAATAAGATCTTATGTTATGCAACCATATCAACAGGTTAAAGATACAAGAAGCAACATAGCACACTCAAATATATCTGGCATCTTAGATGGAGATATAGATAAACTTATAGAAGAAGTACTTATAGCACAGAATAAGGCATAGTCTTGAGCGTATGGAATATTTTTCAAAGAAAAATGTTCACGGGAGCTCAAAGTAGAGACTATGTTTGTTCCATCTCGGGAGAGATGGAACCAGCGAAAATAACTAGAACTAAACCTTACTCCTCTTTTTTCCTCACAAAACTATAACCTAAAAATCCGATACCTGCCATCATAGCTATGATTGTTAAGTACTGCATCTGCTTAGCTTTGGTATTTTTAAATTCTTCTAGATATTTTGATGCGTCTTTCTTCTTTGGTGCTTCTGAGCTACTTCCTGAACCACCGGCTACCTTTGCTTCCATTCTTGCTACATTTGCTGCAGCAATTTCATTTTTACTTATTCCCTCTTTGGGTGTAACCCAAAAATGTACAACAAAACCAACTAGAAGCATAAAGACACCCACACTTCTAAATATAATTATTTTATTTTTCTCAAAAAATTCCAAAATTCACCTTTTAGTTTACTAATTGTAATACAAATTATGTCAAAATCACTATATGAATCTACTTAAAGAATTTTCACTTGATGATAAATGTTCATATCTGAGTGATGAGAAACAAACTACTCACTATAAAGTCATAGATGACTGTGATGCAGACCAGTGTCAAGAACTTATAGAAAGAGGTTATAGAAGATTTGGCAAGATGTATTTCAGGCCTATATGCGCTCATTGTGATGAATGTAAAAGCATAAAAATAGATGTAAAAAATTTTGAATTTTCCAAATCACATAGAAGAGTTATAAAAAAAGCAGAATTTATAAAAAGCTATATACAAATACCGTCTATGACTCAAGCACATTTAGATCTTTTTGAAAAATATCATCTTTATATGAAAGAAAGAAAAGATTGGGATCACAGCCAAACAAACCCTCAAAGCTACTACAGCTCTTTTGTAAACGGTCATAATGGTTTTGGATATGAAGTACTATATTATCATGAGGATAGGCTTATTGCAGTAGATCTAATCGATATACTTGAAGATGGTATATCTTCTATTTATTTCTACTATGATCCTGATTATATGAAGTATGGCCTTGGAAAACTATCTCTTCTTTTTCAAATAAAATTTGCTAAGGCACAAGATAAAGATTGGATATATTTAGGTTACTATGTAAAAGATTGTTCATCACTATCATATAAGGCAGATTACAAACCATTTCTGACACTACAGGGAAGACCTAAGGAAGATGAGGAATTTATTTGGGTTTAGTCAACTCTTCTACTTGTTCTTTACGAATATCGCTCTTCTTTTTTATCAGCTCTTCTTCTAAAGTTTTTTGTATTGATTCTTGTTTAGCTTTATCTTTTTCACGTATACGTTTTATTTTTGCTTCTTGAATTTGTTTTTTACTTAAAGCAGGTTTCCTAGATAGATTTTGCTTTTGTTCTAGCATCTCATCTTCATCTAAATACTTTTGTATAACACCACTTGCATTCATCTCAGGACAGTGTGCAAAATAGTACTCTAAAATCTCAGCTTTATATTTTTTAGTATCAATAAGTCCTGAATTAATAGTCTTAGAGAACAATATATTATCTTGATTTATTATTGAAGATTTATAAGAGCTTACAGTAGTTCTATGAAAAAAATCATTTGTTTTTGATAATTCTCTAATAGTTTCTAAATACTTTTTCTTGTCTATATTCTTATCACCAGCTTCTATAGCATACCCTATATCTTTAGCTTTGTAAACTTCTTTAACATATGAATCTATTTTTTTTTCAAACTGAGAAAATTCAGATATATCTTTAAGCTTCTCAATATTTTCCACATTATCATATATGACATCACCAAGTGCAGAGTATACTTTAGGATTTTGTGCCATTAAAAATGTTGCTAAAAGAGCTAATGTAACTAATTTAATCATAAAATATCCATAAAATTTATTTTTTCGTATTATATCAGAATAATAATGATAGAATTATCACATGATTGATATATTAAAAAAAGAACTGATTATATACACGGCTTTGCTCACGTTGCTGATTTTTCTTATGCATCCAGATATGCTAAGTGATCCAATTGTTAGACTTGGACTTATGCAAGATAAGGCTAACTATATACATCCACTACTATATACATTTTTTGTATACTTAATACTCTTTTTTCTAAGAGCTGTTTCTGGTTTTATTGCTAAGTTGTTTGAGAAAAAATAAAAGGTAGGTTTAGACAAATTCAACACTTCCAAGAAGAAGTGTTGAGTGAGGAAAGGTTATATTACCCATTTCTCTTTTTCTGAATTTCTTCAGATACATTTTTAGGAACTTCTTCATAGTGATCGAATTCCATTGAGTATGTTGCACGTCCTTGAGTTGCAGAACGAAGGTCAGTTGAGTAACCAAACATCTCAGCAAGTGGAACGAACGCATCAACAATTTTGTTACCTGAACGGTCACCCATATTGTTAATTTGACCACGACGACGGTTAAGGTCACCGATAACGTCACCCATATAGTCCTCAGGAACTTCAACTTCAACTTTCATCATTGGCTCTAAGATTGATGGACGTGCTTTACGACAACCCTCTTTAAATGCCATTGAAGCAGCAAGTTTAAATGCCATCTCGTTTGAGTCAACATCGTGATATGAACCATCATAAAGTGTAATATCCATATCTTCCATTGGGTAACCTGCAAGTACACCGCTGCCCATAGTTTCAGCACAACCTTTTTCAACAGCAGGAATAAATTCTTTTGGAATTGCTCCACCCTTGATTTCATTGTGAAATACAAAACCTGTTCCAGTATCACCTGGTTTAATTGTAAGGTAAACATGACCAAATGCACCACGACCACCAGATTGCTTAGCATATTTGTACTCTTGTTGTACTTCATCTTTAATAGACTCACGGTAAGAAACCTGAGGAGCACCAACTTCAGCTTCAACAGAAAATTCTCTTTTCATTCTATCTACAAGAATTTCAAGGTGTAGTTCACCCATTCCAGAAATAATAGTTTGACCAGTTTCATCATCTGTATGAACTCTAAACGACGGATCTTCAGCAGCTAGTTTACTTAGTGCAATTCCCATTTTTTCTTGATCAGCTTTAGTTTTTGGCTCAACTGCAACAGATATTACCGGTTCTGGAAAGTCCATTCTCTCAAGAACAACTTTTTCTTCACCAACACATAAAGTATCACCAGTTGTAGTTACTTTTAGACCAACAACAGCACCGATTTCACCTGCATATATCGCTTTAACTTCTTCACGCTTGATAGCATGCATTTTCACAATACGACCAATTCTCTCTTTTTTATCTTTAGTAGAGTTGTGAACGAATGAACCTGATTCTAATGAACCACGGTAAACACGGATAAATGTCAGTACACCAACAAACGGGTCTGTCATGATTTTGAATGCTAATGCAGCAAAATCACCATCATCAGTCGAAGGAACTTCTACTTCCACTTCTTCATCATCCATTAAAGTACCCATGATTGCTGCTGATTCAACAGGAGAAGGTAAATATGCAACAACAGCATCAAGTAGAGTTTGAATACCTTTGTTCTTAAATGCAGTACCACAAGTCATAGGAACGATTGCCATACTTAGAGTTGCTTGTTTGATTGCAGCAGCAATCTCTTCGTTAGAAATCTCTTCGCCTTCTAAGAATTTTTCAGCAAATTCATCATTGCCATCTACTTCAGAGATAGACTCAAGTAGTTTTTCTCTATATTCATCAGCTTTGTCTTGTAAATTAGCTGGAATTTCTTCAACATGGTAGTTTGAACCCATAGCAGCATCTTTATCCCAAACAATAGCTTTCATTTGAACAAGATCAATAACACCGTCAAATTCTGCTTCAGAACCAATCGGTAATTGAATAGGAACCGGATTACCTTTTAGTCTTTCGCGAATTTGAGTTTCAACTTCATAGAAATCTGCACCAGTTCTATCCATTTTGTTAACAAAAACAATTGATGGAACTTTATAACGGTTTCTCTGTCTCCAAACTGTTTCTGATTGAGGCTGAACACCACCAACAGCACAGAATACTGAAACAGCACCATCAAGTACACGCATAGAACGCTCAACTTCAATAGTGAAGTCAACGTGGCCCGGAGTATCAATGATATTGATTTGTTTGCCTTCCCACTCACAAGTTGTTGCAGCAGAAGTAATTGTAATTCCACGCTCTTGTTCTTGTTCCATCCAGTCCATAGTAGCAGCACCATCATGAACCTCACCAATTTTATGCTCAACACCAGTATAGAATAGAATTCTTTCTGTTGCTGTAGTTTTACCTGCATCAATATGTGCAGCAATACCGATATTTCTTACATCATTTAATTTGTGACTTCTTGCCATGTTTAGTACCTTGTAATATTAGTTGAGAGATAACCTCTTTTATAAGTAAAGATACTTTATTTATAAAAGAGGTGTCAATATTGTTGTTAACACTAAAAAATTTGCAAGCAAATTTTAGCTTTACGTTGAGTAAAACCTAGTGTTAACGAAGTTAAGGGAATTACTTCCCTTAACGTTGAAAATAGAATATTACCAACGATAGTGAGCAAATGCTTTATTTGCTTCAGCCATTTTGTAAGTATCTTCTTTTTTCTTGAATGCATTACCTTTGTCAGATGATGCATCCATTAATTCGTTTGCTAATCTCTCAGCCATAGTTCTTTCATTTCTCTTACGAGCAGAATCAATTAACCATCTGATAGACAATGATAGTTGACGTACCGGGCGTACTTCTACTGGAACTTGATAAGTAGCACCACCAACACGGCGACTTTTTACTTCAATAATAGGTTTAATATTCTCAATAGCTTCATTAAATGTATCTATACCAGTTTTTTCACCACGAGAGCTAATGATATCCATTGCACTGTAAATGATCTTTTCTGCTGTAGATTTTTTACCATCTAACATAATTTTATTTATAAATTTCGTTAAAACTTTGCTTCCATAAACTGGGTCAGGCATAATTTCACGAACGGGAGCTTTTCTTCTTCTCATTTAGAATTTCCTTTTCTTCAATTTTCTCAAATTTACTCAAAATAAACTACTTAAAGTTTATCCTGTAGCTAGCTTGAATATTCTAGTCTTATGACTATTTTTTAGGTCTCTTAGTTCCGTATTTAGAACGAGCAACCATACGATTAGCAACACCAGCAGTATCTAATGCACCACGAACGATGTGATACTTAACACCAGGTAAATCTTTAATACGACCACCACGAACAAGAACGATTGAGTGCTCTTGAAGGTTATGACCCTCACCACCGATATAAGAAATAACTTCAAAACCTGAAGTTAATCTAACTTTTGCAACTTTTCTTAAAGCCGAGTTAGGTTTTTTTGGTGTAGTTGTGTAAACACGAGTACAAACACCACGACGCTGTGGACACGATACAAGAGCTGGTGATTTTGATTTTTTAATCACTTTT
>NZ_JBFFNS010000027.1:0-21374 GCF_041563035.1 Sulfurimonas sp. | reverse complement strand
TGCAATCGCAAGAGCAAATGTAAACAACCCTAAAATCATCATAGCAGATGAACCCACGGCAAACCTTGATGAAAAATTATCTCTTCATTTTATAGAGATGCTCAGAGAGCTAAAGGCTCTCAACAAGACAATAATCGTCGCTACACATGATCCTCTATTTTTTGGTCTTGATTTTGTAGACAGGGAGATAGAGATGCATAACGGTGCTTTAGTTTGATTCTTACACCTGAAGTCCTAGCCATATTTATTCTAAATGCACTCTTCGCATTTTTTGGCATCATCGCATTTATTTTGAGTGTGAAAATCTACTTTGGATGGGATTTAAACTCAGTAAGTAAGCAACAGTACAAGCTGGAAAAACTAAGCTATCTTGGTGCTACAATCATTAAATATATATTTATAATTAAAGTACCGCTATTTTTGTTTTTTGTATTTACACTCGATAAAATATCAAATGTCCTTACAGGAGCAATGTGTGGGGCAGGGGTCGTAGATGCGACAGAGTACGGTATACCTCTTTTTATACTAAAAATCATAAACTTATATATCTTTGCATACTGGATTGTTCTGCATAATGAAGATATGAAACATGAAAACCAGCCATTTACGAAGCAAAAGTTTGGTCTTTTTATCTTGGCTTTTTTTCTTTTTATGGCTGAGTTGATTGTCGAAGGAATAATGTTTGGCTCAATTGAGATAGATAAGATGGTAAGTTGTTGTGGAACTCTATACTCAAGTTCTTCAACTTCTGCAATATCAAGCATTTTTGCTCTGGATACTGCTCTTCTTTTATCTGTGTTTTATGGAATATTTTTACTGATAATCTTTTTTTACATGATTAAAAATAAATACTTGTTTGCCATAAGCAATGCTTTTTTTGCCATTATATCTTTAGTTACTCTGATTGTCTTTTTTGGAACTTATATCTATGAACTTCCTTCGCATCACTGTCCGTTTTGTTTTTTACAGAGTGATTATTACTTTGTAGGTTATATTATCTACACACTCTTGTTTATGGGAACTTTTTATGGTCTTGTAGTTGGATTTATAGAGTCTGATAAAGAAAATAGAGACAAAAGCTACAAAAAGTCTCTGATATTTAACACTCTTTATGTTATATTACTGAGTTCATTTGTGATGATATATTTTATAAAAAATGGGGTTTGGCTTTGATTGTTAAGTATCTAAAAGTTTTATTACTTCTTGTTATTGGAGTAGTGTTTTTAGCTTGTGAAAAAGAAGCTGAAACAGGCGTAGCAGAAGTTCACTGGGATAGAGACATGTGTAGTAGATGTGTCATGGTTGTAAGTGACAGAAAAAATACTGTACAAGTAAGAAACCCAGAGACATCAAAGACATATATGTTTGATGACCTCGGTTGTATGGCTCTTTGGTTTGAAGAAGAGAAAATTGAGTGGAAGAACAGAGCAATAGTATGGGTGACGGATGTGCAATCTGGAGAGTTTATAGATGCAAGAGCTGCGTTTTACGACACAAATAACGTTACACCTATGGCGTACGGTTTTTCTGCACATAAATCAAAAAACAGCATCAAAAAAGGTGAAGAGATTATATCTTATGATGAAGTTATTACTAGAGTTACAAAGATGAATCAATGAAATTAAAATTAAAAAACATAGACATGTTCAAAGATTTGGATGAAGATACACTCGATAGAATAGAAAACTTTACTACAGAGCATACTATTTCAAAAGATAATATTGTTTTTTATGAGGGAGATGACTCTAAGTACCTATATCTTTTAGCATCTGGAATCATAAAACTATATAAGACTTCATCTAATCATAAAGAGATAGTTTTAAAATATTTTCACGAAAATGAACTTATAGGTGAGGTTGCTAATTTTGAGCAAATACCTTATCCGGCAACAGCCAAAGCATATACAGATGTTGAAATACTAAAGATAGATTTTGAAAAACTAAAAGGGATTATCTACTCTAGTCCTGAACTTTCATTTATCATACAAACTTCTTTAATTAAAAAGATAAAAAATCTTGAGACTATCATCTCTACTAACTTAGTTTTAGACTCTAAAGAGAGAGTTGCTAAGTATATCTATAACCATCCTGATGATTTTTTTACTACTAAAAATATTTTAATCGCAGAGATACTTAGTGTTTCCCCAGAGACTCTTTCTAGAATTTTGAAGTTTTTCAAAGATCATGATATTATAGATATAAAGTCTAAAAAAGTAGATAAAGAAGCGTTATTACAATATTTTGAGTAAGGTAGAAAAATGATAATATCAAATGCAGTGGTATGCGATGTTAATGGTGAGTATAAATCTGATATACGTATAGAAGACGGTATTATTACAGAAATGGGTTCCGGTTTAGAAGGTGGTGAGACAATGGATGCAAGAGGTGCATACTTTTTACCATTTTTAGTAGATACAAATGTAAGGCTTCTCGACTCAACACTGAATTCAAAAAATATTAAAGCAATCTCCCAAGAAGCACATCGTGGTGGAATAGGGCATATAATTTTAAATGCAGATAGTGCTCCTGCAATTGATAATGAAGTAGTACTAGAATTCGCTCAAAATGGACTTCATAACCTAGAAGGTGCTAAGATTGATTTGATGCTAAACTCTCTAAAAGAGGACAGTACACTAAGTAATATAGCCATACTTTTAAAAAGTGGTGCAGTAGCTCCATATATGAGTACAATAGCTAAAAATGATGTAGCTATTAAAATAGCTGAATATGCACAGATGTATGATGTGACACTCTTTTGTAAGGCAGAAGACAACTCTCTTATAAATAGTGGAGTAATGCTGGATGGTGATGTAAGCTCAAAGCTTGGACTTGCAGGTATTCCTGATCTTAGTGAAGTTCTTCATGTTTCTCGTATGATAGAGATTGCAAGACACTTTAACATCAAGATACTTTTTAAGTCTATCGCTTCTCCTCGCTCTATCTCTCTTATAACTAAAGCAAAAGAAGATGGTGTAGATGTTAGATGTGAAGTTTCTATCCATCACCTGACTAACTCAGATGAGGCTTGTGAAGGTTTCAACACAACAGCAAAGCTTGACCCGCCTTTAGCATCTGCACGTGATGTAGAGCTTTTAAGAGCAGCACTTAAAAACAAAGAGATAGACGTTCTTACAACACTTCATCAGCCAAGTTCCCCTGTAAATAAAGAAGTTGCATTTTATGATGCAGATTATGGATGTGAAGCACTATCAGATGCTATGCCTCTTTACTACACTAAACTTGTACAAAGCGGACTTCTCACAATGGCAGAACTAATTAAGCTAACATCACAAAACCCAGCAAAAAGCATAGGTCTAGATGCAGGAGAGATAAAAGTAGGAAGCAGAGCAAATGCTTTTCTTTTTGCTACTGATGTTATAAAAGAAGTTGAAAATGAACAATCACTTTATAATGGTGAAAAGTTAAGTGGAGAAGTAATTAATATATTTTAACAAAAGAATGAGCTAAATCAATTTTTTTGGAAGACAAATAGGTTATAATTATTTCATGAAAATAGTAATATTAGACGACTCTTTGACGGTCAGAATGATAATTGAGTCTTTTTTAGAAGATTTTGGTGTGGAAGATGATGAGATGTTCTCATTTGAGAATGGTCATGAAGCTGTAGAGTTTATAAGACAAAACGGCGCAGATATAGTTTTTACAGATATAAATATGCCGAAGATGAATGGTTATGAATTTGCCAAGCTGGTATTCGAGAATAAGCCGAATTTAAAGAGTTCTTTTTTTGCTATTAGCGGTGATGAGAGTCCTGAGAGTTATGCAGATATGAAAAAGGTTGGTGTTCAGCGTTTCTTGAAAAAACCTATTAACGATGCACACTTTAGACACTTCGTACTTCCTGAGATACTGAAGCGCCGTAAGTAAAGAAGACTAAACTACAGTCTTCTTGTTTAATTCAGGATCATAACACTTCTGAATATATATACCGGCAATCGCCAAAAATACACCAGTTACAGAACTTATAAATGCAAGTGATGCAAACCAGATCAGTGCTACAAGTCCAACTAGCTCGTGTGGTACATCCATACCATTTTCTTTAGAACTTATATATGAAGCAACTCGATAAACCTGATTTTGATTTACAAGTCTATTCATCTCATAGTGTATAGAAGTCTGTTCTTTCTTTAACTCAAAAATCTTACTATCATGATCTTTCATCTTTGTTTGAATATCTGTATATTTATTATAAAGACTATGTTTTTCATTCGCTGCTCTTCTGATTAGATTATCTTTATTTTTAGCAGCATTAAGAGTGAAGTTTTCTAGCTCTTTACGGTACTTAGTCTGTAAAAAATCATTAGAACTTTGTTGCTTTTTAAGTTGGTCATTTAGATAGTCAATCCGTGAGTGAATAGCATCTACACGTTTTTGATAAGTCTTGCCTACAACTGCTAACTGCTCTTGTAGTTGTTTCTCTGTGCCTGTCTGCTGATCAAGTGCTTTTGTCCCTGTAGCATAGTCAGAAACTGCATACAGACGTTTTTCTTTCTCTGATATAAGTTGTCTGTATTTTCTCTCAACGGCACCTCTGGTTAAGAAAGTAGAGTCATCCATTTTTATCTTCATCTCCCGCTTTAGCGCATCTACTTCACGAGCTAGTTTCTCTTTGTCTTTATTTGCACCAGATACATTTTGGTTCAGTAGAGTTCGCAAGCGTTTTTGCATACTCTCACGTTCTTCATCCCATGATTCATATATATTGCTCTCTTTAACGTAGAGAGAGTTTAGCTCTTTATCTATTTTAGCTTTGTAGCTATCATCCATACCATTTAGCTGCTGGCTGATATATTGGCTTTGGCGTTCTACTTGTTGATTATAGTTTTCATTTGCACGAGCGATTCTGTTTGCATAAGTGTTTTCAACTTTATCAATTTTTATAGTATCAATTTTTCTTTTTTGCTCTTCGATGTTATCAATACTATGTTGAAGTAACAGAGACTCACTCTTTCTCTCATCTATAGCAAATGTAAGGTTGGCAAAGTTACGCTCAAAACCGTTAATCATAGTCTCAAATGTGATTAAAGAAAGTAAAATCACTCCAAAAAACAGCATGATTTTCCAAGGTCTGTGTTTCGCATACATCATAGCAGTAGCGATAGGAATCTTAGTAGCCTCTACTACTGCAACAAGTAAAAAGGGAAGACCGGCAACTAAGATAGCCGAGTAGTCACCAAATGTAAATTCTTTACCAAATCTATTTATCTCATTAAACACAGAATAAGAGACAATAATAGAAATTAAAAAACCTATTAATACGGCAATAATCTCAATTGTCCAAGCAAATTTAACTAAGTTTTGACCTACTTTAAAAAGTCTTTCATTTTTCATTATGGTTGTTTTCCCTAATATGATTTTTTAAAATAGTATTCTATCTGATAGTAGTGAGTTAGTAGTGAGTAATATTATTAAACCTACTAATTTGCTCTTTTTTTATAAAACATTTCTTTATACTCTGCAAATCTATCTTCTAAAATAGCAACTCTGACTTCTCTCATAAGGTTCAGATAATAGTGAAGGTTATGAATAGTTGCGAGTCTGAAGTATGTTATTTCACGAGCTCTAAACATATGGTTTAGATATGCACGAGAGTATCTTTGACAAGTGATACATTTACACTCCGGATCAATCGGAGCCGCATCTTCTTTAAACTTCGCACCCTTAATATTTATCTTTCCAAAAGATGTAAATAGAGTACCATTTCTTGCATTACGTGTCGGCATAACACAGTCAAACATATCGATGCCTCTTTCTATGTTTTCTATAAGATCTTCAGGAGTACCAACACCCATAAGGTAGCGAGGTTTGTCTTTTGGCATATACTGAGTTGTATGCTCAACTGTGTCATACATCTCGTTATTTAATTCACCAACACTTAAGCCACCAATAGCAAAACCGTCATAATCAAGTGCACAAAGTTCAGTTGCACTCTTAGTTCTGAACGCTTTGTCTGTTCCACCTTGGATTATGGCAAATATATTTTGATCAACACCTATGCCTTTTGCCTGTTTTTCGCGAAAATATTGTATTGATTCTTTAGCCCACGCAGTCGTTCTTTCAATAGAGAGTTTAATACGTTCTTGAGTTGCAGGAAGAGCAACAAGGTCATCAAGTATCATCATAATATCTGAGCCGAGATTATTTTGGATATCAATAACTTTCTTTGGTGTAAAGAAGTGTTTTGAGCCGTCTATATGAGAGCGAAACTCTATACCATTTTCTTTTGGTTTTGATATGTCACTAAGGCTAAATGCCTGAAATCCGCCGCTGTCTGTAAGAAAGCTTTTTGGGTATGTTGTGAACTTATGAAGTTTACCCATCTTCGCAACAGTCTCATCACCAGGGCGCAGGTACATATGGTAAGTATTTGCTAGAATAATCTCTGCACCTAATACATTTAGTACATCATCCATATCTAAAGCTTTGATGCTACCTAAAGTTCCAACCGGCATGAAAACCGGTGTTTTTATAGTGGAGTGAGCTGTTTTGATAGTACATGCACGTGCATTTTTTGAAGTTGCTTCTAGAGTAAATTCCATAGTTTGATAAATCCGTTAATAATTTTAGTGACATTATAGCATTCTAAGAACCTTTATTGTAAAATTTCATAATTATATTTTAAGGGTGTATTAATGGCAACTATCGGAATGAGCGATATTAAGAAGAATGTTCGTCTAATTGTAGGTGAAGTACCATATAAAGTAGTGGAATTTCAACATGTTAAACCAGGTAAAGGTGCGGCATTTGTTCGTATGAAAATGAAAAGTTTTTTAAATGGTAAAGTTGTTGATAAAACTGTTCATGCTGGAGATAAGTTTGAAGTTCCAATAATCGACTATAAAACAATGCAGTATCTTTATGATGATGGAGATATGTTCCAGTTTATGGACAACGACACTTATGACCAACTTGGCCTTTCGTATGAGCAGTGTGATGACGCTTCAAAATGGTTCAAAGATGGAATCAATGTTGATATTATTTTCTTTAAAGGTCAAGCAATCTCTGTTGCAGCTCCTGAGACAATGGAACTCATTATTACTGAAACTCCTCCAAATTTCAAAGGTGATACTTCAAGTGGAAGTAAAAAACCTGCAACTTTAGAGACTGGTGCTGTAGTTCAAGTTCCTTATCATGTTCTTGAAGGTGATTTAATCAAAGTAAATACTGTTGACTGTGAATATTTGGAAAAAGTAAAATAATACCTCCACTTTAATCTTCATTAGCATGAGATAAACCTTCTCATGCTATTTGCAAAAAAACAAGCCTGATTATTATAATTGTCTTTAAAATATCTAAATTCAATTAAGTTTCAGTTTAAGTTAAGTATTATACTTAATTATGAACTTCGAACTTCTAAAAACAATTTCAATACTTTATGTCGAAGATGAACTGGCTTTACAAAAAGAAGTGTGTCAAAATTTATCCCCATTTGTTAAAGAGATCTTTACAGCCAATGATGGTAAAGAAGGTTTAAAATACTACATAGAAAACGCTGATAAGATTGATCTAATTATTACTGATATCCTGATGCCAGATCTCAACGGTATTGATATGATTGATGAAATAAGAGAGATTGATTCTGATGTTCCAGTTATCTACTCGACTGCTTTTAGCGATAGTGAGTATTTGAAAAAGACTATCGAACAATCAGTTACAGGTTATATTATAAAGCCGATAGATGTAGAGCTCCTCTTAAAAGCTATAGAAAAAGCTTCTGTAAAAATAGAAAATGATAAACTTAAAAACACACTCCAAGAGATAAATGAAGAATTAGAGAAAAAAGTAGAAGAAAAGACTAAAGAGCTTCGCCTTCAAAATGAAAAATTATATTACCAACTTCATACAGATAGATTGACATCTTTAAAAAACAGAAAGTCGCTACTTAGAGATCTGAAAAAGGTATATAACCCCGTCCTATTGATAATCGATATAGACTCTTTTAAAAGTATCAATGACTTGTATGGTGAACATATAGGTAACTTAGTCCTAGATGCAGTCTCAAAGATACTCAAAAACTTTGTCAAAAGTGTAGAGTGTGAATTATATAGGATAGGAGCTGACCAATTTGCTCTGATGAAAGAAGCAGAACTAGATAAACGTAAGTGTGAAGAAACTATTAGATCTATTTTGAAAGTGGTAAACTCAGAACCTCTAAATATAGTTGACTATGATATTGTGATAAGAGTTAACGTAACCATTGGTGTTTCTCATGAGAAGGTAAATACTCTTGAAAGTGCAGATATGGCTTTAAAAAAAGCTAAAACAGGCAGACTACCATATTTAATATATAGTGATGAATGTAGTATGGATGCTGAATATAAAAATGATGTTAAGTGGACAAAAATAATAGAAAATGCGATTAAACTAAATAATGTTTTAGTTTACTATCAGCCTATTGTAGATGCAAAAGAAAATATACTTAAGTATGAAGCTCTGATGCGTATTGAAGACAATGGAACAGTATATCCTCCAATGCTTTTTTTAGATATAGCAAAAAAGGTTAAGTTTTATCCGCAACTGACTAAAATAGTTATTCAAAAGGTTTTTGATACTGCTCAAGATAAAAAAATTTCTATCAATATTAACTTATCAATAGAGGATGTTGTAAATCTTGAAATCATAAAATTCATTGAAGATGAGCTAAATAAAAGAGATATAGCTAATCTAATTACCTTCGAACTTTTAGAGAGTGAAAGTATTACAGATTATAAAAAAGTCATAGGTTTTATAGATAATGTAAAACAGCTTGGATGCAAAATAGCAATTGATGATTTTGGAAGTGGATATTCTAACTTTGCGTATTTACTGAAGTTTGAACCAGATTATATTAAAATTGACGGTTCTCTTGTCAAGAATATTCACAATGACAACAACTCTTATCTTATTACAAAAAGTATAAATGATTTTGCTCATTCTTTAGGCATAAAAACTGTTGCAGAATTTGTCCACTGTGAAGATGTCCTTTCGCTACTTCAGGTTATGGAAATAGATGAGTATCAAGGTTTTTATTTCTCTGAACCATTAGAGCAAATAGAGTGATTGGACTCTCTACATCACTTTCTTTTACAACTAAATATGTTTTTGCCTTATCCCTAATCGCACTTTTTTCATTCGCAGCTTACTTAAATCTTGTTAAGTTGATTGATTCACAATCAAATGATGTCAAAGTAATAAATATCAGTGGTAAACAGAGAATGCTCTCTCAAAAAATAGCACTTTTTGCAATCCACTATAAAACTAAGAGTCTTGAAGAGATGGTAGACTTGATGGATTCATCTCATGCATATCTTCTATCTTTGGAAATGTCTGACGAACTAAAGGATATATACTTCTCAAAGCCTGTTCTTTTAGATGAAAAAGTAAAGGCATATATTGAAAGAGGAAAAAGTTTCTTAAAAAATAGAGATGGAAGGAGTTTGACATATATACTGACGAATTCTCAGCCACTTTTAAAAGATTTAGACAGTGCTGTATCTATTTATCAAAAAGAGACTGAGCAAAAAACTCAGAATCTAAAAAATGTAGAACTGTTTATCTTCTTATTTATCTCGGTAACACTGCTGTTTGAAGCACTTTTTATATTTAGACCTGCTAATAACAGTGTAAAGAAAAAAACAAAAGAGTTAAAGAGTCAAAAAGAGTATGCGGATATGATTACTGAGATTAATAACAATGCTATTATTGCTGTAGATGCTAACTTTAATATTTTGACATTCAATAAGAGTGCACAAAATATGTTTGGTTACGCTGCAGAGGAGATGCTCCATACTCAACTTCTTGATGAGAGGATTATTCCACATAAGTATTTAGATAGACATGTAAATGGACTTAAGACTTTTATGACAACGGGAGAGTTTAATAATAAAAACTTTATCTTTGAGCTTGAGGGTCAGCACAAAAATAAAAACATATTTCCTATACGAATCTCGTTTGGTTCTAAAACAGAAGAAGGCAGTAGAATCGTTGTTGCAAATATTCAAGATATTACTCTAGAAAAAGAAAAAGATTCTCTTATAGTGGAACAGTCTAGATTTGCAGCGATGGGTGAGATGATAGGAAATATTGCCCATCAGTGGAGACAACCTCTTAGTTCTATTAGTACCATAGCAACAGGTGCAAAACTTAGATATAAAAATAATCTTATAAGTGATGAAGAACTTGATGAGACCTTTGTAAAGATAAAAGATCATACTCAACATCTCTCAAAAACTATAGATGATTTTAGAGACTTCTTTAAACAAGACAAAGAGATAGGTACGTTTGAGATTTGTGATGTAGTAGATAAGTCTATAATGCTTACAGAAGCTATGTACAAAGATAATAATATAAACCTTACTCTTAGAAGCAGTAAATCAAAAATAGTCGTTAATGGCAGTAGTGGTGAGCTCTCTCAAGTATTTTTAAATATTTTAAATAATGCCAAAGATGCTTTGAAAGAAAAAAAAATTAAGAACCCGGTTGTATTAATAGAAGTTTTTAATGAAGATAAACATATGGTTGTAAAAATACATGATAATGCAGGTGGAATTCCTGATGATATAAAAACAAAAATATTTGAGCCATACTTTACAACAAAACATAAATCTCAGGGAACGGGGATAGGTCTGTTTATGAGTAAAAAAATAATTACAAAACACTTTAACAGCACTATTGAAGTTGAAAATAGAGAATTTGAAGTAGAGAATGAAAAGTTTTATGGTGCAGAGTTTAGTATAAAGATAAAAAAGACAAAAATTTAAGACATTTTTACTATAATTACACATAATAAAATATGGGAGTAAGTAAAAATGGGATTAAGTAATAAGCAACTACCAAAATTAGGTTTTTTATACCTTGATTATGTACTGAGATTTTTTGATCATTCAAACTTTAAAGGATGGCCAAACAAGATCGAAACGGTTACATACCACTGGAAAAATGATAAAGATAGATTTATCAAAGAGGTAAAAAGAAAAAAAATCGATGTACTTATTGGTAACATCCCAGCAACTGCTTATGAAACTTTTAGAGAGATAGCTCGTGAGCTTCCTCATGTGAGATTTATCCCATCAATGGATACACAGTTTTCTAACAAATCAAAAGAAAATGTTACGAGATTTGCTTGGAAATATAATCTTCCGATTCCAAAAACATATATCTACTACAAACATGATAATGCAGATAAATTTCTTAAAAAGTGTGAATATCCTAAGATAATTAAAAAATCTTACGGACCATCAAATTATGGTGGATACTTTGTACACAAAGTAGATAGCTATAAAGAAGCCAGAGAGCTTTTTGATGAGAAAAAATATCATCCTCAGTACTTCCAAGATTTTGTTCCAATGGAAGCCGATATCCGTGTAATGCTTATAGGTCACAAACCTGTATGTGCATTCTGGAGACGTGCACCTGAAGGTGAATGGTTAACAAACACTTCTCAGGGTGGCAGCATGGATTATAACGACGTTCCAAAAAATGTGCTTGACTTAGCTGTAGAAGTATCAAAGGCAGCTAAAGCTGAGTATTGGGCTTGTGATGTGGCTTATGGTAAAGATGGTAAGGTTCGTATCTTAGAATGTGCTACGGCATTTGCGGCATTCCCATATATCAGAGACTGGATCGGTCAATATCTAATGTGGAGTCTTAGTGAAGGTAGATTTAGAAAACCTCATGCTCCAATGTTTAACTGGGAAGAGTTAGGAAAACTTGACAGCTCTATTCTTAGAACTATGAGACACATAACATTTGGTGAGTACAACGCTAGTTATGACGGTGCATACTTTGGTAAGAAGAGAAAACTATTTGGTGAGAATGAAGTATATCTTCACGTGCTTGACAAAGAGTACAAGATGTATGATGTAAAAAGAAGATGGAGTGAAGAGTGGCCAAGTGAGATTTATAACTATCAAGATAACCTTGCTCTGAAGTCTGTTAAAAAATCATCAAAGCAAGAAATTGCTAATGATAAACCTGTTCCAAATCCAACAAAAGATGAGTCTAATGAATCAGAAGCTCAAGAAGCTACGATAACTAAAGAAGAGTTAAGTGACTTCTTAACATCAGTTGATGGAATCGGTAGTAAAAAAGTAGAAAAAATAGTAAAACACTTTGGAAATGTTGATGAAGTAGTTGGTGTATTACACCAAAACACTTCTATACTTACTGAAGTAAAAGGTATTACTAAAAAGCTTGCATCTAAGATTGAAAAAGCTTGGAAAAAACTTTTAAAATAATTCTTATTCTCAGCAAAGCTGAGAGTAAGACTACTTCGCTAAAACATTCTCATTAAACTTCAATATATAGCAAAGACCATTTCTATTAAAATACTCCAAAGATCCTTTTAACTGATATACAACTAGAGAGTCAATAAGTTTAAAACCAAAGCCCTTAATAAGGTTGTCAAAATCAATTCCTACACCATTGTCAGATACTTCTAAAATTAATTTTTCATTATCTAGATTCATTTTAATGTCTATAGTCTTATTTTTAGAGTCTTCATTAAATGCATATTTAATACTATTTGTTAATAATTCATTTATAACTAAACCAATTGGAATTGCATTGTCAAGTGTAATCATCATATCATCACACTCTACATTAAACTTTATATCACTTCCGCCTAAATTCTGTTTCATATAGCTTATTAGACTATATACGTAATCGCTTATATTAACAGCTTCCAAGTTATCAGATTTATATAGTTTTTCATGAATAATCCCCATTGATATAATTGTTTGAATACTGTTTTGGAAAACTTCTTTTGCAGATTTATCCTCTATCTTTTTTGATTGTAAGGATAATATAGACGAAATTATTTGCAGATTGTTTTTTACTCTGTGAAAAAGTTCTCTTAGTAAAACATTTTTGTTATTTAACTCCAATGAAAGCTGTTCATGTTTTATAAAGATGCTTTTATTTGATAGTTCTAGTAGATATTTCCCAAAAAAACCAAAAGTCATGGAGGCGAATAACCAAAATAAATGCATAATAAATTCATTTGTCTGGAGATTATAAAATAAGTAAGAACAGGTGACAGACATAACAACAACCAAAAGTGCACTGATGAGCCCTTGAATAAGCTTTAAACCAGAAACCGTGAATATCCAAAATACTATAAGATATATCTCATTTGAATATATAGAATATCCATGAAAATTTGAGACAATTATTATATTACCAATAGCTGCGATAAGGGGTGCTACTATAAGTAGATTTATCATAAAAATTTTGTATTTTTTTAAATAGGTAAGAAGTGAAATTACTAATAGTACAGATGGGACAGCCCACAGGTGTACAAATACCATTAAAGACATAGTCTCTTTAGGTGCAATTACTCTATCAGCGAATGACATGATTATATATAAGGAAGCAGTTAAAATAGATATTACATATATCTGTTTTAATTGTAGAGGTTCTCTCCATCTGTCAAACTTTTTTTGCATCTTTGCATCTTTAAAAGCACAAATATTCATCGGTGAATAATTCCTTTTTATACATATTTTTCTTATCATAACAGAAATTATATATGCAAGCTCTTTTCTCATTTTTTTCTAACATGTTTCTCACTTTTTTTCATACATTTTTATTATCTTGAAGACGATTTAATAATATCAAGTAAATATCTCTAATAAAAGGTTTAATGGAATGAATATTTTGAACGCTGTTGATGAAACAATTCAAAATAAACTAGATATTAGCAAATATAAATCTAAAAATATGTATTTCACAAAAGAGAGTTCAAACTTTAGCAAACATAATATTTTATCTCGCACAGGATCATATATTATGTGTCAGGCTAATGCTAGACAGCAAAAAGTAATGAGACTGCTCCAATAGTAAAATGAATTAGAAATCGCTATAATTTCTTTCTAAACTCTATTCTAAATATAATAAAATATAAAGATGATAAATGAAAATAGCAATAGTTGAAGACGAAGCAATAACAGCACTTTTTTTAAAAGATACTTTTGAAGAACATGGGCATAATGTTGTTTGTATGTATGATGAATCTACCGCAATGTTAGAATTTTTAAGTAGAGAAAGAGATATTGATCTTATCTTTATGGATATACAGATAAACGGTAAACTAGATGGGATTGATCTCGCTTATGAGATTAGTATTAAGTACCCAAAAATATCTATAGTTTTTATAACATCATTTAAAGATGATGAGACTATCGATAAAGCAAAAATAGTATCTCCTCTTGGTTATATAATAAAACCTGTTGTTGAGAGTGACTTAAATGCAATTCTTATGGTTGTAGAGTCATTTAAAAGAAATAGACAAGTAGTAAATAAAAATATTGTAGAAATCGGTGCATATGTCTACGAAAAAGAAAGTAAAACAGTACGAGAAAATGATGAGATTATATACCTGAGCAAGAATGAGACTATATTTCTAGCGTATTTAATAGAAAATAAAAATTCATATATATCTCACGAACAGTTAATTATGAAAATCTGGAACGGAGAGAGTAATAGAGAAGTGTCACTAAGAGAACTTATCTACAGACTAAGAAAGAAGATGCCGGATTTACACATAAAAAATGTTCCAAAAGTTGGCTATATTTTAGCTGCTTCTTAAAAAGAGTATTAATTAAAACTCTTACTAAATATTAAGACAAACTTACTATAATCACTTTAATAATTTAATACTTTTAAAGGTGATTATTTTGAGTGCACAACCCTTCACACACTTACATCTACATACCGAATACTCACTACTTGACGGTGCAAACAAACTTACAAACTTAGTGTCTCGTGTTAAAGAGCTTGGAATGACTTCTGTAGCTATGACTGACCATGGAAACATGTTTGGAGCCATAGACTTTTACCACCAGATGAAGGCGGCTGATATTAAGCCTATTATCGGGATGGAAGGCTATATTCATAACGGTGAGACATTAGATGACAAGTCTACAAAACAGAGATTTCATATCTGTCTTTTTGCTAAGAATAAAAAGGGTTATGAAAACCTTATGTATCTCTCGTCAAAAGCTTTTATCGAAGGTATGTATTACTTTCCACGTATAAATAAAAATGAACTCCGACAACACAGTGAAGGTCTGATTTGTACTTCTGCTTGTCTTCAAGGTGAAGTTAACTGGCATCTAAACCTTGCTAATGAAAGAAATGTAAGAAACGGTGCTTTAGGCTACGAGGGTGCCAAAGCCGTAGCACTTGAATACAAAGAGATATTCGGCGATGATTTTTACTTAGAACTTATGAGACACGGTATCGGAGATCAGCTTCATATTGACAATGACATATTAAAAATAGCACAAGAGACAGATATAAAAATAGTCGCTACAAATGATACCCACTACACTTATCCCGGAGATGCACAATACCATGAAGCATTTATGTGTATCGGGATGAATAAACTCTACGATGATCCAAACCGTATGCGTCACTCAGTTCATGAGTTTTATCTGAAGTCTCCAGAGCAGATGGCAAGACTCTTTGCTGATATTCCTGAAGCTCTTGCTCATACTCAAGAGATTGTAAATAAGATAGAAGATTATACTCCGGTTGTAAAAACACCAACTCCTCCAAATTTTAAATTTACACCAGAATATGCAGAGACTGATGGTTTAGTCCTCAGTAGCGATGACAAAGATGTTGGTGATGCAGAATACTTTACATACAGATGTGAACTTGGTCTAATAAATAGACTAAAACATGTGCCACAAGAAAAACATGATGAGTATAGAGAGCGACTGAAGTTTGAGATGGACATCATCAACTCTATGAAGTTTCCGGGTTACATGCTTATCGTTTGGGATTTTGTTAAAGTTGCTAAAGAGATGGATATTGCTGTTGGTCCCGGTCGTGGTTCTGCTGCTGGAAGTCTTGTTGCATATTCACTAGATATTACAGATATTGACCCAATGAAATATGATCTTCTATTTGAGAGATTTCTAAATCCTGAGCGTGTGTCTATGCCGGATATCGATATGGACTTTATGCAAGCCCGCCGTGGTGAGGTCATTGACTATGTTGTTAAGAAGTATGGTCGTAATCAAGTTGCACAGATCATCACCTTTGGTTCACTGCTTGCAAAAGGGGTTATCCGTGACGTTGCACGTGTACTTGATATGCCATTATCTCAAGCTGACAAGATGGCAAAACTTATCCCGGATGAACTTGGAATTACTCTAAATGGTAAAGAGAAAAAAGGTGAGTTTATTGATGGAGCTTTTCAAAAAGAGCCAAAAATTCAAGAACTGATAAATGAAGATGCTAATGCCAAAAGAGTTTGGGAGTTTGCTAAAAAACTTGAAGGTTTAAAAAGAAACTCAGGTATTCATGCAGCTGGTGTAGTTATTTCAAATGAAGAACTTTGGTATAAGACACCTATATACAAACCATCCGGTGAAGATACTTTCGTGACCCAATACTCGCTTAACTATCTTGAAGATGTCGACCTTATTAAGTTTGACTTCCTTGGACTTAAAACACTTGATGTAATCTACAATGCTATAAAGCTTATAAAAAGAAGATATGACAGAGATATAGACTGGCATACAATTGATGAGAATGATCCTAAGGTTTATGAAGTAATTCGTACAGGTGAAACTGTGGGAATGTTTCAGATAGAGTCCTCCGGTATGCAAGATCTTAACAAACGTCTCAAACCGGATAATTTTGAGGACTTAATCGCGGTCTTGGCACTATACAGACCTGGACCGATGGAGTCCGGGATGCTAGACTCTTTCATCGAACGTAAGCATGGTCGTGAGGCAATTGAGTATACATTTACTCCGATGGAAGCAATTCTTGGAAATACATACGGGGTCATTGTTTACCAAGAACAGGTTATGCAGATAGTCCAGACTATTGGTGGCTTTTCTCTTGGTTACTCAGATATTATCCGTCGTGCGATGGGTAAGAAAAAAGATATGAACGTCTATAATGCTGAATTCTCACAAGGTGCTCAAAAACAAGGTTTTGATTATGCTGAGGCTTCAAAACTGTTTGACCTGATTGAAAAATTTGCCGGATACGGTTTTAATAAATCTCACTCAGCAGCTTATGCAATGGTAACTTTTCAGACCGCATGGCTGAAGACTTACTATCCAAATGAGTTTATGGCGGCACTTCTGACTTCAGATAAGGACAACACTGAAAAAGTGGTTCGTTACATAGATGAAGTTAAGAGAATGGGTATAGAACTCTCTCCTCCTGATGTTAATGACTCTTACTTAGAGTTTTCTGCAATAACGAAAAATGAAAAAGACATCATCCTTTTTGGTTTAGGTGCTATTAAAGGTGTTGGTAAATCAGCTGTTATTTCAATTATAGAGACAAGAGAAGAAGATGGCGAATTTACTTCAATAGAAAATTTTGTAAACAGAATAGATCCATCAAAGGTAAACAAGCGTTTTATTGAGTCAAGTATAAAATCAGGTGGTTTTGATAGATTTGGTTACTCTAGAAAAGCTCTTTTAGATCAGATAGAGAAGATTGTTGATACTGCAAAAGATGCGTCTAATGCAAAGAAAAATGCAGTTGGAAGTCTCTTTGGAGATGACGCAGAAATAACAACAGTTAAATTATCTCTTACAAACTCTGAAGAGTATGAGCTAAAAGAGATTCTAGAGTTTGAAAAAGATACTTTAGGTTTTTATGTATCAGGACATCCTCTTGACGAGTATAGAAGTGTGATGGATGAGTTAAACTACTCACTCTCTTCAGAACTTGAAGGCATTAAAGATGGCAGTTTCGCGATTTTTATAGGTAAGGTAGAGGATATTGTTAAAAAGGTTTCTAAAAAAGGAAACCAGTTTGCAATTGTAAATCTTATGGATTTTCATGGAAATATCGAGATTATGCTGTTCTCAGATAAACTTGAACAACTCAGTGAGATGGATTTAGATGAGCCAATAGCATTTAAAGCAAAGATTACTCATACAGAGATGTTTACGAGAATCGGTGTTACAAAGATTATGACTCTAAAAGAATCTAAAAAAGAGTGTAAGAAAGTTAAAAAAGAGGTTCGTGAAGTACCGCAAGAACCACTGAATTTGGCTGTAAGATTAGATGCTAATATGAATGTCTTAGAAGACCTTTACAGACTAATAAGACAAAATCCGGGTAATCGTCAACTAAAAATTACTATTATCTCAAAACTGCATAATGTAGTAATTGACTCAGCAATAAGAGTCGACAGTAAAATCATAACTGCTTTAGACGGTAATGAAGCTATAGATATCATAGGATAGGAAATTTAAATGGATAAAAAAGATTTTAATGAGGGTTTACTTGGTTTCTTAGATGCGTCTCCTACACCTTTTCATGCGACACGAAATATGTCTATGATGTTTGAAAATGCAGGATTTATAAAACTTAATGAAGAGCAGAAGTGGGAGCTGGAAGAGGGCGCTAAGTATTATGTAACTCGTAATGACTCATCTGTTATTGCATTTACATATCCTAGAGATGCTAAAGACTACACTATGGTTGGTGCTCATACAGATTCTCCAAACTTAAAGTTAAAGCCAAATCCAGTGATTAAAGAACATGGAACAGTTAAGCTTGGAGTTGAGACTTATGGCTCTCCTCTTTTAAACCCTTGGTTTGACAGGGACCTCTCTTTAGCCGGAAGAGTATCTTACTTAAACAGTGAAGGTAAGATAAAAGATGTTCTTATAGACGCTAAAAAGCCTTTAGCTATTATCTCATCTCTTGCAATTCACCTTGATGATAAAGCGAACAAAGAGAGAAGTGTAAACAACCAAACAGATATATGCCCGATCTTGACAACATCAGATGATTTTGATTTTGATGATTTCTTAAAGTGGCAACTCTCAAAGATAGATATTTTAGATGTAAAAGAACTCTACGCATCTGAGCTTAGTTTTTATGACACTCAAAAAGCATCTTTTGTCGGACTTAGTGATGATTTTATAGCTAGTGCCAGACTGGATAACCTGCTTAGTTGTTATGTTGGGATGCTAAGCATCTGTAGTTTAGACGCACATAGTCCTATGCTATTTATTGCGAGTGATCATGAAGAAGTTGGAAGTGAATCCACATCCGGAGCAAGCGGTTCATTTTTAGAAAATACACTTCGCAGAATGTTTCCTGACTACGATGAATATATGCATATGATTAGAACTTCAACTATGATTTCTGCTGATAATGCACATGCTATTCATCCAAACTTTCCTAGTAAACACGATTCAAATCATGCTCCCCACGTAAACAAAGGAAGCGTGATAAAGGTAAATGCAAATCAAAGATATGCATCTAACTCTAAGACTATTTCCAGGTTTATGAACGTGGCATCTGAGCTGAATGAACCTATCCAGCAGTTTGTTACAAGAAGCGATATAGGCTGTGGTTCTACTATTGGGCCTTTAACGGCTACAAGACTGGGAATAGAGACTCTTGATGTAGGACTTCCAACATTTGCTATGCACTCGATAAGAGAGCTTGCGGGGTCTGATGATGCACACTCTCTTTATAAAATAATATTAGGGTTCAATAAGTAATGTCTGGAGTAACAGCCGAAGAGTTAAATCTTTTAATCGAGCAGACATATAAGGTAGAAAATGAGTTTAATGAGCTCAAGGCTTCTTATGCTCATCTTCAAGATACAGTTGAAAAAGTTGTTGAGTTTCTACCTAATGCTATCTGGATTGTAAATAGTGATGACACTGTGTTTTTACAAAACTCTAAAGCTAGAGATCTTTGGGAACTGTTAAAGCTTTTAGAGTTTAAAAATGATGATTATGAGGTGGCATTTAATTCACGTTTTTATCTTATAAAAAGTTCAAACTACAAAGACAAGATAATGCTAAGTGCTACAGATATAACTGAGCAAAAAAGGAAAGAAAATCTTGCTACTATGGGTCAGATGGCAGCGCATCTATCCCATGAAATAAGAAACCCTATTGGTTCTATTTCACTACTAAGCTCAACTCTTAAGAAACGTGTTTTACCTGAAAATGTAGCTATAGTTGAAGAGATACAAAAGTCAGTTTATCGTATAGATAGAATTATAAAAGCTACGTTGATGTTTTCTAAAGGAGTAGAAGTCTCAACTAGGTCATTTATGTGGAGTGATTTAAAAAGTTCAATTGATATGTCTATTGGGTATTACGGATATTCTAAAGAGATTAGCTTCATATTTCCAGAACAAGATTTTAAATTAAATGCAGATAAAGATCTTTTAGAGATGCTATTTTCAAATTTCATGGCAAATGCTATAGATGCCATAGAATGTGATGATAATGAAGATGGGATAGTGGAAGTTATTTATGAAAAGGATAAGTTTTTTCATAAATTTTATATCTATGACAGCGGTGTAGAAATCGAGAACAAAACAGAGCTGTTTGAAGCTTTTAAAAGTACAAAAGTAAAAGGTAACGGCTTAGGACTTGTTTTATGTAGAGAAATTGCTGAGGCACATGGCGGTTCTGTAAAGCTTCTAGATACAGAAAAAAAATGCTTCGAGATTAAGATTGCTATCTAAAAAATGGTATAATTCTTGCTTCTGTTTTATATAGTTCATTCAAGGGTATCAGGATATGCCAATAAATCATAAAAACGTAACTTCTCTTTTAGAGTTTGTTAAGATAGATAGATTCTATGTGGTTTGTCACTTCAGATGTAAGGTAACAAACAAAACCATTATCTCAACTGTTCCTTTTGAGCCATATGACGGTAAAATAGAAATCTCGTGGCAGGATTTATTACTGCATCCAATTGAATCATATAATAGATATTACCACACTCCCATAACTATTTATAATCATGACAACCATGATACTATTGTGCTCAAAGCATTTGAAAAAGTTTCAAAGTATTTTGAGTGGAGTCCAAGTTACAACAGTTATGTATATACAGCAAAAAAAGGTTTAGATTTTGAACAAAAAGTTAGTTGAGATTCCAGGTACGACACTTCCATTTTATACATATGAAAAAGATGGTTTAACAATATATGAGTTTAATGCAACAGAGTGTAACCCACCAGAACCCATGGTCAATACTGTTAAAGGACTTAGTCTTTTAAAAAATGAAAACGATAGACTTGTAGGTCTGTTTTTCCATGAACCATTTCCTCTTTATGAGAGAATACCATTTACAATATCACATGAAGCAGTTGAGTTAGATAGTGGAGATTTTCAAGTAACATTCAAGAAAGCAGAGTAGCAATAGTAAACGACTTTTAAGCACAGTTGTGAAATAATGACAATATGTTGCCTAAAAGGATTCTAATGTTTCACAACCTATCAATCAGTAAAAAGATACACATACCGCTAATAGCGTCTATCATATTCGGGTTCATTATAATAATAATGAACTACTTCTACTCAATAGATGAGATGAAAGAGAACGTTCATAAGACACAAGAGAAATCACTTC
>NZ_JBFFNS010000026.1:0-26152 GCF_041563035.1 Sulfurimonas sp. | reverse complement strand
TTTGGTTTACGGTTGAAAATCAAGTCATCACATATTTCTTGATCTTCTTTACTTATTTTATTTATAGGAATGATATGTTTTACATTGATAATAACAGATGTCAATCCAGCTTCGATACAGTGGTGTAAAAACATAGAGTTTAGGTATGGTCTGGCATCTTTGTCAAGTCCAAAAGAGATATTTGAGAGTCCTAAAGTAGCGCTCACTTCCGGGTGTTTTTTACGAAGGGCACGTATGGCTTCTATGGTATTTATACCTGCATCCCAGTACTCTTCGTCTCCACTTCCAAGTGTAAATGTTAAAACATCAAAAACCAGATCTTCTTTTTTGATACCGTGGCGGTTAGTAGCTAAGTCTATGATTCTATCAGCAACAGCCAGTTTGTTCTCAACTGTTTTTGCCATACCGACTTCATCTATGGTAAGACATACTAAACTTGTTCCAAACTTCTTAGCTAGTTGACATACTGCATCAAATTTTGGTTCACCGTCTTCAAGGTTTACTGAGTTTAGTATAGGTTTTCCGCCTATGTTTTTTAGTGCAGTCTCAAGACCAGTAGTCTGAGTAGAGTCTGGCATAAGAGGAAGTGCTATCTTTTGGTTGTACATTCCCATAACGGCATTCATATCTTTTGTCTCATCACGTCCTGCGAAACCAACATTTACGTCTATTACGTGAGCACCGGCACGAACTTGTTGTTGTGCTACACTTAGAGTTCCTTCATAATCTTCTGCTAAAAGAAGTTCTCTAAAGGCTTTTGAACCAGTTGCATTTGAGCGCTCACCCATTAGAAGTGGAGCTGGTTCTTGCATAAGAGTTGTTGTGTTAAACAGTGAAGCTATAGAGTTCTGATGTGAACCGCTAGGTGCTTTAGGTCGGATAGAATTTACTTTGTCAACCAATGCACGAATATGTTGAGGTGTAGTTCCACAGCATCCACCTAAGAAAGAGACACCATCAAAAGCTAAAAACTTTTCTTGTTGCTCTGTAAATTCGTCTGGTCCCATTGGATAGTAAGTGTAACCTCCACGATTTTGCGGAAGACCTGCATTAGCATGAACGCTTATTGGTTTATGCCAAAGTTCACTTAGAGTTTTTACGTGTTTTAAAACTTGCTCAGGTCCGGTTCCACAGTTAAAACCTAAAGATAAAATATCAAAAGGTTCTAGGATAGTTGCTATAGTTCCCGCATCTGTTCCTATAAGCATAGTCCCGCTTAACTCGATGGTAACAGAGACCATCATTGGTATCTCTACCTCTCTTTGGCGACAAGCTTCTTGACATGCGTGAAGAGCAGCTTTTATCTGAAGTGGGTCTTGACAAGTCTCGAGTAAAAATATATCAACACCACCATCAATGAGAGCTAAACAAAACTCAGTATAACCTTCGTACATTTCATCATAAGTGATGTGACCAAGTGATGGAAGTTTTGTACCGGGTCCGACAGAACCTAGACAGAAGCGTGGATGCTCTGGCGTCGAGAATTTTTCACATTCTTTTTTTACAAGTTCTGCACCGGCTTTTGTAAGCTCATAAGCACGCTCACTGATCCGGTACTCATCTAAAACCCATGAGAATGAGCCAAATGTATTAGTGGTGATAAGGTCAGCACCGGCAGTTAGGTAAGCATGAAAAATCTCACTAAGAACTTCAGGAGCCGTAATGTTTAAAAGTTCGTTACAACCTTCATTACCTTCCCAAGCCTCTTTCGAGATCTTGTCATCGCGCTGCTGCAACTGTGTTCCCATAGCTCCATCAATAATGAGTGGACGTTTTATGATTGTATCTAGTATGTATTGTTTTGTTGTCATGATGATAAAAATCTTTTGATATTAGAATATTGAGATATATTTTAGCAAAGTTGAGCATAAAAAAGGCTTTTTGTATATTTGTGAAACATAAGACTAAGCCAGGATTATAAAAGTCTTTGAAATTTCCAAATACTTGACCTGAGACAAATAATTTTTTCTTATTAAATGATATATTGATATATAAGATTTATGCATAATAACAGGGGGATAGATAATCATGTTAAATAATATGTCCATAAAAGTAAAAATGGTCGTTATGGTTTTAATGCCTGCTCTAGTAATATTTGTATTACTGGCAATGAGCAGTATAAGTAGTTACAATAGGCTTACTGCGCTAGATAAGATTGGAGAAGCTACAATCTTGGCGACAAAAATAAGCGCAATGATTCATAACACTCAAAAAGAACGTGGTGCTTCTGCCGGTTTTATCGGTTCAAAGGGTTCAAAATTTAAAGAAGCTTTGACAAAGATCCGTAAAGATACAGACGCTACAAGAGCTGAGATGGAAGCCTACTACAAAAGTATGGACTTTTCAATATATCCAAAAGAGATGCAAAACTATATGAATGACGCTATGAGCAGAATTTCTCAGATTTCTCAAAAAAGATCAAAAGTAAGTTCTTTAGAGTTTGCTATTTCGGATGCTGTTGGTTACTACACACCTATGAATGCTGCCTTTTTAGATACTATTGCAGCTATTGCAAAGATGAGTGAAAATGTAAATATGAGTAGAAGTTTAAATGCTTATGCAAACTACCTCTACTCTAAAGAGAGAGCCGGTATCGAGAGAGCGGTAATGAGTGGAACATTTGCCAGAGATAGTTTTCCGGCTGGATTTTATGCTAAATTTGTAAAACTTATGAGTCAGCAAAAAACTTATATGGATAGATTTTTATTTATTGCATCTGGGGACAATACTAGTTTTTATAAAAGTACAGTAGTTGGAGCTTCAGTTGATGAAGTTGAGAGAATGAGAAAAGTAGGGTTGGCAAACATAGATGGTGGTTTTGGCATTCAATCAACTTACTGGTTTGATACAATCACAAAAAAGATAAACCTATTGAAAAAAGTTGAAGACCACTTAAGTAAATCTCTCTTAAATGACATTAACAGTTTAAAAAGTGAAGCTACAAACAGCTTAATTATTACTCTCGCACTAAATGTAATTATAGTGGCTTTTGTTTTAGGGTTTGGATTCATGGTTGCCAATGGCTTAACTAGAAGAATCTCTCTATTTAAAGAAGAGCTTGACGATATTATATCTTCAAAAGATTTTTCAAAAAATATTACTCAAAGTGGTGGTGATGAGATCTCTTCTATTCAGAGTGCTGCAAATCACACTATTGAAACTGCATACGAAGCCATATTGACTGCAAATGAGAGTTTGGAAAATTCAGAGAAACATTCTAAAGAAAATGAAGTACAGTTAGAGAAAAACAGACTTACTCTATCTCTTACAGATCTTCTTAGTGAGGGTGCTACAACAGGAGTTAAAGATGTACAAGAAGGATTGATTAGAAATATGGAGTCTCTTCAAAACATCAACGAGAAAAATGCACAAACAGAAGGTACAGTTTCTGATGTTAAAGATTCAACCGCTAAAATGGGAGAATCATTAGAGAACATATCTCATAAAATGCATGAGAGTAGAGAAAATTCTGATCAGCTTAACAACAGTGTAAATGAGATTACAAATGTTATCTCTCTGATAAAAGATATCTCAGATCAGACAAATTTACTTGCTCTAAATGCTGCTATTGAAGCTGCTCGTGCAGGTGAACATGGTCGTGGGTTTGCAGTTGTTGCGGATGAAGTTCGTAAACTTGCAGAGAGAACACAAAAAGCCACAAGTGAAGTAGAGGTAAACATTAACTTGTTAAAACAAAATTCTGCTGCAATGCAAGAGTTTTCAGAAGTCATGGATGGTGAAATATCAACTTCATTGGAAAAACTAAGCAGTTTTAATGAGAGTCTATATACTCTGGTTGATGGTGCACATGATATTCAATACTCCAACAAAAAAATCTCTAATGAGATGTTTGTGAATCTTGCTAAGCTTGATCACATTGTATTTAAACTAGGTGGTTATGAATCAGTATTTAAAAACAATAAAGATCATACTTTTTCACAACACACTAATTGTAGATTTGGTAAATGGTATACAGGTGAAGGTAAAGTTGTGTTTTCTGGTACTGCTTCGTATGCTAAAATCGATATACCACATAAAGCTGTTCACGAAAATGTTAGAAATGTTCCTGCTCTTATTGAAGGTGGACTTGTTGAAAATGCTGAAAAAATCATAGAAGCATTTAAAAATGCAGAAAAGAACTCACACGAACTTTTTGATCACCTAGATAATATGGTGGATGAGGTAAGTTAAAAGCTTACTTTTTCTACATTTGCTGTGATTATAATTGTTATAATAATAAATTAATTTAAAACTCAACTATTATCTGCTATAATTGACAAAGTTATGACAAAATTAAGTCGTGCTACTGCTTAATAAATATTGGGAGTTCAGATGAGTAAAGAGAGTTCAGGTATCACAATACCTACATCGTGGAGAATTAAACGCTATTATTTATACATAATAGTTACTGTTATAGCTTTAGTTTTACCTTGGATAACAGTAGATGGAAATCATTTCTTCCTGCTTAGTTTTGATAAGTTGAAGTTACACCTTGCCTTTGTACAGTTTGACATGCAAGAGCTATATCTAATGCCATTTTTACTGATGCTGATGTTCTTGGGGATATTCGGTATGACAGTTGTCGGTGGTCGTGTTTTTTGTGGTTGGGTATGTCCTCAGACTGTTTTTCGTGTTATCTATAGAGATCTTATTGAGACAAAAATATTAGGTCTTAGAAAACGTATAAAAAATAAGCAACTTGAACCTGATATGTCAAAGGCTGAAAATAAAGTAAAAAAAGTAATCGCTGTTTTACTGTGGACTGCTCTTTCTATCCTAGCAGCAGCTGACTTTATGTGGTTTTTTGTCCCACCGGAAGATTTTTTTACTTATTTAGCTAATCCTACTGATCATTGGACTCTATTTGGTTCAGTGATCGGGATTGCACTATTTCTTATATATGACATAATATTTTTACAAGAAAACTTTTGTGTTTATGTTTGTCCATATTCAAGAGTTCAGTCAGTTCTATATGATGAGCATACAGTAATGGCACTTTACGATATGCATAGAGGTGGGCATATCTATGATGAGCACCACAACAAACTATTTACAAAGCAAAAAGATATTCAAGTTGAAGAACCTCATGCTGAGTGTACTGCTTGTGAGAGTTGTGTAACTGTTTGTCCGACTCACATTGATATCCGTAAAGGTCTTCAGCTAGAGTGTATCAACTGTTTAGAGTGTGTCGATGCTTGTACAACTGTTATGGGTAAACTTGGAAAGCCATCTTTAGTTACTTGGTCAAGTGATTATGAAATAGTAGATCAAAAAGGTAAGACTAAATACTTCCGTACAAAAGTTTTAGCCTATATAGCTCTATTAGTCGGACTTATGATTATCCTTGGAATGATGGGCAGTACAAAAGAGCATATGCTTTTAAATATCAATAAAGAAACTCGTCTTTACTCTGTTAAGCAGTTGCCAGATAATAAGTTTAGAGTTGAAAATGCCTATGAGTTTTTACTGCAAAATACTGAGAGCCAAAAGATGAAGTTTTACTTTGAAGTAATTCCTCCAAAAGGTATGGAAGGCAAGATTATTATTGCTAAACCATCAACTGAGTTTACAGCAGTCCCCGGTATAAAAAAGAAAAAAATAGTTGTACTTAGAACAGAAGAAATGCTGGTAGATAACGAGAGAAAAGATACTGTAATTCCTATCACGATTCGTGCGTATGCAATCGGTCATGAGGACAAAATAGTAGTATTTAGAAAGTCAACATTTGTTTTCCCTAGAGCAGATATTGTAAGAGGAACTAAATAAAACATAATTGAAGTTTAAACTTCAATAGGATAGACTCTAAGAAGATAACTTTTTGGAGTCTGTTATGTTTAAAAAAATTCAAAAGATAATAATCTACTTACTCTCAGCCTATGCAATACTAGGTTTTATAGTCCTCCCTTTAGTATTAAAATCACAACTTGTTGAGATTGTTCAAAAAGAGACAAATGCTAAGCTTTCGCTTGATAGTGTCTTTTTTAACCCCTTCATATTTAGTCTAAAGATAAATGAAATAAAGCTGACAGATGCAAACGACGTGCATCTAGTATCGTTAAAATCAATACTAATAAATTTAGAACCTCATTCACTTTTTAATGCATCAGTGCATATAAAGAACATAGCACTCGAAGAACCAAATATCTCTTTGATTTACAAAAAAGATAAATCAATAAATCTAGCATCTATTCTCAAAGAAAAAGAGCAAGAGGTTAAGCAAGAGAACACTTCAGAATTTGAGATGCCAAGAATCATTCTTAACAGTGTTGCGATAATAGATGGAAGAATCAACTATGAAGATTATACACACAAGACTCCATTTGAATTCTCATTTGGCAGAATAGGTTTTGAGTTAAGAGATATAGATACAAAAGATTTTAACTCCAGCGACGCAACCATTAGGTTTCACACCGCTTTGGGTGATGGAGGATTCTTTGATCTTAAAAGTGAAATCCTTGGGTTTAAACCGTTTAAAGTCAGAGGAAGCATAGCCTTTGAAGCAAGTAAGCTCTATACTCAGTGGAAGTATATGCAAGATGCATTAAACCTTGAAGTGGCAGATGGCAAAGTGGCATTTTCTGCACAGTACTATTTTGATTTAGATAACCTTGATACAACAACCATAGATAACATAAGTGCATCTATTGATAAACTGAGAATAAAACCAAAAAGTAAATATAAAGATGTTTTAAATCTTGAGCATTTTTTAGTTAGTAATGTTAGTGTTAAACCTATGCTTCAAGATGTCCATATAAAAAAGATAGCTCTTGATTCTCTACATGTTAAAGTAAAGAGAAATAAAGCAAAAGAGATAGACTGGTTAGAGTATATTAAAACTAATTTTGCCGAGAATAATACTACTGTTGAGACAGAGATTGAAGCAAAAGAAGAAGCTAAACCTTGGAAGGTAGTTATAGATGATATCGCTCTAGAGAAAATCAAAGTTGATTTTGCCGATAGTGGCGTAAAACCAAATGTAACTACGAAGTTAGATGAGTTAAACCTATATCTGAAAAATGTAACCTTAGCAGGTGCGGAGCCTTTATCATATGAAATGAATTTGAGACTGAATGAGAAATTTATTTGTAACTCTAGCGGGGATGTAAAACATAAAGTACTAGATGTTAAGTCTTATACTAAATGTCGTGATCTTGACATAGTTAGATTTCGCCCATACATAGATGAAGCGGCACAAGATGCACTAAGCGTATACAATGTAAAACTACTGCGAGCGACAGTAAGCTTTGATGCTAACGTTAGTGTGTTAGCGTTAGAAGATGAGATGCAAGTAAGCGTAAATGATGCTAATCTTAATCTTAGTAAGTTGGCTATAAATAAAAGAAGTACAGGAGAGAGACTTGTAGACTTTGCAGATTTTGGTGTGAATAACTTAAGTTTAGATACTAAGGCAAAAGCTGTAAATATTGAAAATACAACACTTAAGAGTTTAAATATTAGAACTGAGCTGTATAAAGACGGTAAGCTAAATGTTGATAACTTAATAGTCGCAAAAAAAGCTAAAACAAGTAAAGCTGTTACGAGTAAAAAGACAAAAATAAAAACTAAAGATGAACCTGAGTATAGAGTGAAGTTAAAGCACTTAGCACTTCAAGGAGCACGAGTAAGTTTCAGTGACAAGACACTAAAGCCAGCTCTTAATATTAAGCTAGACAGAATAAACTTTAATGCTTACAACATAGACTCAAAAGAGAAAACTTGGTTAAACTATAATCTCTCTGCAAGACTTAACTCCAAGGGATATGCAAAAGCAAAAGGTAAACTAAGACATACCCCTCTTAAACAAACAGGTACGTTTGATCTGAAGAAGATATCTTTAAAAGAGTTTAGTCCATATATTGAAAAAGATTTATATCTAAAACTAAACGACGGTTTTGTAAACTTAAAAAGTAAAGTAGAGTATGCAAAAAGCAGCAAAACGGCTGATCTGAAGGTAAATGGTAGACTTGATGTAAATGAGTTCTTTTTAAATGACTCAAGAGATGACTCAACCCTTTTATCTTTTAACAACATGGCTCTTAAGGCATTTGATTATGAGATGTTTCCAAGCAGAGCATTTGTAAATGAGCTTGATATAAATGGCTTTTATGTAGATGCCGTAATAGATGAGACAAAGACTATGAACTTTGCGACACTCTCAAAAGCACCAAAAGTGCAAAGTGATGCAAATGCAACAAAAGTAGCACAGAGTGAAGATGATAATGCTACAAAGTTTCCATTTAAAATCATGAAGCTAAATGTTGCTTCGGGTAGCGCTAAGTTTGCTGATCTATCTCTTCCTCTACAGTTTAGAACTGATATACATGATTTAAACGGTGTTGTTTACTCTATCTCTAGTCAGAGCGGAGAAGTTAGTTATGTGGATATTGTAGGTGAAATAGACAAGTACGGTTCTACAAAACTACTAGGCTCAATTGATAGCTCAAACCCTAAGCTCTATACTGACCTAAGTTTTAACTTTAGAAACTTAGAGTTAAACTCATTCAGCGGGTATAGTGCAAATTTTGCAGGTTACAAAATAGACAGCGGAAAACTGTTTTTAGATCTTGGTTATGAGATACTTGATTCACAGATGTTAGGTAAGAATTCAATTATTGTTAAAAATATAGAGCTTGGGGATGAAATAGAGGATGAGAATATAACATCCCTACCTTTAGGTTTTGCCATTGCTCTATTAGAAGATGGCGACGGAATCATAGATATCAATATGCCAGTAGCAGGTAATGTAGATGCTCCTGACTTTAAATATGGTGCCCTTGTATGGAAAACCTTCGGAAACCTGATTATTAAAGCTGTTGCTTCTCCATTCAAGTTTTTAGGTTCTATGATGGGACTTGAGGGTGAAGAGTTGGAGTTTGTAGAGTTTGAACCGGGCTTGATGACAATCTTGCCACCTGAAAAAGAGAAGCTTGATAATATTGCTAAACTAATGCTAAAAAGACCAAAGATATCTCTAAGCATAGTTCCTCAATATGATGAGGTTCAAGACACTTGGATGCTTAAACAGCAAAAACTTATAGCTGCGGTTATGAAAAGAAGTGGAGTTAAAAATAAAAAAGAGCAGCAAAACTCTATGAATATAGATCTGCTTGAGGATATCTATAAAGAGATGGCACCAAAGAAAAAAGTCAGTGATATAGAAAAAGCTCTGAAGAAAACCTATAAAGGGGATGCCCTGGAGAGAGCATACCAAAACGCTCTTATAAAAGAGAATACTCAGATGCAGGTTGTAACACCGCAAGAGCTTCAGGCTTTGGCTAAAAAAAGGGCAGAACTGTTAAAAGAGTATCTTGTTAAGCTGAGAGGTATAGATGCTAGTAAAGTTATTGCAAAAACACCTCAGAATATTGAGGAACAAAAGGAGAGTTGGGTAAGAACGAAGATGGAGATAGAAGTAAAATAGTGATAGTTTTTTGATATAATTTCATTTTTAATATTAAAAATTAAGGATGTAGATGGCATTTTCAGAGCAAAATAGAAAAGGCACTGTCTCTGGAATCATATTTGTTGCTATTTTTGCAGCAGCAGCAACTATGATTGCAGACATATCCGCCGTAAAATCATTAGGAATTTCACCACTTGTTATTGGTATTGTGATGGGTATTTTTTATGCAAATACACTTCATAACAATGTGCCAAGTGAGTGGAGTACAGGTATAACATTTTCAGGTAAAAAGATACTTCGTTTTGCCATAGTTTTTTATGGCTTTCGTATAACATTTCAACAAATTGCAGATGTAGGTATGAGTGGATTTATGGTCTCACTTATCATGCTTAGTACAACGTTTATTTTAGGTTCGTATTTAGGGTATAAAATCTTTAAGATGGAAAAAGATACGGCAATGCTTACTGCAAGTGGCGCTGCCGTATGTGGAGCAGCAGCAGTTTTAGCAACTGAACCAGTTTTAAAAGCAGAAGGTCATAAAACTGCGATAGCTGTTTCTATGGTTGTACTTTTTGGTACTATCTCAATGTTTTTATATCCAGTTTTATATGCTTCAATAATAGAGCCTGCAACGGGTTTTTTACATATGACACCTCAAGAGTTTGGCATCTATGTAGGTGGAACAATTCATGAAGTTGCTCAAGTCGTTGCAGTTCCTGCATCTGTTGTAGGTGCCCCGGCTGAGATGGCAAACTCGGCAGTCATTGTTAAGATGACAAGAGTTATTATGATAGCGCCTATGCTTATAGCTTTAGGGATTTATCTCTCGATGCAAGCTAAAAAAAGTGGTGGTGCTACAGGTCCGGTCAAACTTGTGATTCCATGGTTCGCGGTTTATTTTATAGGTATGGCAGGATTTAACTCACTACAGCTTGTTCCTCAAAATGTAGTAGATGTTATAAACGAAATAGATACATTTCTTCTAACAATGGCGATGACTGCTCTTGGTATGGGAACTATCTTTTCAAAGTTCAAAGGTCTAGGTTTGGCACCGCTTTATACAGCAGGGGCAATGTTTGTTTGGTTAGTTATAGGTGGTTTTGTTATAACTAAAGTAATAACAGCTATTTTTTAATAAACTCAAAATTTATCTCTTGAAGCTTAGCATTTATCTCAGATGCCAAGTTTTTGTAGAGCACTGCTAGAGCTGGTGCACAAAACTCCATATTATTCTCATCAATACAAAAAGATAGAAGTGTAGCATTTTCAGATGCACAGACAACACTTGCATTCCTCTGAGATTTAAATATAGCTCCTGCCTCACCAAAGATCTCTCCGGCTCTAAGTTTGCCAACCTTTTTTTTATTGTGAAATACTTGGCATTCTCCGTCTATAATGAAAAATATTTCTTCTTTTGTATCATTTTGCTCAACTACATAATCTTTAAATTTGAACTTTACAAACTTTAGATTGTATACAATTGCCTTGAGCTCATCCGGATCGATACCCCTAAAAATCGATATTTTATCTTGTACGCTAAGAAGTTTTTTAAGGCTTCTGCTCTGCTCTTCATTATCTGCATCTCTATTTATTTGTAGAAATTTTTCTACATCTTCGATTATGTAACTAGAAGTTTCACTCATTTATAAATCCTTAGGCAAGATTGTAGGTATTGGTACTCTTTTGTGTACGGTCTCATCAGTCCAGTTGTGTAGAGAAGATAGTCTCTGGTATTTAATTTATTTTTTATTTTAAGTACTTGAAAATGCTTTGTTATTACGATAGAAGATTCCGCTTCTTTCCACAAGAGTCTGTCCAAGTAGTATGTTTTTGAATTTAGTGAAAGCATAAGAGATTCTAAAAAGTATTTTTTATCATCTTTAAATATCTCTTCAAAGGTGGAGTAGTAAATGTCTTTTAACTCTATAAGCATAGCAGAGAGTTTTTTTCTCTCTTTTCTTTGTTCATCATTAGGGTTGCTTACAGCTTGCGCCTTTAGAACTTCTCTGGCAAAACGAGAAAAAGATGGAGATGAAGTAATAAACTCTAATTCAAAAATATTTTTTATATTTTTAGAGTCTTCTATAGTCTCATCGTAAAGAGTTTGTAGATATTTTATATCTGAATCTATTTTTTTAAGAGTGGGACTCATAAATGTTGAGTCTAAGATTCTAAAATTTTTTAGTGTATTGTGCAGAAATTCTCCAACAATAGTGTAGTTTTCTTTAGGTATATAAAGATGATTTTGCTCAATAAAGTTTAAACATTTCTCAGTAGTCTCTGATATTTCAAAAAAAAATTCTCTATTAAAGATGTAAACTTCTTCTTCGATAATTGTTAAATCCATAGGAATTATTATATCATTAAAACTCTATCCTTTAATAAAACTATTTAAGAAAAAACTATATAATAAAGAAAATCCACTTATCAAGGAGTCAAAAAGATGTCGCATTTACCAAACACACTTAACTCTTTTTGGCTCTGGAGAGAAGTATCTTCAAAGCTCGGTGTATCTAACCCAGCCTATAAATACTGGAAAAATACACCGAATATTAAACTAAATAACAAGTATATCTTTATACAAAAAAACACTCTTCCCTCGAAGCATGAATATGTAGAAAATATACTTACAGATCTCTCTGGATATCTGCCAATCAAGTATGCATCTGACAGACTACATGTGAATGAACATATTTTTTCATATGAGAAGATGAAGCTCTATAAAGAGTTTGAGTATAAGTTTGTAGAAGATGTGAAGTTTGTAAATATAAAGAAGTTTTTTACAGAGTTTGGAATCAAGGTAAATAAAAACTCCATAGTACAACTAGGTAAGATAAAAGATTTGGAATTTAGTGCAAACTCTACATTTTACAATCTCAAAAATGACTATGGCATTATAGTTTACGAGTAGTAGATGAATACTTTTTTTATAGAATTTCGTGACCCACTTTTTGGAATAATCATATTTTTTGTACTGGTTTTTATAATTGCTTTTTTCTCTTACTGGCTGGCGAGATTTAGAGCAAAAGAAGATCATCGGCATCTGGATAGATTTCTTAGACAGTTCCGTTCTCTGCCATCAAAGAGTGAACTAAAAGTGCTCATCACAAAAGGTGAGCTTTCTGAGAAGTCATGGCTTCTACTTGCGCACTCTTATTTTAAAAATGGTGATTTTGAAAAGAGCATAGAGATATATAATGAACTTTTGAAAGTTGGAAGTAAGGAAAACTACAGAGATACTCTTTTTCTTCTTGGTCGTACTTATTTTAAAGCAGGTTTTCTTGAACGTGCAAAAGAGATATTTTTAAAAATTCTTCAAAATAATCCAAGAACACCGCAAGCTCTGCACTACCTCCTCCTGGTTTATGAGCATATGAGAGAGTATGGATTGGCTTTAGATGTTATAGAGTCTCTTGATGAGTTGCAAAAAGATATAAAGAGTGATAGTTCATATTTAAAGATATTGGCTCTTTTAAATGATTCTGATATTTCCGTTGATGAGAAAGTTGAGAAATTGATAGAGATTTATAAAAATGACCGTAAACTTACATACATGGTCTTTGAATATCTTTTCCGTTCAAATCCTGCTTTGGCATGGGAGAATTTTGACAGCTCTAAAAGTGATATCCTCACGGATATACTCTGGCAGGTAGATAAAAAAGATTTGAATTTAGATATAATTACACAAAATGGCTATTTAAGGGAACTATACACTGCTCGTGGTGATATTGATATGGCACAAAATAGTTCTGTTTTTGAGCTTAACGTTTTAATAAACTTGAACAAAAATGTAAATGCTACTCTTAGTTTTGAATATATCTGCGATAACTGTAAAGTCGTATATCCGTTTGCATTTAACAGATGCAGCAGTTGTCATGCTATAGATACATCTCGAATAGAGATGAGTCTTAGCAAAGATTACCACAGGGATTTCAGTGAAGAAAATAACTCTTTTCAGTGATGGAAGCGCTTTAGGAAATCCTGGACCAGGTGGTTATGGGGTGATTCTTAGATATGGTGATAAAGAGAAAGAGATAGTAGGCTCTGAGATTCATACAACAAACAATAGGATGGAACTTTTAGGCGTAATAGAAGGACTAAGAGCCTTGAGTGAGAAGTGCGAGGTTGATATTATCTCAGACTCGTCATATGTTGTCAAAGGAATAAATGAGTGGCTCACTAACTGGATTAAAAGAGATTTTAAAAAGGTTAAAAATTCTGATCTTTGGAGAGATTACATTGAAGTCTCAGAGGGACATAAGATAAATGCTATCTGGATTAGAGGTCATGATGGTCATGATGAAAATGAGAGATGCGATAAGCTTGCTAGAGACGAAGCAGAGAAAGTTAAAGCCTCTCTATAGATTATAAAATATAAAGGAAGGAAATGAGTACGAATATAGAGACTTTAGAGGAAACTTTAGGGTATAAGTTCAAAGATAAACAGCTCATTATCGAAGCGCTGACACATAAAAGTTATAAACAGCCCTACGATAATGAGCGACTAGAATTTTTAGGTGACGCTGTTTTAGATCTTATTGTAGGCGAGTACCTATTTAATAAGTTTAAAAAATCTGATGAAGGTAAACTATCAAAGATAAGGGCTTCGTTGGTTAATGAAACAGGCTTCGATAAGTTGGCAAGATCACTAAATTTAGGTGATTGCATCTTCTTATCAAATGCAGAACAAAACAACGGAGGAAGAGAAAAATCATCTCTTTTATCAAATGCTTTTGAAGCTGTTATCGGGGCAATATATCTTGAAGCTGGTCTTTCTAAAGCTAAAAATATCGCGATAGACTTAATAGAAAAGAATCATGAAGAGATATCTTTAGACTCTCTGTTTCGTGATTACAAGACAACACTACAGGAACTTACACAAGCTATATTCGGGATAACTCCTGAGTATAAAGTAATGGCGAGTCGTGGACCTGATCATAAAAAAGAGTTTGAAGTAGCTGTTTTTATTGAAGACAAAGAGTATGCAAGAGCGTCTGGAAAAAGTAAAAAAATAGCTCAACAAGAGTCTGCAAAAGTGGCAGTTGAGATGTTAAAGAAGGAAGTATAATTGAATAGTTTTGGAATGAAATTGCGATATAGCACTTTTGGCGAATCACATGGAAAAGCGATAGGTTGTTTGCTTGATGGTGTTCCTGCCGGTTTAGATATTGATGAAGAATATATTCAGAGTGAACTTGATCGTAGAAAACCTGGAAAGAGCGAGTTTGAAACTGCAAGAAAAGAAGCAGATGCGGTAGAGATACTAAGTGGTGTGTTTGAAGGTAAAAGTACAGGTACACCAATCGCTATGATTATTTACAATACAAATCAGAAGTCAAAAGACTACACAAACATAAAAGATGTTTTCCGTCCAGGGCATGCTGATTTTACTTATTTTCATAAGTACGGCATCAGAGATTATCGTGGTGGGGGAAGGTCTTCTGCAAGAGAGACGGCAGCTAGAGTTGCAGCAGGTGCGGTTGCAAAACTAATGCTTAAAGAGTTGGATATCGAAGTTTTAAGCGGTATTAGTGAGGTAGCAGGTATCAAAGCTGAAACTTTTGATTATGCTAAAGCAAAAAGCAGTATTATCTATGCACTTGATGCAGATAAAGAAGAACAACAAAAAGAGGCTATACTTAAGGCTAAAAATGATCATGATTCTGTTGGTGGTGTATCAAGAGTTGTAATAAAAGGTGCCCCAATAGGTTTAGGCCAGCCACTTTATTATAAGCTTGATGGTGTACTTGCGGATGCTATGATGGGTCTAAATGCTGTTAAAGCGGTTGAGATTGGCGATGGTATTCTTAGTTCTGCAACACTTGGTTCAGAGAATAATGATGAGATCAGAGCAAATGGTTTTGAGTCGAATCACTCTGGTGGAATACTAGGCGGAATCTCTAACGGTGAAGATATAGTTATGAATGTATACTTTAAGCCTACTCCATCTATTTTTAAAGAACAACATACTGTTACAGTAACAAATGAAGAGGTAGATTTTTCTCTTAAAGGAAGACATGATCCATGTGTTGCTATTAGAGGAACAGTAGTTTGTGAAGCAATGGCAGCATTAGTCATCGCTGATATGCTACTTTTAAATATGGGTTCGACAATGAGTGGAGTTAGCAAATACTATAAATAAGGAATTGTCATGAGTGTAACTAAAAGTGAGAATTCGGATGAGTGGTTTTTCTCGTCTGATCAATATATACTGAGTGAAACTGATGATAGAGGTCTTATTGTATATGCCAACGATCTCTTTTGTGAGATAGCCGGATATAAGCTAGATGAGTTGATTGGTGAACCGCATAATATAGTAAGACATCCGGACATGCCGCGTATCGCCTTTAAAGGTCTATGGGATGATATACAATCAAAAGGGTTTTGGACTGGGATTGTAAAAAATCTTAGAAAAGATGGTGGGTACTATTGGGTACATGCAACTGCTCTCAGAAAAATTCACAATGATGGTAAAGTTACATATCTATCAGTTAGAAGAGTTCCAAATAGAAGAGAAATAGAAGCTTGCACAGCTTTGTATGCAGAGCTTAAGATCAGTGAGTAAAATCTTTATACGGTAATATTAATTTGTATTTACCAGTTTTAACATCAAGTGGAATATGTTCAACTATCTCACTTGAGAAAGTTACAGTGTTATGTAGATTTTTCTGTGAAAGTATTTCGTGCATGCGCTCACTCGCTTTTTGGCGTATGAACTCTACATCATTTTTAGCTAGTATGCGCATATGAATATGATTTTTATTTGTTTGTTCAATTTGAAATTTTTCAAGTCCTGGTATAAAAAATTCAACAATCTGCAGAGGATGAATATATTCATCTTTTCCATCAGGTAGTTTGAACCATAAAAACTCTTCACTGCGTCCTGAAATCCTTTTAATCATAGCTGTGCTTCTTCCACAGTCACATAGCTTAGGATCTAGTACAATCTCATCGTGGAGTTGATATCGTATTAAAGGCTGGGCATAATTATGTAGAGTCGTAAGGAGTAAGCTTCCAGGTACGCCTGCATCTACAGACTGAAACTCACTATCAACAACTTCATAGTAGTGCCAATCCTCAAACAGATGCAGGCCATGATGATTGTGACACTCTGCGGCCATACAGAGTGACTCAGATGCCGCATAAAAGTTTCTTGGGTTTATTCCGAAAGCTTTTATAATATTTAAACGCATTGTATCAGTAAGCTGATCCGCTGAACAGATGATACTTTTTGGTTTAATATTAAGATTGTTCTCTAACTGCTCATGTGCTAAGAGATATACTCCGGAAGCATATCCACATATTGAGTTTGGGTCAAACTTAGTAATCTCTTCTAGTGTATCCTGCATAGGTTTGTTTACAGAAAAACGTCTAAAATCATAAAATAGTTTAGGTGCATCACTAGAGAGTGAAATACCTGCATAGTGACCGTCTGTTGCTCCGATAAATGCAAGTTTTATTTTTTTGAACGGATTGAGTTTTGCTTTAGACACTCGTGTGATTGCCATAGCTTTTGTTATGTTCCAAGAACGCATATCATACACAAAAAGTCCTATATGACCAGTTGATCCGGATGTATGAATAACTTGATAGCGTCCTTTATACTTTTTACCAAGATTATCCGGATTTGTAATAAATTCTTCTAGTTTATTTTGTTGAAGCGTTTTATCGCAGACAAACGAATCATAGTTATCCATCATCATCTGTTTGTCTATTATAGGAAGATCTTCCAGTCTGATATCGGGAATATTGTCAGGAGTTATCCCTTTTGAACGATATAGGTCATTGTAAAAAGCTGAGTGTTTAAAGACGTGATGAAGAAGTGCCTCAAAACGCTTACGACGCAAAAAATCAAGAGGAACTCTATCAAGCTTTTCGCTTCGCTTAACATCAGCAATCCGATAAAGCAAATCAGCATATTGAAATAAAACATTACTTTGTAGTCTATTAAAAATCATACAGAACATCCTTTATTATTAGGGTGTTCTTAATTATAACACAGGATATAGGAATGAGAAAGTAGTTTATATTATAAGTTAAATTCAGAGTTGGCTAAAATGTTCTCTACTACATCTTGGTAGTATTTTTTCTGTTCATCATCACCAAGAGCTACAGGTGGTTCACCTTGATCAGATGCTTCACGAATTTTCATGTCTAAAGGAATAGCACCAAGAAATGGGATATCGTATTTTTTAGCAATTTTTTCTCCTCCACCTGTTCCAAAAATATCATAACGGTTTTTAGTATCTGGAGCTATAAAGAAGCTCATATTCTCAACTATACCAGCCATCTTCACACTGATATCTTTAAACATCATCACAGCACGGCTAACATCATCTGTAGCAACTATCTGAGGAGTTGTAACTAGAACTGCTGCAGAAATCGGAAGCTCTTGAGCTACAGTTAGTTGAACATCCCCAGTTCCAGGAGGCATATCTATAACCATAAAGTCTAACTCACCCCAAGCAACATCTTCTAAAAACTGTATAAGTGCATTTACTGCAACTGAGCTTCTCCAGACAAGAGGTGTGTCCATTGCCGGTGTCGTAAGAGCAACACTCATAATCTTGATTCCGTAGTTTTCTGATGGAATGATCTTGTCATCATCGTTCCATTTGATTCTCTCTACATCTGTATTTGTAAGTCTGGGAACATTCGGTCCATATACATCAGCATCCAGAATACCGACTTTAAAACCTTTTTGTGCAAGAGCGATAGCTATATTAACACTTACTGTACTCTTTCCAACTCCACCTTTACCACTTGTCACAGCTATCACATTTTTAGCATAAGGAGCTCTATTGTTTGGATTTGCACTGTTACCATAGTTAGCATCTTTTTTGGCTAAATTCTTTTTTGTAATGTTAAGGCTATCAAACTTATTTGAGATGCTCTCTTCTATAAGCTTTTTAACGTTTAAGTATGATTCATCACTAATAGTAAGAAGCTCAACATTTGCAACACCGTTTACTACTTTTATCTCACCTAGAAGTTTTAACTCACCTATAGTTCTGTCAATACCAGGGTATTTTAAATCTTGGAGTAGAGTTTTTAAATCATTGTTATTCATAAGGGTTTCCTTGAGACTCTCTAACTAAAAGTGATTTAGTACTATTTGCTTTTTGAGCCAAACTTGCAAGAGCATTAGCAGCTGCCGGATAGTCACGACTTAGAGAGTGGTACTGCGCGATTCTATCTTCTATAATAGAGTTTAGAAGAGCTACAACTTGATTTAGTGTGCCTTCTTTATCACTCTTGTTGAGCAGTTCTTTTATAAGAAGCTCTCTAGAATTCATACCAAGTTTAATATCAACTTTTTTTCCAACTTCTATAAATTCATTTGCACTAATATATAGACCTGAGAAAAATGTATTTAGAAATTGATTTTCTAAAGATGTAAACTTACTCTGTATGCTTCTTGAATGTTTTCTCATGTTTTTGCCTCTAGATTTACCTGAGCAGCTTTAGCAACGTTAGAATCTTTATCTTGGCTAAGTTCTTCAAGTACTTCTTTTGGAGCGCCACTGTTTTCAGCCAGTCTAATTCTTACCATCTTGTCTGCATCGTTAGCTAGAATTTTTAAGATTTTAATTGGAGTAGATGGGTTTCCAGAGAGACCATCTCTTACAATCTTCTCATCACTGAAGAACTTTTCCAGTATATTGGAAGGAGTAGTAGGGTTTGTAGCTACAAGAGCACGAACAAGATTTACTTCATCTTTAGCAAGGTTTACTAAAACATCTTGTGGTGTATGAGGATTTTTTGCAACTGCCCATCTAGCACCCATATCTTTCTCGTTTACAGCTAAATCACGAAGTAATTCAACCATAGTCTCACTATATTCCTGATCTCTGTCATAAACTGAAGTTCTGAGACTCAAATTCATTGCAACTTGACCGACTATCTCCTTATGGTCGCGAAAAGGGTAGTAAATCTTTTTAACCAATTCTATATCAAGTGTTTTATCATCAAGAGCTTCTAAAAGGTTATCTGTATCTTCTTTTTCTATTAAGTTTTGTATATCTTTATCTGACATTATTTCCTGCTTACATATATGATAATTTTTTGAGAATATATCAAATTATTACTTTTTATCCTCTAAAAGAAGATATTAAACAATAAGCTTAAGCATTGAGTATATATATTTATTATTTTTTTAGAATTAACTAACATATTGCAGGGTAGGGAGTTCATATGAAAAAGAGTAAGTTATAAAGTAACATTATATATTAAAATAGCAAAAGAGAAAGATGTTTTTTTGCTTATTTAAGATTTTTGTGATTATAATGTGACATAAAACTTATAATTTAAGGGATTAAAATGAAAAAAATCATTCTTTGCGCATTAGTAGCTAGTGCTACGTTAATGGCTGCAGATAGTGCACCAGTCTACAAATCAGGGGTGTTATTACCAGCAAACGGTGAGGCAATTTATAAACAAGATTGTATCCAGTGTCATAGTGCAGATGGTAAGCAAACTACAATGGATAGTTCTACAAGAGTTAAATATGCACCGATTAACGGATTAGACGCTGCTAAATTAGCAAAAGAGTTAAAAGACTATAGATATGGAAGTATCAACAAATATGGTTATGGACAATTAATGAAAAGTACACTAATTGACCTTTCTTATGAAGAGATAGACGCTCTTGCTGAGTATATTAGTACTAATATCAAATAACTAGTTATATGCTGATTTTTCAGCATATACTTTGATTCCTCTATGAATAAACACCTTCCCCCAAGCTTCTTCAAAAACATAAAATTTAAGGAAATAAAATGATTAAAATTATTATTACAATTGCAATATTTTTAAGTATAAATTTGTCAGCAAATCAAAACTTCAAACAAGCATGTAATGAAGGGAAAATGCAATCTTGTATAGAATTAGGCATGTTGTATTACACTGGTGAAAACGTAAAGAAAGATATGAAGAAGTCTCAAAAGCTGTTTAAAAAAGCGTGTAAAAATAGAGTGTCCAGAGGTTGTTACTACCTTGGTTACATCTTTTTACGTGGTGGTGATGGTATTGAAAAAAGTAATAAAAAAGCAATGTTGGCCTTTGGTAGAGGCTGTAATATAGGGAGCGAACGCTCTTGTGTTCAATATCATATGTTGAAATCTAAAGGATATTAATTATGCAAAATGATACTAAGAAGCAGCTTGAAATTGAATTAGACAAATATCTTGAAAATATGGGTGATTTTACACCATACTATCCTGGCATGAATGTTCTATCTTCAGAACTTTATAAAGAACAGCTAAGAGTGGTGTCTGAGCTGATAAAAAAGCGAAGCGAAGCTGACGCGAGCAGTTTTGAACTTTATCTTGATACTATTATAGTCAACATGCATACGAAGGTTAAAAAGTATAAAAAATCTATCTATTTTGATAGTGAAAACATAAAAGATATAGAAAATCAAGGGCACACTATAGTTTTTTACATAGATGAAAAAAACAATAAGTATGTTCTATTAGGCATAATTAAAGCTAACGTAGAATCTTAATAATTTGTGTTTATAACACTGTTACGATTTTACACCGTAGTGAATAAATGTAACAAAATTATCACATTTTAGATTATTTTTTTAAAATAGTTTTATTTAAGTCTGGAATTTAAAAGTTTTACGATAATGTACAGTTAATTATAAGTTAAAAGTATAAAAGGATAAGTATGGATTATAAATATATTAATAATATGTTATCGGAGATGGACAAAGATTTATCTTCAAAGGGGATGACAAGAAGAGATGCTATGAAGTTAGCTGGTATCTCAGGTGCAAGTTTCATGATGGGTGGTAGCAATCTTGAAGCAATGGAAAAAGATCAAAAGCCAATGGCTAAATCAGGAGCTGACGCTAAAATTGTAATCGTTGGTGGTGGACTTGCGGGAATGAGTACAGCTGCAAGGTTAACTCTTAATCTGAAAAACCCTGATATCACTGTAATCGAGCCTAATAAACAATCAGTATCTTATCAACCAGGACAAACACTAGTTGCTGCTGGTATATGGGATGCAGATGAAATCTCTTACAATAGAGATGATTTTGTACCAGAAGGCACAAAGATAATTGAAGATAAAGTTATAAGTTTTGAGCCAACACAGAACCAAGTGACTACTGCAAAAGGTCAAGTTATTGATTATGATTACTTAATTGTAGCTACTGGTCTACAGCTTGATTATGAAAGACTTGAAGGTTTAGAACATGCTGGTCGTGCTTACTCAACTGGAGACAATTCAAGACTTCATAAAGCTATAGGAGATGATACTGGTATATGTTCAATCTATACAGCTGAAGGTGCTACTAAAACTTGGGAGCAGATGCAAAAGTACATTGAGAAAGCTAAAAATGCTAAAGATGGTAAAAAAGTACAATTCCTTTTCACGCATCCAAGTACACCTATAAAATGTGGTGGTGCACCAAAGAAAATTATGTATCTTACAAACGCAAGACTTAAGGAAGCTGGTGCTAGAGATAATGCTGAACTTACTTTTTATCCAAATGGTGGAGCAATGTTTGGTGTACCTGAATACCACGATGCTATTCATGAGCAGTTTAAGAGAGAAGGCTTTAAGTGGCACTATAGAACTAACCTAATAGGTGTTGAAAAAGAGAACAAAATAGCTATCTTTGATTCTAAGTGGCAAGAAAAAGGACCTTATGATCCTATCATGAAAGATTTCGAAGTTATTTCTAAGCATGAAAAAATAAGAGTACCTTATGACTTTTTACATATTACTCCAGATGCTGTAGCTCCAAGAGAAGTAGCGGAATCTGATATTGGTTCAGCTGGTGGTTTCGTTCCGGTTAACAAAGAAACTCTGCAACATGTTAAATTTAAAAACGTATTTGCACTTGGTGATATTGCACAAGTACCAATGGGTAAAACTGGTGGATCTGTAAGAAAACAGTATAAAGTTCTTGTAGAAAACTTAATAGCTCAGATGGAAGGTAAAAAACTAACTTCAAAATATGCTGGTTATACGGTTTGTCCACTTATTACAGACATAGGTACGGTTATGTTAGCTGAGTTTGACTGGAGCGTTAAACCTACGCCATCATTCCCACTGGATCCTCTAGTAGAAAGATGGGTGTTTTGGTTAATGAAAGTATATGCTCTTAAACCAATGACAATGTACGGAATGCTTTCTGGTAAAGCATAAGTAGATAAGAGAAGGAGCTTTTTCCTTCTCTACCACTTTTACCCCTTCATAATATTTTTAATACCCAGGATTTTTATATGCAAGTAAAATTTGAGTTTGCCATCTATGATGAGACTCTTGATAAATTTGAGCTAGATGAAAACATCTATTCTTATGAGTTGGATGATGAGCAAGCAGTGAGTTATGATCTTCTAAAAAGTACAGACTTACATCTATATAACTGGTTTAAAGAGTCTGAATTTTTTCCAAATTGGATAAAAGAAGAAGTATACCCAGATATGATAGGTAAAAAAGTAGCGGTTTGTGATATAAATGATATAAGCTTTAGAAGATATTACTTTTTTAAAGTCACAAGTGCTGACACTCATTACGATTATTTCAAAAAGCTTTTCGATATTTATCATGAAATAGATTGGCAAGACAGAGAAGAAGTCGGAAAAGAGATTTTAGAACGACTAAAGGTCAAGAGACAAGAGCTTATAATCGAGTTAAAAGAAGATGTTGTCGAAGATGAAGATTCTGAACTTAGCGAAAGTGATTCAGAACAACCTGCGTAGAAGTTTATCTTTTAAATTTCTGCCACATTATTCATCTGTCAAAACCCCATAAGCACTCTATCGCGAGAGTGTTTTATTCAATTTTTGTTAAAAAACCACTCTTTTATTAAAAACATTATTAAAGTTTATGTAATTTATTTAGATTGATTATATTATAAATAATAATACTTATAAGCATTACAATAGTGTTTCGTTTTGTGACGTAATAGTGCTAAATTTGTGACTATTTTGTGATAATTGAGTTATTTCAGACCAATTGACTATCATTACCTATATAATTTTGTGTTATTCGTTAAATCGTATATCTAAAATTTTTAAGTGTAAAACACTAAATAAAAATATGAAATATAAAAAATATTAGAAAAAGGGGAAGATGTGGATAAAACATTTAAATCAGAAGAATCAACATCTGTTAGCAGAAGAGATTTCTTCAAAAGAACAGCATCTGTAAGTGCAGTAGCTGCTGCAAGTATTTTAGCACCGGGTGCATTACTTGCTGACGATCCAAATATTATGCATCATACTAAGTGGGGAACTTCTTTAGGTGATGAGTGTAACTATAATCCTTATGGGTTACCATCAAAATATGAGCATAACGTAGTAAGAAGAACATCAGCTCTTATGTCATCAGCTGGTGATATGCATGCTGCAATTTCTATGACACCTTTGCATGAGCTCAGCGGGATAGTAGTACCAAATGGTCTACACTTTACTCGTACTCATAATGGTGTAGCTCATGTTGATCCAAATAAGTTCAGACTTATGATTCATGGTCTAGTTGAGAAACCTATAGTACTTACTCTAGAGCAACTTAAGAGATATCCAAGTGAAAGCAAAATTCTATTTATGGAGTGCCCATCAAATGGTGCTGCTGAGTGGAAAGGTCCGCAATTTGGCTCTTTACAGTTTGTAAAAGGTATGATGAGTTGTTCAGAGTGGACTGGTGTTCGTTTATCAACTATACTTGATGATTTAGGTCTTAAGCCAGAAGCTAAATGGATGCTTGCAGAAGGTAGTGATGGCTCTGAAATGAGTAGAACACTTCCTGTTGAAAAAGTTCTTGATGACTGTATGCTAGTGTATGCGCAAAATGGTGAGGCTTTACGTGATGAGCAGGGTTATCCAGTTCGTTTAATGGCGCCGGGTTGGGAAGCTAACCTTTGTGTTAAATGGCTGAAAAGATTAGAGTTTGGTGATAAGCCATGGTATGCAAAAGAAGAAACTTCTAAATATACAGCACTTACAGCAAGTGGTAAAGCTATACAGCATTTCTATGCCCTTGAGACAAACTCAGTTATTACTACACCATGTCCTGAAAAACCATGGACAGATCTTAAAAAAGGTGACTTAGTTGAGATTGAAGGTTTGGCATGGAGTGGACACGGTACAATCAGAGGTGTTGATATTAGTTTTGACGGCGGTAAAAACTGGGTAGAGGCTTCTCTTAAAGGTTTAGTACTTCCAAAAGCTTGGACAAGATTCTCTTATATGTATAAATATGAAGGTAAGCCATTATTACTTCAAAGTCGTTCTTATGATGACTCTGATAACGTTCAACCTACTGTTAATCAAGAAAAGAAAGTAGTTGGTGTTGAAGGTGTTTATCATAGAAATGCGATACATACATGGGCTGTTGATGCAAAAGGGGAGGTGACAAATGTTCAAGTTAGATCATAAATCTATATTAATTGGTATATCTGCAGTAGCTAGTACAGCTCTTTTTCTTACAGGCTGTTTACCTTCGTCGTCTAATGCAAGTGAAAAAGTTCAATCGAAAACTTCGGCTTCGGTTGGAGTGTATTCTATTAAAAATAAGACTGCTATTGATGGTGGTGTTACATACTTAAGAGAAAACGGCGTTGAAACTGCATACCGTTATAACGAGCAAAGCACTAAAGGTGTTAGCTTTGGTAGACCAGCAACAGCTAACGAGATTAAAGCATGGGACTTAGATGCATTACCAGATGGTTCAGGTTTACCTGAAGGTGAAGGTTCTGTTGAAGAGGGTGATGAACTTTATGAAGCACAGTGTGCATCTTGTCATGGTGACTTTGGTGGTGGTGGAAATGGTTATCCACAACTAACAGGTGGTAATCAATCTAAAGATGAAAACGGAATTGTTATTACTCTTAAAAATCAAAGAGAATATGGAAAAACAGATGCACCAAAAAGAACTGTTGGTACATACTGGCCAAAAGCTACTACGCTGTTCACGTATATCAGAGATGCTATGCCATATGCAACTCCTAAGAGTTTAAGTAACAATGAAGTTTATGCTATTACAGCTTATTTATTAGCTCAAAATGGTATTAAAATTGATGGCGAAAAAATGACTGAAGAGTATGTTTTAGATGCAGAAAAACTTGCAAAAGTAGTTCTTCCAAATAACAATGGTTTTTATCCGAATATCGATGGTCCTACAGGTCCAGCAGATGTAAAAGCATTCTTTGCTGATCGTGCTAAAAACATTGGTTCTGGTACAAGATGTATGACAGACTGTAAAGATCCAGGCGGTCAAGATGGTAAAACTGAAGCAACTGTTGTGAAAATAGGTTACGAGATGAAAGATGTAGTACCTGCTTACTCAACGATTAGGGATTTACCTCCTGAAGTAGAAGATGCATCTATATCTAAAGTTGAAAGAATGTATAATGAATCTTGTAAACTTTGTCATGCTACTGATAAAATGGGAGCTCCAGCTCTTGGAGATGTAGAAGCATGGCGTGCAGTTACAGCAAAAGGTGTTGATAAAGTTGTTTACAACGCTATTCACGGTATGGGCGGAATGCCTGCAAAAGGTGGTAATGAAGATTTAATACCATCTGAAGTTAAAGAAATAGTTGATTTTATGATAGAATCAAGTCAAGAAAAACATTAAATTAAAAACAAGGAAAACAAAATGGATAGAAGAAAATTTTTAGGCGTAGGTCTTGCAGCATTTGCTGCAATAGTTGTGCCAGGAACAGATTTAAGAGCGATAGATTTCAGAACGACTATGCCAAAAGCGTGGGAAGTAGAAAAGACAGTT
>NZ_JBFFNS010000025.1:0-31380 GCF_041563035.1 Sulfurimonas sp. | reverse complement strand
TGGTCTAACACTGTTTCTAATATTCTATTTCAATGGTGCTGACACGAGGATTTGAACCCCGGGCCTGTTGATTACAAATCAACTGCTCTAGCCAACTGAGCTATGTCAGCATCGAAATTGAGCCAGAATTATAGTGCAAAAGTTTTTCTATGTCAAGGGTTTTTTAGAGAAATTTATAAAATCTTCATCTTTTAGTATAATTGGCTTGAATTTACCCTTATATTCATGTATTTCTTTGGCTATTTTATCTAAAAAGCTAGGCTTAATATGATTTATGTATAGTCTTAAATCATCTCTTTTGATATTTTCTATGCTCTTAAAGAGTAATCGAGGTGTTAAATGTTTACTCTCTTTTGCAAGAATTGGCATAGTTGATGGGAAAGAACATTCTATTACTATAGAATTTATATCTTTTCTACTATCAATAATCTCAATAACATTATCTAGATCATAAGTATCTGCTGTTATTAATACTGAATCACCTTCTCTTTTAAAAATATATCCACAACTTGGAACAGTATGATCAGTCTTAAATGCTTCAAGAGATTCATTTTCATTTAACTTATATTCTTTATCTAATTCTATCTCTGTATAAGATAGTGCCGGAATATCTGACTTGGTCAAAGTTATTGTTGAAAAGTCCGGCCATATTAAATTATTGAAAAAATGTTTTTTAAGAGCTTTAATAGTTCCAGGTAATCCCATTATATTTAAAGTCTTAGTTCTCATAGAGAAATAGTTATCTAATATATATGCTATATCACTAATATGATCTAAATGAGAATGAGTTAGCCATATAGTTTCTATATGTATACTCTCTTCATCTAAAGTAGCTAATATATTTCCTGCATCTATTACATTACTTTTGTTTAGTAAAAATGAACTTGTACCAAAACCTTTTGCTCTTGTTCCATAAGCTCCAAGTATCTTGATTTCTTTCGTATTTACTTCTTCATCAACTACCTTTTCCTGATATTCATCTTTAAACTGTTCTCTTACTGCTAAGATATCTTCTAAATTTTCAAAAAACAGGTCTATCAGCTTTGGATCAAAGTGTTCACCTCTCTCTTCTTTAAAGAGGTTAAATATCCTTTCATCATCCCAAGCTTTTTTATATATCCTATCAGATCCAAGTGCGTCAAATACATCAGCTAAAGCAGTGATACGACCATAAATATGTATCTCTTCACCCTTTAACTTTCTTGGGTATCCACTTCCATTCCATTTTTCATGATGCTCATATGCCACTACAGCTGCAGCTTGAAGAAGCGGTCTGTCAGAGTTCTTTATCATGCCAAACCCTAACTCTGCATGAGTATCCATTACTTTTCTCTCCTCATCATTAAAACGACCAGGTTTTTTTAGTATTGCATCAGGGATTGCAACCTTACCTATATCATGCATAGGACTTGCCTGCTTTAAAAGTTCAGCTTCCTTTGCGTCCATTCCATATGCAAGACCTAAGATTCTAGAGTACTCTGCAACTCTTTTTACATGATTACCTGTCTCTTTACTTCTACTCTCACCAATAGCACCCATAGTAAAGACAACTTCTTTTTGCGTATCTTCTATCTCATTAGTAAGACGTGCAGATACAAGAGTCTCAGCTGCATATGTACTAGCCAACATAAGGCGCTCCATATCTCTTGTATCAAATACACCTTTTTCGCCCTTATGATTAATAACTTGAAAAGCACCAATAATATTATCGTCATTATCAAACATAGGAATTACCATCATGCTTTTTGTACGGTAACCTGTCTTTTTATCTATATCTGAATTGAACCTCTCATCAAGGTAAACATCATCAATGATTATCTTTTGACCGGTTGTAATAGAACTACCGACTATTCCAGAGTCTATCGGAAGTCTTATAGCATCTATACCGTGAGCTACCTTTGTCCATATTTCTTGTTTTTCTTTATCTACAACCCATACTGTACATCTGTCAGAAGAAGTAAGCGCTCTACCCATATTAGCCAGAACCATTATAATGTCGTTATACTCTCTCAAAGAAGATACTTCAGTCAGATATGTAAATATCATTTGTAGTATTTCGTTTGCACCCAAACCTCTTGTATGTTTCATTATAATATCCTCGCTACTTTGTTGTCATTTTATGAACACCCCATGGTTGTTCATCTTTAATATGTGCTAAAAAATACTTCGATGGATTATCATCATAATCTTCAACTAAAGAGGTAAATAACAGTTCTGCTTCTTTAAAATCACCACTCTTATATATAGTAAGTGCTGCGTCATATAGTTTTTTGACTTCTCTGGACTTATCAGTATCAGGCATTAGTTCATATAGAAGCACTGCCTCATCTTTACCTTTTACTTTTACCGGTTCTATCTCTCTACAAATAAACTTATCGCTAATTTTTTCCACAGTAAACTCTGTAATCAAAATATTTACACCATAGTTTTTCGTCAGACCCTCTACTCTAGATGCAAGGTTTACACCATCACCGATAACAGTATAGTTAAACCTAGTATCTGAACCCATGTTGCCAACAACTACATCTGCCGTATTAATTCCTATACCTATTCGAATTGGGTTTATACCTTCAAGAGCAAGCTCTTCATTTAGTGCATCTAGCTTCTCTATCATCTCCAATGCACTTTTACAAGATGCATCTGCATGATCTTTAATATCAACCGGTGCATTAAAAAATGCCATAACAGCATCCCCTATATATTTATCCAGCATTCCGCCATTGTCAAGTACTGCGTTTGTCATCGGAGTAAAGTATCTGTTTAGAAGCGTAATGAGACTGACCGGATCCATAGACTCAGAGATAGTAGTAAAACCACGGATATCACTAAAGAGGATACTGAGCTCTTTACTCTCACCACCAAGGGCAAGTGCTTCTGGGTTTTCTATAAGTTTATCAAGAAGGTCACCAGAGAGGTAAGAGGAGAATGCACCACGCATAAACTTACCGCTTTTTTCTTGCAGGTTAAAAGCTATAGCTTCAACAGCTACTAAACTAAGGACTAAAGAGATTAAAGGATAAAAAAGGTCTATATAGACCATATCGGATACAAACAAGTATCTGACATAAGCATATACTATTAAATAAACAACTATATTTATGATTACTCTATGAAGTATCTTTTTAAATAGAAGTACTAATATAAATGGAAGTAAGACCATCAAGACAATCAGACCAGGAGTTATATTTTTTGGTTCTTTAATAAGATGATTTTCTAATAGGTTAGATATAAAAGTGTAGTGAAGCAACGGTCCTGGCATAGAACCCATAGGTGTACTTACAACATCCCCTGCTCCAACTTCGGTAATACCAAGAATAACTATCTTGCCTTTAAAGTACTCAGGTTTTACTTTTGATGTTGCTACATCTAAGAAAGAAACTATCTCATACTGATCCGGTTGATAGAAGTTAAGTCTGATAAAACCTTTATCATTTAAACCTACCAAACGTTCATTTAACTCTACGTGAGATGCGTCTACTCTTTTTATGTCCTTATTAAACTTTAGTCTTAAACCTTGAATTCCAAGAGATGGATATAGAATATTTTGAAAATATACTGCGATAGGGTAAGAACGAAGAAGATGATCGCTCTCACTAAGAGTAGAAAAACTACCACTTAAAGAACATGACTCCAATATAGGTACAATGTTCATCTCTGCAAATGGTGCGCTTACAAAGAGTGGATTTTTAAACTCTGATATTTGTGATTGTAGCAGGTCAAGAGATGAATCACCAAGTATTTCCAACTCTTTATCCGTAATCTTCTGCGTAGACTTATCTCTTAAAAAGAAACCGCACACACTGGAGTTTAGTCCCGAGAGTGACTCGGCAAGTGCAGAATCTTGTTCTTCTGACGTCGGTTCTGAAAAGATCATATCCATCAAAACAACATCAGCTTCTACTAAGCCGTCTATTCCTTTAGCGATTATTTCTCTGTTCCAAGGCCATCTGCCAAACTCATTTACGCTTGGTTCATCAACTGCTACAAAAACAATCTCTTTACTAGGAGTTTTTTTCTGAAGATCGAAGTTAACATCGTTATAACGAAGTGAAAAACTCTCAAATGGTTCTACTTTATACATATATAACAGAATAGTTACGATTAATATAGGCACTAAAACACCAAGATAGAGAAGCTTATCTTTCATTTAAACTACTTTATAGACCCCATAAGTTTCTCAAAACGTTCAAACTCTGCATCGTCTTCTTTTGTCCAAGCTTTCTCATTAACTTTTTGTCCCTCAAACGAGATAGTGTTTCCTGCTTGAAGATCAAACTCTTTAGTCAGAAGTGCTGCACCTTTATTTTGTTCATTTAGGTATTTTTGATACGCAGCTTCCTGTTCTGATAGATACTTGTTATACTCAGCTTGAACTGCTTTTCTGTAAAGTTCAAACTCCTCTTTAATACTTTGAATTCCGACAACACCCTCTTTTAATTTTACAGATGCTTTCTCTGTAGAGTCAACTATAAAAGTAGTACCTTTAATACCAATGATGGCAAAAGGAGTTTTTACCTTAAGAGCATTCTTCGCATCTCTTGAAGTTATCTTGTAGTAAACCTTACCTGTTTCTTGTTCTGCCATATTTGCAGATGCAAAGTGTAGAGTAGAACTGGCATCCAAAACCAGAGTTGAACCGTCTAAAAGTTTTATTACTGCATTTGCGTCTTTAGAAGTAGTGATTAAGTCGCCTTTTTTTATCTCTAAACCTTTAGTCACTTTACTCTTTTTAAACGAGCCTTCACTCTTAACTTTTACATTCCCTTTACTCAGTTCAACACTTCCCACAGCCGCATTTGCACTTGCCACTGTAACAGATAATAAAGCTATAAAAAGAGAGATTAAAACTTTCTTCACAATAAACCCCTATATTCATTTTTACCCATTATATCATTTAAATTGATACAATTAGATAAAAACTTAACGACCCAAAAGAACAAGGAATAGATATGCTAAAAGTACTGTTTTCACCATCAGAGGGGAAAAATAGCGGTGGCCAAGAAGCTCCAAAAGAACTTCTTGGTTCCAATGAAGCAAGACAAGAGATATTAAACGAATACAACAAGATAGTAACAAGCGGTAATGAAGAATCCATAAAAATTCTTTTTGGTTTTAAAAAAATGAGCGACTGCGAAGCTTATGTAAATGATGTTTTTAACTCTCCTCTTATGTCTGCAATAGAGAGATACCAAGGCGTAGCTTATGACTACTTGGATATGATCACTCTAGATGCATCCGAGATAGAGTACTTAAAGAAAAATACTATAATTTTCTCAAACCTCTACGGCCCTATCCTCGGCGGAGATGCAATAGCTAACTATAAAGTAAAGCAGGGGAATGACATAGGTAGTATTGTTCCTGATAAGTTTTACAAAGACAGATTCTCATATCAGTTAGATTTGTATTTAAACAACGATGACATTTTAGATCTTCGTGCAGGTTACTACGACAAGTTTTACAAAGCCAACAAACCATACACGACACTTAAGTTTTTAAAAGGCGGTAAAACTGTGAGTCACTGGGCTAAAGCGTACAGAGGTTTGGTTTTAAGAGAACTTGCAAAGAACAATATAAACTCCATGGAGGAGTTTATGGCTCTTGAGATAGACGGACTGCAAATCAAAGAGATAAAAGTAATAAGAAATAAAACAGAGATTGTATATAATATCGTTTAATTAAAAGGAAGTCCATTTGCAAGATTCACAAGAATATAAAGATAAAAAAGCATATTTTGATAAGATAATTACACTTTACGGCAGAAATGTTGTTGTAGAAGTACTCCAAGACTCATCCGTTGAAGTTCACAAACTACACATGGCATCTAGCAACAAACCCGATGGAGCTATAAAGACTATCTTAGCACTTGCAAAGACAAGAAAGATAGAGATTACTTACCATGAGAAAAGCTCTCTTAGCAGAATAAGTAAAAATGCAAAGCAAGATCAGGGCGTTGCCATAGACATTATCGCTCAGACTTACAAGAGTGCTCACGAAATTAAAGATATGAAAAGCTTTAGACTTATAGCACTTGACGGCATCCAAAATCCTCAAAATCTAGGGATGATTATTCGTTCATGTGCTGCTGGGAATGTAGATGGAATCATACTTCCTAAAAAGAGTTCTGCAAAAATATCTCCACTTGTAATCAAAGCAAGTTCAGGAACACTTTTTAAACTTCCAATTTATTACTGTAATACTCTTGATGAAATTTTTCCAGACCTAGATGCAGATACGAGAATATACTCTCTATCATCACATGCAAAAACTAGCATCTATGATGTTGTACCAACAGAAAAATCAATATTTGTTTTAGGAAATGAGAGTGATGGAGTGAGTCCTGAGGTTGAAAAACTTTGTAATGACTCAATAAGTATACCGATGCAAAGAGGAGTTGAGTCACTCAATGTTGCAGTGACTGCATCTCTTCTAGCATTTATGAAGTAAAATAAGGAGCTAACTTTTAGTTAGCTCGCCTTTTTATAACATCTTACGTAAAATGTATCATCCATCTTTTCTCTATTGAATGCACCTGACAAAAAGTTAACTACAAATGCCTCTTTACTAGATGCATGTCCAAATGTCTTAGATGACCAGTAGTTGTCAGATACTACATATTTGAAATTTTCTGAAATAGTAGGATTATACACTTTAGTATCTACAAGTGAAAACAGTTCTAAAAAACCTGGCAGTTCCCAAGATTTATGACCATCTAGTTCTAAGTTTTTACAATAACCAACAGCATCCTCAAAAGTTCTTTTGGTAGTTGAGACATCTTTTGTGTCTTGCCATAAAAAGTTTGTTTTTGTATCTTTGATAGTATTTGCTGAGTTTTTAACAATATCAGCGTTTGCACTCAATACTATACATAAAGATAAGATAAATATTTTTAATTGTTCCATTAAAAATCCTTATAATTTTAGTTTGCAGATTGTAGCGATATTGATTTAAAACGAGACTTAAGTAAAAAATAATTTACCAATATTAAGTTTCAGTCCATTTGACAATATATCCAAATAGATATATAATTATATATAAACTATTTGGAGTAAATTATGGCAACAGTAAAAAAATTAATCTCTCTTGATGAGGGAATAGCCAAAGAGTTAGAAAATGTAGCAGATGCTCTTCACAAATCTCAAAGAGAGATAGTTGAAAATGCACTTGATTTTTACTTTGACTATACTGATACAGTAGTAGCTGACAAAATCACAAAAGAAATAAACTCCGGAGAGATGAAAGTTTATGACAGCGAAGAAGTTTACAAAGAGTTGGGCATAGAACTTTGAATATAAAGTATTCTGAAAAATCTTTAAAAGACTTGAAATCGTTTTCACATCCAGACAGAACACTCATAGTTAAAAAAATCCATTATCTTGCAGATAATTTTGAGGTTCTAAAAAACTCAAAAAAAGTGACAGAGTTAAAAGGAAGCGAATTTGAAAACCAATACAGGTTTGTTATAGCCAAAAAAATCCGTGTTCTTTTTAGAATAGAAAATGACGAGATTATTCTTTTAGTTTTGAGAGTTGGGTTTAGGAAAAATATTTATTAAATCTTCCTCAAAATCTTATCTAAGATGCTAGTAGAGAGAACTCTTTTAAATCCACCCAATAGATGCGTAGCAAGAGTGTTATAGTATCTAGGTTGTGGATTTTTAGCTTCAAGTGCGTGGACTATGTTTTTTATAACAACTCTAGAGTCTTTTGTAAATGGGTCGTTGTCTTTCTCTTTTACAGTTAACAGTTCTTCATTGTATTCTTTCTCAAAAACACTTTCCTCAGTAACTACATTTTTCTTAAACATCTTAATGGCATTTTTTCTAAAGTCAGAACGTACTGGACCTGTGTTTATAGTGCAAACATGAATGTCTGTTTCCATAAGCTCTAGGCGAAGCGTGTCACAAAGACCTTCGATGGCATATTTAGAAGCGTTATAAGCTCCGCGAAAACGGAGTGAGATGATTCCCAAAACTGAAGAGTGCTGGATGATTCTTCCGTAACCCTGCTTACGCATGATTTTTATAGCTTGACGTGTCAGTTCATGCAGTCCAAAGAAGTTAGTCTCAAACTGCTCTCTTAAAACATCAGTAGTTATATCTTCCACAGCTCCGGGTTGTCCATATCCTGCGTTGTTAAAAACTGCGTATAGCTCAGCTCCGTCTTTTGTTATCTCATTTAAGACTCTCGAAATATCATCAGGGGAAGTTACATTAAGCAGATAAGTCTCCAGACCCTCTTCTTGAAGTCTTTTTACATCCTCTGCATCTCTAGCAGATGCATAGACCTTATAACCCCTGTTGTGCAGATAGTGAGCGGTGTCGTAGCCTATACCGCTGGAACAACCCGTTATAAGTATGTTTTTTTTCACGAAGTCATTATCTCGTAAGGTCTTCTTATCTCACGGATCACCTCATCCACACTCATATTACGTGATTTGCGAAAAAACTCTTTACCGTCTAAGTAAATCAGTATTGTAGGAATTGCAAATACGTTAAAGTGTGGAGCGATCTCTTCAGTCTCTGAGATATCAACGCTCTCTACTTTAAAGTCCGGAAAGTTAGCTTCTAGTGCTTCTATGAGCTTAGGTTTTAGTGCATGACACACATTACAGCTTGGTGCTGAGAAGTAGACCATTACAGCCATATTTTCTTGTATAGTATTATTTATATTTTCAATTGTTTGCATGACGAAATTATAACAGATATAATTTCATTATGAGTTCAATAATATTTTCAATTCTTGGTATATATATTTTTATTGTCGTGGGTTTCATCGCTAAGATGAGTTTTAAAGAGCAGATTGACGATAAAACAATAACACTTATAAATGTCTACTTCCTGCAAGTCTTTTTAACTTTTTGGGGACTTCTTATCCGCCCTATCGACATCACGCTTCTCTACGCTCCTAGCATCTACCTTGGCATCGTAGTCGTACTTCTTTTAGTCTCAGCCATCGTTGCAAAAAAACTCTTCGAGTCTCCAAAAGAGTACTCCATTGCAACGGTTGCAGCCATCATCGGGAACACCGGAAATCTCGGCATCCCTATAAACATAGCCATCTTCGGTGAAGAGTCTATTCCCTATACGACTGTTGTAAACCTTATGAATGTTTTTGTAGTCTACACAGTAGGAGTCTTTTACTACTCACGTGGAAGTTTTGATACCAAGACATCACTTATGAACATAGTAAAGCTCCCTATCCTTTGGGCAGCGATACTCGCAATAGCTCTCAGCGTCTACGGTTATAAACCTTCAGGTGTAGTTTTAAACATGCTGATGATGGGTGCTTATGCATCTATGACTATGCAACTCTTCCTTTTTGGAATCTACCTCTATGGTACGAAGATTCAAGAGATAAGTAAGACTTTAGTTATTTGGGTTTTAACATTTAAGTTTCTATTACTTCCTGCCATTGCCTTTTTAGTTCTGGTAAATATAGAACTTGATCCCATGATAAAAGGAATCATCTTTATAGAGCTTATGATGCCGCTAGCCGTTGCAAATGTAAATCTTGCATCTCTATATGACTGTAGTCCGAGAGTCGTAACTGCTTTGGTATTTTTGTCTTCTATTGTTTTCTTGGGAGCGATATTTGTGGCTGTTGAAGTTTTAGCTTATTTGTAGTTATGCTTAACTAGAGATTTTTCTCTAGTTAGCCGTCGTTTGTAATAGCAGTGATAAGTTCTTTTAAAACATCTTCACATTTATCATTGTCTATCTGACAAGTTCCTGCGGCACCATGACCACCACCGCCATATTTATACATTAGCTCACCAATATTAGTTTTTGAACCTCTGTCGATAATTGATTTACCTGTTGCAAAAACTGTATTTTGTTTTAGGAATCCCCAAAGTACGTGTATTGAGATATTTATCTCTGGAAACATTGCATAGATCATAAAACGGTTACCGGGGTAGATGATCTCTTCATCTCTTAAATCAAGAACAACCAGATTATCATAAATCGTAGAGCATCTCTCTATCTGGTCTTTAAACTCACCTGCATATTTGTTGTACAGATCAACTCTCTCTTTTACATCAGGAAGAGTCATGATATCTTCTATACCGTGGTCATGACAGTAGTCAATCAAATCCATCATAAGATCATAATTTGAGATTCTAAAGTCTCTAAATCTTCCAAGACCTGTACGGGAATCCATCAAAAAGCTAAGTAGATCCCAGCCTTTAGGATTTAAAATATCCTCTTTTGAAAACTGAGCCGAATCTGCTTTATCAACCGCTACCATCATATCTTCACGAATCATAGATAGGTCATTGTCTTTAACATAGTAATCATAGACAACACGAGCGGCAGACGGAGCATCTGCGATGATGATGTGATTGTCAGCTTTTTCATTACGAACAGTTTCACTCTCATGGTGATCAAAAACTAAGTGAGCTTGTGGAACATAAGGCAGATTTGTAATGATGTCATTCTCAGTAATAACTATCGTACCGTCTTGCATATCTTTTGGATGCACAAACTTAATATCATCTATCAACTCTAACTGTTTTAAAATTACAGCACAAACAAGACCATCCATATCACTTCTAGTGACTAAACGAAACTTTTTACTCATAGTTATTACCTTCTAATTTATAATTGCTCTGATTATATATCAATGTTATTAAAGTTAATCTGAATAAGCTTTATCTTTTTGACAAATCATCATACGCAAGTTTACGAATCCAGTCATTAAACTTGATATCGTTTTTTATACAATAAGCTGCAAATATTTTCAACTCTTCTGGTGTTACCATTAGCTCTATTTCTACAAGCTTTTCATTTGAACTCACCAAGCTCTCTATTGTTTTATATTCTGTTTTCATATTAAGAAGAACAACTTAGCTTGATGTTTTTTGACTTTAGAGGTGTTGCTTTAGCCAGATGCTCCAACTCTAGATGCTCTTCAAATGGACTGTGAGCAACTATGAGTAATTCATCAATCATCGAGTACTCTCCCTGTTGTGCTTTTTCTATAGCCTCTTGCAAGATATGATTTTTCAAGATGTATTTTGGATTAACCCCCAGCATCTGCGTGTGTCTTTCCTCTTTACTCAGAGTCTCTTTTTTGAGTCTCTCATCATAAGCTTCCAGCCATTCACTAAGCGGTGTCTGAAACACTGCCATATCTAAGATACTTTTTTTATCTCCATCATAAGCAGAGAGTGTTCTAAAAAAGAGAGTATAGTCTATAGTCGCACTCTCTAAAGAACCCAGCATCCACTTAAAGAGTTCTATGTCTTTTTCATCTTTGGCATACAGTCCCATCTTGTTATACATGATGCTTAGATACTCTTCTTCATAGCTAGTACCAAAGGTCTTATCTAAGATCTCTAAAGCTCTGTCATGATTTACTATCGATGATAATGCCACTGCAAGTTTATGCAGGTTCCAGTGAGCGATGCCGGGTTGGTTTTTAAAACTGTAGCGACCATCTACATCTGTATGATTACAAACATAACCAGACTCATAATCATCCAAAAATGCGAAAGGTCCGTAGTCTATCGTTCTTCCATCTATGGACATATTGTCAGTGTTCATAACTCCATGGTTAAAACCTACACTCTGCCATCTGGCAATAGTAATCGCTGTATTTCTAACTATCTCTTCATACATCTTCACGTACATTCCCTCTACATCTTTTAGATGAGGGAATGATTCATCTATGACATAGTCTGCAAGTTTTTGAACCTTGTCATGGTCGCCTCTAAAGTTAAAGTACTCAAATGTACCAAAACGAACCCAAGTAGGAGAAAGACGAAGGACTATAGCACCCTTTTCCCATTCCTGCCTTGCTATATCGGTATCACTTCCTATAAGGGCAAGTGCACGTGAAGTCTCAATGCCAAGACCATGCATAGCTTCACTCATTAGATACTCACGAATAGATGAGCGCAAAACTGCCCTGCCGTCACCCATACGGGAGTATAGAGTAAGACCGGAACCTTTTAGCTGTAGGTTTTGACCATTTACCTTACCAAGATTTATAGCACGTCCATCTCCTAAACGATAAACAAAATTACCAAATTGATGACCTGCATAACACATGGCAAAGGTATCTGAACCTTCTAGTTTATAATTGCCGTTTAGTATATCTACTAGATTTTCATCTTTAGTTATATCCTCATCTACTCCTAAGAGTTTTGCAGCATCTTTAGATGCAGAGATTAGGAAAGGATCTTTAAGTGGTGTCGGTTCTACTTCATCAAAAAATATAGGATCAAGTTCTCTATATGGAGTGGTGAGTTTTAATTGTGATATTTTCATAGTCAGGTTTTAACATTAGCCTTATTAAAAAAACCTATATAAAAAAAATAAACTTTTTTCTGTAGTACGATTTAAGAATAGTTTATTAAACTACTTGCATGAATAAATCACTACAGATGGTATATGAGTACCACGAAACTACAAAACATGCTCAACATAAATATGCTCGCTCGCTTGGCTACATGGACTGGAGTACGCAACCCGACCCATTTAGAGTTTACAACGGAGCTAAAACTATAAAGCTGCCTTTAGCAATACAAAACTCAACTCCACCATATCATCTGCTAGATGCAGAGCTACCATCAGCCCCAGTTCTCAAAGAGTCTATCTCTCAGCTTTTGCAGTTCTCTATGGGTCTAGCTGCTTACAAAGAATCTGGCGGTAGTTCTTGGGCAGTAAGATGTAATGCTTCTAGTGGAAACCTGCATCCGACTGAGACTTATCTTGTGCTTCCTCCTCTTATGCAAGAGCAAGTTGGTAAAAGTAGCATCTATCACTACAGACCAAAAGATCATGCCTTAGAAGAACTTGCAAGTTTTGAGACATCATTCTGGAAAAAACTGCCGGAGGGAAGTTTCATAGTGGGTCTATCTAGCATCTCATGGCGTGAAGTTTGGAAATATGGGGAGCGTGCATTTCGCTATACACAGTTAGATGCTGGACATGCGTGGCAGGCCTTTGTAGTATCTGCGAAGATGCTGGGATGGAAAGTAAATAGACTAGACAGCGTAAGCGATGCTGACATCTCTACTCTACTAGGTCTCACTCAAAAGACAAGATTTTTTGAAGATGAAAATCCAGATATGCTTTTTGTTATCTCACCACAAGATGTAAACCCAAAACTATCAATAAATGCACTGGTAGGGAGTGTTCCACTAAAGTTTGAAGGTATAGCGAATAAACTAAGTCCATCCATGCAAAAGTGGGATATCATCCCCGCAATAGAAGAAGCAACATCAGATGCACAAATCCCTCAGCCAACGACTCTAAGAAGTGAGACAACAAGAACTCCAAGTAGAGAGTCAAAAGACGTAGTTCTAAACAGACGAAGCGTTCATGTGATGCAAAAGGATATGTCTACTATAACAAAAGAGCAATTTCACAATATGCTATCTAGTATTTTAGATTCTCAAGATGCAAAAGAGAACTCTTCTCATTTGGCGATCTTTGTACATCAGGTTGAGGGTTATCAATCTGGTCTATATATTTTAGTGCGAAACTATAGAGACAGGGATGACTTGGAAAAAGAAATGGACGCTAAATTTCGTTGGAGTCATACAGAGTTTGAGCATCTCTACCTGCTTCAGACAAGAGACCTTTGTGCAACCTCAAAAGCCATAAGCTGTTCTCAGGACATAGCAAGTGATGGAGCATTCAGTCTTGGAATGTTGTGTAACTTTACAGACCAACTACAAAAGTATGGAGCACACAGATATAAAGAACTTTACTGGGAGTGTGGTGCTATTGGTCAACAACTATATTTAGAGGCAACTTCTATGGGACTCTCTGGAACTGGGATAGGATGTTTCTTAGATGATGATATGCATAGACTGCTTGGACTTAAAAATAATCGCTATCAGGTTTTATACCACTTTACTGTAGGACGTGGTTATGTGGACAGTCGCATAATGACACGACCAGCCTACGACTAAAAAGGTATGACTAAAGAGGAAGAATCTCTTTTTCATACACTTCATTTATAACTTGTGCCAGACCTGCATATATAGCAGATGCTCCACATATAATACCTTCATAACCTGCAATCTGTTTAATAAGAGGACTGTGTAGTGCGTCTCCAATAGCTAGTAGAAAAAATAATATAGTTAAAGATGCAAATACAAATTGCAGTGCTCTTGATAACTTTAATGTAGCAATAAACATTACTGCTGTAAATAATCCCCACATAACTAAAAATGCAACCATTGCAGAGTTGTCCGGTGCAACTCCAAGACCAAGTTTTGGCAGTAGAAGTAAACCAACTAAAGTAAGCCAGAAAAAACCATAAGATATAAATGCAGTAGTCGCAAAAGTATTACCTTTTTTCCACTCCATAATTCCTGCTATTATCTGTGCTGATCCACCATAGAAAATTCCCATAGCTAAAATCATCGTACCTAATGTAAATAATCCTGTATTGTGTAGATTTAGTAAAACTGTTGTCATACCAAAGCCCATTAGACCTAATGGTGCAGGATTCGCTGTAAATTCTTGTTGTGCTAGTTCTTGAGTCATAATTTCCCTTTGGAGAAAATTATATATGAAGAATGTTTCTCAAATGTTTCTTTTTTGATTAATCTTGTAACCTACGTTATATTGGGAAGAGAAGAGGTTAAAAGAGAGTTTTGTTTTTAGTTTTGAAAAGACTATTCTTAGTTTATTTGTGTTAAAGTCACTCTGAATATCATCTTCCCAAACATAGTTTAAAATATCAATATTTGAGAAAGTAAGATTAGGTTTTGAGCAAAATAGTTTTAGTAACAGCAACTCTTTTTGCGTAAGTTTAAAAATAACATTACCTTTTGACAGAGTCTCTTCCTCTTTACTCCATATAAAATCACCATCTAAATATAGTAAACTTTCTTTATCATCGCGAGCTTGCAGGTTATGTATACATTTAACAATTATCTCTTCTAGTTCAAAACTCTGTATTGGCTTTACTAGATATTTTGTAAGTAGTAACTCAGTAGCTGCAAGTAACTTTTCTCTATCTGAGTATGCACTTAGTATTATTAGTTGTGTCTCTTTATCTCTTCTTCTTATGATTTTTGCAACTTCTAAACCATTAACTACCGGCATATTAATGTCAAGTATAATGACATCAGGTTTATTTTCTTCATACAACTCTAAAGCTTCTTGCCCATTAGTCGCTTCATAGACATCTTTAAAATAGAGTCTCAAAAACTTTGCATATTTCTCTCTAATTCTTTCATCATCTTCTGCGTAAAGAATTGAGAACTTATTCTGATTCATAAATTTTCCCTTAAACACATATGATGAATGTAACACCATTGTTTCTGTTTTTAAGCATAATATTACCAGCCATGTTCTTATGGATAATCTGTTTAGCTATATAGAGACCTAGACCACTGACTTTTTTATCATTTTTCGTACTAAAGTATAGATCAAACACTTTGTCTATATTTTCACTCTCTATTCCATTAGCATTATCTGAGATGCTTACATATGATTTGTTGTCTCTTTCATCAACTTCTATCTCTATTTTTGGATTTTCAATCTTTTGAGATGCAAATGCATCTAAAGAGTTTGTAATAATTGTAAGTATAACTTGCTGGTAAAGTGTGATATAACTATTTATCTTTGCATCTTTTAAAATATTTACCTTTATATCTACATGTTTAAGTGACGGTGATAGTATATTTATACACTCCTCGATTGCAACTTTAGGAGAAAAATTCACCTTCTCTTTTTCTTGAACAAAAAATCTGCTAAAATCATCTATAGTATCGGATAAATACTGCGTAGTTGTCTCTATATCAGCAATAGCTTTTTTTAACTCTTTTTCTCCAAGCATATCTTGCTTTTTATCCATATACATATCAAGAGTTATCGCATTTATTTGTGCAAGTGGCTGTCTCCACTGGTGTGAGATAATATTTAACAGTTCACCAATAGTTGCCATTTTAGACTGATGAAATATTATCTCATCTTTTTCTCTATTTTTCTCCTCTTTCTTCTGTATTCTCTTTTTATAGTTATTAAACCTTTTTTCAATGTTTTTTGAGAACAATACAAAAAGCATTATAAATATAGAAGTCAATATAATATTAGTAAATAAAATCTTTTTAACAAGCTCATCATTTATCTCTTGCAGTTCCTGTTTTCTCTTTAATATTTTAGGTTCTATATCACTTGGATGAAAACCATATCCGATAGCCCATTGCCAAGTGTCAAAACCTTTAATGTAAGATATTTTTTCACTGTGAGTATGATGTGTTCCAAGTAGACCGATGTAAGAAAGATAACCTTCCTTCTCTTTAGCAACTTTGATAATCTCTTTTGTTATCATAAAACCAGTTTCATCTTTTAAGTTTATTTGATTCTTTTCAATGAAGCTTTTTTCTATATTTATTAAAAAATTTCCTTCATAATCAATGATAAATATATATCCGTTTTTATCATATTTCATAGACTCTATTTTTTTTAATATATCTTCTTTACTCGTAAGATGCTTATACTCATAGTTAATCATCGCATGAACTTTGTGAACTTCTTTTTTAATTATCTCTCTTTGTAAATTTATATAATCATTTTTTAAAAAAATCATCTCTTTTTGAAGTTGCTTATTATTGTATTGAATCATTAAAGTTGTTGTAGTTACTGAAAAAAGGGTTAGCATTATAAGTGGAACTATTTTGATAATATTTAATAGTTTTTTTTCATTTTGTCTTTGCATAGTCGCATTATACTGACAAACATATAAAAGTTGAAGAAGGTGAAAGAGTTACACTACTAGTGAATTTTCCAATCGTACCCGTATCTATCCATATGGTATTCTTGATTTTGTTGGTCTAATGCTTGACGTTCATTATCAACAAAGATGAGAGATGTAGCAAAGATAAAAAGATCCATCAATATTACAATTATTATAATTTTCAATGTAATGACTCTCTTTATTAATGAGATTAGAATACACACTCCATAGCTTATAGAGTGTGCAAAATTATAATTATTTTATTTTCTCTAAAATAGAATCTACAGAGAAACCAAATTTCTCAAACAATTGTTCTGCAGGAGCAGATGCACCAAAAGTATCCATACCGATAACTGTATCAGCAAATCTGTACCACTCTAAGCCACGAGCCGCTTCAATAGCTACTGTCTTAGTTCCCTCTTTGATGATAGAAGAGATGTAAGAAGCATCTTGTTCTATGAAAAGATCATAACAAGGAACAGATACAACATTCACTGGAACATCCATGCCGTTTAGTGTCTCTTTAACTTTAAGAGCAAGTTCTACTTCAGAACCAGAAGCCATAAGAGTAATCACAGCATTTTCATCAGTAGCTAATAAGTAACCACCCTTAGATATCTCACCAACTGCCGGAGTTGGAAGAACTGAAAGATTTTGACGAGAACATACAAATGCAGATGGAGATTTACTCATTTGCAGAGCTACTTTCCATGCCTCAACATTTTCAGCACCATCAGCCGGTCTCCAAACGTAGAAGTTTGGTAAAGCACGGAATTGTGAAAGATGCTCAATAGGTTGGTGAGTCGGACCGTCTTCACCCACACCAATACTATCGTGAGTCCAGATAAAGAACTGCTGGATACCAGTAAGCGCTGCAATACGAGCAGCAGGTTTTAAATAATCTGAAAATACAAAGAATGTAGCTGAGAAAGGCATAAGAGGACCATAAAGTGCCATTGCATTTACGATTGAGCTCATTGCGTGTTCACGAATACCGAAGTAGATATTTCTACCTTTTGGATAAACACCCATGTCGTTTAGATTAGTCTTGTTTGATGGACTAAGATCAGCTGAACCACCTAAGAAACTAGGAATCCCTCGAGCGATAGCATTCATAATTTTACCGTTAGTACTACGAGTAGCATCTGCTTTTTCAAACGTAGGGTAATCAATACGAGAGAAATCAGGGTTTTGAAGTGCTGCTAAAGCTTCGTTTTGCTCCATAAGTGGAAGAGTTTTTTGTCTGTGAATCCATTCACGCTCAACTAAGTCACCATCTTCAATGGCACATCTAAAACGAGCCATTACATCTTCATCAACAAAGAATTTTTTCTCTGGATCGAATCCTGCATCAGTTTTAGCTTGAGCAATAACATCATCTCCAAGAGGCGCACCGTGAGAATGGTGAGAACCTTCTAACTTACCAGCACCCTTAGCAATGATAGTGTTAGCAATAATGATAGTTGGTTTAGTATTTGATTTTGCGGTAGTGATAGAAGCGTCTATCTCATCAAAGTTATGACCGTCACACTCTAAAACATCCCAACCCTGAGATTCGAAACGACCACGGATATCTTCTGATATACTCAAGTCAGTTGAACCCTCGATAGTAATACGATTCGAATCATAGATAAGAATAAGATTATCCAGTTTGTTGTGTCCAGCAATAGAACAAGCCTCATAAGATATACCTTCTTCTAAATCGCCATCACCACATAGACAGTAAACGTTATGGTCAATCAGTTCTGCTGTCTCAGAGTTTACCTGAGAACCAACAAATTTTGAAGCCATAGAAAAACCGACAGCATTAGCTATACCCTGACCTAAAGGACCGGTAGTAATCTCGATACCTGCAGTGTGACCAAACTCTGGATGCCCAGGAGTCTTAGAGTCTAACTGACGAAAGTTTTTAAGATCATCGATCTCTAAACCGTATCCCCAAAGATAGTAAAGTGAGTAGATAAGACCTGTACCATGACCACCTGAAAAAACCAATCTGTCACGGTTTAACCACTCTGGGTTTTTAGGGTTGTGATTCATATGCTCACTAAGAACTACAGCAATATCTGCAAGACCCATTGGTGCACCTGGGTGACCTGAATTTGCCGCTTGAACCATATCTGCTGCTAAAAATCTTATTGAATCGGCCATCTTTTGACGCATTACATTACTCATATCTATATTCCTGTTTTAGTTTTTATGTCTGTTTATATATTTTGTTAGTAGTGGAGATAGCTCATTTTGTAAGTTATCATCAAAACTGTTCAACTCATTGCTAAGTTCATCTGCTAATGTATTTGCTTCACTCATTGCCACATCAAGTCCTAAAATAGTAACAAAGCTGTTTTTATCTTCATCATTATTAGTTAACTTTCCTGCTTCTTCAGAGCTTTGTGTAACATCTAAAATATCATCTTGGATTTGAAAAAGAAGTCCAAGTTTGATTCCAAAATCATAAAGTTTTTCACCTAATTCTTCACGTCCTACTATAATAGCTCCCATTTTTAGTGAAGCTGCTATAAGTTTTGCTGTTTTGTTTGTGTGTAAGATTTTAATGTCTGCAACATTGAGTGGTTTGTTTTCAAAATAACAGTCAATCGCTTGACCTAAAACCATTCCGTTTAATCCGCCGTTTTTTGCCAACTCTTGGATGAGTTTTACTCGTGTGTAGTCTGAAAATGGAGCTTGGCTTAAAACTTCAAAAGAGTAAGTATTGAGAGCATCTCCTGCGAGTATTGCTGTTACTTCATCATAAAGCACATGCAGCGTAGGCTCCCCTCTACGAAGAGGAGAGTCATCCATAGAAGGTAGGTCGTCATGAATAAGGGAGTAAGTGTGTAGTAGTTCAACTGCGTAAGCAGCATGTCTAGCTCCATCTAACATAAGAGAGTTATATGCACTGACAACACCAAGAAGAAGAGCAGGTCTAAACCTTTTTCCTCCAGCGATTAGCATCTGCTGAAGGGCTTTCTCATAAGTAGGGTGAATACTCTTTGATGTTGGTAAATTCTCTAATAAAAATGTCTCAAAATTTTGCATGTGAAATTATATATGTACTCTTGTTAAATGACTATTAATTTCTATACACTTTCACTGTAAATCATAAAATCATTTTTTGAAGACTTTTTAATACTGTACATAGCTTTATCGGCATAGTTAAATAATGAATCAATATTAGTTGTGTGTTTAGGAAAAACACTTATGCCAATACTAGCACCTACTGAAGATGCTGGTAGACCTTCATAGTCTTTACTTACCTCCACAATAATTCGTTTTGCAACCTTCTCAACATATACTAAATCGTTTAAAGCTCCTATGGCAACAGCAAATTCATCACCACCTATTCTTGCAATGATATCCTCTTTACGGAGTAAAGACTTTATTCTACTTGCAACAGTTTGTAAAACTTCATCACCTTTGGCATGTCCATAATTATCATTAACTTCTTTAAAACCGTCGAGATCTATAAATAGTAAAGCAACTGAGTGCTTATGGCGAATAGCATAAGCGGTCAGTTTAACAAGTTCTTCTTTTAGAAGATATCTGTTTGGTATATCTGTTAGCTCATCGTGATGTGCACGATATTTTAACTTTTCATTTGCTTTTTCTAGTTGGACAGTGGTCACCAAAAGTTTTTCATGCTTTGCTTCTAGTTTAGTATTAGCATTTTTCTCTTTTTGATCAATAAAATATTTTATCAAAAAATAAATTCCAGATAATCCAACTGATATATTTAAAAGAAAAAACAACTCCACTGCAATTTGAGGCATAAAAGTCGTATGGTTTTCTATAAGTGTTTGATCAATGACTGCAGAAACAACAACAAGAGACATAAAAGCATGAAACCAAGGGAGCGCTTTTTCACTCTCTTCATAGGTAAGTGCTGCTATAGGAGCGAAGAATGCCCATATCATAACGAAGCTTCCAAGGGCAAAGCCACCTAGAGACCACATAAGAAGGAATGGTAAAATAAGCACAAGTATCATCTGTATTTTTTGCAATAAGACAATATCTTTTGTCTTATTCAGATGCCACAAGTTGTATAGAGATATAAGACTGTAAGAGAGTGGAATAAATGCAGATAGATAATGATCTAAATAAATATATAGAAGTCCCCAAACTAAGGCAGTAGGGCCAACAATAAGAGGAACCATAGTTAACGAAGCTTTTTTAAGACGCTGGGATTCACTATCAGTTGGCAAGGCACCTATATTAATACAGGCTTCTAGACATTTTTTACCAATTTCAAGCAAAACTTCCCCTTCTCAACTTACTTCTTACTTCTCACTTTACCCTTGATATTTACAAAAAATTGAAAGTGATCTCTCTCAAATAAAAGAGAGGCAAAATATTTAAAGTCACTTATATGTTCTCTAATATCGGCTATATTGCTTACTTTTGTACCATTTACCTGCATAAGTCTATCTCCGACTTTAAGTCCATAACCTTTAAACTCGTTAGCTATTTTCATTACAGTTAGATTATGACTAAAATAAATTCCTTTTTGTTCTAAAAAGGTATCACTGATATATCCGCCGCCATATCTCTTTTGTACCTGTACTTTAAAGTATACATTTTTTGAGGCTCTTTTTACTTTAATCTTATGATAAGAGCCTATTTTTGAAAACAATATCTTTCTCATAAATGTAGCACTATCTCTGACTTTTTCACCATTTAAACCCACTATAGAGTCACCTTCTACAAATGGATTGTCTTCAATAAAAGGGTTTACTCTTTTAATAATGATTTGCTTTTTTTTATCTTCTACTCTTATTCCAATATCACCATAGTCAATGGATTTACTCTTTAAAAATCTCTCTACATACTCTTTTTCTATTATCCCTTGAGGAGTAACTATTCCTTCCAAGGCACAACAGCTATTTAACAGAAGAGAAGGTGTGTCTATTTTTTCACTAAAGCTTGCAAAACTATTTAAGCCGATCTGCTTTTTAACTACTTTTCCTTCTATCGCTCTTTTTTTATCTACAGATGCTACACCAAGTGAAAGATGATTATTTATTTTAAAAGGATGTTTGAATTTTTTTCTATCATCAATCAGATATAGAGAAAGAAAAGGGTCATATTTTATAACCTTTGCATTTGGAATATATTTTGAAAAGACTACTCTTTTATTTTCTAAAACTGGGATTTGAAGTGTTTTGTTTTGAATAGCTTGTGAGTGAGTAATTTTAAGTTTACAAGATTCATATCCGCCTTTACAAGCGAAAAGATTTAAAAGAAGAAAGTTTAGAGCTAAAAATAGCCTAAACATTTATTTTGATCCAAAAGGGTTCATTCCGCCCAATCCGCCCATGCCACTTAGTGCTCCCATAGCACTGTTCTGCTGGTTTTGTTGAACCATTTTATTAGCGTCGTTCATAGCGCCTATAAGTAATATTTGAAGTGAGTCTTTGTCATTCATCATTGAGTCATCGATTATTAAATCTATCACTTCACCCTTTCCATTGACACTGAGCTCAATCATTCCTCCGCCACTTTTTACACTAAAAGTTTTAGATTCTAGTTCAGCCTGAAGCTTGGCAGCATTTTCTTGCATACCTTCAAGCATTTTACTCATATCACCAATATTACCGAACATTACTAGATACTATCCGCTACGTAATCAATATCGTTATTGTCATCTAAGATAACAACTTTCGGCTGGTAAGTCTCTAGATCTTTTTCATCATAAGTTGCATATGCAACTATAATTACTTTATCTCCCTTGTGAACTTTTCTAGCAGCCGCACCATTTAAACAGATATCTCTTTTGCCTCTTTCGCCTAAGATAATATATGTTGAAAATCTTTCACCATTGTTGACATTTAAAATCTCAACTTTTTGTCCAACCCTCATCTTTGCAGCTTCTAAAAGCTCTTCATCTATCGTAATAGAACCAACATAGTTTAAGTTAGCATCTGTAACAGTAGCACGATGGATTTTGCTGTACAACATCTCTATAGTCATCTACTTTTCCTACATTCCCATTTGTTTTTTCATATCAGCAGGAGTTATTGGATTGTCCCACTGCTCAGAATCGATTACATATTCAGAAACTACGTTTCCACCAATAATATGCTCTGATACTATTTTATCAATTTTTTCTTTAGTAAGACCTGCATACATAGTATGTCCCGGTTCAACTAGCATAACTGGGCCTGAAGAGCAACGATTCATACAAGAAGTACGGATAGGTTGAACTGTTCCCATAATTCCTTCTTGCATTAATTTTTGAGCAAGGTACTGAAAAAGATCCTGAGTTTGAGGTGTAACACATGATGGTTTTGGCATGCCTGGAGGAGCTGATTGCTCACACTTGAACATATAAAATGCCGGTTGAGGGATTCCCATAAATTTTATCCTTAAATTTTTAACGGAATTATAACTAAAATATACATATAAAATATCATACACAAAAACAAGTTTGTTTTTTTAAGCTAAATAGCAACTTTTTAGCTATAATTCACACTATAAATATAAACAATAACAAGGTTAATAATTTGAAAAAGATTTTACTATTTTCTCTGCTAATCACATCTTTATACTCAGATGCTAAAGTATACATGGGAGTAGGTGCCGGTTACATGAATGAAACATTCTCTGATACAGCCAGCACAACAAATACGGCAGAGATGGGAAAACTAAAGATTGGTTACGGTGTTAGAGAAGCATATGCAATAGAATTTTCATTCGACTATCTTAAAAATGATGCAAATGTGTTTTCCACTACAGGAAAAGACAGTGATAAATTTGGGATGAATGTTGAACTGGTTAAAGCATTTGACTGGGATATTTTCATTAACCCTTACTTTAAGGCTGGGTTTGGTGCTGGTTACTTCGATATAAATCATGCTGAAGCAAGTTCTCTAAATTACGGCAGTTTTAACCTTGGTCTTGGTTTCTTTGTTCCAGTCAATGAACACTTAGATATTGAAGTCGGTTATGACTATAAATACGTATCTTACGAAAAATTAACAGATTCAAATGGCAATATCCTTGTAGATGTAGACTCTCATCTAAATGGTGCGTATGTAGGACTAAACGTAAGATTTTAAATAAAGAAGAGCAAATGAACTTGCACGATATTGAAGAAAGAATTAAAATTCTTTGTCCATTTATAAAAGAGATAGTTGTTACTATAGAAAATGGACATCCTTTTGCATTTATCTACCCCAACTTCCAAACACTAAAATCAGCGCATATTATTAACATAGAGAGTGAAATCCGCTGGTACGGAGTCGAGCTTTATAATTTGGAAGTAGAAGAGTCTCAAAAGGTTCGAGGATATTTTATCTCTATTCATCCATTGCCAAAAACAGAATCAGGAAAATTTGACACAACTGCAATTCAAGAACTTTCAAATAAAACTATACAGACTTCTGAAGATGAACCAAGCGACAACCTTTACCAAACCATAAAATCATATCTTTGTACAATGAGCGACGCAGTTATTTTACCCTCTTCGCATCTGGAATTAGACCTTGGGCTGGATTCACTCAACTATGTAGAGCTTTTTGTATTTGTTGAACATAGCTATGGGGTCAAGATAGATGAAAAAATCTTCTCTAATATTATGCATATGGAAGAGTTGTATGAATACATAAAAGAACATAAAGAGTATATAACACCCACTAAAATAGAGTGGGAAGATATTTTGAAAGAAGAGGATGATGAGAAGCTTATATTCTCCCCTTTTATCATGTTTACATACAAAACAGTTCTTTTACCACTATTCAAACTCTTCTTTAGACTTGAAGTAAAAGGAGTAGAAAACATACCTGTGTCTTCATGTATTATTGCCCCCACGCATCAGAGTATGCTGGACGGTTTTTTGATAGAAGCCACCCTTCCATACTCTATATTAAAAAACACTTTCTTTCTTGCTTTTAAACAAGTCTTCGGAACAGTATTTTTTAACCCAATTGCCAAATACGGTCAATCTATTTTAATAGATGCAAATATAAATCTTAAAGAGTCCATGCTCCATGCATCTATGCCTTTAAAGCAAAAGAAAAATCTGGTTATATTCCCAGAAGGAGCCAGAACCAGAGACAGAGAGCTTCTGGAGTTCAGACCGTTCTTTGCAATGCTCTCAAAAACACACAATGTTCCTATAGTCCCTGTCATCATCGACGGTAGTTTTGAGGCTCTTCCAAGTGGAAAAATCTTTCCAAGACCAAAGAAAGTTAAACTTACCTATCTAAAACCAATATATCCGGATGATATGACTTACGCTGAGTTGACTAACCTTGTGAAAAGCACCATAAAGGATGCGATGTGAGTTTCTTAGAGCTTTTTAAACGACCGGGTCTTATCGGGGCTCACCGAGGGTCACGCAGCTCACATCCTGAAAATACACTCTCTGCACTTAGATATAGCATGGGTCATTGTGACTTTATAGAGGTTGATGTGCAGTTAAGCAGTGATGGTGTTGCCGTTATTATGCATGATGATACGCTAGAACGCACAACTAATGTAAAAGAAAAAGAGATATATAAAATGCGTGTACCGTATAGAGTGTCTAAATTTTCTTATGAAGAGCTTTCAAAGCTTGATTATGGGGGCTGGTTTTATCAAAATCACATTAGATCAGAAGTACTTCTTACACTTAAAAAAGTCTTGGAGTTTATAAGAGAAAACAAGCAATATATCAATATTGAAATAAAAGATTTACATGACTCTTTTAGTGATGAACAAGTCGTATCAACTGTACTTGGTGAGATTAGTAGTTTTGATGTAAGCGAGTTTATTCTACTCTCTTCATTCAGACATGAGTATCTTAGCATGTTTAAAAAAAGAGCTCCAAATATACCTACAGCGGCCTTGGTTGAAGATAAACATCCGGATTATCTGATAAAATATCTAAAATCACTAAAGGTAGATGCCTACCACTTTAACGATGAGCTTGTTGATGAGAAGACTGTAAAAGAGTTGAGAAATGCAGGTTTTTTTGTAAATATCTACACTGTTAACAATCCTAAAAGACGTCAACAGTTGTTTGATATGGGAGTGAACGGAGTTTTCACCGATTATTTGGAGTAGTTAGTTGATATTCAAAAGCTCTCTGACAACTTCTCTATCATCAAATGGCAGTTTTTGATCATATATTAACTGAAATGCTTCATCACCTTTTCCAAGAATTACAACAACTTCACCTTCTTCTTGATCATCAAGTGCCATCTCTATAGCTTTTTTTCTATTTAGCTCAACACTTACAATACTTTTGTCTTCTATACCAGCTAATATATCATCTACAATAGCTTGTGGATCTTCATTTCTTGGGTTGTCACTCGTAATATAAACTTTTTTTGCAAGACTCGCAGCAACTCTGCCCATCAAAGGTCTTTTTTGTTGATCTCTATCACCGCCGGCTCCAAATACAACTAGAAGTTCTTTCTCTTTCAGAGCATTTAAAACCTGTTGCATCCCGTCTGGAGTGTGTGCAAAGTCTACTATTACATTTGGAAGTTCACAAACCTGTTCCATTCTTCCACTTACACCTGCAAAGTTATCTACTACTTCAACAACCTTCTCCAATTTTTCTTCAACTAAAAGATCTACAGCACCAATAGCCGCCATTAGATTATAAAGATTAAAGAAGCCATGAAGTGATGATGTAAATGGAACTACCTCTTGAAAATGCTGAATAATACCGCTTGAAGCATCATTTAACGAATATGCCATTAGTTTGTATGAAGCGTTATTTTCTATACCGTAAGTAAAAGTATTTTTTATATTAAAAGCAGCTCTTGGCTCATCTTTGTTTATAAGCTTTTTACTTTCATCTTGAAAAAAACTATTTTTTGCAGCAATATATTCACCAATAGTTTTATGATAATCTAAGTGATCTTGTGTGATATTTGTAAGTATTTTTAGCTCGAAGTTTAGACCCTCTATACGCTCCTGAACAATCGCATGAGAACTCACTTCCATTATAAAAAACTCACACCCTGCTTCTACAGCTTGGTAGATATGTTTATAGGTATTTAGTACACTTGGTGTTGTAAGAGATTTACCCTCTACAACTTCATCATTCATGAAAAAACCACGTGTTCCTTGCATTGCAGTTTTATAACCTAAATCCAGTAAGAAAGAGTAAATAGCACTAGCAGTTGTAGTCTTACCGTTTGTGCCTGTAATCCCTACTATTTTGATTTTATCGATACCAAATAGTGAAGCAATTTCTTTAATATTAATTATCGAATGAGCACCATTATCTTTGGCATCTTGAAGGTATTTTTTGTTTTGAGCGCTTAAAACAAACGCTGTATCTGCTGAACACTCAGACGAGTCTTCAGTTATGTATGTATATTCTTGATTTGGTAATTCAATTTTCACTTTTTTTACTCTTTGCCAACTTTTTAAGTAGTTTTCTTAGTAACTCATCACTGGGATAAACACTAAGTGCATTTTCTAAGTAAGTAAGTGCCATTTCAGCAAAACCATGTTCAATAAGGTTTTCTAAAAAATCTATAAAATCTTCTTTTTGAGTAATTATCACACGAGTCGAAAACATGATATTCTCAAAAGTCTCTTTGAACCCTGCACCCTTGTTTAAAATGGCTTTAAAATCTTGATAAAGTATCCCATCTTCAAACTCTAATCTTTCACGTAGAGGTTCAGCGAATACTTCACTAAGTTTCTCTACCGTTCCATCCATAGTCTGTAATATATCACTCATAATATTATCAGCTGACTCTTTATCTTCATCTTTTAATATTTCATAATAATCAAATAAGGCTTCAGCACCACCCTCACCGCTTAGAGCCATTTCAGAAAGAATCACACCATTATATGCCTCTTTTGAGTTAGGGAAGTCTTGCAAAACTACTGCAAATTTCTCTAGTGCATTTTTATAGTCTGATTTACTAAAGTACTCTTTAGCTTGTGATAGCGTTTTATGTTTACTGATAGCGTTCATTTTTTTCACTTGTTTTAAAGATTATCTATATCGTTTTCCATACCTACAGGTACATTTACAACTGTTAATTCCGGATGAATATCCATTCTAAGTTGTCTTTCTACACCATATTTTAGTGTACTGCCACTACTTGCACATCCTATGCATGCACCTTTTAACTGAACATAAACATTTCCATTTTTTACAGTTATAAAGTCTATATCTCCACCGTCTAATGCTAATGAAGGTCGTATTTTTTCAATTGAAGCCTTAACAGGGTTCATTAATTCTTCATCACTGAATGGAATCATCTATTATCCTTTAAATATTCTATACACATAAAATATGACAATATCGCTTAACAAGTCATAAAAAATTAAATTACCTTGCTATTTTTAGTCTTTTAATGCTAAAACTTCATGTACATAGCTTGGTTTTCTCATCCCTACAAGTATATACTCTATACTCTCTCTTTGCATTAAAAATCTTAAAGAACATTCTTGCATAGTTGAGTCACACTCTTTGAAGAAATCTTTTAACTGAGTTCTTGTGTTTTTAGAACATTCATGAAGAACCATTTTTCTATACTCAATAAAAAATAGATCAATAAAATTAAGCATAGTCTCTTTATTTTTATCATCTATTACTTCAAGAGAATTTCTCATATGAGGGATTATCTGAGCATAAAAGAAAGCATCATAATCACCTATCCATCCGAACTTATGTTTTGAAGCATCAAGTTCCTCTAGTAAATTATAAAGTGGTCTAAGCATCTCATTGTCACAAACTTCAAGCAGTTCATTTAAATGATGATAATATTCTCTTGGCTCATCGTAATCAGCCAATCTATACATAAGTTTTTCATATTCAGCATTTAATGGTCTATTTACTAAAACTCTTAACCCATTCTCTTTTGCCCATGAAGCACATTTTAAACCTTCTCTCTCAAGAATATTAATCGGCAGCTGAATTGTTGTGAAACTATGCGTATCATTTCCAACTTCTTCTGAGGCTCTATCAGCAATTGTTATCAGATCTTCGTATGGTAAAAACTCATCGGAATTATGATCTTTTGAAAAACTGTTAGAGCTAATTCCATAAGAAATAATTCTACCATTTTTAACTTCTTCTTCAAGTGCAACAAAAGCTATGTAAAGTCTTCTATACATCTCATCAAGTCTATCATCTTTATCAACTTGCCTGTTAATAGCATCTAGAATATAATATTCCGGATTATGTATAAGATAACAGTCTAACCTTTGCATCTCTAAACGATTTAGTGATTCTGTGAGTTGATCATGTATAAAAGACTTTGAAATAGAGTGAAAACAATCTTTTGAAAACTCTACAACTTCTTCGAAAGGTTCATCTTTATGTCTAACCATATTAGCACCTTGGATATATCCAAACTTACTAACTATTTCTACGTTCGATTTAACATCTTCATCAAACTCTCTAAATGCAAGTGCAATAGCTCGCTCAGCACCACCATCCATATAGTTTGATGATGTATCTATCATCGTGATTCCAGCTTCAATAGCTTCTTTTAATGCTTCTATGTGTTGAGGATTATAATCACTTATTCTATAAGTTCCAAATGCGAAATTACTCATAATGTCTCTCTTTGTATTTTAAGTATTTTGGAATTGGGAAGTTTAACTTAGTTCTAGTCTCCAAGTTAAACTTGGGGACTAGGAGGGAGTAGCAATTATACTAATTCTATAAAAGCCATAGTCGTAGCATCACCACGACGGATTCTTGTTCTAGTAATTCTTGTATATCCACCAGCACGATCAACGTACTTAGGAGCTATTTCATTTACTAAAGTTTTAGTTGCTTCTTTACTTTGAAGCGCCGCGAATACTGATCTGTGAGCGTTAGAGTCATTCTTACCAGCAATTGTGATAAGTTTTTCAACGTATGAACGTAACTCTTTAGCTTTGATAGCAGTAGTTTCAATTTTACCATGTTCTATTAACGAAATACTAAGGTTCTTAAGTAAAGCAGCACGATGTGCACTTGTACGACCTAGTTTACGGTATCCATGACGATGTCTCATCTGTTATTCCTCTATTAAGCCTGTGCGGCTTCTATTTTCTTTTTTAATGCACTAATTACATCATCTGCAAGATCAGCACCAACTGCAAAACCAAACTCTTGCAATTTATCTACGATCTCATCATATGACTTTTTACCTAGGTTTTTAACATTTTTAAGGTCATTTTGACTCATTAATGCTATCTCACCAATTAATTTAATACTTGAGCGATCAAGACAGTTAAAACTTCTTGCACTTAAACCTAAACTATCAATATGAGTTACTAGTTTTTTAAGATCAGGGTTTTCTTCAACACGTTCGATTGTTGTTGAAGCTTTTATGCTGATCTCAGAATTAAATACAGCTAATTGAGCATACATAACTTCAAGAGAGTTTTTAAATGCATCTAATGGAGAAATCTGACCATCAGTTCTAATATTTAAAATTACTCTTTCAAAGTTAGGATTGTCTTCTACAAGAACATTCTCAATTTTGTAAGTTGCACTACGAACAGGAGTAAAATAAGCATCTAGTGCTATATATCCATCTTCTAATTCATCGTGAGTATCTTCACTTGGAACATAACCGATACCTTGTGCAATTTTGATTACAAAGTTTAAGTTAGAGTCCTCGTTAAGAGTTGCAAGTGGAGCATCTGGTGTTACCACTTCAACTTCATCATTGCTTAGGTCTGCACCTTTAATAGTACATGGACCAGCAAAGCTGTAGCTGATCTCTGCTTCAGAAGCCTCATCTTTAAGCTTAAAGCGAATCTCTTTAAGATTTAGGATAAAGTCTGAAATGTCTTCAAGCATACCACGCACAGAATCAAACTCATGCTTAGCACCTTCGATTTTAATAGCAATTGGTGCGTAACCAACTGAACTACTTAATAAAAAACGGCGAAGTGGATGAGCCAAAGAGATAGCATAACCTGTTTCAAAAGGGTATGCCATAATGTTAGCTTCATTCTCACTAATCTGTTCTACCTCAAATTCTTGAGGAGCAAGTGGAGTAGTTTTAATTTTTTTCATTCTCTAACGCCTTTTATTAACTATTATTTCGAGTAAAGTTCAACGATTAAACGCTCTTCTACAGGTATAACAACTTCTTCACGTTCAGGTAAACGAGTAAAGATTCCAAATACTTTTTCAGCATCGATATCAACCCATGGAGCTAAACCAGTCTGATTAGTTAATTCTATAGCACGAACAATTTGATTGTTTTTCTTGCTTGATTCACGAACTTCTATTTTCTGACCAGGTTTAACACGGTAAGAAGGAATATCTAGTTTTTTGCCATCTACAAGTAGGTGACCATGAGTAACAAGCTGACGAGCGAAACGACGAGTTGATGCAAAGCCCATTCTGTAAACTACATTATCAAGTCTGCTTTCAATTAAGGTAATAAGGTTTGTACCTGTATTTCCTTCTCTTCTTTTTGCTTCAACAAACAGTGCACGGAATTGTTTCTCAGAAACACCATACATGAATTTTGCTTTTTGCTTTTCATTAAGTTGTAAACCATACTCAGAAACTTTCTTACGACGCTGACCATGTTGACCAGGACCATAAGGTCTTTTTTCTAATGCAGATTTACCCGCTAAACGACGCTCACCTTTTAAGTTAAGGCTTACACCGAATCTTCTTTCGATTTTTTCTACTGGACCTCTATATCTTGCCATCAGTAATCTCCTTAAACTCTACGACGCTTAGGTGCGCGACAACCGTTGTGTGGTAATG
>NZ_JBFFNS010000024.1:0-32613 GCF_041563035.1 Sulfurimonas sp. | reverse complement strand
TGTCAAGAAAGTTAGCCATAACGATAAGGTCATAGTAGTTTTCTTTGATTTTATGAGTATCTAAATCAACTTGAGAAGCGTTAATTTTAGAGATAAGGTTCTTTTTCTGCGCATCAGATTCCAGTGCTTTTATGGCAATTTCGGCAACATCAAAGGCATCTACCTCAAAACCGCACTGAGCTAAGAATATGCTGTTTCGTCCTGAACCGCAAGCTAAGTCAAGAGCCTTGGTTCCCGTACAGTGCTTTATGTTCTCTTCTAGGTTTTGACTAGGCTTTCTAGGTCTTAGCAGTTGACTTTTTTCGAGATACTTCGCATCCCACTTTTCTTTATCTTTTAGTGACATAATCTATTCTTTTTTTTAAGTGGTTAATTTTATCTGTAAAAATATTAAAAGATTCAATATACTGATAATCTAAAAATTAATAGTATAATTTAAAAAGAAAAAGTGACGGTGATTTTTATGAAAAAAGATATTATAGAACGTTATGAACGTACCGAGAGCGGAGAGGTTATTATTGATATTTCTGCGCAAAGAGTAGAAGATTTATATGATGATTTTGACAGGCGTTCACACTTCTTAAAAAAAGATTTGAACCAGGATTTGGTCGAGTATATGATTGATAGTGTTACAGAGATAGATAAAAAAGAGTTCATTATTCAGTTCAACTTTGAAGTACCGGCGGAAAAAGAGTCTATAACCAGAGTGAAAAACAGTGTTAAGAACTTTTTTGTATATATGCAGGAACTTGAGCGCAGAAAGATTAAAGAGATGGGAAGAACATCTATAATCCTCTTTTTCATAGGATTTATCATCGCTTCAATATCTGTTTTGATGAATCAAAGTGAGCTTGTCAAGACGAGTATAATGGCTGGTGTGGTCGCAGAAGGTTTGACTGTCGCTGCCTGGGTTTCGCTGTGGGAAGCGCTTGCAACTATCCTAATCAAGTGGATGCCTCACAAAAAAAAGATCTCAATTTATCAGCGAATAGCAGATGCCAAAGTAGTGTTTAACTAACACATAATCATCTTTATGGAGAACCATCTCCATATTGTCAATAGATATTACTTTGCTTTTTTTAGAACTTATTCTAGTAGTTGAAGCTGTTTTTTCGTTAGAACTTTTTTTGTATCGTAGATACACTTTATGTGAATCATAGTAGCCTCTGCTCTTAGTGCTGCTAACTTTTCAACATCATCTTCTAAGCTCTCAGGTGTCGCACCATTGTTACTAGCCTCTACTATTTCAGCTTCTAATGGAAATACTTCACCTTTTATAGTTCCAAGACCGCCTATTGTTCTTATTCTGATTTGTTTTAGTTCTGCTTTTTGTTTAGGTGTAAGTGCTAAGTCTTCATCATCCCATAGTTGCATTATTACTCCAGTCAGGTGAGGTAATTGTCCATGGATTAAAAATGGTTTTTGTTTTGCAAGTAGTGAAGTAGAACCTAGAGCTAATACTAAAAGAGTTAGTATTGTTAAAATTTTTCTTGTCATAGTGTCTTCCTTTTATTTGATATAGTAATGATATAGTATTTGTATTAAGGTAACGTTAGTGCATCTTATCAGTGATGTAATTTTATCAAGATATCTAAAGCATCCATCTCAAACTTTGAAAATGCAAACCACTTTTTACCTAGGTCTTTTAAACTAGCTCCAATGTGGTAGACATCTTTATCATCAAGTATGAGAAATCTATCGTGTGATGAGTCGAACTTTTTTAGTTCTATCTTTGGATACTGAGTATTGTGCTTTTTGAGGTCAGATACAAAGACATAAGCATCATAAACTTGTCCATCATAAAAGATGCCCTTTTTTGGTTTTAGCTCTTTTCTCTCTATGGCATCTAAGATAGCATCAACTTCTCCAACACCCGAACCATAGCCAAAGTATCAAGCTTACAATACTCCAAAAGAGCTTTCCTCATCTTCTCTTTGGCATCTGCATCTTGCATCACGGGGACTAGGGCAGGTAGTACGTACTTTATGGAGTAGCTTCCATTCATGCTAGGAGTTACATAGTGCTTTTGCTGGAACGGTGTCATAAGGTCTTTTATGTTGTCATGAATGCCAAGTAGATGCTCACTTAACTCAGGATAAGTAGATGCCAGCTTTCTTATGACACCTTTCTCAAACCCCATGTTGTACGCTAGGACTGTTACATCACGCGGTATGTCTTGGCAGAGTTTACGTGCCAGATGCTCTCTTGGGTCGATACCATCAGATGCTAAAAACTCACGATGTTCAAGTCTGCCATCTTTATGCTCTATATGCAAAGAATACTGAAACGGTATTTGCATAAACGGACTTATGCCTTTAAACTCTGGTACGGCTTGTTGAAAGGTCTCAAAGTCCAAATGGTACACTGGATAGGTAAGGGTGCTTAAAAACTCTTCTATGGCAACTTTATCTATGTGTGTGACGCCAGATTTATAGTTGCTAACCGCCCCAGCTTGTTTGGCTGTCATGTCAAAGGAGTCCGGCACATCTTTTATGTCTACTATGCCTTGTCTGTGCAGCTCTACTTGCTTTTTACTTCCAAGGTTGAAAATGTTAAATACCGAGTACTCAGGGATGCCCCTCTGAACTCTCCAACAGTAGTGAAGTGCATCACACTCATAAGGGTTTTTACACTGCTTGCCTATGTCGATGTCAGGTTCATTGGTTTTGTCGCTCAGGTAGTTCTCAAACTCTTCTAAAACATGTGGAATATTTGCTTGAAGTTCAAGTACGTCTTGGCTGACATCTACCACAGAAAAAAGCTCGCTAATGTCTAACTCATCGCCTCTGATGTAAGAGCTGTTTATGTGGATAATATTTGCACTTTTGACATTGAAGCCCAGAGAGCGTAAAACATAGTACTGAATAGAGACATCGTGAATATATATGTCCTTTACAGATGTGGAGCTTTTTACCTCGTAGATGCTAATACCGTCTGCATCTACGCTAAGTATGTCAACCATCACCAAGATACCATCGTATGAAAATGTAGCCTCGTAGATATTTGGTACTCCGTCTTCCATGTACTGCTGAGTTGCAGATAGCATCTCATCATGTTCTCTTGAAAACTCTACTTTTTTTCCCGCTGGAAAAAGCTCACAAGCCAAAGCTCCCACAATATTACCAGTTTCAAATACAGCCTCGGCAGATGCTTCTGGAGGTGTAAGCACAGAGGGTTTGTGCTTTTTTAACCAAAGTGCTTTTGGGCATTGGATGCCACGGGTGTATAAGGATTTTGAGAGGGTCATTATTTTTAATTACTACCAATTACTTCTAAATTAATTTGGTAAGTCTGTTTTAAATAATTTTCAGTAACTGCTAATAATTCCAATTGTACTTCACTGGCTTTCGATTTAGATAAGCCAGGTTGAACAATAAAAATTTTAAAATCACATCTATATTTTTTCTTACTTTTATCTTTAATTATCTGCAAATCTTCCATTGTTCCAAACTGGAACCTAGTTGTTTCAGTTTTAGATATCCTTTTAGCTTCTCTTGAAATTAGATGTTTACATAATGCATAAGCACCTTTTGCTCTCCAAAAAATACTTTTTTGAGCTTGCCCACAGACTTCATATAAATCTGCTATTCTTGCACCTGGACTATCTTCCTGCGAATACTTTAAGTGATATAATTCGATATCAATTTTAGAATCTTCATCATTTACTTTCAAAGTAACGATATCAGCTGCTTCACCTGAGCTATCATCATCAAAAACAATATTATAATGATCTCTAGACATTAAATCTTGTATCATTTTATATTGTATAGATGTATCTATTCTAGTTAATTTTTGGGACTCTACCTTAATATTAACATCAGTCCAATCTTTTACAATAATATTTTCTCTACTATAAGCAGAACCATCAAATTTATATTCGGCAAATTCATTACCTTCTAACCATGAACCGTCAACAAACCTTATTATTGGAGTATATTCATATAAATAATTACTTAAAGAAATCGGAGAAGTATTTCCAAATTTGATTTCGGCAGGTCGTCGTACAGGCTCTATAGAAAAATTATCAGAAGTTATTTTTAATTCGTATAAAATATTAACATCGTCATTACAAGTAATAACAAATTTTATATTTCCATTTTCATTTGCTTCAAATAAATTAATATCAATAATACTAAACTCATATTCTTGACCATCATAGACTATAAATACTGTTTCTTCATTCCTATCTTTTAGTATATTTTCATTCCATTCTATTGAATAAGGCATTTTTTCAGGTCTTGATTCCACTCTTTTTGTAATTATTGCACCCACCAAAATATCATCTATATTAATTAATGGATTTAAAATCTTATCCCCTACATATTTACACCAATCATTAAATTCTTTAAGATTACCATTTTTCATAGACCATACTCTTCCCTTGTAAGAGCATCCCATTGAAATTTTTTCACCATCTTCATATCCAACACCAAATATATTTGATTTAATTTTATTAATTAATTGACTAGGAGATAGTGCTTTTGGAACATCATCGCCCGTATGCATAGTATAACTTAACGACTTACCTAATTGTTCTTTTAACCCTGCATTATTGATTTTCAATAAATTAATATTTCCTAAACAACGAAACACATCTTCTGCACAAATTAAGTCAGCAGTATAGTTTGTTACAACTTCTGCTAATTTCTTATAAAGACCATTATTTTGTGAACAATTAATAAATAATAGTTGATTTAATTTATCCCAATGTAAGACATATAATGACCAAATAACATCTTCAACATCTTCAACTTTCCCCCATTTAACTGATGATTTTTCTGCTGTCACAATTATTAAAGTATTTTCAATATTATTTATGTCTGAATAAACTTGTGACAAACCATCTATATTTGGAATACCTAATTTAAAATTTTCTGGCTTCCATTCTTCAATAGTTGTTTTATAAATAACACAACTTAAAGCAGGTCTAACATTTTGAAGTTGTAATTCATTTGGGAAAGTTTCAAAACCTTTTATAAAATCATAAAATTCTTCTTGTTCCCTATTTCCTTCTCCACTCATCAACGGTAGCAGTTTATTCCAATCAGAATTTTGTGCATATAAATGTTCTAGCTCTTCTGAAGTTTCGGTCGTTGCTAAATTTACAATTATTGAAGCATTTCCTAATTCCTCATCTATACTATCCCTAGTAAATCTCCCTGCTAATTGTAAAGTAATAGGCAAACTTTTTTTTATGTCATGAAAAGCTGCAACTTTTAAATTAGGTAAATCAAATCCTTCACCTAGCATATCAACACAAATTATAATTTGTGTTTCTAAGTTTTCTATTTGCCTTTTTATTTCATTTCTTTCCGTTTGATTTATTCCCGTGTGGATTTGAACAGGATTAAATTCTTCATATTCTCTGTAATATTCGAATACCTCTTGAGCTCTAGCTTTAGAATTTACTCTAGCCATCAATACATGGTTATATCCATTATTTATATCTTCTCTTAAAATTTCAACTGCTTTTTCAGCTATTGACTTATCATACTTATTCGAATCATATTCACTAATTGGAATAAAATTAATTTCTCTAAAGTAACCTTCATCTTGTGCTTTTGATAAAGGGTAATTGAAAATAATCTTTCCATCTAGACTCTTGTTGTCATTTCTAAATGGTGTTGCAGTAAATTGTAAAATCTTCTTTGAATAGAAGTGCTCTTTAAATGACTTCCAAGTATGTGCAGCAACATGATGTGCTTCATCTATAAATAAATGAGAACATTTATTTGCAAGATATTCTTGTAAATCTGTAGTCATTCCAGTAACTATTTGTGCTGTTGACACAATAACATTACAATTATCAAAAAAAATATTAATATCTTCTTCTGAGGTCATTTTTGACTTTAACACGCCTACTTTTGGATATAAAGCTTTATTGTTTAACAATCCTAATACTTGTTTTAGAATTCCAAAGTTGATAAATTTTTCAGAAACTTGTTTTCTGAGTGCATCAGTTGGAACGATGACTAGTAATTTATTAATTTGTGCCATTAGTAGTAAAGAAAGCATAGTTTCTGTTTTACCTGTTCCTGTTGGCATTACTAAAGTAGCAGTCTCATTAGATGTTTCCCAATGTCCTAAGGTTGAATATATACCGCCAATTTGGGGTGTTCGTAAACCCTTTATGCTTCTTTCTCTATTTTCTTTTCTTAATATTAAAGAATTTTCCCAAGATTCATTAATTTCTTCATTAGTATATTCTTGATTTAATAAAGGATGTTTTAGCCATTGAAAATCTTTATCTGCACAATCTTCTAAACTTTGATATGAGTTTAAGTTTTTACAGTAAAGTACATTATCAAATCTATTAATTTCTGCCCAGAGTTTTGATGGAGATATTAAAAAATTGTAATGATCATTTGAAGCAATATAACCATTTACTCTATTTGTTGTGTGTGCCGTAATATTCACTTCTATAGTAAGACTTTCTACTTTTAACTGAAAAACAGTGTTTTTATTTATTTTCTCTTCATTTAAAATTTTTGGTAAATTAATTTCCATCACTTTTTTCCTTTAATAATTGATAATGAATTCATTTATCTTACAACTCCACAACCCGTTCAAAGATCTCTTTTATCTCCATCTCGTGAGATATCAAAAATATCTGTCTGTACTGCTCTTTAATGGTGTGAAATGCTTCTAGTATTTCTGCTTCGTCTTGACTTCCGAAGACTTCAACAAACGCTAGAAATCCGATGGAAATTGCACCACTTAGTTTTGTCAATATTTTTGAGATTACGATGCGATAAGCAACCTCTGGGAGTGTAGTTACACAGATTTAAACGAAAACAATAAAATTTATTTATTATACAGTAAAATTATGTAATAGTGTTTGTTAATATTATATATAAGAAGGGTGTTATAAATGTCACAAAGTATTAAAAATGGAAAGTTGTTATATCATTTAACTGCATTATCAAATATAGAATCTATTTTAAGAGATGGCTTGAAGCCAAGACATAGCCTAGATGGAAGCTTTAAAGATGTTGCCGAACAGGAGATTATTGATTTTAGAAATAGACATAAAATTTCTGACCTTGTACCATTTCACTTTTTTTTAGGCACTCCATTCGCAGGAAGAGTTCAAATAGACCATCCTGACGAAGAATTTGTATATATTACATTGCATAGAAAAGTTGCAAGTAATCCAAAAAATAATTTTAAAATATTCCCAACTCATCCGAAACATATGAAACCATTAAAGATTTTTGATTATGAAGAAGGATTGAAAAAAATAGACTGGGACTTAATGGAAAAAAGAGATTATTCTAACTCAGAGTGCAAGGAAGTTTGTATGGCTGAATGTGTAGCAGTTCACGTAAGTGTTCAATCAAGTGCATTTCATTCAATCATAGTAAAATCAGTTGAAACAAAGAATTATCTTGAAGAATTGTGCCAAAGACTATATAATACTAACTGTAAAGCCAGTTTTTTCATAGATGTTGAAGCAGGGCTATTTATAGGGAGATAATGTGTTGACATTTATGACGGGAAATATTTTAGAAAGTGAAGCTGAATGTTTAGTAAATACCGTGAATTGTGAAGGATTTATGGGTAAAGGTCTTGCATATCAATTTAAAAACAAGTTCCCTCAAACAAATGATTCATATGTTCTTGCCTGTCGACACCATGAGTTACATCCTGGGAAATTACACTATTTCTTAGAAAATAAAAAATTAATAATTAACTTTCCAACAAAAAATAAATGGAGAGAGAAATCTAAAATTTCTTATATTGATGATGGGATGAAAGCATTAGTTGATTTAATTGAAGAAAGAAACATTCAGTCTTTGGCTATACCACCATTAGGTAGTGGAAATGGAGGACTAAATTGGACTGAAGTTAAAGATATTATTTACAGTTATATGCTTCCTATATCAAAAGACGTGGATGTATTTATTTATGAACCATCATTATTATATAAAGCTGATGTTAAAAAAGCTCCAAAGTTAACAATGTCTCATATAATATTAATGATGATCAAACAAGAGCTGGAGAACTTTTCAAAACTTAGGTTACAAAAGACAGCCTTTTTTATTAATATTTTCAGTAATCAAAACTATTTTAAATTTAAAGCACATCATTATGGTCCATATTCTCATTCGATAGAAATATTATCCAGAGATATTAAAGAGTTTCAAGAATATCATAAATTTAATACAGAAAAAGCATTAGCAACCGCACATCAGACTTTGACTAGTAAAAAGATTGAAAAAGACTTATCATTATTTTCTACACATATAAATAATGCGAGCAAGTTGATAAACTCATATTCATCAAACAAACAAATTGAACTAATGTCCACAATTTGTTTTATAATTTTAAACTATGCTGACATTAGCAGTAGTGAAATTATAAAACGATTACACGAATGGTCCGATATGAAAAAAAATAAGTTTTCTAAAGAAGAGATTTTAAATGGATTAGAAGAATTAATAAATGTAAATATTATAGAAAAAGATCTTTTGGGTAATTATACAATATCAACATAATAAATATATAATTTTATTTTTTTACCCTATAACTCCACAACCCGTTCAAACATCTCTTTTATCTCCATTTCGTGAGATATCAAAAATATCTGTCTGTATTGCTCTTTTATGGTGTGAAACGCTTCTAGTATCTCCATGCGTCTTGCTTCATCTTGACTTCCGAAGACTTCATCAAACGCTAAAAATCCTATGCTACTTGCTCCGCTTAGTTCAGTGAGAGTTTTACTTATGGCGATGCGAAGTACCAAGTTTGCCAGGTCTATCTCTCCACCGCTGAAACGTTCTATGGGGTACTTTTTGCCCTCATCGTAGATGAAAAAGTCGAAGTCGTTGCTTACTTCTATGTGTTGGTATCTGCCTTTTGTTATTTGAGAGTACATCTCAGATGCCAGCTTAGAGATGCGAGGTGCTACTTTTGCGTTTAGTTTTGTCTTGAACTCTGATAGGCTCAGCTTTATCTTCTCGTAGTCTCTTAGGTCATCTTTTTTTGTTTGTACTTTTTTTAGTTGGGTGTCGTTGTTGTCCAGAGAGTTTTGTATGGTCTTTATCTCTCCGACTATAGATGCTATGGCTACTTTTATATCGTTTAGTATAGTTGTCTTTGAATCAATGGTCTTGAGTATGCCCTCATGCTCTTCAAGTGTATATTTATGCTTTACATCTTCATATATCACAAGTTGAAACTCTTTTTCTTTTGCCTTTTCCTCGGCATCAAGTTTTTCTACTTTTTTGATGATACTCTCAAGTTCGCTTTTTACAAGCGGCATCCTCTTTAGCTCTGTCTCAAGGCTCATTACATGTTTGTACTGCGGTTCCAGAATAGTAAAGTTGTTTCTTACGTTCTCGTGGACTTTCTCATCGTAAGAGTACTGTTCCAGCTCTTTTAGCTCTTCTTTGTTTTTTATGCCTTTTTGCTCTACCTGTTTGAAGTGCTCTTGTGCTGTTTTTAGGTCTTTTAGTTTGCTTTCTGTTACTTTAATGTTGGTTTTTAGTTCCAAAAACTCTTTGTCTTTGAGCTTTTTATCTGCCTCAAATGCGGCTTTTTGGCTCAATACGTTTTGCAGTTGTTTTTTGTACTCGTCAATCTTTTTTTGGTGAGTGTTGTTTACGACTGAGACAAGAGAGTTTATGACATTGTCATACTCTTCTAAAAGCGGTCTTGTACAGGTCGGACAGGCGGAGTCACTACCGAGCTCTTTGAGTTTTGCGATTTTCTCGTTTGTGATGTCTATCTGTTTTTGCTCGCCTGATATCTCGGCTTTGAGTTCGTTTTCTATGGTGTGTCTGGAGTTTATGCTCTCTTGAAGCATTCCTAGAGTCAGTTCCATGTTTTTTGCATTGAAAAGAAGATCATCGTAGTTTTCACACGCTTTTTCCAAAGTGTGAATGTCAGATTTGCTTTTGGTGTATTGCTCTCTTAGTTGTACCAGTTCTTTGGTCAGTCCCTCTTTTTTCAGGTGGAACTCTTTTAGTCTTTCCTGAGCTTTTAGCTGCTCTTGCAAAGAAGCATACTCTGGTTTTACATTGGAGAGTTTTTTTAGCTTTTCTTGTTTGTGTTCGAGCTCATGGTTTTCGGCTATGAGCTTTGCTTCGTTTATGAGTTCTATGCTTTTGCTGTTTCTTATGAGTTCAAACTCAGAAAAAAGTTTCTGTTTCTGCTCTTTGGTCTTTGCAAATACTTCAAGCTCTTTTTTTAGTTTTTGCTCCTGCAGTTTGATGGCTTCTAGCTCTTTTGTCTTTAGCTCTGCATCTTTGGCAAAAGTCTCTTTGGAAGCTTTGTTCGTTTTTATCTGCTCTTGTTTTGCTTTTATCTCGTCTTTGCCAAGAAGTACTTCGGCAAATGCATTTATCTCCCGTCCAAGTGAGCGGCTTTTCTCCACGAGCTCTTTTTCTACGAAGTCTATCTTTTCAAGTCCCAGAAGTTTTCGTATCATTTTTTTACGGTCTTCGTTTTTAAGAGTGCTTAGGCTTGTCAGCTCTTTTTGAGATGCAAAGAGTGTGTGCATAAACGAGTCTTTGCTCATACCTGTCAGCTTGACTATCGCAGAAGTTACTTCTTTTGCTCCCGTAGTTGTAAGCTCACCGTTTTTAAAGAACTTTGCGTTTGCACTTAGAGCTTTTCCGCGAAACTCTCTTTGCACTTTGTACTCAACGCTTTCAAACTCAAAGTCAAGTTCTACGACTACTGCATCTTTGGTGGATGCGTTGGCATTTCGCACTACGTCTTTTGCACCTCTGCTTTTAAACTCTCCATAAAGAGCAAAGAGTATGGCTTCAAATATTGTAGACTTTCCGCTACCGTTTTTACCGATGATCCCGACAAGTCCTTCGCCAAACTCTATGTCGTATGTTGTGTACTTTTTGAAGTTTTCCAGATGCAGTTTAGATAGTATCATCGCTAGACTCCTCATAGTGTGCAAATAGTTCTTGTACTTTTCCTTTTAGTCTGTCAAACTCTTCTTCATTTGCATCTTCTTTTATGTGTTCTAAAAAGAACTCTTCAAGGCTTATAGCCTCGGCATCTACGACTTCTGTTTCATTTGCATCTCTTCTGAACTCTCTTTTAATACTAACGCTCATAGCATCTGTAAATACTTCTTTAATGTCTGAGTTTTGAATGTCTATGGATTGCAGGGCTGTAAGGTTTTTTAGTCTTACTTCGACTATTGCATCTTTGGTGTCAGTCGCATCTAGAGATGCTAAAGAGCTCTCATAAGCCTCACAGTCGATTTCTTTACTTATGATGTGTCGTATGTCTATCTCTTTGTAGTTTACGCTTAGAGAGCCATTTAGAGTTAGTTCTATGAAGCCTTTTGAGTTTCGTTTGTCATTTAGGCTTGTTCTCTCGGTTGAACCGCTGTAGTAAACGTTTTCATGTTTGCCTACTTGACCAAATCCGTGCCAGTGACCAAGAGCTACATAGTCCATTTTTTCAAATATATACTCTTTGTCAGTAGGATAAACCCACTCGCCAAACTCCTGCATCAAGTACCAAGCTCCGACAGAACAGTGCATCATCATGATGTTCTTTTTATCTGCATCTATGTTTGACTCGCAAAGTTCTATCTGCTCTAATGCTTTTGAGTCGTCATTCATGTGGGGGAGGGTGTGAAACACAACATCTTCAAACTCTACTTTTTTGTACTCTTGGTTGTAAGAGACATATACGTTTTTAAAACTCTCAAATATCTTTAGTATAGGTGAGCTTAGGTTTGTTCTAGGTGTTGAGTGGTTTCCGGCAATGATGATAAAAGGAATATTCAGTGCATCTATGACTCTAAACTGCTCTAGTGCAAATGTAATAGCACGGTTAGATGGACTAGCTCTGTGAAAGAGGTCTCCGGTGTGGATGATGTAGTCAGGTTTGCTAACTTGTATCTGCTCTACTACCTGAGAGAAAGCGTCATAAAAGTCCGCCTCTCTTTGGTTGATGTTTTCTTCGTTTAAAATGTCTAAGTCGTTGTACCCTAGGTGAGTATCGCTAAAATGTAGTATGTTCACAGAAATCCTAATTAACAAAATTAATTAGGATATGATAGCTAATATTTACTGAACTTTAAATAGTCCCAGCTGCTCGTTTAAGTCGTGAGCGCTCTCTTGTACTTTTTTGACCTTTAGTTCTATCTCCTCAAGTGAGACTTTGTTCTGAGTAGAAAGCTTGTCAACATCGTCAATATTTTGTATGATGTTTCTAGTGTTTTGAGCTAAGTTCTTTGAAACATTTTCTGAGTTTTTCGCCATTACAGATGCCTCTTGGATGTACTCAGTACTATCTAGTATCTTATCTTTTACATTTGAAGTGTGTTCTACCAGTTGTACAACTGACTTTGCATTTTTATCTATTTGAGTGCTAGAGTCAACTATGGACTGGACTATGACATTTATGGTTGCATTTATCTCAGTAAGAGACTTCTGTGTACGTTCTGCAAGCTTTCTTACTTCATCTGCAACCACTGCAAAACCACGCCCATGCTCACCGGCACGAGCCGCTTCTATGGCTGCGTTTAGTGCAAGAAGGTTTGTCTGCTCTGCAATATCTACTATGATGTTTAGAACCGATTTTACATTTTCAGCATCTTTGCTTAGTTCGGCAAGTGAGTGTGCTATCTCATTCTCTTTCTCGGAGACGCTGTTTACAGATGCTACAAGTTTTATGATGTCATCGTGTGCGCACGAGAGGTTCTCAACTGCAAGGTTTACTTTCTTGCTTGTCTCGATGGAATCATCCAGTGACTCTTTAAGTATGTTTTGAACATCTGCACCTAAGTTAGTAGCCATATGAAGAAAGTCTCTCTCTTGACTCATACGTTCATTTATCTGAACTAGGTTTTGAGTAACACCCTCAACGTCTTCATATGTCTTTTGTCCAGAGAGCATAACTTTTGAAACCATATCTTGTACTTTTTCTATAAAGCGGTTGAAGTAGTTTGAAGTCTTTCCTATCTCATCATTTGATTTCTCTACAAGTCTTTTTGTGAGATCTCCTCTGCCGCTTGAAATCTCTTTAGCGATGCCTGAGAGTTCATCAAGTGGAGATAGTATCAGTGCTTTGGTTGCTAAAATCAGAATGATTAAAATAATAATAATCGCGACAAAAAATATACTTATAAGGAAGATAAGTGCTTCACTTGCCTCTTTTGCTGTTGCTTTTACTTCATCTAGAGGTTTTGCCAAGAGAAAGATACCTATGTTTTTTCCATCATTGTCTTTGATGTTTTCGTATGTATAAAAGTACTTTTTATCATTTATGTGACCTTCTTCTTTTAATAGCTCAAGGTCAATAGCAGATGCAGCATCCAAGAATGCCTGGTCTGGTTTGTCATCTGCATGGTCAACATAGTATGAGCCGATAATAGTAGGGTCTTTTATATAATTTGCCGTTTCAAGGTACTTTTTATCTACAAGTATAAGCAGGTCACGAGTATCTTGCGGGTCGTTTTTTTTGTAGATAAGTGTGTTGAACCGCGATATAAAATCAACACTTCCTATGTACTCTTTTTCTTCTTCTTCTACAACATACATAAGAGGTGCAGTCGCAACCATCATCAGACCGCCTCTGGTTACTTCTGAGCCGATAAACGGTATCATCTCTTTTTGAACTACTTTGATACTGTTACGCATACCGACATCTGCACCGTAAGCCTTTTTATCCCAAGATTTGACATATGATGTGCTCATGAGATCAACTACTTGTATAAGCGGGTTTGTAAAAGATTTATTTGCAGTTAGAGCTTCTCTAAGTTTAAATATCTCGTTAAAGATAGATTCACGGTCTTCATCGTACATACTGTTTACTACAAGACCATTGTTGGAAATGGAGATAACAATATTTTTCAGTGCTTCTAGTTTCGTGTTCAAGTCTTTTTGAATGTCACTCTTCAGAGTGCGTTCCTCTTTGTTGTATATACTTTTTTCTATGGAATCTACTTGCTTATACATGATAAATGAGAGTATGACAAAAGCAATAAGTATGATTGGAATCAGTGCTATGAGAAGTTTGTTTAAAAGTGAAAAGTTTTTTGTAGACATATGCTACACCCCTTAATATAATAAAATATTATAGAGTGTAGCTGTAGTTTGTAAAATTTATATAAAATCTATCTCTTGTTTGTTGGATCTAGTTCGTTAACAACATCATCTAATATAGCAAATAGTTTATTGCTCTCTTCTTCCATAGAAGCAAAGTTATTGATAATAGTAGTTTCATTTTCTTTACTAAGAACTTTATCTTCATCTATCAAGTTAATATTTTTATGTACATTTCTATGCACTAGAGCATGTGGAGCATCAATACTTGAGAAGTTTTTAGTATGTCCATATCTCGCTTTACCTTCATTAATATACCATTTACCTAGACGACACTGCTTGTGATCGCTAAATTCAGATACACTTTTTTGAGCGATAACAGATGCATAAGCATTTGATTTAAATAAAATATGGTCAATTTTTACAAGTACCATAAATAGTGAATCACGAATAAAGCTTGCATATTTTGCCGAGTCTTGAGCGTTAGTTTGAAAGCCCTCTAATGTAGTTGCAAATTCATCAATAGTGTGAGTTGCATTGCTCGCTATTTCTGACATATCTCCTGCATTTGACTGGATCTCCTGAGTCTCTTGCTGTAATGTTTGAATAGTTATAGATATCTCTTGAGTTGACTTTTGAGTACGCTCAGCCAGTTTTCTTACTTCATCTGCAACAACAGAAAAACCACGACCATGTTCACCTGCACGAGCAGCCTCTATGGCAGCATTAAGCGCAAGAAGATTGGTCTGTTCTGCAATATCTTTAATAATGTCAGCAATAGCTGATATCTCATTTGATCTCTCAGATAGAGAGTTAATGTTTTCATTTGTAGCTTCTACTTTTTCAGTTAAACTGTTAAACATCTCCAATACGCTTTTCATAGAGTTCAAGCTTTCATTTGCTTCTACAGATGTTTTCTCTGACATTTGAGAGATTCTGTTTACTTCATCAGAGTTAGTTAAAAGGTTGTTTTGAATCAGGGTTAAACCATGAGCAATACCACCACCAAGGTTATGCAGCTTTTCAGTGAAGTTTCCTCTTATCTGTGCTTTATATCCAGCCTCAATAGTTTTAACCGAGTGATTTATAGCATCTGCAGCTTCTTTAAAGACTTTGTTAAGTCCATCTGTATTTGCATAGTAAGATTTACTTGTGTCTTCAGCTATTCTAACTGCTTTTGTAGTCTCTTCCATGTAGTTACTTAACTGTTTCATCATAGAGTTAAACTCATGACCTAATGCGTAAGTTTCACCTTTACCGATTTCCAGAGCAACTGTATCAAAGTTACCATGACTTACTTTATCCATAGATACTGTTACAGCCTCAACAGACTCTTTAACTATCATTAGTTGTGAGCGCAGATATAGGGCTAAAGTAATATGAATTATTGTAATAATGAGAAGGGTAATAGAGAAACCAAGAAAGAAGCTTTCTATACCAAAGCCTAAGACAAATATAATTAGTTGCAGTAGATTTGAGTTGGCAACATTTTGTAGGGTTGAATTATTCATGTTATTCCTAAATGTTTTAGTATAATATTTAGAGTAGTACTGTTATATTTGAAATGTATTTTATCCAATAATTAGTAATTTTATTCCAAGACTACTACATGATTTTGAATTATGTAGTAGTTAAGTAGGTAGTAATTTTAAAAAGTTGCTTATTTTCTAAAAAACTTGTAGTAAAAATCTTTTATAGTTTTAAGTTTTGTTCGACTGAGAGCGAGAGAACCTTTCTCGATTTTACCGCTTGTAACCGTAGTCCCTGCAGCTATCATAACATCATCTTCTATCTGCACAGGTGCAACTAACTGAGAGTCACTTCCTATAAAAACATTTTTACCGATGATAGTCTGGTATTTTTTAATACCGTCGTAATTACAAGTGATAACACCTGCACCAATATTTGTTCCCTCATCTATCTGTGCATCTCCGATGTAGCTTAGATGCCCGGCTTTTACACCTTTTAGAGAACTCTTTTTAACTTCTACAAAGTTTCCTATATGAGTATCTTCCAAGTACGAAGCAGGGCGAAGATGTGCAAGTGGTCCTACATCTGAGTTTTTAACAATACTATCTTCAACTACACTTCCAGCTTTTATATGAGAGTTTTGGATAAGTGTGTTTCCTGTAAGACGACAGCCGTTTTCTATAATACACTCACCTTCAAAAGTAACCCCTTCTTCGATGTATATAGTTGAAGGAAGCTGCATAATTACGCCTGCATTCATCCAGTGGGCTTTTATCTTGTCTTGCATTATAACTTCAGCATCTGAGAGGTCTTTTTTAGAATTTACACCTTTGAACTTCTCTTCATCTACAAGAAGAGGAGATATATTTAAATAGTCTGCTTTTGCCATAGATATTACATCAGTTAGATAGTACTCTTCTTGAACGTTATCATTGCTAAGAAGTGGGATGTATTTTTCTATTACGCTTTTAGAAAATGCATAGATGCCGGCATTTACAGTTGTTACTTTTAATTCAGAAACAGATGCATCTTTTTGTTCTACTATACGCTGAACATGACCGTCTTCTATGATAACGCGACCATAACCGTCCGGATCATCAAGATCAAAAATTGACATGATAATATCAGCATCTGTTGTTAAGAAACCTTTCAATGCATCTGAAGTGATAAGAGGCATATCTCCATTTAGAACTAATACTTTTTCATGCTGAGGATTTATACCCATCATAGCTCCACCGGTTCCAGGGAAGTTGTCTGCATCTTGGATAACAAAGTTGATCTTTTCAAAAAAAGAACTGATCTGCTCTATGACTGCATCTTTTTGGTGAGCTACAACTACAGTGATATCGTCTGATATTTCTAAAGAAGATTTGATGATATGGTAAAGCATAGGTTTTCCACAGATGCTGTGAAGAACTTTTGCCTTTGGAGATTTCATACGGCTGCCTTTTCCCGCAGCTAAAATAACTATACTTATTTGGTCTTTATTCATTTTTTACCTTCACATGAAGTGTTGTCTTTTTTGATTATAAATTCGTCCATTATTTTTCCATCGATGTTGATGAATTTTGAACTTAGCGTTGTCGGTGTTATATCTAAAATGATAGAACCCATCTCTTGAAATGCAAAAGGTAGAGCAGGGTGCTTAAGATCTGCTTGGTCAAGTTTAGAAGATGAGCCACAAACTTGATATATTGTCCCGCTGTCTTTTGTGGGTTTAATAGATTTAGTGTAACAACTCTTGGCATTTTGAATAATGTTTTGTTTGTTGAAGCTTTTGCCTTTACCTGTATGTTTTGCAATAAGTTTAGAGCGTTCATAATCATGGGAGTGACCGCTTAGAACCAAGTCGACCCCAAACTCATCAAAGATAGGAACAAGGTTTTCTCTTACCTTCTTCATACGCCCACCACTGTCATAATCACTGTCTGAATTGTGTCCGCCATCTGTGTATGGAGGAGTATGCAGAGCAACTATAACCCAAGGTTTTGTGTTTTTACTCAAATCTTTTCTAAGCCATGCAACCATGTCGCTGTTGGCATCTATACGGCGCATCTCAGAGTCTAGCATTACAAGGTGCAGGTTTCCGTTGTCTATAGAGTAGTAGTTTTCACTTCCGCTTGGTTCACCACCGCTTTCACCGTTTGTAGGGAAGTCAAATATATTGTAAAAAGCCCATCTTCTAGCATCATGATTACCAATAATAGCCCAAGGTGTAAATCTTTTTACAAGCTCTTTGTATGGCTCAAACATATTTTTATTATATTGTTTTTGAGTTCCGCTTCTATAAGCGTTGTCTCCAAGAAGAACCCACATATCAAGCTTGTTAAAGTCATTGTCTATGTGTTTTAACATCTGCTTGTAAACTCTGTCCTGATCTTTACCAGGTTCTCCGCTATCTCCGATAATCCAGATTTTTTGAGAGTCTGCATTTTTACATAGTGTTTTAAAACTTCTGTCTTCATTGTCTATATCTAGTGAGTTAGAATTAACTTTATAATAGTACTTTGTACACTCGTTTAATCCTGAGATAGTTATAGAGTGCTTCTTAGTCTTTTTCTCATCTTTTATACTTTTTGTAAGTGAATCAGAGAAAAAACCATACTCCAATGAGCCAACTTCAAACTCATTGCTATTCCACTTGACAGTCACTGAGTTTTGAGTCTGCATGGCAGTGTAAGGAGCTCTTGGTACATGCACATAACTGTCGTAAGTTACTACACCAAGTCTTCCGACTCCATATATTGAAGCAACAACAAGTATAAAAATCAGAGTCTTTTTTAAAAACGTTTTCATATTTTTCTCCTTAATTTAGAGTATATAAACATAGTTGAGATTGTACCAATCATAATACCGGCTAAGATATCACTGACGAAATGATCATTTGCAAGCAGTCTGCTGCAAGATAGAACAATAGCAAGACTTAACCATAGGTATAGATACTTTGGGAATAAAATAACTAGATATGTAAAAGCTGTAAATACAGTCGTCGTATGTCCTGATGGAAATGAAGAATATGTTGTCGGAGCATCTGCTAAAGTTGTAAAATGATACTTCATCTTCTCTATAAAACTCATATCCCAATTTTGAAATAGTAAAAATCCATAATCATCATTACCATCTCTTAATCCCCATGGTCTGATACGGCCAAAAAGCTGTTTTAGAACTAGACTTATTATTCCAGAGAAAAGATTGATGTAAAGTAAGAATAGAAATCTTTGTTGGTATAGTTCATTTTTCTTGTAGAACTTAAAAAATAAAAATCCTAGAATAGCAGTTCCTATATACCAATGAGATTCACCGAATATACTAATGAAGTCACCTATAGGCTCATATGTTTTTGCATTAGCTACAAAATAGTGAGCTACACGTAAGTCTAGTGTGAAATAAGATAGAAGTATGAGGAGGATAAGAGTTGATATATACGCAATATACGCTTTTTTTGAGAAAATCATCTATCTAAGCCCTTGATAGTTTTTACATGTAACAAGTTCTACGGTATTTACCTTTGAATTGTTCAGCATTATATCAAATTTATTGTGTTTGATTACTTTAGAACACTGCATATATTTATCTATATCTCTTTTAAATGAGTGAGTATTTATGATGACTAAGTCTTTACCTACAGGTTTCTCTTTTTCCCAAACATCAAACTGATCTTTTCTATCATCTATGAGATAGATATTTGAGTCGTAATTACGGTTGTAGTATATAGCACGAGAAGCCAAAGTCCAGTTTGTTACTGCTAAGGCTTGTGTTGAAGCATCTATGATATGCTCATTTGCTTTTGACATGATTATATCCCAACCATATATGTCACGGTGAAGTGATTGATGATCTGGAAGAGGGATAAATTTGAAACCTAACTCAGCGTAAGCTATAGTACTTAGAATAAGCCCAAAACCAATGGCGAACTTTAGATATTTTTTAGATACTTGAAGCATATAATATGTTCCAAGAGGAATGAAAAGCATGTAAAAAAGAGCTGACCAGTGAGGTAGGGCAGTTTTGTACAAAGATGCATAAGTGAAAAACAGAATCATTACTAAACCAAAGAGAGCTGTAAGAAAGATAGTGGAGTTATCACTACGTAGAGCTTTGTATAAACCATAAAAAGCAAGAGGAGCTAAGAATGGGTTATATGCACCTATTTGAGCTCCTATGGAACTTACAAAACCATTCCAGTTGATTGTATTGCTTCCAACAACATGAGCGCTCTGATAAGCAAAGCTTGACCAGTCGTTTTGAATATTCCAGATGATTACAGGAAGTATAATAATGAGAGCAATAGCAATTGAGGGAATTATCTTTGGTGTAATGAAAAGGTCATATCTTTTTCTCATAAGAACATAGATGATGATAGGTACTATAAAAAGAACTGCCGTATACTTTGAAAGACCCGCCAGACCTAAAAGTACTCCAAGTAAAATCCAAGCAGATAGTTTGTTGTTTTTTTCAATCTCTATAACTGTAAAGATAATAGGCAGAATGAGTAAAAATAGCAGAGTATCAGGCATCAGCATGATAAATAGAGCATTAAACAAAAAAGAGGCATGAAGTGCTAAAACTCCAATAAATGCTTCTGAAGTGTTTTTGTTAATGTCATATATAAGTTGATATATAAAGATAGATGTCACAAAACCAATGATGATGGCTGCAACTCTAGCACCAAACTCTCCGCTTCCAAAAATAGAAGTGAAAATATACTGAACCCAGCCAACTAAAGGAGGATGGTCAAAATAACTAAGATCCAGATTTAGAGCGTAAAGTACATAGTGAGCTTCATCAACTCCAAGCCCGACAAATGGAGCTAGAGTAAGCCGTAAAACGGCTACGAAGCTAATGAAGTATAAAAAGTTTTTGTGTGGGTTATTTGCTAAGTTCATCAAGCTTTGGTTTTAGAGTGTTAAATACCCACTCAGGAGTAATAATCTGTATACACTGGTTGTCTGTACATGGTGTTTTTCTATGGTTAGAAGCACTTACACATGGGCTACAAGCCATACCTGCATAGATAGGAGTCGTTGGTCCAAGTGAGCTGTAAAGTGCCGGAGTCTCAGGTCCAAATAAAACAAAAGTATGCATATCCGTAATAGAAGCAAAGTGAGCAGGTCCGGAATCATTTGTAAGCATGAACTTACTTACACTGTAAAGTGCTGGAAGTTGTAAGAACTTAACAGCACCTGCAAAGTTTATACATCTATCACTCTTTACATAATCAGCTAAAAGTTGTGCACCATCTTTTTCAGCCGGAGCACCAGTTAGTAAGATAACAGTATCTGAGTTGTAGTCTAAGATAAGCTTGATTACATCACCATAGTTCTCTTTATCCCATCTTCTTTGAGGAAGAAGGTCTGATGCATTTGAGTTAACTAAAATAACTGGATTTTTATCTTTATCGAAGCCTTCAGATATATGAGAAATAATGCTAATTACATCATCTTTTTCTTCATCGCTGATAGTAGCTTTTGCTATTATAATCTCATCATCAGGGATGATTCTTTTTGTAAATGGAAGTTCCTGTTTCTCACTCAAAAGAGCATCAACTAAAGATATGAAGTTTTTTGCAATATGCTGATGAGCATTGTAAGAAACTTTTTTAGTCAGGAAGTCGCCTCTGTAAAGTCCTTCGTTGTGAAATGCATGAAATCCTACACGGTTTACAGCTCCACAAGTTGCAGTAAGAAGTGCAGTAAAGCGAGAAAATAGCTCTAAATCTATAACAGAATCAATCTTATTTTTACGACACCAGCTTAAAAAGCCTAATGCACTTGTTGCAAGGTTTAAAATAGAACTCTCATCGATAGTGTAGATGTTTTCTTCTTTTACAGTCTCAAGGAGTTGCAGACTCACTTTGTTTTTAGAAAAGATTACAAAAAATAGTTCACCTTCGATGTTTGCTTTTAGCTTTCTCATAGCAGGATCAACAATGATTGCACTACCCATTTCGGAGAGTTCTATAAGAAGTACATTTTTTGGTTTTATCTTTTTAGGTGGAACAAAGAAATCAACAGTTTTTTTAATAATAGTACCTAAAAATGTTAGTGGTACACCGGCATAGTGGTCGATATTTCTCATTGTGTCTACATTCATATAGTTATAATTCCTTTAATTTGTTAGTTTTTTAAGTTGCACGTTTGCTTTTTACCCAGTAGTATGAACCTGGGATCGAAGCTATGATTAGTAGCAGTCCGTAAAGAATACTCATTGCTAAGACTTTAGTCTCATCTGCTCCTACAAGCATAAATATACCGACCATGGCACCTTCACGTATTCCCCATCCGGCAAGTGAAATAGGAACAATAGTAAGTAAAAATACCGGTGGAATAGCTATAAGAAAGATTTGAAATGACATGTGGAAGTCAATGCTAAGAGCAAGAGCATAAAGAGATAGAACCGTCAATAGATGCACTCCGACAGAGATAGCTATATGTTTATATAGAAGAGTTCTGTCTGCATATAGTTTGTTTAATCGTCTGGCTAGTCTGTGAAAAAGATCTAAACCTTTGTACTTTGCTAGAAATTTAATCTTTTCTAGGTGAAAGAGAAGAGTGAATCCGATGATGCCACCAAGAGTGATTAGTATGATAAGAAGTGAGAACTCTTCATCAAATGTACCAAAGAAAATAACTGTAGCAAGAAGGTTTAAAACTAAAAGACCTACAAGCCCTACGACTCTATCTACAAAGACTCCATAAAAAGCATCTTTTTTATCATAGCCTTTTTGAGTAAGATCAATGATACGAACAGCATCTCCACCAATACTGCTAGGTAAGACTTGGTTGAAGAATGAAGCTTTAAAATAACTTTTTACATAATAAGAGACTGTTTCGTTAAAAACTAAAAGTTTCATGATAAGTCGCCATCTATAGGCTGCCACATAGGTACTTCCAAGTTGAAAGAGCAGGGCTATAAGGATTGTCCCACCGTGGCTTTTGGCAAGTATTTCGATGAGATTTTTAAAATCTACATACTGAAATAGAAAATAAAACATAACAATAGTTATAATCAATTTGATTGTATTTTTCATCTCTTACCGTATTTTGAATTAGTGTGATTTTATCTAAAATAGTATTAATGTTTTATTTGACATCAGAAACTCTGTAGATATATAGAGTTTTTGTTTTTGTAATACCTTTTTTAACAGTGATACTATCAACAAGATCAACATTATTATACTTAGCTTTTAGATTTTTTAATTCAGGATCTCTAGTTAAGACTAAACCATCTTTTAAAAATTCTTTCTCTCTCCACATATCATATTGAGAAAATCTACTGGGAACTGCTAAATCAGTCTCAGGATGCCCATTTAAATAATACTTCAAATATGCGGCAATTGTCAGGTGGTCACCATAAAAACTATCGCCTTTTTTGGCATGGGTTTGTAATAGTTTTACAGCCTCTTTATTTCCGTACATTCTATCTTGAACAATCTCTAAATAAAACAAAAATCCAAAGCGACCTATAATCGTTAAAATAATAGCAATAACAAGACCTACTTTAAATAGTTTTACAAGCTTATAGTGATCAAACAGGTAAGCAGTCAATATTGCTCCGGAAATATATGCCGGGGCTGTATAATTTAACTCCATTCTAGTGAAAAAACTCTTGTAAAAGAAAAAGAGTAAAACGACTACTGTACTAAGTGAAAGAAATAGTAGTTTGTCATTTTTGTAGTAGATTTTCTCTTTAATTAAATAGTAAAACAAAACACCTGCAAAAACAGGAGAGAAAGTGCCAAATTGACCGCCTAAAAACTCAAAAAATAGATTTGGATCTATTTCAAATGTGTCAGTTGTGCCATGTCCTAGTTGGAACGCAAAGCTTATCCAATCATTTTGATAGTTCCACCAAAGCATAGGCGAGATAACTATTAGAGATAAAATAATTGCCAAATAAAAGTTCACACTTAAAAGTATGTCTCGTCTTTTTATAACTATGAAGATAAGTAAACTAAAAACAAATAAAATAGCCGTGTATTTACTAAGCATCATAAGCCCAAGAAAGACTCCTGTGAGTGCATAGTCTATAGTTTTGCCATAGAAAATAGCTCTGTAAGAGTAGTAAAGAGTAATTGAGTAAAAAAGGATAAGAGGTGAGTCAGGCGTTGTAATGATGTAGCCGGCATGAACTAATATAATACTGGAAAAAATAAGCAGTGCATTTAGTGCAATTTTTTCATCAAACATCTCAGATGTGAGTTTAAAAATATATAGAGCTGAGATACTCATAGAAAATACATTTACAAGTCTAACTCCCCACTCTGCTTGAGATATAAAGTTTGTAAGGTATATCATATATGCTATAAAAGGTGGATGATCATAGTACCCAGTTTGGAGATGATGACTCCACATCCAGTAGTATGCTTCATCTCCGTGAAGTGGTAAAAATGCGTTGTAAATTGCAGAGAAAAAAGCTAGAGTTATTATGAGAACATAAGCATTTCTTTTTGGTTGTTTGTATAAAAGTTCTAGCATATGTGATCTTCCCCTAATATTTGTGTAATTGTACTGTTTTAATATTCATAATTCAATGAATTTCTTCGTTTATGATAGCTGTATAATATTATTTGTGGTATTATAAGCTCAATATTTAGTCTTTAAGGTATTTGAATGGATTTAGGTACAGTTGTTGGTATAGTTCTGATTTTAGCTCTTCTTATGGGTGCTATGTCAATGGGTGTTGGTGTCGGTGCATATATCGATATACCCTCTGTTTTAATTGTTGTTGGTGGTAGTATTGGTGCGTTGATGATATCTTTCAAACCATCGCAGATGAAAGGCTTTGCCAAGGTATTTATGGTAGCTGTTAAGCCTACTGTAGAAGATGAAGCTTCGCTTATTAAAAAACTTGTTGATTTTGCTACAAAAGCCAGAAAAGATGGCATCTTGGCTCTAGAGAGTGAAGTTAATGCTGAGCCTAATGAGTTCTTAAAAAAAGGCCTCTCTATGGCAATTGATGGAAGTGAGCCTGATACTATTCGTGAACTGCTGGAGATAGATATGGAACAGACGAGTGAACGTCATAAGATAAATGGTTCTATGTTTAGTAACTGGGCCGCCCTTGCAGGTGCTATGGGTATGGTTGGTACACTTATTGGTCTTGTTGCAATGCTCTTAAATATGGCAGACCCATCAGCGATTGGTCCATCTATGGCAGTTGCGTTACTTACAACGATGTATGGTGCAATTATCGGTAATGTTGTTGGTACACCAATAGCTATCATATTAGGTATTAGAAATGATGAAGAGACATTGGTTAAAGAGATGATTTTGTCTGGAATTATGTCTATTCAATCAGGAGATGCACCTAGGGTACTAGAAGCTAAACTGTTGGCTTACTTAGCTCCTAAAGATCGGGTGAGTCAATTTGATTAATGCTGGATATAACTAATGGCTAAGAAAAAGTGTCCAGAATGTGAGAGATGTTTACCTGGTTGGCTAGCTGCTTTTGGCGACTTGATGTCTCTTCTATTGTGTTTCTTCGTTTTACTACTATCGATGTCAAGTATGGATGCAAAGAAAATCTCTGAAGCTATCGGGTCACTATCCGGTGCAATGAGTGTTTTAGAGGGTGGTACAAAGACTGAGATCTCTAAGCAACGTATTCAAGAATCTACTCCTATTGAAGCTCAAGATGAGAGTAGCGACGCAGTAAATAGAGTTGCTCAAGCAGTGATAGATGCAAATGAGATGATGGAAAAAGGTCATGGACCGGCTATCTCTGTTGAAGAAGCACAAGAAGGTTTTGTGATAGAACTTCCTGCTTCACTTCTTTTCAAGTCAGGAAGTGCAACTATAGAGAATGAAGATGCAATTTTGTTTCTTAAAAGAGTTGCTCTTATAGTAGAAGAGTTGCCAAATACGATGCAAGTTAGCGTTCAAGGTCATACGGACAATCAAGGACCTGGCAAGGACAGTGTTTTTAAAGATAACTGGGAACTCTCTTCAGCTAGAGCAATATCAGTTCTTCAAGAGCTACTTCTAAACGGTGTTGATCCAAAGAGAATCAGTGCGGCAGGATTTGCAGAGTATAAGCCATTGGCTACAAATGTAACAAAAGCCGGACGAGAAAAAAATCGTAGAGTCGAATTGCATTTCTATGGTAGCAAGTCAGATCAAGAGAAAAAAATCAAAAGTTCTATCTTAGATAAGGCTACGAGTAAATAATGTTAAAACCTGCAATTATGCTTTTAGCTTTTGTTTCTATTTTAGGAGCAGAAGTGGTAAATATACCGACTATGAACTTTGCTCTTTCAGCGCCTGATACTCCACAGCAACTGGTAAGTTCACTAAACGTTTTAGTCGCACTTACACTTCTCTTTTTAGCTCCAAGTATGATACTTGTTATGACAACTTTTACTCGTTTTGTCATAGTCTTTGGTTTTTTAAGACAAGCTCTTGGAACACAGCAAGTGCCACCAACACAACTTCTTGTTATGCTTGCAATGATACTTACATTTTTTGTGATGGAGCCAATAGGACAACAAGCTTATGACAATGGCATAAAGCCTTACATAGAAGAGAAAATAGGGTATGAAGAGGCTTTTGATAAAACAGCACTCCCTTTTAAAAACTTCATGATAAGAAATACAAGAGAGAAGGATTTGGCACTTTTCTTTAGGATAAGAGATATGGAAAATCCGGCAACTATTGCAGATGTTCCTCTTTCTGTGATTATTCCATCTTTTGTGATTAGTGAGCTGAAAACCGCTTTTGAGATAGGCTTTTTACTCTTTTTACCATTTTTAGTTATTGATATGGTTGTTGCATCTATACTTATGTCTATGGGTATGATGATGCTCCCGCCTGTAATGATTTCTCTGCCCTTTAAGATACTTGTTTTTGTATTGATTGATGGCTGGAATTTACTCATCGGTAACCTAATAGCAACAATAAAGTAGGATAGATAATATATGGATTGTAAATATTTTGGAGAGTGTGGTGCTTGTAGAGTATATGAAGATGGCTATGATGGACAACTTAACGAAAAACTAGAACTAAATAGAGATAGATTTTTAAATTTTTATGAAAAAAAGATTTCAGTTTTTAAATCACCGGATTCTCACTATCGCTCAAGAAGTGAGTTTAAGATATGGCATAAAGGAGATGATGTTTATTATGGCATGAATCATTTAGAGCATAAAGGTGTTGTTTTAGTTGATGATTGTCCTCAAGTTAATAAATTTATTCATACACTGATGCCAAAGCTTCTAGTAGCAATAAAAGAAAAAGAGATAGGTTTTAAACTTTTTGGTGCAGATTTTTTAAGTTCAAGTAGTGGAGAGATAGTTGTCTCTTTAATATATCATAGAAAACTAGATGAGTATTGGCAAGTAAAAGCTACTGAGATAGCAAAAGAACTTGGCATCTACATCATAGGCAGAAGTCGTAAGCAAAAGCTTATAGTAGGACAAGACTATATTACTGAGCATCTAAATATTGAGAACGAAGTATTTAGATTTAAATATATAGAAAACAGCTTTACTCAGCCAAACTCTAAAGTAAATGAGCAGATGATATCTTGGTCTCTAAAGAGTTTGTCTGATTGTGGTGGAGATTTGTTAGAACTCTATTGTGGTGCCGGTAACTTTACTATACCATTTGCAAAGAAGTTTAGCAAAGTATTAGCTACAGAGATCTCTAAACCATCTATTAATGCGGCAAAAGAGAATATGATCTTAAACGATGTTCACAATATAGAGTTTGTACGCATGAGTGTTGAAGAGTTTGTAGAAGCTCTTGATGGAAAGAGAGGGTTTCGTCGTATGAATGAGATAGATATTAACTCATATAATATCAACACTATCTTTGTTGACCCTCCAAGAAGCGGAATGGACGAAGCATCATGCAGGTTTGCATCTAGACATGATAATATTTTATATATTTCATGTAATCCAGAGACCTTAGTAAGAGATTTGGAGATTTTAGGTGAAACCCACGATGTGATAGATATGGCTCTCTTTGATCAGTTCCCATATACTCATCATGTTGAGATGGGTGTTAAATTAATTAAAAGGTAACTCTATGAAAGCTCTTTTTGTTACTATCTTATTAGTCTCATTTTTACAAGCAGATGAGATGAAAAGAATAGAATCTATTGTAGAAGATATTACTAAGCTTCGTGCTAAGTATGAAGAGTGTCAAAGCAGTTTAAAGAGTAGAGATACTCTTAAAGCAAATGTAGTAAAATCTAATAAAAACAATCCTAAATTAGATCAATATGAAAAGCAATTAAAAACTCAAAGACAGCAAAATATCATTTTAAAAGCTGAAGTCGAATACCTTAACGAATCAGCAGCAAATAATGAAAAAATCATACAAAAATACCAAAAACTTTTAAAAACCAAAGATAATGATATCTTGGCTTTGAAAAAAAAAGTTAAAAATGAATCTATTCAAACCACAAAAAAGATAAAATCTCTTCCTCTCTGTGTAAAGAAGATAGATTACAATCCATTCCCTAAATTAATGCCAAAAGAAAATACAGACTTAAAAGAAGAAGTGCAAATATCTAAAGCAAGCACTTTTCGTCTAAACTCTGATAGTAAGATTTATGACTCACCAAATGGAAAACAGATAAGTTTATGGACAAAAGACACTTCGTTTACATCAAATAGAAAAACCTTAAACTGGGTAAAAATAACTGGCTTATTTATAGATAAAAAATGGAAAAAAGCCAAAAAAGACATGTGGGTAGAAAACTCTCAAGTTACTAAGAGATAAGGATACATATGAAAATTTTTATTAGTGTAGCTGCTTCTGTTTTAGTTGTTGGTATTTTATTCAGTGCTTGTGCTTCTAAATCTACACAGGTGAAAAATATAACTTGTATTAAAGAGAATATAAATGATTGTAAACAAGAAGATAAGCTATCAGCAATAAAAAATAATCCAGAGTTAATTAGATATATAAATAAACCAAATCAAGAAATTCAGCTCTTAGCTGTTAGTCAAGATGCAAAACTAATCAGGTTTATTAAAAAGCCGAATAAAGAGGTTCAGATCACAGCTTTAAAGCAGGATCCGTCTGTAATAGAGTTTATTGAGAATCCATCAAAAGAAGCAATGCGTTACTGATAGGTATTAAAAACATTCTTCATCTTATCAACAAAGTTGCTTTTCTCTTGCGGAAGAAGCAATTCTCTTGACTTTTTGCGTCTTCCAAGTCTTAACTGTAACTGTTTTCTCAGTGATTGAAGCTTTACTGGACGAAAAAAAAGTTCTTTATTTTGCATTGGAGGTCTCTTTTTTGTTTAAATAATTCATCAACTCTCTTACCGCATCTTCACTTTTTATACGAAACTTGATTTCTATTCTTCTAGAAGCATCTTTATCTTCTTTTTTATTTTTACCCAATATAGGTTCAGCAAAAGAGCGACCGCTTGCGCTAAGATACTTTTTGAACAGTTCTCTGTTCTTTGGATATTGGTTATATAAAAAGTTCATTACAGCCAGTGCTCTTTGCTGTGAGAGGTCAAGGTTGTAAAGATATGAGCCATCTGAATTTGTATGACCTTCTATAGTGATAAGATCAACATAACGACGCATTTTAGGATCGTTTAGTAGTACATCTATATAACGACCTAAAATACGACTAAGTTCTTTTTTAGCGCTTGGTTTGAGCTCAGCTTTGCCTTGAGTAAAAAGAATATTTGATGAAAAACGAAGCGAACCGGTTTTTGGATCTATTTCAATTGAGTTTCCAAGTTTCTTTTTAAGTCTTTGAACAACAGAGATCTTAATACCAGTTAAATTTTTAATTTTTAATTTTGTTATGTCAAGATCTTCAACTACTTGTTGATAAGCTCTTTTTTTAAGAAGAAGAGCTTTCTCCAGTTGGGCTATCTCTTCATCTCTTATTTTTATGAAGCTGCTATCTAATTCATGTCTGGCATCTGCATTTTTTACAAAAGATTGAAGCTGTACTACTTCTGCTTTTGTATCATCTAGTTCTTTGTTTATAATATCTATCTTGTATCTGAGCATATTTTCATCTTCTTCACTCTCTAAAAGTAACTCTTTTAGAAGTTGCATCTCTTTTTCGCTCAGAGATAGCTTAGAAGCATTTTCTACTATGGAAGCATTTAGAAGTGATACGGCATCTTTTAAATCATCTGTCTCACTTTTAAGTCTACTTATGAGCATTGTTAGCTCCATGTTCTCTTCTCTTGAGGCTTTTAGTTTTGCAACTAATTCTCTAAGTCTTTTTTTCTTGCTTGAGAGTTCTGATTCACTTATCTCTAGAGCACTTTTTTCTTTTTCCAAGTCTATGCGCATTGTTTGCAGGTCACTTTGAATAAGCAGGGTTTTTACAACAATAGCACCGACGACAAGTATGAAAACAAAGAGTAATCCAGCCATTAAATCGGCATAAGACACCCAGAAGTTTTGACTTTCATCTCTGTCTTGTTTTAGCATTTAGGTCTATTTTCCATCAGGTTTGAGTTGTGATATCTGTGAAACGATTGTAGCCGTTTCATCATCAATCATTTTTAGTGCTTCTTGGAGTTTATTTAAAAACTTTCCATCAAATTTATCTATTTTCTCATCAAATCCGATGCCAATCTTGTCTATATCTTTTTTCATTGACTCAATATTGTCAATTACCCCACTGTAGAGATTTTGTACACTTTGTACATTTATATTGGACAGAGCTTCATTTAGTTTAACACTATTCTCGCTGAGGACTTCAGCTATCATAACTGCACGAGAAAACTCAGAAGATAGTGCATTATGAGCTTTATCAAGAGTGTTATGTTGATTATCTACGCTTGATGCAAAATTTTCAAACTTATCTATTGTTCTTTCAAAAATAGAAGCTAAGTCTTTTTGTTGGGATGCAATCATATCAAGCCTTGAAGCTCCATCTTCTAGTATATTAGAGACTCTGTTTGTCGCTTTTTGTTCTTGTTGTATAATTTGTTCAAAGATATTCATTCTTTGAGCCAGTGCTTTGTTTAGGTTCTCAACAAAGGCTCCAGAAGCAAATGTGTCAAAAACGCTGTTTAGTTTTTCAAAATTTTCCATACTTTTTCTAAAGTATGTTTGTTCAATCTCTTCTTTTTGCCAAAAATAATCATGTGTTGCTTCTTTTATTATATTTGCATCTTTTTGAAAGCGACTCATACCGCTCTTTTCAAAAAATATCCACCAGATAGATAAAAATATACCATATATGGATACATAAAAAGCAGTACCAACTCCACCTAATAATTTTGAAATTTCTTCTTCAAGAACTTGTGAAGTTTGTGCTGAGAAATCAGGCATGGATATAGCAATACTAATAAATGTACCTAAGATACCAAGTGTTGGAAATATTCCTGCGGCAATAGAAGAAAAGTTTTCATTTCTCATCTTTTTTGCTTCTTCATGTAGGAAATCTTCTAATGGGGCATTTGCCTTTTGTATGCCAGTAATAGAGAGTAGATTCTTATTTATGTATTTAATCAAGTTGTTTTGAACTTCATCGTAGTTTCTTCTTAGTTTACAAGATGCATAGTAAGCATTATGTTTCATAAAGAAAATATATATAACAAATATTGAACCGATCATTAAGACACTGTGAATTTCAACATGAAAATTTATCAGTTTTACATATCCTGCAATTGCAAATAAAAATAGAAATATTGGTACTGAGAGCAGCCATAGTAGTCTAAGTGAGCAGTCTCTCCCTTTTCCTAAAAGAGTTGATAGATTTGTAAACTGTTCTTCGTTGTTCATATAGTTCTTCCTAATAATGATTTATAATTTATTGAGTGTATTATAGCACTCTTATCGGAAGACCTTATCGCAATCTTTTTGTATTGCTCCTGGAATAGTTGCAATTGTCATAAACTCTGACATGGAGAGTAAAGGATACATAACTGCTATATAGTATTTAGGTGCAAGTATCTTTGCTGTGTTATTCTCTATTAATATAGGATATGGAAGTAATCCACTGTTCTGATAACCTATTTTTTTAACAAACTTACTTGTTCTGCTTGAGAGTTCAACACCGATGATCACCGAACCATTATCCAAGTGATGCTCATAAACTATTTTTTTAGATTTTTTAGCTTTTTCTAAAAGAGTTTTATTATCACCTGTTGCAACTTTTGTCATATCTTTATAATAAGGCATATTCTCCATAAAGTGGTATCTTTTTAGTCTGGCAAACTTAACTATGTCTTTTGAGTTTTTTAAGTCACTAAAAATTGAATGTAATTTGTATAGAGTCTCTTTTGCAATCTTATCGTTATACTCATCCTGCATAAAAGCTTTCATCACGTATAGCGGATTAGAGATGCTGATTTGAGAGTTTTGTTTATCTATAAGTATTCTAAGTGAACCTGCAAAACCTCTCATATCTTTTGAAGCTAGTTTAGTCATATCATCATTTGTAAATACTATTGATGTAAGTTTACCTTTTTTATCCACTTTATACTCAGATAGTACTTTAAAGTTTGCTACTGTAAGCTTTTTAATTAGTTCTTCTTTAGGAATTATGGCAGTTTGAAGATATGCAGAGACTCTAGAATTATTTACTTCTCCAAATTTTACATCTTTAAATATTTCAGTATGCTCTTTCTTATTATAGTTTGGCGGTATTCTTTTACTTGAACCAATAGCATTGCTTTTCTTTGGAACTTCTATGTCAGGATTGTTTTTATATTCCGTACCATTATCTGTTATTATATTTACATTTGGAACTTTTGCAAGTACTTTAGGTACTTCAGGTACTTTTACAATTATTGTTTTAGTTTGATCAGCATCAAGCGTAGTTAAGTTTAAGCATATAAGTGTAGGTATTAGCATAGATTTAGTGAAGTTTATTTTCAAGTGTAGACCTTAGTATAAATTTATTTGTGAAATAAAAACAAAATTTTGCTTCACAAATAAATATATTTTTTAAAAATTAGAGAGAGTAAATACTCTCCCTAATCGTAAAAACTTCTATTTTTTAGAAGCTTTATATCTTTGGTAATCTGAGTACTCTTTTTCAGTTAAAGAGTGACTAGCATCACTAGCATTTTCTGTTGCACTTACAGATGATCTTCTAGCATCATTAGATACAGTTTTTGTAGAATCATTTGCATTATCAGTTGCACTTACAGATGATCTTCTAGCATCATTAGATAC
>NZ_JBFFNS010000023.1:0-39972 GCF_041563035.1 Sulfurimonas sp. | reverse complement strand
GCAAACTTATCAAAAAAGCCCTTCTCTACACAACCCATACATCCATGACCTGCTTGAACAGGCCAGCTAGTTCCACCGTTGAACTTCATAGTCGGACAGTTTACATTTGAGTATGGACCTTTACATCCCATCTCAAATAAGCAGTAACCTTTTTTAGCACCAATATCTCCCCACTCTTGAACAAACTCACCAAGTTCATAATGACCACGTCTTTCACAGTTATCATGAACTCTTCCCTCATAAGCCCATAATGGACGGTTAAATTTATCTAAAGGAGGCAGTTCTTCAAACATAAGATATGAGAGTAGTGTTCCGACAATGTTAGTAGGATTTGTCGGGCATCCGGAGAGGTTTATGATGTCATCACGATTAAGAGCCTCAGCAACACCTACTGCCCCCGTTGGGTTTGGGTGTGCTGCTACTACTCCACCGTCAAATGCGCAAGAGCCGACTGAGATTACAAGTGCAGCATCTTTTGCACACTTTTTAAGAAGGTCTATTCCAGTTTCACCTTGTGGTCCGATACGAAGATATTTTCCATCCATTGCAAGAGGAACTGCACCCTCAACTATAAGGATATACTCACCCTTTTGCGTGTTTATAATATCTTCAAGTATTGTCTCACTCTGATCTCCACTGGCACTCATAAGTAGCTCATGATAATCAAGTGACACATAGTCAAATATAATATCTTCAATAGCAGGATTTGTAGACTTTATGAACGCTTCGGAGTTTCCACTACAGTCACTTAGTTCCAACCAGATAATAGGAACTTTGTTTAGAGCACAAACAGCACCCTCCACAATCTGCTCAAAATTCGGATGCAACTGCATGTTCGCTGTTACCATGGATACCCAGCTGTTTACTTCTGATTTTGCGATATCTAAAGAGTTCATAGCTGCATCCAGGTTATCTGTTGTAAGGTTATTTCTAGGATTTAGAGCATTGAACTTATCTATGCGTTTTTGGACTTCTGCTATCTCTTTTTCTCTTTTTAAATCTTCGGGTGTTTTTCGCGGCATATTTGGATCTATGAGATGCTGAGACTCTTTTATGACATCCTGCACCATCATTTTACATCTACCGCAAACTCTACCCGCTTGTGAAAATCCTGATAGTTCTGAGAAAGTACTAATCCCGGTCTGAGTCACTATATCTACTAAGTCTTGATGATAGACATGCTCACAGCTACAAAGAAGTCGTCCTCTCTCACCGATAAGTCTGTTTTTGTATAGATAGTTTATATCTACTTCTTCACCGCTGCCGATAAGAGTCTCTATGTAGCCTATATCTACATTTGAGTTGATCCCTATAAATCTTGTCAGTTTATCTTCACTGACAAAATACTCATCAATCCTATTTTCTTCTTTTGAGGTAATAAGTATCTTTTCATAATCACTACTAAACTTTGGAGAGTTAACTTCTATAAGGTCAAACTCACCGACTTTTAACATATCGATGCTAACTCCAAGTTCAAACTCTTTTACATCACTACCGACTATATGAGAGATGGCACAATCAGCCTGCATAGTACACTCTTTTACATGTCCTGCTATAAAGTTAAACTCTTCTACTTCTGCACACTCTCCAACAGCATAAATATCTGAATCTTCTGTCTGCATGTTAAGATTTGTCAGTATCCCTTTGTTGCTATTTAGAGAGTCTCTAAATGGGGCTATATTTGGTCTTATTCCTGTACCAAAGATGAGAAAAGGATTATTAATACGAAGTTTTTTTGTTTGAAGAGAGACTATCTCACCATTTTCTATGACTTTATCAACTATCTCATCTTCGTAAGATATATTAATCTTGCCATCTTTAGTATAACAATTTTCTATGGTTTTTATGGAGTCTATAGAGAGATCTTTAGAGTAGAGATGCTTACCTCTGATGAGAAGAGTAATATTCGTGATACTTGGCATGTCGTTAAGAGTCTCTAGTAGTTCCAAGCCTATTGGTCCGCTTCCGACTATAACTACTTCCCTACCTTGTGTTCCAGCTCTGATAATATCACAATCATCTGCACTTCTAAATACAGCTGCGTTGCTTATCTTACTTATGTCAAATAGCGTAACAGGTATAGAACCTGTAGCTATAATAAGCTTGTCATAACTGAACATAGCATCGTCAGAAAACACTCTATTAGCATCTCTGTCTATTTTATTTATCGCTTGATTTAGCTCTAGTTGTACTGTGGGATCAAGTGGGAGAGAGATGCCATTCTCATCTTCTGAGTCATCAACAAGACGGCAAAGATGTATCCTGTCATAAGGCGGATGTTTCTCATCACTTACAATTACTACTTCTAAGGATGAGTCTTGTTTTTTAAGATTGTTTGCTAAATATACTGCGGCGATACCACCACCAACGATCACTACTCTCATGTGCAATCCTTATATAAATAAACTTTTTACAACTTTATATATTATATAACAATCTATCTTGAAAAACTAAACCCTAGAGAAAACTTTGTGATGTAGTTATCGTAGTCAATCAAACTCTCACCATATCCGCTAAAGATCTTCATAAAAAAGTAAGCATCATCTATTAGAGGGTAGGAATATGTAGATTCTACTGCTCCATATCCGGTTGTGAAGTTTCCCCGCCCCATTAGCGTGAACATATGCTTTGCTGTAAAGTAATTAAGCTTTACAGATGTATATCCAAGGTAATCCATGATGTCTGGATTGTCAAGATCATCAGCTGTTCCAGGGAATGGTGATATTAATGTAAACTCAGTTAGAAGAGTATCATGCTGAAATGCAAACTCTGAGTACATATAGTTCAGACTTCTTGAGCGGTTTCCAGGATTATCAGCAGGATTTGCATAAACTACGTTTGTATTGCTTCCCTGACCGTTTGAGGTATGAGCCAGACCAAATTTTATAGACTTCATGTTTAGCAACGAGTCTTTATCTAAGATGGGAAACTCTACAAAACCCTCAGGATTATAATTTGTCTCTCTAAATGGAGATGAGTCTGAATATATCTGCCAAAAAGCTTGGTGTGAATAAGCAAGATAATAACTCTCATTTAATCCAAAGAGACCAGTTCCAAGATATAGTTTCAGACTGACTTGCAGTTCTGCTTCTATATTTCTGTACTCATCTGTTGGGACATAAGACTTGTACACTCCCTCTCTATAAGCATATGGAAGTATATAGTTTACCTTATGAGGTTTTAGACCAAAGTCTCTGTTTAACCACTTTTGCATACCTTTTTTAGCTTCAACATCTTCTATCTCGCTAACTTCATATTTATCTAGCTCTTTTCCTTTTCTACTGCTTGTCTCAGCAGAAAAAAGAGCTGTATATAAAAATAGAAGTATAAATATATATCTCAAAACTAAACCTTTACTCTGTCTTCTAAAGCTCTTGTAAGAGATAGAATGTCGATATTTTCCAAACTAACACCAGTAGGTACACCCTGAGCAATTTTAGTGAAGTTTACCTTATGTCCATTGAGTTTATCTTCTATGTAGAGGATTACTGCATCATTTGAGATAGAAGGTGTCAGTGCAAAGATTATCTCATTTACTCCGCCCTCGACAATTTTAACAAGATGCGAGATGCTAAGCTCCTCTAAAGAATCAAGCACAAAATATTTACCGTCAAAAAGACCGTTTTCTTCAAGCAGAAGAATGTCTTTTGCATTTTCAATGATACATAAAACAGTAGCATCTCGTCTCTCGTCTGAGCAGATAAAACAGAGTTCGTCTTCACTCATACCACCGCAGATAGTACACTTCTTCACAGAACCGAGTGCTTCTTCAATAGTATGTGATATCTTCATACCCACATAGCTGTCTTTTATAACCATGTGGTAAGCTAATCTTGTTGCAGATTTTTTACCTATAGTAGGCAGTTCTTGAAGTGCATCTACAAGACGGTTAAACTTATCTAACGAACCGCGCATTATTTTATCTCACATAATTTGAACTCGTCCAAATTATCCTCAGTCACTAAAGCTTCGCCTTTGGCGAGAAAAATCATTCTGATTCCTTAGGTAGTAATATCCAAAGTTTTAGAGGTGACTTTAGTCTACCTGCACTCATCTGAGCTTCATTTGAAGAGCCAAAAAACATATCAGCTCTTAAAGAACCTTTTATTGCACCGCCCGTATCTTCTGCCATTACCACCCTGCTTACATTTTGATTATTTATTTTAGCATCTAAAAACAACATACTTCCTAAAGGGATGAAGTTTCTATCTACTGCAACTGAACGCTCAGGAGTCAAAACAACTCCAAGTGAACCGGATGCCGCGTGATCTCTCTCTTGAAAAAACACTACAGACTCATTATGATGGAGAACTTCATCTACTCTTTGCGGATTTTCTTTAAACCATGATCGAATGCTTTGAAGTGATATATCTTCTTTTGCAATTTCACCCATATTTATCAAATACTTTCCAATAGAACTGTATTTATGTCCATTTTGATTAGCAAAACCTATAAAAAGAGTCTCACCTGTATCTAAGTTTACTCTTCCTGAGCCTTGAACTTCTAGGAAAAAAAGATCAACTTTAGAATCTGTATAACAGATAACCTCAGCATCTATCATTCCCTCTTTTGTCTGTGCTCTTGTGTAGTATGGAACTAACTTCTTACCCTCAACACGACCTCTTAATCTATAGTTTTTCAGATCCGGATAGATGCTAATTAAATCTACACTTACAAGATCTTTTGGTTCATTATATATTGGATATATGTATGGCTCTTTTTTTACTAGTGAACCTTTCAGGCTCGGTTCATAGTAACCTGTTAAAAGTCCTTCATCTCGGGCATCTGAAGATGCTATACTATAAACATTAAACTCACTCTCTAAAAATACTTTAAAGTCTTGAACTTGCTCTGCTTTTAGACATAGTTCAGAGTATATTTTTTTAGTTTTACTACTTTGGCAACTGTTTACAAATGAATTGATTGCTTCCTCATAATTTTCACTTTTCCAGTTTGGCAGATCTCTAAAGTCTACTTGTGTCAAATATGTTTCTGGCATCTGTGACTTCAAGATTTGGGGCTCTTTAGAACACCCAAAAAAAAGTATAGAAATGCTAAGAATAAGGATTATTTTTTGCGTCATAAGAAGAATTATACTGATATTAAATTTAAAACGATATAATTGCGAAAAATATTTTTAGGTGTATTACAACTATGCAAGATTTAAGCTATTACGAAATATTAGAAGTATCGCAGAATGCTGATAAGACAACTATTAAAAAAGCCTACAGAGCTATGGCAAAAAAATATCATCCTGATAAAAATGCAGGTGACGCGGATGCAGAACACAAGTTCAAACTCTGCAATGAAGCATACCAGTGTCTAAGTGATGAAAAACAAAGAAGCATCTATGACCGTTATGGCAAAGAAGGGCTTCAAGGTATGGGCGGCGGCGGTCGTGGTCGTTCATCTGGCGGTTTTGACGATCTAGGTTCGATGTTTGAAGAGATGTTTAGCGGATTTGGAGGTGGCTCAAGCCGTCGTCAAAATCCTGCAGACATGGAAAAATATCCACTTGATATGAATGTAGACATGTATATCTCTTTCAACGAAGCAATCTTTGGATGCGAAAAAGAGATAGAGTTTACTTACAAAAAAGCTTGTAAACCATGTAATGGCACTGGTGCAAAAAACGGTAAACTATCAACTTGTGCTCAGTGTAAAGGTCAGGGTCAAGTCTATATGAAACAAGGCTTCATGACTTTCTCTCAGACTTGTCCTGTTTGTCACGGTGCAGGCAGTGCTCCATCAGATAAATGTAACAGCTGTCACGGTAATGGTTACGAAGAATCAAGAGAGTCTGTAACAATCAAGATTCCTAAAGGCATCGATGAAGGAAATCGATTAAGAGTATCTGGCAAAGGGAACATCGGCAAAAAAGGTTCGCGTGGTGATCTTTACGTTACATTCAGCGTAAAACCAGACAAACATTTCCAAAGAGAAGGAAACGATGTTTATATCGCTATTCCTGTATTCTTTACTCAGGCTGTTGCAGGTGAGACTCTTACTATTCCGTCACTTACGGGTGAGTTAGAGCTTAAACTTGATGTCGGCACAAAAGACAAACAACACTTTACGTTTAGAGGTGAAGGTATAGAAGATGTTCACGGACACGGTAAAGGAAACTTAATCGCTCAGGTAAACATCACTTATCCTAAAAAACTAAATGATGAACAAAAAGAGCTTCTTACTAAACTTCAAGACTCTTTTGGCATCGAGTCAAAACCTCATGAAGGTGTTCTAGACTCTGCAATTGACAAAATGAAAAACTGGTTCTCATAACCGGTTTCTCATGTTTAAATTCTCTTTTTTTCTCCTACTTTTAACTATCCCTTTTTTAAACTCTGATATCTACTACGGTCTACCGCTATGGGCTTATGCTTCACTTGGAGCTACTGTTATATATGCTGTTGTGCTTATCTTTATCATAGAAAAAAAGTGGAATAATCTAAGAGATAAACATGACTGATACAGCCCTACTTTCAGAGGGTGGAATCTGGTTCTTAGTCGCTTACTTAGCTTCACTAATACTCATAGGCTTTGCAGGGAAATTTGCGTCTAAAGAAGAGAGTCTAAAAGACTTTTATCTTGGCGGCAAAGGCTTTGGTGTGGGAGTATTGTTTCTGACCATGTACGCTACTCAGTACAGCGGAAACTCACTCATCGGTTTTGCAGGAAGTGCCTACAGAAACGGCTGGTTCTTTCTTGTCGGAGTAACTTTTATGATAGCCATAGTTGCAGGCTATCTTCTTTATGCTCCAAAACTATTTCCTATCAGTAAAAAGCACGGGTTTATTACAGTCGGTGACTATATAAACTTTCGCTATAACTCTCAAATCCTTACTTACTTGGTAGTGGGCATCTCTATCTTTGCTTTGTCAAACTACATGCTTACAAACCTAAAGGCTATTGGATATGTCATAGAATATGTAACTGGTGGAGGAATTGGTTTTACAGAGGGCATAATCTTTATGTCTATAATCATGGTTATATATGAGACTCTTGGCGGTATGAGAAGTGTAGCTTGGACAGATGCTATCCAAGGTGTATTACTCTTTGTTGGAGTTATCATCATCTTTACTGTAGTTATTATGAACTATGGAACTCTAGATGCAAACACCCAACTATTTTTACAAAATAACCCCAAGTTATTTGATGATATCACACTGGCAAATCAGATAAGCTGGATAAGTGTAGTAATACTCATATTTTTTGGCATCTCCGTATACCCGCAAGCCATACAGAGAATCTACTCAGCAAAGAACGAGACCACACTAAGACGCTCACTAAGTCTGATGGTAGTTATGCCGCTTTTGACAACTCTTCCACTTATCATCATCGCTATTATCGGTTCAGCTCACTTTCCAGATTTAGATAAAGCAGGAAGTGAGCAGATAATCCTTCTGATGCTAAATAAACTAACACACATAGATGGAATGAGCATAGTCATCACTATCTTTGTTGCAGCAGCCATAGCAGCAATCATGTCAACTGTAGATAGTGCAATGCTGGCTATTGCTTCACTTTTCACTCAAGATATTTACCACAAACAAAACCCACAGGCAAGCCAGAAAAGGCTCACATATGTAGGTAAAGTATTTTCATGGGCTATTATGGCTCTGATGGTAATGCTCGCTATAAAACTACCGTCTACAATCTGGTGGCTTATTCAGATGAAACTAGAAATATTAGTACATATTGCACCTGCTATTATGTTGGGTCTTCACTTTAAAAAACTAAGCCATAAAAGCATCCTTTACGGCCTGCTTACAGGAGTTTCTATCACCATGCTCTTTTTACTGACGTCACTTCCATCTAAACCTTTTGGCTTTCACGCCGGAGTCATAGGACTACTTTTTAACTTTATAGTTGTTTATTTTCATCATAGGTATAAATCTTAATATTAAAAATTGTATTATTTTGATACAAAATAATGGAGAGATTAATGGAAGCAGAATACTTAAGTGCTACATACCTAACGCTTGGACTGAACTTAGCCTTTACACTTGTTACTTTGGTATTTAGTGTGATACTTTTACTGGCAATTGACAAGATACTACTCAAAAATATAGAGTTACAGACTGAGATCAAAAACGGAAATATTGCAGCTGCTATATTCGCTTCATCAATCATGCTCTTTATCGCTATTATCGTTGGTATGGGTATTCATTGATAAGAGATTTTTTTATTTTCTTTATAGTTATCAACGCGATGATATATTACATCGTTCAAGATATCATTGATACAAAACAAAGAAACAAGAAAGATGAAAAAAAGCTAGAACTGCCTACAAAGAAAAAATCGCCAACACCTACATTTGTGCTTGAAAATCATTCTGCCTATGATTTTAAAACGCCCAAAGACGGAAAAGCAAAAAACATATCTGACAATCGGTTTTTAAAACTAAATAACAAAAGATATAAAGAAAAAAACTACAATACCATGATCAGTTGGAAGTCTAAAGCTAAGACTACTTATGCACTTGCAGCTCCGGCAACTACAGACAACTACTACTTTGCAAATGCTTACCTAAACGGTTATGTCCCATATGAGACAAAATCACTATGGCAACCGCTTGAAGCATTAAGACTACGTTTTAAATACAAAAAAGATGATGATATCTATAATAAAAGACCTGAAGTCTGGCAGACTTCAAGAGAGTCGTTTATGAATCTAAGGGGCGATTGTGAAGATCATGCCATAGCACTGGCTGACTGGCTTATAGGTCAAGGCTACGATGCGAGAGTTGCTATCGGTACGGTAAAATTTAGAGGTCAGCCTGCAGGCGGTCACGCTTGGGTTATTCTTTTTAAAGACAAAAAAGAGTACCTTTTAGAAGCCACAAGAAAACAAAAATGGAACATGTTGCCTTTAGCTTCAACTATGCCGTACTACTTTCCAACCGAAATGTTTAACAGAGAAGAGACTTGGACAAACAAGGGTTCCAGTAATACTACAAAATACTCAGGAGAGATGTGGGTAAAGAGTGGGGAATTTGTTCCATATGATTCGTACTATCCTGATTTAAAAACTCATAGACTCTTTGTAAACACTCTACCTGTAGATGCCACTATAAAAATCATAAATATTAAAAAAGAATTTTCTCAAGGTATAAAACTACGTACAGGAAGATACTATTTAAAGATTATAAAAGAAGGTTTCAAAACAGAAGAGTTTTGGGTAAATATAAACTCTGAAGATTTACACATTGAGAAGTCCCTTATTAGACTTTAGAATAAAACTCATAATAATCTTTTTTATTATGAAAGTAGATAATCAAATCCAAGTCGAAGTCTATTTTTTGAAAAGTACTTTTTATAAGCATAAACATCTTCTCTTTTTTTAGCCCTCCGACACCGCATCCAAATAGTGGAATAACTACACTTGGATTTTGAATGCCTTGGCTTTGAACTTTTTCTTTGATTATACTTATCATAGAGTTTAAAGCATGTTGCATCTGCATATATGTTGGATGAGCAGGTTTAGAGACATTACTATAGTTCATAACAGCAATGTGAAGAGCATACTGAAAATTTTTAGCAGTTCCCGAACCTGAAATAACAACATCCCCCTGCTCTATATCACCAACTCTCTTTTTAACATCGTTAAGCTCCTTTTGATAAGAAGCTCCTCCGCAATGTTCACTGAATGCATGAGAAACACCACTTCCCAACATTAGTTCTGTGTTAGATGCATTTACAATAAATGTAGCCTTTTCTTTTACAAGATTCCCAAACTTTATTTTAATATTCATGTTGCTTCACAATATGATCTGCACTTGATTTCTTCCATTGTCTTTTGCTTTGTAAAGAGCTTTATCAACCCTTTCTAAAGTATCTATTATCTCTTCGTTTTGTATGTATAGCGTAATACCAAAACTGGCCGTGATATTATCTACCTCTTCAAAGTGGTGGTTCTCAATACGCTGTCGTATATGCTCAGTGGCTTTTTTAAGTGAGTCTATACTGTTTACTTTCATAAGAACAATAAACTCTTCTCCACCCCATCTTATAAGATAATCTGTATCACGAATAGAGTCACTTATAATAGTAGTAAAGTCTTTTAATACTGTGTCACCTCTGTTGTGTCCATAAGTATCATTTACGCTTTTGAAATGGTCTATATCACACAAAACAAATCCAAGTTTTTTTGGTTGTGCATCTTTGATTATGGATTGAATATTGTTATCAAAGAATTCTCTATTTAAAGCTCCGGTTAACTTATCATGAGTAGCTTTTCTTTTTAGTTTAGTGTGTTCAATCATTGTATTACTTATATCTGTAAAAGAGATTATAAAGCTTCCTTCTTCAAACTCATTGACCGATACACTAAAGGCGTGTGACACTAGATTATAATCTAGCATTGCGACTATACGTTTTTCACCAGGAAGACTTTTTATCTCATTGATCCAGTTAATTCCTAAAGGTACTTTTCCTAAGTGAAAAAAATTATCATTAGTAACAAATCTATCGCAGATGCATCCGTGATGATCTAAATAATCACTAAGGTTCTCAAATCCAAAAAAATCGAACATTGCTTGGTTTGCCATTATGACTGAATTTCCACTTGCGATGATAATAATATTTCTTTGAAGATCAAAAAGCTTTTGAAGTTTTACATTGAATAGAGATAAATCTGTCTTTTGTTTCTCAAGCTTAGAAGTTAAAGAGTGTATTTTTCTTTCTCTGTTTTTGATTAAAAAATACCCACCGATTATCATAATAGAGGTAAGTAAAAAGAGTATAGCACTAAGGACTTTTATAGAACCATACATAACACTATGCTCTAGTGATACATCCGTCAAAAATATAAAGTATCCCAACTCTTTACCAGAGACGTCTGAAAGTCTCTCTTTTGAGACAAAATAATCAATACCTTCATGAGTAATATCTTCATGATTCAAATTATCACTTAGTATGTATTCCATCTCTCTTGGAATTGTGAACGTATTGTAGACAATGTAATAATCTTTTGTCTGTTTTTTTGTTAATAGTCTATTCTTAACAAATTCAGATGCGTTTGAAAAGACTTCTTTTTTAACTGCAATATAAATCATTGATTTTAGAGATACTGAGACTTCATTTATAATCTTATCTATCTCTTTTCCAAGTTCAATATAGCCTATGATTTTTCCATCATATATCCATGGTTTTACAACACGCAGAGTATAGTTTTTCTTTGGACCAAATTCGAGTCCATAAAATAATGACCCTCTTTCTTTTGCTTTTTTAAATGTAACTCTATCGATAACATCTTTATCTCTTTCATAATCATGAACTCTAAGAAGTACAGTTCCATCAGTTTTAATAAAGTATATGTGAGTCAGGTCAACATTTCTATTTAACCTGTTATATATACTTTTTACAGAGTTATTTAATTCTTCTTTATCCTGAGCCAAAAAAGAGTTTTTGATCTCATCTCTACTTTGAATAAAATCTATATATTCATTGATAATGTCAGCTTCTACTTTTACTTTTTCATTCAAGTTATCTGTAAACTGTTTTGATACACTCTCTTTACTTTTGTGAATAGAATTTTCTTGAATGTATATGATTGCAACTACAGTTAGCAGTGCCATTAGGATAGTAACAACGACAAGAGGAAGATAAAGATTTAGTCTAAACATTAAATACATCCTATATAATTTATCTATTATTATATATTTATGCTTATAGTTTCTGAAATGTGAATATAACAGATAAAAATTTCTAATAAATATTAACATAGGAAACAGTTTAGTAAAAATATAGAACTTAAATATGCCAAGAAATTGAAAGAAGATTTATGATAAACTACCAAAAATCATAAAGGTAGATGCAATAAAATGAACAGACAACACTTAAAAAACCAGCTATCAACTTTGGCCTTGTCTATGTTTAGAAAAGACTTTTTTGGCATCTACCATGGTTCTCTATCTGCAAAAACAGAATCAAATCGTTTTATTATAAATACAAAAGAAGCTATTTTTGACGCTTTAGATCGGAACTCTCTTATTGAGCTGTATTTTAAAAAAGACTACAGATGGAGCCAAGCGAGTATAGATTCAAACATTCACTTTAGTATCTACTCTCAAATCTCAGATGCTAAATTTGTATCTTTTACAATGCCGCCATTTACTACTGCTTACTCACTAGAGCACAATATCATAACTCCAAAAGATTACTTTGGTTTTAAAGAACTTGGTTCTATTGAAATAGTTGATCCAAAACAGTTTGAAGACTGGTACGACAGAGCACAAAGTGAAATAGCTTACTACTTTCAAACAAAAAAAACAAATATCATGGTCATACGCGGTTATGGAGTTTATGCATTTAATAGAGATATGCATGAGATGGCAAAAAAACTGGCTATATTAGAAAAAAGTTGCAGGCTACTGATGCTTGACGGCTCTCAAAGAGATTTTAATTTTGATTAATAAAATAAAAGGAAATATATAAATGGCAATATTTGAAGTAGAAGCAGAAGATTATCAAGCAATAATGGATCAAGAATTTAGTAAAGGTAATACTGTTATTTTAAAGTTTGGCTCAGAGTTTTGTGAAGCATGCTCTGCTTTAGAGATGGAACTAGAACAACTTGATGATATGAATGACAATGTGTCAATCTTACAAATTGATACTGATCAATCTCCGGAAATTGCAGAAGTTTATGATGTTTATCAACTACCAACTATGCTTATTTTTAAAAATAGAGACTACATAATTCACGAACATGAAGGTGTTATGTTATCTGAAGATATTCAGAAAATCATAGAAGCACAATAATAAAGTTTACAATCCGGATATAGCTTCATAAGCTGTATCCATCATTTTATCTATCTCTTTGTCTGTAATAATATAAGGAGGCATAAAATATACTACGTGCCCAAGCGGTCTAAGTAAAACTCCATTTTTAAGTCCATAAGTATAGACTTTGAGACCAATACGCTCCTCTGGGGTATAACCTTTGAGTTCAACCACACAAATCATTCCAGTTTGTCTTATAGATGCTACGTTTGCTAGTTCTTTAAACTTCTCAAGTTTATCACCCATATACTTTGCAGTAACTCTATTTTGCTCAATTACATTATCATTTTCAAAGATATCAAGTGTTGCATTTGCAGCAGCACATGCAAGAGCGTTTCCTGTATAGGAATGAGAGTGTAAAAATGCCTTATGCTCTCCATAGTCACAATAAAACTTTGCATATATCTCATTTGTAGTAAGAACAACTGATAGAGGCAGGTATCCTCCAGTTAGACCTTTTGAGAGAACAATAAAATCAGGTGTTATATTTGCCTTTTTACATGCAAACAGCTCACCTGTCCTTCCAAAACCGACCATAACTTCATCGGCTATGAGATGTACATCATACTTGTCACAAATAGCACGAACAAGAACTAAAAACTCAGGATGATACATATGCATATAGCCGGCACCTTGAACTAAAGGTTCCAAAATAATCGCACTAATCTCAGTAGATCTTTCTTTGCACAACTCTTCAAACTCAGCTGCAGCAACTCTAGCTGCTTCTACGCTCATATCACTAGGAACTGCTGTCTGTATAGTTTTTAATAAAAGTGGTTCATATGTTTGTTTGTAAAGCTCTACATCACCTACACTTAAGGCACCAATAGTTTCACCATGATATGAGTTTGTTAGTGATACAAAGATGTTCTTGCCAGCTTTAGAATCATTTTTATGTGCATGGTAACTCATTTTCAGAGCAACTTCCACAGCACTGGAACCATTGTCTGAGTAAAAACATTTTTCTAAGCCCTCTGGGGTTAGTTTTACTAAACGCTCAGATAACTTCACAACAGGTTCATGAGTAAAACCTGCCAAGATGACATGTTCTAAAGTATCTAACTGCTCTTTTATTTTCTCGTTTATATAAGGATTAGTATGACCAAATAGATTTACCCACCAACTACTTACTGCATCTATAAACTTATTCCCCTCAAAATCTTCAAGGTAAACTCCATAAGCTTTTTTTATAGGAGTAAGAGGAAGTGTTTCATGGTCTTTCATTTGAGTACATGGATGCCATAAAACATCCAAGTCTCGGTTTTTAAGTTCTAAATTGTTCATAGTCACAGCCTCATTATTTACTTATGTCATTCTATATAAGAATGTCTTAAAACAACGAGTGTCTAGCAATATTTTGTCACTCTATTTCTACCCTGCTCTTTTGAAAGGTATAGCGCTTTATCTGCATTTGCATATATATGATCAAAATTTGTTATATCATGAACATCTGATGTACACATTCCTATTGAAACAGTTACTCTGTTATATTCATCGTTATACTTATGTTCAATGTCTAAGTTTTCTATACTTTTGCATAGTTTTTCAGCCATTGAATTGCTATACTCATCATCTTCACTCTCAAATACAACAACAAATTCCTCTCCACCGACACGATAACACATATCAGTTGAGCGTTGAAAAAGTTTTTTACATGTTTTTGCTATCTCTTTAAGAACTACATCACCTTTTGCATGTCCATAGTTATCGTTATACTTTTTAAAATTATCTGCATCTATCATTAAAAAAGTTATTTTTTTCTTGTTTCTGGCTGCATTATTTATTTGCAATGGAACATTGTCGTTAAAAAAATGTCTGTTATAAAGCATTGTCAAACCATCTCTTATTGATAATGAATGTATTTTTTCGTGAGCTTTGTTCAACTTTTTCTCAGTCTTTTTTACATACTTAGAGTAGTAAAAGATCATGGCAATTATGATTGCTCCAACTATCAAGCTCATCTCTATAATGAGTGATATCAAAAACTTGAACTCATCACTAGTGTCTAAAAGCACATATAATTTACCAACTTCTTTACCTGTCACATCTACAAATGGAGTGCTATTGACATAATAAGTCTCCTTGCCATTACGAACTTCAATATTATTAATATCATCTCTTTTGTCTAACAATTTTTGAAGTTCAAAAGTTATATTTTTAACACTAGAGTCAATAACATAAAAATTATTTAGCTCCTTATAATATTTATTTTTATTAGAATGATTTATCCATAGTTCTATATTCTCTTTACTAATCATAGCTTTGTCTATAGTAAAAATAATTTCACTATTTAAATTTCTCGATAGCCTCTGTGTCAGATAGTCAATCTCTTTGCCGAGTTCTATAAAACCTATTAGTTCATCCTCGTCATAAATGGGGGCTACAACTCGAAGTGTGAGGTTATGATATATTCCAAACTCTATTCCACTGCTATAACCAGAAATCTCCGAAGCTTTGGCAAGTGTAATCCTATCTATAAAGTCAGAATATTTATTCCGATTATGCATACGGAGAAAATTTGTTTTATCTTTGTTATGAAAATAAAAATGTGTTATGTTATACATATCGTTGAAGTCACTATATGTCTGATATAAGTACAAAAACAATCTATCTCTATCTTTTTCTTTAAAAAAATCTATTGTCTTTGAATCTTTTCTTAGAAGTTCTATGAGACCAACAAAACTTTCAATATCGCTTGTTATAGTTTGAGACAGTATTGTAGAGACATTTTCAAAAACCTCATTTGACTCTTTTTTGATGTGCTGTTTTTGTAAATAATACATTCCAAAAATTGATACGCTAGCAATTAAAAGCAGTCCTAAAACAAAGGGAAGCACTACTTTTAGAACAATATTCAACTTATCCACTTCATCTCTTTTCATATAAAAATTATTTATATTATCATCGTAAAATACATTCTACAACCAAAAAACTGTTGGAAATTATTGTATCACAAAATACTCTAAATATTTTAAATCTGTTTAAGCTTCAAAAATTCACATTATTCAAAGAACAGACCCACATTTATCAAGTTTTAATACGAATTTACCTAGAATTACAAAAATATCATACATAAGGTACTAAACTAGATGATTACATGGATGCAAAGACATAAAAAATACCTCATAATTACTATCTGGATTTCAACTATCGCTTTTGTTGGGGCAGGTTTTGTTGGCTGGGGACAATACTCATACGGTGATAAAGCCGGAGCTGTAGCAAAAGTTGGAAATGTAGAAGTTACTATGGGTGAACTTCAAAAAACATACTCAAATCTTTATGCTCAATACAACAAAATGTTTCAAGGTAATTTTGATGAAGAGAAAGCAAAAAGTTTTGGTCTTCAATCACAAGCACTTAAGCAGTTAACAGATCAGGCACTAATCCTTAACCTTGCATTATCGTATGATTTAGAGATCAATGATGAAGAACTTTTAACTGAGTTAAAAACTCAAGAGTACTTTTTTAAAGATGGTGTTTTTGACAAAGAGGTTTATAAACAGGTACTTTCAAGAAACAATATGAGCATTAAAGAGTATGAAGTTGATGTTAAGAAACAACTACTTATTCAAAAAACTCTAAAACTGCTTCCAGTTGATGTAAGTAAAAATGAACTAGATATCATTAACAGTATTTTAAACATTGCTGATAAAATCAACTATAAAATATTAAGTGATGAGAAGATAAATGTTGACACTTCAGACGCCGCACTTAAGCCTTATTGGGAATCAAAACAACAAGAGTTTATGAGCGAAGTTACTTATGAAGTTAAGTTCATCAAACAAGACAGAGTATCTAATAAGTATGATGAAGCTAAGATTAACGAGCACTACCTTGCTAACAAAACTCATTTTAAAGATGTTGAAGGAAAACTTCTACCACTAGAGGGTGCAAGAGTTTCTGTTATAAACGAACTTGATTCTAAAGCGACTAAAGATGCTGCTCTTAGAGAATACATAGCCTACAAAAAAGGCAAACTTGCTTCTGATGTTGAAGTATCTACTGCTATCATCTCAGCTTCAAACAATCCTTACAACGCTGAAGTTTTAGAAAAAATCTCTAAACTATCGATAACATCTCCATTCCTAAAACCTATTTTAGTAAACGACGCATACTTCACGTTTGAGCTAACAAAAGTAAATCCTTCAAAAGCAAAATCTTTTGAAGAAGCAAAAAAAGATGTTTTACCAATGTTTATAGCTGAGCAGAAAAAAAACAAACTTCTTGAGTTAGCTAAAAATTCTGTAGCAACGTTTACAGGTGACACAACGGACTTTATTACAAATACAGATGCAGCAAAACTAACAAACATGGATGTTTCAGATGCAAATGAATTTCTAATAGCACTATTTTCCTCACAAGAAAAAAGAGGTTTTATATCTTTAAAAAATGGAAATGTTGTTTTGTATAACATATTGGAACAAAAACTGCTTGACAACACTAACACTAATCCAAACAATCCAATTGTTAGATTAAAGAGTGCTATGTTTAATGAAGGTCTAATTAAAAACCTACAGAACAAGTACAAAACAGAGATATTTATCGAAGGACTCTAAGTTGAGCAGAACTGTTTTAGCCATAGATATTGGCTCTACAAAGATATGTGCTATCATCGCAGAAATCGCTGATGATGGATCAATAGCTATAACAGGTGCAGGAACTTCTAAGGCACAAGGCTTAAAAAAAGGAAGCATAACTAATATAGAGTTAGCTTCTAAATCAATCAAGACTGCTTTAAATGATGCAAAAAGAGTATCTGGCAGTGATGTAAGAACTGCCGTAGTATCAATATCTGGAGCTTATACAAAAAGTTTAAACTCAAATGGTATAGTAAATATCCAGAATAAAGAGATTAGCTTTAAAGAGATTGAACGTGTTATGCATACATCTCTGTATAATGCCAATATACCAAATGAATATGATGTTCTTCATGCTCTTCCTTTTAACTTTAAAGTTGATGATCAGGATTTCATAGAAGACCCTCTTGGAATGAACGCTTCAAGACTTGAAGTAGAGACTCATATCATAACTACTCAAAAATCAAATCTTAACAACCTTAAAAAAGCTGTTCGCGGAGCTGGTGTTGAAGTAGAAAATATTGTTCTAAATGGATATGCTTCTTCTATAGCAACTCTGAACCAAGATGAAAAAGAGCTAGGTGTTGCAGTAATAGACATGGGTGGTAACACCAGTAATATTACTATTCACTCTGGTAATTCTATTAGATATAACGACTTTTTAGGTGTTGGTTCTAACCATGTTACAAGTGACCTTTCAATGGCACTTCATACACCACTGAATATTGCTGACAGCGTAAAACTGAGCTATGGTTCACTATTAACACCAAGCAATGAACTTATAGAGCTTCCGATAATCGGTGATGAAAACACAACTCATGAAGTATCTCTTGAAGTAGTTCACAATGTTATCTTTGCAAGAGTTGAAGAGACACTAATGATACTTGCTCAGTTTATAGAGAACAGTGGTCTTAAAGATCAACTTGGGGCCGGAGTAGTTCTAACAGGCGGTTTTTCTAAAATGGAAGGCATCCGAGATTTAGCAGTAGCAACTTTTGGTTCTGTACCGGTTCGTCTTGCTAAGCCTATCGAGATGGATGGTCTTTTTGACAATTTAAGAAGTGCTGAGTTCTCAAGTGCCATAGGTTTAGTTATGTATAGCGCTAAATACTACACCCCATATGAGATAGATGTAAACAAAAGAGTACGTCACTCAAATGAGACTCCTGTAGCAGCGAGTAATGTTAACTTTTCAGATGAACCTGAGATACCTGTTGCTCCAGCTACTGAAGAAGAGAAAGTGGCGACTATGGTTACTCTACCATCCAAAAAAGAGAAGAAAAGCGATGAAGCTGGAGCTTTTAGCAAATTTTGGAACTGGGCTACCCAGCTATTTTAAAGGAGTGAGAGATGGAACCATTTTTAATTGAAGAAGCAAGCAACGTAAACGGAGCAAGAATTATAGCAGTCGGTGTTGGTGGCGGCGGTGGTAATATGATCGGGCATATGATTAAAGAAGGTGTTACAGGCATCGAAATGATCATGATTAATACAGATGCACAGGTTCTTTATGAAGCAGAGAGCGCTTCAAAGATTCAAATCGGCACTAAGCTCACAAAAGGTCTTGGTGCCGGCATGAAACCGACAATCGGTAAAGACTCTGCATTAGAGAACTATGATGAGATAAGATCTGCTCTTGAGGGTGCTGACATCGTATTTATCTCTGCCGGTCTAGGTGGTGGTACTGGTACGGGTGCTGCTCCAGTAGTTGCTCAAATTGCAAAAGAAGTTGGTGCTTTAACCATCTCTATCGTTACTAAACCTTTTGCATTTGAAGGGAGAAAACGTCTTAAACTTGCAGAAGCTGGACTTGAAGAATTAAAAAAAGAAAGTGACTCTATAGTAGTTATTCCTAATGACAAACTCCTTTCTATTATAGACAGAAGACTTGGTTTAAAAGAAAGTTTCAAAATAGTAGATAGCGTTTTAGCTCAAGCTGTCAGTGGGACTTCCGGTGTTATTCTTTCAAGTGGAGAAAATGACATCAACCTGGATTTTGCCGATCTTCAAACTGTAATGAGTCATAAAGGCATGGCACTTATGGGTGTTGGTGAGCATGAGGGTGAAAATGCGGCTTACGAAGCTATAAAAGCAGCAATTGAGTCTCCACTTCTTGACAACATGACTATTAATGGTGCGATGGGTGTTCTTGTGCACTTCAAAATGCACCCTGAGTTCCCACTAATGGAAATCTCAGATGCTATGAATGTTGTACATGAAAGTGCGCATGAAGATGCAGAAGTTATCTTTGGAACTTCTACAGATGAGACTATAGAACCAAACTATATTAAAATAACTATTGTTGCAACAGGTTTTGAAAAAGAAATCAGCAGTGGTACAAACAATGAAGACTTTGTAAATGAAACTCCGGCTCCAAAAGCAATTCTTCGCCCTAAACTAGTTGTTGGTGGTGATTTTGATGACAACTATTTAGATATTCCATCTTACATGAGACAACAACAAGACTAATAAACCTCTTTGAGGTTTTTTAGTCTTACACATTGACTAATGTCAAATTAACACATCCTTTAGTTGTGTATAATTCACTAAAAAAGAGAGTCCAATCCATGAAAAAAATACTTCTTATATCACTTTCACTATGTACAGCTTTACTTGCTTCCGACACTCCTACAAGAACTGGTATCTTCCCTGAAAAAGAGATGAAAACTCAAAACAAAGAAATAGCGAGCTTAGTAGCAAAAGAGATTACAAGCACACTACCACAAATAATAGATAAATATACAACACTATCATCTGTAAAAAATGAAGATACGACACTTGTTTATACATTTGAGATTAACACTGGTGTAAAAAGTGATGAAGCTATACAAAAAGAAGATAGAACAAGAATGAGACAAGCCGTAACTACCGGCATCTGTCAATCATCAAGAAAGTTTCTTGAAGCAGGAATAAACACTTCATATGTTTATGTTAGTGCAAAAACTAAAGTTCGTCTATTTCAATTTGACATTGCACAAAAAGACTGTCCAGTAGTCGTAAACTAGGTTTACTTTGTCAATTAAAAGCATAATAGAGTCTTTAGATATTTTTAATACTCTAAAGACTCAAGATGTTGAAATTTTAACTTCCATTTCTACACTTCAAACATACAACAGTGAATACGTCCTCTATTATGAAAAAGAAGAGAGTAATAACTTACTGTTTCTAGTTAGTGGGTTGGCAAAAACCTATAAAATCGATAAACACTCCAACGAAATATTTCTATACTATATATATAAGGAATCTCTAATCTCAGAGATTACAAACATAAATAATGAGACTTTAACATCATTTTCCAATGTTGCACTTATTGAAGATTCTCAGGTTCTCAGTATAGATTATAAAGAATTTAAAAAGCACTTCTTAGAGAAGAATCTACTCTGCTTAGAGCTTGTCAATGAGATAAGTTTAAGATCTCAAAAAATCGAATCTTTGATAAATAGAGAATTTATTTTTGACTCAGTGGAAAAAGTAGCAATGATGCTAGACTCCGATCTAGATATGTTTAACAAGCTTAAACGACACGATATTTCCCTTATTTTACATATTCAGCCAGCAACTCTATCTCGTGTACTAAATAGACTTAAACGAAATAGGATTATTGATATAATACAAGGAAAGGTTACAATATTGGATAAAATAGCGCTAAGGGAGATAGGAAATGACTAAGATAAAAGTAGTAGGTGTATTAGTTTTTATTTTATCTATTGCTTTAGCACTTCTATCCAGTTATATATCTGATCAGAACAAGATAAATAATGATATTTTAGATTCTATAAACTCTCAAAAGGATTTCACACAAGAAATATCAAAAAATATTTTTTATATATATAAAAATCAACATGCTTCTACTGAGCAACTAGATGATTCTATTCGAAAATTTATTTATAACTTAAATAATAAAGACAAGGCACTAAAAAAAATCAATTCCATTGCCATTAAAAATAAAAGTGATGAAATAGTTCTTTTATGGAATAAGTTTTATCTTCATGTTCAAAACTTTAGAGATAGAAGAAAAGTTGTGACAGCATATTCCAGTATTTTACTAGAACAAGTTGTAAATGATATCTACAATACAAATATAAAGCTTGTAGTAGAATTTAACAAGCTTATTAAAATGCATAATAAATACTATAAAGATACTATCAATAATCATAAAACATTACAGTATGTATTGTTTTTCATTTTAGTACTTCTGCTGATATATTTATTTACTCAACTAAAAAATGTAATCACTTTTATGCAAAAATTTATTCATACTTCAAAAAACATTATTACAAACTCAAGTATAAAAGAACTAGAACCTATTAATGTAAAGCAAAATAGTAGCGAACTATTAGAAGCAAGTAATAATTTTAATTTTCTTGTAGAGAAGATAAATAGTTCTATAGAACACTCAACAAACTCTATAGAACACTCCTATAAGTCGTTAGAACTTGTAGAAAATAATATTGAGAACCTATTGGAATTATTATGTGTTATGGATGAAGATGAAAGTATTGACAAAGATTTAACAAAAAAAGAAGATGCTTTGATCCAATCTTTAGAAGAGTTAACATCATCTACACTCAAACTTGAAAATCTAAAATCTGATTTAGACAACCTAGTATCAAACTACAATCTTAAACATAACTAAATTTTAAAATTAATCTTATATTTTGACCTTAGTCAAATTATTGTCCTTCAAAATGTAATAATATTTTGAATCATTTGGGTATATTTTATATATCCAAAGGAATATTAAGGAGAAGAAAATGACTAAGCATTTCAACAAGCTTACTTCACTTATTTTAGGTACAACACTAGCTGCAACTGTTGCGACAGCTGCTTCAGGTGGTGAACTACAAAAAGTAATGAAGGCAAGAGGCTTAACAGAGATCGATGTAATTCGTGCTGCGAAGACTTACAACCCTACTGGTGGTAGAGATGAGTTTATCGTATTTAGTTCTGGTGGTCAATCTGGACAAGTAATTGTTTATGGTGTTCCATCAATGAGAATTTTAAAATACATCGCTGTATTTACACCTGAGCCTTGGCAAGGGTACGGTTATGATGTTGACAGTCTTAAAATTTTAAGACAAGGTAACATTCGTGGTCGTGAAATAAATTGGGGAGATACTCATCACCCGGCTATTTCTGAAAAAGATGGTAAATATGATGGTAGATGGTTGGCTATTAATGATAAAGCTAATCCACGTATCGCTATTATTGATTTACATGACTTTGAGACAAAACAAATTGTTTCTAACAAAGTATTTAAATCAGCTCATGGTGGTGCATTCTTTACACCAAACTCTGAGTACATCCTAGATGCTGCACAGTATGCTGCACCTTTTGACAACAACTATCACCCAATTGAAGAGTACAAAGAGTCATACCGTGGTGGGGTAACACTATGGAAATTTGATCATAAGAAAGGTCGTATTCAAGAAAAAGAATCTTTTACACTTGAGTTACCTCCATATATGCAAGATTTAAGTGACTCTGGTAAAGGTGTTTCTAACGGTTGGGGTTTCACAAACTCATTTAATACAGAAATGTATACAGGTGGTATCGAAGTTGGTATGCCGCCAAATGAAGCTGGTATGTCAAGAAATGACACTGACTTCTTACATGTATATAACTGGGAAAAATTAGCTATATTAGCTAAAGACAAGAAAAATGTAAAAATTATTAATGGACACAAAGTTATTCCTATTGAAGTAGCTGTTAAAAATGACGCGTTATTCTTAATCCCTGAGCCTAAATCTCCTCACGGTGTAGATGTTTCTCCTGATGGTGAATATATCACTGTTTGTGGTAAGCTTGATACTCACGCTTCTGTTTATAAATGGAGCAAGATCAAAAAACTTATCAAAAGTAAAAAATACACTGGTAAAGATCCATACGGTATTCCTATCTTAGATATGAAATCATCTTTACACGGTCAAGTTGAACTAGGTCTTGGGCCTTTACATAATCAGTACTCTCCAGTTGATGGCGAGATCTATACTTCACTTTATGTTGATTCTCAAGTTGTAAAATGGAACTATAAAACTCTAAAAGTTTTAGATAAAGAGAATGTTCACTATAACATTGGTCACCTTTGTGGTATGGAAGGAAAATCTGCTGATCCTCAAGGTAAATATATCATTGCACTAAACAAACTAGCAATCGATAGATTCCAAAATGTTGGTCCACTTCACCCACAAAATCATCAGTTGATTGATATTAGTGGTAAGACAATGGATTTATTAGTTGATATGCCTTTACCTCTAGGTGAACCTCACCAAGCTGTAGCTATCAGAGCTGAGAAACTGCACCCACACGTAAGATATAAAATGGGTACAAATGCTAAAACTGGTGAGATACATGTAGGTAAAACTCTAGCTGGTCAAGAGAGAATCGAAAGAAAAGGTAATAAAGTTACTGTTTACGCTACATTTGTAAGATCTCACATTAACCCTGAGAGAATTACTGTAAACAAAGGTGACGAAGTTACTATCTATATGACAAACCTAGAGAGAGCTCAAGATGAGACTCACGGTTTTACAGTAGATAACTTTAACGTTCATGCTTCATTAGAACCTGGTGAAACTACAGAGATGAAATTCATAGCTGATATTGAGGGTGTTTTCCCTTATTATTGTACAGAGTTTTGTTCTGCACTTCACTTAGAAATGATGGGTTACCTTATGGTTAAAGATCCGAACAAAAAATATGTATCGGCTCAAAAACTAAAAATGAAAGGTATGTCTAAAGACCAAATGATTGCTGAATACAAAAAAACTGTTGCTGTAAATGATGCTACAGATGCTGTAATTCAATCAGTTGTTAAATTCTTAAAAGACAACAAATTTGGAGATCACAAAATTGTTGCTGACCTTGTAACTGATGCATTCGACCAATATGGTCAAATTCCTGCTCAGAAAAAGAAAGCTGATGAAGCCTTCAAAAAAGGTGATATAGAAAAAGCTATTCTATTTGAGAACATGATTTGGCAACTAATGGTTAAAACTGCAGACGTTGGTATTAGAGCAAAAGATACTCTAGTAAGAAAAATCGCTACTAAACAATCTACTTCAGCTCAAAGAGGTGAAAAAGCGTTTGGTGAGGGTGGTTGTTCTGGTTGTCACGTTATCGGTAAAGTATCTTCAGGTCCAGACCTTACAGGTGCACTACAAAGACATGAAAATGGTGAGAAATGGGTTAGTAACTTTATTTTAAATCCAGAAAAAATGTATGAAGACCCATATGTTAAAAGCATGATTGATTACTTCAATCTTAAAATGCCTAACCAACATATGAGCAAAGAAGAGACTAAAGACATTATCGAATATCTTAAATGGATTGACGAGAATGCTAACTTATTCTAGACAATAGATTAAGATTTAGACTTATTCACAAAAGGAAGGGTTCACCCCTTCCTTCATCCCTATTATACTACTATGTTAAAATCTTAAATAACGACTCTTAACAAACGTTAAATTTGAATATTGTCACTTTTGGCTAAAAATCGCCTTTATCATATTTTTTCTTAAATTTCCTTGACTTATATCAATTATTGGATTATAATTTCCATACTTTTATTATAGGTTCAATATATAATTAAGTTTATATTTGATTATATTACTTCTTTATTGATATAAGTCTAGTTTTCTAACTAATCTTTTGGATATAATTTATTTATATAATTACTATAATAATTAGAGATTTGTTTACATCTGAGATTATTTTCACAATAGTTAGAGATTTAAATAAATTTAGGATTATTTTTAACAAGGAAACACACATGCACCCAAGTATAAAAAAAGCAAGAATATTTGCTCTTTTAGCTTTACTTATCTTAACTTTCTCGTTCACTTTTCCAATGATCGCGTTTAACGGCGTACTTACGCAAATTGACAATCAAGAAGGTGACCAGGTTTCATCATTTAGCGCAAAAGTATGGAACTTTTACAACAAAGGGAGATATAAGAGTATTTCTACTCCTAAAGAAGCTCACAATAATTTAGAGCAGATGATTGAATCTGCATCTGAGATTGGGGTAGCTTCACTACCGATTTGGGCTGTTTCACTCGAAGCACCAAATTATCCAAAAGAAGCATTTCCAGAAGGAATCCCTGTATATTTTCATTTTGATGGATATAGTGGAGAAATTCATGAAATGAATACTATTAATCACTATGTAGGAATGGATCCAATGTGGATTGGTGGTATATTTGAGAGAGAAATCGGTATTTATGCCCTACTTTTACTATCTCTTGGTATGATATACTTTATTGCTTATAACAATAAAATTCTAAACTATTTGATGCTCGTTCCAGCTTCTCTGCCAATACTATTTATTGCAGATTACTCTTACTGGCTTTATTGGTTTGGACACAACCTTCATGACTGGGGAGCATTTAAGATTAAACCTTTTATGCCAACAGTATTTGGAGACGGAAAAATAGCGCAGTTCATTACACATTCATACCCTACTATCGGTTTTTATATGATAGTTGCTATCGGTTTATTCAGTCTGCTTGCATTTTTTGCAAAACAAAAAGCATTAAATGAGATGCAGTCATAAATTGAAAATTAAGGCTTTACATGTTTAGAATTTTCTTCATTTTTTCTCTTTTTTTATATAGCCAACTGGGTGCAGCAAATATATTGCAAGATGCAATAGACAATGCACCTGAAGGCTCTATTTTAAAACTACCTGCCGGTATTTATAAGGGAAGTATAACAATCACTAAGCCTATAACGATAATAGGTAAAGAAGATGGTGTAATCATCGATGGTGAAGGTTCTGGAACTGTAATACATGTGAAGAGCTCATATGTGACTCTTAAAAACCTAAAAATCATAGGAAGTGGTGAGAGACACGATAAAATCGACTCAGCTATTACTATGGTTGAAGGTAAACATTGTGAAATCAGTAACTGTGTTATAGAAGATTGTCTATTTGGAATAGATTTACAGATGATAAATAACTCTATCATCTCAAATAATAAGATCACTTCAAAAGATTTAGACTTAGGTCTTCGTGGTGATGGACTTAGACTTTGGTACTCAAATGATAATATTGTCAAAAAGAACTCACTTATAAAGTCACGTGATATGGTTATCTGGTACTCTCATGGAAATGAGATAGTAGAAAACTATGGTAAGTACAATAGATACTCTTTGCATCTTATGTATGCAGGTAAAAATCTTATTAAAGACAATATGTATGAGTTTAACAGTGTTGGTATATTTTTTATGTACTCAAAAGACACTACAGCGATTGGAAATGTTGTAAAAAGCTCTCTTGGTGCAACAGGCATGGGAATCGGACTTAAAGATGTTTCAAACTTTACACTAAAGAACAATACCGTAATCTATTGTGCTCAAGGTATCTATATTGATAGATCACCTTTTGAACCAGACACGCATAACTGGCTGATAGGAAACAAAGTGCTTTATAATTCTGAAGCTATACATTTTCATTCACTTAGTGTAAATAACATTATGAAAGATAATACCATCATGGGTAACATAGAAGATGTTATAAATGATAGTAGAGGTGCTCGAATAAATGAAAACGAAATAGTAGGAAACTATTGGGATAACTATACGGGATTTGACAGAGATGGTGATAATATTGGTGATACTTCGCATAGAGTATATCAATATGCTGATCAACTTTGGATATATAACCCAAATGTAAAGTTTTTCTATGGTTCACCGGTTATTTCACTTTTAAACTTTTTAGCAAAGCTGGCTCCTTTTACAAAGCCGATATTTTTATTTGAAGATGAGAAACCTAAAGTTAGGATTAAAGGATAAACATGGCAACAGTACAAACAGATAGAAGAGAGTTTGTTAAATATTCTACACTTGGAATATTAGGTCTTGCTCTTGGTGGAGGGGTAATATTTAGCCCATACACTCTTAAAGCAGAAAATAGACTAAGACCTCCAGGGGCCGTAGATGAGAAAAAATTTCTTGCTCTATGTATTAAGTGTGGACAGTGTCTTCAAGTGTGTCCGTATCACTCGATAAAACTAACAGACATGGCAAAAGGTCATGGGGTAGGAACACCGTATATAGATGCTAATGAGCGTGCTTGTTATGCCTGTAGCGCTGTTCCGTGTGTTCTTGCATGTCCAAGCGGTGCTTTAGACCATCATTGTGAAAAACCGGAAGATATCCATATGGGAATCGCTGTTTTAGAATTTCCTGATACTTGTATAGCTATAAAGAAAACTCCAGTTCCTGCTGGATATACAGACAGAATGAGTAAGTTTAATGATTCAGTAACAAACTTAAACAAACTAGAAGTAGATCTTCTAGAAAAATTCTCAAAGTATGAAGGTGAGCAGTGTACTCTCTGTGCAGATATGTGTCCTATACCAAATCCTATGAGTGCAATTGCCATGGTTGCAGACAGTAATGGTGGTAAACACCCTGAAATTTATGACGGATGTATTGGTTGTGGCGCTTGTCAAGAGGTATGTCCAACAAAAGTACCATCAATAGTAGTTAAACCAAGAGTTACATACGAACAATACTACGCAAGTAAAAACTAGGAGATATTATGAAAACATTTAAAACTAAAGCTTTAACATATACGTTAGGCTTCTTATTTATTACAGGGATTACGGGTTGTAGTGACAATGCTGAAGAAAAACAAACAGCAAAAGAGCCATCGATAAAAGCGGCTGAAGCTCAAAAAATTGAAGTTGTTCAAAATAAAGATGCTCACGCTATTAAGGTTGAAGTAAAAGAGAATGACAAGTCTCAAAGTAAGTCTTACTACTATGACTACAACGTAAAGAGTGCTTATGATGAAAATTCTAGACCTGCAAATAAAGATGCTTCTGTTCGTGTTAAGCCTAGAACAAATATTGATGCAAATATGAATGTTAGAAGTCCATATGATAAAGTGCAGGTTTCTATGCTTGTGAAAAAACTCTCTAAAGAGTTCATAGTAAAGTGTTCTGCATGTCATAATGACTATGCAAATGGAGTTATTGGACCATCACTTCTTGGTAAAGACTCTGATTATATATACAAAAAAATCATAAGTTTTAAGACTGGTGAGAAATCAAATCCATTGATGAATGACCTGGTAAAAATGCTAGATGATAAAAGTATTAAGAAACTAGCTCAAGAGATATATGAGTTTAATAAAGAGATAAACAAAATGAGGAACAAATAGTGAAAAATATAATAGTTGGTGCTTTAACACTTTTAATAATTGGATTAATGGTTTTTACCGCGATGGATGATGCTGTTTATCATGGTGGTGAACATTCTAAAGTTATTGAAGACTTCGGTACAGGTGATGGCAAAGGCCAAAAGATGGCAACTGCTACAGCTCCTACAGAAAAATCTGACAGAGAAAAAGAAGATGAAGCACTTAATGCACTTAGAGACAAAGCAGGAAATGCCGGAGCTTTTAAGGTTAGTAATGAGTATAAGAGTAAATGTTCATCTTGTCACGGTGTTAACGGTTCAGGGTTCCAAAACGGTAAACCTATGATGGGACCAAAACTATTTGGACAGAGTGAAGAAAAACTATACAAAGATCTAGCTGACTTCAAAGCCGGTAGAAAAGAAAATATGATTATGAGAGGTCTTCTAATCAAACTAAATGATGACGATCTGAAAAGATTTGCAAAAGAAATCGGAGAGTTCCCGGCAAGAGCTAAACAACTAGCGGCAGAGTAAGAGTAATAGTAAACAAATGGAGTATTTAAATGGATAAGTATAACAATAGAGAAACCATAAAGAAATCAACTTTTTTCTCTACATTTTTTGATACTACAAAAGATGGCAAAAGGATTTTTAGCTATAGAATGAAGAGATGGATACTTATTATTTCTATCCATCTCTTTTTCTTCTTGTCATTTTTTATTGACCTGCAGTTGCTTGAAGGAACACTTAGTGGTTCTAGATTTTTAGGGTTTCACATGATAGACCCATATATGACTATGCAGATGTTTATAGCTAGTTATGAGATGCCGATCAATATGATAATCGGTACTACAACTATTTTAATTGTATACCTACTTGTAGGTGGTAGAAGCTACTGTGCATGGGTATGCCCTTATGGAATACTTAGTGAGATAGGTGAAAAGTGGCATAACACTTTAGTAAATAAAAAAATCATCAAAGAGCGTAAGTTTGACCATAGAGTCAGACACATATTTTGGGCAATATTTTTAGTTCTATCTGCAACAAGCGGCTACCTAGTTTTTGAGACATTCAATGTTGTCGGAATTTTAAGTAGAATGATAGCTTACGGCTGGTCTTTAGCGCTTCTATGGGTTGTAGTTGTATTTGCAATAGAAGTTTTTTACTCTCGTCGTGCTTGGTGTACTTACATATGTCCTATCGGTACTACTTATGGTTATATAGGTAAAGTATCAGCACTTAGAATCGAGTGGAATGACAACTGTGATCACTGTATGGTTTGTAGCGATGTATGTTTTGAAAATCAGGTATTGGAGATTACAAAAGCAAAATATGACAAACAAAGAGAAGAAAAAGGTATTACAAAAGAGTATATAACTGGTGCAGATTGTACACTTTGTGGAAGATGTGTAGACGTATGTCACGTAGACGCTCTTAAATTTGATTTTAGATTAAAAAGCTTGGTGTAAATAATGATAAAAATTAATAACTTAACTAAAAAATTTGGTTCGCATATTTCCCTTGACAATGTAAGTTGTGAATTTAACAAGAATGAGGCTATTGCACTAATGGGCGCAAACGGTGCAGGTAAGACTACTCTAATTCGCTCTATTCTTGGTTACTACCATCCAGATGCAGGAAATGTTTCTATAAACGGTCTTGACCCTATCAAGCAAAGAGTAGAAGTCTTAAAAGAGATTAGCTTTGTTCCGCAGCTGCCTCCTCCTATTAAGCTTAATATTGAAGAGCTTATTCAGTACATCAGTATAAGTGCGGATGTAGATAAAGAGAAGATCATGCACTACTCAAATGAAATGAAACTTGATCTAAAATCAAACATGGGAAAATCATTTTTTAAACTGAGTGGCGGGATGAAGCAGAAGCTTCTTATTGCCATCTCACTGGCAAAAAAGAGTGATATCATTATCTATGACGAACCAACAGCGAATCTTGACCCTAAAGCTAGAGATGACTTCTACAGACTGCTTAAACAAAACGAAGAAGAAAAAGTTCTTTTGTTTGTTACACACAGACTTGAAGAGGTTAAAGATCTTGTAAACAGACAGATATATATGGATTTGGGAAAAGTGGTTTCCGATGATAAAATTTAATCTACTACTCATTGTAGCACTAACTTTTTTCAGTGCGTGCAACTCTTCACAGAGTTCATCAACTGAAGCACTAAAGAGTGAAGTAAAGGTCTGTCCTAAATGCAATATGGAAGTAGAAAAATCAAATATGCATAGTGCGAGTTTAGTTAAAAATGGTACTATACACTACTTTGATGATATAGGCTGTATGATTTTGTGGAGTCATGAAAACGACATAGATACAACAAAAGCTAAAGTCTTTTCTAGAGACACTGCTCACTACGTAGATGCTGCGAGTGCTAGTTACAAGATAGGCGAGAAGACACCTATGTCATACGGCTTTGGCGCCTATGAAAATGGTATCCAAAACCATATAGACTTTGATGAAGTATATATGAAGATGTTAAGAGGTGAGCATATGGCTAACCCAAAAATTAGAAAACAGGTACTAGGATATTAATGAAAAATTTATATTTAATCGCATACTTAGACTTAAAAGAGTCTCTTAGAGCTAAATGGTTTGTCGTTTACTCTCTTGTATTTGGAGGGCTGATAGCTCTATTTTTTATAGCCGGAGTAACTGAATCTCAGGTTATGGGCTTTAGTGGTCTTAGTAGACTGCTTCTTATGTATATACAGATTACGATTGTAATACTCCCTATATTTATTCTCATCACCACGGTTAGATCAATCTCTGGAGACAGAGACAACCATATCTTAGAGTATATGCTCTCGTTCCCGATATCACTAAAACAGTACTACTGGGGTAAGATAATTGGTCGTTTCATTACTGTATATCTTCCTGTTCTTTTTGCAATGGTCATTGCTATAGCTTATGGAGCTCTTAAAGGTGCAGATATTCCTTGGAGCATCTTCTTTTTATACACGGGGCTTCTGTTTGCAATGAGTAGTGCCTTTTTAGGTATAGCATTTTTTATCTCTTCATTTGTAAAGTCTAGTGAAGTTGCACTTGGTATTGCATTTTTTGTATGGATATTTTTACTTGCATTTATAGATATAGCACTTATCTCACTTATGATGCAAAACAGGTTTAACGAAGAGCTTATTATCTTCATTGCTCTGGCTAACCCTATGGAGATTTTTAGAGTTGCGGCCATATCACTGTTTGATCCTGAACTTACTGTTATGGGTCCGGTAGCATTTTATATACTTGATTCTATGAGTCAGGTTATGTTTGTACTTGTATCTATTGGTTACCCTCTTTTTATAGGTTTGCTTTTTGCATTCATGGGTTACAAGATTTTTGAGAAAAAAGATTTAGTTTAAAATTGGAGAAAAATAATGATTAAAGTAGTATTAGCGATAGTTTTAGCGGCGAGTGTTTTGTTTTCATATGAAATGGATTACACAAAAGATACAGAATGTTTAGTTAGACATTTCAAAGTCTATAAAGACCCTAAATGGGTAGCAAAGATAGAACTAAAAAGTGGCAAGAAAGTATTTTTCTCTAGTCCTAAGTCTATGATTGAGTTTTACCACAGACCTGGTAAATGGTTTGATGTTGGAGTAAAGAGCGAAGATGACTTTAAAGACATCCTTGTTACAGACTTTGAAACACTAAAACCAATCAAAGCTAAGGGTGCATTTTATGTTTATGGTGCAAATATAACTTCACCTGCAGGAGATGATTTAGCGCCATTTGCAACTTATGAAGCAGCAGAAAATTACTCTAAAAAACATAACGGTATGAGAATAATGAACTTCAACGACATCTCAGATGCACTTATAAGACTTTTAAACGGAAGGATATAAAATGACTAAGCCTACACCACTAGATATTGAGATAGAGTTAGATCCTAAACGATATATAGTAAGTGAAACAGATGCTAAAGGTAAGATTACTTACTGTAACGACTACTTTATGGAAGTCTCAGGTTATAATGAAGAAGAACTGATAGGTGCACCACATAACATTGTACGTCATCCGGACATGCCTAAGGTTGTTTTTAAACTATTATGGGAAACTATCTCTGCAGGTAAAAACATCAATGCAGTTGTAAAAAACCTTGCAAAAGATGGCAGATACTACTGGATATTTACAGAGTTTGAGATACGCAAAGATACAGATACGGGTAAAGTTATAGGTTACCATGCTTCTAGAAAGACAATATCTAAACATGTTATTGAGATTATGGCTGATCTTTATGCAGAACTTTTAGAGATAGAGAAAAAAGACGGCGTTGAGGCTTCTCAAGAGTATCTAGTAAACTTCCTTAAGTCCAAAGGTGACGATGTAGATTTTTCTAACATTATGGAAGAGATTCACAGGTTTTACTAAAAACCGCATACTGACAAGATGAAAAAACTTTTACTACTAATATTTTTCATCTCTACGCTAGATGCAAATATTCTCCAAGAAACTATAGACAAGGCTCCTTTTGGAGCTACCCTTAAACTACCTGCTGGCATCTACAAAGGCAACATAGTCATAAACAAACCTCTTACTATATTAGGTAAGGAAGATGCTGTTATCATAGATGGTGGCGGTGTTGGAAAAGTCATAACTATCAACAGCTCAAACGTAGTTTTAAAAAATCTTACCATTCAAAACAGCGGTAAGTTGATGCACCAGCTTGACTCAGCTATATTTATAAGCAAGTCTAAAAATTCAAAGATCACTGACTGTAAAATACTAAACTCTCTCTATGGTATAGATATGCTAATGGTAGAAGACTCTGTTATCTCAAACAACTTTATCACTTCTTATGACAATGACATTGGTCTGAGAGGAGATGCTATAAAAATCTGGCACTCTCACAACAACACTATAAGCAACAACACTATAGACAAAGTTCGAGATGCGACCATGAACTACTCTAATAACAACATAATTACAAATAACAAGATATCAAACTCTAGATTTGCTTTACAGATAGCCCATAGTGATAGTAATCTCATCGAAAAAAATGAGTTTAGATATAACTCCGTCTCTTTAATGCTGATGATGGCAAAAGATACAAAAATCACAAATAACTCCATACAAAGTTCTAAAGGTGCTGCTGGAATAGGGGTAATGATAAAGGGTGGTCACAACCTTCTTTTTGAGCATAACAAGCTTAGATACAATGCTAAGGGGATGTATATAGACTCGAAGTGGACAGAGATGAGTATGAAGAGATATATAGTACATAATGAGATTTCTTATAACAAAGAAGCCATCCACTTTCACCTGACTATACGAAACAATACATTTACCCATAATAAGTTTGTAGGAAACATAGACGACATCGTAAAAAGTACAGCAGGATATGAAACTAAATCAAACGTAGTTCAGTATAATTACTGGGACAGATATACAGGTTTTGATACAAACGGAGATAATATCGGGGACACTTCTCACAAGATGTACCAATACGCAGACAGACTTTGGCACTACAACAACAAAGTAAAGTTCTTCTACGGCTCTCCAGTCATGGCACTACTAAACTTTTTAGCCCAAGTAGCTCCATTTATAGATCCTATTTTAATGCTTGAAGACTCTAAACCGATAGTTAAGATTAAGAGAGTAGAAGAATAATCTTACTTACTCTGTAACTCAATTTCTTTAGTGAACCTATCATATCCTTTTTGCATAGAGTTCCCAGCTTCATTTGTAACCCATTTATCCAAATTTTCGTAATCAATTTTATTGTTTAGTGCAACATCCACTGCCTGATATAAGCACTCTTCATCAAAATGATATACAAATGCACTAAGCCTGTCTTTTATACAATCAGTTACACTTAAAAGACGTAGCAAACCAAATTCAGTTTCAATGGTAGCAAACTCTTTTACAAACTCATCACCAACCGTTACCGGTCCAGTAGGGAATTCCACCATATATTGATTGTTTTTATGCTTAAAGTACTTACCTCTATCTTGCTCAAAACCCAATTTTTCCATTACTTTCATAATGGTTTTATGTTGAGTTGAATATCGTTCTATTAAATCAATATCATAGGATGCAAATTTTTTGCTATATATTTCCATGCATGCCTCACCAGATAAGGCAACATCTACACCCTCTTTTTCTAACTCTGTACAGATATAGCTTCCTAGTTCAACAATACCCATTTCAGAAGTTATTTTTTCCATACTGGCTTCCCCTTTCTTCGAGGTCTAACTCTTTCATTTTCAAGTAGTTTTTTCAGTAAGTCAGGTTCATACGCTTCTCTCGCTCTCTCTAAAAGAGAGATTAACTCCTTTAAGAAAGGGTATCTAGGATTTAAGCGATACATTCTTATATTCCCAATATCTTTACCTACTATAACACCGCCCTGTTCAAGCTTATCGATTTGTTGTTTTACTACAGTACTAGATGTCTCATAAAAACTGGCAATACCTCTTATATAGCCTTCATCTTTTGCTAAAAGGTACTGAAGAACACTTTCTTTGGTTTTACCACCAAACAATACTTCTAGCATAGTGAATCTCCTTGTAAATAATCATATTACAGTTATTATTAACTCCACTGTGAGTATGGATGCTCTAAAAGATTAGAGTTGTAGTATCTTGCATCATCAGTTACTTCTTTTACAATCCAATCAGGAAGTTCAACTACCTCATCTTCACTCTCTAGCTCAACTTCTGCAACTATCAAACCGTCATTTTCTTTATGAAAAATATCTACTTCCCAAGTATGACCTTTATGTTCTAGTAAATAACGTGTCTTATCTATAATAGGTTTGCCACATAATTTATCTAGCATCTCTTTAGCATCTACTACTGGTATGGGGTATTCATATTCAAGCCGAGTAGCACCAATATTTGCACCCTTTATAGTCAAAAATGCTTCATCACCATTCACTCTTACACGGACAGCAGTTTTATCTTTTGTTTGGATATAACCTTGTTTGATATCGTAACCATTTTCCAGTTTTTCTAATCTGCTTATATCTATTAGGAACTTTCTCTCAATTTCTAGTGCCATGGGTTACCTTTATATAGAGTAAGATGTCTTGATGATTATAAGTTTATTGAGCTTAAGAATGATAGAAAGAATGGAAAAGTGGATTTTCAACCTTAGGGGGACATTCCAACTCACTCAGTGTGAATATCAAACTCATTTATAAGTGTAGATGCATTAGAACACGGATAGATGTCTCTTGCCTTATAAATTGAGTGTGCAAAAGTATATGGGTACTCTCCAATATTTTCACAAAGACCGGCTTCTATGGGGTTGTTTTCTATATATCTTATGAGAACATATAAATAGTTTTGGGTAGTTATATATTTTGATTTATACCTATCTTGCCATAAATGACCGCTACGACTATACTTTTTATTGAAATATTTAGCATAGTTAGCATTAACACTTCTCATAAATATTGATAAGTTTTCTTTTGTAGTTTTGGAATGTCCCCTATAAACTAGACAGTATTTAATTCAGTAATTTAGATAAAATAATACGAATGTATTATGAGATTTAATAGGATTAAAAATGGCAAGAGTAGTTTATAGTGAAGAGTTCAGAATAGAGGCAGTAAAACAAGTTACCAAAAATGGTTATAGCATTAACGATACAGCTGAAAGATTAGGTGTACATCCAGATTCACTCAGAAACTGGATAAAAAGATTAGAATCTCCACAAGCAATCCAAAAACATAAAATATTAGATGAGTCTCAAGCAGAGATAAAGAAGCTTCAAAAAGAACTAAAAAGAGTTACAGAGGAGCGTGACATCTTAAAAAAGGCCGCGGTGTACTTTGCAAGCCACACAGACTAAAGTACTCTTTTATTAAAGAGTACAGTCAATTTTATGCAGTCCATAGATTGTGTAAAGTGATGCAAGTGCACAGAAGTGGATATTATCAGTGGCTAAATCAACCTATCTCAGATAGAGAGCTTGAAAATAAAGAATTACTCATACAGATTAAAAATGAGTTCAAGGTATCCAATGGTGTTTATGGTCATAGAAATATTCATAAAGATTTAAAAGAACTAGGTATTCATGTAAATAAAAAAAGAGTTGCAAGACTGATGAGTGAATCTAAACTTTATGGTGTAGACACTTATAAACGCAAGCCATACTCTAAACCTGGACCAGTTCACAAAGCTCATCCAAATCATCTGCTTCAATGCTTTATAGCAGGTAAGCCAAATGATACATGGGTAAGTGATATTACTTATATACGAACAAAAGAGGGATGGATATTTTTAGCAACTGTTATAGATTTATATAGTAGAAAAATAGTAGGTTGGGCGACAGGTCATCGTCAGACAACATCTTTAATTATAGATGCACTTAAAATGGCAGTTACAAGACTTAATAAAGGTGATAAAGTTATTCTTCACTCAGATCAAGGAAGTCAATATAGCTCTTATGAGTATAAAACATTTTCAAAAAAGCATAATATTATCCTCAGTATGAGCAGACGTGGTAACTGCTATGATAATGCAGTTGCAGAAAGCTTCTTCAAAACACTAAAGAAAGAACTAGTCAGAAAACAGATATTTTTAACTAGAGAAATCGCAGCTTCTAAGATATTTGAATATATAGAGATGTTCTACAACTCAAAAAGAAGACATAGTTATTTGGATTATATTTCACCAAATGAGTTTGAAAAAAGGTATAATTTAAAGTCTTCAGAAATTTAGGTTTTTACTGAGTAAGTAACTGTCTAGTTTATAGGGGACATTCCACTCATCATTTTTTGAGTTTGTATTTGTTCTACTCTCTTCATTTATTGCTTTTACTCCGGCTTGTACTGGTTTTTTAATCGCACTTGTTACGGCATCATATGTTTTTAAACCCCTCGATACTATGGCCGAGTTGCTTTTAGCTCTACCTTGGTCTTCTATGGCTTCTACTGCATTAGATATATTTTGAGAAACACCTACTGATACACCTGCTTTTATGGACTTTGTATAAGTATCTACGTTAGTATTTGTTCTATCTGCTATGACATTTATATTTTCAACATTGACTCAAACACTATAGAAGAACCTGCAAGCTTAATATCAACACCACCTTCTGTTGCTTGTGTAAAATAAACTGTATGTCCATGCAGTACATTGTTTGTTTTATTTCTTACAATCCACACTTCTTTATATGTCATTGGGCTTAAACGATGTATTACATATCTAGTTTGAACAAGTTCAATTTTTTGAGTTTCTTCTTTTAAAATTATTAAGTTCAATGTGTCTTGTTTTAGTTGTAAATCAGCAACACTTTTTGAAATTTTGCCTACTAGGTGTGGCTTATGAGTAACACCATTTTTATGTTCTATTGCTTCATATCTAACGGGACTATCACTTTTAGATAAATTTTCATTTGCAATTTTATTACCAGCTATAGCAGTTGAATTACCAAAGTTTGCACAACCGGAAAAACTTAATGCCATTATGACACTACCTATAATTAATATTTGTTTCATTTTTGTCCTTTTCATAAAATTACCATTTGCTAGATTTAAACTCTTTGTCATAATGCATTAAACCCTCTTTTTCCATTCTTTCTTTATCAAAGTTTTTTATTTTTATGGTTTTTACCAATTCTTTTACTGCTTGTTTTAAACCATCTTCGGCTTGTTGTTTGGTGAGTAGTTCTTCTCTTTTTAGGTTTGTGTCTTTTTGTAAGCGACTTTTATCATTTGCGTAATTGTATATATAGCTTATCATAAGTAATCTCTGTCCATTGTACTCTTTTTCTGTTTTGTCATAATAACCGCAAGCTATTGAGTAGTTTTTAGTTGTTGCACTATAAAGCGTTCCTCCATGATTTCTTGAAAAAACTTGACCTGAACATTTCATATTATTTATATATGCAATCCAATGCCTTCTATATTTAATATTTTGTTCTTTATCATTCTCATCATAAGTTTCAACATAAGTGTCACTATCCAAATACTTTGCATCTTTATTAAGATAACTATCTTTCATTTGCATATACTTATATGGATAAGTTTGGATATTTATTGTATATTGTGAACCTTTAATACTTTTATGAAAACGTGGTAATCCAGTTTTTAATTTAGGGACAGTATCATATTTTTTATTTATTTCAAACAGACGATCAGAAGCCTCAACTAAAACATATTTATTTTGAATAATTTCATTTGGTTTAATTTGTCTGTATGGAGACGTATGTGAGCATCCATTAAACAGTATCATCAATATTAAAAAGATTATTAAATTTTTCATTATTGTATATCTCCACATTTAGCATTTGGATTACTCTTACAATCATATGTACTGTGAGTTGATTCACCACCAACACCAAATAGTCTTAAAGTGTCTTTAGTTGATTGAAATAAAGTTCTATCTGGGTTACTCCCATTTTTACCTACATTATTTCCTAAAGCCTCACCCACTGCATCATTTTGGTTTGTATACATTCCTGTATAGTTATAGTTTAAACCATACTCACCAATCACCTTTTCCATATCTTTTGTATTAACAGGTGAGCCATATCCTCCAAATGTTGGGACACCTGCTTCTTGTTTTTCTTGTGTTGTTTGTGTATAGTCCATGAAATAAGTTCTATCTTTAAACCCACCATTACCCATTTGATACTCTATTCCTGATTTTGTAAGAATATTTGCTTGTGAATGAGCCGCAAAGTTTGAACCATCTGTGCCTCTTGCTGTAGTTACATTATTTATAAACTCTCCTGTTTGTTTAGCTATACCGGTTGTTCCCAGTCCTGCTTTATCTACGCCAGATTCAAGCGCATCTCCAAAAAAGCCATGAGTTGGGTTATAGTTTATAGTAGCTATCTCTGAACCTGTTTGATCTATTGCATTTTTTATAGCAAGTCCTTCTTTATTTAACATACCATTTGTAAAGTTTTGATAAGTTGCGTTTGTTTTATCTATTGCTACTGGGTTTAATGACACTAACAAGCCTTTTCCTTTTAGTGATTCTTGTGTTTTCTCATCTGCTGATTTAAAATACGTTGATTGCTCTATTGGCATAAAATTTTCTTTATCATTTTTCGCATATTTAGAGTCAGATGTAACTACTTGTATAACTTTATGGTTTATATCTCTATCTCCTAGCATAACAGGTATATTTGCTAAGAGTCCACCATTTTCTCCATTACTCGGTATTATACCACCTGTTGTAGCTGAAATAAAGTCTAGTCCCTTACCTACTCCTGCTAAAAGAGTATTTTCATGATTAGCACTTGGCAGATCATTCTTTAATGTTGTTTGTATCTTTCGTCCCATATCTTTTGCATCTCGAAGAATCCCATCTTTAGCCTTAACAGGGTCCATCATAGCGTTAAAGGAGTTATCACTTGCGTATAGTTCTAGGTTTGAGCTCTCATCTTTTGTGATTTGTTGTATTTTTGTAGTGTCTCTGTTTAGGTTTGAGATATCTGAAGTAGTTGTGATGGTTCCCTTTCCTACTGTAGTTCTTATAATCTGT
>NZ_JBFFNS010000022.1:0-40141 GCF_041563035.1 Sulfurimonas sp. | reverse complement strand
TGCAGTAAAGTATTTTCCATACTGACTATATGCATAGTCATAACAAAATTTTGGTTCATAAATTTCAGTTGACATAATAACTGTACTTGCATAAAATGAATCATTTACTGTATTTATTTTTATATCTAAACCGGTTTCTGCATTAGTAATGAGTTTTTGTGCAGCTCTTGGATTATCAGCGTTATCTCCAATTTCCATACTATGTAAATCAATAGCGTAGTTGTATTGTAATGATGGTGAACGGGAAAGAGTACCTGGATACCCTGAAGGTAATGATATACCGGATACAAAAACATTGGTTAAATCTCCACCAGGGTAAATAATTGGAGTGTAATTGGTTGAAACTGGGTCATTATGTGGATGTATTTGTAGTGATTCTCCACCAAATCTTTTATCACCTTCTGCAGTAAAAATACTCATTGTAGCGTATACGTCACCTTCTTTAGGTGTGTAAAATCCTGATATAGAAAAATCTGTATCAGGAACACCAGCACCGTCGAGGATAGCTTTAAACCCATTAAATACTGATACATATCTTAGATTTGTAGATGATGATATATCCTGGTCATTATAGATAACTGCTATCATCCATGCGCCAAAGTTACCATCAGGGTTATTTGTTGCACCTGTCGTAGTGTACAAATTGTTGATTTTATAAGTACCAGTTCCAGCATTACTGACAATAGATGTAATGTCTGTATATGCTTGATAAGATAAAAACCATCGGCCATTTAATTTTGTATAAGTGTCTAACTTTGAAGTTGTTGTCCAAGGTGCTGTATGATTTACATCATCAGGTGTTGTGATTGTAATAGTTTTTGCTAAAGTGGCATCGAAGTTTGTAATTGCAGTGGCTTCTGTAGTTGCTTCTTGTGCAACACCCATCCAAAAAAGACCTGCCCAAGTAATTTGATGATTAGAAATAGAAATATTTAAATCAGCTGATGAGTTTGTAATCACTTTTAAGTCAGCATTTGCATTATTTATTGTCCCATCATCCTGACAGCTTCCATCTACATTTTGAGGACATAAAACAGTGTTCCCGATTAGGACAGCATCTCCACGTACAATATGATTAGCTATATTTTCAAAGTCTCTTCCTCCGTCACCATCTGCTGCAAATAAAGAAAATGGAAATAAAAATAATAACAAGAGGAAAGAATATTTTATACTATAAGTTCTCATAGAAGACTCCTTGATATAACAAAAAAAATAGCACACAAAAAATGGGCTCATGTACTATTTCACATTTATTATGCATCAATTATACTGTTTTTTTGCAAATTTTGTATGAAAACTCTTAAATTAGCTTAAATGTGATAAATTGTTTTAAGGTTTGATTTTGATGTTTTACTTGCTGTATAGCCCTATATTATGAGGGCTAAAGCAGAAATATTTAGGAGTTACTTGTTTAAGAAAGTAGAGATTTTTTCAGCTACGCCGTATTTTGTAGATTCGGCTAAAATTACTTGTGCAGCTTTGTTATTGTCAGTATTAAAAATTAGTGGTCCGATGAAGTTTACAACTGAACTCTCTATAGGAGTCTGGATTAGAACGATGTTTAAAATTAAAAGATTTGACTTTTCATCTATCTCCATTATGTCTTTAACATTATTTGGAACTTCAAAGTCATATTCTCTTAAAACAAAAGGGTCGATTAGAGTAAAAGATATATGTGCATCTTCACATGAAACCATTTTCATAAAAACATCATCAATCTTTTCTAACTCCACCTGTTTTATGTTGTCAAAACCTAAAAGAGGTACGCTTATATCAAATTTCATAAAAAACCTTTTGCAAATTATTTGTTTATTATAGCACCTAAAGCATAAAATGTACCATGCATATGTAGAGAGTTTAATCTGTGTTATATATCTTTTGGATAGAATATCAACTTATTTATTTATTGGGATATTATTTGATGAAATTAAAAAATAGTTTTTTCTTAACAGCACTGACAGCTATACTTTTCTTTGGTGGTTGTTCTAAAGAGTTAGAAGAGTACAACAAGCCTGCCGTATATTGGTACGGAAAAATAGTAAAAAATATCTCTCAGGGAGATTTAGAGAAAGCTGATAACTATTATAGTTCTTTGCAGGGTGAACACATTGGGTCACCTCTGTTACCTGAAGCAACAATGATCTTGGCTATTGCGCATATGTACTATGAAGAGTATCTACTTAGTGAGCATTTTTTAAATGAGTATATAAAAAGATATGCAACAGCAAATGAAAAAGAAGACGCAGAGTTTTTAAAGATAAAAGCTAAATATATGGCACTTCCGAATCCAAGACGTGATCAGGCTCTTATTGAAGAGGCTATAAGAGAAGCACAAAAATTTAAGCATAATTATCCAAACTCCATGTATTATGCTGTAGTAGACACTATGCAAACACGCCTTTATATGGCAGAAGCTGCACTAAATGAGACTATCGCAGATCTATATGTTAGACTTGATAAACCAAAAAGTGCTGAGTATTATAGAGCTCTTAAGCCACAACCGTGGATAAAATGGGATGAGATCGATAGAGCAAATACAGCTTGGTACAGAGAGTGGTTTGAGGGTGACGGAACGGAGAGCTGGTATGGGTTTATGGTGCCTGATACAAGAAGTGTAGTATCAAGAAACTCTGTAGTTGACGACAGCATAACAACCAAAACTAAACCAAAAGAGATAGAAGAACCTAAGCAAAATTTGAGTAAATTTCAACAAGACGAATTAAATAAAGCACAAGATCTAAAAGATAAAGGCATCATCACAGAAGATGAATTCAATGCTTTAAAAGATAAGATTTTAGAACTTTAATAAACATAGGAAATAATATGAAATTAAGCAATTATGGCGATTTTCCAGCAGATATACCAGTTATAGCAGAAGACGAACTTTTTTTATACCCTTTTATGATTTCACCACTTTTTTTGAGTGACGAAAACAACATTAACGCAGCGACTTTAGCTATGGAAGATAGTTCTTTAGTGATTGTATGTCCGACTAAACCTTCTCGTGAAGGTGAAAGAACATATGACGCACTATATGATTCTGGTGTTGTAGGTTCTATAATGAGAAAAGTAGCCCTTCCCGATGGTCGAGTAAAAGTTCTTTTTCAAGGACTTGCCCGTGCTAAGACACTTTATGAAGTGCAAAATTCTCCACTTATTGCAAATGTTGATATACTTGAAGCTACAAATGTAGAGTCTCTAAAAATAGATGCGATACTAGAAATTGTTCGCGAAAAGGTAAGAATACTTTCTGGTGTAAGTAACTATTTTCCACCTGATCTTCTTAGAACAATAGAAGAAAATCATGATCATAATAGAATAATAGATCTTATCTGTAGTAGTGTTAAGCTAAAAAAAGAGCAGGCGTATAAACTTTTTGTTGAAGTAGATACAGAGAAAAGATTTTTATTTTTAATTGATTACCTTATAGATGAAATTGAAGCTAATAAACTGCAAAAAGAGATAAGAGGTAAGGTTCATTCTCATATTGAAAAAGTAAATAAAGAGTATTTTTTAAAAGAGCAGTTAAAGCAGATTCAAAAAGAGTTAGGAACAGATACGGCTCGTGATGAAGAGATAGAAGAGTATCGTAACAAACTAGAAGCCAAAAAAGGAAAGATGGGTGAAGAAGCTTATAAAGAGATCTCTAAACAAATAGAAAGATTCTCTAGAATGCATCCGGACTCTTCAGATGCATCTATGACTCAGACATATTTGGACTGGACTTTAGAGATTCCATTTGGTGAGAATGCAAAAAAAGCACTTAAAATCAAAGATGTTGAAAATCAACTCAATGAAGATCATTTCTCACTTAAGAAACCAAAAGAGAGAATAGTAGAGTATTTTGCCGTTAAAGAGTTGCTAGAGCTAAGAGGTCTATCCAGTGACAGTGCGGGTGCTATTCTTTGTTTTTCCGGACCTCCGGGTGTTGGTAAAACTTCATTGGCAAACTCAATTGCAGAGGCTCTAAAGAGACCGCTTATCAGAATAGCTCTTGGAGGGCTTGAAGATGTCAATGAGCTAAGGGGACATAGAAGAACTTATGTCGGTGCTATGCCCGGTCGTATTACTCAGGGTCTCATAGATGCTAAAAAGATGAACCCTGTTGTAGTCTTAGATGAGATAGATAAAGTTTCTCGCTCACAAAGAGGTGATCCTACAGCTGCTCTTTTAGAGATACTTGACCCTGAACAAAACAAAGAGTTTAGAGATTACTATCTCAACTTTGATATTGATCTTAGTAAGGTTATATTTATAGCTACTGCAAATGATGTTGGACGTATTCCTACACCTCTTCGTGATAGAATGGAGTTTATTACAATCAGCTCATACACTCCACAGGAGAAGTTTGAAATTGCTAAGAGATATTTACTTCCACAAGAGCTTAAAAAACATGGTCTTAAAAAGAGTGAAGTAAGTATTTCAAAACCAGCACTTAAAGAGCTTATTCATAGCTATACAAGAGAAGCCGGTGTTAGAAATCTTCGTCGTAGAATTGCAGATATGAGTAGAAAAGTAGCTCGCCTAATACTTGAAGACACAACCGTAAATAAAGTTTCTATCTCTCTTAAAAATCTAAAAGACTTTTTTGATAAGAGTGTATTTGAAATTGAAAAGACTACAAAAGTTCCTGTTGTGGGTGTTGTTAACGGACTTGCATGGACGGCAGTTGGCGGAGATGTTTTAAAGATAGAGAGCATTAGAATCAAAGGTAAAGGAAATATGCAGCTTACTGGTAGTCTTGGTGATGTTATGAAAGAGAGTGCCAGAATCGCCATGAGTGTTGTTAAGACTCTTATAGATGCTAAAAAACTGAAGATAGCGCCTGAAAATATTCCTCTTACATTTAAAGAAAAAGATGAAAATATAAAAGTTGACCCGAGTGAGGTTTATAAGCGCTATGACCTTCATATTCACGTTCCAGACGGTGCAACACCAAAAGATGGACCAAGTGCCGGTATAGCAATGGTAAGTGTTATCTCATCAATCCTCAGTGGAGAGAAAATTCGTTCTGAGATTGCAATGACCGGTGAAGTTTCTCTAAGTGGAGATGTTCTGCCAATCGGTGGACTAAGAGAGAAGTTGATTGCTGCGCATAAAGCAGGAATGAGTAAGGTTCTTATACCGTCGAAGAATTATGAAAGAGATTTAGAAGATATTCCTAAAGAAGTAAAAGATTCACTTGAAATAGTTGGTGTAAGCAGAGTAGAAGAAGTATTAAAATATATTTTAGTCAAGGAGTCGTAAGACTTCCTAGACTATAACTGTTGATATTTTTTGAATTAGGTCTGTGTTTCTTATTGGCTTCATTAAGAAACCATTAGCTCCAAATTCAAGAGCCTCACTTTTCTTTGTCTCATCAGTTGTAAGAACGATGATAGGTAATTGACGAAGATTATCATCTGCACGTACCACCTTAAGCATTTCAATCCCACCCATAACAGGCATAATGATATCGAGTAAAATAAGATCAATATCATTTCTTGATTTTAGTACACCGATGGCATCTGAGCCATTCTTAGCTTCTATAACCTCTTTAACTTTTCCACTTTTCATTAACATTGATTTGAGTAGTTTAAGATTGATCATATCATCATCTACAGCTAAAACTACTAAGTCTTCTTTTGACATATTTTATTCCTTAAATAAATTTTTCAAATACTAAACGTAGTAAATCTTTGTTTACAACATTTTTAATTAATTCATGTACATATAACACATCATCAGAATCTTCTTGTAGGGCAGGATCACTGATAAGAACTAAGTAGGAAATAAGTCCATTATCATTATTTGATACTTTAATATCACTTGAGAGTTTTTCTAAATTTAAACCATCTAATTCTTTGTCAAAAAGTACAAGTTTGTAAGTATTGGCACCTGTCAACTCTTCTAACTCCCCAGTAGTATGTGCAAGCTCATATGTGTAACCTAACGATTCTAAAAGTTGAATATATAGTCTTGATTCAAAGCGACTCTTTTTTGCTAATAAAATATCTGCTTTATATTTTTTCTTTTCATTAGTCGATTCCGGTTCTTTTATCTCTTGAATTTCTTCAATAGCTTCTTCTTCAAGTTCATCATTAAATTCTTCCACGCTATCTTCAAAAGATGAAGAAGTGTTATTAGCTTCTATTACTTCATCGGCACTTCTTGGTACTGATGGAACTTCTTCTATTATGAAGTCAGCAAGAAAATGGTTTAGTAGAGAGATGATTTCTGAACGAACTAGAGGCTTCGTAGTATACTCATCCAAACCAGCTTCAAGGAACCTTTCTCTATCTCCTTTTAGAGCATTTGCTGTAAGGGCTAAAATAGGAACGTGAGGTTGATTGAAGTCTTCTTCATATTCTAAAATTTCAGCAGTTGATTCAACACCGTCAAGGAATGGCATCTGGATATCCATAAAGATAAGATCAAAATTTCCATCTTTTCTCTTTTGGAAGGCTTCTAGACCATTATTAGCAATACTTACTGTCAGCCCTAAATCTTCAAGAGTTCTCTTGATCAGTTTTTGATTGATTATATTATCTTCTGCAACTAAAACATTTGCTTTGAACTTAGATGTTTCTTTGTTGAACTTTTTACGGTTCGTCTTTTTAGCTCTTTTGGCATTAAAGTTTTCAGTATTGTAGTTATCTAATGCTAGTTTAACTTTTGAAATATTTAGAGGCTCATATATAGTTTTGAAAATATTTATATGAAGAGAATCTATTTTTTTCATGTAGTAAGATTTGGTTAAAAGAATAAGAGCCTGAGGAAGGTTACCATAGCTAACTAAATCACCTTCTTGTGCATAGTCGTAGTCAACAAACACCAAGTCATAACCTACCTGTCTTTGAAGAGTTTCCAACTCATTTATATCTTTAAACGTTGTATAGCTAACACCATAGAAGTCTAGATACTCACGAAGGTAAGTCTCTTGTCTTTTTGTTTTATGATTATTTTCAAGTACTAAAGCGTTAAGACTTGAGAAACTCCCTTTTGAACTTTCATTGAGTGTTTCTACTTCTTCAAAATCTATAGTAAAGAAGAAAGTGGTTCCAGAACCTGTCTCACTGTGAAGATCAAGTTCACCACCCATTAACTCAATAAATCTACTTGAAATTGTAAGACCTAGACCAGTCCCACCATATTTACGGGTAATTGATGTATCTGCTTGAGAGAATGCTTCAAAGATTCTAGATTTCTGTTCACTGGTTACACCGATACCGCTATCTTGAACCTCAAATCTAACTCTTGTTTTACCTTCTTGATCACACTCAACTTGTCTAATGTCAACATTGATTGAACCAGCACTGCTTGTAAATTTAACAGCATTTGAAAGAAGGTTAATGATAACTTCTTTAATCTTAGTCGGATCACCTTTTAGTGGATGTTCTAACGCCGGGTCAATGAAACATCCAAGGTCGATATGTTTCTCACTTGCACGTACTGCATATACTTCAACAGCACTCTCAAACTCATCAATTGGGTTAAATACAATATCTTCAATCTCTAGTTTATTACTTTCAATTTTAGAAAGGTCAAGGATATTATTGATAATTTCAAGAAGGTTTTCAGATGATTTCTCAATAATCTCAACAAATTCATGCTGCTCTTCTCCAAGACCTGTATCTTTAAGAAGTTCAGTAAATCCAACAATACCGTTAAGCGGTGTACGTATTTCATGAGACATATTTGCAAGGAACATAGATTTTGCTTCACTTGCCTCTTGTGCAGACTCTTTATCTTCTCTTGTCTGCTCAATAATCTTCTCTAGTAAGTCATAAGCCTCTGCAGTACCATCTGCTGTATGTAGATTAATAACGGCTGTTTCATCTTGATCGTCACTAGTATCTTCAGCAACCCTTTTTAGTACATCCTCAAGGTTTTTGATATTTCTAGTAATCTCATTTGATAGGAAATAACCCAGTGTTGCAAGGATCAGTGATATTAGCCAGATTGTAAGAGTAATAATCAGAAATTGTAAAGATTCAGCTTGTACTTCTTTTGCTCTTTTATCCATTTCATTAAGAAGTAAATCTTCGGCATTTGAAATAATATTGATTTTCTCAGAGTGCATAGTGAACCAAACACCGGAAGTAATGTCATATTGTCCGCTTTGACTAGCTGAGATTATTGCAGTTCTTTCAGTATTTATATCTTGAAAAAGTTCTTTAGCATCTTCATTTTCAAAGAGTAGTTTTAATTCATTTAGAAGGTTTTTATTATGCAGTGTTCTATAACTAATAGCATCTGCTTTACCGATAACTGAAATCCATTTATTTAGATCTTCTTCTTCTAGTTTATTTGAACGGGAAATGATGTAAGACATATATCCCCTCTCAATACCACTAAACTCTTTAGCATTAACCATGGCAATATATATTGAATAAAGCTCATTAATATTTTGATCTGTCTGGTTCTCTGTGATTTGCTCAAGTTGAGATATAAATTCTCTTTCACTTTTACTGTATACGTTTGTAAAAACATCTCTAAACTTTATTTTATTTTCATCTACAAGCTCTCTTGCCTCATGAATCTTGAGTAAAGAAGCTTCAACAGAACTTTGATTTTGACAAGCAATACAATTCTCTTCTCCTTGTGAATGGTCATGTAAGGCAGAATCATTTTTTGTATAATCTAAGTAAGCGTTTGTCTTTATATCAACAACTTTTCTTTGTTCTTGCAAAGATTTAAAAATATTTTTTGTCGGGTTACCAAGGTACATTGCAGTCATACCTCTTTCTCTTGCCACATTACCAACTACATCATTTAAATATCTGTTTTCTGAGAGTTTATTGTGAAGAAAATCTGCACTTTGATAATCTTTGTATGATTCATACAAATAGTAACTGGTTAATGAAAAGAGAATAATAATAGGGAATAAACTGATTAATCTAAGTCTGTTTTTTAAACCTAACTGCATATATTAAACCTTTCTGCTTGATATTTGCTGTAATTTAGTATTAATAGCTTTTAAGGCTTCTTTTGCTTCATTAGAATCTTGTGTATGAATAATTGACTCTAGTTCTACTGTAAAATCATGAATTCTCATATTATCACTCATTCCTTTTAGTTTAATAGCAGCTTGTCTCCATGAGTCAGAATTACTTTGTTCTATGGCACTGTTAATCTCATTACAAGCATTTTCGCCCTCTATCATGAAATCATCAAACAGTGTTTCAAAACTTTGTGCATCTATGCCAATTTCATTAGCTGCTTGTGCCTTGTCATATTGTATAAATGAAGTTTCTTTAGTCGTTTGCTCAGGCTCTAGCTCTTTTATTTCATCATCTAAAGTAATTTTATCTAAATCATCAATCTCACTGATTTCTTCATTTAGTACGATCTCTTCTATCTCTTCTTCCTGAGTGTCATCGATAGTTAAAAAATCATCATCAGCCAGTTCCGGCATTTCTATTTTTTGAGGAACTTCAGAGTCATCAATTACTTGCTCTTCTATATCATCATCTTTAAAGCTAAGTATTAAGTCATCATTTTCATTTGATATTTCTTCTTCCTCTACGCTTTGTAGAACTTCTACAAGTGCCGCTGGTTGAACACCTTTTCCAGATAGTTTTTCGATTATTATGTATAGCGTATCCATATTAGTCTTGATCTCGTCTGTATTATCTGAAGTATTTATTGTACTTAACACTTCAAAGGCATCTTCTATACGAAGATTTGCAGCAACACCTTTAAGTTTGTGAGATAGTATCTTTACATTGTCAGTATTACCATCATATAAAGAGTTATATAAATCATCTTTAAACTCGTTAGCTTGAGAGATAAAATCCTGTATGAATTCTTCTATTAAATCAACAGGAAGACCAAGCTCATCTGACGCTAAATGAGGATCATAAACATAGTCACTACCGACATTCAGTACTTGTGTATATATAGGAGGAAGAGATGCTTTTTTTGCTACTTCTTCTATCTCTGGAGTTTCTTTTTCTGTTTCATGTAATTCTTCTGAATCCTCTTGGATATCATCTATCTCTAGAAGTTCATCACCAAGGTCTATAGGGGCATTTTCATAAATGTCTTCTACAATTTTAGGGTTTATTTCCAAATTATCAATAGTGTCTGTCTGACTTTCTTCGTATGGATCGTGAGTGACTTCTATCTCTTCTAGTGGTTCTGGAGTGAAGACTTTATCATGTTTATCGTCTTCAAAGTTGGAACTAAAGTCTGGAGTATTAAATATAGCGCTACTTTGAGTTGAGACTCTTGGTGCCGGTTTTTCGAGGACATCTCCGGCAACTTGTTCATTTTCGACATGAGTCAATGCTCTTAAATTTACAAGGTTTATAATATAGGCTCTTCGAGATGGATCATCTACAAGGTAAGCTGTTTTTATATCAAGGGTACATCTAAAGTTTTTTCCGTTTGCATGAATTATTACTTTTGAATCTTCACTTCCTTCTGCGCAAGTAACAAAATCTATCCAGTGAACATGTTTAAAGTTATGTACAAAACCAGGTGTTTTTACAAATAGATCAGCAAAGTCAGCAGATTCACTTCTTAGTTGAGATAAATCTGAAAATCCTAGAGCTTTTAGATCAGATTCGTCAATTCCGACAAACTCTTTTTGATAGTTATAAATTAACATTAGTACCCCTTAATTTTCAGTTTCAAGCATTTTTTTGTATAGCTTTTCATTTTCTTCAATATCTTTTCTTGAAGCAACTTTTCTTGCAGCGATATAGCCAATTATCTCTTCATTGTCATTATGAACAGGAATGATTTCTGTATCGACCCAATAGTATAAACCGTCTTTTCGTAGATTTTTTACTAGGCCATTCCAAGCTTGACCACCCTTGATAGTACTCCACATTTTGGCAAATGCAGCTTTTGGCATATCTGGGTGCCTGATAATGTTGTGATTACTTCCAATAAGCTCATCAACTTTATAGCCTGACACTTCACAGAACTTTCTATTTGCAAAAGTTATAAAACCTTTTAAATCAGTCTGACTTATTATCAGACTGCCTTCAAAGATATACTCTTCATCAATTGGTACTACTTTGTCCATAAATAAACCTTATACTCTACAAAATATTATGGTTATAAATATATCATAATAGATGCAAAACTATACTTAGAAGTAAATATTTTTAATTACTTTTGCATCTTTTATGTTTAAAACAGAACTTATTTCTTCTATAGTTAAGGTTTTCAGGGCTTCAAAGGTGCCAAAATGATTGAGTAGTTTTTTCACCTTTGCTTCGGAGATCCCTTTTAGCTTTAAAAGTTTACTCTCATTATCAAGTTTTAGTTTTGTTTTTTTGTGAAAGCCAATTGCACTTCTATGTGCTTCATCTCTTAAATTTTGAGTCCATTGAAGTCTTTTGTCAGAGCTCTTTAACTTGAAAATATCATTCTTAGTATGAATAATATCATCAGCTTTACCTTTAGCTCGATGAGCTTTTGCATCAATTTTTTCTTTTGAAATAGCGATAATGTCTATGAAGACACCTGCAGAATCAACAATCTCGGATGCCAGTTTTAAAAGAGTCGCTCCACCATCGATTATCCATAAATCAGGAGGTGAGTTTTTGGAAAAACTTTCAACTCTTCTTGTTAAAGTCTCGCGCATCTGAGCGTATTCGTCTTTTGCTTCTAGGTGGTAAGTTCTGTAACTTTTTTTATCGAATTTTCCATCTTCATAAACAATCATAGCTCCTACTGTAGCAACACCAGCCATATGGGAGTTGTCAAAAACTTCCACCCTTTTTGGAATACGTTCTAGTAATAACAGATCTTTTAATTCGTTCAAAATTTTAGTATCAACAGAATCTTTGTCTTTTTTAAGAAGCTCTTTTGCATTTAAAATTGCTAGATCAATGAGCTGCTTTTTATTCCCCTGTTTTGGTACTTTAATGCTTGCTTTTTTCTCAAATACACTGCTTAGATGCTCCTCTATAACTTTTAAGTTCTCAAACTCAGATGCTACTAAAATAGGGGCAATAATAGGTGGTTTTTCTTTAGAGTAAAAATCTAAAAGAACTCTTTGGTAAAGCTCATCTTCATCGTAGCCTTCATTTAGCTGTATATAGTCGTGAGTCGATGAGATTATTTTCCCGTCTCTCATAAAGATTCTAACAATAACGGCTCTCGTTTCAGAGTTATGAAGAACAAAAATATCATAGTCTTCTTTAGTTGCAAAATCGATTTCACTCTTAATCTCTGAACGGGTGATTCTCTCTATCCTGTCTCTTAATTCACATGCCTCTTCAAACCTCATATTCTCTGCGTAAAAGAACATTTTTTCTTGAAGTTTTTTTATGAGCAATTTTTTATTTTGGATTAGTTCGTGAGCGAGGTCTAGTTCTTGTTTATATCTTGCACCTGAGATAGGCAGTTCACAAGGTCCCAAGCACTTGTCTATTTGATGATATAGACACAGTTTCTTTGATTTTAAACATCCTTTTTTTTGGACAAGTTTACAAAGTTCATAAACAGATTCTAAAATATCTCTTGCACCAACCGAATAAGGCCCAAAGTACTTAATATCCGGAGCTTTTATTATCTTTCTTGTTATGTCAAATCTTGGGTACTTTTGGGAGTTGTCTATATAGATATACGGATATGTTTTGTCATCACGAAGTAGAATGTTGTACTTAGGATTTAACTGCTTTATCAGCGAGTTTTCAAGTATAAGAGCATCGTGTTCTGAGTTTACAACTATGTAGTTCATAGACACAGTCTGGTTTATCATCTTGGTTATTCTAAGAGAGAGGTTTGAGTTTGCTTTTAGTTCAGGTATAAAACTGAAGTAGCTTTTAACTCTTTTTTGCAGATTCTTAGCTTTTCCGATATAAAGCAGATGACCATTCTTGTCAAAATATTGGTAGATGCCGGCAGAATCTGGAAGTTGTTTTATCGTTTCTTTAAGAGTCATTTTTGGCTTTTATTATGTCTTGAATAGATTTTACAAGAGAGTTTAGTTTTTCATCTTTTATATCGATACTGAAATCACCGGTAGCTCTTTCTGTATACTCTTCTTTAGAGTTTGTTTTAAAGAGAGTTATCTTTTTTATAGGTTTATTTGTTACAAATGCTTTTATATCGGTTACAGTGACTTCCATACATTCCTCTGGAGAGACAAACTTTAAAGCACTTTTAATACTTTGTATATTATTATCGAACTCTTGTTTAGCACCAGGATGATTAAGTACGAAAAAAAGTATATCATTTTTAAAATATGCAAACTTAATCATCTTTTGAAGTGCCGGCGAAAATATAGATTGTATTTTTTTAATACACCTGTATTTCGAAAGTTTAGAGAATTGAGGTCTATGTTGAATCGAATTAAGAATTTGAGCACTGTTTTTCATGCGCTTATTATAGCAATGTTTGTGTTAAGTGTAAACGGGTGTGGATATAAAAAAGCACCATATTATCAGGATGAAGCTCCTACTGGTGATGATAATGTCAAGTTTATTATAAAAGAGCCGGCTAAGTAATGCAGTACGATGTAATAGTAATTGGAGCAGGTGTAGCTGGTTTATATGCAGCATCTCACCTACCTAAAGATAAAAAAGTACTCATTATAAACAAAAGAGAAACTTTTAAATGTAACAGTTTTTATGCCCAAGGCGGGGTAGCTCTATCAAAAGACACAGATGATATCCCTTTTCACATAAAAGATACGCTTGAAGCCGGAGCAGGGCTTTGCGATGAAGAAGCTGTAAAAGTCTTAAGTCATAATTCAAGAGAGGTTATTGATGACCTTATAGATAGTGGATTTAAGTTTGATTCTGATGAAAACGGAGAACTGCTGTATACTAAAGAAGCAGCGCATTCAACAAGTAGAATCCTACATGCAGGTGGAGATGCAACGGGTAGACACATGCACTACTTTTTGTTGAAGGAAAATAAGCACCAATTACTAAGTGATGCAAGAGTTGTTGACCTTCTTATCAAAGATGGCGAGTGTTATGGTGTTACTGTATTAGATCATAGAGAGAGTAGAAATATTTATGCTCCAAATGTGATTATTGCCAGTGGTGGTGTTGGCTCACTTTTTGAATACCATACTAATGCACCGTGTATTAGTGCAGACATGCAGGGTCTTTGCCTTATGAAAGGTATAGCACTTGAGCATATGGAGATGATGCAGTTTCATCCTACAGTTTATGTCCATAGTGAGTACGCCCAAAAACTTCTTCTGACTGAAGCTTTAAGAGGTGAGGGTGCATCCATTGAAGATGAAAATGGAAAAAGGTTTTTGCTAGACTACGATCCACGTGGTGAGCTTGCATCTAGAGACATTGTAAGCAAGTCTATCTATGACTATACTAAAAAAACAGGTTTAAAAACTTATCTGAATCTGCAAAACTTTGACTATAACTATTTTATGCATAGATTTCCTAATATATACAAAAATCTAAGAGATATAGGTTTTGATGTGCCGATGCAAAGAGTGCCGATTTCTCCGGCTTTTCATTACGCTATAGGTGGAATAAAGAGTGATTTAAAGGGTAGAGTTCCTAATGTAGGAGGGCTCTATGCTATCGGTGAAGTTGCATCTGTAAGAGTTCATGGAGCAAATAGACTCGCATCTAACTCTTTACTTGAGGGTCTTGTTTTTGCAAGAGAAGCTGCTCGAGATATTTTAAATAATCCACAAACAAAAGAGATTCTTGAGTTTGAAGTTAGCGATGAGGTTATGAGTTTTAAGGATGATAAAGACAAAAAAAACTTGCTCCGTCGTATCATGTGGGAAAATGTCTCTATAGTGAGAACAAAAAAGGGTTTAAACGAAGCATTAGAACAAATTAATGCTCTTTTAAAAGAAAATATTGGTAAACTGTTGAAATTTCGTTTACTTACAGCAAAAGAGATTGTTCTCTCAGCATTAGCTAGAGACAAGTCTATTGGCGTACACACAATTTTAGAGGAGTCAAAATGACAAGAGTTGAAGATGGTGCTCACGCAGTTGATCTAGCCGTTGAACCATTTGGTTGGTTATTATTAGTAATATTTATCGTAGGGTATTACTTTATTGCTGCAGAGGAGAAATACCACATTAATAAGGCTAAACCAGCACTATTTACAGGTACCTTTATGTTTATGTTACTAGGTGGTTATTATGCATTTAATGGACTTGATTTTTCTTCATTTGATGTAGAAATAGCTCACCTTATATTGGAAATAGCAGAGATTTTCTTCTTCTTATTCGTGGCAATGACATTTATTGAAGCACTTATTGAAAGAAATGTTTTTGATGCTTTAAAAGAAAAGCTGCTAAGTTCCGGGTATGACTATAAAAAGCTGTTTTGGGTAACTGGATTTTTAGCATTTTTCATCTCTCCGGTTGCTGACAACTTAACCACCGCTCTTATCCTTTCTACTGTACTTATTACAATAGAAAGAAATAATAAGGCTTTCTTAGTACCAGCTGCGATAAATATTGTTGTAGCTGCAAATGCCGGTGGTGCTTGGTCTCCATTTGGTGATATTACAACACTTATGGCATGGTCTGCAGGTAAGGGAACATTTGTTGATTTCTTATTCTTATTCCCAGCTTCTATTGTCGGTTGGGGTATTACAGCTTTTTTACTTTCTCGTTTTGTTCCAGAAGGTTCACCTAAGAAAATTGAGGGTGCAGAGCCTGTTCATATTCATAAGGGCGGTAAAGTGATCATAGCTCTTGGTGTGTTTACAATTGCTTCAGCAGTTTTAGGCAAGCAGCTAATGCACTTGCCTCCGATGTGGGGAATGTTATTTGGTCTTTCTCTTTTACAACTTTACGCTTATACACTTAAAAAATATCATGATCATGATATTCAGATTTATAAATCCGTTTCAAAAGTTGAAAATGACACACTTCTGTTTTTCTTCGGTATATTAGCAGCCGTTGGTGCACTTCATTTCGCTGGTTTCTTAGCTCATGCTGCTCACCTTTACACTATGTTTAGTCCAACAAGTGTAAATATCGGTGTTGGATTTTTATCGGCAATTGTTGATAATGTTCCGGTTATGTCGGCAGTTCTTAAAGCTTCTCCTGATATTCCACTGGCACAATGGATGCTGGTTACTCTTACTGCAGGTGTTGGTGGTAGTATGATAAGTTTCGGTTCTGCTGCAGGTGTTGGTGTTATGGGAAAACTTAAAGGTGTATATACTTTTGGTGCTCATATGAAATATTCTTGGACGATTGTCATTGGTTACTTTGTATCAATAGCTGTTTGGTATGCACAGTATGAAATCTTGGGACTTTATATTAAGCCATAATTCAAAGTACCCTTGTCTTTACTTTGAGCTCCTGTGAATATTTTTCTATGAAAAATATTCACAGGAGCTCAAGAGAAGGGCAAATCAAATCTTAATCTTTTTTATAGTATCCTTTCGAAATTAATTAACACCTCATTTTTTTAAAGGCACCCATATGACAAATGTTAGCATTATCGTTTTAGATTTTGGTTCTCAGTACACTCAACTTATAGCTCGTCGTCTTCGTGAAGATAAAATTTATTGTGAAATTCTTCCTTATCACACATCAGTCGAAGAGATAAAAGCAAAAAATCCTAAGGGAATCATCCTTAGTGGTGGTCCATCTTCTGTTTACAATAAAGATGCTTATGAAGTAGACCAAGGCGTTTATAATTTGGGTCTTCCTGTTCTTGGCATCTGTTACGGAATGCAGAGAATTGCAGTTGATTTTGGTGGAAGTGTTATCCGATCAGACCACCATGAGTATGGAAAAGCAGAACTTAAAATAGAAAATAGTGGTGAAAACTGCTCTCCACTTTTAGCAGATTGTGATGATGGCAATGTAGTTTGGATGAGTCATAGCGATAAGGTTGATGTTCTTCCAGAAGGTTTTACTCCTATTGCTACTTCTGCTAACTCTCCTTATGCAGCTATTGCAAATGAAGAAAAACGCGTATATGCAATGCAGTATCACCCAGAAGTTCAACACTCAGAGGAAGGTTACCTAATGCTTAGAAACTTTGCAAAAAATATTTGTGGAGTAACTGAGAAGTGGAAAATGGAGCACTTCTTAAAAGAGCAGATTAAGATTATTCGAGAAAAAGTAGGAACTGGAAAAGTCCTTTGTGGACTAAGCGGCGGAGTTGATAGCTCTGTTGTTGCTGCAATGCTTTACGAAGCAATCGGTGATCAATTGATCCCTGTATTTGTCGACAATGGATTGCTTAGGAAAGGTGAACGTGAGCAAGTTGAAGAGGTATTTAAAATTAACCTAAAGACTCCTCTAATAACTGTCGATGCAGTTGACAACTTCTTAGGAAAACTTGCAGGTGTAAGCGATCCGGAAGAAAAAAGAAAAATCATCGGACATACTTTTATAGAAGAGTTTGAAAAAGAAGCTAAAAAACATGATGGTATAAAGTTCCTAGCTCAAGGTACACTTTACCCAGATGTAATTGAATCAATCTCTGTAAACGGTCCATCAGAAGTTATTAAATCTCACCATAATGTTGGTGGTCTTCCTGATTGGATGGATTTTGAACTTATTGAGCCTTTACGTGAATTATTTAAAGATGAAGTTCGTAAAATCGGTTTAGAACTTGGTCTTCCATCAAGTATGATAAACCGTCATCCATTCCCTGGACCTGGTCTAGCAATTAGAATTATGGGTGATGTCAATGTACCTGATTTAACTCTTCTTCGTGAAGCTGATGTTATTTTACTAGATGAGTTAAAAGCTAGTGGATACTATGCTAAAACATGGCAAGCATTTGTAGTTTTATTAAATGTAAAATCTGTTGGAGTAATGGGTGATAACCGTACGTATGATAATACTGTATGTGTTAGAGTTGTAGAAGCAGTTGATGGAATGACAGCAACATTTGCTCACCTTCCTCATGATCTTTTAGAGAGAATAAGCAGAAGAATTATAAACGAAGTTGATGGCATCAATAGAGTTGTTTACGATATTTCAAGTAAACCACCAGCAACAATAGAATGGGAGTAGAGATTTAAATCTCTCTTCTCATGAAAAGACAAATCTACCTCTTCGCAACTTCAAAGCATCCAGATGCAATAAGCTCTAAATCTTTAGAGGTTAGATTTTTAAAACCAAAGATTAACTTCACTAAGTACGACTACCTGATAATAACTTCCAAACAAACTGTTAAAGCACTTGAACAATACAAAAAAGAAGAATTCATAAATATACCTGCTCTATGTGTATCTGTAAAAACTGCCACAACTTATGAAAACTTTGGTGGAAATATTTTAGATATCGGTGATGGTTATGGCGATAATCTTGTTAAAAATATAAAAGAAAAGTCTAAGGATAAAAAATGGCTCTACTTAAGAGCAGAGCTTATAGCATCTGACTTTGTCCAGAGATGCCAAGATGATGGATATGATATAGATGAAGAGATACTGTATGTAAGTGAATGTGCCAGAGAAGGAATGGAAGTAGAGATTGAAGAGAACCCTATACTTATATTTACTTCCCCTTCATCAATAGAGTGTTTTTTAAAGACACACACTATCGGTCTAGATGCTAAAGTTGTAGTAATTGGCAAGACGACAGCAAAGGCTCTTCCTGATTCAGTTGAGTATAAAATATCACAAAAAACATCTATAGATAGTTGTATGGAAATGGCTTTGACACTTCAAGCATAAAGAAAATACAAATATTTTAAAATAACTCCCAAAAAAGACCCGTTTGTTAAATAAAATCAAGAAATTTTTTAGTATAATATATTCATAGTCTGAGTAGTTCGATATATCGTATATATGAGGGTTCTACATTTTCAAACAGTGAACAAGTAGAGTTCTTGTGTGTCGGTGTCATCGTTTGAGATATGTTAACTCTGTCGAGATGATGCTGCCGTTAGAGAACGCTCTCTTCACCCAAATTCGGCTTTTAGAACCGAGCCAATTGCGAAACGGCTACTCGGGCTATCTTCCTTTGATAGATACCCCATTATCATAAACAAATCGGAGAATATATGAAAATATTAATTTTAGGTGCAGGTGGTAGAGAATACTCTATAGCTAGAGCAATTTTAAACGAAGAAAAAGAACACGAACTATTTTTTATGCCAGGTAATGGCGCTACAAACAATTTAGGTACAAATTTAGATATTAAAGATTACAACGATTTAGCAGATTTCGCAAAAGATAATAATATAGAATTAACAATAGTAGGTCCAGAAGCTCCACTAGTTGATGGTGTAGTTGATATTTTTAAAGCAAAAGATCTGACAATTTTTGGACCAAGCAAAGAGGCTGCACAGCTCGAAGGTTCAAAAGTCTATATGAAAAACTTTTTAGCAAAGTATAACATTCCGACTGCTCGCTACATAGAAACTGATTCCATAGAAGATGCTTTTAAATTCACAGAGACTCTGACTGCTCCGATAGTTGTTAAAGCTGATGGACTATGCGGTGGAAAGGGTGTAATTATTGCTCAGAGTCATGATGAAGCAAAAGTAGCAATCTCTGAGATGCTAAGTGGTAAGAGTTTTGGAGATGCAGGACTTAAAGTTATTGTTGAAGAGTTCCTTGATGGTTATGAGCTTTCAATGTTTGCTGTGTGTGATGGTGAGGACTACATACTTCTTCCGGCAGCACAAGATCACAAAAGACTTTTAGATAATGATGAGGGTCCAAATACTGGTGGGATGGGTGCTTATGCTCCTACACCTTTAGTAGATGAGGAGTTATATCAAAAAGTAAGAGACAGAGTTATTCGTCCTACTTTAGATGGAATGAAAGCAGAAGGGGCACCTTTTGAAGGAGTTCTTTTTATCGGTGTCATGGTTGTTAATGGTGAGCCGATTACACTAGAATTTAATGTTCGTTTTGGAGATCCTGAGTGTGAGATTCTTATGCCTCTTATGACTTCAAGTGTAAGTGATATGTTTTATAAAGCTGCTACAAACAGACTAGGTGAAATAAAAGTAGAATTTTCTAAACAATATGCAGTTGGTGTCGTAATGGCTAGTGGAAACTACCCTTATGGAAGTTCAACTCCTGCAGAAATTATTTTAGATGATGTTCATCATGATGAGATAGAGAAATATACACATATCTCTTTTGCCGGTGTTAGTAAGGTTGATGATGTCCTTTATGCAGACGGTGGTAGAGTTCTAGTTTGTGTTGGTTTAGGTGACACAATTCAAGAGGCAAGAGATAGAGCATATCTTAGATGTGGTCAAGTTCACTATGTCGGTAAAAAGATAAGAACTGATATAGCTTATCAAGCTTTGTAGGGACTACGCAGTTGAACGAAGAGATAGAAAATATTCTTTATCGTGAAGGTATCGTATTAGCAAGTAATAAAAAAAGGGCAATGGCTTTTTTCATAGATGAGATGCTACTCTCATTCTTGCTTGTAATAGCACTCTGGGATTCATTTGCGCAGGCGGTTACGATGGAGCAGATGATAAATATAACAAACACATTTGTTTTAGAATATATGCTTATGAAGATTATTTATCAAGCTTTTTTTGTTATGCAGTATGGCGGTTCTATCGGTAAGATCGTTATGAAAATAAGAGTGATAGATATTAATACTATTCAAACACCAAATGTAATGGTAGCACTAAACCGTGCTATCTTTCGTGTAGTCTCAGAACTTTTTTTATATTTAGGTTTCTTATGGGGTCTGCTAAATCCTGAACGTCAAACATGGCACGATAAAACAGCGAAAACTTTGGTTGTAGATGCTTAAACTCCTAACTCTTCTTGTAGTCCTTACATCATTTTTGTATGCATCAGATAAAGTTGAAATATATGCAACTTCTATGGATTCGCAGGATAATATTGTAAAGGCAACAGGAGAAGTCACAGTTGTATATAAAGACTACTTTCTAAGTGCACAAAATGCCACCTACGATAAAAAAAGTGGAGAACTAGAGCTATTTGGAAATATTAGAGCTAGTCAGGGAAAAAATTACAAACTTTTAGGTGATTATGCAAGGCTTAATATTGCAAAAAAAGAGCGTACCTTTAAACCATTTTTTATGCTTGAAAAAGAATCAAAAGTTTGGATTAGTGCCGATGAAGGTTGTGCTTTAAACAAAGATTTTGACATTAGCTCCGGAGTGATGAGCGGATGTAACCCAAATGATCCTCTATGGAAAATACATTTTTCATCATCTACATATAATTCAGATGATAAATGGTTGAATATTTATAACGCAAGAATTTTCATATATGATATACCGGTATTTTATACTCCTTATTTTGGTTACTCACTAGACACTACAAGGAGAACAGGTCTTTTAACTCCGGCATTTGGTACTTCTGCAGTAGAAGGTGTCTATTATGAACAACCTATTTATATAGCAGAGCAAAATTGGTGGGATCTTGAACTAAAGCCTCAAGTCAGAACTAGTAGAGGTTATGGTGGATATACTACATTTAGATTTGTTGATTCTAAAATATCAAAGGGTGAATTTACAACAGGTTATTTTAAAGAGAAAGACAGTTATTTTAAATCTAATAATCTAGCAAATGATACACACTACGGATATAACTTTTTATATGATAACAGTGATGTCATAAATCAATGGTTTGGCACAAATTTTAAGGGTCAATCAGGTTTATATATGGATTTAAACAGTATGAATGATGTTGATTATATAAATCTTTCAACAAACGATACTACCCAGAATGCAACTGCAACACAAAATCTATCGAGAGTAAATCTATTTTACAATACTGATAATAACTACTTCGGTGCATATTTTAAATACTATCAAGATTTGACTAAAGTAAGTAATGAAGATACACTTCAGAAACTTCCAACATTTCAGTATCACCGATATTTAGATACATTGTTTGGCGACCATTTAATTTATAGCTTAGATATGCAGAGTAATAATATCTACAGAGAAGTTGGCAAACATGTTACACAAACAGATTTAAATATTCCAATTACTCTTCAAACAAGCATTTTTGATGAGTATTTAAACACTTCATACAAAGCATATATCTATGCTCAACATTCAAAATTTAGTGGGACTGAGACAGTTAAAACAGGTAATTATGAAAATGGGTACTTTGCAAGAAATTATCATGTATTTTCAGCATCTTCGCAAGTGAGTCGTGCTTTTGAAGACTTTACTCATGTTGTTGGATTTGGTTCTACTTATACTATTGGAGGGGCTGAGACAAAGACTGGTTTTTATGTAGATTATGAAACTTTTTGTTCAGATGCTAACAATAAAAATACACCACAGTGTGAGTTTTATAATATTACAGCTATAGAAGAAGAACTAAAACTTGATTTTACTCAATATCTTTATGATATAGAGGGTACGCAAATTCTTTATCATAGGCTGGCGCAAAATATTTCATATCAAAACAGTGGGAATAGTCTTGGTGAACTTGAGAACGAACTAGATTATCAGATAACCAAAGGCCTAAAACTATACAATAATATGTTTTATAACTATGACCAAAATAAATTATCTAAACTTTATAATCAGTTAACTTTCAATGAATCTGGTTTTTCAGTCTCTTTTTCTCACCTTTACAAGGACACTTTTTTAGAAAAAACTGCAACATATACACCTTATACAAGCTATATTACATCAAGTGCTAGTTATACTTATAACAAACATTACTCATATGATGTGACATATAACTACGATGTAGAAAGCAGTCTTAAAAAAAGCGCAAGTATAGGTTTTCTTTATAAAAAAAGATGTTGGGACTTTGGTCTGAAGTATCTTGAAAATAATAGACCGGTACTGACTGATACTGGTTCAACATCTATATATGACAGATATATATATTTTACTGTAGTCCTAAAGCCAATGATGAGCTCAGGCAGTGGACCATTGTTTGAATATAAATTGCCTGAGACTACGCAAGGACTCTAATGTTATGAAAAAATATAAACATATACTAAAAAACAGAGAAGATGCAGCAAATAAGTTAGCTGATGTAATACCTATGCAGAGACTAAAGGATGAGTCATGGAAGATAGTAGCTGTATCAAAGGGTGGACTTGAACTTGCATACATGTTAAGAAAAAAGCTTCCAAATACTTTGGACTTTCTTTTTTCAGAAGCTATTATGGCACCAAATAATGATGAGTGTGAAGTTGCAAGAGTAAGTGAGAGAGAAGAGATAGTTATAAATGAGCAGTTAGTAAGTACCTTTGGTATTCAATACGATTATATTTACGGTGAAGCTCACAGAAAACACGAAGAACAAATTTTAAGTTATGTATACCAGTATAGGAAAGGAAGACCTTTTTCATCTATGAAGGATCAAGTGGTACTTCTTGTTGATGAGGGGAGCGAGACAGGCATGAAGTTTATGACTGCTCTAAAAACTATTTTGGCTATGAGGCCAAAAGCAGTTTATATAGCGGTAGCAGTTTTACCTAGTGACACACTAGATTTATTAGAACCTTTTGCAGATGATATATTTTTTCTTTATGATATAGATGATTATGTTGAAACTGCGCTTTATTATGAAGAACTAGAAAAAGTTGAAGAAGAAAAATTAGAAAAATACTTAGGAGATAAGAATGAAATATGATGTTAATTTAGAGTTGGAAAATAGAGTAGAAGATTACTCATTTGGAGATGTAGCGAGACAGGCGAATGGTTCTGCATGGTTAAGATCGGGTGACAGCGTAATACTAGCGACAGTTGTTATAGATGAAACAGAGATAGTGAAAGATGACTTTTTACCTCTTACTGTTCAGTATATAGAAAAATCATATGCAGCAGGTAAAATTCCTGGTGGATTTTTTAAACGTGAGACTAAGCCAAGTGATTTTGAGACTTTGACATCTCGTATAGTTGACCGTTCTCTTCGTCCACTGTTTCCAAAGGGTTTTGGCCATCCGACTCAAATAACTATTATGGTATTTAGTGCAGATGCAGATGCAGACTTACAAGTATTAGCACTTAATGCTGCTTCAGCTGCACTATATACTTCAAATATAGATATAAATACATCAGTTTCTGCTGTTAGAGCTGCTAAAGTTGATGGAGAACTCGTTTTAAATCCAACACTGTCTCAGCTTAAAAACTCTACATTAGACCTCTATTTATCAGGAACTAAAGATGACCTTCTTATGATAGAGATGCGTTCATTTGGTTCAAAAGAGACTCAAGTTGGAGAGAACTATATTATCGATCCAATGATTGATCCAGCACTTAGTACTCCTAGTATATTAGTTCATAAATCAAATGCTATTGCTGAAGATGATCTGATTGATGTTTTACAAAAGACACAAGCAGAGCTTTTTGCGATAAATAGCAAGTTTGAAGAAGCTTTTGCAGAGCATAAACAAGAGACAGTTGTTATAGAGTATAAAGCTCATGTGATCAATGATGAGATGGTTTCTTTCGTAAGAAACAATCACATGTCTGATATCGCAGATGCTATGAACCAAATGGCAAAAAGTGAACGTTCTACTGCTCTTAGACAGCTTAGAAAAAAGATACTTCTTACTCAAGAGCATTGGGAAGAGGTAGAGCTAAAAGATGCAATAGAAAAAGTGAAAAAAGAGCAGGTGAGATCTCAGATATTAAATGAGAGAGTTCGTGCCGATGGTAGAGCTTTAACGGAAGTTAGACCTATATCTATTAGTACAAATGTACTTCCTAAAGCTCACTCATCGTGTTTATTTACAAGAGGTCAAACACAAGCTTTAGTTGTTTTAACTATGGGTGGACCAAAAGATGCACAAATGTTTGAGTCACTTACAGACGGTGGAACGCAAAATGAAAACTTCATGGTTCATTACAACTTCCCAGGGTTTAGTGTTGGTGAAGCATCTCCAATTATGGGTACAAAAAGAAGAGAATTAGGACATGGAAATTTAGCTAAAAGAGCATTAGAGCCTATTGTAGATCTAGATGGAGATACAGTTAGATTAGTTTCAGAAATCTTAGAATCAAATGGCTCATCTTCTATGGCTACAGTTTGTGGTGGTTATATGGCTCTTAGAGCTGCTGATATTGATACTAGTGATACTGTTGCTGGAATTGCTATGGGCATGGTCTCTGATGGAGATAAGTATGCTATCCTTTCAGACATTATGGGACTAGAAGATCATGATGGTGATATGGACTTTAAAGTAACTGGTTCAAAAGATGGAATCACTGCAATGCAGATGGACATAAAACTTGGTGGTATCTCTTTAGATGTTTTAAAAGAAGCGCTATACCAAGCTAAAGAGGGTAGAAGTCATATCATTGATATCATGTTAGAAGCTGAAAAAGAGATAGAGTTTAACGATGGTGTTCTTCCAAGTACAGACTTTTTTCACATAGATCCAAGTGTAATCGGTGAGGTTATCGGTCAGGCCGGTAAAGTTATTCGTGAAATTATTGAGAAATTTGAAGTTGCAATAGACATTGATAAAAAAGATGGAAAAGTAAAAGTTACAGGTAAAAACAAAACTGGTGTATCCGGAGCACGAGAGCATATTGAGGGCATCGTTAATGCACCTAAAGTTGAAAAGATTCAGTATCAAGTTGGTGATAAGCACGAAGGAGTAGTTAAAAAAATAGTTGACTTTGGAGCATTTATCGGGCTTCCTGATGGTACTGACGGTCTTTTACACATCTCTAAAATATCAGATCAAAGAGTAGAAAAAGTTTCTGATGTTTTAAGTGAAGGTGAAAAAATAATGGTAGAAATTTTAGAATTCAAAGGCAACAAGATCTCTCTAGGTCGTGCATAAAAACTTCTTTCTCCAAGTCTTTCTCGCAAACGCGAGAAGCTGACTAAAATTTAAACTCCAATTTAGTACTTTTTTTGTATAATCCCCCATCAATTTCTAGTAGGGAAATCTGGGCATTTATGTTTAGGTTGCTTCATTTTACGATGAGGTTACGCTATCCGAAAGAATTTGTAATAATTATATGGAGAAACTTATGAAAAAAGTTCTATTTTTAATGCTAGCTCTTGCTACTGCTGCAATGGCATCTGACGGTGAAGTGGCTAACCAAACTCTTAAAGCTTATTCAATGATCGCTGCTGGTCTTGGTCTTGGTCTTGCTGCTCTTGGTGGAGCTATCGGTATGGGTCATACTGCTGCTGCAACAATCGCTGGTACTGCACGTAACCCAGGTTTAGGTGCTAAACTAATGACTACAATGTTCATCGCTCTTGCAATGATCGAAGCACAAGTTATTTATGCACTAGTAATTGCTCTTATCGCACTTTACGCTAACCCATACTTAGGTTAATCAACCAAAAGTATACCCTCAAAGCCTAGCTCTTTTGAGTTAGGCTTTTTTTTTACTTCTTTTTAATGCGATCGTGGTGGAACGGTAGACACGCGGGCTTGAGGGGCTCGTGCCTAACGGTGTGAGGGTTCAAATCCCTCCGATCGCACCATTACCAAGGTTTTTCATTTTTTTCTTCGTTTTCAATCATTTCTTTGTTTAATCTATAAAGATAAGTATTTTGTTTTGAGTTTAATTTTTTGACCCATTTTGCTTCTTCTAGGTCACTCATTTGTTGAAGCTTTAAATTGGATTTGCCACTATTACCTTGATTTTTAACTTCTTTTTTATTCTTATCTTTTAACTCTCTTACTTTTTCTTGGCTTTCATCATTATCATTGTCATTATTTGAGCCATCATTATTATTACCTTCATTCTCATCAGACTTACTGTCATCAGAATTTTTCTTACTATTAGGATTTACTTTATTATCTGTTTTTTTACCTTCTGAATTGTTTTTATTTTTATTTTTCTGATTTTTATTTTTATTGTTTTTATCGTCTGCCTCATCTGAGGCATCACCACTTTCGTCAGTCTTTTGCTGTGAATACTTTTTGTCTTTATCTTTTTGTCCGTCTTCTTTCTCTTCTTTCTTTTTATTTTCCTCTAAAGCCTTTTTAACAGCTTCTAAGTTTTCTCTTGTAAATTGATCTTCTTTGAGTCTTAGTGATACTTCATAATGTTTTATTGCTCTCTCAAGTGTATTTATAGTACCTAAACGGGCAAGAGCATTACCCATGTTTGATAGCTTTTTAGCTCTTAACTCTTTATTATCTTCAAGTCTTGCAAATGAATAAGCACTTAAAGCTTTTATATATTGTTTTTCTTTGTAGTAAGAGTTTCCAGCATTATAATATGCCTCTGCATTATTGGTTTTTCTTGCGTACTCATCATAAATTTTTGCAGAAGAGTTATAGTCTTTAGCGTCGTATGATTTCTTAGCGTCAGCTAACTTTCTAAAGTCTAATATGTCTGCAACAGATGGTGTGCTACTTAAGATCATAAAGAATAATATAAATGCAGATGCTGGTATATTGTGTTCAACTCTTTTACTGATAGAATTAAAAGCAATAAGTAAGATAAGTATTGCCAGAATTATCGGATAGTAAAATAGAGCAACATATCTCTCTATCTCTTGGCTTTTAAGCTCTTTATGTTCAGAGTTACTTATAATCTCACTAAACATAGCTTCAACGTCTTGTGAAGATGTTGTATTTTGAATATAGACACCACCTGTATGTATAGCAAGCTCTGATATAGATTCATTTAGCTTTGATATTATGACTTTATCATTGTACTTTATAAGTGAGCCATCTTTCTTTTTAATTGATGTGCCGAGTTCTGTTCCTATACCAAGAACAAAAACAATAACACCATTTTCTTTTGCAAAATTTATTTCAGCCGAAAAATCTGTATCATCGCTGCCATCACTTAAAATAAGTAGGTATTTTTTATCTGTACTGGTATTAGTCTTTACTACTGTTTTTAGCATGGTTAAGATATCTGTACCCTTTTGGGTTATACTAGATGTATCTAGCTTTGAGAGTAAAAAAGAGACTGTCTTTGTATCAAAACTAATGGGGGAGACAAGATAGCTATTTTTAGCAAAAGCTATTACTCCAACCCTGTCCTTTGTAGTCTTGTCAATTAGTTCAAGAGCTTTCTTCTTAGCTAACTCAAGTCTGTTTGGATATACATCGGAAGCTAACATTGAGTCTGAAATATCTAATGCTATTAGAATGTCACCACCAATCGCCTTAACTCGTATTTTTCCATCTTTAAGTACAGGTTCCGCAGATGCTAAAATAATCAATAAACCTGCTAAAAATAATAGGCTATTTCTTGTCTTTAGAGTTAGTGAATTAGAATTAACTCTTAACTTATTTATAATCTCTTTTGAAAAGTAGTGATCATGTGATTCTTTTTGCATTAATATAAACAGATAAACCATTGTAAGTGGAGGTAACAGGTAGTAAAGAAATTCAGGATGTAAAAAAGTCATTAGTTATATCCTCTTTTATTTCTAAAAAACATATAAAGAATCAAAGAAAAAAATGAAATGAGTAATGGAAAAATATAGTAGTATCTTAAAAAACTAAATGTTTCATTGTCAATCTCTGATTTTTCCAATTGATTTATCTTTGAATATACAGCACTTAGTTCATCTGCATTTGAAGCTCCAAAAGAAACTCCACCTGTTTGTTTTGCAATTTTTTCTAGCATCTTCTGATTGTACTCATCAGATTTCCCTATGCCTATTGGATAAACTTTAACACCATGTTTATTTGCAAAATCTATAGCTGCATCAAAAGGAAACTCACTATCAGGTGTGTTGTATCCATCGGTGAGTAAAATAGCGATTTTTGTTTTTGACTTAGATGTTTTAAGTAGGTTTACACCCTGAGCTAGTGACTCAAAAAGAGCTGTGAACTTTCCAGCCATCCCAATGTAAAGGTTTGATACTACACCTTTTAAAATATTAGTATCATAAGTTAGGGGAGATGCTATAAATGAGTACGCTCCAAAAACTACAATACCCATATTGTCATTTTTTCTACTTAGGATAAAGTTAGATACTATCTCTTTTACAACATCAAAACGAGTTAAATCTCTATTTTTCTCATCAAAACCTTTTGCTTTCATAGACTCTGAAGCATCAAGTATCAGAGCTATTTCATAGCCTTTTTTTGGTTCTAGCTCATAAGGTTCATCTTTTACCGGTGACATAAGTGCTAGGATAAGCATTGTAATACTAAGCCATTTTAAAAAGAGAAGTAGTTTAGAAGAGCCAGTTGATACTTTCATAAACTGTGCTACATTTGAAAAGTATATAGAGGGTAGTTTTATTTTACAAATGATTGTACAAAGAATAAAAGATAATATAACTAAAGCTGCACTTGGGTATTCAAAATAAAGTCCATCTAACATCTATCATGCCCTTGTATCGCTCAATATATTATAAAGTATAATATTATTTGATATAATACAAAAGTTAAACTTTGCATAACTTAAATGGAGATAGACCTGTAAAATGATAAGAAAACTGCTACAAATCACACTCATAACTACCACAGTTTTTTCTTATGAAATAGGCTTAGATAAATCATCAAATATACAAAAAAAAGCAGCAGAGCCCAAGATAAATATAGCTTTAGTAAGAGATAATTCAAAAGATTTAGTAATTGATAATAGTACAGGTTTGATGTGGCAAGATAATATAGATGCTAAGAGCATAAGAAAAAATCGTAAAGATGCAAAACAGTATTGTCGTAGTCTGGTTTTTGCTGGATATGATGACTGGTATTTACCTAGGCTCAAAGAACTAAAATCCATAGTAGATGAAAGTAAGTTTGACCCAGCTATAAGATATGGGTTTAAAAATGTTGTATCTGGTCACTACTGGTCATCATCACCAAATCTCTCAGATATTGTAATTGCATTAAATGTTGACTTTAAAAGTGGTCAAACATACAATAATACTAGAAGAGGTAAGGGTTATGTTAGGTGTGTTAGAGGTAATTACAATAGCTTAATATAACTAGCTTATATCTCGTTATTATTCCAAGCTAAAACAGCATCTACAAGATTTTCAAATCCGCTTACTTTTCCAACTATAAAAATTTCATCAAAGACATAGCAACTTACATTTCCGTTTGGTTCTAACAAGAACATCGCATTTTCATCTTCTGCTCTTTTGTCCGTAGACAGCACTCTCATTCCATCAATGGTGTCGTTTACACCGGGAATATCATCATACTCAACATCTACCAGTTTTTTGCCATCACTTACATATATAGCCATGATTACCTCTTTATAAAATTACGATACAATTATTTTATTATTATTATGCTTTGGAAAATATATGAAATCAGTTATTTTTGTTTGTTTGGGAAATATATGTCGTTCACCTATTGCGGAAGGTTATGCCAGAAAACTTTTAGAAGAAAATGATATAGATATAGTTGTTGACTCAGCCGGAACCGGCGATTGGCATGTCGGTGAAGCCCCTTGCCATAATTCTATAACTGTTGCCAGAAATAATGGCGTAGATATATCATCCCAGAGATCTAGACAGGTGACAAAAAGAGATTTTCAAGAGTTTGATCTTGTTATCGCTTTAGATGATAGTAACTTTAGTGATCTAAAAGCTTTAGGTGCAAATAATATTACAAAGCTTGGTGATTATGGCTATGAAGGTGCGGATGTGCCTGATCCATATTTTTATGATGGCTTTGAAGGTTTCCAAGAGGTGTACAAAATGATAGAAGTTTGTGTTAATAATCTTTTTAGTGTAAAATCAATTTAATTAATTTACAGGGGATTTTTATGAACATCGCTAACAATATAACAGAGCTAATCGGTAACACACCTTTAGTGAAGCTAAATACACCATCAAAACTTACCGGAGCTACAATCATAGGTAAGTGTGAGTTTATGAATCCTACTAGTTCTGTAAAAGACAGAATAGGTTTTAATATGATTAGAAGAGCTCAAGAAGCTGGAAAGATTACAAGTTCCACAACTATAATAGAGCCGACAAGTGGAAATACTGGTATTGCACTGGCTGCTAACTGTGCCGCACAGAATCTAAAACTGATTTTGACTATGCCTGAGTCTATGAGTATTGAAAGAAGAAACTTACTTAAAGCACTGGGAGCAGAGCTTGTTTTAACTCCTGCTGCAAAAGGTATGAATGGAGCAATCTCTAAAGCTGAGGAGCTGCAAAGCGAGATAGAAGATAGCATTATCTTACAACAGTTTCAAAATGAGTCAAATCCTGAGATTCATATGTTGACTACTGCTGTTGAGATACTAAGAGACACAGATGCTCTTTTAGATGTTTTTGTCGCGGCTGTAGGAACTGGCGGAACGCTTACAGGAACTTCAAGAGTCTTAAAAGAAAAAATTCCCGGGATTATTGTTATTGCGGTTGAACCTGAAGCTTCAGCAGTACTCTCAGGAGGAAAGCCAGGACCTCATAAGATTCAAGGAATTGGTGCAGGATTTATACCTGGCATATTAGATACAGCAATCTATAGTGAAGTCATACAAGTAAGCAATGAAGATGCAATGGCTACTGCCAAAATGTTGGCAAAAGAGGAAGGACTGCTTGTCGGTATATCAGCCGGTGCAAATGTATACGCAACTATGCAGGTGGCATCTAGAGAAGAGTTTAAAGGTAAAACACTTCTAACTATTCTCTGTGACACGGGTGAGAGATATTTAAGTACAGAATTATTTAGTGAGTAACAGTTATCTAGAAACTATTAGATCTTTTAACGGAGAGATATTTAACCTCTTATATCATCAAAGGCGATACGAGAGTGTTTTAAAGTCACTTGGAATAATGGACTTTAAAAACCTTCAAGACTATTTGAATCCTCCAGTTTCAGGTCTCTATAGATGCAGATTAACCTACGATGAGCAAAAAATCGATGTAACTTATCATAAGTACGAAAAAAGAGAAGTTAAATCTATAAAGTTAGTATATGATGACGAGATTGATTATTCTAAAAAGTCTACCAATAGAGATGAACTGGATAAGCTATTTGAAAAAAGAGAAGATTGCGATGAAATTTTGATAATCAAGAACTCTTTAGTCACTGATACAACTATTGCAAATGTTGCTTTTTATAAGGACAGCTTATGGTATACACCAAAAAAGCCACTTTTAGAAGGAACAACTAGGCAAAGACTTCTCGATGAGGGAAAAATTATAGAAAAAGATATATGTGTAAAAGATCTAAAAAAATATTCAAAAGTAGCACTAATGAATGCGATGGTAGATTTCGATATAATTACACAATATGATTTAAAGGATATGACTTGTTAGATAGTGTCATAAATAACAAAGATTTTACAAGGCTGATGCAAAAACATATGCAGGAGTTGATAATTCATTTTTTCCAAAAAGAACAAAATTTTGGAATTCTTTGTAAAATAGAAGATGCTCTGTTTGAGCCAAATTTACCAGAAGAAATAGTATCAGAGTTTCGTCCTTTAACACTTTTCTTTTTAGCAGGGTATACATTTGAGACAGCGCATATACAAGACAATCATCTAGTTTTTGAAGCTGGTTTTGGAGCTGAAAATTTTGGAAGTATGGTTCGTGTTCCACTTGTAAGTATTATGCAAATAATAGTTGATGAAACACCTGTTATGATAAATCTTGCAACCTACCAGCCAGAAGATAAACCTAAAAAAATCTCAGATGCAAAAGGTGTGAAAGATTCAATGGCTTCTTTTCTTTCAAACCCGGAAAATTCCAGGTTTGTAAAAGATAAGAAATAGTCTATATTTTATTTAGAGATAGTAAGTAGTTAACAACGTTATCGACAAATGCGTCGTGCTTTCTATCTTTTGAATAAGCTATATAAAAACTTCTCTCAATTTTATAGTTTTTAAGTCTAGCTTCGTAAAGTCTTCCAGCATCTAGTTCAGACTGTATAACATGGCGAGACATAATAGAAACTAATGGTCTCTCAGCGTTTTTGTCAGCATTTAGAATAGACTCTTTTATAGATGTTGGAGAAGCCAAAACAGCTAGTACATTAAAGTTTGTACACTGTACACCCATCTCTTCAAATACTTCAGAAGTTAATTTTCTTGTGTGTGAATCTTCGTTACGACAAATCCAGTCAAATTCAAACAGATCTTCAGCAGAAAGTTGTTTTTTAATAGGTTGGTTTGAAAAAAGTACCAGTTCATCTTGAACCCATTCTCTATAGATGATGCCATCTCTAAATACAGGAGATTCAATAAGAGCTACATCTATTTTTTTCTCTTCAAGTTGATCTATGATATCTGAAGATAGACCAACGTGCATGTAAACTTCGTTCCCTATTCTCTGCTTGATTTCACCAAGATAGTTAGGAAGAACATAGTTACCTATAGCATTTGAAGCACCCATTATAAATGTGAACTCTTTGTTTATTATTTTAAGAAGTTCTTTTTCACTGCTTGATATTGCTTTATCAAGTTTGACTGCAATTCTATAAAGATCTTCACCTTCTTTTGTAAGTAAGATACCGTTCTTTTTTCTCTCTACAATTCTTGTATCTAGATAATCTTCAATGAATTTTATCTGCTGAGTAACTGCTGGTTGAGAGATACCTAATTTTGCAGATGCTTTAGAAAAACTCTTCTCTTTTATGACCATTAGAAAAGTCTGTAATTTGGCAAAATCTTTTAACATAATAATTCCTATAAGTTTAATGAATATATAAAATTATAACTCAATATTATAATTATTGCAATAGTTTTGTAATAATTTATAAGTATTTTGATATAATAAAGTAAATAAACATAGATTAGTGACAATTAATGGAAAAAGATGGAAAAAATATTTGAAAAACTAAACGAATCACAGACTCAAGCTGTAAAACAATCGGAAGGTCCTGTTCTGATTTTAGCGGGAGCAGGAAGTGGAAAAACGACTACTATTGTCTCTCGTCTAGCATATCTTGTAGAAGTTCTTGGCATCCCAGCATCTAATACTTTGACCCTTACATTTACAAATAAAGCAGCAAAAGAGATGCGTGAACGTGCTCTTGACATGATTGAAGATGTATCTTATCCGCCACTTCTATGTACATTCCATAAGTTCGGATTATTATTTTTAAAATTTAATATTCATCTTCTAAATAGACAAAATAATTTTGTTGTAATTGATACAGATGATAAAAAACGTATTATAAAAAAGATAAACTCTGAAATACCTACACCATTAATAGCTAGTGAAATCTCAAGATATAAAAACTCACTATTGACTCCGGATGACGCATATAAACAAGCAGAACTTTTTAACTATCAGCAAATAGCAAAAGTATATGAAGAGTATGAAGCATATTTAAAAGAGAACAATTTAGTAGACTTTGATGATCTTATAGCATTGACTTATAAACTTTTAGATGAAAACCCTGAACTTGCCCAAAAGACATCTCAAAAGTATCAGTATATTATGATTGATGAGTATCAGGATACAAATGAATTACAGTTAAAACTCCTGCAAAAACTATGTTCTTCTCATAACAATCTATGTGTTGTGGGTGATGATGATCAAAGCATCTATGGTTGGCGTGGAGCACATATCAGAAATATTATGGAGTTTGATCAAGATTTTAAAGGTACTTCTACTTTCAAACTGGAAAATAACTATCGTTCAAAAGAGCCGATATTAAAAGTTGCAAATGCACTTATAGAACACAATCGTTCTCGTTTGGGAAAAAAACTGATTGCTACTCGTGGTGCCGGAGAAGATGTGACTATCTTAAACTCCCATGATGAGAATGAAGAGTCAAGAAAAATAGCACAAAAGATTAGAAAACTTTTAGATTCCGGTGTTGAAGCGAATGATATAGCAATTTTATACCGTGTGAATGTTTTAAGCCGTTCTATTGAAGAGGGCTTAAACCGTACAGGTATTGCTTATAAGCTTGTTGGCGGACTTAGGTTTTATGATAGAGCAGAGATAAAAGATTTAATCAGCTACATAAGAATTATTACAAACTTCCATGATGACTTCTCATTTAAAAGAGTAGTAAACAAACCAAAAAGAGGTTTAGGAAAAGCCAGTATAGAAAAGATTGAACTTGCAGCGCATGCAAATGAGACATCTATATATGAGTATATCAAGAAAACTTCTTTAGTAGACTTAGAAGCACTTGTTAGAAAGAAAAATGCTAAGACTTTAAAAACATTTATAAAAGATATAGAAAATGTTTCAAAAGTCTCACGTGAGTCTACATATGAGTTTATAGATGTATTAGAAGATACTTTTCACTTAAAAGATATCTATGCAGGAATGCAAGATGAAGCAGATAGAGTTTTAAATATGGATGAGTTCTATGGACTCTTTCGTGATTTTGTAAAAAAATCTCCTGAATCTGGACTAGATGAGTTCTTAAATGAACTTACGCTTCAAAGCGAACAGGATCAGGTTGAAGGTGAGAGTATCTATATGATGAGTATTCACGCTTCAAAGGGTCTTGAATTTGAGCATATCTTTATCATCGGACTGGAAGAGGGCTTCTTACCTCTTGTTGGCGATGGAAGTGACTTAGAAGAAGAGAGACGTCTTGGTTATGTCTCTTTTACAAGAGCAAAAGAGACTCTTACTCTTTCACATGCAGGAAGCAGATTTTACAAGGGACGTAGAAGTGATCTTCAAAAGAGCAGATTTTTTAATGAAGCCGGACTTTGTGAAGGTTCTTTAAAAGTAGAAAAAAATACAGCCTTTAAAAAAGGTGATTTAGTACGTCACAAAATCTTTGGGACAGGTAGAGTTACTGGTATTAGTAAAAGTGGGCGAGAGTTCAAGCTAAACATTAACTTTGCAGGTACTAAAAGAGACATCCTTGCATCTTTTGTTGAGCGCCTATGAATCGACTCTTTGTAGCATATAAACCTACAGGGATCAGCTCGAATTTTTTTTTATCACAATTAAAAAGAAAATATAATAATAAAAAAGCTGGTTTCTCAGGGACACTTGATCCTTTTGCAAAAGGTGTTTTACTTATAGGTTTCGGATCCCATACAAAACTATTTCGTTTTTTAGATAAGACTCCAAAGAGTTATCGTGCAACCCTATGGCTTGGTGCAGCATCTGACTCTCTTGATACTGAGATGATAGAAAATGTAGAGATTTTCAAAGAGTTTAGCAAAGAGAAGATACAAGAAGTTGTAAAATCTTTAGAAGGTGAGTTAGAGTATGAGCCGCCTATCTTTAGTGCAAAGCGTATAAATGGTCAAAGAGCTTATGATCTAGCGCGTGCAGGTAAAGAATTTACACTTAATAAGATCAACTCTAACGTCTATGAGACTAAGCTAGTAAGCTACTGCCATCCATTCGTTACATTTGAAGCAACTGTATCAGAAGGTACTTATATCCGTTCTCTTGGCCGTATCATAGCTCATAAGCTAGGTGTAGAACATGGTAGTCTAAGTGCTTTGGAAAGACTTTGCGAAGGACAGTTTGGATTTGATGATGAAAAAGCTCTAGATATTAAAAAATCTCTTAATATTCCTATGAATTTCTACCTTGGTGATAGAGACAATCTTAAATATGGAAGGGTTCTTGCTTTAGAAGATTTAGAGATACAAAAAGACGGATATTATTGGTTAGATAATGGCGATAATATTTCAATCATAAATATAGAGAATAAAACTGTGAAATATGAACTAGGTAAGGTATATACATGTTAGTATTAGCTAGAAAATTAGATGAATCAATTGTTATCGGTGACAATATAAATATAAAGATTATATCTATCGATAAGGGTGTAGTTAAACTAGGTATAGATGCTCCAAGAGATGTTTCTATTATTAGAAATGAGCTTTTAGAAGATGTAAAAGATTTAAATATCGCAGCTTCAAAAGAATATAGTCATGAGGACTTAAGTCTACTAAGTAAGATTATTAAAAAATAGAGATAAATATGAAAATTTACAGGGCATACGCTAAGGTAAATGTGTTTTTAAAAATAACAGGAATGAGAGATAACTATCATGAGATTATCTCCAGGTTTATGAGAGTTGATTCTCTTTATGATGAGTTGTGCTTTAGTAAAAAAACTAAAGATGGATTTGAGATCATCGGAGAGTTTTCTTGCGAGACTCAGCAAAACACTATATATAAAGCATATGTAGCTCTTAGAGATGCTGTAAACCCGGAGTCTCTAGACAAACTTATGGACACTTATGCTATTGAAGTTAAAAAGTCTATACCGGCTTTTGCAGGTCTTGGCGGTGGAAGTAGTGACGCAGCGACATACTTAAAGATGTGTAATGAAGTTTTAGATCTTGGGCTTAGTCAAAATGAACTAGCAAAGATAGGGCTTAAAGTCGGTGCTGATGTCCCATTTTTTATATATGGTTATGACAGTGCAAATGTTAGTGGAATAGGTGAAGTTGTAGAGGAGTTTAAAGAGCCTCTTTTAAACTTTGAAGTATTTACTCCAAAAATAGAGATCAGTACACCCAAAGTATATATTAGTTACAGAGAAAACTTCTATGCACCGATAGATGGATTTGAGACCGAGGAATTAAAAAATAAAACTTCATTAGAGGTACTAGAGTCTATGAGTGCGGATGAAGCAAACGATCTTTTTAAACCCGCACTACAAGAATACAGTGAGTTAAAAAATCACTATCAGCATGGATACTACTTTAGCGGAAGCGGAAGCAGCTTTTTTAAGTTAGCAGAGTAGATATCATAAAATCCAAACCTTTATCAATCCATGCTAAAATTATAAAAAATATTTTAGACTATATAGTCGAGAAGGAAAATGATTATGGGCGAAACAGTAGCTAAAAATAAAAAAGCCTATTTTGATTACTTTTTAGAAGAGAAATTTGAAGCAGGATTGGTTCTTCAAGGTAGTGAAGTAAAAGGTATACGGGCAAATAGAGTTAACTTAAAAGATAGTTTTATCCGTTTTGTACAAGGTGAAGCATTTTTATTTAACGCTCACATAGGAAGACTTGAAACTACACACCACTACTATACACATGAAGAGAGAGGCAGTAGAAAACTTCTTCTACATAAAAAACAGTTGATAAAAATGAAAAAAGCTGTTGAGCAAGACGGTTACACAATAGTACCTCTGCAGCTTTACTTCAATGCAAGGAATCTTGTTAAAATCCAAATTGCAATTGCAAAGGGAAAACAGCTTCATGATAAGCGACAAGACTTGAAACAAAAAGATATGAAGCGTGATATTGCTAGAGCGATGAAAGACTACTAATGAAGTTTTTTATAGCATTTATATTTCTTGTTACAACTATTTATGCTTTTAACATAGATATATCCGATTCAACTATTGCAAATGGCAAGACTACCATTATAGAGTTTGAAAAAGAGCAAAATATAGAGTATGAAAAAGTTGTATTAGGTAAAAAATCACATAAGATATATCAGCATCCGCTAGATGCTAAGAAAATGTATGTATTAGTTCCGGTCAGTTACTATGAAAAACCAAGTGATAAAAAAGTTGAGGTTTTCTACACAGATAAAGGCAAGCAAAAAAGTAAAATAATTTTCTTACGTGTAGAAGACGGAAAATACAAAAAAGAGAAGATCCAAGTTCAAAAATCAAAAGTAACACTGGCCGCAAAAGATAAGAAAAGAGCAGCTTTAGAATATGCAGAAGCTATGAAGATTTACGCTGCATCTAGATCTAAAAGTCAAATATCCTCAAAGTTTATAGCTCCAATGGATAGTAAAATAACAAGTTCATTCGGAAAAGCAAGAGTTTACAATGATACTTTAAACGGTTATCATAGTGGAACTGATTATAGAGCGAAAATTGGCACACCAATACAGGCAAGTAATGATGGTGTAGTTGTTTTAGCTAAAGAGAGGTTTTACTCTGGCGGTACCGTTATATTAGACCATGGTCATGGCATCTACACTTGTTATTATCATATGAGTGACTTTAGTGTAAAAAATGGTGAGAAGGTTAAGAAAGCTGATATTATTGGATTGTCAGGTGATAGCGGAAGAGTTACTGGACCGCATCTACACTTTAGTGCTAGAGTAGGTGGAGAACAGGTTGATCCACTACAACTAATAGAATTACTAAATAGAAAATTATTTTAAAAAAAGGAATTAACATATGACAGTTTTTCAACTACTAATGCTTGGAGCTTCAGCTTTTTTTGCATTTAAAATTTTTGAGCATATTCAAACACTTCAAGATCCGCAACCGCAAAGAGATGATTCTAATCAAAATGAACCTAAAAGTGCAGATGCTTTTTCTCCATTTGACTCAGAAGCCTTGGTAGAAAAAGCTGATTTAGCATTTGAAGAAAAAGATTTCCAAAGAGCATTAGCACTACTTATTGAGGCAGATGCCAAAGATCCACAAAACTCAGATATTTTGTTTAAAATTGGTTATATCTTTCAGCAAATAAATGATAATGATGAAGCTCTTAAATACTATAAACAAGCAGTAGAAATAGATAGAAATAATGAGTATATCCATAATTCTATGGCTTCTGTATATCGAGCAAACGGTGAGTTCACATCAGCTAAAATGCATCTGCAAGAATCTTTAGAAATAGATGACTCAAACCCTATAACTTACTATAACTTTGGAAATCTTTTAGTAGATATGCAGCATATTGAAGAGGCAAAAGTGATGTATCAAAAAGCATTAGATATAAACCCAGATTTTAGTGAAGCAAAAGAGGAATTGGAGAAACTTTAAGATGAAAATTTCTGAAATATATAAGTTCCTTGATGAACTATCACCTTTTGAGTTACAAGAGTCTTGGGATAACTCAGGTCTTTTACTTGGAGATTTTAACCAAGAGGTGACAAAAATAGTATTAAGCATAGATGTTGATGAATCACTGATTGATTCTATGGATAAAGATACACTTCTAATAACTCATCATCCTATTATCTTTGGTGGATTGAAGCAGTTGGAATTTAGTAAATATCCTGCAAATCTTATTCAAAAAATGATACAAAAAAATATATCTAATATTGCAATGCACACTAACTTTGATCAGACACACTTAAATGAGTTTGTTGCTACTGAAGTTTTAGGTTATAAAATTGCACAAAAAGATGGATTTGTTGCTTATTTGGATGTTGATGAAGAGTTTGATTCGTTTGCAAAAAAAGTCTCTTTAGCATTTGGACTTCCACATGCAAGATGCGTAAAAAGTTCAAATCGTGTAAAAAGAGTAGCTTTAACAACAGGTTCCGGATGCTCTTTATTGAAATCTATAAATGCGGATTGTTTTTTAACAGGAGATGTCAAATACCACGATGCCATGGAGGCTAAAAGTATAAAACTCTCACTAATTGATATAGGACATTTTGAAAGTGAGCACTTTTTTGCACAAATTTTACACCGTCATTTGAAAATTTTAGGTTTAGAAGCTATAATTTCATCATCAAAGAACCCGTTCACATATATTTAATCCAAAAGGAGACTGATGAACCAGCATCTT
>NZ_JBFFNS010000021.1:0-40405 GCF_041563035.1 Sulfurimonas sp. | reverse complement strand
TTTTTGTTAAAAAGTTCGACTCTCTCTAAAGCCATTTAGAGGGTCGGCATCGCAATTGAAGACTCACCCATATCTATGTTTGCAGACCTGGTATCAATGTGCTCATAAGTTGTCTCAATAGCTTTTGGCTGTGCATCTATAAAACGAGTAAGCTTTTTCTGAAAAACGAGTTTAACATGTCCGGTAGGACCATTTCTCTGTTTACCGATAATAATTTCAGCATCTTCTTCTTCTTTTTCAATATATTCTGATATAAATTCTTTACCTTCAGCTTTTGCAGCTTTTTCTCTCTCTTTTTCTTCTTTGTAAAGATATACATCATCACGATACACAAAAAGAATAATATCTGCATCTTGCTCAATTGAACCAGACTCACGGATATCGCTTAGCATAGGTCGTTTATCATTTCTAGATTCTAGTCCACGGTTTAACTGAGAAAGAGCTACAACTGGCATCTCAAGCTCACGCGCAAGCATCTTAAGACCACGAGAAATCTCCGAGACTTGTATGTGTCTATCTTGATTACCGATACCCTGCATAATTTGAAGGTAGTCTATGACAGCTATCTCAATTTCTGGATGCTGGTTCTTTAGTTTTCTGAGTTTTGAGCGAAGTTGATTAATGTTTATGCTACCTTGATCATCCACAAAAAGTTTAGCCGAGTTCATTTTGTCTATTGCACCATTAAGAGAACTCCACTGATCATCATTCATATCTCCAACACGAAGTTTTTGAAGTGGTATTGAAGTCTGAACAGAAAGAAGTCTAAGCATCAGCTGTTCTGCCGGCATCTCCAGTGAGAAGAAGGCTACACCTTTTCCTTGCATGATAAGAGAATTTACCGTGTTTAAAATAAAAGAAGTTTTCCCCATTGCAGGACGAGCAGCGATAATAACCAAGTCTCCTTTACCAAAACCAGTAGTCATCTTGTTAAGTTCATGAAAACCTGTATCTACACCAACAAGGACACTGTTTCCACGAGCTTTCATCTCTTTGATATACTCCATAGTGTCAAATGTCATTTGCGGAGAGTCTTTGAAGTCGCTTGTTTGATTGTCTTGAGTTATCTCATATAGTTTTTTTTCTACTATATCTATAACTTCAGCAGATGGTAGCTCCTCTTCAACTGTAACTCTTTTTATCTCTGTTGTTAAGGTTAAAAGATGTCTCTTTAGTGATTTATCTTTTATTTCATCAACATAGGCTTTTGTATTTGATATAGGATTTGCAGATAGGATCTCTATCATTACCTGTTCATCAAATTTCTTTATCTTGATAAGCTCTTTTTTTATAAACTCTTCATCAATTGGTTGATCCTTTTGAAGAAGAGTTGTCATTGCTGAATAAATATCTTGATGAGCCGGAAGATAGAAATCATCTTTTTTTAGTGCAGTGCTAAGCTCATCAAATTGTTGAGGTTCAAATACGATTGAACTTAAAATTGAACGTTCAAAAGCGAGGTTGTATAGATTGTCTTGCATTATTTTGATTCCTCTGCCATTTTTTCTACTTCACTTACAAACTTATCGACAAGTTCGTCTTCGTTTAGGTTAGCAATAACTTCGCCTTTAACCATTACAAGACCTTTTCCTTTCCCGTATGCTATTGCTACATCAGCGTGAGCTGCTTCACCGATAGCATTTACGACACATCCCATAACCGATACATTAAGCGGTGTTTTTATATGTGCTGTTCTTTTTTCTATCTCAGCAACTGCAGAAACAAGATCTGCTTCGATGCGTCCACATGTAGGGCAAGAGATGATGTTAAGTCCATCTGGCATCGCACCGCTGTCTTTTAAAATAGCTCGCGCAACATTTATCTCTTCTTCTAATTCACCTGTAATAGATACACGCATAGTATCACCAATACCGTCAAGTAAAAGTGCACCAAGACCAATAGAGCTTTTTACAGTAGCGTGAAAAAGTGTTCCGGCTTCTGTAACTCCAAGGTGAAATGGGTAAGAGTTTTTAGGACGTAACATTCTGTACGCATCTACAGTTCTTTGTACATCACTTGCTTTTAGAGAAATCTTGATGTCTGTAAAGCCTAAATCTTCGAGGTATTTTATATTGTACTCAGCAGATGCAACCATACCTTGGGCAGTTTGACCGTACTTATTTAAAAACTCTTTTTCCAGCGAACCTGCATTTACGCCGATACGGATAGGAATATTACGAGCCTGACAAGCTTTTACTACCTCTGCAACTTTTTCTTTTGAGCCAATATTTCCCGGATTGATACGAATACAGTCAACGACTTCAGCAGCTATAAGTGCTAATTTATGGTTAAAGTGAATGTCTGCTACAAGAGGTAGTTCAATCTGCTCTTTAATAGATTTAAGCGCTAATGCATCTTCCATATCTGGAACAGCACAACGGACTATATCGCAACCTGCAAAATGAAGTCTTTTTATTTGCTCAACTGTTGTTGCAACATCGGAAGTTCTAGAATATGTCATAGATTGCGTAGATATTGGGGCATCACCACCAACTGCTACATTACCTACAAAAATCTGTTTAGTTTTTACTCTGTTTATCATGAAGAGATTTTATCTTCTTTGGCATAAAAGGGTGCTTTAGAAATTTAGTTTATATTTCTACTTTGTTTATAGCGCTATTTTTTGCTTTTAGAAGATCTGCATCTGCCATATCTATTAGTGTTTGTAAAGTGCTGTCACCAAAGTTTTGTATTTGTGCACATCCAATACTTACAGACATTTTAATATCATCATCATTTATATGAATAACTTGTTCAACTTCTGTTTTTATCTTTTGAGCCAACTTTTGAGCAGTGTTTAAATCGAGCATAGGAAAAATTAAAAGAAATCTAGCCCCTTTATATCTGCCAAATATATCTGTACTTCTAATATTATTGTGAATAGCTCTTGTTAATTCAATAAGAACTATATCACCTATTTTTTGTCCATATTTTTTATTGACTTCTTTAAGCTGATCATATTCTATGAATAGAGCTGATATTGGTGATTTTGTTCTTTTTGAGATAGCAAATTCATAGTTTGCTAACTCCAATGTATGTCGTTGATTATATATTTTTGTAAGTTCGTCATACTGAACATGATATGATGGCTTTTGATCAGCTTGTTTTAGTCTGTTTGTAAGAGTAATAAGTTTATATGAGAGTATAGGTGTTGCTATAGTCGGCACTATTAAAGACAAAATTACGCCAATGTTATAGTAACTTATAGACTCTGATCCAGCTAGCATATCTACAATGGCCATTATAAACATTACAAGAATAAATGAAGCTATGATGCTGAAAAATGTAAGTATAAAAACTGCAGCTAAAGTATTTGTATGGATAAAACTATTATATATATTTGTGATTGCTTTCATTGTGATATTCTATTTAAATTGTCTTTTGTTTTTACTTTATGAGAGGGAATTATTAACAAGAATCTACAAAGTGTAGAGACTTGTTATATATTGGATATTAGAATTTGAAGTTTAGATTTGTGTAAACGTATCTTCCAGGTTCGTTCATTAACATAATGTCTGACGAACCACCTGCTGTAATAAGAATTAAGTCCGCATATGTATTGTTCATTGCATATGTTTCATCAAACAAGTTATTTACACCAAGAGTAAAGTTGAAGTTTTTGTTAACTGCATGTTTTACTTTGAGGTTGAGAATAGTCCAAGCATCTAACACTTGCTCACCATTGTCTGAGTCTATTGTATCCCATTTATCAGAAGCTTGCACCTCTACTGTGGCCATTGAACCATTCATATACTCATAGTTTACAGCTACGTTTCCTCTAAGCGGTGCCATATCTGATAAATCTGTATCAGTTTGTCCTGTTAGAGCTTTGTCTTTTTCACCTTTTTTATAAGAAGCACCCATATCAACTGTTATATCATCTGTAGCATAAACAGAAGCAGTCAATTCGGCACCATAAACAGTAGCATCTATGTTTTCAAAGTTGTTAGAGGCAGCACCTTTATGATAGTAGATATAATCACTTAGCATTGAGTAAAAACCTTTGATTTTTACTTTAAAAGTATTATTGTCTGCTTCATATCCTAAATCAACTTCTCTATTTGTAGTTTGATTTAAATTAGGTGTACCAGACCATGAACCATTTGAACTTCTAAAGTATAGCTCTCTTGCATCCGGAACACGAGAAGCTTGACCAAAACCTAAAAATACTTTATTTTCTTTATTTAGATTATATGAAGTCATAAGGTTAGCACCAAAAGATGTATAATCGTTTGACTGCTCTGTAGCGTGTGTAATTTTTGTAGAATCATATCTTGCACCAAGACTAAATCCAAAAGCTCCATATTTTTTATCTAGTTTTGCAAAAATTGCAGCATTTTTTGTATCAGCATCATCTAAACTTTTTGAATTTCCTGCTGCTAGAGGTAAACCAGTAGTTGTATTGTAGTAGTTACCGTCCCAAGTTCTTTTGCTTCCATCAAGACCAACTAGAAGTTTAAAATTATTAATATCAAAATTATTTTTTAGCTTCAACCCTTGCATAGTTGTCTTGAGATGATTTGTATTATTTTGCGCTACTACATTTGATGACATTCTATATTTTGTAGCCATTGGATGGTCAACATCAGAGTAATAATATTTTAGGTTGATGTTTTTATATACTTCACTGATGTTTTTGATATTATATTCTACTGCATAGATATTAGAATCATCATATAAAGCATCCATTTTAGAATTACCGTAAAGAACATCATCACTCTTATTTTTTGTAACACTCAAACGCAACTCTTGGTCATCTGTTACATTTACAAATAGCTTAGCCATAATACTTTTCTTCTTGTATGCTGGCATTTCTTTATATTCAGGTTTAAACTTTGTTCCAGCAGCTGCAGGATTAGTAACAACATATTTGTCTATTTGTTCTGCTATTGTGTCTCCGTTGCCATCTTTGTATTGATCACTTGATTCACTAGAGCCACTTACTAATGCACGAACTCTGTCATTTCCACCACTAACGGTTACACCGATTTTAGTATAGTTCCAGCTTCCATAACCAAAGTCAACTGACCCATGAAGATCTTTTGTAGGCTTCTTAGTCTTGATTCTAACACCACCACTAAGTGTTCCCATGTTCTCAACATCATAAGGACCTTCGATTACTTCTATCTCATCGATTTGACTAGTGATGATATGAGAGATTGGAGGATCCATTCTGTTTACACATGCCCCTTGTACCTTCGTGCCATCAACATCAACAGAGATATTATCCCTTTTTTGTCCACGGATATATATGTCATTTGCTATACCGCTACGACGGTTCATATCTATACTAGGTACACTTGTACTTAGTGCTTGAGCCAAGTCTGCTGATACTTGAGCGTTTTGACTTACTTCTGTAATTACAGTTGATTCCACACTGATCGGAGCTAGTTCAACTTCACTTGAGTATAGTGTAGCGATAGCAATTAGTGATAGAGGAATAATCTTATTCATATAACTTCCCTTAAATATTAAAATTACTTTATCATATATAAAGAGTGTTAGGAAAGTGTTAATTTGTTCATAAAAAGCTGATAGAATTTCATCATGAGTAAAATAGAGAAAATAAAAAGAGTAGTTTTAATAGCACTTGGTTTTGGGTTAGCAACCTATTTAATAATGAGTGGAATGGCTATGTTGGACCAAGAGGATAAAGCCTCTTTAGTTGATGCTAATTCCACTGGCAAAGTTCATAGTGACACAGTGAAGTGATCCGTGTTGCTTTATAAGAGCAGAACAGTCAACTCCAATGATATCTCTGTCTGAAAATGTAGTTCTAAAGATATCTAGGGCTTCTTCATCCTGCTTAACTCCATAAGTCGGAACTATAACAGCTCCATTTACAAAAAGAAAGTTTGCGTAAGTCGCAGGCAGCCTCTCTCCTTCAAAATATACAGCATCTGTCATAGGAAGAGGGATTAGTCTAAAGCTTTCATCAGATGCTATTGCTTGGAGTTCTTCTTCCATAAGTTTTAGCTCTTTGTAATGCTCGTCATTTTTATCTTTACACTTAACATACATAATACTTTTTTCATCTACAAATCTGGCAAGAGTGTCTATATGAGAATCAGTATCATCACCTGCTAAGTAGCCATGCTCTAGGTATAAAATCTTAGTCGATCCAAAAAACGCATTTAATTTTTGTGTGATTTTAATCGAGTCAAATTCAGGGTTTCGATTTTTATTTAGCATACATGCAGAGGTAGTTAAGATGATACCATTTCCATTACTCTCAACTGCACCGCCTTCTAGAACAAAGTCTATAGATTCAAGTTTCGCATTGTAATGCTTGGAGAGACTAGTGCTCATTAAGTTGTCTTTTGAAGATTCAAACTTTGAACCCCAGGCATTAAAAGTAAAGTCTAGTAGTTTGATTTCATCCTTCTCTGATACACAAAGAGCAGAACAATCTCTAGCCCAAGTGTCATTTGTTTCATACTCTACAAATAATAGGTTTTCATTTTCTTCAAAATGTTTTTTTACAGCTTCTACTCTCTCACAAACAACTAGACACTTTTGATACTTTATAATCACATTGATAATATTTATAAAGCATTTTTGTGCTTCTTCTAGATAGTCAACCCAATCGCTCTTTGCGTGAGGAAATATAATCTGTGTAAAACTCTGTTTTTCAAATTCTGCAATAAATCTTTTTTTCATAAGCGTATTATAACTATAAACTTTGATATAATCTTCTTAATATATTTTAAAATTCATTTTTTTAGGAGTTGTAAGTATGGAACCTAAAGATCTACTCTTTGATGTGGTTAATACTCTATCATCACCTATTATCTTACTTGATACTAAAGATACTGAGTACACAATAATTTATGTAAATGAAGAGATGCAGAGGCTGTTAGAAAATGAAGCGGCTCAAGAAATACAAGAAGATGAAGAGCCTAAAGAATTAAGTCTTACGAATGATTTTCTGAACCTATTAAGCTCATATAAAAATGAATCAAACTCTGATAACTTTACACTTTACGATGTAGAAGTATTTGGCAAGATATATAACATTAACTTCAGCAAAAACTCAAATCACCTTTTTATAACTTTCATTGAGATCAGTATCGAAAGGCTTTTTGAAAATATTACTTTCCATAATCTTAGTGGAGCATGTAGTGCTATAGTTGTAGTCTTAGATGCCCAGGGAAAACTAATAGATATGAATGATTGCTTTTTAAACTCTGTAGGTATGACAAAAGATGAGGCATACGAAAAGCCTTTTTTTGAGACTTTTATTCCAGGTGATATGGAATTATTAAATCACTACTTAGAAGAGTTGATGACTAATGAATCTCCACATCAGCAATTTGTTACGCCAATGAAAGGTATAGACGATGAGGTCTTTAGAATCAATTGGCAGGTATCAAAAGTTGTAAAACAAGATCAAAACTTTATTATTGCGGTGGGAAGTGATATAAGTAAGTTTGTCGAACAAAACAGCAACCTCAAAAAGCAGATTCAGAGTATAAAAGTCGGGTTTGACTATTTTCCATTTGCCATAGGATATATGAATGTAAAAGGGGAGTTTATAAAGATGAACTCAAGTTTCTTAAAAATGTTTCGTATTAAAGATGAAGGAAAAAAAATAAGCTTTGATCAAATACCTTTGTTTAAAAAAAGTATAGGGTTTATTAAAATGCAGGAACACATAAAGCTCATTAAAGAGATGAGTTATAAAGTTGATCATATTGTTCGTGGTGAAACTGTAAAACTCAAGATAAATATCAAAATGTTGAGTGGTAAACAAGAGACTTCAAAGTTTTATATTGTAGTTGCTCAAAAAGTTACAATCTAGTAAGGTATAATTGCATTTATGGCTTATATAACTCTAAATAAAAATAATTTTTTTAACAACCTAGATAAAATCACACAAAAGACTAAGACTAAAGATAAAATCGCAATAGTCCTAAAAGATAATGCTTATGGACATGGGCTAAGAGAGATGGCTTCTCTTGCAAAAGAGTATGGTGTCACAAAAGCTGTAGTACGAAATGATGATGAAGCTTTAACAATAGAAGAATTTTTTAAATATATTTTAGTGCTTGGTGATATCCCAGAGAAACCAAGTTCTAAAATAAGGTATACAATCAATGACATTAATAGCATTGATAAATTTCAAAAAGATACATTAGTAGAGTTAAAAGTTGATACAGGTATGCATCGCAATGGTATCTCAATGAGCGAACTTCATGATTCGTTTATTAAAATCAGAGAGGCAGGACTTATTTTAGAGGGAGTATTTACTCATCATAGATCTGCGGATGAACTCACGAGCGAGTGGTTTTGGCAAAATGACAACTTTAAAAAAGTAAAAAAAGAAGCAAAATATTTAGCACAAGAGTTTGGATTCGATCCACTTAGGTTTCACTCTGCAAACTCGGCTTCACTATTTAGAACAGATTCTTTTGATGAAGATATGGCAAGAGTAGGCATCGCTTCTTACGGCTGTTTAGAAGGTTTTGAAGAACTCTCGCCTGTGCTTTCTTTGTATGCTGATAAGATTTCATCAAGAGAAATTAAACAGGGTGAAAGAGTTGGATATGGCGGTACTTTTAAGGCACAAAAAAACTGTATAGTGTCTAACTATAACTTTGGTTACGGAGATGGATTTTTGAGAAATTCTTCTAACGACTTTGTTACTTCAAATGGAGTAAAGCAGGTTGGTAGGATCTCTATGGACAATAGTTCATTTCTAAGTGATGAAGATAATCTTTTAGTTTTCAATAATGCTATAGATGCAGCAAAGTCAGCTGGAACCATAAGTTATGAAATTTTAACATCCTTAAAGGACTCTCTAAAAAGAGAGATTATTTAGTTTTTCTCTTCTATCTTTGAAATATAGTCAGCAAGCACTCTTATGTCATCGCTTGATAGATCAACGATTATACCTTTCATTAAATAGCCAAATCTATGTCTGTCTCTCTTGCCCTTTTGATATAGAGTAAGTGCTTCAATCAAATCTTTTTTGCTATAGTGAGCAATGATATCTGATTTTGTTAAAGCAGCTATTTCAGCTTTCATACCGTGACATCTTTGGCACCTTTGAAATATGGCTTTTGCTTTCTCGTTTTCGACTTTTGTATTTGGTATATCCTTGAGAACTTTTGTCTTATTCTCGCATCCACTTAAGATAAATATAGAGATTAATATTAGAAGTAAACGCATAACTTTTCTCCACTAACTTAGTTTATAAGAAAAGGTATCATATTATTTATAAATATAAATTAATATAATATAATTAGGGCAGGATTCTTCTACTCTGCCAGTATCTACTTTTCCAATATGGATTACTCAAGCTCGAGATGCTGACGCCATTTTTTTTTGAAGTGTGCATAAATTTATCTTCTTCAATAATTATACCCGCATGTCTTGTATTAAAGCCGGTTTTGAAAAAAACAAGGTCACCTTCTTTGGTAGAATTTTTACTAATTAGATAACCTTTTTTGACTTGATCTTTCGTAGTCCTAGGAAGTGAAATACTAAAAGCATCTCTGTAAACTATCTGTATTAGTGATGAACAATCAAGTCCATTTGTATTTATCCCACCAAGTTTATGCGGAGTTTTATACCATTTTTTATATTCATGATATAGAGCTGTTGTTATCCAATTTTGTTTTTTAGGTTTATATGAAGGGGTTGCTTTTGGTTTAGAGCTTGTATTTTTATTTTGTTCTTGAGATTTTGAGTGTTGCTTATAATGTTTAGTTGAGCATCCGCTAAAGAGAAGAATGAGAGAGATAATAAGAGTTAATCGCATCATCTCTTATACGCTTTAAGAGTTGATCTTTATAATAGCATTCGAGAAAATAACACCATCAACACCAAGTATCGCCAGCTCTTCAATCTCAGTTTCTTCGGTGATATGAATAAGAATCTTAGCATCAAAAAGATAGTTGTTTGCTATGTTCTGAGCTGTTTTAGCAAGCTCTTTTGGTACAACAATAAATGAAGCACCAAGTGATGAAGCGTAAATAATCTCAGTAATATTAACAGCCCCAAGTGCCAATATAACGCTGTTTGAAGTAGCATGGCTGATTATTTCTAAATTTTCTTCGCTAAAATCTAGGTAAATTGTCCCATTTGATGGAGTGTTTTGTATAGCATCTATGTTTGGTACGTGATAGAAGCTATCACTCTCTATAAATCTATGTCCATATATATACATTATGACTTCTTTAAACACTCTTGCGAGCAGTAGTATTTATTATTACTTAGGATTGTATCATCTATTTCACAGTAGATGCCACACTCTGCACACTCTATCATGTCATTGCTTTGTACTTCTTCTTTGCTTTTCATCTGGGTAGAATCTTTTTTATGTTGTCTAACTGCAGGTCTTTTCTTTATAAATATAAAGTAGACAGCTACAATAAGTACGATAACTACAATCCATTGTGGTGACATTAATCTTCTCCTATTAGTAAATAGTGTCTATTTTTAGTTTTAATAATTTTGTGTTTCATACTATTATCGACTTCATCATAAACTCTCTCGCCTTTGTAAAAAAGTAGTTTTGAGTTTTCATCACGGAAGTTTTTGCTTAAGTTTAGTAGCATCTGTGTATCTGTAACCGCTCTTGAAGTTATAATGTCAAATATTTCATCTTCCATTTCTTCTACGCGTTTTTTTACAACTCTAACATTAACAAGACCTAAGTCAGCTTTTATAAACTGTAAAAAACTGGCTCTTTTTGTCAGAGGTTCTACTAATGTTACTTTTGTATCAGGAAGAGCAAGTGCCAAGATCATACCTGGAAAACCTGCACCTGTGCCTATATCCAAAAGAGTATCAGCTTTGGGTAAGAAGCTAACAGGGAAAACGGCATCATATATAAATTCATCGATTGATTTCTCATCTTTTGCACCAGTCATATTATGGATTTTATTCCATTTAAAGAGATGCTCTTTGTATTTTTGAATATTATAAAAAAAGTCGTCTGGCAATGTAATATTGTCTTGAGAGAGTGTAGCTTTTAAGTCCACTAAAATATCCTTTTAAAAGGATATTTTATCATATTATAAGAACATCTTTTTCATAGCTGCGAAAAAGACTTTAAATAGACCGCTATTTCCAACTAAATCGTTCACAAAATCATCATAAGTAGTATTGTTTTTTTCTAAAAATTCACGAAGATAGCTTTCACTCGCTTCCATACCACCTTCTTGCTCAAGCTCTAAAAGTTTTGCATAGATAGGAATCATAGTGTTAATAGCTTTTTGAGGAGCAGCTTTTCTAAAAGCAGTGTGTGATATTATCTCATTTGTTATTGGATCTACTTTTGGCTCAAAATCTGTTACAACCCAGTAATAACTTCCATCTTTAGCTAGGTTTTTAACTACAGCCATGAAATTTTTACCTTGTTTTATTCTGTCCCACATGAGTTTAAATGCAATACGAGGCATATCAGGATGTCTTACTATTGAATGTGGTTTACCGATAAGCTCAGCTTCTGAGTAACCTGATATCTCGACAAAGTAGTCATTCCCGTACTCTATAATCCCTTTTGCATCTGTTTTAGAGACTATATATCTTTTTGTACTAAGTTTTATTTCATTGTTTTTAGGCTCAGGATGTGTCACTTGAATATCCTTAAAAAATTATTAAAACAATTATATACTTATTTTATTAATTTTATGTAATAATGTGATAAATTTAATCAGAGCATTAATAAATGGATAAAACAAAAACACTGGAATCAATTCAAAATGCAAGAAGGGCTCATGAAGCTCAGATGACTAAAATCAAGGCTGCAATAGATGGTGAAAAAGTAGATAATCCGACTGCGGTTGCAAAGACTAAATGTGCCTTTGGTATGTGGTTATACGATGATGAAAATCATCTGCGAGATATTTTAGGCTCACTTTTTTATGACAATATGGAAGTATTGCATTCCAAATGGCATAATGAATATTTTAGACTATTTGAGATATTTTTTAAAGAGCAAAAAAAAGGGTTTTTCTCAAAAATACTTGGATCTGCTAAGGTAAGTGAAATGGAATTAGACAGGGCAAAACTTTATTACTCTGAACTTGAAACGACAACACAAGAACTTTTAAAGGCTTTGGGCTCTTCCGAGAGAAGAATAGGTGCTTTACCTGAGTCTAAATTCTATTAGACATGATAATTTAAATACAATATTGATATGATGTCAATATGAAAATGATATCACTTACATTACTTTTACTTTTTTTAGCGATAGATTCAGAAGCTGATAAAAACTGGATAAAAATAAATCCGCAAGAGCAAACAAAAACTTTAAAATCAGACACAAAAGCAGATTTGAATCTATCCCAAATTCAACCTATAAACAGAATACTAAGAAATGCTACTCTAATTAAACAGCTCATAGATAATAAAAGAAAAGAAAAGCCAACTGCTAATGATAAAAATTGGTTTGTACTTAATACTAAGGATAGTAAGTGATAATCTTGGACTTTGAAACTAACTCTGCAAATATACATGATGTTATTGAGGTAGCTGCTTTTCGTGTCGAGCTTATAGATAATGAATATAAAATCATTGATACTTTTCATCGTTACTACTTATCAGAATATGAAGTAAACCCGCATGCACTAGCTGTACATAAACTCTCTCCTGATAGACTTGAGAAATTAAGAAAAGATGTAGATTATGAAGAGTACTTTGAAGATGACTCAGACTTTAAAGAGTTTTGTAAAAATGCTAAAACTTTAGTTGCTCATAACATCTCATTTGAACTTCGGCATCTTGGAGATTTACTATCTTTTGAAAATCACTTTTGTACAATGAAAGAGAATAAAAAAATTGTTAAAGCTACTAATGTTAGAGGTAATCTAAAAAATCCAAAACTTATTGAGACTTGTGCTTATTATAATATTGAGTTTGATGATGAACAGTATCATAGTGCTATATATGATGTGACTAAGACTTTGGAGATACTAAATAAGATGCAATCGCTAAATTAAGTGACCCATCTCATCTTTTTTTATGTTTAAATAATCTTCATTATGCTTATTTGAGTCCATTATTATAGGAACTCTCTCTACAATTTCTATGTCGTTTATAGAGTTTATTTTATCAGGGTTATTAGTCAGTAGTTTTATCTTTTTGATGCCAAAGTGATGAAGTATCTTAGTGACAACTTCATAAGTTCTTTCATCAGCTCTAAAACCTAGTTGATGGTTTGCCTCTATTGTGTTAAGACCTTTATCTTGAAGAGCATAAGCATTTATCTTATTTAATAAGCCTATGTTACGACCCTCTTGTCTTAAATAGATAACCATGCCTTCATTTTTACTAGCCAGACTTAGCGCATACTCAAGTTGATCCCTACAATCACACTTTAAACTACCTATTGCATCTCCGGTTAAACACTCTGAATGAACACGTACTGTTGGTACTTCAGGTAAGTTTTCTGTGTATATAACCAGATGTTCTTTTTGGCCCTCTTTAAAGGCTTTTACTTTGAAGTCTCCAAACCTTGATGGTAACGAAGCTACCTCTGAAATCTTTATATTCAATTAATGTACCCTAATTTAAACTTTAAAACGATAAAATAAATTTTTCAAAATTATAGCTAAAAAAGGTTTATTATGTTTCAAAGATTTCGTAGAACTCGTTTAAACAAGCATCTTCGTTCATTGGTAAGAGAAACAAGTGTTACTACAGATGATTTTATTTATCCACTTTTTGTTCGTTCTGGTGAGGGTATAAAAACAGAAGTTGCTTCTATGCCAGGTGTGTTTCAAATGAGTTTAGATGAAATTTTAAAAGAGTGTGTAGAGCTTAAAAAGCTTGGACTTTACTCAATTATCCTTTTTGGAATTCCAGATGTCAAAGACTCTATTGGTTCAGATTCTCTATGTGAACATGGAATAATTGCATCTGCAGTTCGCGCTGTAAAAAAACAGCATCCGGATATGTTTGTTGTGACTGACTTATGTTTTTGTGAGTATACTGATCATGGACACTGTGGAATTATTGATGAAGTAAATGAGACAGTAAACAATGACGCTACTCTAGAGATTTCTGCACAGCAAGCTATAATTCATGCAAAAGCCGGTGCAGATATGATTGCACCCTCTGGTATGATGGATGGAATCATTGAGACACTAAGAGATGCACTAGACGAAGGTGGATATGAGAATATTCCTATTATGAGTTATTCTACTAAGTTTGCATCTGGATACTATGGACCTTTCCGTGATGTGGCAGAGTCAACACCAAGCTTTGGTGATCGTGCTTCATATCAGATGGATCCGGCAAACAGAAGAGAAGCTATAAGCGAGTCTATATCTGATGAGATGCAGGGTGCTGATATCTTAATGGTAAAACCTGCTCTTGCTTACTTAGACATTGTTCGTGAGATTAAAGATAATACATCGCTTCCAATGGCAGTTTACAACGTGAGCGGCGAATATGCAATGTTAAAGCTTGCCGGAAAGCATGATTTGATTGATTATGACAGAGTTGTAATGGAGACTATGATTAGTTTCAAAAGAGCGGGAGCGGATATTATTATCTCTTATCACGCTAAAGAAGTTGCAAAGATGTTATTAAAGTAAATTACTATAGAATAACAGCTTATTTAAAAAGTTTGGGGAAATTTTGAGACATTTTTTAACACTAAAAGACTTTACAAAAGAAGAGATATTAGAGATCATAGAAGTTGGTCTTGATATCAAAAAAAATCTAAAATCTAAAATATACAAAAAAGAGCTTGAGAACCAGACTCTTGGTATGATTTTTGAGAAAAGTTCTACTAGAACAAGAGTAAGTTTTGAAACAGGAATGTTTCAGCTAGGCGGTCATGCCCTATTTTTATCAAACCGCGATATTCACCTAGGTCGCGGTGAACCTGTAAAAGACACAGCAAGAGTTATATCTAGTATGTGTAATATGGTAATGATAAGAACGTTCGAACACTCTATGATAGAAGAGTTCGCTTCTTACTCTAAAGTACCTGTAATAAACGGCTTAACAGATTCGTATCACCCCGTACAACTATTAGCTGACTACATGACTTTAGTAGAACACAGTGCAAATGAAAATATCGTATGTGCATATATCGGTGATGGAAATAACATGACTCATTCATGGATGATGCTTGCAGCTAAACTTGGATTTGAGCTTCGTATTGCCACTCCAAAAGGTTATGAAGTTGATGAACAGATCTTAAAAGAGTCACTTTTGCTAGCTAAAGAGAGTGGAGCTGTAATCAAGACTATGAATGATCCAAATGAAGCTGCAAAAGGTGCAACTGTTATTACTACAGACACATGGACTTCAATGGGTCAAGAAGAAGAAAAAGAAGAAAGGATCAAAATTTTCAAAGGCTTTATGGTTGATGAAAAGATGATGCTTCTTGCCGCAAAAGACGCTAAATTCCTGCATTGTTTACCTGCATATAGAGGACTTGAAGTAAGTGAAGCAGTTTTTGAGAAGTATTCAGAGATTATTTTTGATGAAGCGGAAAATAGACTGCACGCCCAAAAGGGATTGATGGTTTGGTTAGACAAACAAAGGTAAGCGACCTCCTCACATAAAATTAAGATTTTGTCATAATAATGTCACTCTCAGCTTCTTTCTGTTAGAATTTTGTCATATTTACAAGACATACTATAGAGTAGAAATGCTTTAATTAAAGTATGCTCAATAGGAAGAAACAAAATGAAAGTTGTTTTAATTATTGTTGCTATAGTAACAGCATTATATGCCGCAAAAGTAGTAGAAGTCTCCAAAGAATATCAAACCTCACAAAAATGTAAATCTTGTCATTTGCAAATTGTAAAAGATTGGGAACAATCTTGGCACTCCAAAAGTCATTACTTAAAAGATGAGTACTTTAGAGCTACATCAGAATATGTTGCAAGAAAAACAAGAAAAAGTTTAAACAGTGTCAAAGTAGAGTGTGCTACATGTCATAATCCAAGAATTTCTGTAACGAGCACAGGTTTTGATTATGAAGTGAAAGTTTTGATGAAGTTAGATAAAGATTCAGAAGTAAACAAAGCAACTCAAAACAGCGCTATAAGTGAAGGTATAAACTGTGTAGTTTGTCATAATATAGATAAGATACATGATGATAGAGATAGCTCTCATAGAGGTATGAATCGTGTTTCTTGGACAAAGTCTGGAACTATGGTAGGACCATTTAGTGATTCAAAGTCACCATATCATAAAACTGAACATCGTGACTTTATGGATGAAAAATCTGATCAATTATGTTTTGTATGTCATGCTAATGACAAGTCTGTAGAAGGACTAGTATTTACAGATATGCAAAGCGAGTATAAAAAAAGTGAAAAGGGCTGCGTAGATTGCCATATGGGACCAAAAGTCTCAGGAGTAGCTGCAACTCTTAGACTAGATAACGGAAAATCTAAAAAAAGAGATATCAGAGCACACACATTCTCCGGTGGGCATGTTCAAAGCCTCTGGAAAGATGCACTAGGTCTTAGTATGTGGCAAAAAGATAGTGATATTATTATTGTCATTAAAAATCCACAACCTCATAATATTCCTAGTGGTTTTGGCTCAAGAGAGTTAATTATAGACGTTTCATATAAAAATGCTAATAAAGAGATAGATAGTAAATCTATTTCTTTGACTAGATATTATAAAAGAAAAAGAGGAAAAGCTTCTATCCCTCATTTAGCAATAGAAGCTTCTGAAGATATGAGCATTCCGGCTCTTGGAAAAAGAATATTAAAAGTTAAAAACGTAGCCGGTGCCAGTAGTGTGAATGTGAAAGTTTATTATCGTTTAGTAAATGATGAAGTCAGATCAATTTTAAATCTTAAAGAGGCTATTTGGTCTAAAAAAAGTTTAATAACATCTACAAATTTAAAACTTAAATAAAGAGGATGGTCTTTATAGCCATCCTTTTGAGTCATCAAGTATAACTTTATTGTTGATATTATAAACATCAATAAGAAGAGTAATCAGGTCAGTTCCCATATTAAAATACTCATCGGTATCAAAAGAAATTTCTTTTTTATCTAGAACTTCACTGTTTGTTAGAGATATATAATTTTTACTAGATTTTTCTATAGAACTTAGTTTAGCATCTAGGTCTGAATCAAAGCTTTCCTTGTTATTTGAAGCTATAATCCTAATATCTGTAATAAGCTGAGAAGTAAGAGACTGTATTTCATGAATAATAGCTAGCAACTGAGCTTTTTGAGTGCTTGTTATCTTACCTTTAGCAATAATACCAGAACCCATCCCTCTCATCTGTCCAACATTTTCAGATAGTGGTAAGATAACCTCCATCATTACAGTAGATAATCTTTTTCCAAGAGGATTTAATTCTTTAGAACCGTGCTTACTGACTGTTTGTGCAAGCATCAATGTTTGTTCAATAAGTTCTGTATATTGCTCAAACACAATAGCAGGATCTTTTTTAAAAGCTTTACGGTTTAGTTTGATTAGAGATTCACTGATGTTAGTAGCTCTGTTGTTAATTATAGGGTCAGATGCCAAAGGTAATGATTCCATTGTCCCAATAGCTTTTTTCATTTCTTTTCTATTTCCATATACTAATAACATAGAAGTAGTATTACCATTTAAGTAGTTATTTGTAAGACCTCGAGTTTTTTGCGTTGCAATAATGAGGTCTTTAAGTGCACCGATATATTTTGAGTTGTCTGCTTGATTAGAATTACTGAATAGTGATTTAGCATTTAGGCTAAAAATTAACGCGGCTATTAAAAGAAAAATACGCATTACTGTCCCCCTGAAATTTTCGTCTAATCATTATAACGACATTTCAGGGAATTTTTCTTGTCTTGGGACAAGTAATAAAGTTGTTAGTAACTGATTCCGGTTACGCTTCTTATTTTTTCTATCATTGGCATTGCAACTTCTCTAGCCTTGAGCGCTCCCATATTTAAAATCTCTCTAACTTCATCTTGGTTATTTTCGTAGTATTCACGTTTTTCTCTAAACTCCCTAAAATACTCCCACATTACCTCACCAAGGTAGATTTTAAAGTGACCATGACCTTCTCCACCTTTTTTATATCTATCCTGAAGAGCTATGAGGTTATCACCTTCTAAAAAGAGCTTAGCCATATTGTAAACATTACAGTTTTCAAACTCTTTTGGTTCTTCCATCGCAACATTTTGGGTAACAATTTTTTTAATTGTTTTCATCTGTTTTTTCTCTTCACCGAAAATGTTCACAATGTTTCCATAACTTTTAGACATTTTTTGTCCATCTATTCCTGGAACAGTTTGAACTTCTTCTTGAACACGAAATTCAGGTATAACTAAAATATCACCATATTGATTGTTAAATTTTGTAGCTATATCTCTAGCTATTTCAACATGTTGAATCTGATCTTTTCCAACCGGGATGATTTCTGAACCAAAAAGAAGGATGTCCGCTGCCATTAGAACAGGGTAAGAAAATAGTGAGTGATTAGTAGCTTGACCACGAGCCGTCTTGTCTTTGTAACTGTGAGCACGTTCCAGCAGTCCCATAGGAGTAAATGATGATAAAACCCAGTAGAGTTCTAAAACTTCTTTTACATCTGACTGAACCCAGAATGTTGATTTGTTCGGGTCGATTCCAAGTGCAAGAAAGTCAGTTGCACATTGCATAGTCAGTTCGCTTAATCTCTTACCGTCACTAACACTAGTCTGAGCGTGATAATTGGCAATAAAAGCAAATGTGTCACTATCTTGTTGAGCGTCGACCATCTGCTTTATAGAGCCAAAATAGTTTCCAATATGTAAATCTCCAGAGGGTTGTATGCCTGTAAATACTCTCATTGATTAAAATCCTAAATCTTTTTAAGTCGTATTATACCAATCTCAGCTTTATTCTGTTATTATTAAAGCATATATAGGGTGGCTAGAAGCTACTCACTTAAAGGATTTATTATGAACGTACAAATTCGTGCGAAAGACGTAACACTACACGATAACACTAGAGCTCACATTGAGTCTGCGATTGATGGATTTTCAAAATATACATTAGATATTACAACTGTAAATGTTAACGTTAAAGCTGAAAAAAAAGGTGTATCAATTGAATTTGATATTCATATCGCTCACTCTGAGCCTGTAATTATTAATCAAACAGATGATAACTTAGATACTGCAATAGATTTAGCAATTGAGAGAGCTTCTAAAGCACTTCGTCGTCTTCATACAAAAGTTGTTGATCACAAGAACACTTCTGTTAAAGATTTAGAAATTCTTGACGTATAGTCAAGTTTCTCCAATTAATGTACACCCAAATAAGGGTGTACAAAACTCTCCAACATACCTCTATTAGGAAATATTTTTGAAATACTTAGTTTTATTGTTCTTGTTTTTAAGTTTGAGCGCAGATGATAACTACTCACTTAGAATAGCACACGGTAAGGTTACAAACAGTGATTTTGGTGAAGTGATTTTTTTAAACGTCAAGTCATATCCTGAAGACTTGAAAGTAACCGCTGTTGATGCCGGTTATCTACTAAAAAAAGATGCTTTTGATCTTCCTTTGGATTTTTATGTAAAAGGCGGTTTATCCCATTTTGATGAAGCCGGTCTACAAAATGACATCTACGAGGCTGCTCTTTACATAAAAGTTTATTGGAATATAGATTTTTTAAGCAATCGTGTCAGACTTGGTTTTGGTGAAGGTCTTTCATACACAAGTGATATCTTGTACTGCGAAAAACAGGAAGCTATACAAAACAATGACAATAACTCTGAGTTTCTAAACTATATTGATCTGAGTTTAGATTTTGACATCGGTAGATTAGTCAGATATGAACCATTGAAAGAAACTTACCTTGGTTTTGCCGTAAAACACCGTTCAGGTATCTTTGGTTTGTTTAACAATGTTGAAAAGGGCGGCTCCAACTACTACGTACTCTCTTTAGAAAAAAACTTTTAGTAGGGACATAGATGAATATTATGGATTATTATTTATGGATCGTTGTATTCCATGTTATGGCAGTTATGTCATGGATGGCAATGCTCTTTTATCAACCAAGATTATATGTATATCACACAGAACATAAAAATAAACCTGACTTTGTAGAAGTTGTGAAAATTCAAGAATACAAAATGTACAAATATATAGGACTTCCTGCAATGTGGGCAACGGTAATCAGTGGACTTTGGATGCTATTTCTAAGACCGGAATTATTACAAGGTGATATATGGATGTATGCTAAAATTTTAGTAGTTATCGTACTAATGGCATATTCATTTTCTTTAGAGTACTATAGAGTTCAACTAGAACGTGAAGACTATTCTAAAAGCGGAAACTTTTTTAGAGCTTATAACGAAGTACCGACGGTATTGTCTTTGTTAATTGTAGGGTATGTAATTACTAAAACATTTTCTTTTGCTTTTACTTTCATAACTTTAGCAATTGGTACTTTTGTAATTTATAGAGTGATAAAACAAGTGCCTAAAGACATTAAAAAGTAGAAGGAACAAGTTCCTTCTACTTTTCCCCTCTCTTCTTAGCTTTAAACAATAATGGCGTTCCCGTAAAGTTAAATGCTTCTCTCATCTTATTTGCTAGGTAACGTCTATATGTAAAGTGAAGACCACTTGGTTTATTCATAACAATAGCTACTTTTGGCGGTCTTGTCTCATACTGAGTTGCATAGTAGATACGAATTACTTGTCCGCTGACACTTGGCAAAGTGTGACGACGAAGTGCAAGTTCAATAACTTCATTTATTTTTGAAGTAGGAATTCTTTGAGAGTAGTTTTCATTTATCTCTAAAATCATATCGTGAAGTTTATCAACTCTTAGGTGTGATTTTGCAGATAGAGTGATAATTGGTGCATAAGCTAAGAACTTAAATCTATCACGAATCTCTTTTATTATTTTGTCGTGTTCATCTCTTTTAGAGATATCCCACTTGTTTAAAACAATTATAGAAGCTAGTCTATTGCTGTCAACAAGTCCGGCAATTTTCTCATCTAAGTCTAAAAAAGGCTCACTTGCATCTAAAACGATTAAAGCCATATTAGAGTTATCAAGCATCTCTGTTGTTCTCATTAGAGCATACTTCTCAATGCCTAAAATTTTACCACGACGACGAAGACCTGCAGTATCTACGAATGTAATCTGCTTATCTTTATATTGAACCGTTTCATCAATAGGATCAATAGTTGTTCCTGCAACTGAGCTTACAACAGAACGTTCTTCTCCAAGAAGAGCATTTAGAAGTGAACTTTTTCCAACATTTGTACGACCAATAATCGCAATTTTAATGTGGTTAACGTCCTCTTCATCAAACTCTCTAATGCGGTCATTGTTTCCAAAGATAGTATCATCTTCAACAATCCCGTCCATTTCATCTTCATCCCAGTAAGTAAATCCGTCATCTTCTTCATCATCATTATGGCTATGATTCGCAAAAAAGTCTTCATCACTTATTTCTGGCTCTATAACTTGAATATCTTCTTCGTCTTCATCTTCTTCCTCTTTAACTATATCACTATCAGGAATTTTTGAAGCTATCCAATCAAGAAGTTCAACTGTATTTCTATTGTGTGCAACAGAGATTCCAAAGATGGCATCTGTACCAAACTCGTAGTAGTCCCAAAGTTTCTCTTTCATCTTATCGTTGTCTATTTTATTTACAACAAGAGCCATATCCTTGCCCATCGCCTGAAGTTCATAAAAAAGTTTTTTATCTTCATCTTCAGGTAGACCTTTTCCATCAACCATAAATAAAATTATGTCTGCTTTGTATGCAGCCTTTAAAGACATCTCTTTTATCTTGTCAAAAAGCTCGCATCCTTTATCTAACCCGCCAGTATCTAAAAGTTGCACTTCTTTATTAAGAATAATGGCAGTTTTACGTTTTACATCTCTGGTTGTTCCAGCTAAGTCAGATGTAATTGCATCTCGTTTTTTAACTAAACGATTAAAAAGAGAGCTTTTTCCAACATTAGGACGACCGATAATTGCGATTTTTTTCATGATGATAACCTTGTTATATATAGAGGTAGAAATATTTATGGAATTATATCTAATTTAGAGGAGATAAAAGATTGTATCGATAAATTCTCTCATGAAGAGAGAACTTTTTTAGTCCATTACCATCCATATAAAAAGCTCTCCGGAGATCTTATCTTCGTGAACAGCTTCTATATGAGCAGTGATAGTACCTTTAGTTTGGTAGTTAGCACCCACATTCATTTGTGTACTTCCACTACCGTTTTTATAACTCTCTTGCTTAGTCAAGCTCATTTCAACTTTTACACCACGTTGGAGCGAGAGTTCATCAAGAGCACGGGTAATAGCAAGCTTTCTTTGAGTAGATGTCTTTTGGTCGTAAGTTCTCATTGAACTACCAACAGCACCATTTTTTCCACTTTGATTTGGATTTAAAATCCAAGATGGAGTCGTACTAGTTTTTGGTGCAGGCTGTGAGTTGCAACCCGCAAAAATAAATAGCACCATTAATAAAGAGCTAAGTAACTTAATCATTAGTCAGTTGGGAACTCTTTATCTAAACTCTCAAGAGCATTTTTAGCTTGAAACTGTTGCCATAGAGCTTGGTCATTTTTGAAACTAGTTTTAACTGCAGCTTTAACTTCACCATTAACAGTAGCTTCTGGAACAGTAACTAACATGTAAAGAGAACCTGATGGAGCAGTCCATGCGTCAACACCTTTTGAACCTTGAAGATCAACTTTCGCGATTTGCTTAGAAACAGCGGTATTTACTTGATCTACAGTCTCACCCTCAGCAACACCAGTTGTACGAGTGAAAGTCTCAATCTTATCTTTTACTTGAGACTTGATTTGTTGAGCTAAGTCTGAACGACCGTTAGCTAAAGCGACTCTTCTCATATGACCCATACCAGCAGCACTTTTTTGAGCAATACCAACACCAGCATAAGCACCTTCAACCATAGGAACACAAGTCCATTTAGGAGCTAATACGTTCTCTTGCTTACAACGGTTATCAAACTCTTCTTTTGGCTCTGGTGCAGCGCCACCACATCCTGAAATTGTTGCAGCTACTAAACCTGCTAATGCTATTGACGATAAAGTTTTGATCATATGATCTCCTTTTTTAAATATAATTTGATTATACTACTTGTAATCTTAAATAATATTTATCAACCACAAATCTATTTGCTTTGAACACCAATGAAGTTATATATGCCTAATTGCTTTACTTTTGTTTTTATATGTTCAATAGTTTGAAGCTTTGCATCTTTATGACTTTTTCTAGATTTACCAATGAATGTGTGTTGTCTAAAAAGTATTTTATTTTTATTTGCATCAAAAGTAGTAAACTTCACCAAGTTCTTACTTACGTTGAATGTGTACTCTTGCTTGTTGTCGGTTTTTGAACTAATTAGTAGTTTAAGAGTATGTGAATCTCTATTCTTTGTAGAAATATTTAGTCCGTCTTTTTCTATCGCATCTCTGATAGCTTTAGAATAAACTCTTGAATTACCATCACTTAGTATGTAGAAATTAATTGTAGATTGTAGATTATGGTATTCACTGCCAAGCTCCTGTAGGAGTCTAAAGTTATCATTTCCATTATATGTAGAAATACTGATTTGTGCAAAAGCTGTTCTAGATGCCAAATATGCATACTGGGACATAAGAGGTTTAAGGTATACATATCTCTCAATAGCAATAGTGTCATTATGAGCATTATATGATTTTTCCAAATTTTTGATTTTAGTATTTAAATCATCTTGAACTTTTTTAAATAATTCTACTCTTGGAATTGAGATAAGCATAAGTGTTTTAGAGTTAAATAGTTCAGATTTTTCTACTTTTACAGCTCTCATAGATAGAGTATTGGAGAGATGTGAATTAGCACTTCTTATCTCTCTAAGCATATCTGCTTGTGGAGAAAGTTGATGGTTTGGAGTTTTAAATGAAGCATCTAAATCTTTACTTATATTTTGTCTCAGTATGTTAATAGCCATACTTTTTACTTTTGTCTCATCACTCGCAGCTGCAACTGCATAGAAGTTTTTATAATCTTTTGGCGGATTTGTATACCAGCTTGGTGCCTGTTCTGGTTTTGGAGCTGAACATCCAGCAAATATAGCGATTATTATTGCAAGTAAGATATTTTTATACATTTTATTTTCCAGTTTTTTTAAAATTCTACCTTAAGAGTTTTAAATTAAGTATAATTCGACCATGAAATATTATTCCTATGAAGATTTTAGAATTGATACAAAAAAATTACTCTCCGACGTAAAAGAGTTTAAACCAGAAGTAATAGTGGGGATTGCAAGAGGTGGACTTACTCTGACTCATGCTTTAGCAGAGGGACTGGATATACGAGAGGTTCAAACATTAAGAACAGAACTTTATGATGACACACATAAAAGAGAGACCCTCAGCATTTTTGGTGATTGTGATTTTGGTGATAAATCTAGAGTTTTGGTTGTTGATGATATATCTGACAGCGGAGACACTTTAAAAGCTGTAATGCTGCATCTCACATCTAAACATGAAAATATTGAGTTTAAATCATCTACTCTTTTTTACAAAAAAACATCTGTTTATGAACCGGATTTTTGGATAAATGAAGCAGATGATTGGATAGACTTCTTTTGGGAGAGAGACTTTAAGGTTGACTAAACTTTAATCTTTATGGCCCTTATGTTCTTTAGAAAAATCTGTCTCATAAACATAAGCAGCTATCTCTTTTAGGGAGTCTAAATCATAGTGTAGATATGGCATAAGCTCATACTTTTTTATAGCTCCAAGCATTATAGAAGTCTCTTCTTTAGGGTTTTTTACCCATGTAGACATATATGCTATAAAATCCTCTTTATCTGGAAAAGCTCTAAGGTAGTTTTCTCTTACTTTCATCATTGATGGTGCTGAAACGTCTTTTACCTCAAAGTGACATGTAACACAGTTACCATGAAAGAGCATAGAACCGAAATCACTTGCCCATAGATTTAGTACACAAACTAGTACGATGAAAATCTTTTTTATTTTTTAACCTTTTTTATCATCTCATAGGCTTGGTTTATCTCTTGAGTTTTAGCAGTTGCTTCTTGCATATATGCTTCACCTTTTCCTTGAGACTTAATGATGTCAGGATGATATTCACGAATCAGTTTTCTATATGCTTTTTTGATTGTACTGATATCATCATTCTCACTTACTCCCAGAAGTTTGTAAGCATCTGAAATATTTGCTTTTGGCTGGATGTTTTTCATCATCTTTTCAAACTGGTCAAAAATAGCATGGTAATCATTTGGATCAAATTCAAAAGCTGAAGCAATAGTCTGAAGAACCAAGTCCTCACTTTGAGATACCTCGCCGTCTATAAATGCAAGCTGGATTAAGAAGCCCATAAACTGCTGTTGTTTCGATCTATCTCTTTTGATTGCCAAACCAAGTGCATGTGCAATGTCTTGAATGTTGTCAGTTCTGTCTTTTTCTTCGTTAAATATCTGTTTTAAGATATCTTTTGTTTTCTCAGGCTCTGGAAAAACATTTGATATGTCATCAAACATGATTCCGATAAGTTCAGCTTCTAGAGCATCTACTCTACCATCAGCTTTTGCTACTTTTGCAACAAGTCCTACAAAAAGACCTAGGTCACTTTTTTGAAGTGACTCTTTTGATACAGAGAAGTTTTTAAACGCTTTTTGAGAGTATGCTGTATATCTAGAATAGCTTTGAAATATCCAGTAAAAAAATCCACCAACAATAAGAAGTAGTAATAAGTTGCCCATAATTTTCCTTTATTAATTGCATAATTATACGAAATAGAAGCTAATAGCTTGCTATAATTGCATTTATGCAAAGAATAAAAAATTTAAACAGCGGTGTAAAGTATATGCTTTTTGCATCGCTAAGTTTCGCAATTATGGGTGCTTTTGTAAAGTTGGCATCTGAGCATATGTCTTCATTGGAAGTTGTATTTTTTAGAAATCTTTTTGGCGTAGCGATTATAGGTTACGCTGTATATAAAAGCCCTATGACTCATAAAGGTGGAAAACCATTTTTACTTTTGTTTCGTGGTCTAATGGGTTTTTCAGCGCTTCTTGCTTACTTTTACAATATCGCAAATATTCCTCTTGGAGATGCTGTGACATTCAGTAAAACTGCTCCAATATTCACAGCTATATTTGCTTGGCTTTTCTTAAAAGAAAAACTTTCTGCATCTGCGTGGTTGGCTGTTTTTATTGGTTTTGGCGGGATAGTTCTTATAGCTCAACCGGGTGCTATAGGACTTACAAAGTATGATGTGCTTGGAATATTTAGTGGTGTAGGAGCTGCACTGGCTTATACTTCCATAAGAGAACTCAGAAACTATTACGATACTAGAGCAATCGTGCTTTCCTTTACAATGGTAGGAACACTAGGACCGATAATTCTCTTTATCTTGTCAGAGTTCATACAAGTGCCAGAGTTAGATTTTATGATGGGTAAGTTTGTGATGCCAAGTGGCATAGTATGGCTATATGTAATCGCACTAGGACTTCTAGGGACACTCTCACAGTACTTTATGACAAAAGCGTATGGAGAAACAAAGGCCGGAATAGTCGGAGCTGTGAGTTATACAAATATCGTTTTTGCTATTTTAGTAGGTCTGCTTTTGGGAGATTCACTCCCAAACATTACTACTGCAACAGGAATTGTTTTAATTGTTATTGCAGGGATTATGGTGGCTAGAGCTAAGTAGAATTTAGATTATTCTCTTAGTTCACTAAATCTTTTTAGTAAGTACTCAAGTTCTACTCTTTTTTCAACTTTAGCATCTACTTTCTCTTCTAGAAAATCAACTACACATTTTTGTAGTTTTAATTTTTCAAGTTTGTTTATATTTGTAATTCCACCAGGGTTAAGTACATTTACTTCAAGGATTTTATCCCCTATCATATCAAGACCTACAAAGTATAATCCATCAGCTACAAGCTTAGTACCTACTTTTTTACAAACTCTTTTTTGACTCTCAGTCATTTTATATCTATGAGCTGTTCCACCTGTTTGTATATTTGCTCTTATCTCACCTTCTGCAGGCTTTCTGTTGTATGCTCCTATGAACTTACCATTTAGCATAAGTACACGAACATCGCCTTCTTCAGCCCCTTCTATGTACTCTTGAAGTATTACATAGTTGTCACCTGAATCGTCTATGTAGAAATCAAGCAGAGAGTTTATATTTGATCTTGCATTTTTTTCAAGAACGATTACTCCTCTTCCTCCAGACCCATCAAGAGGTTTCAGTATCATCTTTTCACCATCCGATTCATCAATTGTTTTATTGATGAACTTTTTACTTCCTGATACATGTGTTATTGGGAGATATGTGTTGTGCGGATCATGAAATGTTGTAGTGTATAGTTTGTTATTTGCTTTTCTTATTCCATCAACATCGTTAATCATAACAACTTCATCTTTTATAGCATCTAAAAAGTTTAATACAAGTGGGTTGATTGGAGGGTCTTTTCTAATCATCATACAGTCAAATACATGAAGAGCTTTTAGCTTTTTATCAAATGTTGCTTTCTTGTAAAATGTTGTGATGTTTTCTGGAATCTTGTCCATTACATTTATTGTCTCTATAAAACCGTGAACAACATTATTTCTAACCGTAAGATTATCTGTGTAAAGAACTGAAACTTCATGATTTCTGATTAAACATTCTCTGATTATTGCCAATGTTGAACTGTTTACAGGATCTATTTCGTCCCAGCTTGCGATGATAAAACCTACATGCATATGTTGATCTCCATGTTAATATATTTGTAGCGAGAGTATACAGCATGTTTGTATAAATAAAAGCCATTGTTTTAAAGAAAATTTATCAAATATTAGCACTTGTATTGTAGTGGATTTGTATTGGTTAATAGCACTTTAAATCAATTATGATACAATCTCTACTTTATTTTTAAACGGTATTCAAAGGTAAACTACATGGTATTACTTACAGGACCTTGTGTCATTGAGAGTGAAGAAAATATATTTAAAATTGCTAAATCTTTAGAGTCTTATCACCAAGATGAGTCTATAGATTTTTATTTTAAAGCTAGTTTTGACAAGGCAAACAGAACATCTTTAGAGAGCTTTCGCGGGCTTGGCATGGAGGAGGGTCTTAGAATCCTTCAAAAAGTCAAAGATGATTTCGGATATAAAATAGTTACAGATGTACATGAGTCAGTTCAAGTACCGACTGTTGCAGAAGTAGCAGATATGCTTCAGATTCCAGCTTTTTTATGTCGTCAGACAGATTTGTTAGTAGCTTGTGCAAAAACAGAAGCTAAAGTCAACATCAAAAAAGGGCAATTCTTAAGCGGTGATGCTATGCTTTACCCGGTAATGAAGGTTCTTCAAACTAGAGGCTGTTCAGAAGCTACTTATGAAAACTCTCTAAAACACGGAGTATATCTTTGTGAGAGAGGAAACTCTTTTGGATATGGCAACATGGTTGTAGATATGAGAAACTTGGTGACAATGAGAAACTTTGCACCAGTTATCTTTGATGCGACTCACTCTGTACAGATGCCAACAGCTCAAGATGGTAAGACAGGTGGAGACAGCTCAATGGTTCCATACCTTGCATCTGGAGCTGCAGCAGTTGGAGTTGATGGTTTCTTTATGGAAACACACTTTGATCCAAGCGTAGCACTAAGCGATGGTCCAAATATGATAAAACTAGACGAGCTAGAAGCTCTGGTAGCAAAAATTAAAAAAATACAAAACATATAAAAAAAAGGAAGTTAGATGAAAGTAGTTGAAGGTAGACTAAAAGTAATAAACGGCAAAAGAATTGCAATCGTAAGCACAAGATGGAATCACTTTATTGTTGATAGATTGGTTGAGGGTGCTGAAGACGCATTTAATCGTCATGGTGGTAATGCTGATGATTTAACACATGTTTTAATTCCTGGAGCATTTGAGCTTCCAATGGTTGTTGATCAGTTGCTTGCTTCTGGTAAGTACGATGCTGTTTGTGCTTTAGGTGCAGTTATCCGTGGAGCGACTCCTCACTTTGATTATGTCTCTGCTGAAGCGACTAAAGGTATCGCTACTATGAGTCTTAAGTACCAAAAGCCGGTTTCATTCGGTCTTTTAACTACTGATACTATCGAGCAAGCAATCGAGAGAGCTGGTACAAAAGCCGGTAACAAAGGTTTTGAAGCAATGACTACTGTTATTGAGATGCTTGACCTATATGAGAACATCTAATGGCAACTAGACATCACGCAAGAATGGCAGTTGTTAGTCTGCTGTACGCATATGACTTAGGTAATGGAAATATTGCTGATCATACTGATGAGATCTTAGAAGAGAAAAAGATTCGTAACAAACAAAAAGATTTTGCATTAGCACTTTTTGAAGGTGTTATGGAGAATCTTGAAGCTTGTGATAAAGCAATTATAGAACATTTAAAAGAGTGGGATTTTGAGAGACTTGGAGCTATTGAGAGAGCAACTCTTAGACTAGCTACTTATGAGATTCTTTTTGGTGAGCTTGATTCAGCTGTAGTTATAAATGAAGCCGTAGAGATCACAAAAGCTTTTGGAACTGAACAGTCTCCTAAGTTTATCAATGGTGTTCTTGACGCTATCTCAAAAGATAAGCCCCAATAATTTATGAATAAAATCGCTTTTTTTATCATACTTCTTTCTTCTTTGCTTTTTGGCGCTAACGAATGTATAGTTTGTCATAAAGGCATCGAAGATATCAGAGATAGAGACTCTGGTATGATGAAGGCAATTTTAGAAGTAGCCGAGAAGGCTGGTCATAAAGGCAACGATTGTATCGTTTGTCACGGTGGAAACCCGTATAACAAAAGTGTAGAGTATGCGCATAAAGGTACTGTTAAGTATTTTAAAACAAATAAGGGACCAAAAGATTATTATCCTGCACCGGGAAGTACATGGATAAATAAAAACACTTGTGGTACATGTCATCCAAATCAAGTCGGCGCTCAGATGAACTCACTTATGATGACAGAGCAGGGCAAGATACAAGGGGCTATGTGGAGTTTTGGTGCAAAAGAGGGTTATCAGCACACTGCTGGAACTTACGACACCAAAAATCCAGATGATCCAAACAAACGTCTTGGTACTGATGTATATAAAAAGTACATGGCTAAACTTGCAACCATGGAACCTCAAGCTTTTCCCCAAGAGATGCATGAACTTCCAGATGCACCTACTGTTGAGGAAGTTCATAAAGACCCATCTTTAGCTGTTTTTACTTACCTTCGCCAAGAGTGTCTTAGATGTCATACCGGAAGTAAGGGTAGGCAAGAACGAGGTGATTATAGAGGGATAGGGTGTTCATCTTGTCACATTCCTTACTCAAACGAAGGTTACTATGAAGGTGGAGATAAGAAGACTTCTAAAAAACAGGGTCATCTTCTAACTCACCAGATTCAAAGTTCAAGAAAAGTAAAAGTAAAAGTTCATGATGTAAACTACTCTGGAATTCCAGTTGAGACTTGTTCTACTTGTCATAACCGTGGAAAACGTATTGGTGTTTCTTACCAAGGACTTATGGAGACAGAGTACCAGTCAACATTTGATAGTGGAGGAAATGCTCAGCCAGAACTTCATACAAAACGTTACCTGCATATGAAAGAAGATATTCACTACCAAAAAGGGATGTTATGTCAAGATTGTCACACTTCAAATGACCTTCATGGTGATGGCTTTTTAGGTGGAGCAAATCTGGCAGCTGTTGAGATAGAGTGTCAGGATTGTCATGGTACTACAAAGAAATATCCTTGGGAGTTGCCTATCGGTTACTCTGATGAGTTTAACACAACTGTGGCAACTGGCAAAGGCAGAGGTGTAGCATCGAGCGTAGCTGAATACCTAAAACAGGGTTATGTCCCAGAACCAGAAGATGGTTATATTTTAACTGCTCGTGGAAATCCACTTCCAAAAGCGGTAAAAAAAGGTAACAAGATCATTATGCATCTGGCATCCGGAAAAGATATAGAGCTAAAACCTCTAAAGCTTTTAAAGGAGAAGAAAGCGCTATCTAAAAAAGCACTTATAGCTATGGATGTGATAGAACCTCATACTACAAAGATGGAGTGTTATACTTGTCATGCTACTTGGGCGCCTCAGTGTTATGGTTGTCATGTAAAGATCGATTATAGTGGTGGTAAGCAAAATCCAGATTTTTTAAAAGCTTCACATGATAAAGATATTCACGGAACTACTGGAGGTATGAGAGATCTGAAAAAGTATCTGGTACCAGGACAAGTGACCGAGACTAGAAGTTACCTAAGATGGGAAGATCCTGCTTTAGCCCAAAACGGTGAGGGTAGAGTGTCTCCAGTTGTTCCAGGCTGTCAGACGACTATTACAGTTATAGGAAAAGAGGGGAAAGCTCTTCTTCAAAATCATATCTTCAAGATTCCAAATGTGGAGGGTGCCGGCGAAGAGGGACAAAATGCAATAGATATGGCACCTATTCAGCCTCATACTATTCAAAAAGAATCAAGAAGCTGTGAGTCATGTCATGCATCTGACAAAGCATTAGGTCTTGGTATAGGTGGTGGAAAACTAAACGCTGATCCAAGTAAGACTACTATCATAGACCTTATGAGCGCGGACAGAAAAATACTGCCAAAAAAGACTGATAAGCAGATTCCGGCTATAGCAAATCTAAAACATGATTACTCTAAGTTTATAGATGAAAACGGTACTCAGCTAATGACGGTAGGTCATCACTTCAAACTTTCACAGCCATTGAGTAAAGAACAGAGAGAAAAGCTTGACCGTCGCGGTGTTTGTATCTCTTGCCACCAAGATATACCCAAAGGAAATCTTGCAGTCTCAGCTATCACTCATATATCGGAGATGGCAGAGATAGATATAGATAGAAAAACACACTCTAACATTCTAAACAAACTCTTAAATATTGGAGCTTGGATTCAAGTAATAGGCGGACTTTTTGTTTCTCTGCTTATAATGTACGCAATATATGTTTTCTTTTTGAAAAAAGAACCAAAAAATCCAAGAAATGAAGGATGGAAATAGTGAAAAAAATAACTAAGAAGCTGGACAATGCAAAAAAGATTAACTAAAGAAGAAGCATTAGACTTAATAAAAAATGCTGACTTAAAAGAACTTGGGCGTATGGCATCGGCTCGTAAGAAAGAGCTGCATCCAAAAGGAATAACAACATTTGTCGTAGATAGAAATATCAACTATACAAATATCTGTTGGGTAGACTGTAAGTTTTGCGCTTTTTACAGACATGAAAAAGATGCAGATGCTTATGTTCTTACTTTCGATGAGATAGATGCAAAGATAGATGAGCTTTTAGAGATTGGCGGAACTCAGATATTATTTCAAGGTGGAGTACATCCAAAGCTAAAGATAGAGTGGTATGAGGATTTAGTTGAGCATATCCATACTAAATATCCAGAGATTACTATACATGGTTTCTCATCCATTGAGATAGACTTTATAGCTAAAGTCTCTCGCATCAGTGTTGAAGAGGTTTTAGAGAGACTAAAAGTAAAAGGTCTTGCATCTATTCCTGGCGCAGGAGCTGAGATACTTAGTGATAAGGTTCGTGATATTATCGCACCTAAGAAGATTGACTCTGAAGTTTGGATTGATATTCACAGGAAAGCTCATAAGCTTGGTATCATGTCAACTGCAACTATGATGTATGGAACTGTTGAGAGTGATGAAGATATTATTGACCATTTTGAAATGGTTAGAAAACTTCAAGATGAGACAGGCGGATTCCGTGCATTCATTATGTGGAGTTTTCAAGGTCAGAACACTGAGCTTCTAAGACTTATTCCAGATATGGACAAACCATCATCAAACAGATACTTAAGACTTTTAGCAGTAGCTAGACTCTACCTTGATAATGTACCAAATATCCAAAGCTCATGGGTAACTCAGGGTGCTTACATAGGTCAGATGGCTCTTAGATTTGGAGCAAATGACTTAGGCTCGACTATGATGGAAGAGAATGTTGTAAGCAGTGCCGGAGCAGCTTACTCCATGGCTAAAGAAGAAATGGTAGCTCTTATCAAAGATATAGGTGAGATACCGGCAGTACGCAATACAGCTTATGAGACTTTAGAGAAGTTTGCATAATGAAAAAATTAATCTTTACTTTACTAATAACAGGACAAATAATTATGGCAGCAACTATAGAATATATTGAAACAAATGGATTGAGAGTACCTGTGATTTTTGAAGAAGACAAGAGACTTCCTCTTGTCACTATGCAGTTTATCTTTCAAAACAGCGGAAGCATCACTGATACTAAAAAAGCAGGACTTGCAAAATTCAGTGCAAGAGTTATGGGAGAGGGAACTAAAAAGCTTGGTTCATCAGCCTTTGCTGAATCACTCGAGAGTAAAGCTATTCATATATCTTCATCAACGGGTAAAGAGACATTTGTGATGGAAGTCGGTTGTCTAAAAGAGCAGTTTGATGAAGCTCTAAAGAAATTCAACTCTCTACTTAAAGACCCAAACTTTACCGATGAAGCGGTAAGTAAAGTGAAAACTACAACTATGGGCGCACTGAGTTCAAAAGCAAATGATTTTGACTATGTAGCATCTAATGAGTTAAAAGCAGTTCTATTTAAAGGAACTCCACTTGCAAATCCTGCATCTGGAACTTTAGAGAGTGTACAAAGTATAGAACTGGAAGATGTGCAGGCATTTATAAAAGAGCACGTTGTTAGTTCAAGACTTATTGTAGTAATCGGTGGTGATGTTGATATCAACATCATGAAGATTGAGATAGAAAAAATCATCAAGGCTATGCCTAAAGGCAAGGTCGCTCCTTTAGCTCACTACGATGTAACAAAAAAGGCTTCCCAGAGCATTTTAAAAAGAGATACTCAACAAGCATATGTATATTTTGGTTCTGCGTACAACATCAAGTATAATTCAGAGGATTACTACAAGGCTAGAGTTGCTACTTATATCTTGGGAACAGGCGGTTTCGGCTCACGCCTTATGGAAGAGATAAGAGTTAAAAAAGGCTTGGCTTACTCTGCCTATGCAAGAGTTAGTGTAAGTAAGTCTAGCAGTTATATGACAGGTTATCTACAGACCAAACTGGACTCTTTAGATGAAGCTCAAAAGACAGTTAAAGAAGTAGTGGCTGAGTTTGTCAAGAATGGTGTTACAAAAGAAGAGCTAGAGCAGACTAAGAAGTTCTTGCTTGGAAGTGAACCACTAAGAGTCGAGACAATGAGCCAAAGACTAAATCGTACTTTTATGGACTTTTATAAAGGTCAAGAGTTAGGTCACTCTGTTAAAGAGTTAGAGTTAATCAGAGAGTTGAAACTAAAAGATCTTAATGAGTTTATAAAAAATCATAAAGAGATTTTAGAGATGAGTTTTGCAATAGTTACTAAGTAATTATTGCAAATTGCAATATTTTTATATGAGGTCCATAAAAAGAGGTAGTATTAGTAACTCAAGGAAATAAAATGAACCTCACAAAAGATTTAGAGTCAAAGTTTAAAAAACTAAGTGTCAACTCTTGGTGTGAACTAGCTCTTAATATTCCTCACTCTTACGAAGACCTAACTTTTCATCCTACAATCCAAATGGGAAAACCACAATTAATAGATGCAACGGTAGAATCTATTTTTCGCGCTCCAAATACAATCCAAATAACTTTTTATGCTCACAATCTAGGTCATACAATAAGCGGTGTGTTATTCCGTCCAAAGCCATATATGATGCATCAGTTCAAAGTCGGAGAGAGAGACTACTTTTATGGAGTAGTTGATTGCAAAACTGGAAACTGTAGTATGACAATGCCTAGAAAAACTACAACTGTCGGTGCCATTACTCCAAAGTATAAATCAGCCTTGAGAGCTGATGTAATGCTTCGCCTGATACAAAATAACCTGACACTGAATAAATTACTCTCAGAGGGCTTAAAAGAAGATATAGCGTTAGAAGTTTTAAAACTTCATTTCCCTAAGCATCTAATAAATCTAAAAGAGCTAGATGTCAAAACAATAGATACTCTTAAATACTTAGAACTCTTTAGCTATATGAAACAACTCTCAGCAAAAAGAAGATATTTTGAACCAATAGTTAAAGTAGACGCTTCGTATGATGAGTGGAAAAATTCATTGCCTTTTACATTAACAAATGAACAGATAGAAGCGATAGAAGATATTAAAGATGACTTTAACAAAGACGTAGCATCTAAACGTATGATAGTAGGTGATGTTGGAAGCGGTAAGACTATGGTCATTTTAGCATCTGCATATATGATGTTGCCATGTCGTTCTATCTTAATGGCTCCAACTACAATACTTGCAAATCAGCTTTTTGAAGAGGCGCAAAAGTTCTTGCCAGATGCAAAGAGTGTTTTAGTGACCAATAAATCTAAAAAGATTGATTTAGAAGAGTTTGATTTTATAATAGGAACACATGCTCTTCTCTATAGAGAACTTCCGGATTCCGGACTTGTAATGGTGGATGAGCAACACAGGTTTGGAACTGCACAAAGAAATATGCTGGAAAAATTAGTAAGCAGTGGAGCTAAAAAACCACACTATTTGCAGTTTAGTGCTACGCCTATTCCAAGGACACAGGCAATGATAGAGACAGCTCATATTGACGTTAGCTTGATTACTTCTACTCCATTTTCTAAAGATATAACAAGTAAGGTTATACATAAAAGTGATTTTAAAGATTTATTAGAGCATATAGAGTCTGAGGTAAGTAAAAACAATCAAGTACTTTTAGTCTATCCTTTGGTTGAACAGAGTGAAGTTTTGGAGTATCAGAGTATTGATGAGGCAAGAGCTTATTGGGAAAATAACTTTGATAATGTCTATGTAACTCATGGAAAAGATAAACAAAAAGAAGAGGTCTTACTTGAATTTAGAGAGAAGGGAAGCATACTCATTGCAACAACAGTGGTTGAAGTTGGTATTTCTCTTCCTCGTCTTACTACCGTTGTGATTGTTGGAGCCGAGAGATTAGGACTTTCAACACTTCACCAATTAAGAGGCAGAGTAAGTAGGACAGGACTAAAAGGTTACTGTTATCTATACACTAATCAAAGTAATTCTGAGAGGTTAGATAGGTTTGTAGATACTATCAGTGGTTTTGATATTGCGAATTTAGATTTAAAGTTTAGAAAAAGTGGTGATTTACTCAAAGGTTCATCTCAGAGTGGAAGTCAGTTTAAATGGGTTGATTTGGCTGAGGATGTAGAGATAGTTAAAAGTGTAAAAAGTAGTTTAGTCCCAACTTAAAAGTTGGAACTACCTTTGGCTCTATTATGAGTTTCTGTGAACATTTTTCTTTAAAAAATATTCCATACACTCAAAGCCAAAGGCATTAATACAGCCCGAATCTACCGTCGTTTCTTTTGTAAAGAACACGAGTTTTATCTTCGTTGTCTAAAAATATTTCAAACATTTTACCACTGTCTTTTAAGTCGTTTAAAACATCTTCAACTTCACGAGGTTTGTAAAGATCAAGTTCAACCGGAACTATTTCATCTTCATTAGCTTCAGCTTCTTCTTTAACATTTACATTTTCTGCCTTAATCTCGTTAAGACCAACAACACGATGTCCAACTTCTTTGTCATGCATACGACGTAAAGCTTTTTGAGCACGAGCTATAGCTAAATCTATAGCAGCATATAAATCACCATCATTTTGCTTGATGATTACAGAGTTTTTGTGAGCAAGGTTAATAACGAACTCAACAACAGAGTGCTCTTTGCCTTTTTTTGTTTGAGTAGAAGCTACAACATTTACAGAAATAATATCCATATTGTATTTAGTTAGCGTCTCAATAGATGTATTCATGTGAGCTTTGATCGGCTCTGTTAGTTCTAATTGTCTTCCCGTAAGAGAAATATTCATAATTTGACCTTTTAATGTTTTAATAATGGGATTATATCATTAAAAGGTTTATGTGAAACTATAATTTTTGGATGCTTCTTCTAAAGTAGCGGATTGGTTCTGTTGTGCCTGTCGGATTTGCCGTAATAGCTATATCCATTAAAACACTGCCATTGGAATTTGGGTATGTGACAGTTGTATAGTCTGTGCCATCTGCAAGAGAATTTGTTCTACATGTGCTAGGATTTGTAAATATGTACTGCATAGTTATATTCACATCAAAAGTATTGTTGTAACGAAAATCTAAGCTAGGAACACTGCACTGTTGATTAGCTTGAGATATTTTAAGTAGAGCATATTCAGCTGCACTTTGGGAGAGTAAAGTTGCTTGTTCATAAAGGTATAGGTCAGTTGTTCTTTTTGTTGTCTGAGTTGTCAGTGATAGTGATAAAGCCATGATTGTAGCAACAATCACTAAAGTAACAATAGCCATAATCATAGCAATACCGCTACGAAAAGTTCTTTTAGAACTACTCTTTGCAGTAAATTTGAAGGGAATTAAAAAATAGTTTTTTCTTTGCATATTGAATACTCCTCATCTTTTATTAGTGAACTCTTAACACAGACTTGAATTTTTACTAGTGACTCTCTGGCGATAAATCTAAAAGAACTCACATTTTCCATGATAATGCTGCTTTTTGTATTTGCATCAGTATATCTTTCACCTTTCCATGGTTGATAGTCATACCATAGCGTAAGTGTTCCTGTCTTTGTAGCAGCATCCCAGTCATCTATTCCAACTGCATAAGCACTCCATGCTAGTTGATAAAACTCATATGCAAACACATTAGTAAAAGTGTTATTAACACCGGCTGAGTTTACAGGTTTAAATGCACTTGTTCCATTGCTGTCAATAGGATGAATTGCATTCAAATTATTCGTATCAATACCTTCTTGAGTTAAGAATTTATTAGTATCTCCGTCCCATCCCCAATTAGTATCCAAAGAGTCTGGATTTATAAAATAAATGGCTGTATCTTTAATACCACTTGTAGTGTCATCGGACAAGATTTTGATAAGTGCGTCTATATTGGCTGTATTAGTTTCTGGAGAAGTAAGCTGCGTAGAGTGAGTTAATGTTGAGTTTAAATCTATGATTCCGCTCCAATATGGGTTGGTGTCTCCTCTGAGTCCATCAACATCATAACCTACCCATTCTAAAATGTTTGCTGTAGTATTTGTATAATCTTTTAGTGGAGTGAAAGAATTATTATCTTCTCTCGCTATGGTAGAAGCTTTTATTCTGTGTTGTAGTCTTGTAGCTACAAACTCTACAGCTGTCGCAGAATTTGACTGTAGTTCATTGTTTATTTTTGAGTTGATGAAACTGCTATATGCCTGACCTACAAATTCAACGCCAAATTTTGCCAATATCCCCATAATAACTATGACAAATACAAGTTCTATCATAGTAAAAGCTTTACGATTTTTATTTAGTTGCATTATAGTGGCTCACTTTCATAGGCTACTTCACCTATATTTGCACTATAGGTTCTAAGTAGCATTACGGTTTCATTCTTGTCATTTTGTACAGTTACTGTAATCTCTTTTAAGTTAATGTTGTCTGCTTCTAGTCCAAAATCTTGACAGTTTCCACCATAGATTGCACCACATCTTGTTACATCCAGCTTACTTTTATAGTTGCTTAATTTATAACCTGAGGCTTCTGTTGTACCAGTATATATATCTTTATATGAATTTAGACCTGCAACTTCTAATGAGCTTGAATTTTCATCTATTGTTCCGGTAAAAAGTCCTGGAATAGTTGTAATATCTTCTATACATATTCTGTTAATATGCCCTGGTCTCTTTCTGCTAGCGTTACAGTCATCAGCTGCACCAGTGGTTGGTACAACTTTGGATAAATCATCCGCATCACTACTTAGTAAAGAACGCTCATCCCAAACGTAAGTGGTGGCTAGATTTATTTCCGCTACAGATGCAAAGATTGCTTCTTGAACAAGATTTTTCTCCATTCCTGAAGATGTCACTTGGGTCATCATCGGCAGAGACATAACTGACACGGCTATTATAACGATAGCAAATATTAGCTCTATTAATGTAAATGCCAATCTATGAAGTGTACGTTTACGCATTACCACATCGTTCTCCTATTTACTCTTCTTACTTTCTCTGTTTGTGTTGTCGTATTTGTCTCATGTTGACCAGTCCATTTTGTTTCAGATTGAAAGATTACAGTATGCTTGTTCATTGTTGCAACTGGATCATTTTCGTCATATACAAGCCAGTTAGGGACAGTGCTTTGCATAGTAGCTTCATGAGGTAGACCTTTATTTCCATTATAATTGTGAACAGAATCTTTGGTGTATCCATTAGTCATTGTGCGTATTGTCGGTACGGTTACAGTCACAGAAGCAGCCTGCTCGGTTGTTGCTGTTAGATTTCCGTCTCCGCTCTCAACATGATTTAGGTTCACATACCATCTACTGTCTACTTTTTGTATATATCTTCCGCCCAACTGTGGAAGAAGAGTCCTTTCGCAACTCTTTCCATTAGTATCTCCATAACAATAGGTTTCGTAGTATATAAGTACATCAGGCTCTCCGTTGGCACCAGAAAGACAGGGATAACCATTACAGACTATTCTCGTCTTTCTAGCGGCTGTTCTACCAAAGTAGTGAGTTATATTCTGCCCATTTAATCCATTTAAAGATATGTTGCTTTCAGCTGTTTTGTTTGTCAATAAATCAGCATTGATAAAAGTCCTTGGATCATATACAGTGACTTTTGAATAGTTTATATCTTCAGGGTTAGCAACCACACTTTGATTTCTATCAAAATTAAGATTCATAATACTGTCTAAAACACCATTCATCGCTTTTGCAAAAAAAGTATTTGGTGTAGTTATATTTGCATCTTCGTCTGTTACATTGGGTATAAATCCACTGACACTACCAGTTGTATTTCTGTCGTTTATAATATATCTATAATTAAGATTTGTATTTTCAGGAGTTGATTTAGAGATATTTATATCTAAAGGCTTCGCAAAGCATCCAGTCACGAAGTTAGTTAAAGATGAATCATTGTACCCTTGAGGAGTGATAATACTATTTACTTGAACAGACATATTTATATCGTTTGCATTATTTATACTCGCCATGTATACAAAGTTTGAAAAATCATCTGTTGTATTTATATCTCTATTGGTCAAGCCCATAGTAATTTCACTACTGATATTAAATTTGTATGGATGGAAAGTTACATTATAATCATTGTAAGTTAGAGAGCTTCCACTGTTAGCCTCATTATTTGTGTGGCTTGAACTAATATTACAACCATTCAATGCTGACGAGTTTTCATCTTGTGTTATTGAACTATTTGCTATACAATCTAAACTTATAGAACCATCACCTGGATGAAAGAAAGAGTTGGCATGGTGAGTCATGAACGCTGAATTACTATCAACTGCGGTCCATGAAGTATCTCTAATATTTAATCTGTACTCTCCGACTTGATTTACAGATGTATTAGCATCTACAACACCATTCATAAATGATATAGAGACCGTTTTGTTGTCTTCATCATTACATGCACC
>NZ_JBFFNS010000020.1:0-45809 GCF_041563035.1 Sulfurimonas sp. | reverse complement strand
GAAGTGATTTCTCTTGTGTCTTATGAACGTTCTCTTTCATCTCATCTATTGAGTAGAAGTAGTTCATTATTATTATAATGAACCCGAATATGATAGACGCTATTAGCGGTATGTGTATCTTTTTACTGATTGATAGGTTGTTCATTTTTTTTCCTTATATACTTTAACAGAATCCAGTTAAGGGACTATGTTAACCCATCCCTCTTTAACTCTCTCAATCATCTCAACTATTCCAGCTGTTACAATTACAGTACCTTCTATTAATTCTTTTTCTTTTATTTTTTTTGTTTTCATAGTGTTTCCACATGCAACAAACTCTACATCAAGGAGCATTAAGGCTCTAACTCTCAAAGCAATGTCTTTATGAGCTTTTTGCAATGCTTTAATACCATGATAGTAAGCTACTATCTTCATTTCTACATTTTCAGGTCCATAAAACTTCAACACATTGTTTGCACTGCTGAGAACATGATTTATCTCTTCATCATTTGAACTCTTAATAGAAAACACAATTTGACGCTGATTATCGATAGACGGTTTTGGCTCAGCAAACTCTGTATCGGCAAATGAGACTATACAAAGACTTAGTAAAATTAACGTAAAATATTTCATTTTATTCCTTTTGTCAGATCTTTAAAATCTTGAATATTCCAAGAACCAGGTATTGTCTTGAGTAGCTTTTTATTCTCATCTAGAAAAAAGAATGTAGGCGTAAAGTTTACTTTGAATCCAAGAGGTAGTTTTTCATTGTCAAGGTTTATCTTTACTGCTATGAACCTCTCATCCAACCACTTACTCATCTCTTTGTCTTTAAAAACATCTCTGTCCATATCTTCACAGTAGTGGCATCCGGTTCTAACAACATCAATCATAATGATCTTTTTATTCTTTTTTTGCATTTTAAGTGCTTCTTCATATGAGTAAAACTCAACCGCAAATAGTGAAGATATACTAAAAGCCAGAATCAAGATATATTTATTCACTTCCCCACTCCAACATTCTGTATGCGATCTCAACATTTTGTCTATGCATAGAGTCATAAAAATGTATATTTTTAAATTTTTCCATCTTTACTATGTTTACAACATCAGCTATATCTTCACCATCTTTTAAAAGCTCAGCTACTCTGTCTCTTAACGTTTTTATATACTCATAAGTCATGTCTATTGAAGTTCTATCTACTATCTCTCCATGTCCACCAACAATAAAATCAACATCCATGGCTCTAACTTCATCAAGGCCCTCTAGCCAACCATTTAGATTTCCGTCTCTTATGGAAGGGAGTCTGTCATTAAAAACTAGATCCCCGACAAAAACAATTTTTCCATCTGGAATGTGAATTAAAAGATCACTTTTTGTGTGAGCTTTTTTATTAACACTTTTTATATAAACTTTTTTTTCATCAAGGTTTAATACTTTTTCATCATTAACAAAGATAGTAGGAAATACTTGTGTAGTTTTTTTATAAGCTTCAGGACTTATTCTTTTTTGCATTCTAGTGAGTTCTACTTTTGTCTCGTTTGAGAATTCATTTGAACCTATAATCTTTACACCTAATTCTTCGTAGTAACCATTACCAAGCCAATGGTCATCATGAACGTGAGTATTTATTACATAAGAGATTGGAAGATCTTTAATATTTTTCATTTTTGAGTATGCTTGTTTTGCATAAAGGTATGTAGGACCACTATCTATTACAAGATAGCTAGTCCCCATATTAACAAAACAGGAGTTGACCATATTACCATTGTTATGCTCGTCCATCACCTCGGGTAAGCCAAAAAAGCAGTGTGTCTCTGCACTGACTTTTTCAGGCTTAAGAGTATAATCAAAAGCTAGGAGAGAATGAATAAACACGACACATATTAGAAGTGATTTCAAAGCATAACCCTTTTAGTAATTTAGTCTAGAATTTGAATTGGTACTGAGCAATAAATGCATCATCTCTATAACCACTTAAACCAGTCCATTTATCAGCAGCAACTTCAGTTGCTCCACTTCCACTAGCTACGATGTAATTAAATACAACTTTATGCTGATTTCTAGCTCTTTTTGCTTTACGTGACATATCTTGGTATGGTGAAGCTATGAAATAGTTAAAACCTAAGTAAGTATTTGCTAATTCTGTTTTATGCGTATTACCAGTTTTACCTTCAGCTTCAGCAGAAATATGCTTACCTACAAGCTCTAATGATGGAAGCACAAAGTAACCAGCCGTTGCAGTCCATACTTTTTCATTATAATCTTTAACACCTAGAATGTTATCACCAGTTGTATATTCAGCTTTTAAACTTAATTCACCCAAGTTAGAATCAACACCAATATTTACTGATTTATAATCTTCACCACTAGTAGCAGTTGCGTCTAAACCGTCAGCATTTTCAGATAATGCATAAGAAGCTTCTACGTGAAGTTTTTCAGTATAGTCAAACATACCACGTACCGCATATGAGTTTCCAGCAAATTCTTTTGAACCTGCAGCTGAACTTCTACTTGCCTGATTAGCTATCATAATATCGTAACCAAAACCTTTCCATGGACGCTCGTGACCCATTTCAAGACCGTCTACTTTACCGTTATTACCAAGACCGATATCACGACCAGAAATCATAAGACCAGTATTTCTTTCTAATACAAGAGATTTATCTAGACCACGTTCTGCAATGTCAAGATTCCATCCTGGCATTGTAAAACTCATACCATGAGGCATTTTGATTAGACCAAGTTTTGCAACAAATGCAGGATCAAATACATAAGATACGAAAGCATCTTTAATTACCTTTGGCATTGATGCACCATCTGTTGCGTCACTACCAGCAGAATTAACATCACTGTTTTGATTAAAATCTAAGAAAACTTTACCACGAACCGGACCAGATACATATTTCCAACCAAGACGAATACGTTGTGCTCTAAATGCAACATCCGCATCAGCTTTATTAACAGCGCCGGCTTCTTTGATTTTCATACCGTCTCCACCAACCATTTCAAGTTGAGCAAAACCAAAGAATGTAAGTTTAGTATCTATATCACCAACTTTTTTCTTCATTGTATAACCAGCTTGTGCTGACGTAGTCATTAGTAAAACCGCAGCTGCTCCAGCAGCTAATTTAATCATTGTGTTTTTTTTCATTATCTATCCTTATTTATTTATTTTGAATATGTTATAATAAAAGCGTTTGGCTTTGTTATTATTAACATATTCAGATTAGATGGTAGTTAGAGCTACCATCTGCCTTTACTTAACAGCTTCTAGAACCTTTTGTCGGACATCCACAGTCATAATCAACCAAGGTGACATTACCTTCATTACTTACATCAACAACTTTTTGTCTCTTTATATAATCACGAGTTACATCATAAACTGCTCTGATCTTATCTTTTTGAAGATTTGAACCTGCATTTTGCAAGTTACCACCCCAAGATGAAACTATGTATGTTTTGTTTAAGTCTATCGGTTTACCTCCAATCATAAGTTTAGAAATACGTTTACCAGCTGCTGCAGCAACAGCGATAGAGTAAGTTACTCCACCTAAACGACTCATATCACCACCCTGTTGATAAAGAGGATTTGCATTAAATACATTATCCGCAATATCTTCTAATAGAGTTGCAATTTTAGAACCTTTTAACTCAAATGTATAAACGTTAGGGTAAGTAATACCACACATCTCATATACATTATCCATTAAGATATCATCACCAGCAAGAACTGTTGTTCCCCATCTATAACCAGGAGTAAAAGAGATATCACACTTCATCTCATCCATGATAGCGTCATTAATCAGCTGATCAAAAGTCGAGAAGAAAGTATCTCTCTTATATAGAGTATTTTTTGTCTTACCTAGAACTTCGTTGAACTCTTTAGCAAACGGTGCATATAGTTCATCTACAAGTTTAACACCTGCAGGATCTGCCGGAATCATGTTAGATGCTATAGGAACAAGCTTGTACTCATAGTCATTCACTTTACCATTCTTAGCATCTATGTCTAAACGACCAACATATTTACCATGACTACCGGCAATAACGATAACAGTACCGTTGATTGTAATAGGCTTAGGTGAAGGGTCATGTGTATGTCCACTTAAAATAAAGTCAATACCGTGAACCATACGAGCAACTTCTTGATCAACACTAAATCCATCATGGGAAAGAACAACAACACAATCAACTTTATGCTCTTTTCTTAACTCGTCTACATATTTTTGAAGTGTTTCAGGTCTAATACCAAAACTCCAACCCTCAGTAAACTCTTTAGGATTTGCAGTTGATGTGAATGGAAATGACTGACCGATAATACCGATCTTAGCTCCACCTTTTTCTTGAATAGTATACGGTTCAAAAATAAGTTCTTCATACTCATCAGCAAAAGGATCATTTCCAACAACATTTTGAGAAATGAACTTAGCATCTAGCATCTCAATAAGTTCTAAAACTCTCTCTTTACCGTAAGTAAATTCCCAATGTCCAACCATCACATCAACACCAAGGTAGTTTTGAGCTTTAACTATAGCTTCACCTTGAGTTTTCAGTGCAACACCAGTACCTTGCCAAGTATCTCCAGAATCTAAGAATAGTACATTTTCAGCACCACGCTCTTTTCTTACGTGATCAAGGTATGTTTTCATATGGGCAATACCACCCATTTTCCCGAACTTTTTAGCTAATGTATCAAAATCCATATGTGTATCAAAGTAAGCATCTAATGAGCTTGGCTCTAATCCGTAATGTTTTGCAAAAGCTTCACCACATAAAAAACCTGGTGTACCGACTAAGTTTGGAGCAGAGATCAAAGTAGACGGCTCTCTCCAATATAGTGGTTTAATATGGGCGTGAATATCACACATATGCAACAAAGTAAAATTACCTGTTGATTTAAAGTCATAAATATCTTTTAAAGATATTTGAGCAGGTGTTTTTGAACTCGCCATACCGCTAGTAGCAGCTCCAAGTCCAAAAATTGCTGCGATATGCATAAAGTCTCTTCTAGAAATTTCCATTACGTTTCCCTATCTCTTTATACCAGGAACAGCGATTTCTGTGCCCTTAGCTTCGTCAGTAAGATAAACTTCAAGTGCAACCATTTCTGGTGAACCAAGAGGAATAACTTTTAATAAAGCATTTTTCATACAACCCTGAAAACGACGTTGTAAAGTTCTTAGAGATGATTTAGTCATTCTATATGCTGGCCAAGTTGCTGCAACTGCAACACCTTTATTACTCAAATCCGGTAATGGTTGAGTTCTTAAAACACCACCGATTACAGCTGGAGCATGACAGCTAAGACATGCTAGACCACGTCCACCACGTTTTTGTTCAAACGTCAACTTACCAAGTGCATAAGCATCTTTCATATGTTGATTTGCATTTACATCAATGTTACTCTTCTCACCATTAGCAAGAGTCTTAACATATGTACTCATGTCAAACATATTTGAACTTTTTAGCTCAAATGGCTTATGTCCATTTTTATGCATAAGACCTTGAAGAACTTGGTCTACACCAACTACTTGTTTAAAATCTTCCAAGTAACGTGGAAAACCTGCTATATACGCTGGTAATTCATCTTCGCTTACATTTAAAAATGCTGCTAAACCTGCATCTCCACCACAGAACTTTTGAAGAAGTTCATTACCGTTTTCAACCATAATATCAGCCGGGTTGTTTTCTAACATCTCAGCGTACATTGCACGGTCTGCATCACTCATTGCAAACTGCTCGCCTCCAAAAGACAATGAAGAAAGAAGTGCAATAGATAGTGCTATTTTGATTCCTGTTTTCATTGATTATCCTTTTGGTTTAATCTTTTTGCTTTGCTCGTTTACTTCACCAGTATTGTCAGTATATGTAACAGTAAGATCGCCTTTACCATTGATTTTCATATATGTAGTAAATACAGGGTTAGTAGATAATGATTCCCATACGTTCATAGTTGTAATAACTTTCCCGTTATAGCTGAATTTTACATTATTGATATATTTAGCCGGAATAATCTCTTTAGTTTTTTTATCTTTACGCATACCTGTTTCCATTGGATGCATAACCATAAAACTTACTTTAACTACCTCACCATCTTTGAATGATTTTGGCTTGATTTTAATCAGTGATTTTCTTTTTCCCATTTTTATTTCCTTAATTTTTATATTTTTAGATTATGTTAAATGGTCGAAAATCAACCACACCCACCGATAGTAACTTTTACACTTTGACTAGCAGTAATAAATGAGCCGTCACTAAGTTCAACTACAGTTGCAACTTCTTGAGTTCCACCAAGTTTAATACGAGTTGCGAACATTGCTTTTCCGTTTGCAGGAGTCAAATGAACATCAATACAACGAGTGTTAGCATTTTTAGTAGCAAAAATATGGATTGCTTTTACATAGTCAGCTTCAGTCATTGGAGAGTCAACCTCAACAGTAACAGGAACAACAGCACCGTTCTCAGCAATTTCTGGAACTTTTAGCTTGATTTTTGAAGACACAGTAGGAGTCTTACCACCAGTTACAGCATCTACAGCAGCTTTAAATGAAAGATCATTAGGACCTGAGGGTTTTTTTGCATCAGCTGCAAAACTTAGTGTTGGAGTAACAGCAGCAACAGCAGCAACTGTACCTAATTTCTTGAAAAAATCTCTTCTTTGCATAGTATATATTCCTTTATTTTGGAGAAACAATATATGAAGTAATCTCACATATCTCTTTAGTTGTGAATAACTTAGTTGTTAAGTTAACAGTCATGTGTGTGTCTTTGTTATCTACACGAGGATCAGCAATTTTTTGAAAAACAAATTGATTATCTCTTACACCAGTTGCCATAAACATATCTTTATAGCCTGTTAAATCAGGACCAATATTTCCAGCACCTTTAGCACCTTCTATATTATGACAAGCTACACAGTTTCCATATTGCTTAGCTGGAATCTTATCTCCGGGAAGGTATGTCTTACCCTGTTGCATTTGTTTACGAGCTAAACCTTTTGGTGGGTTTTGCTTTGCTTTCTTACCATTAAGGTTATGGAATATAAAAGCACCTCTTGCGATAGCTTCAGGATCTGTTGTTATACAACCAGCTGGCATAGTAAAAGTTTTTGCTGGAGCCAATAGATCTTTTTGAATCATCTTGCTTGCATTTGGTTTCTCTATAACACTACTATAATCAGCAGCGAAAAGTGAAACACTTACAAGTAGTGACATCATCACAGTTTTCTTCATTCTTGTTCCTCCTATTCTTATTTCGTAGGCAAGTTTAACTGCTAAGTGTAAAATTAATGTAAAATCAGATAAATTTATATTTATTTTGTAGAAGTAGGTGGAAAAATGTAAAGAAATTCACTTCCTACCTTTGGAGTAGATTCTATTACAAGCTCTATATGAGCCTCATCTATGATAGATTTTACAATGTTAAGCCCTATTCCAAAACCACCTTTATTTGTGTCTTCTCTATAGTACCTGCTGAATATTTTTTCAACTTTCTCTATCCCAACACCATAATCTCTAAAACTTAAATGGCATTTTTCATCTTTCATATATAGACTTATATCTATCTTTGAGTTTTCATATGAGTATTTTATTGCATTAGATATAGTGTTGTCTACTACACGTTGAAGTTGTTTCGCATTCATAGACACATCCGCGCATTCATTGATATCTGAATTGATAGTTATATCTTTCATCAAAGCCACTTCACTAAAGTACTCTATTCTGTCTGATAAGAATGCGGCCATATCAATATTTTCACTTTCATACTTCAGTCTATCATGCTTAATAAGATAATCCATATCATTGTATATGTTAGACAGAACCTTTGTTGCGGCCTTCATTCTTTGCATATACTTATTTGGTTCATTCTTTCTATTATAAAGATCAATATTTACACTTATGATAGACAATGGAGTATTTATCTCATGCATAGAATCTTTTATAAAGTTATCAAGCTGTTTATTCATCTTCTGAAATGGTTTAGCAAAAGTCTGTAAGAAGAACATACTTAAAATAAAGACTAAGATAACAACACTAAAGAGTATATACATAACCTTTTCATAAACTACGGCGAATGAGAGTTGGTTCTTAACTATTAGATATTTTGCACCGAAGTATCTATCTTTTGGAAGTTTAACAATCAGGTATGCGTCATTGTTATCTAAGTGATATCCATCTTTGAAGTACTTGATCTTGTAGTTTACCAAAGAGAATATTGGTTGAAAACTCTGATCATAAAGACCTGATTCAAATGTTTTAAATCTTGGGTATTCAAAATACTCATCATTTTCATTGTACTCCTGCATAGCTTGTATAACTAAAAGAGATTTCTCCTTTAGTAGCAGCTCATTTTGAATAGAATGAATATTTTTCATATATATGAAATAGAAAAAGAGTGGAGTTAAAAGTATGACTGATACTAATGATGTATATATCAGTGCGTACTTCGCCGAGTATTGACTATCTTTCAATTATATATCCTAGCCCTCTTCTGTTTTCTATAACACCATCAGGTAGTTTTTTACGTAGATTATTGAGCTGAACTCTGATAGTGGCAGGTTCCACATACTCTCCCCAAACCTCATCTTGAAACATCTGAGTAGATACTACGGCATTTTTATTTTTTATGAGGACTTCTAAAAGGTCTTGTTCTGTCTTTCTAAGGATTATCTCATCCTCTTTAAGTGTTAACTTACTCTTTTTCATATCGTAAGAGATATCACAGCCAATATTTACAACTGAGCTCTCATCTTGAAAAAAGCTTGCCAATGCCTGATCTATACGAAGTTCTAACTCCTCTAAATCAAATGGTTTTCTTATGTAGTCACAACACCCTCTTCTATAACCCTCTTTTAAGTCATCCATATCTGTCATAGATGTTAAAAAGATTGCAGGGACTTTTTTATCATCTTGTCTAAGTTTCTTTAAAAGTTCAAATCCGCTCAGTGAGGGTACATTTACATCAAGCAGTAAAATATCATAAGCTTTATCATATACAGCATCATAAGCTTCAAGTCCATCCATAAAACCATCTACTTCATAACCTAAATCTGTTAAAAATTCTTCTATACTTATACGCAGTGAATACTCATCTTCTAATAATAAAATTCTCATCTGATTTTCCCATCTATCTTTTTAACGATTTTTCTCTCTAACATCATCTGAATTAGTTCATCTTTAGAGTACTTATCAAATTTTTCATATGCTTCATCTAAAAATACCTGCCTATCTTCTGTATCTATTACATCTTGAAGATAGACCATAGAACTGGCAGAGTAATCATCATATATATTCTTTTCATACTTCTCTTCCTTTACAACATCATAAAGACCACTTCTTGTGACATTGATAAGAAATGATATATCATCCTCAGGATTTCTAAAATAGTTCAGATACTTCTCAGGCAGAACAAATACAAATGCACCTATAGCTTTAAACTTTCCATCATACATTGTCTCATAAAATATATATTTATTGTCTTTATATGCAACATTACTAAGTTTTAGCTCTTTAAAGTCTATCTTATTTAGTGTTTGGATATGACTATAGTTATAGTTTCTATTTGCTACTACATAATTATCTATTGCCAGATTTTCCATCATAAGTACTGCACTATCCATATGTTGAACATCTAAAAGTGCATATAGATCCACACCCATGGAGCTAAAAAAGTCAGTGATTGATTTGAAAAAAGAGATAACTTCTACAAAACCAAGAAACTCACCATCTTTATAGATGGGAACTGTTGCTTTTATACCTAAACGTCTTCCTATCTCTATGGAGGTACGCGGTGTTGTGTGAGTCTTAAAATATTCAAGATCAGTTCTATAGTCACCTATTGGCATCCCGGCATAAATATCATCCCAACTTCTTGCAAAAATATTTAAATCTTTTGTGATGATCTGTGCTCTTATTAATATATTTGTATTTTTTTTGATTGTAGTAGTAATGTCTGAGAGTATCTTGTAACCTAAATCTTCATCATCATTTTCTAAAGCGTCTACAAGTGCTTTGTTTTTTGAAAGAAATAGTGCCATCTTCAAGTCATCCATTTTATAAGACTTTAATTCTGACTCAAGAGTTAGTGTAACTTGATCCATAATATGGTTAATCTTCTGCTCTTTTATCTCATTTTTGTAGTAGAACATACCCATTGCTATAATAATGACAATTAAGACAAAAATAACAACTATTTTTTTCAACATTCATATAACCATTTAAAATAATTTTAGGAAATTATAACTAATTATAAATTTATAAATATTATATTTACTTTTATGCGTGTTTATCGTAAAAATTTTTGATATCAGGGTATATAAGCACAAACTTTTTTACTAGCTCTGGATCAAAATGTTTAGATGATTCCTCTGTTATATAGTCAATCGCATCTTGGTGGCTCCAAGCTTTCTTATAAGGTCTCTCAGATACAAGAGCATCAAAGACATCACAAATAGCTGTAATTCTCCCTTCAATTGGTATATCAGATGCTTTTAAAGAATTTGGGTAACCTGTACCGTCATACTTTTCATGATGTGTATAGGCAATACTCTCTGAGAGTTTAATTAGATTTGAGTTACTATTTTCTAAAATCTTTTTACCAATATTTACGTGTTCTTGCATGATAGCTCTCTCATTAGCATCTAGTTTTTCCGGTTTGAGAAGTATATTATCAGGAATTCCTATCTTGCCTATATCATGCATCCCACTGGCGTATAATATGTTGGTAGCAAAGTCCTCACTATACCCACACTCTTTTGCTAAGAGACTACAAGAATAACTCATTCTTGTAATATGCATACCGGTCTCATTATCTCTATATTCACCAGCTTTAGAGAGTCTGTTTATAACTTCATGCTGTGTATTTAGTACACTCTCTTTATCTACGATAGAATCTACTAAATTTCTATAATAGCTTCGCCCGGAGATATAAAAGAAGACGATAAGACCACTAATAAAAATACCAGTAGCAGTATATATGTCACCCTCTTGCATAAATGCATAAATCGCACTGATGCCAAGCATCGGAACTATAAAAGCTATATAGACCTGAAATACAGCACTAAGAGTTACAACACTTGCTCCCGCAAGCCCTACAACTACCGTGTATAAAAAAAACTGGTATTCTATAGAGTCTTCAAAAAAGAGAAGGACTACAGAAAGTCCCCATACAATTCCACTCATAAAAGTACCAAGAACATAGTATCGTTTATATTTTTTAAGTATATATAAATCAGTTATTTTAGCTTTATACTTTGAGTAACTTTTGCAAATAGCAGCTCTATATATAAGAACTATCATATGCATTAACAGCCCAAATAGTATCACATATATTGGTACTATGTTATAAAACAAAAAACCGACAATCATCATCATGACAAAACTACCACCTATGGTTATAGGTGACATTTTAAATAACTTATCTAATGTTATCTGTTGGACTTTAAAATCAATATTCATTCAGTACACTTTATCACAATTTTATGATATTGTATCTTATTTGTCTCGGTACTTTTCTTTAATGAAATTAATAACATATAGTTTAAGCATGAAAAAAGTGTACCTTGCATAATCTACAAAAAAATTAGAGTATAATAAAACTGTATTATTAAATTTATTAATATATAAACTTATAGGATGGTTGAAATATAATGCTAAGATCAATCGGATATAAAAGTATATTAATCTCAATAATCATCTCTATTTTTGGACTATTGAGTTATATACCAGGTATGGATTTACTTGGAAGAATAAGTTACGAATATATTCCAATGGCACCTAGTACCAGTATAAGCTTTCTTATTATAGGTATTTGTTTAATAAGCTTGTATATGAAAGAAATTTCAAAAAAAATTTTAATTTTAGTTTTAATATCCTCCTTGTCTGTATCTATCTTTGGCATATTGGAAGTTATCGGCTACTTTATTCATAATGATTTAAACTATGAGGATGCCATTATCCCTATTCAAGGTTATTTAAATGGTATTCCTATAGCTAGAATGTCGCCTGCAACCGGGGCTCTGTTTTTCACTTCAGGACTCTCTATAATCTTTTTTACAATCCATAAAATTTCATTAAGATATAACACATTTAATAAACTTTTTGTGGATATCTTTGGACATTTGTCATTAATAATAAGTTTTACATTTTGTTTATCCTACCTATATGGAACTCCTTTTTTTTATGAATCAGACAATACCATACCTATGGCTCTCACAACAGCAATTTCTTTTTTATTTCTCTCTCTTGCTATTATTTTTATTGATGTAAATGGGTTCATTACAAATTTATACAAAGACACCTCTACTCGTAATTATATATTTAAATTTATATTTCCAATTTCAACATTATCAGTTATAGTAAGCGGATTAGCTATTGTATTTACCGCTCAATCATCAATAATCAATCCTGCATTTATATCTGCAACTATAACAATATTAATAACTATATTTGTAGGTCTATTATCAAATCATTTCTCACGTTATATTGGCATGAAAATTGATAATTCAGTGATAGAGGAAAAGAGAATCATAAAAGAAAGCGAAGAGAAATTTCATGCAATCTTTGAGCAAGCCGGTTACTCTATGATTTTAAATCCTAACACTTCTGATGGTATTCCAATAATTATAGATGCAAATGAAGCTGCTTGTATGGCGCATGGTTACACAAGAGAAGACTTTATTGGTAGACCTATTAGTGATATAGATGATGAAGCTGGAAAACTTCTTATCAAAAAAAGAACAGCAGAAATTATGACTGGAAAACAATCTTATATTGAAAATATACATGTACGAAAAGATGGTACATCATTCCCGGTAGCAATTCATGCAAAACGTGTAAATATTGGTAATAAAAATTCCTTTATTTTTACTACAGAGTATGATATCTCTGAACTTAAACAAGCAGAAAGTGAACTTAAACTTTCTAACGATAAGTTTGAAAAAGCATTTAACTATACACCAAATATGATTGTTATAAGTAATATGAAAACAGGAAAAATTTATGATGTAAATAAAACTTTTCTAAATAAGTTAGGGTATAAAAAAGATGAAGTAATTGGAAAAACATCATTTGAGATAGATTTATGGTATGACTTGAAAGATAGAGAAAAATATCTTAAATTATTTGAGAAAGATGGTTTTGTTGAAGGTGATATCTACGATTTTAACACAAAAAATAAAAATCAGATAACAGCGAAAACTTATGCAAATATTGTAACTATTGATACTAAAGAGTTTATATTGGCAGTTGCAGAAGACATTACAGAACTCAAAAACAAAGATGAGATGCTTATCAACCAATCACGTCAAGCTGCAATGGGAGAGATGATAGGCATGATAGCTCATCAATGGAGACAACCGATATCTATTATTTCTATGGATGCAAACAATATGCTACTTGATATTGCAATGGATAAATTTAATGAAACTGAAGCAGAAAAATATGCAAACAACATTACTATACAAACTAAACATCTATCCAAAACCATCGATGATTTTAGAAATTTTTTTAAACCCGATAAAGTTATTACAAAAGTCAATATAAGAGAGATATTTGATCAAACTTTATCGATTGTAAAAAATAGTCTGAAAAATAATAATATAGAACTCAAAATCTCTTATCAGACAGAAAGAGAAGTTTATGCTTATCCAAGGGAGCTAATGCAGGTATTTGTTAATATTATCAACAACTCTAAAGATGCTCTATCATTTAAAAATAAAGAAAACTCCATAATAAATATTGAAGTGTATGAAGATAAGCAATATATAAATACAAAGATATGTGACAATGGAGGAGGTATAGATGCTGATATACTCTCAAAAGTATTTGACCCGTACTTTTCAACCAAAGATGAAAAAACAGGAACAGGTCTAGGACTTTATATGAGCAAGATGATTATAGAAAAACATCTTAATGGTGTGATTGAAGTCTGCAATAGTGATGAAGGTGCTTGTTTTACAGTTAGGTTGTTAAAAGAAGTTTAAATAGAGTCAGAACCTTTTTGAGTCAATACTAATGTAACACCATCTTCTTTAACTTCTATCAGACCATAACTTTTTAGCTCATCCATCGCTTCTTCCAAAGCATCATTTTGTTTTGAATCCAGTTTAGTCAGGATATTTCTTACGACATCTTGTTTAGTCATAACCTGACCAACCTTCTTATTCTTTTTGAACCATTTCATAAACATTTCTTTAACCTCTTTTTTAGGAGCCGGATCAATCTTTTTACTTTTGGGAGGAGATTTTCTTTTACTGTTTTTTGGAGAAGATTTCATTATTTACCTTAATTGTTTCATCTTTGTATTGTCGCATAGTTTTACTAAAAATATAGAATTTGAACTATCAATTTTAAGTAGATAGAGAAGGTTCATCTATATAGAAACCTTGAGCGTAATCAATATTTAGTTCTTTTACTTTCTCTAAAACAGAGTAAGACCAGACATATTCTGCAATAGTTTGTATACCTAGTTTTTTGGCAAACTGCACAATCGATTCTACAACTATAAATGAATTGTTATCCGTATCAATATTTTTTACAAGAGAACCATCTATCTTTATATAATCGGCATTGATTTTTGTAAGATAGGAGAAGTTTGAGTATCCGCTTCCAAAATCATCTATCGCTATTTTTGCACCATATCTTCTGATCTCATTTATAAAACGATCAACTTTTTCAAAGTCTTCTATTGCATCTGATTCAAGTATTTCAAAAGTTACTTTATCTGATATGTTGGAGTTTTTAAGCCTATCCATAATGAAGTCGAACATATCCTTCTTTACCATATCTTCAATAGATAGGTTTATTGTAAATTCACAACCCTTAGTTTCAAAATGCTTAAATGATTTATCGATAATTATTTTCGTAACCATATTATAGTATTTAATCTTTTTTGATATTGGGATAAAAAGAAGCGGAGATACTATTTTTCCATTAATATCAATCAATCTTGCCAAACACTCATACTTTTTTATCTCAGATGTTTTTGTATCTACAATAGCTTGATAATAAGGTATTATTCTATAATTTCCCACAGCTTCTCTGACTGTTTCAGAGAGTTGTATCTTTGTTGCATAATCTTGTTCGAAATTCATTGTATCTTCATATATCCAAAAGTTTGAACCTGTGTCTTTTGCATATCTCAGAGCCATTGAAACCTTTGAAAATATGTTATTATTATCTTTACTAGCAGATGAAGCCAGTGTAAAATCTATGTATATATTGATATCAGTATACTTAACAATAAAGTCTTGCATCTCTTCGCAAAGAATAAGAAGATGGTCTTTTATGTCATAAAAAAACATCTTTTTTGATATTACAAATGCGAACTCATCGCCTGAGAGTCTGTATACTTTATGATTTTCAAGATTATTCTTAAAATATTGCCCAAGTTCTTCTATTACATAGTCACCGACTATACAGCCGTAAAAATTATTTATTGTTCTGAAGTTGTCTATATTACAGATTATCAATGTAAACGCTTCTTGATTTTCCAAATCTCTTCTTAACTGATATACATTAGGAAGGTTTGTCATATCATCAATAAAGTACCTGCCAAAAATCATATTTCTACTCGTGATTTTACTTACAGGTATTGCGTCTAAAGAATTATTTTCTGATTTCAATCATTATCCAATAACTTTTTATTTACTATATTATATTAGACAAGCAAAAATGGTTCCATTCAAACAGATTTAAATCTAATTAAATTATACTAAACTATATATAACGTTGAATAAATTTTAACTATCAAATGATATCCAAGATATTTTTTTAAGCGCAATATTAGCATTATTTCTCTACCCTACAACTAATTAATTTATACACTTTTATAAATAGGAAAACTATTATGTCAAATAGACTAGAAACAGAAGATTCACCATATTTACAGCAACATAAAGAAAATCCGGTTGATTGGTTTGCCTGGGGTGACGAAGCATTTGCAAAAGCCGAAAAAGAAAATAAAGCTATCTTCATTAGTATAGGTTACTCATCTTGTCACTGGTGTCATGTAATGGAAGAGACAGTGTTTGAAAATCAAGAGTGTGCAGATATTTTAAACGAGCACTTTGTCTGTATCAAAGTTGACCGTGAAGAGCGCCCGGATATAGACAAGCACTACCAAGAAGTTCATATGCTTCTTAACCGTCGTGCAGGCGGTTGGCCGACATCTATCTTCTGTACTCCGCAAAACAAGCCATTTTTTGCGGGAACATACATTCCGCCGGAGTCTCAGCAAGGCTCTATCGAAGGTATGGGGTTTAAAGAGCTTACAAAACTCATAGGTTCAAAGATAGCCCAGAATGACGCTCAGCTATATAAAAATGCTGATGAAGTAGAAGGCTTTTTAAACAAAGTTGAACATCCGACACAAGCAACAGTTTTAAAAGAAGAGTTTACTAAAAACTTTATGCTTCAAGTAAAAAACAACTATGAGCCAAGAGATGGAGGTTTCTCGGTATCTCCTAAGTTTCCTCATGCATCTACACTTGGTACTCTTTTAACCATTGACAGGCTTTATGATGACAAGGCTGCAAAAGCTATGCTTGTTCATACACTAGAGTCTATGAAAAAAGGCGGTATGTACGATCTTGTTGACGGCGGTTTTTGTCGTTATTCCGTAGACAGCGAGTGGAGAGTTCCTCACTTTGAGAAGATGCTTTACGATAACGCCCTCCTTTGTGATCTCTATGCAAACACTTACCTGACTTACAAAGATGATAGCTTTTTGGCTACTGCCAAAGAGATAGCTGACTTTTGGTATAACTTCATGAGTGAAGATAATCTTTTCTATAGTGCAAGTGATGCGGATAGTGAAGGTGAAGAAGGGACTTACTTTACATATACGTACGATGAAGTTTATAACACTTTATCTGATGATGGCTATGAGAACATAGAAGAGATGCTTGCAGAGATGGAAGTAACTCACGAGGGAAACTTTGAGGGTAAAAATATTATCCGTTTTAACAAGGGTGTAGTTCCTGAGTATTTTGAAAAAGTAAAGATTCTTCTGCAAGGTCTTAGAAAAGGCAGAGAGTATCCTTTTATAGACAGAAAAGTTCAAACATCTTGGTCAAGTATGATGATAAAAGCACTCTTTACTCTTGGAGCCATAGATGCCAAGTACAAAGATAGAGCTGTAAAAAGTCTAGATGTACTTCTAAAGACAATGTTCATCGACTCTAAACTTTACCATACGACTCTCATTCATAAGACTCCAAAAGTAGAAGCTTTCTTGGAAGACTACGCATATCTTGCTCAAGCTCTTATAGCAGCTTATAATGCTACTCAAGATGAGCTATATCTTATCCAAGCTCAAAGGTTTGCAAACATCGCTTTAGAAGAATTTTACAAAAAAGGAAGTTGGAACTTTAGTAACGGTGAGTTTGAGACAAAAGCGGACATTGCTGACAACACTTACACAAGTTCTGTAAGCATCATGGTTGATGTTCTTATCTCTCTAGGGACTCTTCTTGAAGATGAAAAGTACTCTCATTTTGCTTTTAAAACTCTAGAATATAACTCTTATGAGTTAGGAAGAAGACCTGTAATTTATCCATATATGTTACGCCAGACTCTAAGACATCTAAAGGGTGACAGAGTTATAAAATCTAATGCCTCAAACCTAGATGCGAATGCTTATGAACTAAGCACTTTAGACTATCCGTTTATACATAAAAAACTTAGTCAAGACTCCGAATTTATGGTGTGTGGAGATAAAAGCTGTTTTGCAAACACGGATAATATAAATAAAATCAATGATATAATAAAAAATAGTTTCTAAAATCAAGGATTAAAATGAAGACAATAATATTAACAATAATACTAACACTTGGAGCTGTTACAATGTTCACAGCTTGTGAAAGAAATGACTACCAACATCCTGGCTACCGCTCAAACAATAAATAATGCTAAAAACACTAGGCAAGTTCATCTTTATGATCGAACTTGGGTACAAGCATATAAAAATATTCAAGAAAACGTACTTTCACCCGTTTATATCTCTTAAACCGGCATATAAACAGCTTTCTCAAGATAGACAGTCATACTCTAACGGTGTGATTGAGTATTTAAATATCAAAGTTGAGCTTATCGGAGAAGTACCGAGTCAAGATAAAGTCCTATATGCAATAAATCACCGATCGTTACTTGACATAATAGTTATGGAACATGTTTTTTCAAAGCACAATAAAAATGGGACTTGGATAGCTAAACAAGAGCTTTTCGATGCATTTTACGGTGACTTCTTTAGGTATAGCGGGTGTATAAGTGTTGACTTGGAAAACAGAAAAGGTCTTTTGAAATTTTTTAAAGAGATAAAAAAGACACTTACAAAGATTGATGACTTTAACATCTACATCTTTCCAGAGGGTGAGAGAAACAAAACACCTGACATCTTAGAATTTCAAAGCGGAGCGCAGAAGATTGCAAAAGCAAATCAGCTCGATGTTGTTCCTGTTTTTATAAACGATACTTTAGAGAGTGTTTTTAAACATGCTCCCTACAAAGAAAAAAAAGTTGTACAAGTACATATGGGCGATTTGATCAACCATCAAAATTTAGAAGAAGATTATTTAGACTTTGTAAAAAGAACTAAGGGAGAAAAATAGTGAATAGTATGAAGTTAGGTGTAAATATAGACCATGTTGCGGTTTTAAGAGAAGCAAGACGGGTAAATGACCCAGACATTCTAAACGCTCTACACGTTGCTTGTGCTAATGGTGCAGACCAGATCACTATACATCTTCGTGAAGACAGAAGACACATACAAGATATAGATGCCAAGAATATCATGCTTCACTCACAGCTACCTGTAAACCTAGAGTGTTCTATCAACAGAGATATTTTAAACATTGTAAGTGACCTAAGACCGCATCGCGCTACTTTAGTTCCTGAAAAAAGAGAAGAAGTAACAACAGAGGGTGGACTTGATGTTTTCACTTATGAGGACCAAATAGCTTATGCAATTGAGCAGCTTCATGACTCTATCATCCCTGTTTCACTATTTGTAGACCCGACTATAGAAGCTATGGAGAAGTCAAAAGATTTAGGTGCTGAGATGGTAGAGCTTCACACAGGAAGCTTTGCTAATATCTTTGCGATGCTTAACTCATCACTTCCTCACTCAAACCACTCAGTAAAAGAGCTTGAACTTCCTCGTTATGAACTTGCAAGCAGACTTGAAAAATCTTTAGAAGAGATTCAAGCAGCAGCAACTCATGCTAAAAAACTCGGACTAGAAGTAGCAGCCGGTCATGGACTAAACTATCACAACGTTTCTCACATGATGAGCATCGAAGAAATCACTGAGTTAAATATAGGTCAAAGCATCATCGCTAGAAGTGTGTTTAGTGGTTTAGCAGATGCTGTTAGAGAGATGAGAAGACTCACAGTAAGATAATGACTAAACATAAAATCGCTCCCAACTTCTAGTTGGGAGTGTATAGAGTAGTAGAAGTGAAAAGTGATGTATAAATTCCAAAGAAAAAATTAAAATTTGTAGATAAACTTTAAAAATAAGTGGAAACCTCTCTCTGAAAATGATGCTTAAATAACATTAAATTTGAAATTACAAATCAATAAAACAGATAAAAGATAGATAAAATGGTTTATAAACTTAATGGGTTTAGTAATTATGAAATTAAGATTGTTGAGGGAGAATAAAATGGATAATTTTGAAAAAGATTATATACAAATGTTTGATGGAATAGATTTATGCTTAGCTCAAAACTTACAATTTCCAACATTAACATTGATTTATAGTGCTATAGATAGTTTAGCATGGATTGCATATGGAGATAAAAAAAATTCTTTTACCTCTTGGGTTGATGAATATATGTATAAAGAAAAAAAACTTGTTGTTACATCTCTTGACTTATATTCAGCAAGATGCTCTATTATTCATAGATTAACACCTGATTCAAGACTTATAAACGAAAAAAAGGCGTCTACTATTGCTTATGCATGGGGTAATGCAGATATAGAACTTCTTGAACAAAGTATTATTTATTCTGACTATAAAGATTTAAAGGCTATTCATATTAATGATTTATATGAAAGTCTACGATTGGGAACATTAAGGTTTAAAAATAGTGATAAACTAAAAAATAAAGATTGCGTAAAGAGAATAAATGAACACTATGGAAATTTATCAAGAAAAGATTTAGAAAAATTCAATAATTTGAGTTAATATGTCTCAATATATACCTCTATGAGTTAATCTCCACTTTTTTTGAAACAGTTACTTTAGATACCATTCCAACAATAGAGCGAGGGAAGTGTCCGAAGAAATCGGACAGTTAAAAATGAAAGCACCAGATGATAAGATGAGACTTACATATATGGCTAGTATAGAATAGCTTTAGTAATAACAAGGGAAAATAAAAAATGAAACCTAAAATCGCAATTAGCATTGGTGACTTAAACGGAGTGGGTATAGAGATAGCTCTAAAAGCTCACGAAGAAGTCTCCAAACTTTGTAACCCTATCTACTGCATCAGCGAAGAGATGCTCTCACAAGCTACTAAACTTTTAGATGCCAAAATACCAAGCGACATTACCCTGCTTCCAGTTAATGGTGAGTTTGAAATAGAAGCAGGAAAAGTTAGTGCTGCATCTGGAAAATACTCTTATGACTCTTTCATGAGCGGTATCAAACTTTGTGAAGAAAAGAGAGCAGATGCAGTTGTGACTATGCCTATTCATAAAGAGGCTTGGATGCTGGCTGGTTTGGAGTACAAAGGTCATACTGACCTACTCCGCCAACACTTTGACAGAGATGCTATTATGATGCTTGGATGCGAAAAAATGTTTGTCGCACTTTTTACAGAGCATATCCCTCTAAAAGATGTAGCTGAATCTGTGCAGTATGTAAAACTAAAACAGTTTTTTATGGATTTACATGACTCAATCCCAAATGAAAAAGTTGCTGTCTTAGGACTAAATCCACATGCTGGGGATAATGGAGTTCTAGGAAATGAAGAGCTGAGAATAACAAAAGCCATAAAGAGTGCAAACAAAAAAATAGGTTTTGAGCAGTTTATAGGTCCGATAGTTCCAGATGTAGCTTTTACTCCTCATGCAAGAAAAAACTACAACTACTTTGTAGCGATGTACCATGACCAAGGCCTAGCACCTCTAAAAGCTCTCTACTTTGATGAGAGCATAAACGTATCACTAAACCTACCTATAAGCAGAACATCAGTAGACCACGGAACTGCTTTTGACATTGCTTATAAAGGCGAAGCTAAGACTCTTAGTTATATAAATGCTGTAAAAAGTGCTATTTCGTTTATCAAAGATATTTAGGCAAAAGAGCCTAGAGATGAAATCTCTTAGGCTAAGGAGAGATTATTTAGCGTGACAAAGTTCAAACTTGATGTTAGTTTGAAAACCTATAGTTACATCACTCCAAGTCTTACCTTCGTGAAGATCAAAACAAGCTTTGTTGATAGATGAAAGAGCTTTAGAAGCACTAAAGTCTAGAAGGTCTATGTTACCTGTTGCACTTAAATCACCTTTGTTAAAGATATACTCCATTGGTACATTTTTAGTAACACCGTTCATAGTTACAGCAACACTCATTACGCCAGTTTTTGGTTTACCGCGTTCACGTTTATTTGACTTAATATCAACAATTTTAGCTGTGATATTTTTAGAACTCATCTGCTCAAAAAAGAACTGAACAAGTTTAACATCTCTACCGCTATTTTTTGAGTTAACACTTGCTGTGTCTATCACTACACTTGAACCTACAAGTATCTCACGGAAATTATTTCCCTTTGGGGCAACTGCTGTGTACTTTACACTGTCAAAAATTCCGCCAACACCTACTTTTGCAGGAGTTTTATAAGCTTTCCAACTTACATTTACTTTACCATCTTGACTCAAGATACAAGAGCCACCTTTTGTTCCCATTTCCTCAGCGTACGACATTGTCGCGACTAATACTAGAGCTATTAAAAACTTCATCATATTGATTCTCCTTTTGTGTTGAGAGAGTATATCCGTTGATATATAAATCCAAATTAAATTAATAGGTTTAGTTTTCTTTGTTATACTTCAAATATGAATCCAATACTTTTTTTCACAGCCTTTTTAGGCGTTTTTATCCTTCTAAACATGTATATCTCAAAAAGACTTATCGCGAAATTAGACACTAAAGAGAAGTACAAACGATATCTACGCATCTTTTTAGTCGTAAACTTTTTTGGCATCATCGGTTATATGCTTGGTCGTTACTATGTCGACATTCCTAACTGGTTATACTTTCTTTTCTCACTTCCTATAGGGATACTTTTCTTACTATTTTGTACCGCTATTATTTATGATATATCTAGAGTTGTACTTCACCACTCTCCAGTCTCAGAGAAGCGTAGAAACTTCTTTAAACGCTCACTTGATATCTCATCTCTTGTAGTGGCTACATCACTTAGTGCTAGGTCTATGTATGAGGCTAGACATGTGAAGTTGGAGAAAATCAATATCAAGATAAAGAAGTTAAAAAAACAGTATAAAATAGTCCAGCTTAGCGATATTCATATCGGTGGACTTATTGATAAGACTTTCATTCACAACATAGTCCAAAGAGTAAATGCACTAAATCCTGATATTGTTGTAATTACCGGAGACTTGGTAGACATAAACATAGTCCATGCAAAAGAGACACTAGATGAGTTAAAGAGCTTAAACTCTAAATATGGGACTTACTTCATCGTTGGAAATCATGAATACTTTCATGATATAGCTGCTATCATAGATGCAGTAAAAGCCCTTGGTATCAGAGTACTTGAAAATGAAAATGTATATATAGGTGATGAGGGAGAAGGTTTTAATCTTGCAGGTGTTTATGATGTCTTTGGCTACAGGACCAAAAGCTACGTGCCAGAGATAAGCGATGCACTTCGCAACTTAAAAGAGTCACCGACAGTATTACTAGCTCATCAACCTAGATATATAGAAGAAGTGACTGACAATGTTGACTTGATGCTAAGCGGTCATACTCACGGAGGTCAGCTATATCCTTTTAGATTTCTTGTAAAACTGCAACAGCCTTATATTAGCGGTCTGAATCAGCACAATGAGAACTTACAGATATATGTAAACAAAGGTACCGGTTTTTGGGGACCACCTATGAGACTAGGTGCAAGTTCTGAGATAACTGACATTACACTGGAGCCTATCACTTAAGACAACTTCCTAAACATAACACTGTTTTTACTGTTGTGTTTTACTATCTCTAAGTTAAGCTTAGATGCCAGATATTCAAACGTCTTAGTAGAGAAGAAACCTATATGAGTAACATCCTTTATATAGAACCACTTTAAAAACTTCTCATCGTCACTTGGATGGAAGTATGTCATGAGAAGTAGATATCCATCTCTGTTTAGATGTGAGAGTAATTCTTTTAGAGTATCTAGAGGATTAGTAAGATGCTCGATGACTTCAGTAGAACAAACAAGATCATACTTTTTACCTTCATATACTTTCTCAGGAAAGTAAAACAAATCATATCTATCGCAAGAGATGCCATTCCTCTCTAAAAGTATAGGTAGTACTTCACCCTCGCCGCAACCAAAGTCGAGTGCTGTTTTTATATCTTTAGCATCCAAGGCAACAAACTCTTCTATAAGCTTTTCAAACATCTTTACATAACCAAGAGACTCTAAGTTATTGTCATGATTATCATAGTGTTTTTTTTCAGACTCAGCGTCTAGGTGGTGTTTTTCATCCATAAAGATGTAGTCGCATTCTAAACATCTATAGTAAATATTATCTGTTTTTGTGTCACTTATTACAGTTGTATTACAGTCGCATAATTTACATTTTTTCATAAGTTAATTTTATCTTCTTTTGTTATAATTATTGCCATATCAATTAAATAGAATAAAAAAAGGAAGATCGATGGCATATTTTAAAAAAGTAAAACTAAAAGACAAACTTTACGGCATGGTTTTTGGTGCAGGAAAAGTTACTCAGGTATTTGAAGACTCTCACTATAAGATGATGGTTACCTTTAAAAATGGTCACGAAATTCCATATACAGAAGATGGAATACCAGGTTGGGGTAACTTCAAAAAACAAACTATTTTTTATAAATCAGACATCGATCTTACTGATGTTGACTTCTCTCCTGTATCTAAAGTGCTATCTCCTAAAAAGATTATCAAACTAAGAGAAAAGAAAAAATTAGAGGTTAGACTTCCATCAGGCATCTGGTCAAACTGTATTAAATGTGCAAAAGAGTATGTAGAAGAGATGCTAGAAAATGAAAACTATCACCTATTTAGAAAAAAAGCAGATTAGAGTATGAAAAAGCTACTGTTTACAGGTCTACTTCTAGTTGCATCTACATTGTTTGGGGAGCGTGTTTTTATAGATAAAAGCACATCTTTAATCTGGCAAGATCATCAAGACAATGAAGAGCTTTCTATAACTTACTATCAGTCTGAAGATTATTGCGCAAACCTAGTCATAGGAAAGTACAGTAATTTTCGTATTCCTACTCTTAATGAGCTTCAAAGTATTGTGGATTATAAGAACTATGATCCTGCTATTAAAAAAGGTTTTGACTACGTTAGCGCTGAGTATTACTGGACTACAACACCGTTTGCAGGTGAGAAAAAAGTAGTCTGGCTGATCCACTTTAAAAAGGGTGAGAGAACGGTAAAAGACATGCACTATGACAGGCATATCAGATGCGTTCAAAGTTCAAAATAGCACAACTATTTCTACTAATTTTTCTTTTTGAAAATCTCCATGCTCTGCGACACACCGCAGTAGCCGGATCGTTTTACACAGACAATAAGTCCCAACTCCAAACCCAAGTAAAGACACATCTAAAAAACGCTAAAACGTTTGAGCAAAAAAAGATAAATGCACTTATAGTTCCTCACGCCGGTTATGTCTTCTCGGCAAACGTAGCATCTACCGCTTATAAAACACTAAACAAAAGATACAAAAATATTTTTCTCATCGGTTCAAGTCACTATGTCAGTTTTAACGGTGCCTCCATCTACGACATTGGAGACTATGAAACACCGCTTGGAAATGTTAAAGTAAATAAGTCCATAGCATCCGGACTCATTAAAAACTTTGAGTTCTTTACCTTTCAGCCGGATGCACATAAAATAGAGCATACACTAGAAGTTCAACTTCCTTTTTTGCAAACTATTTACGGTGACGACCTTAAAATTGTCCCCATAATCATAGCTACCTCAAATCTTAAAACAATCGAATCCATAGCAAAGAGCTTATCGCCATATTTTAACGATGACAACCTTTTTATAATCAGCACAGACCTCTCTCACTACCCCACATTTGAAGATGCAAACATTCTGGATAAAAGAATACTGGACTCACTTACAAAGAATTCTCCACAAAAGTTCGTAGAGGCATTGGCAAAAAATGAAGATGCCAAGATAGATGCACTGCAAACCTCAGCGTGCGGATGGAGTTCGCTTCTTACACTTCTCTACATAACAAACGACAAGCCATATAAATACGAAACACTGGAGTATAAAAATTCTGCACACAGTAAGTATGGAGACAAAAAAAGAGTTGTTGGTTATGGAGCTATGAGAGTTTACAAGACAGATGAGTTTTTTCTCACTTCAAAAGAGAAACAAGAGCTGCTAAATATTGCTAATCTATCTCTTTATCAAGCTATAAAAAACAAAAAACGACTAGTCATAGATGAGAGCAAAGTATCTCCTAAACTAAAGGAGCCTTTAGGAGCCTTTGTGACTCTACATAAAAATAAGATACTTAGAGGTTGCATCGGTACATTTGAGCCTGATAAGCCACTTTATAAAGTCATTGTAGATATGACTATAGCATCTGCACTAAGTGATAGTAGATTTAAAGAAGTAAGTCCTGATGAGCTTAAAAATATTGACATCGAGATATCAGTTCTCACTCCAAGAAAAAAAATATCTTCACTTGATGAGATAGTCATAGGAAGAGATGGCATCTACATCAAAAAAGGTTCTAAAAATGGCACTTACTTACCTCATGTGGCAACTCAGATGAAGTGGAATGTAAAAGAATTTGTAAGCAATTGTTCAAATGAGAAAGTAGGTATTGGATATAATGGCTACAAAGATGCTGAGCTTTTTATATATAAAGCTATAGTTTTTGACAAAAAAGGACTCTAATGATAAAAATTGTTTTAATATTAACTCTATCAGCAGTTATATCCTCTGCTTGGTTTGTAGTACCTACATTTGGCTACAATAGTTCAGATTCTACAAACATAGATGAAAATTTTGTAAGAGATGATAAACAAGAAGTAGTCATAGATAAGAAAAATGCTAAGATGTACTATGACTCTACTCCATGTAGAAAAATGCATTTCATTAGAGCATGGAGTTATTGTCGCAAGTTAAACTACCTTGACAAAACAGACTGGAGAGTCCCGACAAAGGATGAGGCTCGAGATCTTTTAGAATTATCCAGACCAAATATAAAGTCTAAACACGCTTTTAAAAATGCACAAAGAGATATTTACTGGACCTCAACTGAATTTAGGTCTGATAGCGGCTGGTACGTTGATTTTGATTTGGGCAGGTATTCTACACACAACTTTGAAAAATTACATCGTGTTATCTGTGTAAGAGATATTTTAAAAGATTAGATCTTTTTTAATTCTCTCAAATGCTACTTTAGCATCTTCATCTGTCACGGCATCTTCTAAATCAATATAATAACTGTAAAAGAGTTTTCCACCTTTAGATATTTGCATACGAAGATAACTTGTCGGAAAGTTGCTGAGTGCTTTTTTATCGCTATTTTGATTGGAGTTACAGACTATACCTCTCTTTAGAGAGACTTCAAGTCTTACAGAACAAGAGTCATCAAAACTATAAAACTCTTCTAAACTCTTTTGCACTTCTTCATCTGGAGGAAAGACAACAAGCCTCATACACTCTATTTTAGTTTTAGATAGTTTCTCATCGAAGATATTTACAGTTGTATTATCACTGCATCCTTGAAGAAAAAGAAGTAAGAAAAGAAAAAGACTATACGAGTGTTTCAATATCGACTAACTCCACACGACTACAATCTTTTTTAAATAACTTTCTAGCTATGGCATCTTCTTCAGCTAAAACGAGTATGTCAGCAAAGTCATCTTTTGAAACTTCAAGCGTGTATAACTCTTTAGCAGTTTCAACTATTAGTGAAGCTTCTTCATTCTGTGTTACGAGTTCAATATTTCTAAGACCTTTTGCAAACTCACTTTTAATAGCTTTGGATACCTTATCGTTTAAAAGTAGTTCTTGAAGCTTTACGCTTGTGTTTAAATCTGATTCACACAATATTTTATATGTTACAACTATGTTGCCGTTCATAATATGGTTCCTTTATATACTATCTGGTGTTAAGCCAACATCTTCTAAGTAGTGGCGCAACTTAGAAATGGAGTCTTTCGAGAGATCATTTCTATGTGAGAGTGCCATTATCAACTCTTTATCGTTAAAAGTCAGTTTTGCTTTATTGTGTTTAGTAATCTCCACCTCAACACCATAATGTTCAAGAGCAGAGAGAAGTCTTTTTACATCTATGTTTCCAGATACCGGATGCTCAAACAGCTTTTCTACTTTCGCCTTGTGTTTATGACTCATATAAATCCTTTTAGACTTTTATAAAATGGTGAGATAGATCTTTTTCAATATCCAACAATGCCTTAAACAGTCTTGCAAGAATAGCCTTTATGTCATCATTTTGAATAAAGATAGTCGTTGAGAAGTTCGACTTTAGATGCGAAACATTTCCAAATACATTTTGCAAGATGATGCTATTTAACTTATGCGCATATTTGTCTACACCCTCCAAGTCGGTATTTGGTGCTATGATTACAAAGTTTGTCTGATCATACTTTATAAGTATATCCGTATTTCTGATCTTTGATTTTAAAAGCTTTGTTATATCTTCAAGTATTTTTTTAGAGACTCTGTCTTTAAAGATATTATCACTTCTTCCAATGTTGTAGATTCTGAACATCATCACACTTACATTCTGCGAGCTTTTATGGATTTTGTCTATGTGTGATTGCAAAGAGGCGTACTCTTTTAGTTTATCAAGCGCTCCAACATTATAAACTTCAGAATTACCGTGAGTATTGCTATTTACACACTCTTGTATAAGCTCAATCAACTCTTCTTTAGTTTTTGACTCTAAGTCTACACCTTTAATATCAAACACAATAACACCTCTTTGTATCTGTTTATATCTTATAGTATATCAAAATTTTCAAATAGCAACTGCTTTGAATCGAATAACTTTAACTCATAGTAATCTTGTAACTCTAAAAAATCACCTTCTGTTAGTTCCTCTTTTATGCTTCTAATAAGTTCTAATCTTACAAAATTATCTTGAATCTCTCCAAAGAGGTCTTGGAGCCTCTTTAGCTTTGCAAAATCAAAATCAAAATCTCTGTTATCAAAAAAGCAATGCTCATAGATGTCTAATGCATAACGAAACTTCTTGAACTCTTTTCTCAACTTATGTAGTTCATGTGATGGTGTTTGCATATCGACTCTGGCTAGTTCTTCATATCTACTTTTCTCGACATCTGAGATGATTTTGTGCTTATCAATGTTTTGTATTTTATAAACAAAAAACTCTCTCTCTTTTGTCATCATCATAAGGAGTTCTAAATTACTTTTGTATTCAGCACTTCCGATAGTCTGCATATATATTTTAAAAGTGTTATCTCTTTTTAACTTCAAAACAGTGCGTAACCTATCTTTAGTAAAATGACAACATCCTATACTTTCTATGTCTATCAAAAACAGGTCTATATCTCGTAGTAGTGCAGTAGACTTCAGAAGTTTTTTTAGAAGTTTAGACAACTCTTTTGAAGAGTGTTTATTTATCTCTTTAGCATAGACTTCGCTGTAAGCATAGAGTCTTCGCAGATTTACCCGATACTGGTGCAACAGTTCTATGTCATCTGTTTTTAGTAGTTGTGCATGCATCTCACTTACAACGGAGACTCTGTTTTCAAACCACTTTTTAAACTTCATAAATCAAGCCTTTTTTGATATCATCTTTAGGTACACAATAACACTGATACCTGCGCTTCCAAAAATCATCGCCATTACTACTATCTGGTATCTTACAGCTACTAAAGGATCCACTCCTGAAAGAATCTGTCCTGTCATCATACCAGGAAGTGAAACTATACCAACTGCTAAAAATGAGTTTATAACTGGAATCATAGAAGCTTTAAAAGTATCCTTTAGGGCTTCATGTGGAGATGATGTCATTACTTCTTTTTCATACCTCTCAGCTGCAAGTGAGACAGATATCATAGAGTTTGCATATATCATCCCGGCAATCGGTATAACATATCTAGGCTCATAAAAAGGAGTTAGTTCAAAGATAAATTCTATGACTAGAACAAGGTTTATTGTTCCACCGACAGCTATGGCAAAGAATATTATAAAGTATGAGTGAATGCCGATTTTTTGAATGTTTCTCATCACTATATAACTAGACATAGATATCATGACTAAAACTATAAAAAGTCCTATATACCAAGAGTCATTTTCAAAGATGTAGATAAGGACATAACCAATGAAAAGGAGCTGTATGACCATACGAATGGTTGCGTAGATTACCTCTGTTGAATCATCTACCCATTTACGATAGTAGTACCAGATAACGGCTAATGGAATAAGTAAAAAAAGGAAGTTTTGTACTGGGATCAACTCCATACTACTCTCCGGAATTTATATTATCCTAGTAGTATAACAGTTTAATATATTACTATTTCTTTTTAAAGATAAGTAGTGTCTTATCCTCAGTGTCATAAAGAGAGAAAGTCTGCTTGTCTATAAGCTTCAAGTTTGTAAGGTTTTGAAAAGTTTTTATTTTATGGAAGTGTTGGATGATAGTATCTTGATGTTTTATGTACTTACCGTCAGTTTTTTCAAAAAGCGTAAATTGTGTATTAAGTTCATCATTTGCAAACTCAGCATCTACGACTAAAAACTCTTTGTCGTTCTCAGCACTCATAGTACCTTCTGCGACATCACTAAAACCATAAAGAGTATTGATATCCGCTATAAAGATTCCATCGTCATTTAGCTTTGACGCAACCCCGTCAAGAAACTTAATAAGTGCGTCTTTATCCATAAAGTTTAAAACATCAAAGATAGACACAACAGCGTCATACTTACCATCAACATCCGCCACATCTATACACTCGGCATCCAATCCTTTAGCTTTACACTCTTCAACCATAACAGAGCTAAGATCAACACCCTTACACTCTACACCGTCACTGATCATACGCTGCATAAAACCGCCGCGGCCACAACCAACGTCTAAAAGAGTTTTTATTTTATAATCATCAAGTTCTGATCGGTAAAGGTCATAAAGTGCTTCTGTAGCTTCTTCGATGCCTAGAAGGTGTTCAGCTTTTGCGTATAGGTCCAAATTAGTCATGTGGTCTGTCATTAAGCGTTTTGCTCTGCTTTGATGATTTTGTTTATTTTTTCATAGATATCTAAAACTTCATCTTTTTTAGCGATGTAGCTGTTTTTGTTAGCAATAAGGTAAGTAGATGAAGTCATAATATCTTCAACTACTGATAAACCGTTTTGTTTCATAGTAGCACCTGTCTCAACAACATCAACGATCATGTCAGCAAGTCCAATAATCGGAGCAAGTTCTATAGAACCGTAAAGTTTAATGATATCTACTGAGACCGCACGCTCTTCAAAGTAACGCTTAGTGATGTTAACCATCTTAGACGCTACTTTTAAGTCAGGCTTATTAAGGTCAAGTTTCTCACCGTTTCTCATACCGATAGAAACTTTACATACACCGCGTCTAAGATCAAGAAGACGAATAACATCAAGTCCCTGCTCTTCTAAAGTATCAAGTCCTACTACACCGATATCAGCAGCTTGATGATAAACATAAGTAGCAACATCTTGGTTTCTTACAAGTAAAAAACGGAAATCTGGAGTATCTAGGATGAGCTTTCTATCATCAAACTTAAAACTGTCACCAAATATAGTCTCAAATATTTCTAAAGTCTCTTTAGCAATACGACCTTTTGGAAGTGCAACTGTTAGCATTTTATGCCCTTGTATATATTATTATTTTTCGCATTTTATCTAAATGTAGCTCAAAGTTTTATGAGTGCATGAGAATCTTCTTCATTCCCTTAAAAATCAAATTCTCATCTACCTCAGCATCTGGAAAGATTTTTGCAAACTCTTTTGCATCTCCGCCTGTTAAGATGATGTTCATATTATGAGAAGTTACTTCAGCGTAAAGTGTTTTAAGATAGCCGTATGTTATGGCATCTGTAGAGTTCTTCGGTAGTCTGTTTAAGTCAATATTAAAGTTAAATGGATATTCAAGTGCAGAAGAGATATCTTTGTAAGTCTTACTCATGGCATTAAGTCCGGGGTAGATAAAACCACCTTGAAACAAACCGTCTTTTACAATGTCTACAGTTACGGCACTTCCGGCATCTATGATGATTCCATTCTCAATAGCTTCAGATGCAACCATCCTGTCAACACCCATAGTCTCATAGTATTTACCCATATCCAGTTTTGTTGATAAGTCTATCCAGTTTGGCAGGTCTTTTAAAATTGTTTTTATTTTTGGATTTACACAGATATAGTTGACTTCTTCTTTTATCGTTACGGGATCAAAGCTGAGTGTATCTTTTTTATAGTCTCTCTCAGCCTCTAAGAAGTGGTATGAAGTGTTACCTATGTCACATAGAAGCATTACTGAATTTTCCAGCCTTGGCTTTTAAAGGCTTCTTTTGCTTTGGAACATAAAGGAGCATCTATAAAGATTATCTTGTGTTTGAAGTTATGTCCGAAAAAAATCACCAGCTTTGCATATATCTCTTCAAATTTACGCACGTCTTTCATAAGCAGCCTGCTCTTTTGACTTACAGCAAAAATAGCCCAGAAGTACCCAGTCGTATCTGTTGCTTTATACATTTTTATCTTGTTGCGTATTCCTAACTCTTTAGGAGCAATCTCTAACATTTTTTTATAAATTTTCCCTTTTTTTCTTAGGGAGTCTACTACCGTTTGCATATTTATTTTATTGCCTTTTTATTAAAGTATTATTTTATCTAAACTAGCCTTATATACAAACAACTATATAAATTCTGTGATATAATTTCACTATATGAAAGTAGTACAAAGAAAAATAAAAACTGTTAATTATTATACGTTGATGGATTTGGAATCACTATCTGTTGGTGATAGTATAGCTTTTGATGTTTTTATAAAAAAGAGTAATGATTATATAATCATCATAGAAGCCGGAACTTATTTATCCCAATCGCTATATGCAAAATTGGAAAAACAGCCTAGCTTATATATATTTAAAAAAGACAAAGAGAAGCTTTCCATTACATGTGAGAGTCTAAAATATTATATCAAATACAACAAAGACAATCTCGACAGGAGAATAGGATTTATTTACAAAATAAATACACAACTCTTTAACAACTACCTTGAAGATAAATACAACAAAATTGATTTAGAGTGTGTTAACCTAATAGTTAAATCTATTCTATACCTAATCAAGTACGATGTAAATTTTTTAAAAAACACGATTCCTCATTTTATAAATGAGCATAATCTTCCAAACCACTCACTGCATGTGGCTGTATATGCTATGAAACTTGGGAATGACCTTCAGCTAAACTCTAAAAAGCTTCTACAGTTAGGAGCAGCAGCTCTTTTACACGATCTAGGTATTAAAAAGATTAATGAGTCTTTGATAAATAAAAGCACAAAACTTGAAATAGCAGAATTAGAACAGGTTCAAAAGCATGTCACGTATAGTGTTGATATTATAAAACAAAACAATATACATGATCCATATATTTTAGATGCTGTACTACATCATCATGAACAATATGATGGTAATGGATATCCTGAGAAACGAGAGCAAGGTGAGATAGGTGTTTTTGCTTCTATTTTAGCTATCAGTGATGTTTTTGACGCACTTACAAGCAACAGACCTCACAGAAAGCAGTATACATCTTTTGAAGCTATTAAGATGATGCTAAAAGATGAGTCAATGGTGAATAAATTTAACCGTAAATATCTTCAACTACTGCTTAAATCACTCTAGCTAGTTCATAAAGCCAGGGTGAATTTTCTTGATTAAAAAATAAATTTTACATCCAAGACAGTAACTGAAAAAAGCTTCAAGCAGAGCACAAGATAAAAATATAAATGATACTATGATTGAGAAGAAATAAAGATTTAAATTATTTCCCGCTATTAGCATAAGAATAAAGAAAATACCGAAGTATCCGGCTAATCTTTTTGCACCACCATCAGTAAACTCATCTTTTAATTTAAAAAGTTTTTTAAGAAATCTTGATATATGAAAAATAGGAGAGTACTCTTTTTTACAAAATAGACGCACCATAAAATCAAAAAATAGAAAATATAGTATAAAAACATTAAACGTCATCATATAAGCGATTAGTAAAATACTAACCATAAGAGCTACAAATCTAGCTACATAACTATCAACACTTTCAAAATTAAGGGGACATGAGTAAGACAAAGTGAATAACCTTTCATATAATATATATCGAAATTTTAGTCTCTTATTCTTAAAACATCATTATTTTAATTTCTTATCTTTTCTTCTATCTTTATTTTAATGTTATATAACTCTTTTTCCACCGCAAAACAGCTTCTAATTGTACATGCCAAATACTCAAAATTTGTCCCTTCTTTTTTCATAAAAACATATAGATATTTAATGTTCTTTATCTTTAAGAAATCTCTTTTAAGAGCTTCTTTAGTGTTTTTTAATATTACTACTTCCTCTTTTTGCATCAAAAATACTATAGCAGATGCAGGAACATTTGACTGCTTTTTTGACCTTTAGATGCAGTTATTGATAGTAGCTGTCAAGGTGTAGCATCTCTTCACGGTCAACTTTTGCACAGACAAAATATCTGTTAAAAACTTCTGCCATTCCTTTGTTTTCAAATAACTCATCACCCTAAAATAGGCACTCGACAGGGTTTGACATATGTTGCTGCAAGCATGGAGAAGTTTCATATGAGAGTTCATTTTTCAGTTTATCAGCGTCTATAAAGATAAAAAAAAGTAATATTACCAGTATCTGTTTCATCTGATTATTATAGCCTAAAAGATTATTAATTTGATTCTAATGTGATATATAAAAAAGAAATATATGTTATAATAAAAACTTAATTTTATTATAATGACAAAAGACAAGGAAAATGGATGAAAAAAATAGTTGGTGTGCTACTTACAGCACTACTTCTAAATGCTTCTGATATTACCGTCTCAAACTCCCTCACACTAAATGAGGCTATAGAGATTTTAAAATCAGAAAACTTAGAGATAAAGACTGCATCGCTTGATGTAGATTCAGCAAAGGCGGAAGTTCAAACCGCTAGTGGCAATCATTGGGGTAAGCTTGATTTCGTGCAAGACTACGCGAACTCAAATGATGCAGGAAATGTATTTGGATTTAAACTTACTTCGAGAGAAGCAAATTTTAATGACTTTGGTTTTGATGAGTTCTTAGCTCAAATGGGCGGACTGCCAGGAAATTCGGCAACGCTTCTAGCTACACAACCAAAAAACTTAAACTACCCGGATGCAAGAAACTTTTTTCAAAGCAAACTAAAGTATGAGGTCCCTCTTTTTACAGGTTTTCAAATATCAAGTTATGTTGATATCATGGAATCAATGACAAAGATGAAAAAACTAGAAAAAAAACAAGTTATAAATGAAAAAATCTATCAAGTTAGAAAAAGCTTTTACGACATGGCTCTACTTCGTAACTCTACTAAAAATTTAAATACAATTCTTACAAATATTGATACACTAGAAAATATGACCAAACAAATGATTGAAGTTGGATATGCAAAGAAAGTGGACTTATTAGAAGTTCAAGCTAAAAAAGGAAACGTACAAAGATTGATTCTTCAAATGGAATCTAACCAGAAACTTCTCTATCATTACATCAGTTTCTTACTAAATCAAAAAGTAGAAAATATCTCTACTGACTCTGCTAATGTTTCTATGCCAGTATTTACAAACGAAGATGTGTTGAGCAACAACCTTGATATACAGAGAGCTTCAACTGGCCTTGAAGTTCGTAAAAGCATGGTTGATGTATCTAAATCTTCTTACTATCCTATGGTCGGTGCTTTTGCAGAAGCTGCAACTGCTGATGATACTTTTTTAGGAAAAGCTGATGACCATAAATCATATACCGTTGGTGCAAGACTTACTTGGAACATATTCAATGGTGGAATTGATAGTGCAAATGTTGAGAAATCTCGCATCCAACACATCAAAACAAAAACACAAGTAGAACTTGCAAAAAAAGGAATAGCACTAAAAGTTGCTAAGATAAGAACTGAGATAAAGACTTATGATGCTGAGATAGCTTCTTTAGAAAAAGAGCTTGCTCTTGCAGATGAGATCTACGCTAACTACGAAGGTAGATATAGAGAAAAACTATCTTCTATGAGTGATGTCATCATTAAACAATCAGAACAGATTCAAAAAATACTAGAACTGCAAATGACGCAAAACAAAAGAAATGAGCGTATATTTGCCTTAGAAAAATTAGCAAACGGAGAAAATAAATAATGAAGAAACTTTTAATACTAATAGCACTGGGAGCTTCACTTATAGCTGAGACTCTTACTCTATCTGGAAGTGTTATTTCAGATAACCAAAAAATGATTACAAGCCGTTTTATGGGTTTTGTAACACAAGTAAATGTAAGTGAAGGAGAGAGAGTAGTTAAAGATCAGACACTTTACTCTATTGACTCTAGAGAGATTGACTCAGCAAAAAGACAGTCTGAACTTAGCCTTCAAATGTATCAAAACCAATACTCAAACGTAAAACTAAACCTAGACAGATACAAAAGACTTTTAGAAAAAGACATGGTTTCTAAATACGAAGTAGAGAACTTAGAGTTAGCAGCACTCAACCTTCAAGATATGATATCTATTGCAAAAGCAAGGCTTCAAGAGGTTCAAAATCAATATAGATACTTAAACATCAAAGCACCAAATGCTGGTGTTGTAGTTGCTAAAAACATTAAAGTTGGTGAGATGGCAATGCCAGGTATGCCGGCAATCATACTCTCCGACTTAAGCGATTTAAAAATCTCTGCTGAAATTGCCGAGAATGACTTAAGTCGTATTAAACACGGGACTAAAGTTATCGTAAATATCCCATCACTTAAGATTAAAAGCATTGGTAAAGTTACTGCTATTATTCCAAGTTCAAACCCTATGACACACACTTTTAAAATCAAAGTTTCATTTAAAAGTAATAACAAATCAGTATATCCTGGTATGTATGCAACTGTTGAAATAAACTAAGGCCTGAATATGACTAAAGTAAAATCTTATGAACCAACTGATTCAGCTGGTAAGTTAGCAAAAGGATTTCTAAGGAATCCTCTTACTATCGTACTTGGTGTATTTTTACTAGCCATCGGATATCTGGCACTTATGATTATGCCAAGAGAAGAAAACCCGCAGATGGTTGTTAGTGGATCTACGGTTATCGTAGCTCTTCCTGGAGCTAGTGCAGCTGAGATACAAAAAGTAATCGTTAAGCCACTAGAGAGAAAACTAAAAGAAGTAAAGGGTGTTGAACATATCTATGGTACTGCTATGGATAATGTCGGTGTCGTTAATGCAGCCTTTTTTATCGGTGAAGAAAAAGAGGGATCAAACCTTAAAGTCTATGACAAGATCATGCAAAACTCAAACATGTTTCCAAAAGGGGCTATGAACCCTATCATAAAACCTCTAGATATTGACGTTGATATTCCTGTTGTATCTGTTGCGTTTTACGCAAATGACAAAAGCATGAGTAAGACAGAACTTTATAACAAAGTGAAAAAAATCCAACATCATGTAAATGGTCTGGATAATGTAGCCGTAACAGAGGTAAAAGGTGGAAACAAAACTCAGTTTAATATAAATGTTGACCTTCATAAACTCTCAGGTTACAATCTATCTATGGGACAGATTGTTCAAGCTGTACAGTCACTTTCATACAGTGTTCCTGCTGTAAAAAATCGTACTAAAGATAACAAGATCATCATGGTTGGTGTAAAAAACGCTATTGAGAGTTCAAAAGACATCGGAAACATTATTGTTGCACAATATATGGGTTCTCCTATCTACTTAAGTCAAGTGGCAGAAGTAGAAAAGTCTTACGATATTCAAAACTTTAAGTCAGTTCAAATCAGTGTACGAGATGATGCAGGTAAGTTCAAACCACTGCAAGATCAAGTTACTCTGACAGTATCAAAACTTCAAGGTACAAATGCCGTTGTTATTGCAGATGCTGTAAAGACAGAACTAGCTTCATATAAAGGCTACCTACACGAAAACGGTATTAGCTATGTTATCACTAGAAATGATGGTGAAAGAGCGAATGAGGCTGTAAATGAGCTAGTATTTCACCTTGTGTTGTCTATTGTAATCATTGCTATTTTACTTGTTCTTGTTCTTGGTTGGAGAGAGTCTCTTATCGTTACTTTTACAGTACCTGCCATCTTGGCAATTACACTTTTTGTAGCTTATCTGACTGGTCAGACTATCAATAGAATTACGCTATTTGCATTCTTACTATCTCTTGGTCTTTTAGTTGATGCTGCGATTATTGTTATTGAAAATATTCACAGACACTATCACGATGTAGCTTCGGCTCACTGTAGTGCAGATGACTTGATGATTCGTGCGACTGATGAAATCGGACCACCGACAAATATCGCGACTTTAGCCATTATTATGACTATGGTTCCTATGGCGTTTGTTGGTCAAATGATGGGTCAGTTTATGAAACCGATTCCGGCTAATGTTCCTGTAGCTCTTGTTGCTTCACTATTTGTTGCATATATATTCACACCGTACTTAGCAGTTAGAATGCTAAAAAGACCTGATTTTTCTAAAAAAGGAGGTCACTAATGTTTAAGAAATTTGAAGACGCAGTTTTTAATGGCATCCAAAGTGGCACTCAGAGAAAGATTATTCTTTTTGGAACTCTTATAGCTTTTATACTTTCTGTACTGATGATAGCTCCAAGTAAAATGGTTTTAGCGAAGATGCTACCTGGTAAAAATAACGATACTTTTAACATCTATGCAACACTTGCAAACGGAAGCTCAGTTGAGCAGACAAAAAATGTAACTGACTGTATCGTAGGATATATCCAAAAAGAAGATGAAGTTTTAGACATTGAAGTTTTCTTGGGCATGGGTGCTCCTCTTGATTTTGCAGGACTTATAAAAGGTTCACACTTTAAGAACTCTGAAAATGTTGCAGAAGTTGTTTTAAACCTTACAAAGAAACATGATAGAAGTGAACCTTCATATATGATGGTTCAGCGTATGAGACCTGTTATTGTAAAAAACTGTGAGTCACTATATCCTGATACTGTTGTATCTTTTGTTGAACCACCTGCAGGACCTCCTGTTTTAGCAGCTATAGTTGCTGAAGTTTACGGAGCGGATGCAAAAGGCATTAGAGAGTTATCAAACAGAATATCAGATGTATTTAAAAAGACTGAGGGTTTAGTTGACATAGATATCATGCAAGATGAGATATATGATACTTTCGAAGTTCAAGTAGACTCTACAAAAGTCTCTCGCTCAGGAGTAAGCATCAAGCAGTTAAACGACATTTTATATCTTGCATTTGAAGGTATGCAGATAGCTGTTAAGAATTCTGATGTTTATAATGATCAGATTCCTATCTACCTATCTCTTTCTCAAGACTCAAAAAGATTTACTTCTAAAGATATTAATTCTGTAAAAGCTAAACTTTCATCTTTGAAGCTTATGAATAAAATGGGAATGATGACGCCGGTAACTGAGTTAGTGACTATTGAACCTAAAAAATCAAATCCATTGATTATGAGTAAAAATCTTCACCAGATGACAAATGTTATGGCTGAGACAGATATGCTTTCTCAGGTTTATCCTCTTATGGATGCAAGAAATGTGATTCTTGATACATTTACTGACAAGTATGAGATAGAAAAAACTGGTATGTTTAACCTTAGACTTACTGATAAAACTACTAGAAGCATCTACCTAATAGTATGGGATGGAGAGATGGAAGTAACACTGGATACTTTCGTTGAGCTTGGTGCTGCATTTATAGCTGCGCTTATTCTTATCTTCTTACTAATGGTTATCTACTACAAAAGTTATACACTAAGCGGAATCATTCTTTTAGGATCTTTCCTATCTATCATCGGTGTAATAGTTGGTCACTGGATTATGGATTTGTTTACTGCTGATACATTCTTCTTGACTGCGACTTCTCTCATCGGGTTTATCGCACTAATAGGAATCAGTTCTCGTAACTCACTTCTTCTTATAGACTTTACAAAGTCACTTATGGATGAAAAAGGTATGCATAAAGCTGAAGCTATCGCTTACGCAACAGCAACTCGTGCTAAGCCTATTTTCCTAACAGCGGCAGCTATTATCCTTGCTTCTACACTTCTTGCCGGAGATGCTGTATTTGGCGGTCTTGGTGTTGCTCTGATATTTGGAACTATTGCAGCAGTTGTAGCATCTCTTATCGTTGTACCTGTACTTCTATTTAAAACAGATTTAGAAAAGCACTTTAACTTTCATGAGAGAAAATCGGTATCTATTAGCGATCCACTCTAAACTATTTAAAAGTTTCTCATTCCATCTCTTTGGAGATGGAATACATACATAATCAGAAAATAAGATAAAATTATATCAGTAATCACACAGAAGCTCTGAAATTAGGCACTTTATGACAGTTTTGCTTTCTAGCTTTATTCATTAGTTGTTAATAAAATTATTTAATATAGTATTAATTTTCTTGATACTATAATCTTCCTACGCCCTAAACAAAAGGAAGAAAAATGAATATATTACATCCACCGTTTGTACATTTCGTAGTAGCCTTACCTGTTATCGCTCTGTTCTCCCAACTGACATTTTTTATTACAAAAGATAAAGCCTATTCCAAAGCAGCATTTAGAATTGTCGGTTTTGCGATGCTGGCATCATTTCTCGCAATAATCAGTGGTTTGGATGATGCGCAAAAAATCATAGAAAACAAGAGTATCCTCCAAGAAGGAATAAGCTCTTTAAACAACCACAAAATATTCGGTTTTGTGGTCGTAGCCACTTTAGTAGCTACTGCTATAGTAAAGTGGTACGCTATTTCTAAAGATTCATCTTTTTATGAAAACGTTTCCCTTGTGTTGATAATAGGATTATTAATAGTTTCACTCTATCAAGGTAGAAGTGGAGGAGAACTTGTGTATCAATACTCTGCAGGTGTTGATAATGATGTTATTACTCAAAGAGCAGATGAGATAAAAAAGGAGTAGCTAAAGCTACTCTACACTAAAAACTCTCTTATTATCCTGTTTTTTAATCTCTGAAAAATTATCCAGATAGTCCAGATAAGTAATAATATATTTTCTACTCAGTGGATGTTTTTCTTTAAAGTTTCTTATGTCTATATAGCCATCTTTTTTGATAATATCTTTCATTTCATTAACAAGTTTACTTAAACTATTTGCATGTATGAAAAGATTGTGTTGAAGTCTGAGTACTTGCTTCTTGGTACATAAAGATTTTAGTATGTTATCACCCATTTTTCTGTCTATGTCTAAGTCATCGTAGATGTTGTAAGGAGCAGTCGGAGATATGCCCTCCTCTTCTAAACGTTTTAACATTATCTGTTCTAGCGAGATTCTAAGATCTTCTGTAATATCTGCGTTTTTATATAGGTTGCCATCTTTTATTAAAAAGCCTTCATCTACTAGTTCTTTTAAAACCAGTTCTATAAAAGCTTCACTAGCCCATTTTAGTCTTAGTTTTATAGAAGCATTTGAGAGAAGTGCGTATTGATTTTTAGTGTAGATATTTTTAATATTGGCGTAAATAGTATCTTTTGTGGATAAAGGATAAATGATAAGCTCTTTTTCATCCACGAAGCTTTCATATAACTCTTTAGCACTATGGAGTGCTTCTTGATGTGAGAGAGCAAACCTTTGTGCAGATGAGATAAGTCCTAATCCTTTTTTATGTGCATAAAGTAAAATCGCGTATGCTTTTGGTATATCTTTTTTTTCTAGTGCTTCAAGGAGATGCAACTTTTGAGACTTTTTCATAGGGTCACTTACAGGGTTTAAAACTACCCCGCCAGCCACTGTAAAGTTTCCATCTCTGATGATTAGTTTCTCATTGTAGATGCTAAAAATATCCTCTTCGCTTTTTATAGAAGCAAACCCCTCTGTTAAAGAGCCCTCTGAGTTAAAGAGTAAGATCTTGGCATCTATCTTTCTAGAACCAATATAGACAGAGTAGTGTCTGTTGTGATGCAAAAACTTATCATTGAGCGTTTTAAAAGAGATATCTATAGAGTCAAAACCTCTGAGGTAGCCTTTTTTACTTATGACAAAACCACGTTTTATATTTTTAGCATCTATGTTGCTTAAGTTTATAGCTGTACGGTTTGAGATATTAGCTACTGCTGCATCTGCACCGTGGACTTGCAGGTTCTTTATCTTGGATTCTTTTTGTATGTCACAGATAAAAAGTTTGTCATTCACTTCTATGGGTTTTCCAAGTACAGTACCTGTCACAATAGTTCCTGCACCCTTGGCACTAAAGACTCTGTCTACATAGTATCTAAAGAAGTTCTCTTCTATCTTTGTACTTGCATCCAGAGTAAAGAGTCTCTCTTTTAAAGCCTCTATAGATGCCTCATCAAAAATAGAGACACCCATGCTAAACTTCAAGTCAAAGTCATATCTGGAGATAAACTCTTCAACTTCAAATAGTTTTTTCTCCAGCCCACTCTTCTCTATCAAGTCTTTTTTTGTAATGACTAATACTGCATTTTTTACACCAAGCAGATTTAAAATCTCCAGATGCTCTACTGTCTGTGGTTTTATTCCCTCAACTGCACTTACTACTATGAGTACACAGTCAAAAGAAAATGCTCCGGCTATCATGTTTTTTACAAGCTTTTCATGTCCGGGAACATCTATAAAAGCTATATTTTTATCATCTTTGGCAATGTTTGAAAAGCTAAGGTCTATGGTTATCCCGCGCTCTTGTTCTTCTTTTGTAGTATCACCTTCAAAACCGTTAAGTGCTTTGATAAGAGCTGTTTTACCATGGTCAATATGTCCGCATGTCCCTATGATAAAGTTAGACATCTGCTATCTCTTTTATTACGTTTATAATTTTGGATATTTCACTTTTTTGTATAGCTCTAAAGTCCAGCAAAAACCTGTCGTCTTCTATACGACCTATTATCTTTCTCTCTCTAAAGAGTCTTTCCATCTTGTTTTGTTTGTAGTTTTTTATCTTGATAGTTAGTGCGATGCTTGGAATGGTTCTATTTGGAGTAGTACCGCCACCTATGACTGTCTTAGTCTCTATGATTTCAGACTCACATATATCGCTTACAGCTTCTTGTAAAGATAGAGCATTTTCTCTCAACTCTTCTACAGAAGTAAACAGCATCTTCAACGTAGGAATCTCATCTATCTTGTTAAGCAAAACAGACGTTATACTCTCTTCTAGCAATGCAAGGGTAAGTTTATCTACTCTGAGCATACGGAGGAGCTGATTCTTTTTTAGTTTAGCGATGTACTCTTTTTTTCCTACTATGATTCCGGCTTGTACACTTCCTAAAAGCTTATCACCTGAGAAACTGAGAAGTGATGGGTTCTCTTGCATATACTTTAGTACTGATGGTTCATGCTGGTCAAGTCCGTAAGGCAGATCAACAAGATGCCCGCTTCCCATGTCGTAGTAGTCTATGAGATTTTTCTCTCTTGCAAGATGTATTAGCTCTTTGAACTCGACCTCAGAGCTGAAACCTTCTATAGAGTAGTTTGATTTATGGACTTTCATAAGCATTGATGTCTTGTCAGTTATGGCATCTTCATAGTCATATAGATGCGTTTTGTTTGTAGCTCCTACTTCAACAAGATTTGCTCCACTGTGTTTCATCACATCAGGGATTCTAAAACTTCCGCCTATCTCTACAAGTTCACCACGACTGACTATGACTTCTTTTTTCTTTGCAAAGGTATTGAGGATTAAAAAGACTGCACTTGCGTTGTTGTTGACTATTAAAACATCTTCGCATCCAAGAAGTCTGCAAATCACATCTGAGATATGAGAGTATCTCTCCCCTCTTTTACCTTTGGCTAAATCGTACTCTAGATTGTTGTAGCTGGTAACTACATCTTTTACTTTATCAAATGTTTTTTCATCTATAAGGCTTCGTCCCAAGTTTGTATGTACTATCACACCCGTTGCATTGATTAGCTTTTGCAGAGATGGTTTTGTAAGCTGGGAGTATTTTTGTAAAACAACATCTACTAACTCATCTTCGGTGAAAGATTCTACTTCATTTTTTAAAATGTTTTCTCTTAAGTTTTGAAGAACTTCTTGAGTGATACTAACAACAAGTGACGAGGCTAAATCATCAAATCTCTCATTCTGGCTAAACTTGTCTACCTTAGGAATAGATTTTAGTAAAAACATTTTTACCCTTTTTCAGATTATTTTTATATTTTCTATTGTACACTTCAGTTGTACAAGATTTGGGGGGCATGTGACCCTGGTGGGCACCACAGGTTTCAACCCTGATTGGAGGTTTTTGTGTAAACGCCTCGGGAGGTTCGATTCCTTCGCCTTCTCACCAAACTTAGTACACTATTATCGGTCTATCTCCTCTTGGAATGATAGAACCAATCACACACGCGTAACCAAAAGTCAAATCTTCTACTCTTTTTACATACTCTTTTGCGTCATCTTCATTCATAGATACTAATAATCCACCCGATGTTTGTGCATCACAAAACATTAGCGCGTACTTTGTAGCATCTCCTACATATGTTACCTTATCTTCTAAATACTTCATATTTCTCTTAGTCCCACCGGGAACTACATCTCTGTCTGCCAACTCAAATGCATCTGCCATAACCGGAACACTCTTAGCATCTATACTAAGGGTCACAGATTCATTTGTAGACTCATAAGCGTGACCTAGTAGACCAAAACCTGTAACATCAGTACAAGCACTTACTTCATACTCTGAGAGGAGTCTTGACGGCAAGTGGTTGAGAGTCTCCATAACTTTTATGGCTTCAAGAGTAGTATCTGTTTTAAGGAGGTCTCTCTTGATGGCAGTTGTTAAGATACCAATGCCTATAGGTTTCGTAAGCACTAAAACATGTCCTATTTTAGGAGTATTATTTCTAAGAACACGACTTGGATGTATCATCCCTGTAACGCTAAGTCCATAGTACATCTCCAACGACTCTATAGTATGACCGCCGATTAAAACACCACCGCACTCTTTTATCTTCTCATTACCACCTCTTAGTATTTCACTAAGAACTTCATAGTCATGATTAGTTTTATCAAAGCCTACAATGTTCAGAGCAGTTTTCACTTCTGCTCCCATTGCAAATACATCTGAAAGCGAGTTTGCTGCCGCGATTTTTCCATATACGAACGGATCATCAACGACAGGTGTAATAAAATCAACAGTTTGGACTAATGCTTCATTCTCATTTATCTTAAAAACAGAAGCATCTTCACTATGTTCAAATCCTACAAGCACATTTTCATTATCTGGTATAAGTGAGCGAATTGTATGTTTTAGATCTCCCGGACCCATCTTCGCTGCTCAACCAGCTGCTTGAACGAACTTAGTTAATTTAGATTCGTTATTCATGTTTTGCCTTAAAGTATTTTATGGAGGAAGTGTACGAAGTGTAGTAAAAGATTTTATTACATTTATGTACACCTAATCCATAGGTTAATGTTATATGTATTCTACTAGTTATAAAATTAAAGTAATATTAAAAGAGTAAAATTTATTTTACTCTTTAAGTAAAAATTAATATTTATTCCTATAAAGTTAGGTTATTAAAGAGCATTTGCCTAAGGTTTAGGCTTGACATAAATAAGTTATGCTAATTTTATGACTCTCACTTAATGCTTCAAAAAATATTTTGGAGTTATCATGAAAAAAACACTTATGAGCCTATTAGTGGTTTCAAGTCTGTTTAGTCAAACATTTACATTCTCAGCAATCCCTGACCAAGATGAGACAAAACTAAAAGAGCGTTTCTCAAAACTAGCCGTTTATCTCTCACAAAAGTTAGATGTAGATGCCAAGTTTATACCTATTAAATCTTACTCAGCATCCATAGCAGCTTTTAGAAACAAGCAGGTACAACTTGCTTGGTTCGGTGGTTTTAGCGGTGTAAAAGCAAGACAGATTGTTCCAAACTCCATAGCCATAGCACAAGGTATTCAAGACAGAGAGTTTCGCTCATATATCATAGTAAACACTAAAACATCTCTTGATTACTCCGATGAGTTTCCACAAGAGATACAAAACAAGACATTTACATTTGGTTCAAAAGGCTCAACAAGCGGGCGATTAATGCCTGAGTATTTTATACGTGAGCATCTGGGTAAAGCTCCCTCAGAAGTTTTTTCTAAGGTTGGTTACTCCGGAAACCATACTAAGACTATAGCTTTGGTTCAAAGCGGAGCTTATGAAGTCGGTGCGGTTAACTTTAAAGTTTGGGACTCAGAACTAAAGAGCGGAAAAATAGACAGTTCAAAAGTAAAGATCATCTGGCAAACACCTACTTTTCCCGACTATCAGTTTACGGCTCACGGAGACTTGGATGCTACCTATGGAGATGGTTTTACAAAGAGACTTAAAGAGACTCTGCTAAACCTAAAAGATAAAGATAT
>NZ_JBFFNS010000019.1:0-46934 GCF_041563035.1 Sulfurimonas sp. | reverse complement strand
TTAGCAGAGTCTGCGACAGAACCGCCGCCAACACCGAGAACAGCTTGAATATTTTTGTCTTTTACTATTTTGATACCATCATTTACTCTGCTTAAAAGTGGATTACTAACAACACCGTCTAGCTCTTCATAAGAGATGCCATTATTTTTTAGAGATGCTATAACCCTCTCATATAGTCCATTTTTTTTGATACTTCCTGTTCCATATACCAGCAATACACTCTCGATATTTGCTTCTTTAATATATTGACCTATATTATTCTCTTTTGCCCTACCAAATTCTATTTTAGTAGGATTGTGATACATAAAATCATTCATCTTGGAGTGTCCTTATTTTATTAACTTTTGAAAATTATATAGCTTATGAACTTAATTGTTGCTTACGATACTTTAGGTAAGTAATGGAGTTAAATTTACTTTATGATATAATTACAGAACAAGGAATATTATGTACTATGTAAATGACAAAGAGTTTAAGTGCTCTGTGGGAGTAACTCTAGATATTTTTAACGATAAATGGAAGATGAGCATTATATGGCATCTACTTGAGAATGATAAAAGATTTAAAGACCTACACGAAGAGATATCTGAGATAACTCAAAAAACTTTAACAGTAAAACTAAAAGAACTAGAAAGTAAAAAGATAATCCATAGAGAAGTTTTTCCGGAAGTTCCACCTAAAGTAGTCTATTCTCTTACTCCTATCGGCAAAAAACTAAGACCTGTTTTAGAGAGTATGTTTAACTGGGGGATAGATTATGTTCAAGAGCATGGTACTATCTCCGGTGACAACACATGTGAAGTGAAACTATTTAAAAGATAATGGAAAATTTTGCTCTCATATTTGTAGCGCTCTTTATCGGCTATATCATCAATAAACGGGATATCTTCCCTAGAGACACTCCTATTATACTAAATCAATTTATTTTGTACATCTCACTACCGGCAATGGCTCTGCTGCAGATACCAAAACTAAGTTTTTCTTTTGAAGTTCTTATACCTATTATCATAGCATGGATAGTCATGGGTGTGAGTGCTGTTGTAATATATTATATATCTAAGGTTTTTAAGTTTTCTAAAGAAGTCACAGGAGCTTTGATGCTTGTTGGGGTTTTAGGAAACACTTCATTTGTAGGTATTCCAGTTATTCAAGCATACTTTGGAGATTCAGCACTGCCTTATGTCTTGATGTACGATCAACTAGGTTCATTTATCATGCTTTCAACATATGGTACTTTTATTTCTGTATATTATTCGAACACAGAAGATGTTAATGTCAAAGCCATAGCTATTAAAATTATTACTTTTCCACCATTCTTATCTCTACTTGTAGCACTATTTTTTATAGGAACTACATTTCATCCTGTCATAACTAGTGTTTTATCTTCACTGGCAAGTACTATAGTTCCTTTGGCTCTTGTTGCGGTAGGCTTACAGTTAAGATTTAAACTGCCAAAAGAGGATATAAAACCTTTTTTTAGTGCACTTAGTGTAAAACTTATTTTAGCTCCAGCAGTAGCTATTTTTATATCTATGATTTTTTCATGGGAAGGTTTAGCTTCAAGTGTTTCTATTATGGAAGCTGGAATGGGACCTATGATTACGGCAGGAGCAGTAGCATCTATGGCAGGTTTAGCTCCGAGGCTAAGCTCTGCAATAGTTGGGTATGGCGTTCTTCTTTCGTTTTTAACAACATGGATATTGTTTAAAATAATAGCGTAAAACAGAGCGTTTAGTCACTATGTAGGGCTAGCTCTTTTTCTAAATATGCACCTGTATAACTGCCATTATCTTTATGAGAAATAGCCAAGTCTTCAGGTGAACCCTCTGCGATAATAAGACCACCGCCTGAGCCACCTTCTGGACCCATATCTATAACCCAGTCAGCATTTTTAATCATGTCTAAGTTATGCTCAATAATGAGTACAGAATTTCCGAGCTCTACAAAGTGATGAAGGACTTTTGTCAGTCTGTCCACATCTGCAAAGTGAAGCCCTGTTGTAGGTTCATCTAGTATATATAGAGTTTTCCCTGTATCTTTACGGCTTAACTCTTTGCTTAGTTTGATTCTTTGTGCCTCACCACCTGATAGTGTTACGGCATTTTGACCAAGAGAGATATAACCCAGACCTACATCAACAAGAGTTTTCATCTTTTGGTGTATCTTTGGAATCGGCTTAAAAAATTCAAAGGCTTCATCTACGCTCATATTAAGAACATCAGAAATCGTTTTACCTTTGTAAAAAACTTCTAAAGTCTGCTGATTATATCTAGTACCAAGACAAGTGTCACAATTAACCATAATATCCGGCAGGAAGTGCATCTCTATCTTTATTTCACCCTCACCCTGACACTTCTCACATCTACCGCCTTTAACATTAAAGCTAAATCTTGAAGTAGTGTATCCGCGAATCTGAGACTCTTTTGTTTGAGAAAAAAGATTTCTTATCTCATCCATTACGCCGGTATAAGTTGCAGGATTAGATCTTGGTGTTCTTCCTATCGGGCTTTGATCGAGATAGATAACTTTATCTACATTTTCTAGTCCAGTAATCTCTACACCTGCAACTTTATTTACTTTTCTTGCATGGTTAAGTAGCTCTCTTGCTGTAGGAAGAAGAGTTTGAAGCATCAAAGAACTCTTTCCACTTCCGCTTACTCCTGTAATACAAACAAAGTTATTCAGAGGTATTTTTGCACTTAAATTTTCTATATTGTTTATAGTTACATTTTTTATCTCTATATATTTATCTTGTGAACGTCTGTAAAAGTACTCTATCTTCTTTCTTCCATATAAGTAATCAGCAGTCAGTGTTTTAGCTTTTTTCAACTTGTCCAATGTTCCGCTAAAAACAACATCGCCACCAAACTTACCTGCACCAGCACCAATGTCCACTATAAAGTCAGCATTTTCTATAGTCTCTTTGTCATGCTCAACAACGATAACACTGTTACCTTTTTCTTGAAGACTTCTAAGAGTACGAATAAGCTTTAGAGTATCTCTTTCGTGAAGACCGATACTTGGCTCATCAAGAACATACAACACACCTGTAAGACCACTGCCGATCTGAGATGCTATACGAATTCTTTGAGCCTCACCGCCACTTATACTTCTTGCATCTCGACCTAGAGTTATATAACCAAGTCCCACGTCAAACAAGAAGTATAGTCTCTCTCTGATCTCATTTAAAATAGGTAGTGCTACCTGCGTATCTTGTGCATCTAGGTATGAAAAATTATCTTCTTGTGCAAACCACTCGTAAGTTTTTCCTATTGGCATCTCTAAAAGTTCGGCTATGCCTTTTTGACCTACTCTAACTGCTAAAGATTCTAGTTTTAGTCTATTTGAATTACAAACATTACATACTTTCTCACTCATGTAATCAGCTAATTCTTTTTCATCTTTGAACATATCGTATGCTATTTTTACTATCCCTGGCCACATTCTTTTTACTTCATGATTTTTCCAAAGAAAACTCACTTCTTCTATACCACCATGTAAAATAGCTTTTTTCTGATGTTCAGGGAGGTCTGAATAAGGAACTGTGATGTCAATATCATTGTGAGCACAGAAACCCTTTAAAAATGTAAAATAATAACCTTTGTTAAAGCCGTAAACAATCTTAACAGCACCCTTCTCCACAGACAAGTCTATATCTATAATTTTATCTTGGTCAAGCGCATATCTTAAACCTAGACCATCACACTCACTACAAGCACCCTTAGGTGAGTTAAATGAGAAAGAAAGAGGTTCAAGCGGATCAAAGCTTATCTTACAGTCAAAACAAGCGTTATGCTCACTATAATGCATCTGGGATACACTCAAACCAAGTTCTTTATGATTTAAGATATCTATCTCTAACTCACCATAACTCTCTTTTAAAGCTTTCTCAACATCCGCTGCTATACGCTCTTTGTTTTCGGGTTTTACTACAACTCTATCTATTACAACTTTGATAGTATGTTTTTTAGTCTTACTCAGTTCGATTTCATCGTCAAGTCGAACCATAACACCGTCTATCATAGCTCTTACATAACCCTTATGAACGAGAGATTCCAGCATATCTGCATATGAGCCTTTCTTTTCACGAACAAGAGGAGCTAAAAGTACTAGTTTAGCGCCCTCAGGAAGCTTTGCAACTTCACCGATGATATCAGATGCTGACATCTGTGAGATTACTTTTTTACATTTATGACAATGCTGAACACCAACACGAGCATATAGTAGTCTAAAGTAGTCATATATCTCTGTAATAGTACCTACAGTAGAACGTGGATTTTTAGAAGTTGTTTTTTGATCAATAGCGATGGCTGGAGTAAGTCCCTCTATTTTGTCTACATCAGGCTTTCCTACACGATCAAGGAACTGTCTGGCATAAGATGATAGAGACTCCATATATCGTCTCTGTCCTTCTGCGTATAGTGTATCAAATGCAAGTGTTGATTTACCGCTTCCACTGATACCAGTCATTACAACTAGCTCATTTTTTGGAATTGTTAAACTTATATTTTTTAAATTATTTTCTCTTGCGCCTGTTATTATTATGCTATCTTTTTTCTTCACTTAAAACCTTTAAATAAATATTCTTTGAACTAAATATACAACTACTAAAAAGTAAAAACTGATCAGCAATCTTCTTTGTAACACTGTATTGACTATATCTTTTAAATGGATACCAAAATAGACTCCAACTAAAGAAGCCAATCCAATAATAACTCCACTCTCAAAATCTATATGCCCTAATCTTGCATGAGATATAAAACCTGCTATTGATGAGAACACCACAAAAAACAGACCTGCTGAAATAGCTTTTTTTAACGGCACATGTAAAAAACCGACTAAAATAGGAACCAGAACAATACTTCCACCAACACCGATAGTCATACTAAGAGAACCCAAGAAAAACCCTATAATGAAAAGTGCTACTTTGTTTACCTCTTTTTGTTCTCTTTCTTCTTTTGTCTTAAAAAAGAGTCTTAACAATGCAAAAACTGCAAAAGCTAAAAAGACCATTTCTAGGGTATTATCACTAAAACTAGAAGCTATGTTACCGCTAAGCAGTGCTCCAATAAAACCACCAATTCCGATACTACTTATCATAGCAACATCTAAGGTGCCTTTTTTGTTGTTTAGATAGCTTCCAAAAACAGAGCTAAAAACCATCTGCACAATGGCTATACCTATTGCTATTTTCGTATCGTATCCTAGCAGTAAAAGAAGAGGAACTAATATTGTCCCTCCTCCAATACCAAAGAAGCCAGAAACTATACCAACAGTTACACCAAGAAATATCAATTCAATCATTAAGTACCATTAAAAACTTTTAGCGAATTATACCCCTACTAGGCTTTATAGTTGATTTATTATTTATACTTTAATTTTGCTTTGAGATTGAATGAAGTATAATCAAGCTAAATAAAGGGTATAAATGTTAAAAACTATAATTCAAGCCTCAGAAAATTTTTGTATACATCAAATCCGAGAACCACATGTTATCCATGATGGTATCAATGAAAAGAGAACACTAATTGCTTATATAGATATAGATGCTCAAGACGGTAAAAAACATAGAGTTTATATAGCTTCAGATGAAAATTTTATGCAGAGAATTTCAAAGCTTTTTCTAGAAGAAGATGAGAGTGATGAGGAGACTTTAATAGATATGACATTAGAGACTACAAACCTCATAGTTGGCAGTGCTAAAGTAATCGCTGAAGAAGCCGATGAAAACCCGTATACCATCAACATACCTCACTTTGAAAAGATAGACAACTTTGACTTTGCATACGATGAGGCAAAAATCGTTAAAATTGAAAATGATGAAATGATAATAGCGATCAAGGAACTATAATTGGCTAAGAGAAGAAAGCATAGCTACGGTGAAAAAGAAATCCCATTTAATGAGGATAAAGAACTGTCATGGATGAACTATAGCGGTCTCTTGGACATGGAAGTGGAATTTGTATCTGACCTTGGTGAAACAGAGTTAACTATAGCTGAGATACTACAACTTGAAAAAGGTTCTATAATAGACCTTAAAAAACCAGCCGGTGAAAGTGTTGAGTCTTATGTAAATGGTCGAATACTCGGTAAAGGCGAAGTTATGGTTTATGAGAAAAACCTTGCTATTCGTATTAATGAGGTACTAGACTCTAGTGCTGTTTTATACCATCTTTCAAAAGAGAGACTATGATTAGACTTTTACTTATTTTTCTTCTTCCTCTAGCCCTAAATGCCTCAAAGATTCTAAGTTATAATATTTATGACAGAACAGATAGAGCGGATGTAATGATCACTTTTGATACTCCTTATGAGGGAGTTATAAAACAAAGTATTTCGCAATCTAAAATAATCATTAAACTTACAGATGCTAAGATAGAGTCTGCAAAACTTAAAAAAGTATCTTCTAAATTTTTACACTCTATTAACATAACTCCAATGTCCGGATATACACAAATAGTTGCATCTGTTGCAAATGATGTAACACTAAAAGCTTCTAAGACCTCTGACGCTTATGGACTAAGATTGAGATTTAGCTCAAAAATTCCTACACAAGTAAAAAAACCTGCTTCTGACAGTAGTAACATACTTGCATCATTACCCACTAAAAAAGATGGTGAGATGACCCAAAGTTACTATATCGTGATTGCTATACTAATCGTTGGAATCATCCTTTTACTTATGATAAAAAGAAGAGCATCTCCAAAAAATAGGAAAGAACAACAAAATTCTTGGTTATTTAAAGAGAATCAGCAAACAACATCTCTAAAAGACAATAATGTATCTATTAGATTTCAAAAGAGCATAGACAATTCCAATAGTGTAGTTATGCTTGATTTTGGTGAGCAAAGTTATCTTGTTCTAATGGGTGCAAGTAATATTTTACTAGATAAGTTTACAGACAACAAGCCTGTAACACAGGAAGATTTTGAGAGTATTTTACAAAATAGACATCAGGAATTAGATGAGTTCTTATCATTAAAAGATGAGACTAAAGAACCTTTACAGGCATATAAAGAGAGAGCAGCTTCTATATCCTACGAAGTCTAAGACTTCTTTGAGTCTCTCTCAAATCTCTCTCTGAGCAATTTTTTAATCATCTTAATATTTGACATATTAAGCTCATAACTATCATCCATCATTTTATTCATATGAAAGACTTCAGTTACAGTGATTCCATATGGATCTTTTTTCTCTTTAGTTATTTTTCCATCATCTTCAAAAGAATATAGATATAAGTTTTTACGCCCTTTTTGTATATAGTAGGTTAGAACTATCTCATCACTATATTTTTTTTCTATAGCAACGACAACTCTTTGACCATCTTGATACTCTTCCTCAAGACTAAGGAGTTCTCTTGCATTTTCTACACTAAGATAGCCAATATAAAATTTATTATACAAGTCATGGTATCTTTGAACAGTATCTTTCATTAAAAATCCCATATCAATGATATGTTTTTTATGAGACCTGATAGTTTTTGTTATCCAAGACATTGTGTTATAGTATCTGAACTGGTAAAGTTTAAATGAATGTGCTTCAACCATTTTTGGAGAATTAACCTTAGATATAGGTGCTAATTCTTTTGCATTTGGATTTTTTATGTAATCTAAGACATTATTTGCAGAAAACTCTTGCGTAAACCATACTTTACAATAATCTGGGAACTGTCTTGTTCCAGTAGCCCCTTCATTAAGTATAATAAGTGCTTTAATATCATAGTCAGGAAAAATAGTTTCAAGAAGTGCTTTTTTCTTTCGAAGTCTCTTTCTTAGTTTTAAAACAGATTTTACAAGAGTCATCTCAACAAAATAAAGTTCTTTATCTTTAGTGACAAGCATTGCATCAAACTCGCTAATTTCTCTGCTCTTTGTTCTATATACAATTTGCTGTTTTTCACTTATGGAAAGCGTATTTGCGTGAGCTTTTTGTCTGCCTTGATGAAAACCTTTGAGAATAAATTTCTCTATGTTGTCATTTTCCTCGGCATATCTTAAAAGTTTTTCATATATAAAGTTCTCATATACTTCGCCTTCAAAAGAGCGATATGAGCTTAAAAAAAGAGTATCTTCTTCATCTACACCTTTTTTTATTAGAGAAAGTAAATGCTTTACATTATACTCATAGTGAAAGATATTATCACCTATATCACTATCATCTAATATTTGTATTGATTTACTTATTTCTAGCATGTATTAGCCATTAATTCACCTGCTCACTATTTTTAAAGAAGTCATCTATTACAGCGCGATATTCACCTATATCAGATATGTTGTTTACGCTGTTTCTAAGTGCTGAAGCACCTTTATAGCCTTTAGAATATGTATGTGTATGTTTTCTAAACATAGCAACGCCATGTGCGCCATAAAATTCTATCATTTTATCAAAGTGCTCCATGATTATATCATGCTTAATATTATTGTCAATGTCTTGGCTACCGGTACGTAGTTGATGAAAGATCCATGGAGCACCGACAGCACCCCTTCCAATCATTACACCATCACTACCTGTATGCTCTAACACCCACTTAGCTTTTTCGTATGAATCTATATCACCATTTGCAATCACAGGGATTGACACAGCTTCTTTGATCTCTTTTATTGCATCGTAATCAACAGCAGCTTTAAACTTTCCGGCACGTGTTCTACCATGAACAGCTAAAAAGTCAGCGCCACTATCTTCAACCATTTTCGCAATCTCAATATGGTTTTTCTTCTCAAATCCAAGTCTGATCTTTACACTTGTAAGGCTTTTATTTGAAGTATCTTTTATTGTTCTGATAATATCACCCATAAGAGGCAAGTTTAAAAGCAGAGAACTTCCACTTCCATGCCCTACAACTTTTGGAACTGGACATCCACAGTTTAAGTCAATAATATCTATACCGTCATATTCGTTAAGAACTTCAACAGCACGTTTTACCATATCACTCTGGGAGCCTGATATCTGTACAGAGTAAGGATCTTCAATTGATGCTTTTTGCAGCATGTGCAGTGTTTTTTCTGAGCCATGAGCTAAAGCATTTGAACTTAGCATCTCACTTACAGTAAGATCGGCTCCAAATTTTTTCACCACACTTCTAAAAGGTAAGTCTGTAAACCCGGCAAGAGGTGCCAGGACATAGATTGGTTTATCAAAAGGGAGTTTATCAATCATTAAATAAACAAGTTGATATTGAAGTTTTTACCACACTCTTTTAGTGCACTGTAAGCCTTAAAGTTTACGTACTCATCATCTTGTGTGTTATGTAGCAGTTCATTAGCAGGAGCAAGCATTTCTAAATCAAACAGTGTGAACATGTAAGCTTCAATTCCATCTTCTCTAGTTTCACTTAGTGTCTCAAAAAGTTTCATTCTCTGTTCTGGAATCATAGTAGTTGAAAGAGCACTGGAGACTTTAATAAGATCTTTTGCATCTAAATCCAAGACATTAAGAAGAGATATTAACGCTTCATTTGAAATCTCTAAAGTATTTTCATCTGCATTGATTCTGGCTAATATATCAAACAAAGACTCTTTAGTTAAAAAAGACTTGTGTTGCTCTATTTTACTCAATGGAGCAGTTTTAACTAGATCTGCATATGCTTCTTTTACTAAACCATCATCGTGATTTTCAGCATTGCTTAGAATATTTTCAGCAGTTAAATCACCTTTTTTATAACGATTTCTATCGTTTTGAATTACTAAAGCATTTTCAGGTTTAAGTGAATATTTCTTAAGTTCTACAACTTCTCCATTCTTAATGTCTTCTATCACTTTTAAAACAGCATCAAGTTTTTCATTTTGAGTACCTGCATTTAAAGAAGCGCTTGGGAATAGAGTCGTATTATCTATTATAGAACCTAGAAGTTGGTATCTAGGAGTTTTGTATATATGATTTCTTTCATCTTTTGCCATATAAGCATCCGCGATTGCATCAATCACTTTTTCATAGTCTTTATCATACTTACGAAGCTTAAAACCAGATAGCATAGAATAAAATGACATATGAAAAACACTTACAATATATAGAATCACAAGAGGAACAATAACCCAGACTGCGACAGGAAATGCAGGTAATGACACACCAAATACTTCAATGGCAGTTGTATCTTGAGAAACGTATGCAAACACATACCATCCCACTAAAGCAATCAGGATTAGTGACGCTATTGTATATCTTTTTATATACATAAATTTGCTCCTTAAATTAACTAGACTTTTCTACTATTTCTCTACAATCAATGCAGTATATTGCATGAGGCTTAACTTTTAAGCGTTGGAACCCTATTGGGTCTTCACACATTTCACATATTCCATAATCACCATTAGCAATTTTCCCTAATGTAACTTGAATCTCTCTAAGCTCTTTTTCTTGTTGAAAGACAATTGCACTCTCTACCATAGAGTTATTATTTACAGAGGCGTGATCGCCCTCATCATTTAACTCTAAAGAATTTAGCTGATCCAGCTCAGCATTAACACCCGAAATGTTCTTAATAATTTGTACTTTTCTACTTTCTAAAATTTCTTTAAAGTAGTTTAACTCACTCTCTTGCACTGACTTTCCTTACTTATGATATGGATGGTTACTTAATATAGAAAAACCTCTATAAATCTGTTCTAGCAAAACTGCTTTTGCTATCTTATGACTCATAGTCAATTTACCTAAACTTATCACGGCATCACTTTGTTTTAAAAAGCTATCCTCAAAACCGTAAGCACCACCTACGAAAAATTTAATGGACATTCTATCATTTAAAAGCTTACTAAATTCAAAACTATCGATTAATTTTCCATCAGGATGCAAAGTTATGCAAAAACTATTCTTTGTATATGGTTCCAAAGCACGTGTATACGCTTGTTTTGAAGCCTCTGGTGAAATAGTGTGTGATTTTGCTACATCTTTAGGAAAAATTTCAATATCTTCCACTTTCGCGAAGCGAGAAATCATTTTTGTTAGCTCTTTGTACAGCGGGTCATAAGTAGATCGCTCTTTTTTTGCTATAGAAACAATATCTATGTTCACTTTATTAATCCACTTCCAATAACGTGATAAGTCACATTTGAAAATTTATCATCAAGTATAACACCACCTATTGCTGCTACAAGATGTTTTGATTTTGAAGCTATTGAATCCAGGTCTGAGCCTAAAACACCTGAAATATCTGTTTTTGTAGTTGTATTCCTATATGCCCCCAAACCTATGTAATTTAAGTCCATTTCATTGGCTTGGAGAACTTCTTCTTCATTATGAGTAGAGATTCCTAAAAGTTTTTCTTTTTTAATCACACTTCTTAGAACTTTCACTGCTTTAAAAACATCTTCATCAATTGCTTTAAGGTCTTCTTGTCCAACATGAACGCCGTCACAATATTCTATAAGCTCATAAGCATCGTTTACTATCAAGAATCCATCGTAGTTTTTTCGTATAAATATAAGTTGTTGTTTTATAAAAGCAATATCAGCATTTTTATTTCTATATTGAATTATTTCTGCATTATTTGCTTTTGCTATCTGTAGGAACTCCTCTAAAGAGACTCCTCTTTTATCGAGAAGCTCTTGATCACACAATGCATAAAGACGCATTAAGCTGCTTTGTTTAGAAGCGTTAGAAGGTCTGAAAGTGTCTTTTTAAGTTCGTTTCTATTTACTATCATATCTACAGAACCCTTTTCAAGTAAGAACTCCGCTCTTTGAAAACCATCTGGAAGAGCTGAACCGATAGTCTGCTCAATAACTCTCTGTCCAGCAAACCCGATAAGAGCACCTGGCTCTGCGATGATGATATCTCCAAGTGTAGCAAATGAGGCGCTAACACCACCCATTGTTGGGTCAGTAAGAACTGAGATATAAGGCAAGTTATGATTTGCAAGTTTTGCAAGTGCAGCTGATGTTTTACTCATTTGTAAAAGAGAGAATGTACTCTCTTGCATTCTAGCTCCACCACTTGCACTTAGGATAATAAGTCCTTCTTTTTTCTCAATAGCACGCTTTACAGCTCTAACAATCTTTTCACCTTCTACTGAACCGAGTGATCCACCCATGAAACCAAAGTCAAAGATTACTACTTGCGCAGATACACCATTCATCACGATTTCACCACTAACTACTGATGATTTTCTTCCAGTCTTTGCAAAACCTTCTTCGATTCTTTTCGTATATGCTTTAGAATCTACAAACTTTAAAGGATCAACAGGGTGAAGGTTACCATCAAATTCAACAAATGTACCTTCATCTTCCAAGAGTTTTATTCTCTCTTTTACACCTATACGAAGGTGAAACCCACACTTAGGACATACGTAATTTTGATTTTCAACTTCTTTGTAGTACATAAGAGAGTGACATGATTTACACTTCACCCAGTGAGAAGAAGATTCGTTTTTAGTTACTTGTTTTTTATCAGAGTTAAAAGAAAAAATGCTTAAGAGGTTCAAAGAATATCCTTTATTATATAAAAATTATCCGCGATTATATCGTATTTAAACTTTAAAACTTAAATGCGACACCAAATTTTATATAATTGTTATATGCTGTGCTGTCTGGTTCGTAATATCCACTGTTTACATTTGACTCAATTATAGTCTGCTTAGAAAATGTGGCTTCAAAAAACAAGTTCATATTCTCGTTGTAATTAAAAGAGATTGGGACAGAAAGCTCCCAGATATTTGCTCCACCAAGAGTAAAGTCAAGTTTAGGATTTGATGATGTCATCACAGTGTCAAAACCATGCTGATACTCTATATTTGCACCTACTTTCACTTTATTTGAAACCATAACACTCACACCAACAATCGGCTTTAAATAGTACCACGTATATACCTCTATTTGTGAAGCTGAAAGCGCCCTCTCCCATTCACGATATCCAATCCCTAAACCATAACTAAATTCAAAAATATTTTTATATATATTTGTGTGTACAAATGAAACATCTGTGTCTAATATGATATTTTGTGTCTTGCTAACTACACTTCCATACGGTTGTCCACTGCCAAGATATGAACCTACATACTTTGTTTCACCACTTAGTAACATTAGGTTTAACTTTATATGCGAATATGCTGACATATCCCTATCAAACACATATCCCAAACTCATTTCAGCACCTGTTATATCCGTGTATGACGATTCTTCACTATCTAGTATAGCTCCAGCTTTGTTATATTCTCTATAGTCCATACTCATACCAACCATAGCAACTGAAGCTGTCATATGAGACTCTTTTGCAGATATGTTACTTATAGTAACGCTAAGAAGCAGACCTATATATAAAATAATTTTTGTGTTTGATTTATTAATTTTCATTTTATTTCTCCTATTATTTCTTGAAGTTACCCAAGTACTTTGACTTTTAATAACACATCTTCCTCTTCTTTAAAGTCAACATGAATCAGATACGATTCTGTAGCATTGTTTTCTGATTTGTAGACTCTGAAACTTTTCGCTTCACCAAAATACTCAACACTAAAATCAGCATCTGCACTTAGCGGATAGTCTTTGAATGGGTTTCTTGACTCTAGTCTATATAGCTTCTGTTCTTTAAATATATATGCTATGAACGGGTTGTATCTGTTATGCATAGAATTTGAGCTTTGTAAAAAAACTATGTCTTCTTTTTTATCTTGAGGTTTGATATCTATTTTGTAGTTTTGCTGTAACGCCAAAGAAAAGTCCAAAAAGAGCACCTTCTTTTTCAACTGCTCACTCTTTATCTTTGAGACCTCTTTTTTGTAAAAGCTATTGGACTCATTTAGAGATGCATAGCTTTTGTATAGAAATATCATGATGATAGAGAGGATACCGATAGATACGACTAACTCTATGAGCGTAAAAGCCTTTCTCATTGGATTCTGAACCTCATAATAGATGCTGAAGAGTCATCTATCTTCAGTACTGTCTTTCCTAGCTCAAAGACTAAACTAGAACTGCCCTCTTCACTCTCACTCATATCAATGCGCTTTAGCTCTTCATAGTCTACTTTTACTTTTATGATTTTGAGTTCTCGCCTTAGCTCATCTTCAACTCTGAACTCACTTAGCAAGTCATCGAGATCAACACTCTTTTTCTCATATCCATAATCCTTGTTTGAGATAAAAAGGGAAGTGTATTGGTTTATTTTAATGGTATTGCCGAGCTTTGAGAATATATGCGAAGTATTTCCTTGCATCTGAAGCAGTGCCATAATGACTACAGATATAATCATTACAGCTACCATAACTTCTATGAGGGTAAAAGCACTTCTAGCTTTATGCATGTTCCATACCGACACGTATCGCTTCATCCAGAGATGTCTCACCGCGAAGTAGCATCTGAGTTAGTTGAGTAGATATAGTCTTAAGTCCAGCACGTTCAAGTTCAATTTTTATAGTATGTTCATCAGTTGTATTTTTTAGCAGGTCTTTTATGCTGTCATTCATCACTAAAAGCTCACCTATAGAGCGACGACCTGTATATCCGCTATAGTTACACTTCTTACAGCCTGAAGCCTTGTATATCTTAGCATCTATAGGCAGGTTATAGTCCTCTGCAAAGTTCTCAGCTATAGTATCTTCCTCTTTACACTCATCACACAAGATACGAGTTAGTCTTTGAGCCAAGATGCCAAGAAGTGAAGATGAGATAAGAAATGGTTCTATCCCCATATCTGCAAGTCTAGATATCGTAGCTGCAGCTGAGTTTGTATGAAGAGTTGAAAAGACCAGGTGACCGGTAAGTGCTGCACGAACAGCTATAGATGCTGTCTCTTCATCACGTATTTCACCTATCATGATGATATCAGGGTCTTGTCTAAGGATAGAGCGAAGAGCAGATGCAAAGGTAAGCCCTACTTTCTCATTTACTTGTATTTGAGCGATATTATCAGACTTATACTCAACCGGATCTTCAACCGTTATGAGGTTTTTTTCAGGCTCTTCAACTTCACGTAAAAATGAGTGAAGCGATGTTGTCTTACCACTTCCAGTAGGTCCCGTAACTAAGATAATACCGTGAGAAGTACGAAGAAGTTTTTTCACATCACCTATCAGCTCATCATCAAATCCAAGCTCATTAATTTGAGGTATCTGTGAGCTTTGCATCAGAAGTCTCATAACAACTCTCTCACCATAAAAAGTTGGTAGTATAGATACACGTACATCAAGAGTCTCACCTGATATTTTTATCTGAGTTCGTCCATCTTGAGGTATGCGTTTTTCTGAAATATCAAGGTTTGAGATTACTTTTATACGCGAGATTATCAGGTTTACCACCTTCTTATCCAAGTCTGCATTTTTACTTAGCATCCCATCTACACGAAAGCGTACTTCACCACGTTTTTCTTGCACTTCTATATGTATATCAGAAGCTCTTTTTTTGATAGCCTGATAAAAAAGTGCATTTACAAACTTGATAATAGGAGCAGACTCTTCACTTGTCAAGATATCTGAAGAAGTTCTTAAAAAGTCCGTTAAAGAGATATCTTCTTCGCCTGTTTCTTGCTCAGAGTCTTCTTGCATCGTAACTATGGCTTTATCTGTACGAAGCTCTAAAAAACGGTTATAGAGTCTGTCATAAGAGTCTTCATCGAGCATATGAAGTGGATATTTCTGCTCTAACTTTGTGTAGAAATTACTAGCCTCGACCAAGTAACGCTCACACATAAAAGCACATACTTCTTCATCAATACTGCTAAAGAGAAGATAGTTTTTTACACTTAACTCTGTAACTATGTCTGATGGTTCATAAGCTTCTAGTTTAAGATTATGAAGAGGCTCTAGCTTTAGCATCTTAGTAGTCTCCCGACTCTTCAGATTTTAAAATATCAACACTATCAGCTTTTTGTCCATGAACTTTATTGCTCTTTTTCTCTATCTTATCAAATACCTTTAGATTATAATCTTTTTGTATTTGAGCAAGCATCCCTAAATCTCTTTGTAACCGGGATAGTTTCTCACTTTTGTCTATAATATATGGAGTCAATATCACGACCAAGTTATCTTGCTCAGCTGACGTAGTAGTAGATGAAAAAAGATACTTTCCTATATATGGAATATCTCCTAAAAGAGGAACTTTGACAGTAGAGTCACTATCGTAACTCTTAACAAGCCCACCAATAATAATATTTTCACCATGACGAAGAATAGCTTGAGTCTTAACCTCTTGCTTGGATGTTACTGGCTGTCCTGTTGCATTATTTTTCCCATCATCTAAGACATTTTCCAGTATTGCTTCAACATCAAGTGTTACTTTATCTGATGAAGATACACGTGGTTTTATCTTTAAAGTAAGACCTACATCTTCTCTTTTGTATGAGCTTGTAACACCTGAACCTAGATTTGCACTAGAAATAGTGCCTGTCGACACAGAAATAGTTTTACCGACGTATATAGATGATTCTTTGTTATTCACACAAAGGATAGATGGATTAGATACTGCCTTTGAAGCACCATTAGTCTGTAGGAAGTCTATGGTAGCTCCTAAAGCAAATGCTGACTTTGTTCCTGAACCGATAGCACCTAAAAAGTCTACTACACTTTTTGCTGCTGCATCTGTAAGTGCTTTGTCACCGAAGTTTGCACTCATAGCGTATAGTCCTCCAGAAGAGACATCTCCACCTGCAAAACCATACTTAACACCCAAGGCTTCAGAATCATTTTTATTTATTTCTACGATTCTAGCTTGTATATATACTTGATATTTTTCTTTATCCAACTCATCTATAATAAGCTTGATTCCCTTAATGATAATAGGCTCACCAATAACAATAATAGCATTTATCTCTTCACTCGCAGATACATTAGGTTTCATATCCGGATCACTGAATGTCTGTTTTGATATGATATCATTCAGACTAGCCAGTACTGCCTTAGCATCTGAATTTTTAAGACTGAATATCTTAACAGTTTTACTTATATTTGACTCTATATCAAGTTGTTTTATTAAATCCTCTACTTTTTCAACATTTGACTCATCTCCGACAACTATGATCCCATTTATATTGTCATCTAAAATAATCTTTACCTGCTGAGAAGATACTTTTTCGTTAAAAAGCGATTTAGAGATATCTACCAAACGAGTCTGTAGTTTCTTAGCTTCTGCATGTCTTATTTGAATTATTCTAACTATAGCTTTATTATTAGTATCTATGTCTGTTATGACTTTTTTTATCGTCTCTATATTATTTGGATAGTCTGTGACCAAGAGAGTATTACTCTCTTTCATAGTCATAAGTTTTGCTGTTTTTGACATAAGGTAACGAATCTTTGCAGCTATGATATCAACATTTTCACCTTTTACTTTTATGGACTGAGTTACCATCAAAGAACCATATAGTTTTTTACCCTGCTTTACAACTCTGGCATTATGGTTTGAAGCCTCAGTAGATCTAACAACTTCATAAAGTGAGCCTTTTTGCATTAGAGTAAAGCCTTTTGACTCTAAAACAGACACCAAGATACCAATAAGCTCATCATCATAAACAGGAGTAGTGCTAACAAAGTTTACTGTACCGTTTACTTTATGGTTTACAAGTATATTTTTATTTGTAACTTTTGATATCAATTTTATGAAGTCATCTATCTCTAGGTTAGAGAAGTTAATATTCACTTGCTCTCTTGCCGATAAAACCAACACTAAACTAAGAACTAAAAAAACTATTTTAATTAATCTCATATACTAACTCCACTTCTTGATTATCTCTTATGACTACAATTTGAACCGTATCCAAATTATCAATATTTTTATAAATTTGTATTGCATCTTTGTATGACTGAAGTCTTACATTATTCGCTTTTATGATTATATCCCCACGCTTTAGACCCAAACTCTCGAACTTTGAGTTAGGATTTATTCTAGTTACTTTGAAACCTTTTAAATCATTACCGCTCTTTACCTCTTGCAAAGATATGTCTTTCCAGATACGATCTGGGTTTTTAGCGTAGTAAGATATATCTTGACGTAAAACTTCTGATGAAGTCTCTTGTTGTTTTGCAACTTTAGTAATAGTAGAAGTATTCTTAACCATTTCTAAACTTAATACAAAGTCTGAGCCATTTTTACTAAACATCGCACTTTTAGAAGATATAGATTTAAGTTCATAGCCTTGGTAGTTCTCTCCTACACTGATGATAGAAGTCTTTTTAGGCGCTGATTTCATAGCGACTATAACAAAGCCTTTATACTTCGTACCATAAAGTCCTTTTAAAACCATATTTGTGATGCTTATACCACTTTCACTCTGCTTTGTAACTGAGTTCTTTTTTGTCTGAACTTTTACTATCATGTTACTAAAATCAACTCTTTGATATTTAGGCTGATAGCTCTCTTTTACGTTAAGTTCAACTCCATCATTTGGCAGGTACCACAAAGCAAAAAGAGAGATAGCTTTGGCAATAACCAAGAGTATAAGCAGTTTTGTAAGAACTAAGATAAATTTTGAATTAGAAAGTTTTATCATACACAAAATCCCCGTTTTTGGTTTTACTTAGCTGTTTCAAACTGTTTTGATAGCTTTTAAGCATTTCTTGCGATGGCTTTAACTTAAGATGCAAGCTATTGTCCGCTATGTTAAACTCGCCTTCTAACTCACCAAACTCACCTACTGCTTCTATGGTTGCATATAGTGGATTAAAGATAGAGTAGACAACATTTACACTCTCAATATTTAGAGGAGCAAACGATTTTGCCGTACTTGATAAAGTGATGCCTTTTAAATTCACAGAGTTGTAAAGGGCAAAAATAGTTACAGAAGTTTTACTTACTTTAGCACTTGAAATAGACTTAAAAGAGATATCTGCATCTGTGATATTCAGAGTAAATCCACTATCTTTTACTTGCTCGTTACTGATGACTACATCTACCTGCTTTATCTTCTCTTCAAAAGAGAAGTAGATGCTATCCTTTGGAGTAAAGTACATAAGTGCAAGCATAAAAAAGAGAGTATATGCAAAAAAGATAGATATTTTTTTTACCATTTTATCTCCAGATGCAAGCTAACTGTTGTATCACTTATTTTTTTGATTCTTAACTCTGTTATGTTATACGCACCGTTTAGGATTCTTCCCATAAGTAAATCCAACTCTTTAGAACCCATACTTTCAGAGCTTAGTACAACTCCTGTTTTAGTTTTCTTTTGCACTACAGATGCAGACTTTAGAGATGCCAAATTGACTTTTTTTGTATATATCTCTTTAAGTCCACTTAGCTGTGTTGAAAGTTTTGAGCTCTCTCTATATGCCGCTTTAGCTTCTGCAAGTTCACTTTTTGCACTACTTAGTTGAAAAGACAAAAAGAGGAGTAGAACAATAAGAAAAAGTCCTAAGTAGAGTGGATTTATACGATTCATAATACCATCTCCAGATGCAGAGTCTTGTTCTTAATCTCAGTTGTAAATTTCACTTTCTTAGACTTTAGAGTGTTTTGGATACGCGAAAGAGTCAATTCTGTAGCACCGCTGAACTCAGCATCCAGTGTTTTTTCTTTAAGAGCAATCTTTTCAAGTTTTTCTGCACCTTGAAGTCTAAGTGACAAGAGATAAGAACTGTATTCTCTAAACTTTGTCTGCTTTTCATGAATAGTCTCATACTTCTTTAACATCGACTTGTTTTGTAGCATAGTAGGCTTTAGTTTGTGTTTAGCGAAAAGCTCACTGTTAAGCTCCAAGACTTCTGATGTTTTTTGCAAAGTTATGAGGTATTCGCCAAATACGAGTATAGATAGAACTACTAAAACAGCACCTATTTTGTAAAGGCTAGAGTTTTCTACTATATGTGCATATTGATGTAAAATAACTTTGTGTTTAGATGGAGTCAACTCAGACATATCCAAGTCTCCACTCTCTTCTATCCAACAGCATGGTACTAAAACTACAATGCCATCTTTTACATAGATGCTTTGAGCTTCATTTATCTTTACAGCACCTCTAATATCTTGCATCTCACTCTGGGCGAAATACACACTTGCAACATTTGAAAGTGAGATGCCGGCTTTATTCATAGCATCTAGTATTACCCTGTCTTCATAGGCAAATATGAAAAAATCTTCTTCTTGTTTGTAAACGCTATAGCTGTAATTTCCCTCTGGAAGAGTATCTTCAAAGAGCGATGGAAGAAGCTTTTTAGCTTCTCTTGCATATTTTAGTGGCAGTGAGATTTTTTTAACCCAGTAAAGAGATGGAGAAAGTATTATGTTTACTCTCTCACCATCAGAGATACTATAGTGATGCGCTGAGTTTGGGTCTAAAAACAGTGTTGTCAATTTAGCATTAAATTTCATAAACAAAGTTAGACCCCTTATTGTTTTCTATATCGTACTCAAATCTTATATTTGCACTCTGCTTGTCTTGTATGATACTCAAACGAACATCTATATAAGGCTCAAAAGGATTTGTATCAAATCTATCTAACATAGACATTTCTTCTTTACTAAGACCTATATCCGCTATAGAATCATAAAAACCTGAACTAAGCTCTATCGCTCTTTGCTTAGAGCATCCGAGGATCATCTCCCATACTTCAGCTGTTGCAAAACTCAAATCTATCTCGTAATCTTTGTCACTACTATAGTAAAAAAGCTTTGCAAAATCTATATTTTTAAGACTATCTTCATGGTAATAATTAGTATAGTACTCATTTAGTTCAAGAAGATGTTTCTCTGACACGATGTACTCTCTAAATAGATTCGGTTTTTTATCAAATAAGTCACTATTATATGATATGTCCTCTTGATTTATACCCATTGAACTTAGCAGTATATCAACATACCTAGTAATAACCATATAATTACTCACGTACTGTTTAAGCGATTCTACTCTCTTTTGGTTTGGAATATTTCCAGAAACTAAACTATTAATATTAAATCTCGATCTTGCACTTGAGAGTTCTATACTTACCTTGATTCCATTTGCTTCAAAAGGGATTATTGAACTCTCAGACAAAAAGACATTTAACTCTGCACTTGAGTTTATATCTTGCAGTTCTTTCGAATTTTTTAAGATGTTTAAAACATCGTCTAAAATCACACTGCTTTGATATAAAAACTTCTCACCTTCAACATAAGCAGAAGCTTGGTTTAACTGCTTAAATCCGATACCTATGCTGATGGTTATAAGCATAATAAAAAGCAGTGTAATGAGTAGCGCGATTCCTCTTCTCATGTTCTAGCCTATACTCATAGAAAATATCGGTAAAAGCATTGCAGCTACAATAAAACCGATACTCCCACCTACAAATAGCATCAGAGCCGGCTCTAAAAGAGTCAGCAACATACTTATCTTGTCTCTGTTTTCTTCAAAGTAAAGCTCAGAGATATTTGTAAGAACATTTTGAACCTGAGAAGTTTCCTCACCCAAAGCTATAGACTGTATGAAAGCATAGTCTATCTTTGTTTTTGAGTCATTCAGAGCATTTGAGAGCAGTTTTCCCTCGACAACTTTTTTTGCAGATTCAGTAAATAACTCTTTTAAAACAAGATTGTTTAATATATTTGCACTCAGGTTTATAGTCTCAACAAATGGTACACCTGAACGAGTAAGCAGAGATGCTATGTATGAAAACCTTGCAAGCTCACTCTTTTGTGCGATATGACCAAAAAGAGGAAGCTTTAGAATAAGTTTATGTACAGCGTATGCAAAACCGTAACTCTTTTTCATCAAAAGTATAAACGAAGATATAAAAGCAAAAATTACGACTAGTATAGTTGTAAAGTTGTTGTTAAAAAAGTCACCCATAGCTATAACAACTTGTGTTGGAAGAGGAAGTTCCTGATCCATAGACTCAAAGATGCCTGTTATCTGAGGAACTACAAAAGAAAGCATAAACGAAATCATAAGAAGTGAGACAACTATCATAAAAGTAGGATATGCAAAAGCACTCTTTATCTCTTTGTTTATAGCATCCTGCTCTTTTAAAAAGCGTGAGAGTTCCATAAGCACTTCATCAAGTATACCGCCGTTTTCACTGACTTTGATGGACTGCTTAAAAAACTCGGGCAGGATTACTACACTTTGAGACTCTAACGCAGAGTAGAAGTTATTTCCCTCATCTAGATGCGTACTTACCGTACTTAAAAAAAGTTTCATCTTCTTGTTTTTTTCATAGTGAGTCTGAATGATTTTAAGTGCTGATACTATCGTGATACCGGAGCGGATGTACATAGAAAGCTCACGAGAAAGTCCCGCTAACTCTCTAGGAGAGATTTTATATCTTCTAGAGAGGCTAATATTTTCATAAAAAGCCGGAGAGTCTTCAGAGATGCTCTCGTAGATGATCTTTTTTACTCTGAGTTTATTTTTTGCTTCATCTAAAGAGATAGCCTCTATGTTCTGGCTTACTTTTTTTCCATCGCTATCGATGCCTTTATACTTAAAAATCATCTAAGCACTTCTTGTGAGAGTTGTACTTTTGCATCTGTAGCTTCTTGCAAAGAGTTGTATACACCAACAGGTGACAAGTAAGTTGAAAAGTCATAAAACAGATCTTTATACTCTACTATCACTTGCTGCCCTATGCCTTTTTTATCCACGCTGTATGAGAAACATACATCATCATCTTTCTCTACTTCTACCATGCCGTATGAAAAGTCATATCTATAACTTCTCACACTCTTATCCAAAAAGTCATCCAACTCTTTAAACTTTTCACCGTCTACCAAAACTTTACACTTAGAACAATCATATAAACACAAAAGTTCTGCACTTTTTTCATGTGGCAGACCTTGTAAATACTCTTTCAAGTTCTCTAATGTAAGTTTTTCAGTCTCATCTTTTACTTTTTCAAAGTTACCTACAGAGATAGTGTAAACTATGCCGATAATTAAGATAACGATGATAAGTTCTATGAGTGAGAAAGCTTTTTTCAAGGCTACTTACATTCACTCATTTTAATATCAGAAGCCGAATCTTCTCCGCCCTCTTTCTTGTCAGCACCAAGAGAGATAAGTTCTATAGAACCACCATCATTTAAGTAGATAAAAGAATTTCCCCAAGAGTCTTTTGGAAGCTTTTTATCTTTAAAGTAGCCTTTCTCTGCTAAGAGCTCAAGTCCCTCTTCTGTTGAAGGATAGATACTGTTATCTACCTTGTACATGTCCAGTGAACCGTTATAGATGCTCTTCATCTGAACACAGACCAAGTTTCTCTTAGCCTCTTCACCCTTACCTGTTAAGCTCGGCATTACCATAGCCGCTAAAAGACCTAAAATAACTATTACTATCATTAATTCTATTAGAGAAAACGCTTTTCTTTGCATTAAAATTACCTTTTAATATTTTGAACTCTTATTATAGTGAAAAATGCTGTTCTTAAATATTAAATTTAGATATTTTAATTTAGATATTTATTATTAAGTCATTATTGGATAAAGTCTACATAGACATATACTGGACAATTTATGAAAAACAAAATACTCTTAGCTTGTTTATCGGCTCTATTACTAATTTTTACTGCCTGTAGTGGCGGTGGAGGCGGTGGAAGCAGTTCTCCTGCAACCTCCTCGTCTCCTGTTGCATTTCTTATAGATGCTGCAGTTGAAGGTGTAACATTTACTACAAATAGTAACGCTGGATTAACAGGTGCAGACGGTGCTTTTACATACGCTAGCAGTGATGTAAATGTATCTTTTACCATCGGTGATATTCTACTTCATGATTTTAATATGTCCAACCTAAACAGTGACAAAAAGATCCTTATAACTGACCTAGTAGGTGTAGACAGAAACGACTCCACAAATACCAAAGTTGTAAAAATCCTTCAACTACTTCAGTCTTTAGACAGCGACAATAATGCTTCAAACGGTATCACTATCAGTTCTGCTACGAGAACTGCGCTTATCGGTTCTACATTAGACTTCTCAGATGCTAACCTAACCGTAAACGATATCAACACTACTCTTACAGGAATCGGCGAGACTTTAGTAAGTCAAGATGAAGCAATCGCGCACTTTGAGCAGACTTTAAATGATGACTTTAGCTATGCACTAGATAGTATAGCCCCTATATTTAACTCTTCAAGCACTATAACTATAAATGAAAATCAAACTTTTGTAATCAACTTAGACATTTTAGACTCTACTGCTGTGACACTCTCTTTAGGCGGTACAGATGCTGCCAGTTTTAGCATAAGTGGTACTACACTCTCCTTTAACACTGCACCTGACTTTGAGGTAAAAACTAGTTACGCGCTAAGTGTAACTGCAACTGACACTGTAGGAAACACAACCACTCAAAATATCAGCGTAAATATCTCAAACCTAAATGACAACTCACCTGTTATCTCATCTCCTGCATCTGTGAGTGTAAATGAAAATCAGACATCAGCTATAGACATAAATGCAAGTGATGCTGATAATAACTCTATAACTTACAGTTTAAGCGGTACAGATGCAGCAAGCTTTGATGTTAACAGTTCAAGCGGAGTTGTAACATTTAAAGTAGCACCTGATTATGAAACAAAATCAAGCTATTCATTTAATGCTATAGCTAGTGATGGAGTAAACAGTGACACTCAGAGCGTGACTATAAACATTAACAATATTAGCGACGTTATACCTACTATAGAGAACTTCACTGCATCTATAGATGAGAACGCTTCCATAGGAGAAGTTTTAGGAAGTGTGACTATTACAAGTAGCGGAGATGCAAATGTCACATCATTTACACTTAGTGACACTACAAACTTTCTCATAAGCTCCAGTGGAGTAATAACTACAAAGACAACGCTAGATTACGAAACTACCCAAGTTTACAATCTAACTGCTTATGCAACAAATGCTGCAGGAAACAGTCTTAGTAAAAATATCACTATTAATATAAATAACATTGCAGATGTAGTTCCGACACTAAACGCATTTGCAGGTTCAGTAGATGAAAATGCCACTATAGGAACCTCTATAGGAACTGTTAGTGTAAATAGTTCAGGAGACAGTTCTATAACATCATATACTCTTAGCAGTACTACAAACTTTCTCATAAGTTCAAGCGGTGTTATAACGACTAAAACGACTCTTGACTATGAGACGACTCCGCTCTACAACCTGACTGTTTATGCAACAAATGCAGCAGGAAACAGTTCAAGCGTAAATGTAACCATAAACGTAAGTGACATATATGAACTTGTTCCGCTAAACATACCGACAGTAGTAGTGGTTATGAACTGGAACAACTATTCTGAGACAGATGCTTCAGTATGGTATGACAAGATATTCAACGCATCTTTAGGATCTGTAAACAACTACTTCAATGAGACAACAGGCGGAAAACTCCAGATAGTGCCAATAACTGAGAGTTCAGGAACTGCTAACGATGGTATTATCATGGTAAGCATGGGTAAAAACCATCCTGGTGGCTATGATAACACTACATTTAGAGATACTGAAATTACCAATGCTATAACAAATGCTGAAGTAGTCAACAGTGCAGACTTTGCAGCTCTTGACACAAATGGTGATGGAGCTTTAGACAGAAGAGAGTTACAGATTATCTTCATAGTTGCAGGTGGTGAGGAATCTTACGGAGATCCTGTAGATCATTCCATATGGGCACATGCTTGGGCATTTGACAGTGGTTCTACACTTCAAGTTGACGGTAAGTATGTTATGAGATACACTGGAGTGAAAGAGACTTCAGGTGGATATGGAAGATTTGGAGCAAATCACGATACACATAAAGCCACCATAGGCATCATCGCACATGAGCTTGGTCACTCACTTCTTGCTCTAGGAGACTACTATGACAACGGTGGTGGTTCCGGTCTTGGCTGGTATGATATCATGAGTGGCGGTTCTTGGGCTTATAAAAGTGGAGATACATATCCTGGAGAGACTCCGACGCAGTTTACTGCTTACAACAGAGTAGATGCCGACTTAGATGCAGGTGTAACAGATGTAAACTCATCTCAGAGTGTTACTATAACTTGTAGTTCAAGAGAGCTTATAAAACTAGTCACCACTAAATCAACTGAGTACTTTATGATAGAGTGCAGAGACACAGCAAAAACAAACTCTGACATTGCACTGCAAAGAGCTGACAGCACATTTACTACCAACAGACTATTTATGGCTATGTACCATATAGACACAGCAAAAGCCGGAAATACAGAAGATGGAACTCAGACAAACACAAACCACTACAAAGTAGCACTGGTAGAAAAAGATACTGGGACACTTCTAACAAGTACTATAAATTTAAAAGCAGATTTTGACGATGTATACACACTAGGAGATACCATAGACTCAACTAGAACAAAACTATATGACACTACGGATACCGGCTATAGTGTTACGGTAACAGCAGAAGACTATACCAATAGAACAATGACTATTAGCATCACAAAGTAAGGATGGACTATGAAAATTTTAAAAACACTACTCTCACTGACACTACTTAGCAGTATCTTATTAGCAGGACCTGCCATAACAGGTACGAGGATTTTCACTCAGCCGGACGGTACAAAGTTTGAAGGTGTCCTAAAAGGAGATTCATCATTTCACTGGATAGAGAGTGACGGAAATGCAGTAGTATATGATCCAAAAGACAAGTTCTACTACAAAGCTACCATAGACAAAGACAAAGGTCTCATCCCTACAAAAGAAAAACCTAATATTAAAGTAGACAACAAGTCATCAGCTATAAATGAAAATACAAAAAAGCATGACATTTCAAAAGAAGATAAGAAGAGTCTAAAAGAACTTTACAAGAAATCAAAAACTGGAAACTACCCTAGATAGTTTTCTTATCCACATATACATTACTACAAAGAATAATTTAAATAAGTGATATAAATATAATTTATACAAAGCGTGTAGTTTTGTAAACTTTTTTTACTTTATTACATTTTTATCACTTATTTATCTCTTTTTTTTGATATATCATAATTTTTTATATTATAATAATGGAAATATGAATCATGGAGAGAAAATGAAAAGAAATATAATAATGATGGTGGCAACAGTAATTGCTGCATTTACAATGACTGGTTGTACTATGACAAAAATGGGTGTAGCATATATGGGCTTCCCATCAGAGGCACAAGATGCTTATGCTGAAATGATGGGAAATCTATCTGAAACAGGTGATCCAGCTCAGGCTATGATGAAAGAATGGTTAATTACTGATGAAGATTTAACTGAAGATGATATCTTCGATGAGATGAAATCATTAGCTGGTGATTTCAACATGAGATTTGTTGGTGAAAAACCAATGTTTAGAATCAAAGACCCTAAGCCAAACCAAGTATCACGTGCTAGAATTGGTGAATTTTGTTCTTTAGGTGTTGCTAAGAAGATGTTAGACCACTCTCGTTTTTACGGTGGTTTCATGCCATGTCGTGTAATCTATGTTGAGTATGGTGATGGTAGAAGATACTTAGTTTCTATGGATATGACTCTTGCACTTTATGGTGGAACTGATAAAAAGCCAATTGATCCAGCTCTTATGGAAGACATGAAAAATATTATGAATGCAATGGAAAAAATTCCTTTAAAAGCAGCTGGTTATGATCAGCAAATAGATGCTGATAAAGCAATGATTAAATATTATACTGAGAAAGGTATCAACGAAAGACTACCTACTATCAAAAAATAGTTTACTCTCTCACTCATCCCCACTTTCTGAGACTATGAAAGAACTTCTTCTTTCCAGTCTTATTTTCAATCCCTATATTACCCTAGGGGTTGAATATCCTTAGATTGTTTAATCTCTAGACTATTATCTTCTTTATCTATTTTCTGTTTTGCTTTTTTCTTTAAATATTCCTGTTCCTTATCACTCAAGGGTTCTCCAAGAAACTCATTTAGAGTTTTAATATCAAATTCTCGAAGGAGAATTGAATCTGAACAGCATGGATAGTATGGTTTATTTTTAAAGATAATATGCGATATTGTGCATAGTTTGCATTTACGATTCTCATGAATGTAGAAAGATTTTCTTTTTGGGTTTCTATGAGTAGATGGTAGTGATTGTCCATCAAACAGTAGTCATGTAAAACCACTTTATGAATAGTAGCAGTTTTGTTTATTATCTGTAGAAACATATCTTTGTCATTACTATGATTAAAAACATTACAGCGATTTACTCCACGGTTTATGACATGATGATAACCAGCGAAATCAACTCTAGGTCTTGTCGGCATCTGCTTATCCTTAGTTTTAATGATAAACAGTATCTTATTTTACTCAGGACAATTAATTATATGACAATTTGAAAGATTATTTGTAAAAAAATATGTCCCCACTCAAAAGAGCAGGAGCAGAGAAAAGTGGATATTCAACCCCTGGGGTGTAATTTTCATACCACTTCGCTTTTATCTTCTTTTTATTTACTCTATTTTTTCCTTAACTTAGTGCCATTCCCCTTGGGGTGTAATTTTAATTTTTCTTTTATTACTTTCAAAAGTTCTTTAAACTCCATTGGCTTATATTTATGATATATGTACGCAAATGGCAAAGCAACTAATGCTAATGTACTAACATTATTAATATCAAGTTCTATTAAATATGCTATATCTAAAATCATAATAGTAAAAATAAACCAAACTATTAAAATACTTAAATAAGCAATAAAATATTTAACTGTCTTTTTCATACTTAATGTAACTCCGTTGATTGATATTGAGGTGGTAAATAATCATTAACTATTTCTTGTGAAGTATGACTATCTGGACTTATCATAAACTTCATTGTTGTAGCAGCGGTTGAAACAACCCCTGACCAAAAAGTTAATACTAAATTCTTTGTAGCCATTCCATACACAGATATAGCCCCCGAAACATCTGCAATTTTCTCAAATCCATTTGCGACAATTCTGTGAGATTTAATTCTGTCAGCATCCGTGCCCATAGCCCTATTTAATCTTGGATCCATCTCATCATTAAACATATGAACAAAAGCACCAGTAACAGCACCGTTAGCGAACTTTCCACCAGCAATAGCAGATGTTGTTCCTCCAACAACAGCCATTATAGCCGTTCTTACTTTAAAGCCTCCGAAACCTTTGGTTCCAACAGAAAACCCACTACTTAAAATTACACCCCAGGGGTTGAATATCCACTTTTTATTATCTTGCTGACTAGTGATGTTGATACGTTTAGATAGTTCGCAATATCTACTTGCGGATAGCCGTCATCATAAGCATTTAGTATAGCTAAGTTTCTATCTTGTTTTGTCGTATTATCATAAAAGTGTTCTTCAAACTGTTTTATTTGTTTAATATTCACACCATTATTTTCTTTTTCGATTTTCTGCTTTTCTTTTGTTTTTAAATACTCTAACTCTTTATTGCTTATAGGTTCTCCAAGAAACTCATTTAGAGTTTTAATGTCAAATTCTCGAAGAAGAATTGAATCTGAACAGCATGGATAGTATGGTTTATTTTTTAAAATGAGATGCGACAAAGTATATGGATATATTCCAACCCTATCATGCATAGATGCTTCTAGTGGATTGTATTCTATATATCTTATGAGTGTATAGAGATAATTCTCTGAAATAATAAACTTTGATTTATATCTATCTTGCCATAGATGCCCACTACGTTTATACTTTTTATTGAAGTATTGTGCATAGTTTGCATTTACGATTCTCATGAATGTAGAGAGATTTTCTTTTTGGGTTTCTATGAGTAGATGGTAGTGATTGTCCATCAAACAGTAGTCATGTAAAACCACTTTGTGAATGGTAGCAGTTTTGTTTATGATCTGTAGAAACATATCTTTGTCATTACTATGGTTAAAAACATTACAACGATTTACTCCACGGTTTATGACATGATGATAACCTGCGAAATCAACCCTAGGTCTTGTCGGCATCTGCTTATCCTTAGTTTTAATGATAAACAGTATCTTATTTTACTCAGGATAATTAATTATATGACATATTGAAAGATTATTTCTGAAAAGTTATGTCCCCACTCAAAAGAGCAGGAACAGAGAAAAGTGGATATTCAACCCTTGGGGTGTAATTTTTAATGATAAACAGTATCTTATTTTACTCAGGATAATTAATTATATGACAATTTGAAAGATTATTTCTAAAAAGTTATGTCCCCACTCAAAAGAGCAGGAACAGGGAAAAGTGGATATTCAACCCCTGGGGTGTATTTTTTTTTTATTTTACTAAGGATAATTAATTATATGACAATTTGAAAGATTATTTATGAAAAGATATGTCCCCACTCAAAAGAGCAGGAACAGGGAAAAGTGGATATTCAACCCCTGGGGTGTAATTGTAATTGGGATATGATTCATTTTAACTAGCTTTGAAAGAAAATTTCATTTGGTCATGATTTTAATTTCTAAGCTAGTTGCATACCACTTCACTTTTATCTTCTTTAATTTACTCTATTTTTTCCTTAACTTAGTGCCATTCACTCCTGGGGTGTAATTTATTTACTCTTTTTGTCATGTTCCTTATTATAAGTACCCTCACCAAATTGATTTTTTGCTGAGATATACAGAGCAACTGGAATTAGTACAAATATAGCAATAAAAATTAAAAATCCTGTCATATTTTCCTCCTATTATTTCTTAATTTCATTTTCAATAATTCCAGCTCCTGTATCAATATCAAGAACATTAGAACTATTTGCTTGTGTTTTTAAATATAGCATTTGTCCCAAAGCCTTAGAAGTCGGGTTCTTTGTATTACTTATATTTACTTCTAAACCTGATAATGATTTATGGAATCCATATATAGCCTTTATTCCATCCCTTACATAACTACCAAAAGTTTTATCAAGAAAATCATCAACTTTACTGTCTGCTCTTAGACCTAAAGCAACTTTCATAGGGTCCTTATAGTCAATAAAGTCATGTTTAGCATCATTAAACATATAAATAAAAGCTCCAGCAACTGCACCATTTGCGAATGAACCACCTGACATCTCACTAATTGTTCCGCCCAGAGCGGCACTAAATGCAACATTTGCAGAATAATTATTTTGCGTTATAGATGACCTAAAAGGCAAAATTGCTGAAGTCGCAAACCCACTCCAAAACCCTGCATTAAATCTTCCTCCTTGTGCTTTTGCGATAGCAGCTCTTGATACACCATGTAATATAGCCTTTGTTGCACCAACACTAAATGATGAACTACCAGAATTAGCCATTGCCTGACCTACATTACCTATTCCATAAGCTACACCAGCACTGACTGCACCGATGACTGCACCCGTCAATGCACCTTTGATTGTTCCTGTCATTATAGCACCATTGGCGGCTCCCGCTATAGCTCCCGTCACTACTGCTCCCCAAAACTTACCCATAGCAGGTAATAAATATGGTGCCCAAATAGCGACAACTACTGTTACTACTACAGCCACAACCATCTTAATATTCTTCTTAACCCAATTAAAAGCTTTCTTGAACATCTTAACAATCGATCCAAAGAAAAATCCACTAGGATCAGTATACTTAAGCGGATTGTTCTTAACATATGAGTACCTGTTATAACTCTGTGTGTCATACGGTGCTTGTATATATGGGTCAGCACTTAAGAACCTTCCCATAGTAGGATCATAAACTCTTCCGTTCATGTGTATAAGGTTGAACTCGCTTATGTGTTCGTGTCCTGTAAAACCTCTTTTTGTGATGGCTTGAGAGTCTTCTACCTGGTTTATCCAGTCACCTACTATTCTCTCACCAAAAGGTTTGTAAGCTAGTCTTTGTATGACTTCACCAGAATCATTTGTAACCGTATCTGTAGAGTCTAGAGCACCTTTATGTAAGTACCTTACACTTGGTACAAGTAGGTCTCCATCATCCTCTTCTACATTTATCGCTACAAGATTACCACCTGCGTAGATGAAGTTTTTGTATCTTACTGTTGCAGCTATTACCTCTTTTTCAAAAAGTTTTCCTGCGTAGTATGTTGTGTCACCATCTAGAGTCTTCTTGTATCTTGCTCTGTTTGGAGCGTAGAAGAAGTTTGTCTTGTGGTTTGAGTCTTCTATTTGTGTCGGTTTGTTGTATGAGCTGTACGTTATGGTAGTGTCGTTTTTCTTAACTACATTACCGTTTGCATCATACTCATACGTGTTAGAACCTGCTGATACAACCTGATGGGCTTTTTGGTAAGCATACGAACCTAAGTCCGACTTACTTAGTATGTTACCTACTGAGTCATAAGCGTAAAGTATCTCAGTAGAGAAACTCTCTCCTGTTATGTTTGCTGTACTTATTCTGTTTATAGCATCGTACGTAAAGTTCGATGTGATGTTTTGTTTCGCATCTGTACGAGATACTACGTTGTTCATATCATCAAAGCTATATGAGATATCTCTTACATCATTGTCACCGTTGTAACCTGTAGTGATGTAGTTTAGATGCCCGTTTGCTTTGTTGTACTCTTTTTTCGTGATAAGCCCATTACCAGCTATATCACTTACAACTCTACCAAACTCATCAGCCTTTAGAACTTTGTAGTAGTAGTTGAAGTTTGCATCGTCTAGCATATCGAAGTATGTAGTACTTGTCGTTGTCTCAGCTTTGTTTACTGCATCTATGTGTTTAGTCTTGTAGTTCACAACCTTTTGTGAAAGACCCTGAGCAGCAACTAAAAGAGACTGTGTTTGAGATATGTGAGAGTTAATCATATCTTTTTCTTGTTGCAGGTAAGCAGCATCTAGTGAGCCGTTTGCCAGTAAGCCGTCTACTGAAGTGATGGCGTTGTTAAGATTTACAAGTGCCATATCTATGTAAAAACGAGTCTGATCTCTAAACTTAGATGCTACATACTCATAAAAGTCTGCATCATTAAATCTGCCAGCCATTTTTAGGAAGTAGTTTACTCTGCTTAGTGCTTTTAGCGACTCATCTTGTGCATCGCTTGAAGCGTCTTTTAAAAGTAGTGCTGTTTGTATAGAGAGAGATGCTGTGTCGTTTAACTGCGCTTTTAAACTCTCGTCTGCTGTGTTTATGGCTAGAGATAAGAAGAGGTTTCCTTTTGCTCTTTGTTCCTCTGCTTGGTTAGAGTAGTTTACTGCCTCGTTCGCAAAGCCCATTGAAGTGTTTAAGCTCTCTTCTATAGCATTTTTAATCTCATCGTAAGTGTATAAATCACTCATAAGTTTAGGAGATTTAACAGCTTGCAAATAACCCTGCTCGTTATACTCGTTGATAGATGTAAAACCATCAGGGCTGATGGTCTTCTCTAACTTTCCTTCGCTGTTGTAAACATATGAAGTGTTAAATGTGTTACCGTCTATAAACTCTTTTATATTTTCAAGTCTTCCAAAATCATCGTAGTAAAGCTCTTTTCTGTAGTCCGCATTTTGGACAAAAGAGAGTTTTCCGATGCCTTTTACACTTCTGTCATAAGTCCAAGTAGTCTCACCCTCAGCTTCTACCCTGCTTATCATACGACCTAGAAGATCATAAGTCATAGTAGAGACTTGACCTTTAGCATCTGTCTGTGTTAGTAACTGACCAAGAGCATTGTATTCATAAGCCCAGATGCCCATATCAGGATCGTTCATTCCTACCTTGTTTCCAAATAGGTCATATGTAAGTGTGATGACATTACCTTTAGAGTCTGTAGTTTGAACTAGGTTTCCAAATGCATCGTACTTGTAGTCTATAAAAGAGTCTGCTTCTATGACTTTTGTCTTTTTACCTAAGATGTTGTTTTTAGTAGTCTTTGTCTGACCATTAGCCTCCGTAGTCATAACATCTAAACCGCTATAAGTAACTGTGTTTTGGATTCTGTTTCCTGTAGCTCCCGGTCTATCTGTAGATGTAACTCTTCCAAGTGCATCGTATGTGTTGTTAATGTACTCAGGTGAATCTATCTCATAGTGTGGAGTCGTGTACTTTACAACTCTTCCAAGTGCATCATAAAAAGTATCTTCGTAGATTTTTGAACCGTCAAATCCTACTTTTATAGTTCTTATCTTTTTACCCGCTTTGTTAAAGTAGACAACAGACTCAGGAGAACCTGTACTCTTTTGAGTAACTCTAAACATAGCGTTTGGTATTGAGCTGTCCCAAGCGTGTGTCCAAGAGGTAGATGAGCCGTCAGCTCTTAACTCTAGTACTTTTTTACCCATAGCGTCATATGCAAAAGTCGTACTTAGTCCGTTTGGACCTGTCACTTTTGTAAGCTGGTTGTTTATGTCGTACTCTCTTAGTTCAGTGTGATCTAAAGAGTTGATGACCTTTACTATGTTTTTACCCTCTGCATCGTAGAGGTACTTTGTACTTCTGGCTTCTATGTCCGTACCGCTTACACTCTCAAGTATCTTGTTACCTGAAGCATCGTACTGGTAAGACTTAGCAAGCTGTTTAGCACTTGCAGGTTCTATGACTTCTGCTGTCAAAGTTCCCTTGTCTACATCGTAGACAAATGCGGATGTCTTCTCTATAGTAGATGCGTCAGCATGAATGTGTGTCACTTTTGCATTTGTAAGACGTGAGAGTATCCACTTCGACTCATCGTTTGTGTAGACGTTTTGAGTGATTTTTGAGTATGTCTCAGTGTTGTTCTTTGTATTTGTCTGGATATTTAAGATATTTCCGTACTTATCGAAGTTTGAGTTTATAGTTTCATGTGTAAGTAGGTAAGCTCCATTGATATCATTCTTTATTTGTGTACTTCCCGTCATCTCAAGGTTTAAGATAGCTGGATTGCTAGTAAAGTAGCTTTGTTGTTGGATGCTACTACTCTCTGTAGAGATAAGTGTAGTACCTAAGTATGACTCACTACTTTTTGAGACTCCTACAAATGGAAACTCCTGATGATATTCAGTTATAGTTTTTGTGTTTGAGATATCATTGAAAGTTTCTATTCTTTTAAACCCAAGAGAACCTCTCTCTCTATGAACCTTAAAACCTTCGTACTTAAATGTAGTAGTATTAAACCCACCAACTGCATCTGCAACTTTGAAAGATTTTACTACGTTCATGCTTGATGCTTTTACATATATCTTTGGAAAACCAGTATAGTCATCTCCATCAGGATGTGGAACTCCATGTATACGTTCATATTCTTGGGCTGCACTCATATACGTGTATATCTCTGTATCACGCAAATCAGAATACTCTATTTGTAAGTCTTGGTCTTTTGAGTTAGTTACTGAGATGATTTTTGGTTTTTTAGTTTGGTTTATTTGTACCCAGTAGCCAGTTTGTCCAACGTCATAGTTATAATAGTGTACTCTATCTGGTAGTCCATCTCCATTTACATCTAAAAAGCTATCCATTGTACCACTGGCATCTGTCCAAGATACTCGATACTGAGCGTCATCTGTAGCGGTTTGTCCCCAATTCTCCATTTCTCCAAAACGTCCACCGTTATTTATCTGTACCCAATATCCACTTTGACTTGTTGCATAATTATGATGATGTACCCTATCAGGTAATCCATCTCCATTTACATCTATGAAACCACTTAATGTACCACTGGCATCTGTTGAATTTATTCTATATTGTGCACTGTTTGTAGCATTTTGTCCCCAGTTTTGCATTTCACCAAAACTTGTACCTGTATTTATCTGCACCCAGTACCCATCTTGAGAGGTTGCATAATTACGATGGTGTACTCTATCTGGTAATCCATCTCCATTTACATCTAGGAATACACTAAATATACTACCTGATGAATCAGAATAAGTTGTTTGATATTGATAAATACTGGTAGCATTCTGTCCCCAATTTTGCATTTCACCAAAACTGTGTCCTGTATTTATCTGTACCCAATAGCCATATTCACCTGTTGTATAATTTTTATGATGTACTCTATCTGGAAGCCCATCTCCATTTACGTCAATAAAACTACTAACAGCACCATCTACACTTGCCCAGCTAACTCTATATTGTGCACCATCTGACGCATTCTGTCCCCAATCTTGCATTGGACCAAAACCTGTACCCGTATTTATCTGTACCCAATATCCATTCTGACCTGTTACGTAATTATGGTGATGAACTCTATCTGGTAAGCCATCTCCATTTACATCTACAAAGCTACTAAGAATACCTGCTGTATCTGACCAAGTAGGTCTGTCCTGAGCATCAGCTTCTATATGTTGTCCCCAGATTTTCATTTCACCAAAATTTTCACCATTATTTATTTGTACCCAGAGCCCATACTGACTGGTATCATAATTACGATGATGAACTCTATCTGGTAGTCCATCTCCATTTATATCTAAAAACATACTTAATGTACCACTGGCATCTGACCAAGTTGGTCTATATTGGTGTTCTTCAGTAGCATTTTGTCCCCAATCAGTTATAGCATCAAAACCACTTCCATTATTTATCTGTACCCAGTATCCAAATTGACCAGTTGTAAAATTATGATAGTGTAATTTATCAGGTAACCCATCACCATTTAAGTCTATAAAAGTACTGTATACACCATGCGTATCTGAAGCTGATGTTCTATAATAAGGGTCATGGTTCGCATTTTGCCCCCAGTTTTGATACTCACCAAACTGAAGTATAGACTCCTCCCATGCAAATACAACAGGCTCTAAACACTCACCATTAGCACACTCTGTTATGTCTGTTATTCTTGAAAAGTTATTGCTGTACTCATAGTTCAACTCATAAGAAGAGACTTCTTGATTTGCTGTTTTTATGGAGATAGTTTTTACACGTTTGTCTATGTTTGCACTAACACCTCTAGATGCAAGCTTCTTTTTGTCGTCTCTATCTTCATAGATAAAGTCTATAGTGTTGTTTGAGTACTTTATCTGCTGGATATATCTACGCTCACTCTCAGATGCATAGATGAAGTCTATGGCATTATCATATCTGTCAGAGATTTTACTTATCTTGTAAAATACTTCTCCATCATTTGAGTCTGCCGTATTTCCATACTCGTGGATAAGTCCATCTTTAGACCAGACTTTCCAGCCTGAAGTAGTCTTAACTATCTTACTGTGGTTGTTTATCTCAGTTTTATACTCACTGTTATCACTACCATACTCCACTGCCGTATCTACCAAGAGAAGCTTTTGCCCATCAAGACAGTAGTTGTAGTTACGAGAACTATCTTCTTTTTCAGAAAAAAGAGATTCATTACACTTAGTAATGCTACTAAGTCCCGAGATTGAAAAACCAACACCAAAAATGGAGTTGACACTGTTTGAAGAGTTGTAGTTTAGTTTTAGTGATGGTTGAAGACCTGAGACTCCTTTTGGAGTTATGATCTCTACATCATAAGTAAAACTACCCTGTGCAACATCTGCACTACCTTTTGTCGCTCCAACAATCGCATAAGCATTGATAGATAAAAAGAGTAAAGTTAAAAGTATATGTTTAAGTATCATCATCTGCTCCTAGTTTAGATTGCTGTTTATTTGCTCTATTACTTTCGTAATATTAACAATAGACGCTTGGTAAGACAGCAACTCTTTATCTAACTCTTTTTGCTCAGATGCAGGTGCTTGTGTATCTGTTTCAACAGGAGCTATATTTTGAGTTGCAGGCTGTGATGAACTTAAAGCTACGCTTGCAGAAGTTGAGCCACCTCCATAACTGCCACCGTAAGAGTTAGATGCAACGTTTGAAGAGTCACTACTTTTCGTAGAAGAGCTACTTTGTGCTACTTCAATTTTTCTGTTTGTTGACTCTACTTGCTGTTGTATCTGCTCATAACTAGGCTGTACCTGAGCAGTGTTAAAGTCATATACACTATCTTGCATAGCATTTATTTCAAAGTCTTGTGATATAGGATTGTTAGGATATTTTTTGTTGTACTCCTTTATCATAGCCATGCTCTTTTGTCTACTGTTACGAAGCTCAACAAGAGAAGTATCTAGTTTTACTTTTTCTAACTTATTTCTTCTTTGTTGTTGCATCAGTAGCTCTTTTGAACTGATATGCTCATACTTTGGTTTAGCACTGGCAATATCTATGCCTTGTGCCACTTTTGCTACACTATTTGTCTGTCCGTCTTGATTATATAATTGATAAGAAGTGACTGAGACAGCCACGACTAAAACACCAACTAAACTTTGGTAAACACGTTCTTTCATCTGTTCTTCCTTAGTATTAAAATAAAAACTAATTTATTAAATAATATTAGTTTTAGGTTCTAAGATATGATTTTATGATAATGAATATTTATAGAAGATGCAATAAGTATATATATAATGAATGTTTAAAAGTATGGCACCAAAGGAAACAGATTATATATTGTTTATGTTGAAAAAAGTGAAGTGTGAGAAAGAGTTATCATCCTCAGTCTATAGCTGAGGATGATGTTAAAAAAGTTTAATTTATTTAAGTAAAGATTTCGCGATGCTTCTAGCAGCTTCACGACCATCGTATGCAGCTGTTACAACAAGGTCAGCACCTCTGAAACAATCACCACCGGCGTAGATGCCAGAAGTGCTTGTCTCGTGAGTCTCTTCGTTTATAACGATTCCGCCCCAGCTGTTTGTCTCGATGCCATTTTCAGCTAAGAAAGAAGGAACTTCAGGATCAAAACCAAGAGACATGATAACTACATCAGCGTTAACTCTTGTCTCGCTTCCTTTAACCTCTTCCATTCTTTGACGACCGCTCTCATCTTTTGCACCAAGGTTAGTTCTGATAATCTCAACAGCTACAGCTTTTGAGCCTTCGTTTAAGATGATCTCTTTTGGAGAAGCGTTAAACGTAAAGTCTACACCCTCTTCCATAGCATTTTTATACTCTTTTTTACTACCAGGCATGTTGTTAGCATCTCTTCTGTAAAGACAGTTTACTCTTCTTGCTTCTTCTCTTTTTGCAGTTCTAAGACAATCCATAGCAGTATCACCACCACCGATTACTACAACATTAAGATCCTTGAAGTCAAACTTTTTATCATACGGAAGTTTGAAGTTCTTTCTCTGCATAGCAGTAAGGTAATCCATTGCATCGTAAACATTAGAAGCTTGCTCACCTGCTAATGATGCTCTCTTTGCCTTAGTAGCACCAACACCTATAAATATAGCGTCATGAGTGTTAGCTATTTCTTCAAAAGTGATATCTTTACCGACTTCACAGTTAAGAGAGAGTTTAAGACCAGCTTCTTCAAGTAGTTTAACACGGCGTTCAACTATTTTCTTGTCTAGTTTAAAGTTAGGGATACCATAAGTCAGAAGTCCACCTGCACGGTCACTTCTTTCATACATAGTTACGGCAATCCCAGAACGAAGAAGGTATGTAGCAGCGGAAAGACCGGCAGGACCACTGCCTATAACTGCGACACTTTTATCAGTAGTGATTCCAGGAAATTCCGGTTTATAACCAGCTTTGAAACCTTCTTCTGTAATGTGAGTCTCAATAGAACCGATAGTAATAGCACCATGTCCGTCATTTAGAGTACAGTCACCTTCACATAATCTGTCGTGAGGGCAAACTCTACCCATAACTTCCGGGAAAGGTGAAGGCTCATTTGATAGTTTAAATGCAAACTCCAAGTCCTTTTCAGCAACAGATTTAAGCCACTGAGGAATGTAGTTGTGAAGTGGACATTTGTTTAGACAAAACGGGTCACCACATTGGATACATCTCTCACTCTGAGTAGCTGCATCATCACGGTCAAATACTTCATAAATCTCACCAAAATCTTTTGTTCTCTCAACGACTAATCTTTTAGCAGGGTCAAGTCTTTCAGTTTTTAAATATTCTTTCATAATTAGTCTCCATTCTCTAGGTTAAGAGGTAGTTTTGTTAAGTTTTTAGGTTTTACTAACCAGAAGTTTCTTACTTCTACTCTGAAGTTTTCAAGTAATTCTTTCGCTTTTGCACTCTCTGTCTCAACGACATAATCTTTTAGTAATTTTTTAAGTAAGTGTCTAGCATCTGCACCCTCATCAGTATCGATACGGATAGCTTCTACCAGCTCACGGTTGACATTTTCAACAAAACTGTGATCTTCATCATAAACAAAACTAACACCACCTGTCATACCTGCACCGAAGTTGATACCTGTACGTCCAAGAATCACAACAACACCACCTGTCATATACTCACAGGCGTTATCTCCTGAACCTTCAACAATAGCTAAAGCACCAGAGTTACGAACAGCAAATCTCTCACCAACTGAACCAGTGATATAAAGCTTACCGCCGGTAGCACCGTAAAGACAAGTGTTACCACCTGCGCTGTACTCTTCACCCTCATTATCAGAAGTGATGATGATTTTACCACCGTGCATACCTTTACCGATGTAGTCATTTGCAACACCGTCTAGGTATATAGATACACCTGGAATCAAAAATGCACCAAATGCTTGACCTGCGATACCGCTTAGGTTGATTTTAATAGTATCAGCCTTAAGACCTGCATCTCCGTAGTATTGTGCGATCTCACCAGAAACTAGAGCACCAAAACTTCTATGAACATTTTTTATCTCTCTAGTGATTCTGATAGGATGTTCAGGATGCTTGATAGCACTCATAGCTTCTTTAAGAACATCATGCTCAAATGCATTATCATCAAAAGGATGATTGAACTCTTGCTGGTGAGTATTTACACCATCTTCTTGATGAAGAATAGAACTGAAGTCAAACTTTTTAGCGAAAGGTTCTTCTACAACTTTAAGTAAGTCAACACGTCCTACCATCTCTTCCATAGTTTCAAACCCAAGTTCGGCCATGATAGAACGAATATCTTCAGCTAAAAGAGTAAAGTAGTTGATAACTTGATCAACGTGTCCTTTAAAGAACTCTTCACGAAGTTTTTCGTTTTGAGTCGCAATACCGACAGAACATTTATTTACGTGACAGATACGAAGCATCTTACAACCAACGATTGTAAGAACACCTGTACCAAATGCGTAAGATTCAGCACCTAATAGTGCAGCTTTTACAACATCCAGTCCAGACTTAAGACCACCATCTGCCTGAACTTCAACAAGACCACGAAGGTTATTGGCTTTAAGAGCATTATGAGCTTCACTAAGACCGATTTCCCATGGATTACCTGCAAACTTAATAGAAGTAAGCGGAGCGGCACCAGTACCGCCGTCACCACCTGAGATGATAATTTTATCAGCGTATGCTTTAGCAACACCCGCAGCAATAGTACCAACACCTATAGTAGAAACAAGTTTAACCGCTACTCTTGACTTAGGGTTTACCTGTTTGATGTCAAAGATAAGCTGTGATAAATCTTCAATAGAGTAAATATCGTGGTGTGGAGGAGGTGAAATAAGAGTAACACCGGGAACAGTGTGACGTAACTTACCGATTAACGCAGTTACTTTATGTCCTGGAAGTTGACCACCCTCACCAGGTTTAGCACCCTGAGCAACTTTAATCTGAATTTCTTCTGCACTTCTAAGATATGCAGGTGTAACACCAAATCTACCAGATGCAACTTGTTTGATTTTAGAATTACGTTCAGTTCCAAAACGTTCTACATCTTCTCCACCCTCACCTGAGTTTGATTGAGCACCGATTCTATTCATAGCGATAGCAATAGTCTCATGAGCTTCCGGAGAGATGGAACCAAGACTCATAGCAGCAGATGCAAATCTTTTGAAGATTTTCTCTTTTGACTCAACTTTTGAGATATCAATAGCTTTTCTGTCTGATTTAATTTCAAAGAAATCACGGATAAACTTAAGACCACGTTTATTTACTAAGTCTTTTAGTTTGTTATAGTCTTCAGTTTTACCACTATCTGCCATTGCATGAATAGCATGAATAACCGCAGGACCGAAATCGTGGTGTTCTTGTTCGCTGTAGAATTTATAGAAACCACCAATGTTTAATGGAAATATTTTCTTGAAACCATCTTCTACAAATGCTTCTTTATGGTACTTAGTGATTCTCTCGTCAATGTCTTCGTAATTTAGTCCGCCAAGCTCCGAGTTTGAACTCTCAAAACAGTCTTTAACTATTTCATCATTAAGACCAAGAACATCAAATAACCCAGCATTACGGTAAGAAGCAATAGTAGCAATACCCATTTTAGACATGATTTTAAGAAGACCTGCATTTAGTGAACTGTGTACTGATTTTATACCTTCACTACAATCCATAGTCATCATTTTTGATGATTCTATTTTATCTATAACCGTTGCAAAAAGAAGGTTAGGATGTACAGCACTTGCACCATAACCGATAAGCACAGCTGCACTGTGAGAATCTACAACTTCACCAGTCACACATACGATAGAAGCTAGATGACGATTACCAGCTTTTAGTAATGCAAAGTTAAGACGACCGACAACCATAGCCATTGGCATGATTTTATTGTTCAGGTTGAATTCATAATCATCTAAAATAATGATTCTTGTACCATCATTGTTAACAGAATCAACAACTTTAACAGTTAAAGCATCTAGAGCTTCTTTTAAAGAACCGCTATATGCAGTTGAAAATGTAGTATTGTGATAAAAAGCTTGATAACGAGGTGAGCTCTTATCTCCAAATGATTTTAGTACATCAAGTTTTTCACGAGTAATAATCGGTGAAATAGACTTTAGACGATGTGCGTGACTTGGGATCTCATCAAGAATATTGTGAACTTCACCAAAACCAGTGTTAAGACTCATAACAACTTTTTCACGGATTGGATCGATCGGTGGATTTGTTACTTGAGCAAATTTTTGCTTGAAGTAGTCTGTAAAGTTTCTCTGCTTGTTAGAAAATGCTGCTAAAGGTGTATCATCACCCATAGAACCAACTGCTTCTTTACCTTCCATAATCATAGGTTCGATTACCTGCTCAACAACCTCTTGAGTAATGTTAAAGAATCTTTGTCTTTTGATAAAGTTTTCTGTCTCAAAATCACACTTATCAGTATACTGAACTTCTACATGCTCTTGTAGGTAGATCATGTGCTCATTCAACCACTTCATATAAGGGTTTGAACTCTTTAGATAGTCATTTATCTGCTCGTTTTTAAGAAGTTTTCCAAACTTAAGGTCAAGACCTATCATCTCACCAGACTGAAGACGACCTCTCTCTTTGATGTCCTCTTCTGCAATATCTACAACACCATACTCACTAGCGATAAGAAGATTATCATCTTTAGTAACGATGTATTTTGAAGGACGAAGACCATTTCTGTCTAGTACACAACCAATATAGCGACCGTCTGTTACAGAGAATGCTGCCGGACCATCCCACGCTTCAAATACAGTTGAGTGATACTCATAGAATGCACGAAGTTCAGGATCCATGTGTGGAGCATTTTGCCAAGCTGATGGGATAACACCACGAACAGCTTTGAAGAAATCCATACCGTTAACGATAAGAAACTCAAAAAAGTTATCTGCAGATGCACTATCAGAAGAGTTAAGTTGTAAGATAGGAAGGATTCTTTGAATCTCTTCATCTGTAAAGACTTCACTCTTGATAGACTCAGATTTGATCTCTACATTTATACGGTTACCTTCAACAGAGTTTATCTCACCATTGTGTGCTACTGCACGGAACGGTTGAGCTAGTCTCCACTCAGGAAGAGTATTTGTTGAGAATCTTTGGTGGAAAAGTGAAAATGATATTTTGAAATCTTCACTTTGAAGATCTCTATAAAACTCTTTAATATGCGTAGGCATAACAAGACCTTTATATGAAAGAACCTTTGAACTCATAGAAGAGATATAGAAATCTCTATCTTCTATGAGTTTATGCTCTACTTCTTTACGAGAAAGATACAAAAGTGCATCAAATCTGTTTGTTGCCATAATAGAGTTTGGAGTAATAAATAACTGAACTATGTTAGGTAATGAAGCTATAGCTTGGTCGCCAAGTGCATTTATATCAATAGGTACATCACGAGTAAGAACTATTTTTAAGTCATTGTTATTACAAATCTCTTCAATAGTCTCTAGATGATCTATATTTTTTGTAAATACAGATGCTACTGCGAACTGCTTAGGTAGTTCTACATTTTGCTTAGAAGCTTCACTACGAAGAAATTCTTCTGGCATAGATAGTAGTAGACCACTACCATCACCTGTTTTACCATCTGCTGCAACAGCACCACGGTGCATCATTCTCTCTAACGCAGTAACTGCGTCGTTTAGAACCTTATGAGATGCTTTGTTCTTGATGTTGGCAACAAGACCAAAACCACAGTTATCCTTAAATGATCTTAATAAATCATGATGTTCTGTCATAATCACTCCAAAATTTGTAAATTCGTCACTAAATTTATATAAATTTAATCTCTTTTTAAACATACTTAGTCTATTTAGAGACAAAGTCATGTATTGTACTATTTAAAGGTTTAAAGAAGTATAATATCAGTAGAATTTCTATAGTAAATTTTAAATATGTGTATAAAAGAAGCGAAAAAATGCAGGGTTACATCATTAATCTTAACAAAGTTAAAGATGAAGATTTAATAGTCACAATAGTATCAAAGGGCAGCTTAGATAATCTTTATAGGTTCTATGGAGCGAGACATGGTGTCATAAATCTTGGGTTTAAGATAGACTATGAGATAGAAGATAGTGCTAAATCTACAATTGGAAGACTCAAGGATGTTATACATATAGGTTTTAAGTGGATAAATGATTATAAACTTCTTAAACTTTGGCAGGATTTTCTCGCACTCTTTCATAAACATCTAAGAGACGCAGAAGAATTAGATGACTTTTACTTCGATCTTTTAGACTATGCATCCCAAAATTGGGACAAACAAAACCCAAAAAGAGTAGCTATAGAGGCATATGTTAAGCTTCTTGAAAATGAGGGAAGACTTCACACAGAACTAAACTGTTTTCTATGTTCTCTTCCTGTAGAAGAAAAAGAAATATCTATAGTGCGTGCATTTCTACCAACACACAAAGCCTGTTCTAAGACTCTTGGTATAAACAAGGAATCTCTCATAGAGCTCTTTGAAAACAAATCATCTATATTTTTAAATGATAAAGAGGTAGACAGACTTTGGTATGTTTTACTTGAGGGCTTATAAAGCCAACTCTTTCTTAGCAACTATAGATGCAACTTTTACTCTTTCACCTTTAAGGTTAGTCTCTATACGTTCTTCGTAATAAATAACATCTAGACCTATGAAGTAGTGCAGAAGCTCATTTTTACGTAAAAGGTAGTCCAAGTTCATTGTTGGCAGTTTAAAGTCACCATGAGCAACTAAGAAAGTCTCAAATATGATTACTCCACCAGGTTTTAGTGCATCTTTCATCTGAGATATCAAACGACGGTTTAAATAATTAACATTTACAATAAGATCATACTTTTTTGGAGTTATATTATACTTGTCCAGGTCTGTATCTATTTTATTAATAGTAGGTGATTTTTTTACAAGTTCAAGTGCATAGTCAGAAATATCTACAGCATCTACATCAAAACCTTTCTCAGCTAAAAAGTGAGTGTTTCTCCCTGTACCACATGCCAAATCAATTGCTTGACCAATATTTGCATGTTCTATGTATTTTTCAACTATACTTGTTACATGATCTGGCATCGGACTCTCCTGATATCTCTCGTTCCATCTTTGTTTATCTTCTATCATTATTTTTCCTTTTTTAAATATTTAATCAAGTGCTCTTTAGAGAGTGGTTTTGAGAAGTAATATCCTTGAAAGATATCACAGTTAGCTAATTTTAACTCTTCTACCTGATCTAAACTCTCAACTCCCTCAGCAAGAGTCTTCATCTTAAAGTTTTTACCTATGTTTATAATACTCTGAACAAGTGCTTTTTCTCTTTTATCATATAGTATCTTATCTATAAAACTCTTGTCTATTTTAAGCTCGTTTATCGGTAATTCTCTTAAAACGCTAAGAGATGAATAACCTGTACCAAAATCATCTAAAGAGATTTCTATTCCTTCTTCTCTTACAGCATGAAGAAGTGGAAGCACTTCATCCAAATCTTCTATAGATAGACTTTCAGTAATCTCAAGAGTTAAAAATGACTTGTCAAATCTTTCTTTCTCCATAACCTTTAAGAGGTTTTCTAAAAAGTCTGACTCTAAGAGTTGAACTACTGATATATTTATAGACAAAGAGAATGTGGTATTTAGTTCTTTATATGTTGATTTTATATCTCTGAGTGAACTCTTTATAATAAAGTCACCAAGATCTCTCATAAGTCCTGTCTCTTCAGCAACTGCAATAAACTTGTCCGGTCCCACAAACCCAAGTTTTGCATTATCCCATCTAACAAGTGCTTCAACACCATAAAGAGTTCCATCTACATTTATTTGTGGCTGATAAGCCATCCATAATTCATTTTTCTCTATTGCTCCACGAAGTTCATGTTCTATATCTGATCTAACCACATTGTTATGGCGCATTTTCTCTGAGAATAGACAGTATGAGTTTTTTCGTTTTTTTGCTTCATACATTGCCGTATCCGAAAGACTAAGTAACTCTTCTATTGTTGTAGCATCTTTTGGATATTGAGAAATACCCACACTCATACCGATTCTAAACTCTTTGTTGTCAACATGATAGACTTTAGATATTTGATCTATTAACCTTTGAATATGTGACTCTATATGCCCCTCGTCAGTACACTCTCTAAGAACAATAAACTCATCGCCGCCCTGCCTTACAAGCATATCCTCTTCATCAAAGAACTCAACTAGTCTATGAGCTACTTCTACTAATATTTTATCCCCTACAGTATGACCGAACTTATCATTAATATTTTTAAAATTATCCAAATCTATATAAAGAACATGATATTTTTCTCTATGATTAGACTTCCAATTACGTATATTATCATACATGTACGTTCTGTTAGGCAGGCTTGTAAGAGTGTCATGCTGTGCTTGAAATACAAGCTCTTCATTTTTTCTTTTTTCAGATGTTGAGATATTGTCAAAGAGCACATAAAATGCTAAAAATATTAAAATAAAAAGAGTCACATAAAGTAATGCTACATTATAGAATTCATATAAAACATCTGATTTGCTGCCTTGTACCGTTACCCACAAATGATATTTTGCATCATAGGTAATACCAAATATCATCTCCTTTCCAAACGGGTTTATAGCATCTATACTTAGAGTCTTTGCATTTTTTCTTAACTTATCAAAAGAGTAGTTATACTTTTTCTGTAATCCTTCCTCTACGCTGCTAACAGCCTG
>NZ_JBFFNS010000018.1:0-48202 GCF_041563035.1 Sulfurimonas sp. | reverse complement strand
TCACCTGCTGCAGTATTAGGACACTTATCGTCTTTGTCTAAAACACCATCTGAGTCACTGTCTAGAGGTGCAGCTTCAACAGCTTTAGCAATAGGTGCTTCTTCAACTGCTATTGGTTGAATGTGAGTAAATTCTGAAGCACTTAGCGATAATGCTAAAAACGACAATATTAACGAAGTTAACATATGTTTCATTCTTCTTTTCCTTAGAGTATTTTGCTTGTAAAAATATATAGTGAACATAATAACAGACAAAAGTGAGTTAGTAGTGAGTTTTTGTCTAAAATGTCTATAGACAATACATGGCACTGAACAGATTTAACATTTATGATATAATCTCGACCTATATAAACAGTGGAAAAGTAATCAATGCTCTCATCAGATGTAAGTTCTATATTAAATAACAAAGATAAATTATTAACTCAAACATATTTCGATCTACAGAGATATTTTGAGGATAAGTACGGGACAAATACTGTAGTCTTTATGGAGATAGGAACTTTCTTTGAAGTCTATGAAGTTAATAATGATGATGAACAGGTTGGAAAAGCAAAAGAGATAGCTGAACTTTTAAATATACAACTGACTAAAAAAAATAAAAATATCATAGAAAATTCTGACAAAAATCCACTTTTGGCAGGTGTACCTGCAGTCTCTTTTGAACGCTACTTAAGTCGTCTTATACAAGAGCAAAAATACACTATCATTGTAGTAAAACAAAAAGGTAACCCGCCAAAGATAAGCAGATATATCTCACAAATCGTCTCACCGGGAACTAACTTTGATCATATCGTTGATAATGATGATAACTACATAGCATCAATATTAATAGATTGCCATAGAGGCATCTACAATGTTGGTTACTCCGCTATAGATGTTACAACCGGTAAGACATGGTTGTATGAGACACATGGAACGAGTGAAGATCCGTCATATGCTCTTGATGAGATATTTAATCTTTTAAATATCTATCGTACTTCAGAAGTAGTTATTAGCTTTTTGGATGGAGTTCAAGATCAAAAGCATGTGGTTCAGTACTTAGAGATTGCTGAACATTATCACTATTCTGTAAATAACCAGCGACCAAAGGTGGACTTTCAGAACAAACTATTTGCTGAAGTTTACCAGATTCAGTCACTACTTTCTCCCATAGAGCATCTGGACTTAGAACGTAATCCGATGATAACAGAATCTCTTGCTGTCTTAGTTCACTTCGTTATAGAACACGACATTCACATAGTTCAAAAACTAAATCGACCAAATCTTATAGATAACCGCCGTTTTATGTATCTTGGAAACAATGCGTTAGAACAAGTCGGAATCATCTCTAAAGATAGAAATGAGTTTACACTTTTAAAGATGATGGACAAGAGTGCAACAGCCATCGGTAGAAGACTTTTAAAAGAGAGACTTCTAAATCCTATCATGGAAAAAGATGAGCTAGAACGTCGTTATAACCTAATAGAGAAAGTGTCATCTCACACAAGATTTTTAGATGAGACTATGCGTGGAGTCTACGATCTTGAGAGACTCTCCCGTAGACTTGATTTGGGACGTCTGCATCCATTTGAGATGAACCATGTTTTTGAGTCTATGGTGAGTGTAAAAGACCTGATGGGATATGTGAAAAAACATAAGATTCAAAAGACTCCCTTTCATGAGTCTGAGCTAGATGAGTTCTTAAGAGACATAAGCAAGAGCATAGACCTTGATGTTTCTCGCCGTTTTACAAATGCAACTGTAGATGAAAACTTTCTTATGAGCGGAGTCGATGAAGCAGTGGATATCTTGGTAGAGCAAAACAATACTATGCTAATAGCTTTTGAAGATATCATGAGTAAGATAGAGGCTCTTTTAGAAGCTTCAAGTGCAAGTTCATCAAGTCGTCTTGTATCTTTGGGTGTTTTAGAAAAAGAGGGTTACTATATATCTCTGAGTAAAAATCGTTACTCTATGATAGAGAGTGAGTTTAAAAGCCATGAAGAGTTTAAAGAGTTCAATGTCAAAAAACTTACAAACAGTGTAAAGATAACATCTGCATTTACAGATACACTCTCAGATAAAATCATGAAAAACCGCAGAAAAATAGTGGTTTTGGTAAAAGAGAGATATATCCAGCTTCAAGCTCTGTATGAGAGACGTTACTCTCTGCTTTTTGACAGAGTTATCAGTTATGTTGCGGACTTGGATGTAGGAGTGAGTTCATCTAAAGTGTCTCAGGAGTACAAACACTCAAGACCTATGATAGTAGATGTAAAAGAGGATGAGAACTTTATGCAGGTCATGCAGCTTCGTCATCCACTCATAGAGATTCAAGAGCGTGGTGGCATCTACGTACCAAATGATATAGTTATGGGAAATCGTGCTTACATGGACTTGCCTCATCCTGAGACTGTTATGTTAGACGTTCGTGTTCATGATGGGCATGACATAAACGGTGTACTTCTTTACGGAATCAACTCTAGCGGTAAATCGTCTCTTATGAAGAGTATCGGTATAGCAGTTCTTATGGCTCAGTCTGGCTTTTTTGTAAGTGCTGCTGTTATGAAGTTTTCTCTTTTCGACTCTATATTTACAAGAATTGTCTCAAAAGACAACCTTGCAAAAGGACTTTCAACTTTCGCAGTGGAGATGCTGGAACTCAAAAATATATTTAACCGTGCAACAGTTCGCTCGCTTATACTCGGTGATGAGATCAGTCATGGAACTGAAACCCTTTCAGGTGTTGCCATAGTTTCATCTGCCATTATAAAACTGGCGAAACTTCGCTCACTTTTTCTTTTTGCCACACACCTGCATCAGCTCTCGACAATGAAAGAGATAACTACGCTAAACAATGTGGTAGACTTGCATCTAAGCGTTGAGTATGATGAGGTAAAAGATGCACTTGTGTTTAACAGGGTTTTACAATCTGGAAGTGGAAGCAGCATCTACGGTCTGGAGTTTGCAAAGTCTCTTCACATGGATGCAGAGTTTCTCGACATCGCGAACAAGATAAGAAAAAGACTTGCAAATGACTTTGATGAGTTAGAACTTCTGGTCAAGAAAAAGAAAAGCAAGTATAACAAAGACCTCTACGTAACAAAATGTGTAATCTGTGGAGCAATGGCAGAGGATGTCCATCACATCTCACAACGCTCACTCGCGGACAAAGCAGGTTTCATAGGTCACTTCCACCAAGACAACAAACACAACCTTGTACCACTTTGTAAAGAGCACCATAACGACATACACAACGGAAAACTACGAGTCGATGGTTTTGTTATGACTTCAAACGGACTGGAGCTTCAGTTCCAAGAGCAGATGACTAAACCTAAAGTAGTTGAGGTAAAAGAGCCGGAGATAAATGAGCCAAAAGCTCAAGATGCATCTGATGAGTTTGTTTTGGATGATTGGGATTAGCGTTTAGGTTCCGAGCTAGTTTTCAAGTGATATTAATTAATTGCCTCATATAGTTTAGCTCCAAATAGTGTTGGATGAATAATAGAATAATTCTCATCACCAGTAGTAGGGATTAAATTTATACATCGTACTCTTGATAAATTAGACAAAGCTAATTTAATTGTATCATCTGGGTCAATAGGATTAGGAGTATGTTTATATTTACTGAAATCCATACTTTGTTCAATATAATTAATTTTATCTGGTAATAAATGTGTTTGAATATCATATTGTATATTTGATTTGTATTTATTAGAATAAATAGTAATTAATATTTTAGCTTCTAATGTAGTTAATTGTTCTAATACAATAATATAAGATCTTTCTAATGAAAAATCATAATTAGTAGATGAATTTACTAATAAGTTTACCCATAAATCTTGAAGGTAGCTATCATCTTCTAATGATGCTGATTCCAATAAAGGAATAGCAAGTTTTAATGGAATATGTTTTGTAGGATTTATTTGTCCCAGTTCTTTTAATTTTAAATTTGCTTTATTCATTAGGTTAACTTGATTTTCCCATCTCATATATTTTAGTTTATCTTCAAATATACCACATGCTTGTTCTACAGAACCACCAATATATTTAGACATAAAACTACCAAACTTATCAAGTGTATCAATTGCTTTACCTGAAACTTTAGCTATCTCCTGTGTTGCTTTTGCAGTTTCTTCAATTTCACTCATATAATTAACCTTTTATTTATATTTTTCAGTAATGCATATTAAAGGTATTATACTTAAATTTACAACTTTCTATAACAAGCAAAAAAGTGAGGAACTGAACTTACACCTCTATGAATGAATCTCCAATTTTTAAGTACAGAAATAATTATTGCCTTATATGCTTAAATAAAATGTTATAATAAAGATACGAAATTAAATACTTAAAAAGGTGTGAAATATGCAAGCTATATTATCAAACTATACTGCTAGTATTACAGAGTTAAAAAAATCACCTACTCAGTTACTTAAAGATGCAGGTGGTGAAACTATCGCTATTTTAAATCATAACACTACAAATGCTTATTTGGTTCCTGCTGAGACCTATGAGAAAATGATGGCTATAGTTGATGACTATCTACTCTCAAAAGATGTAAAAGAGAGACAGAGTGAAGATTTTAAACCTATAGAAGTCTCTTTAGATGAGTTATAAACTTAGCTTTCATCCAAAAGCATTTAAAGAGTGGGGCAAACTCGATAGTAGTATAAAAGAACAGTTTAAAAAGAAGCTTGAAAAAAGACTCGAAAACCCAAAAGTTGTAAAAGATAAGCTTAGCGGTTTTGATGAAGTTTATAAGATAAAACTAAGAACTGCCGGTTATAGGTTGGCTTATGAAGTTATAGATGACAAAATAACTATCTTGGTTTTGGCTGTTGGTCAAAGAGAAAACAACAAAATATACAACTTACTTCATAGTAGAGTTTAGTTTACAGCTTTATAATCAAAAAAGTGTATAATTACTTTTTTTAAGACAAGGAATAAAATATGAAAAAATTAATAATATTAGCAACTATAGCCATGACTTTGATGTTTAGCGGATGTACGCAAGAGACACAAAACAAGATAGGAAGAAGCATCCAAAACTGGACGGGTACTGATGGTGTACTTGACATTTATATGGGCGATAAACTTGTGAAGAGATTTATTAAGATTGACAAACTTTCAACTGCTGAAGCAACACAAGGTAGTAATCCTAGAACATACCGATATGGTTACGGTGTACTAGATGCAAACCAAAATCTAAAGGTAGATGCAGGAGAGAAAAAGCTTTACTTTGAGATAAGTGATTACTCTACTTCATACATCTTTTACGATAATCCAGGTGCTGAGAAATAGATGAATATAATAGAACTTTTTAAATACTTAGTAGAGCAAAAAAGTGAGACACCGGATGATGGCGGACTTTTAGATTTTATTGAAAACTACTTACCAGATTTTACGGCTGTTCGTGTTGACGTGGAAGATGTCAAAAACCTTTTTATCTACAAGAAGTTTGGAGAGGGTGAGCATTTGTGCTTTGCGGGGCATGTTGATGTTGTACCTGCTGGAAAGGGTTGGGATACTGACCCATATGAGGCAGTAGAAAAAGACGGATACATCTTTGGTCGCGGTACTCAAGATATGAAAAGTGGAGTAGCGGCATTTACTCAGGCAGTTAAAGAAGTTGAGAACTTCAACGGAACACTTTCGCTTTTACTTACTTCAGACGAAGAGGGTGATGCAATAAACGGAACTGTAAAAGTTTTAGAGTACTTAAAAGAGAACTCAATGCTACCAGATGCTGTAGTAGTTGCAGAGCCGACTTGTGAAGATGTATTTGGAGATGCTATAAAAGTAGGGCGAAGAGGTTCTATTAACGGTTATATTACCTTAAAAGGAAAGCAGGGACACGCTGCTTATCCTGAAAAAGCTATCAATCCTATCCACAACATCGCACCTAGACTTTTAAACATGGCTGGGGTGAACCTTGACAACGGAGATGAGTTTTTTAGTCCTAGTAAGTTTGTTGTAACAGACATACGCTCTGGGATGCAGGTTACGAATGTCACTCCAAACCATCTTGATATGATGTTCAATGTCAGAAACACGACTCTTACGACTCAAAAAGAAGTGAGAGAGTTTGTTGCGAAGAACTTAGACGGTTTAGAGTATGAGCTCAAACTTACACAAGGCTCATACCCGTTTAAAACGGAGACAGATACAAAGCTTGTAAAGAAGATAGATGAAGCCATAGAGAGCGTTACAGGCATCCAGCCTAAACACTCAACAGCAGGCGGGACATCAGATGCAAGGTTTATATCTTCTATGGGTGTAGATGTTGTAGAGTTTGGTGTTATAAACGATACTATCCACGCTGTAAATGAGAGAACAACTGTTAAGGAAGTACAAGAGCTTTACCAAGTCTTTAAAAATCTTATCAGCATCTGGGAATAGAGAGATTAATGAAGTATATAATCTTAACAATACTTCTAATCTCTTCACTCTTAGGTGATGAACATGAGTGGTCGAGTGACTATAAAGAAGCACTTAAGATTGCAAAAAAAGAGAAAAAAGATGTCTATGTGCTTATAACATCTCAGAGTTGTCGCTGGTGCAGAAAGTTTGAGGGCTCTACACTACAAAATGAGAGAGTCTTAGAGATGCTAGAGCAAAAGTATGTTCTAGTCCACGCAGACAGAGATATGGATTATTTACCTAAAAAGTTTAAAATAAAAAGAGTTCCAAGACACTATTTCGTGACGGCAGAAGGTAAGGTCATATATTCATTTCTGGGTTACTGGGATGAGTTGGATTTTAGGTCATTTTTGGGTGATGTAGACAGAGAACGTAAAAAGAAAATAAAAAGAGGAATAATAAAATGAAATTTGTACAAACAAAAAAAGCGCCATCGGCAATAGGACCATACTCTCAAGCAGTAGTAGCAAACGGAATGGTTTACACATCAGGTCAAATAGCACTAACACCAGAGGGTGTAATGCTCGAAGATGACGTAGTTATACAGACAAAGCAAGTATTGGCAAATCTAAAAGCTGTTTTAGAAGAGGCTGGAAGCTCAATGAATATGGTAGTTAAGACTACTATTTTCATAGCATCTATGGATGACTTTGGAATTATCAATGAAATTTATGAACAAGCTTTTGGCTCGCATAAACCTGCTCGTGCCACAGTAGCTGTAAAAACTCTTCCTAAAAATGCTTTAGTTGAGATAGACGCGGTGGCACTGGTACGTTGAGTTTCTAATCAACAATGCCAAAGAGTACAGTTCCAGAATGTAACGACAATTACTGTGGACAGAACTAATTTATAACTTTTAGTAGAAGCGCGTAAAGAGTTTTACTCTCTTGCTCAGAAATTTTAGATGTAAAACTATTACTAACTTCGAGTGCAAATGGTAGTATTTCATTTAAAAGTTCTCTTCCTTCTGTAGTTAGGAAGATAACTTTCTTTCTCTTATCTTTTTCATCAGCTGTTTTTTTATAAAACTTTTTTCTTCCAAACGGCTGATTAGTCTTGCTGTAGAAGGCTCATTAGTGTTTATAAAGTCAGCTCTCTCTTTTTGCGTAGGTACACCACTTTTAAATACTTGCATATGATAAGTAAAGTGTGGTTCGCCCTAAATTTAGAAGTTGTTTTTAAATGACTATTGGTCATTTATTATTATTTAAGGGTGCATGAACTATAATTTGTTTAAATGACCGACGGTCAGTCATTCTATTTTAAAGGAAAATTATGGCAATTATTGTAGATAAAATTCAAAAAAGAAAAGACATAGCATTATCATGTAAAGAGCTGTTTTTTCAAAATGGTATCAATGATCTAACTGTATCTCAAGTCGCAAAAACGGCAGGAGTGGGTAAGGGTACTATATATGGATATTTTAAAAATAAAGAAGAGATAGTATTTGAAATTGTAAATATATTAATGCAAGAAAATATAGAAAATAAACATATTAGATTAGAAGCATTAACTACAACAAGAGAAAAAATCAAAGAGTTTGCAAGTATATTTTATAGAGATGAAGATGTAGAACTAAGACAATTGTATAAAGAGTTTATCTCTATCTCTTTGACAAATCCAGATAGAGAGATGATGGAATTTCAAACTAATTGTACCAATCGTTATTTTCAATGGTTTGAAGAGATCATTGAAAAAGGTATAGAAAACGGTGAGCTTATAGAAGGTTCCCAAAAGTTTGCGAGAGGTCTGTTCGCAACGGCTGAGGGCTTATTTATTTCAAGTGAAGTAACGCATACTATTTATGATGTAAAAAAAGAGATCCATCAGTTTGCTGATGCACTATTTGATCTTATAGAGGTGAAAAAATGAATAAACTAATCCTTTTAATTATCCCTGCTTTTATGTATGCAGAGAGTCTTAAGTCATTGCTTGATTACGCTACACAAAATAGTGATCTTGTAGTTTCAAAAACTTTAACACAAAAAGCAAAGAGTTCTGAGGTTGAGTCACGTCGAAGTGCTTACTTCCCAACTATAGATGTTGGTGCTTTTTACCAGTCTCTTGATGAGAAAACTCCTATGCAAGCCGGTGATGTATATAGCGGATTTGCAAAAGCTTCTTTTGATATTTATGACGGTGGTAAAAAATCAGCTCTTTTAGACCAGAGTAAAAATGAGTACAAGGCTAGTAACTTTGATTCTGAGTCAACTAAAAAAAGCTTAAGCTTGCAAATAGTTCAAGACTTTTTTAATATCAAAAGTCTTAAAGCTACCCTTGCATCTAGAGAAGAGGCCAGAAAATCATTACAAGAACAATTAACTCGAATGAAGAGATTTTTTGCAGCTAAAGTTGCAACAAACGATGATGTAGATAGACTCCAAGCTGCGTATGACACAAATATATATGAGATGGAGTCTATGAAATTTCAAATATTATCTGCAAAAAAATCACTAGAGTTAAAAGTCGGAAAGAACATTGAAACTCTTGATGACTCAAAGTTCAAAGAGTTTTCAAAACAGACAAAAGAACTGATAGACAGCGTTAAGTCTCTTATGGCTAAAAAAGATGCACTCGTAGATGGTGCTGAGTCGGTGGACAGTATTTACTATCCACAACTGAAAATAGAAGATACATTTAGTGTTTACGGTTACGAGCGCTCAGATGCTCTGCATCCAGAAGGTGTGGATAATCAAAACAAACTACTACTATCTCTAAATATGAGACTATTTGATTATGGGACTGTAGCTAAGAGTAAACAAGCGTTAATGATTAATTCACAAGCTTTAAATACTCAAGTATCGTATTTTAAAAAAGAGCAGGCTATGCGCTATGAATTGGCACTCTCTGCTATAGATACAAGTCACATAAAAATTAAAAGTGCAAAGAGTGCTTTAGTAGCTGCAACAAGTGCTTTTAAGACAATAAGTAAAAAGTATGATGCAGGAATAGTTGACAACGTAGTCTATTTAGATGCGCTTAGCTCTCAAACAGAGGCTAAAGCACTTTATGAGACATCAGTTAATGACTTGGAAATCGCATACGCAGCGTATTACTACTACGCAGGAAAAAATATAGAGGAGTTTTTACAATGAAGAAAATAATTTTAGTAACTTTAGCTTTAATAGCTAGTTTGAGTGCGCAAGAGATATACGCAACATTTAATATAGAAGCAGACAAAAGTGCTAATTTGGCATTTTATTCTAGCGGTATAATAGATAAAGTATATGTTGATGTAGCAAGCAGTGTAAAAAAAGGTGAAAAATTAGTAGAACTTCAAAATGATGATTTAAAAGCTGCCCTTCAAATTGCTAAGGCTTCCCTTGCTGAAGCACAAGTTACTTTGAAGTTTGCAAAAAAAGATTATGATAGACAGCTTCTTATCAAAGATCTCATAGATGAAGCAAAGTTTGACCAGTATGAACTAGTTTATGAGAGAGCAAAAGTAGCAGTAGCATCTGCAAAAGCAAACTTGGCTTACCAGCAGTCACTTTTAGACAGAAGTATTGTTCTCGCTCCATTTGACGGTGTGATTTTTGAGAAGAGTGTTGAGGTCGGTGATGTTGTTAGTGGGATGATGCTAAGAACTATCTTTAAAATACAGAGTCTCTCAAAAAGAAAACTGGTTTTTGAATTTGATCAAAAATACTGGAAAACAGTAAAAGTTGGCAATGTTGTTAAGTACACTGTTAACGGTGATGACAAAACATATAGTGGTAAAATCTCTAAACTTTATCCACATGCAAATAGTGACAACAGAAAGATAAAAGCAGAAGTTATTGCAAACGGTTTTGTGGTTGGTCTTTTTGGTGAAGGGTATATTGTAGTACCTGATGTTAAGTAGTCTTAGATGTATAAGTTTTCTATAAATAAGCCTATAACAACACTGATGTATGTTGTTGCATTGGTAATATTTGGATGGATGAGTTATAAGTCTATGCCATCGGCACTCTTTCCAAATATTGACTTTCCAATGGTTACGATAAAGACAGTTTATCCTGGAGCAGAAGCTGGAACAATAGAGTCTCAGGTTACAGACAAGATAGAAGAAGCAGTCTCTAGAATTGGCGGTATTGATAACATTATATCTACCAGTAGTGAGGGTGTAAGTGTTGTAACTGTAAAGTTCTTTTTAGAGCGCGATATAGATGAAGCAACAAATGATGTAAGAGACAAAGTCTCCGCAGTTGTCATGCCTCGTGATGCCAAGACACCACTTGTAAGTAAGCTCGATATCGGTGGAGCTTCTATTGTTAACATATTTTTAACTGCAAAAAATGAGACTATCCAAAATCTTATGCTTTTTGCAGATGAGAAAGTTAAGCCAAAAATTCAAAAGATAAATGGTGTAGGTGCCGTAAATATCATCGGATATAAAGATAGAGAGATAAAGATATATCCAAACCCGAGACTTCTAAACAAGTTTGGTATTACGGTTCGTGAGTTGAATGACATAGTTGCAAAAGAGAATGTGAAAATCGGAGGTGGTAAACTTATAACTAATACACAAGAGTTTATACTCAAAACTAAAGCAGATGCACTAAGTGTCCAAGAGCTTGAAAACATAAAAATAAAAGACGACATTAAACTAAAAGATATAGCGACAGTTACAGATGCCTTAAGCGATGCAAAAAGTTACGCTTCATATAATGGTGAAGAAGGCGTTATGCTTGAAGTTCAAAAGATCTCAGGGACAAATACTATTGATATAGTTGATAGTGTAAAAAAGGTGGTACCTGATCTTCAAGGTTATGCGAAAGATAACTATGATGTTATTATTTTAAATGATACTACACCTTTTATAATTAACTCACTTGAAGATGTTGAGTTTGACCTTATTTATGGTGCTATTTTAGCAGCTATTATTGTATTTGTATTTTTGAGAAATATGACGATTACTCTGGTCTCTGCTCTTTCTATTCCCTCATCTATCATGGGTACATTTGCTCTTATGGATTATATGGGATTTGATTTAAACAGGATGACTCTTATCGGTCTTACTTTGGCTATTGGTATTATCATCGATGATGCTATTGTTGTCATCGAGAACATCTACAAAAAAATGGAAGAGGGTATGGGTAAGTTTGAAGCATCTGTAGAAGGTACTAAAGAGATGGCGTTTACTATCCTTGCGATTTCTGCGATGCTTTTAGCTGTTTTTATTCCTGTTTCATTTATGAGTGGAATTGTTGGAAAGTTCTTTGAATCATTTGCTATGACAGTCGGATTTGCGATTATTATCTCGTATACGATTGCTCTTAGTTTTATCCCGAGTATTAGTGCTAGGGTTTTACACAAGGGTGAAAGTAAATTTTATGATAAAACAGAGTTTGTTTTTAAAGCGCTAGAGAAGGGCTACGAGAAAATACTAAAACTTGTACTTAGATTTAAAGTACTAACTTTGATTGTAGTTCTTGCGGTATTTTTCGCATCTCTTAGTCTCTTCCCTAAGATTGGTATGGACTTTATACCTAAAGAGGATAAGTCAGAACTAGAGATAAAGATAAAAGCAGATTCTGGCATCTCACTAGAGGAGATGATAAGAAAGTCTAAAGAAGTCGAGGATCTTATACGAGCAGATGAGAATGTTGTCTACACTACTTTGACTATTGGTTACAACACAGCGCAAGAGAAACACAAAGCTCTTATGTATGTAAAACTCATAGAAAAACATGAGAGAGAGTTAAACCAAGAAGAAGTAACTCAAAATCTTAGAGCAAAGATGAAACCATTTTCTAAAGATATGTTTATAACGGCAGCAGCGATTCCAAACATCAAAGGTGCAGGTGTATCTGTACCTTACCAGATAGTTTTAAAATCAGACTCATTTGAAGACTTGCAAGTTGCAAAAGATAATCTCATAGACCACCTTGGCAAGAAAGAGGGTTTTGTTGATATAGATACGAACTTAGATGAAGCAAGACCGCAGATAGATATCAATATACTAAGACAAAATGCAAATAGACTTGGCATCTCTGCATCTCAGATTGCAGAGGCAGTATCAACTGCATTTTCAAGCGACTTGGAGATTTCATACTTTGAAGAGAATGGTAAACAGTACAACATCACTCTAAGGTTTGATGATGATAACAGAGTAAGTATAGATGATATCAAAAAGATTCAGCTTCGTGCTGAGAATGGTCAATTTATATATCTTGATGGGTTAGTTACATTTACTAAAAGTAAATCTCTTACTTCCATAAACCACTTCGATAGACAGAGACAGGTAACAATTTTTTCAGATCTGTTTGGTCTTGATCTTGGTGGAGCTGTTGCATATACAAGAGAGTCTATTGATTCCCTTATGCCAGAAGGTGTTACTTATAGATTTACTGGTTTTGCTGAAGAAATGGAGAAGACTGCTGCTGCTTTTGGTGTAGCGATTGGTCTTTCCGTAATACTTATGTTTATCATCTTAGCGGTTCTTTATGAGTCACTTATTCAGCCAATAATTATTATGATGGCACTGCCTCTGAGTATCATCGGTGTGATGTTAGCCCTTTATGCGTCTGGACTACAGTTCAGTCTGTTTGTCATGATCGGTTTCATGCTTCTTATGGGTATGGTCGGTAAAAATGCCGTACTTCTAGTCGACTTTGCAAATAATGCGGTAGAGAGCGGTAAAGATGCAGACTCTGCACTTATAGAAGCCGGAGAGAAAAGACTTAGACCGATTTTAATGACGACTATCGCTATGGTTTTTGCAATGTTGCCACTAGCAATCGGTGATGGACTAGGTAGTGAGACAAAAGCACCGATGGCGATATCTATCATAGGGGGTCTTCTTAGTTCTATGATATTGACTCTTCTAATAGTTCCTGTAATGTATAGACTTATCAACCCTTTTGATAGATGGTTGAGAAAGTTTTATGAAGTAAAACATATAAAAATGCTAAATAAATAGAAAAAGGGTTAGAATAACCGTATGAAACATTATAAAAAATTATTATCGATTCTAATCGCATCTACTCTTAGTGCGGATCAGTTCTCTTTTCAGCTTTATAATGACTTCTTTGCAGGGACTGACCAGCACTTTACAAATGGTGTAGCTTTTAGCTGGCTGGATGATAGCTCAGAGCATAAGAAAGATAGTTCTGTTAATGCATATAGTGAGCTAATGATAGGCTCATTTAAAGCTCTAAGCGGGCTTAATAGTTCTAAGCGGTACAGTGCAGGAGCAAGTCTTTCTCAGATAATCATAACTCCTATAGATACGACAATATCTACTCCTCAATATGATGATATTCCATATGCCGGTTACTTGGCACTTGGTCTCTATCTTTTTGAGTGGGATGATGATAGTTTTGTTGAGTATAGAGTTGATCTCGGTGTTGTTGGTCCAAATTCCGGTGCAAAACAGATGCAAAATACATTTCATTCTCTTATAGGTAATCCACATGCCAAAGGTTGGAATACTCAGATAGGCACAAAATATACGGTTAACGCTCTATATAGACATGGTTATACTAGTTGGAAATCTAAAAGTTCTAACTCTTTGAGTATGGATTGGTTCAATCATGCAGGTCTGCAGTTTGGTACTTTTGAGATAGATGCTTTTGTTGGAACTATGTTTCGCATCGGAGATAACTATGTACAAAACTTTAATGTTCACTATCCATACTTAAGAGAAGAAGCTGGACTCTTGGAGACAGATAAAGTTTGCAATGGTTTTGGTTGGTCACTAAGCAGTGGTATAAACGGGGCTTTGCAAGGATACTCTTATATAATTGATCAAGCCCAAAAAGATGGATATGATATTAGTGAAAGAACTCTGCATGCTTCTCTATATCTTGGTGCAGAGATTTACTACAATGTTCATAAACTATCATACTTTTACCAATCTCAATCACCATATACACATCAACAAGACGGAGCTGATACCTATGGCTCCCTTATGTACTCTTATCAATTCTAATATAACCTCGCATCTCGTTAATACTTCGTTAAACTCAAATTAAAATATTGTTAATCCCATAATCTTATACTTTTAATTACAAGTAATGGAACATAAATAACTTCATACTCAATGAGAAGAGAAGCTATAAGATGTGAGGCAAAATCTTGAAGTCGCACTTATTGTGCTTCAAAAGATTTTAACGAAGCAGATTGTAGCTTCTCTTCTCACCCAAAGGGCAACATTTAAAAAATTCATCTTCTGCGTTGAACTTCACTTAACGATGCCAGCATCGCCAAGCAAAGTTCGCCTTGAATATAAACCTTTTAAATGTTGTTGAATACGAAGTTATCTATGCTCCATTACTTAAAACAAAAGGAGTTCATCATGAACACGAAAATTATTTTAAGTTTAACAGCAGCGGCATTATTGGCATCATCTCTATTAGCATTTAACGGACAAGGTCAGATGCAACAAGGAAACAAGCCTGCATATATGCAAAGTAAGATGATGAAAAGTCAACAGCAAGGTAGAGGTGGACAAATGTTCATGAAAACAGTTATGAAGCTTGACCTTACTGATAAGCAAAGAACAGAGATAATAGCTATAGTTAAAAAGAGTGTAGCTGGTGTTCCTAACCCTCATGATGCATTTACAGACACATCTTTTGATAAAAAAGAGTTCATTAAATTGGCAAATGAGAGAAGAGATGCTAGAATTGAGGCAAAAGCAGATATGATTGAAAAAATATACAGAGTTCTTGATTCTTCACAAAAGAAAGATCTCAAAACTATGCTTGATATGAGAGATATCATGAAAAAAAATATGAGTAAAGGTATGAATTGTAATGTTAAAAATTGCAATGGTAGAAGATGATACTGAATTAGCAGAAGTCCTGACTCAGTATCTCTCAAAGTTTAATATCTCCGTTACAAACTATGAAGACCCTTTTATAGCACTTAGTGCTATAGCTTTAGAAGAGTTTGATCTTATTATATTAGATTTGACTCTACCTGGGATGGATGGTTTAGAAGTCTGTAAAGAGTTAGTTACAAAGTATGATATCCCTATCATAATATCTAGTGCCAGAAGTGATATAACAGATAAAGTTATAGCACTGGAACTCGGGGCTGATGACTACCTTCCAAAACCTTATGACCCAAGAGAACTTGAAGTCAGGATAAAAACAATACTAAGACGTTTTAATAAGCAGATGCCAAAAGTTGCAGAAGAAAAGAAAGAGATATTTGTCTTAGATGAAGCAAAACAAGAGATAAAAAAAGACGGTAAGTTTATAAAGTTTACTCCCGCAGAATTCCAGATAATGTCTCTAATGTGCAAAAGAAAAGGTTTTGTAGTTTCAAGATATGACATTCTCGATAGTTGTGATTTTTTAAACAGTGATGAAGATAGTGGAAGCATAGCGGTAATCATAAACAGGATAAGACATAAAATAGAAGAAGATCCTAAAAAACCGGAGTACTTTTTAACTATGAGAGGCGTGGGGTATAAACTGGTAGAATGAATAAAAACTCAATAATATTTACAATAACTATTACTTTTATCATTGCGTTAGTACTTGTACTAGTAAGCTTTAGCATCCTCTATAAGGTAAGTGAAAAAAGAGAAGATTTTTTCATGCTCAAAAGAGGTATGGACGCTACTAACCTCTTTATGAGAGATTTTAAACATCATGGCTTTACACAAGAGTTAGAAGAAAATTTAAAACTAATCAACTACTCAATCATCATAGACCATATTCAGCAAAGAAAAATATTGGATAATCCAAGTATTAAACATGGAGAGTCTCATGTAAGAGGCAGAGGCAAAGCAAAAATCCAGCAATTTAGTATAGATGATAAATACTATGTATATATTCAGACTAGAAGAGGGAATGTTATTTTAAAAAATGACAACCCATCAGATAGTCATAGAGAAATTATTTTAATTATATTTGCAGTTATATTTCTAACCTTTGTATTTTTATATATAACAACACTAAAAAAGTTAAGACCATTAAACACTCTAAAAGATAAAGTTCAAAACTTTGGAGACGAAGAGTTTGACATTTCATGTGCGAGTGATGAAAAAGATGAGATATCACTTCTTGCAAATGAGTTTGACAAATCAGCTAAAAAACTTAAAAAATTAAAAGAGTCTAGAAATGTTTTTATACGAAATATAATGCATGAACTAAAGACTCCAATAACAAAAGGTAAGTTTTTAGCAGAACTCCCTCAAAATGAAGAAAACAATATCAAGATGCAAAAAGTGTTTTATAGACTAGAATCACTTATAAGTGAGTTTGCTTCTATAGAAGAATTGATATCTACTAAAAAGGTATTGGATAAAAAAGAGTATCACTTAGCAGATATTATTGATAATGCTGTTGATATTTTAATGTGTGATGAAGACAGTGTTGTGTCAGAATTTGAAGATATTAAAATAAGTGTTGACTTTAAACTCTTCTCAATAGCTATTAAAAATCTGATCGATAATGGCATAAAGTATTCTTCTGATAAAAAAGTAGTTATAAAAACAGATGCTAAAAGAATTATCTTTGAAAATAGAGGTAAAGAGTTGCAACATTCATTAGAAGAGTATTATGAACCATTTTTTAGTGGTGAAAACGTAAAATCAAATCAAAGTTTTGGATTAGGATTTTACATTATAAACAATATCTTAAATGCTAGTGGGTATAAGCTATCATATGACTACAAAGATAATATGAATAGATTCATTCTGCAGTAGTCTTATCTAGTTTATTTAATACATATATTCAATAAAAAACAGCTTTAGTTTTTTTTAAATAATTATCAATTCTAAGGCTCTCAACTTAATAATATATTTCATTTACTTCCTAATATAATTTTTTTTTATAACATGCTTCTTTTTTTCATCACCAAAAATAAGTATAACTTAAGTTTATATCCATTACAATTAACTGAAATGAATAATTATTCATATTAATAAATGAATACTCATTCATAAGCTTTGATTTCCAAAATAAGGGGTAGATTATGATTGAAAAAAGAGAGGCCTTAGCAAAAATGTTTAGTGCTAAAGGATCGAAAATCAACACTAACCGTGGGGCTGAGTATTACGATTCTTTAATGCAGACAATGACCAAACGGCTAGAAGAGCTAGAAAGTACACCGGCCGCGTCTAAAGTGTCAATTCACGCCATTTTAGATGCAGAAGGTCTTGATAGAAGAGATTTTATGAAGTGGGCGAGTGCAGCGTGTGCAGCGTTAATGCTCCCATCAAACTTTACTCCTCTTATTGCTAGGGCAGCAGAGCTTATGAATAGAGTTCCGATTATTTGGATAGAACTTCAAGATTGTGCCGGTAACTCAGAAGCAATTTTAAGAAGTGATTCTCCAACAATTGATGAGTTGATCTTAGAAACAATTTCATTAGAGTTTAATGAGACACTTATGTCAGCAGCCGGTCATGCAGCTGAAGCACATTTAGAAGAGGCTATGCATACATTTAAAGGTAAATACCTTTGTGTTGTCGAAGGGTCGGTTCCTTTAGCTATGAATGGTTTATATGGAACTATCGGTGCAAAAGGTGAAACTTTTGTAGATCATTTAAACCATGTTGCAAAAAATAGTGCTGCTGTTGTAGCAGTAGGTACTTGTGCAACATTTGGTGGTGTTCCTGCAGCATCTCCAAATCCAACAGGTGCAGTAGGTGTTCAGGATGTTGTTCGTGGTAAGCCTATTATTAACATTCCCGCTTGTCCTGCAAATCCTGCAAATATTACAGGAACTATTCTTCACTATGTTTTATCTGGGCAAATTCCAGAGCTTGATCATCTTAACCGTCCTAAGTTTGCATTTGGATATAGAATACATGATAACTGTGAGAGACGTGCACACTTTGATGCAGGTGAGTTTGTAGAAGAGTGGGGTGACAAAGGTGCTCAAAATAATTTCTGTCTATATAAGATGGGATGTAAAGGTCCTATGACATTCAACAACTGTTCTATTGTCAGATATAACAGTGGTACTAACTGGCCTATTGGTGCAGGGCACGGTTGTATTGGTTGTTCTGAACCACAGTTCTGGGATAAGTATGCCCAAGAAAGACCAATGGCAGATACACACTTTAAAGCTCCAGGTGGAGGAGTAGAAAAAACTGTAGATGAATTTGGTTTAGGGTTGGTTACTGCAGCTGGTATTGGTATCGGTATTCATGCAGTGGCAAGTATTATAGCTGGGAAAAAAGAAGGGGAAGAGTAGATGGCAAGCAAACATATAATAGTAGATCCGATAACAAGGATTGAAGGACATTTAAGAATAGAAGCGGTAATTGATGAAAATAATGTAATTACAGATGCATTTGCAAGTTCTACGATGTTTAGAGGAATTGAGACTATCTTAAAAGGACGTGACCCTAGAGATGCAGGACTTCTTGCAATGAGAATATGTGGTGTTTGTACAGGTACTCACTATCAAAGAAGTATAGAAGCTGTTGAAAATGCATTTAAAGTAAATATCCCTAAAAATGCAAGAATTGTTAGAAATTTGATTCAAGGTGCTCTTTATGTCCATGATCACGTTGTTCACTTTTATCATCTTCATGCTCTTGACTGGGTAGATATTACATCTGCACTAAAAGCTGATCCTAAACTAGCTGCAGCTGAAGCTTTAAAGTGGACGGATACTCCTCATGGTGCAGGTGAAGGAGATCTTAGGGCTATTCAAGAGAGAGTTGCTAAGTTTGTTGCGCAGGGTCGTCTTGGAATTTTCTCAAATGCGTATTGGGGAAATAAGAACTACAAACTATCAGCAGAACAAAATCTTATTGCTGTGGCTCACTACCTTCAAGCACTGGATATGCAAAGAGATATGTCAAAAATGATGGCTATCTTCGGTGGTAAGATGCCTCACCCTCAGTCATTAGTAGTTGGCGGTGTTACATGTGTTCAAGATATTCAAAATCCGGCTAGAATTACTGAGTACAAATCTTTACTCAACAAGGCTAGAAACTTTATTAAGAACGCTTATTTGGTTGATGTATTAATGGCAGGTACTGTCTATGCTGATGAAGCACTTGATGGAACAGGTTCGGGACTTAAGAACTATATGAGTTATGGTGATTTTAGACTTGATGATACAGAGTTTTATAAGGCTTCAACTCTGTTTCCTTCCGGAGTAGTACTAAATGGTGATTTAAGTAAGCTTCACCCACTTGATCAGACAAAAATTACTGAAGATGTTTCACATGCATGGTATGAAGGTGCAAATGACAAAGGTCTTCACCCATTTGACGGGATAACTAATCCTAAATACACTGGTTTAGAGAAAAAAGCAGATGGTTATGCTTATCTAAAAACTAAAGAAAAATATTCTTGGATTAAGTCACCACTATATGATGATACAAGAATGGAAGTTGGTCCACTGGCTCGTATAGCTGTAGGTCTTGCTTCTGGTGATAAAGAGATTACTAAGTATGCAGTTGGTTTCTTAACTAAACTTGGAAAAACTTTAGGACTAAAAACAGCTGCTCCGGCATCTGTTATTTTCTCAACTGTAGGTAGAACAGCTGCTCGTGCAATTGAGACAGAACTTATGGCTGATGTTATGATGGGTTGGGTAGATGAGTTGGCTGCAAATGTTGCATCTGGAGATGTTAGTACTTGGACAGAATTTGATTTTGACAAAGTTTCTAAAGATGCTAAAGGTTATGGTATGGCTGAGGCTCCACGTGGAGGCTTAGGACACTGGGTAGTTATTAAAGACGGTAAGATTGAAAATTACCAAGCAGTTGTACCATCAACATGGAACGCAGCTCCAAGAGACTACAAAGATAGAAAAGGTGCTTATGAGTCAGCCCTAATTGGCACTAAAGTAGCAGATCCTGAACAACCATTGGAGATACTAAGAACTGTACATAGTTTTGACCCTTGTATAGCATGTGCTGTACATATCGTTGATACAAAAGGAAAAGAACTTAGTAGTTTCAAAGTAAACACTAGCTGCGCAGTTTAAAGGAGCCCGTCATGAGTTATAAAAAAATTGAGAGGATGACCGGGTTTATGAGAATCAACCACTGGGTGGTTGCTATCTCTATGATAGTTGCAATTGTAACTGGCTTATATATTGGTCATCCATATTATCAGAGTTTTATCGCAGATCCTGCGGTTGACAAATATGTAATGGCTTGGAATAGACTAGGGCATCTGATAGTTGCTATCATCTTTGATGTTAGTAGTGTTATTGTGGCTTATTTGTACTTTTTTTCAAGATTTGAAAAGCCTTATAAAAAGTTAATTCCAAATGCTAAAAATGTAAAAGAGTTTGTAGATGTATTTATAAATCTTATTACATTAAATCGTGTAAAAGAGTTTGACTCATCTCATACAGATAGTTTTAACTCTATATTTTTCTTTGTATTTCATATGTTGTTAGTCTGGATGCTATTTACCGGACTACAACTGTATGTGCATGGACTTGCATCTGGACTAAGTTCTATTGGTGCTTGGTGGCCGGCTATACTACATTTGACAACTGATTGGGTTGTAGTGGCAACAGGTGGAACTTATATGGATGTCAGGATCTCACATCACTATACTATGTATGCAATTATTGCATGGGTGATGTTTCATGTTTATTATCAAATATGGAGAACAATCTTCTGGAAAGAGGGTGATATCAACATCGTTGTTGGTGGAAGCAAATTCGTAGAAGAATAACCACTATTTTTACGCCAAAGGAATGAAATCCCTTTGGCTACGCTAGCCGTTTAGGCAAAAAATCATGGAGTATATTAATAATGAAAACAGCTATTATTGGTGCAGGTACAGTAATTTACCAAGATGAGGGTGTAGGTGTGTATGCTTCAAGATATATGGAAGAAAATTTTACATTTACTGACGATGTGACATTAGTTGATGGCGGGGTACTAGGCTTTCAGCTAATGACATATTACCAAGACTATGATAAAGTGATAATCCTAGACACAATTACTATGGATGATGAGGTAGGTTCTATCTATAACATGCCATCAGAAGAGTTACTAGGACTTGGAAGTTATAAACAGACTGCTCACGAAGTAGAGATAATAGAGATGCTTGAAATCTGTTCACTTTTAGAGAGAATGGCAGAAGTAAATATTATAGGAATTATTCCAAAAGATATAGAGAGTGTAAATATAGGTTTGACGAACGAGATGAAAGATAAGTTTCATAATTTAATAGATGCAGCAGTAGTTGAACTGGATAAATCAGGTATAAAGTACAAAAAAAATTCTGAGATTATAATGCTAGATGATATTATAGAAAAATATGCAAATCCACAAAGTGAGTTTAAAAATGGCTATCAAACAAGTAATTAAGTATAAAAGTGACAGTAAATATTTTGCAGGATTTTTACAATCTATGATTAAAGAGAGTGGTATCGTCGGTAGTATCTCCCAAGCTGATGACTCTATAGTAATGAGGTTGGATGATTCTAATCAAAAAGCTATAGCTGACTTTAGTCAACTTTCAAATAAATATCTGGCTCACTCCTTGTTTCTAGGTGACATACAGACTATAGAAGTAGATTCAGAGAGTTTAGAATCAGACTTTAAATCACCTACTTATAATATATCAGCATGCCCTAGATGCTTGGAAAGATTAACAGATCCGGCAAGTGAAGATTATTTAAATGATTCTCTAAAATGTACTCACTATTCAAACGAGGCTAATCAAGAGTTCTTGGACTCTAAGTACTACTCTCCACACTATAGCCAAGGAAGTGATCTTCTCATAGTAGACCCAAATAGTGTTAATAGGCTATTTGTAATGACTGCAGAGGAGATAAAAGCACTATTTAGTATAGAAAAACCAACTCTCAAAGTTACTATTAAAGATGAAGTTTTAAGAGATCTAACAGGGAAAAATTTTATAAACATAAAATCTCCATATAGTGTAAAGAGTAATCTAGTTGCACTAAATGCAAGAGAAAGTGAAGTTGAATATCTGTTTTTTGAGAGTAGTGATGATCTAAAAGTTGTTGTTGTTCAAGATAATATAACAGTTATAAGAGATGCAAGAGGTGTAACAAAAGAGCTAAAAGAGTTAGATGCTGACAAAGAAATCAATAGGTTTTTAAACATTGCACAAGAAGCAGACTTTCTTAAAGGTTCAATTGCAGCAAATTTAAGTACAAGAGACGGTATATCTTTTATAGTCTCAAACGAGACAGGACATAAAAAAGTAATCAATTTTCAAAGTTTTATACTAAAAGATGTATTAGAGCAAATGTCAGATGATGAGAACAAGTCAAAACTTCTTGCAAATTTTGAAAAAAAGTTTCCGAGTATTATGCAAGAACTTCACCAAAATGATGAATATAGAATGTTTGAGACAGTTGCTTCCATACTAGAGTTAAAAGAAAAAAACTTCGAATCAGTTAGTGATAAGTCCCTAGAATTTCACGGAAATGGAGGCTTAAAGATAGATACTAACTATGGTGATGACGGTTTTGATTATGTTTCTTTTATAGGTTCTATCATGAGCTTTAAATTGGCAGATACTGATGAACATTATTTAGCATACTCTATTTTTGAAGCTCTTGGAGATATGGCTATATCAACTTTGGGTCAATTAAAGACGAAGTTTAAAATTGATAAGTTTGTAATGATGGGCGATATGTTTGAAAACACGGTACTTTACAGCAGAATACTAAGTAAGTTTCAACTAAATAACCCATACTTCTCAAAAGGTTTTGCATTAGATGATTAGACATAGTATAATTGTGTAAGAAGTTAAGGAGAAGACATATTGTTAAGTAAAAAAGAACAGAAAAAAGAACAGATAATGCAAAGTGCATTAGAACTTTTTTCTGTAAAGGGTTTTTATAACACTACCATTCCAGATATAGCCAATGCGCTAAAGATGAGTGTTGGTAATATGTACAACTACTTTAAATCAAAAGATATTCTTGCCAAAGAGATAATAAAGTACATATCAATATATCTAGGTCATAAATTAAAAGAGATTAATGAACAAGATATATCGACAGAAGAGAAAACTAGAAAAATAATCGAAGTTTATTTCGAGACAGCTATGCAAAAACCTGAGATGATAGATTATTTTTTAAGAATCTATCTATCAACTCGCGAAGTTTTTAAAGAGGGATGTGAAGGAATGATCTGTGTTAACGAGTTTGTTACAGAGATTATGATCTATTTTGAAGAAGGTGTAAAGTGTGGAGACTTGAGAGATCAAGACTTCTTTAGTGCTTTTGGACTTTTTATGGGTTATCTTGGCGGTATGGTTTTCTTAAAAGGTGAAAATATTTTACCTAAAGAGTTAGATGATTATGTTGATGATATTTCATATAATGTATACAAAGCTCTAAGCGTTTAAAAAATTATGAATAATAAGGTAAGAGTGTTATGGCTTAGTTCCATAGCTTGTAATGGCAACACTCACTCCTTTTTAAACTATCCATATATGGAACAATTTCTAAACGATTTTGAATTCATATACCACCCAGTTATTGACTCAAACTATAGCCTTAAAGAGATTGTCTCAGAGACAATAGCTTGTGATATATTACTTATAGAGGGCTCAATCTCAGAAGAGATCAAAAGAGCAGATGTCAGAGTTGTAGATATAATCAAAAAGTATGCAACAATAGTTAAAAAGATAGTTACAGTAGGAACTTGTGCAACCTTTGGCGGAATCTTTAGAGAGAGTGACTATAATGATACTACCGGACTGCACTTTGAAAAAGAAAAAAAAATAGACAGGTTTCAAGATCTCTTAGGTAAAACCATTTCTCTTTCTGGTTGTCCTGTGCATCCGGAAGTTTTGGTAAATACTCTCTACGCAATTAAAAAAAGTGTTGATCTGCAACTAGACAACTTTTTAAGACCAAAAGATTACTTTGCTTATACTATTCATAATGGATGTACAAGAAATGAATACTTTGAGTATAAAGTAGATAACCATAAGTTTGGTGAGTTAGAGGGTTGTATGTTTTACGATCATGGTTGCCAAGCACCGTTTACACATGGAAGCTGTAACAAAATACTCTGGAATGAAGTAAACTCAAAGACTAGAGCAGGTCTTCCATGTATGGGATGTACTGAACCGGGATTTCCAAAAAGCAATCTATTTGGTACAAAAAAGAACATGGGTATTCCTCAGGAACTTCCTCTTGGTGTAGGGAAAAGAACATATCTTACACTCGCTGGTATAACAAAAGCATTTACGATAGATAGATTAGAAAAGAAGTTATTTGATGATTGAGCTAATAGAAAAAATAGAGGGTGAAGCGAAACTGGATTTTAGTTTTGAAGATGGGAAGATTGATTTTGTAGATATCGAGTTTATGACTGCTAGAAATATAGAAAATATTTTAAGAGGTAAGTCACCTCTAGATGCACTTGTCATAAACCCAAGAGTATGTGGAATATGTGGACATGCTCACCTTATAGCTACCGTTCAGGCTCTTGAAGACTGTTATGAAAACATAGAGATATCTAACAAAGCCAAGATAATAAGAGAACTGACTCTTACCTTTGAGCTTATACAGAACCATTTTAAATGGTTCTATCTTACAATGAGACCTCTTTTTGGCGAGAAGCAAGAAGTGCTTAAAGCTACATATCCTACACAATTGATGGCAAAAGCAATAGCTGTTTTTGGCGGACAATATCCGCATACATCTTATGCTATAGTCGGTGGTGTTGTTTGTGATGTGACTGAGATGGATATCATTAAAGTAAAACACTATATAGAAGAAACTATAAAGTTTTTTGAAACAAATGTAGTACAAGCTGACACAAAAGACTTTTTAGTATGTGATAACGTAGATAAAGTTTTAAAAAAAAGTGGTGATCTACCGGATATTCTAAAAGAGATAAAAAAGAAAAAATACCTATCATATGGGAAAACATATGATAGATTTATAGCTTTTGGGGAAAATAGTTATTTTACCAAGGGTAAGTCTCATAAGACTATAGCTACACATAACATATCTATAGACTATGTGAAAGAGTATAGCAATCCAAACTCTTTAGCAAAAAATGTAATGTACAAAGATAAGTATTATGAAGTAGGTCCACTGGCTCGTGCAATGATAAATAAGATACCGCTTGTAAAAGATGCTCACAGAAGATATGGTGACAATATCTTTAGTAGAATTATCGCTAGGGTATGTGAGATTCCACAACTCCTAAACCATTCTAAAGAGTTACTTGAACAACTTGATATTAGCGAACCATCATATATAGAGCCTTCAGTAGATATTACTCATGTTAATGGTTCTGGAGAAAGTGCTGTTGAAGCTGCGAGAGGGTCCCTAATTCATAAAGTTGATCTTGAAAATGGGGTTATAAAAAATTATGAGATTATAACTCCAACTCAGTGGAACCTAGGTAACGGAACAAAAGAAAATCCTGGAGTTTCACAAAAAGCGATGATAGGTTTAGAAGATATTAAAACTGCCGAACTTGTCTTCAAAACTTTTGATGTCTGTTCTGTTTGTACTACTCATTAATTTTTAACTTACCTTAAAAAAAACCCTTGTATAATCAAATATTATAGAGCTTGAGAATTAGAGGCAGGTTAATATGGATTTTCAATTTGCACAAGAAAAAGAAGAGTCACAAAAGAGCCAATTAGATAGTTGGAAAATTCTTATCGCCGATGATGAGGAAGATGTCCACACTATGACAAAACTTGCACTTAAGAAGTTTAGTTTTGAAAATAGAGGTTTGGAGTTTTTTCATGCATACAATGGCAAAGAGACCGTAGAGATACTTAAAAAAAATCCAGAGATAAACCTACTTCTTTTAGACGTAGTTATGGATAGTGATGACGACGGTCTGCTTACAGTAAAAAAAATAAGAGAAGAGCTTAAAAATACAACACTTCGAATAGTCCTTAGAACGGGACAACCGGGAAGTGCACCTGAAAAAGATGTAATCATCAACTATGGTATTGATGATTATAAAGAAAAAACAGAACTTACATCTATCAAACTACTGACTACTGTAATAGCATCTCTTAGAACAAGCCACCATCTACATACTATTGAGCGAAATAGAGTAGGTCTTTCAAAAATTATAGAAGCTTCTAGGTCGGTTTTCAAAGTAAGATCACTCCTAAAGTTTACAAGTGGAGTTTTAACTCAACTTACATCAATTTTAAATATTTCAAAGCCATCTCTATATCAATACAGTACAGGTGACTCTTTTTTTGCAAATTTAAACAATAATAAGTTTAGGATGATTGCTTCTACTGGAAAGTTTAGTGTAAAAAGAAAAGATACTAATATAGTACCTGAAGCATTAGAATATTTAAACAGAGCATATTTGAACAAAGATAGCTATTTTGATGATGACATATATGTTGGTTATTTTGAATCAAATGACAACAATATAATATTTTTATATATGGAAGGATGTCGTGATCTCGATAGTGAAGATAGAAATTTTTTAGAGATATTTATGCATAATATTTCTGTAGCCTTTGATAATATATGTTTAAATAATGAGATTATTGATACTCAAAAAGAGATAATCGAAAGATTAGGTGAAGTTGTAGAAAACAGATCAAAAGAAGCTGCTTTTCATGTTAAGAGGGTTGCACAAATATCTTATATGTTAGCCAAGGCCTCAGGCGTCGAAGAACATGAAGCGTACAAGTTCAAGTTGGCTAGTCCGATGCATGACATTGGCAAGATAGGCATTCCCGACAGTATACTTTTAAAACCCGGTAAGTTAACTTATGACGAATTTGAAATTATGAAAACACATGCACAAATAGGTCATGATATGTTAGCAGGTTCAAAAAAAGAGTTGTTACGTATTGCTAGAACTGTAGCGTATGAGCATCATGAGAGGTGGGATGGCAGTGGATATCCTCAAGGATTAAGCGGTGAAGATATCTCTTTGTATGGAAGGATTACAGCGGTTGTAGATGTATTTGACGCACTTACTCAAAAAAGAGTTTATAAAGAGGCTTGGAGTCTTGAAAGAACTATAGAGCTCATAATTAGTGAAAAAGGAAAACACTTTGATCCAAAACTAGTAGATTTGTTGTTGGATAATATAGATGAAGTGAAGATGATAATGTCAGAACTTTCTGTTTATAAGGAATAAGTTTAAATGAACAACTCTACTCTTTCAAAAAAAATCCTTTATAACACAAACATACTTGTGGCAATGGGGGTACTGCTTCTGACTGCGTTATGGTTTTATTATATAGTAGATGATTACAACAAAGATATAAAATACCTTCGTCAAAGTCATATAACAGAACAAAAGAAAATTGTAGAGCATTCCGTAAAACTCCTGGTGAAATTAATATCTGAGAAAAAAATATTTGAAAAGGATGAGATAGTCAAATATGTGTCTAAACTAAGATACGGTGAATATGGATATTTCTGGATAAATGATTTTACTCCTACAATAATAATGCATCCTATTATTACTAGCTTAGACGGTAAATATGTCGGAGACTATAAAGATCCAAACGGTAAGTTCTTGTTTAATGAGATGGTTGAAGTGTGTAAGATAAAAGGTGAAGGTTTTGTAAATTATCACTGGCCGATTCCAGGGAGTAGAGTAGTAAAAGAAAAGATATCATTTGTTAAGTCTATTGATGAACTGAATTGGATTGTAGGTTCAGGAATATATCTTGATGAGGTAGAAAACAGTATAGCAGTCAAAAAAGAGAAATTAAGGGATGATATTATAACGCTCATCTTAATATCTGTACTTATAAGTCTAGCATTAATCATACTGATATATCTCTTCGTAACAAGGTTTTACAAAGAAGTAAAGGGTAGTTTTGATCAGTTTTACACATTTACAAAACATTCATTTGAAACATCTGATATTTTAGATGAGAAAGAATTTAAATATTCAGAATTTAAAAAATTAGCAAAATCAACAAATAATATGGTAAAGCAGAGACTAGAGTTTGAGAAAGAGATTACAGAGTTTAATGAAAATCTGGAAAATCTAGTACATGAAAGAACTTTGAAGTTAGAAGAGAACTATAAAACTCTGCAAGAGACACAATCACAATTGATACAGTCAGAAAAAATGGCAAGCTTGGGTGGAATGGTTGCAGGAGTAGCCCATGAAATCAACACTCCAGTTGGAATAGCTTTGACTGGTATAACTCACATTCAAGATGAGTTGAACAATCTAGATAAGATCTATAAAGAGAAGAGTATGAGTGAAAAAGACTTTCAATCATATATAGAAGATACTCATGAAATAAATAGTTCAGTAATAAAAAACTTAAAAAGAGCAGCTGACCTTGTGAAAAGTTTTAAACAAGTAGCAGTTGATCAAAGTAGTGATGAGTTGAGAGATTTTAATCTATATGAATATATGTATGAAATACTATCATCTCTTCAAAACAAAATTAAAAGAACAAAACATAAGATAGAAGTAGATATAGATAAGGATATTAATCTTTATTCATACCCTGGAGCAATATCTCAAATATATACAAACTTTATTTTAAACTCACTTATTCATGCTTATGAGAAAGATGAAGTAGGAAATATTAAAATAAGTGCTAAACTTGAAAACAAGATATTGACACTGACTTATGATGATGACGGTAAAGGTTTGGATGAGATTTCAAAAGAAAAAATATTTGATCCTTTTTATACTACAAACAGAAGTCAAGGGGGAAGTGGACTTGGAATGAACATAGTATATAACTTGGTAACAAAGAAGTTAAATGGAACAATTGATCTTCTAGAAAAGAATTCAAAAGGAATTTCATTCATCATAAAATTAAACATATAAGTTTAATTCTCTCAATAAAATATCTCCCTAAAATCGCAATGTATTCGTTAAAATTATAACAGAGCCAGTCTTTTATTTGTCTCCAATTAAATATTAAGATTAAGCTACACATAAGTTATTTTTATATAAACTTCTTACTGAATGATTATTCATTTATGAATAAGAATAAGCAAAAGGAGTAAATTATGGTGAATGACACTCTATATAAACAGTTGTCAGCTAGAGTAAATGAGTTATCAAAGTTACCTAAACTAGATGATCAAAAATCAATTCCACAATTGATAAAAGAGAATGGTTTTACAAGAAGAGATTTTATGACATGGGCAGGTGGAATGACTGCTATGTTGGCACTTCCTTCGAATTTTACACCATTGATTGCAAAAGCGGCAGAGGTTGCGGACAGACTTCCTGTTGTATGGTTGCATATGGCCGAATGTACTGGATGTACTGAATCGTTATTGAGATCAGCTAGCCCAAGTATTGACAGTTTGATTTTTGATCATATATCTTTAGAGTACCAAGAGACGATTATGTCAGCAGCCGGTTGGCAAGCAGAACAAAATCTTGAACATGCCATTGAGAAATACAAAGGTAGATATGTTCTAATGGTTGAAGGTGGTATCCCTCACGCCGAAGGTGCACATTTCTTGACAATTGGTGGACATGGTAAGACTGGTGAGCAGACTGCAATCGACGCATCTGAACATGCGGCAGCAATCTTTGCTATTGGTACTTGTTCTTCATTTGGTGGTGTTCAAGCAGCAGCTCCAAATCCTACAAATGCTACTTCACTTAGTAACGTTACAAAAAAACCTGTTATTAATGTTCCGGGCTGTCCTCCAAGTGAGAGTAATATCGTTGGAACACTATTACACTTCCTTTTATATGGAACACTACCAGCCCTTGATGCTTACAATAGACCAAAGTGGGCTTATGGACTTAGAATTCATGATATGTGTGAAAGACGCGGTCACTTTGATGCCGGTGAGTTTGTAGAGCAATTTGGTGATGATGGTGCTAAAAATGGCTACTGTCTATATAAAGTAGGTTGTAAAGGTCCTTATACTTTTAACAACTGTTCTAGACAGAAGTTCAATGAAGGAACATCTTGGCCTGTTCAAGCCGGTCACGGTTGTGCAGGATGTAGTGAGCCTGATTTCTGGGATACTATGGGTGTTTTACATGAACCACTTGCAGATAGACTTTTCCACACGACATTTGGTGGAGCAGGTTCAGACGCAACGGCAGATAAAATTGGTTTAGGATTACTTACTGTTACAGCAGTGGGAATCGCAGCGCACGCAGCAGTATCAGCTGTTAAGAAACCAAAAGAATAATCAAGGAGTTAATATGTCAAAAAGAGTAATAGTAGATCCTATAACAAGAATAGAAGGACACTTAAGAGCCGAGGTTATTGTTGGTGATGATGGAGTTGTTCAAGATGCTTTCGTATCTTCAACTTTATGGAGAGGGTTAGAAGTAATCGCTAAAGGGAGAGATCCTAGAAACGTTCCTCTAATGATGCAAAGAATTTGTGGTGTTTGTACATATTCTCACTACCTTAAAAGTACTATGGCGGTAGAAGATGCACTTGGGATTAAGATTCCTTACAATGCTGAGTTAGTAAGATCACTAATGAATGCAGCACTATTTATTCATGATCATGTTGTTCACTTTTATCACCTACACGGTGTTGACTGGGTTGATATTGTATCAGCACTGAGTGCGGACCCTGCAAAAGCAAGTAAGTTAGCATTTAAATATTGTGAAAACCCAATTGGTACAGGTGAAAATGAGCTTAAACTAGTTAAAGAGAAAATAGGTAAGTTTGCTAAGAATCCTCAAGGACTTGGACCATTTGCCAACGCATATTGGGGACATGGAACATATAGACTGACTCCAGAACAAAACCTTATAGCGCTTTCTCACTATTTACAAGCGTTAGAAGTTCAAAGAACAGCTGCTCAACTATTAGCTATCTTTGGTGGTAAAAATCCACATCCACAAAGTCTTGCGGTTGGTGGTGTAACTTGTGTTATGGATATTCTTAACCCTGCAAAAATGGGTGAATACATGACTAAGTTTAAAGTACTTGCTAATTTTATTAACAATGCTTACTACCCAGATATCGTTATGGCTGCTGAAATGTATAAGACTGAAGGTTCAGTTGTTAAACCTGCCGGTGTTAAAAACTTCATGGCTCATGAGGATTTCATTGTAGGACGCGGTGACAGACTTTTTGAAAGTGGAATCGTTTATGATGGAGATCTAAGTAAAGTTTTTGAAATCGATGAAGACTTAATTACAGAAGAGGCAACTCACTCTTGGTACCAAAATGACAAAGCACTTCACCCATACGATGGTGAGACAGATCCTAAGTATACAGGTTTTGTAGATGGTGAGACTGTTGGGCCAGATGGCAAAATGATTCATTCTAAGCAGATTAATGAAAAAGAAAAATATTCTTGGATCAAATCACCTAGATATGATGGAAAACCAATGGAAGTTGGTCCTCTAGCGTGTATGGTGGTTAGTTATGCAAAAGGTAATAAGAAAGTTCAAAAAGTTGTTAATGACTTCTTAAAAACTACAGGTCTTCCTGCCGGAGCTTTATTTACTACACTAGGTAGAACAGCAGCAAGAATGCTACAGGCAAAATTAATCGGTGATAATGCACTAATCGCATTTAACAACTTGATTGAAAACCTAAAAGTTGACCAAGAGACTTGTGCTACTTATACTATCGATAAAGACAAAGAGTATAAAGGTAGAGGTATCGGTGATGTTCCTCGTGGAATGTTAAGTCACTGGGTTAGAATCAAAAATGGTGTTGTTGAAAACTATCAGGCTGTTGTTCCTTCTACTTGGAATGCAGGACCTATGGATGCTAACGGAGTTAAAGGTCCTTATGAAGCTGACTTGATTGGCCTTAAAATTGAAAATTTAACACAACCACTAGAGATTATCAGAATTATTCACTCTTATGACCCATGTATCGCCTGTGCGGTTCACGTAATGGATACAAAAGGGAATCAACTAAGTGAGTACAAACTAGATCCTATTTATGGTGGATGTAGCGTATAAAAGGAGAAGCTATGATTAGTGAAGCTAGTAACAATATCGAATTAGACCACGAAATAGAACAAGAGTTGGAATTTTCATCTGTTTACAGATGGCAACACTGGATTAGAGCTGTTTCAATTGTTGTTTTAACAATAACTGGATTTTATGTAGCAGTTCCTTTTTTAACACCGGCAGTAAATGCTGATCCTACAAACTTTATGCAGGCTCTAATTAGATCTTGGCATATAATCTTTGGATTTGTACTTATTTCGGTAATTATACTTAAGAGTTACCTTTTCGTCTTTGGAAGAAAACATAAGATGGAAAGAGCGGCTTTTAAAGATATTTTAAATCCAAAAATTTGGATTCAGCAGGTAGGTTACTATATGCTGATTACTAAGCATCCAAAACTAAAGGGGGTGTATAACCCTATTCAGTTTATGGCGTACTTTGGTTTTTATCTGATGATGATCGGTCTGATTATTACAGGACTTATTCTATATGTTCATGTATACCATAATGGACTGGGAGCATATCTTTATGATGTTATGAAAAGCATCGAAGTTATGATTGGTGGGCTTGCAAATGTCCGCATTATTCACCACATCCTTACATGGGGTGTAATGTTATTTGTACTTGGTCATGTTTATATGGCTATTTACAACGCTGTCTTTGGAAAAGAAGGCGGAATGGATGCTATCTTCAGTGGTATGAAGTGGCATAAAAAACACTAGCTAAAAGCAAGGATTACCTTGCTTTTGTTAGAAAAATAAGATGTTATAAACAATCACTATAAGACGAATGATTGTTTACAAAGTCTTATTTAAGATTTATATATAGAGGTGTAACATGAAAATATTAATACTAGGCATAGGTAATGTACTTTTTGGCGATGAAGGCATCGGTGTTCATTTAGCTAATTATTTGGATGAGAAGTATAACTTCATATCTGATGAACATACAGTAGATGTAGTTGACGGTGGAACTCTTGCCCAAATATTGATACCTATCATTACAGACTATGACAGAGTCTTGTTAATAGACTGTGTTAATGTTCTTGATGGTGACATCGGAGATGTATACAGTTTTGATTTTGATGCTGTGCCTGATTTTATCACTTGGCAGGGAAGCGCTCACGAAGTCGAGATGTTACAGACTCTACAGATGATAGAGATGCTAGGTGATCTGCCTCCTGTAAAAATCGTTGGTGTTATACCTTATGTAATCGGTGAAGATACAACTTTTACAATTACAAACGAGGTTTTAGAAGCTAGTAAAACTATGGAGCACTCTATTATCAATTATTTAAAAGATTTGAATGTAGAGACAAGCTTGAAAAACTCTGGTGCAATCTTGCAAGAAGTTGCAAGAACATCATATTTGAGGGGTACGCAATGGTATTAGAATTTCTATTTGAATATTCATCTTCATCATTAGTATATGACAAGGTGTTATCAAATGTACTTGAGGCTTCAGACCTTGAAGGCAGACTTGTAAAAACTGATACTGAGATTAGGTTATATGTGGAGTCTGAAGATAGTGATGAGTTAGAACAGTTTGCAAATGACTTGTCTGTAGAACTGCCTCACTCAATCTTTTTGCGTAATACAGAAGTTAATGTTGTAGAGGCTATGCCAGATAATGACTTCATCTTGCCTCAGATAGACAAACCGGCAATATCTTTTTGTCCAAGTTGTCTGTCGAAAGTTTTAGATGAGTCTAGTGAAAATTACTATAACCCGTTTTGCGAGTGTGATGTCTGTGGATACGAAGCAGATGGGAAAGGCGGTAACTATAAGAGCCTGTTTGAGCAAATAGCAAACACTATTAACAGTGGTGATGTTGTCATGGTAAATACTTTTTATGGAGAGTATTATCTAGGTAAGCTAGATGCAAAGTGTAACGATATATCTTTTGATGTACTGAGTTATGATCTAGCAACAATTTCAAAGTACACAAATGTTACAAAAAATGAAACTATTGCTTTAGGTGCGATAGAAAAACCTCTTATAAGTCTGAAAACTAACCTAAAGTTCAAAATGGACTTTGAAGGTGTAGAAGAAGAGTTGCTAAGGTTTAAACTTGCGGATGACTTTATACTTCACTTAACTATGATAGAGCTGCATAAGCTAGGTATAAACTGTGTATATATTACTAAAGATAAGATGGTTCATGACAGCGAACTTCTTATAGCTGACTTCAAAGAGACAATGGAGCCGATAGAGTGTGTTGTAAGTGAGAGAAACATCGTTATTCTTAAGGGTGACAAAGGTCTTCCAAAGTTTGAACTTACAAATGAAGCAGTAATTCCATATATAGGAACTTTTAACTCTGTTATTAAAGAGCATGACTTCTCGGAGAAGACTGTAGTTGGTCTAAACATAAGTAAAGACTATCATAACAACATACTTGTTTATGGTAAAAAATTTGGACTTATAGAGTACTTGTCATTTAAGTCTGAATATAGTTCTGTTGCGGAGATATTTAAAGCTATACTTGATACAAATGAGACAGGGAAGAAACTTCTAACTAATTATAGAAATGAATATCCAGAGCTTTATGAAAAAGTTTCTTTGATTACATTTGATGAAAAAGAGCTAAATATTTATAAACTATGGGGAATAATTTCCATAGTTTTAGGGTATAGTAACTCAAATGATATTTATAGTTCAGCCAATAAGTTAGAGAATAATGCAAAATCTTTTGTAGGAACTAAAGGTCCTAGAATAGATTATAAATTGCAAAATATTAACTCTAAAGTTTACCTAGATCCATTGATGGTAATCAGAACAGCTATGACTTTTAAACTTGCCGGAGTTGATAGTCTATGTCTGTCGTATGGAGTGGTTGAGAGTTTTGTAGAGTTCTTGTCAGGACAACTTGATGAAATAAAACAAAACATGAATAACGACGTAGTTGTTGCTACTGGTTCACTGCTTGGGAATAAACATCTGTTTAGTAAGTTAGATAAAGAAGTCTCAGTAAATCATGAACTATATTTCAACAAAGAATTACCGGTAGATGGGATAAATATTAGATATGGCGGAAACGAGCTACTTCACAGTTAAAAGATTCAGATTTAAAATATTTGGACAAGTCCAAGGAGTTGGATTTCGTCCATTTGTTTACAAGATTGCACATGAATTAAATCTTAATGGATTTGTAAAAAATAGTGAGAATGGTGTTGATCTAGAACTTGAAGGTGAGATCCTTCAGATAGAAGAGTTTATGAATATTTTAAACTCTCATAGATTACCTCCACTTGCTCATATAGATACAATTGAACAAATAGAGATTGAAGCTCTTTATAGGGAACAGTTTGAAATAATCCATTCTTCGTCTAATGTCAACAATGGCTCAAAAGTAGCATTGGTAATACCTGACACGGCGATCTGCAAAGAATGTATTTTGGATATTGATTCCCCTTACAAGCTAAAATATTACGATTATTTTGCCACAACCTGCACAAACTGTGGCCCAAGATACAGTATTATTCAAACTGTTCCTTATGACAGAGACAATACCTCTATGCGTAAATTTAAAATGTGTGACTCATGTGAAGATGAGTACCGTGATCCACTAAACAGACGCTACCATGCACAACCTATCTCATGTAATGACTGCGGACCGACACTCTCAGGCTCCATAGAAAAAACAGCAGAGCTTATAAAAAATGGAAAAATAGTTGCCATTAAAGGTCTTGGCGGTTTTCATATTATCTGCGATGCAACAAACGATGAGACAATAGATAAACTAAGAGTACATAAAAACAGACCTACTAAACCACTTGCAATTATGTGTAAGGATTTACAGCAGGTCAAACTTCTGGCATCTGCATCTGAAAAAGAACAAGAACTTCTAAAATCAAAAGAAGCACCGATAGTTATTTTGAAAAAAGCTTTAGATGCAAAGATAAAGATATCTGAATCAGTCGCTCCAAATATAGACAGAATAGGGTGCTTTTTACCATACACTGCACTTCATCATCTTCTTTTCAAACAACTACAGAACCCAATAGTAGCGACTAGTGCAAATCTTGGCGGTGAGCCTATAATTATCAAAGCCCAAGATATAAAAGAGAAACTCCCCTTTGTAGACTTTATACTTGATTTTGATAGAGATATAGTAAACGGTGTGGATGACTCTTTAGTTCAAGTGGTCGCAGGAAACATTCAGATGCTAAGACTCTCTAGAGGATATGCACCAAAGGTAATCAAACTTCCATATAAGAGTGAGAAAAAGATACTGGCAGTCGGTGCAAATGCTAAAAATGCAATAGCTTTTGTTATAGAAGACAGCATTATAATCTCTCCCCACATAGGAGACTTAGGTTCACTAAAAGCCTTTGAGTTTTTTGAACGTACTATAGAGACTTTTAAAAGATTTTATGACTTTGAACCTGATGTCATAGTTCACGATATGCATCCAAACTATGAGACTACAAAGTGGGCAAAAGCACAGGGTAAAGAGCTTGTAGAAGTTCAGCATCACTTAGCGCATATCTATGCTTGTAAGGCTGAGTTTGGTCTTAAAGATAACTACCTCGGGTTTAGTTTTGATGGAACGGGATATGGAAGCGACGGAAAACTTTGGGGTGGAGAGATATTTGTCGGTGATGAGAGAAAGTACAGTTTTAAACCGCTGAAACTTTTAGGTGGTGAAAAGGCAATAAAAGAGCCAAGAAGAGTAGCCCTTAGTATGCTTTTTGATAACTACTCACTTGATGAAGTTCTAAGTCTTGATTTGGATTTGATACGTTCTTTTAAAGAGAGTGAAATTAAGATACTGCACCAAAGTCACACCAAAAATTTAAATGCACCTCTAAGCTCCTCAGTAGGAAGACTCTTCGATGCGATGGCTAGTTTTTCAAACTTGTTACAGTTCCAAAGTTATGAGGGAGAAGCAGGTTTAATCTGCGAGCAAAACTATAACCCTGATGTAAGAGATGCTTACGAGTACAAAATAGTTGATGGCATCATAGATATAGAGTTCGACTTTTTTGACAAAGAGTTAATAACAAGATTTATAAACACACTTGCCCAGATAGTTATAGATGTATCAAAAATAGAAAAGATGGATGTAATCCTCAGCGGCGGAGTCTTTCAAAATAAAACACTGCTTGAACTTGTATCATCAGGCTTAGAGAAAGAAAACATAAAATATTACCACCAAAGAGAGACTGCAATAAACGATGGCGGTATTGCTTTGGGTCAGGCATATTACTTATTGTAATATTAACTTTATAAGGTATAATCAATAATTAGCAAATATCTTTAAGAGGATGTGATGTGAAGTTATTACTAAGAGTTATAGCAATCTTGTGTATAACAACTGTATCTGCCTTTGCAAATGAGAAAATATCTCTTCAACTTCTTTGGAAGCATCAGTTTGAGTTTGCCGGTTTTTATATGGCAAAAGAGAAAGGCTTCTACGAAGAAGCCGGAGTTGAAGTCGAGATAAAAGAGTTTGACTTTGGTGTGGACATAGTAGATGATGTTCTCTCTGGTACTACCGACATAGGTATAGGTCGTTCTTCTTTAGTTTTGGATAGATTAAACGGTAAAGATGTAGTCCTACTAAGTGCCATCTATCAAAGCTCCCCATATGTACTTGTCTCTAAGCAACGTCCAGATCTCATTAACGTTGAAGATTTTAAAGACAAGAAAATCATGCTCTCTGACGACTTGGGACATTTAGCATCTATCTCATCAATGATGAAGATGAAAGACATAAAACCTTCAGACTACATAGAAGTTCCTCATAGTTTTAACATAGAAGATTTAGTAGATGGACAAGTTGATTTGATGACAATATACTTGTCAAATGAGCCTTTTCATCTTATAGAATCAGGTGTAGGGTATAGAGTATTTGATCCAAAAGATTATGGCTTTGATTTTTATGCTGACTTAGTTTTTACTTCGCAAAACTATCTGGATGCTAATGAAGAAAATATAGAGAAGTTCCATGAAGCAACCCTCAAAGGTTGGGAATATGCTTTTGAAAATATAGATGAGACAGTAGATATCATCTTGAAGAAGTACAACTCCCAAAACAAAAGTAAAAAAGCACTTTTTTATGAGGCAGGCATACTGAAAAAACTTGCATATAAAGATGGTGTAGAGTTTGGTAATATCAGTGAAGCTAGAATACAAGAGATAGCCTACATATACAGACTTCTTGGAATGACAAACAAGTCAGATGAAGCATTGAGCGGTTTACTATATGAACCTCATAAGTTTTCAGAGATGTTAAAAAGGTTATTTTCTTTAGAGGTATTCTTGATAGTACTAGGTATTATACTTATTAATTATCTACTTACACTTTATGAGCAGCACATCTTAAAAAGAGAAAATAAAAACCTTGGAGAAATAATAGAAGCCAAAACTATTAAACTAAAACAACTTAATGAAGGTCTTGAAGAGAAGATCAAAGAGAGAACAAAAGAGTTGGAGAATGCCCTTAGTGTGAAGTCTAACTTCTTGGCAAACATGTCACATGAGATACGTACTCCATTAAATGGAATAGTTGGCTTTGTAGATATCCTTCATAAAAACGAAACAGATGATAAAAAACGCTTAAAACTACAAATTGTAAAAGAGTCTAGTCACTCTTTGCTTACTATCATAAATGACATACTTGACTTTTCTAAGATGGAGAGTAAAAAGATGCTTATTGAAAAAGAACCTATAAATGTCAGAGAAATATTTTGGCATGTCTCAGAATTATTTTTTGACAAAGCAAAAGAAAAAGATATAAACATAACTCTAGATATAGATGAAAATCTTCCAAAAGATACACTCGGAGATGCAACAAGAATAAAACAAGTGTTTTCAAATATATTGAGCAATGCAATCAAGTTTGCAAATAATAGTAGTACTATCGTTGTAAATGTAAATTGTATGTGTGATGAAAATAGGCTTTATTGTGAAGTTATAGATAACGGAATCGGGATAGAAGCTAATAATATTGATTCCATATTCAACTCATTTGAGCAAGCAGACAGTAGCGTAAGTAGAAATTACGGAGGTACAGGTCTTGGTCTCTCTATTTCTAAGAATTTAGTTGAGCTAATGGGTGGAACTATTGGTGTAGAGAGTGAGCTTGGAGTTGGAAGTAAGTTTTACTTTAGCATAAAAATGCATGAAGTTGAAAGTTAGACTTTGTCAAATACTTCAAAAGTATTTATATAGAGCAGATTTTAATATTTGAACCTGTTCTTCGTGTGAATAGTTGAACTTGAACTCTACCTCTTTTAGGTAGTAAAAAAAGTTCTCGTCACGAACTCCTTTATATTTTAAAATCTCTTCTTCAAAAAAAATCCAAAACTTTGTTATGAGATTTTCTCTCTTTTGAGTTTTTGATATCTTGTTGAGCATCATAAACTTTGAGAACTCTTTGAAGTGTGCCTCCCCAGCACCGGAGTCTAAAAACTCATTTTTATATCTTTTTAGGTTTGGCATTAGCATGTTGTAAATCTTGTCTTTATAGTGAAAGGTCAGAAAGTTTTGAGCATCAAAGATGTTCTCTTTTATCTTTTTTTTACTCTGACTGAGGTAAATATACTCATCATATTCTAAGACATCCTTATCTTGATATTCTTCTTCAAGGTAGTTTATTATAACTCCTCTAAAGAGCTCAAACTTTGTTTTAACCGTAAGGTAATTAAGACCTAGTTCGTTGGCAGTTTGATTTGCTGTAAGATTTTGACTGAAACACTCAATGAGCTCGAAATATCTTTGAACTTTTTTCGCAGAAAACTTTTTTTTGCACTCTGAACACTTGAGTTGTCCAGATTTAAGCTCGTATAATTTTTTATTATTACAATAAATACAGTTCATATATTGATTTTAGCATAGTTTAGTCCCAAAAGTATATAAGAATCGATGTAATTAACATTAGATTAAAATTAAAAAATGTAATATAATGAATACGTATTCATAAAAAGGAATTTTGCACATGGAAAATTTAGGATTACTTCTTATATTCTGGTACGGAATCTTACATGCATTTGGACCGGATCACCTAACGGCAATAGCAGATTTTTCTATTGGTAAGAGCAAAAAGAAGACGATGACTATTACAACTCTTTTTGCTATTGGGCATGGCTTAACCCTTTTTATATTTGCAAAGATTTTAGATACTTACAATATCAGTGAGTCGATACTTGGGTATGGAGATATTATCTCTGCATCTGTGATATTGGCGATGGGCATTTATCTTCTATATATGGTTTTTAACGATCGTATTCAACTTAAAAAACATATTCACGATGGTAAAGAACATATTCATATCTGGTTTGGAAAAGAACACGAACACAATAACCGTGATACAGCTTCCGCATTTACAATCGGAGCGTTGATGGGTATAGGTGGAGTAAGAGGAATGCTTGTTACTCTTGGTATGGTTGAGGCAAACAGTGTTGATATGACAATGGTATTGGCATTTTCTCTTGGTGTTATGGTTATCTTCGTAGGTTTTGGTAGTGTGATATTGTATATCAATAAAAATCTACTAAACTCAAAACAAAATTTAAAAAGAGTATTTGCGACGGCTGGTGTAATATCAGTAGTTGTAGGCTCTAATATGCTACTGGCATAGAAATAAAATAAGGAATTAGATAATGTGTAAAGATTGCGGTTGTAGTATAACAGATAGCGTGGGACATTCTCACGGGCATAGTCATTCTCACGGAGATGAAAATCATACTCATGAACACTCTCACGGAAGTTCTCACGAGCATCAAGGCGCGCATCAGCATCTACATGATAACCCACAGCTCAATGATCCAAAAACAATCTCTATCATCACAAAGATTTTAGATAAAAACGATCAAGAAGCTCATCACAACAGAGAGCACTTTAACTCTCATAATGTACTGAGTATAAATCTTATGAGTAGTCCGGGAAGTGGGAAAACAACACTTCTCGAATATCTGGCAGATGTGGTTGACTTTGAGTTTGGTGTGGTTGAGGGTGACTTGGAGACTAGCAGAGATGCCGACAGACTAAAAGCCAAAGGTATACCTGCTCATCAGATTCAAACTGGTTCAGCTTGTCACTTGGACGCATTTATGGTTCATAAAGCTCTTCATCACATGGACTTGGAAAACCTTGATGTGTGTTTTGTAGAAAATGTTGGAAATCTTGTTTGTCCTGCATCTTACGATGTTGGAAGTCATCTTAACATTGTGCTTGTCTCTATACCAGAGGGTGAAGACAAGATAGCTAAATATCCAGTGATGTTTCGTCAGGCTGATTTGATTCTTTTCACAAAAGTAGATCTTCTTCCATATTTTGAATATGACATAGAAAGAGAAAAAGCAGATGCTAGAAAGATAAAACCAAACGTAGACATACTTGAAGTTAGTACTAAAGATGAAGAGAGCTTGAAAAAAGTTGCACAGTGGATCAAGTTTAAAATGGAGATGAGATAATGTGTTTATCAATACCGTCTAAAGTAGTAAAAATAGATAAAGAACTAAACATGGCAACAGTTGACACTATGGGTGTTCAAAGAAATGCAAGTTTAGATCTAATGGCTGAGGGAGAGATATCTCTTGGTGATTATGTACTTCTTCACATCGGCTTTATTATGAACAAAATTGATGAAGAAGATGCTCTTTTAAGTATTGAGACATATAAAGAGATCATAGAACTAATGAATGAAGAGGATAGGCAAAGGGCGATATTAGAGGACGATGAGTGTCCAAATAGAGGTGCATAATGGAGTTAGAACTTAAAAATCTTTATGATGATTTTAGAGACGGCGATACGATAAAAGCCTATGCTAAGATGATTGGTGAAGATGCAAAAAAACTAAAAAAACCTATCAATATCATGGAAGTCTGTGGCGGTCATACTCATACTATCATGAAGTTTGGTATTCCTCAACTTCTGCCTGATAACATTAAGTTTGTTCATGGTCCGGGTTGCCCTGTATGTATCATGCCAAAAGAGAGAATAGACCACGCGTATGTACTTAGTATGCAAGAAAATGTCATTCTAGTTACTCTTGGCGATATGATAAAAGTACCAGGAAGCAAGGGAAGTCTCCAAGATGCGAGAAGTAAGGGTGCAGATGTTCGTTTTGTATATTCTCCTATGGAGTGCATAAAGATTGCAAAAGAAAATCCAGATGCAAATGTAATCTTTTTTGCCATAGGTTTTGAGACTACAACTCCTATGACGGCAGCTTTACTGAGTGCAGTTGTAAAGCAAGATATAAAAAACATTTTCTTTCACATAAACCATGTGACAGTTCCTGAGGTCATGAAAGAACTTATCGACTCTAGAGATGTACATGTAGACAGTTATAACAACCAGATTGATGCTTTTCTCGGGCCATCACATGTAAGTGTAATAAGTGGAAGTAAAATTTATGAAGAGTTTCCTAGAGACTATAAGCGTCCAGTAGTTGTGACTGGATTTGAACCTGTTGATGTTATGCAGGGAATAAGCATGATAGTTAAACAGTTCATCGAAGATAGATGCGAGCTTGAAATAGAGTACAAAAGACTTGTGACTTATGATGGAAACAAAACAGCTCAAGAGCTGGTTGAAAAGTTCTTTGAAAAAAGCGACCTTTTTAAGTGGAGAGGTTTAGGAAATATTCCCCAGAGTGGACTAAAACTAAAAGCTGAATTTAGTGACTATGACGCTGAAGTCAAGTACAAAGACGTTCTGCCACTAGAAGAGATAGAAGACCACAAGCTATGCATCTGCGGAGATATCCTAAGAGGAATGGCAAGTCCTCCTGAATGTACAATATTTGGAACTGCATGTAAACCGACAAGTCCGATAGGAAGTTGTATGGTAAGTAGCGAAGGCGCTTGTGCCGCGTACTATAAGTATGGGAATCTGATATAATTATCAAAAATTAAATTAGTTTCTAAAGGAAGTTTATGAGCGAGCGTGAAAAAAATAAGAACAATCCACTACACGGTATCAAGTTAAAAGATATCTTGGAGGCTCTGGTTAAACACTATGGTTGGAAAAAACTGGGAAAACTCATAGATATCAGATGTTTCTTATTTGATCCGACTATCAACTCAAGTCTTAAGTTTCTAAGAAAGACTCCTTGGGCTAGAACAAAAGTTGAAGAACTCTACTTAGAAATGGTAGGTGATAAATGAAAAAATTATTTATCATCAGACATGCAAAATCGAGCTGGAAAGATTCTAAACTAAGTGATTTTGACAGACCTCTTAACAAAAGAGGAAAAGCAAATGCTCCTTTGATGGGCAAAAGGCTCAGAAGAAGAAATATCGTGCCTGATATTTTCATATCAAGCCCCGCACTAAGAGCAAAGACGACAGCAGAGATTATCGCTAGAAAAGTGGGCTACAATACAAAGATTGTCTTTAATGAAGATATATATGCATCAGCTGAAATAATTATTCATCATATAGTTAAAAAAACTAACGATAAATATAAGACTATGTTTTTGTTAGGACATAACCCGGATTTAAACATGTTTGTCGAAGACTATATTGATTTTGACGAGAACATTGTTACATGTGGAGTTGTCGAGATTGAGTTTGACTGTAATAGTTGGAAAGACATCAGTAGAAAAAATGCAAAGTTTATTTCGTTTGACTATCCAAAAAAGGAGCAGAAGTGAAATACAGATACATAGGTAAAACAGGACTTAGAGTAACCCCTATTTGTTTAGGGACTATGGGCTTTGGAAGCTGGAGTAATGAGCATGAATCTTTTAAGATTTTAAATAAAGCTTACGAGAGAGGTATAAACTTTTTCGATACTGCTGAACTTTACCCTGTTCCTCCAAAAGAAATATATGCTGGTGAGACAGAGATTATTATCGGCAAGTGGTTAAAGAACAAAAAAAGAGACAGCATTATTCTAGCTTCAAAAGTAGCAGGTGCTGCAAATGGTTGGTTTGTTCCTCCTGTTCGTCACGGTTTTACTGCTGTGGATAAGTTTCATATCAAAAGTGCAATAGAGGGAAGTCTAAAAAGACTTCAAACTGACTACATAGACCTATATCAGATGCACTGGCCGGATTCTGTTGTGCCTATAGAAGAGTCACTTAGAGCGTTTGAGGAGCTTGTAAAAGAGGGAAAAGTTAGATATCTTGGAACTTCAAACGATACTGCTTACGGACTGACAAAAGCAAATGAGACTTCTAAAAGACTTGGCATCCCAAGATTTGAATCTATCCAGAACAATTTCTCTCTGAACAATCCAAGATTCTTGGATGAGTTGGCACATGTATGTGAGAAAGAGCAGATTTCACTTCTTCCTTATTCACCTATCGGTGGTGGAGTTCTAAGCGGTAAGTACAATGCAAAGTTCTATCCTGATAATGCCAGATTTTCTGAGTACTTAAAAAGTGAAAATCCTCGCATCAAAGCACAAGGTACAAGATTTGTAAATAACAAGACATTGGCTGCGACTGCTAAGTATGTAGAGATTGCTAATAGACTTGAAATATCTCCGGTTACTTTAGCGGTAGCGTACTCAAAGCAGTTTAAGTTTGTAGCATCTACTATCATAGGTGCCAGAACAACTGAACAACTAACTGACTCATTTGCAGCTATGGACCTAGAGCTTAGTGATGAAGTAATGCAAGAGATTAAAGAAATACAACTAGATATTATGTATCCGATGGGATAATAGGAAGATTATAATGACAAAAACAATTACATTAGCTCAAGGTAACGGCGGGCAAGAGAACAACGAACTGATTTCAAAAGTATTTTATAAAGCATTTGCAAATGAGATTTTAGAGAAGAGCGAAGATGCGGCTATTATTCATGGTGGTGAACTAGCGTTCTCTACTGATAGTTTTACAGTTTCGCCTCTGTTTTTTCCAGGAGCAGACATAGGTAAGCTTGCAGTTTGTGGAACTTGTAACGACTTGGCTATGATGGGTGCACAACCCAAGTACTTGACTTGTAGTGTTATTATAGAAGAGGGTTTTCCTGTTAGAGACTTAGAGAAAATAGTACGGAGTATGAAGCGTGAGCTTGAAGTAAACGGTGCTGTAGTTGTAAGTGGTGACACTAAAGTTGTACCAAAAGGTAGTGTTGATAAGATTTTTATCAATACTACCGGTATTGGAGAAGTTCTTAAAAAAGGAATCAGCTCTAATAATATCACTGAGGATGACCTAATACTTGTAAATCGTGATATTGGTTGTCATGGTGCTACTATTTTTGCTGCTCGTGAAGATATAGATATGAGTAGTTCGTTAGAGAGTGATTGTGCTTCACTCTTTCCTCAGGTAAAAGCTCTACTGGATGCAGATATAAAGATAACAGCTCTCAGAGATGCAACAAGAGGCGGAGTTAGTGCCGTGCTAAATGAGTGGTCAAAACAGTCAGATATCTGTATAGAAGTAGAAGAAGAGAAAATGCCTGTTAGTGATGAAGTTAATGGCATCTGTGAGATGCTAGGCTTTGAAGCGGCTGCTTTGGCAAATGAAGGAACTTTTGTTCTAGCTATAAATAAAGAAGACGCAGACAGAGCTGTGGAGATACTAAAAACATTTGAGAACTGTTCGCAGGCTACTATTATAGGTAAAGTTACAGACGCTCATCTTCAAAAAGTAATACTAAACAGCAGCTGGGGTACAAAAAGATTTTTAGATACTCCTAGCGGTGAACTTCTCCCTCGCATCTGCTAAATATGAAAATTCTTCTAATCGTCTCGGCATTTAACTCTCTTACTCAGAGAGTCTTTTGTGAACTCCAAGATATGGGACACACTGTATCTATAGAGTTTGCTATAAATGATAAAGAAATGCTAGATGCAGTTGATAGTTTCAAACCTGATATCATTTTTTCTCCATACCTCAAGAAGTTTATCCCTAAAGAGATATTTTTAAATATACCGACTTTTATCTTGCATCCTGGCATCCGTGGTGATAGAGGTCACAACGCACTTGATCATGCCATCAGAGATGAAAAAAAAGAGTGGGGTGTAGTAATCCTAAAAGCAAACGAAGAGTTTGACGGCGGTGAGATATACAGCGAAGTACGATTTAAAATGAGAGATGCTTCAAAGGCTTCTATATATAGAGCAGAAGTATCAGATGCAACTCTCAAAGCTATGAAAGAACTTTTTATAAACTTGGAAGATGAAAACTTCAAACCAATCCCTCAACTTCAAACACCGATGCACAAATACTTAACACAAGAAGATAGAGCTATAGACTGGCAAAAAGATACAACTAAAAAGATAATGAAAAAAGTAAGATTTAGTGACAGTTATCCTGGTGTGAAGGATGAGTTCTTTGGCATCGAGTGTTATCTCTTTGGTGTATGGCAGGAAGAGCACTTAAAAGGTAAACCAAAAGAAGTAATAGCTAAAAGAGATGGAGCTATCTGCGTGGGGACTATTGATGGTGCTGTGTGGATAAGCCACCTCATAGAAGATGGAAAGTTCAAGCTTCAAAGCACTTATGTTTTAAAAGAGAAGATAAAAGGTGTTAAAGAACAGCGTCTTCCTCTTATCTTTGATATGACATATAAAACATTTTATGAAATAGGTTCATATATAGAGGGTGAAGTAGCTTACCTATGTTTTAACTTCCATAACGGAGCAATGACTTCTGAGCAGTGCATCAGACTAAAGTATGCATTTGATTATATAAAAGAGAGTGCTAAAGTTGTTGTACTAATTGGCGCTGAGGAGTTCTTCTCAAACGGCATCCATCTAAATGTACTCGAAGATTCTAAGAAGCAGGGTGAAGATGGCTGGAGTAATATTAACGCTATGAATGATGTCGTTAAATCTATCATCTTTTCAGATGAGGTTATTACGGTTGCATCTCTACATAAAAATGCGGGAGCAGGTGGTGTCTTCTTGGCTCTTGCATGTGACTACGTAGTAGCATCTGACGCAACAGTCTTAAACCCTCACTATAAAACTCTAGGCTTAAGTGGAAGCGAATACCATACTTACAGTCTTCCAAAAAGAGTAGGAGAGGATAAGTCTAAAGAACTTCTTGAAGCTTGTTTACCTATTAGTGCAATAAAAGCTAAAGAGATAAATATGATTGACGAGGTATATGAAAAAGAAAACTATTTTTATGATTTAAGAAAGTATGCTCAGACACTGGTAGATGATGAAGATAAGTATGATGACTTTATATATGAAAAACAAGATTATTTAGAAGTAAAGAGAGAATATATAAACCAATGTAAAGAAGAAGAGCTTAAAGTTATGCATCCTGAGTTTTGGGATGAGACAAGCGAGTTTCATACTCTAAGACATGAGTTTGTATACAAAGTATGCCCAATCAAAACACCGGAGAGATTAAAAAATGCATGAATATAGTATAGTACAGTCGCTTTTAGACTCATGTGAGGAAAATGCAAGAGCAAACAATGCTACTAAAGTAATTAAAGTAGTTATAAAGATAGGCGTCATGAGCGGTGTAGAACCGGATCTTTTAAAAACAGCATTTGATACTTTTAAAGAGAAGACCATTTGTGAAGACTCAGAGTTCATTATAAACATACAGAGCGTCGTCGTCAAGTGTAATGAATGTCAAAAAGAGTCAACATTAAAAGAGCTGGAATACACATGTCCAAGCTGTAAAAGTTCGGATTTACAGATTATTGATGGTGAAGATATGTACTTAATGCAATTGGAACTTGAATAAATTATTTTGATTAAATAAAACTTAAAGCTTGATTGGGTATAATTCCGGACTTTTATAAAGATTCAAGGAATTGTATATGTACGCAATTATCAAAAATGGTGGTAAGCAATATAAAGTTCAAGAGGGTGATGTTTTATTATTAGATAAAATGTCTCTTGAGCCAAAAGATATCATCGAAATTAAAGAAGTTTTAGCAGTGAACGCTGGTGAGCTTAAAATGGGAGCTCCATTCGTAGATGGTGCTATGGTTACTGCTGAAGTAATTAATGAAGGTCGTGACAGAAAAGTTGTGATTTTCAAAAAACGTCGTCGTAAAGACAGTAAAGTTAAAAGAGGTTTCAGAAGAGACTTCACTCGTGTTCGTATCACGAAAATAGCTGCTTAATAGCATAAACTAAGGAGATTTCAGATGGCACATAAGAAAGGTCAAGGTAGT
>NZ_JBFFNS010000017.1:0-53206 GCF_041563035.1 Sulfurimonas sp. | reverse complement strand
TATCTAAAGTTGTACTACTAGACATAAAACCACTTGATGATGATTTTTTCTCTATATATGATGAATCATTCACCGCTAATATATCTATCTTTTTAGCTTTTATATTTAAGTTGTTTGCAGCATTTAGGTTTGAGCCTTTTACTATTGTATTGCCGCTGGAGTTTATATTTAGATTTTGAGCATTTATATTAGATGCTAAGTGAGTCGTAGATTTTTCTTTGATGTAGTTATCAGAATCACCAATAAACAGGTCATTCTTACTTGCTGAAGATAATATTTCTACTTGATTAGCTTTTATATCAATATTATTAGCTTTTAAATTACTTCCTTTAATATTAACTTGATTGGCATTTAGATTTAAACTACCTGTTGCAATTATATTTCCTGCTTTTCCTATAAGGGTTGCATCGTTTTTAAACTTGCTTCCCGCATAAGATACAGCCTTGCTATATCTCTCATTTATAACATCACCATCTGTTGATTTTATATCTATATTTTTAGCTTTTATATCGGCACTTATGTTTTTTATATCATTTGTTGCTTGTAGTTTTATATCTTCATTTGCTTCTAATAGACCACCATTATTTTGGATAGTATCTGCTGCATTGATATTTAAATCTTTTTTAGCACTTAATGCTCCAGCATTATCTAAATTAATAACATTTAAGTATATGTTATTTCCTGCTTTCATATTTCCACTGTTTGTAAAAGAAGCAACTTTTAGACTAATATCATCTCCCGCTACTATTTGAGAACCTCGAAGTTTGTAATTATTAATATTTGCAATGTAAACAACAGGAACTAGTACTTTTGTTCCTTCTACTTCTTTTTCTTCCATCCATACTATATCTTGTGTAAGAGCATTTATCTGCTCTTTACTTAGAGAAATACCAGCACTAAGATCAAGAGACTTACTAGCAGCTATAGCATTGTCCATAAGATGCTTATACTGCTCATTATCATTTTTTATATCTTTGTTTAAAAACCTTTTTCCTGTCTGTTTAAGTATGCTGTCACGAATAATGGTATTTTCATAAAGAGCATCTCCTAGTCTTTTAGTAGTTGCTTCAGCATCATAGTCTATAAATTTCATCATATAATCACTACTGATGAAGTTTGAAAATAATGCAAACTCTGGATTTGTTTCAATAAGATATTTAGAATTTGGCTCTTTCGTTTTTACAAATAATCCATAATCTCCTTCTGGAATTATAATATTTTCTTCATCAATAGAGGTTGTATTGTCTTTAGTAGATGTATCTTCAGACTTATTTGTTGGAGCAGATATAGAATCATTTTCTTTAACATTTCCATTTTTAACTTTAGCAATATCACCTGTTATACTTCCTCCGGCAGTAACATTTGCAAGGATGAGAGGAGTATCATTGTTAGTAATATTATGAGTACCATAATTATAATCTCCGTACGTATTAATAACACGTTTAATCAAAACTCCATTTTTATATAGATATCCACTATGTCCTTTATTTACTGTATCACCATTAAGGTTCCCGGTATGATATAAGGTTAAAGTAATATCCCCACTATAATTACTTGTTCTATTAATAAATTCATTACTTATATTCAAATTCATATCATTTGCACTTGAGATATTACTCATTTCGTTATATACATTATCAGCATTAATATTAAGATTATGTCCAGCTAAAATTGATGAAGCTTTATAGTTAGGGTTATCATAAGGTAACTTTTCATTTACAACAACACCAAAAGTAGCAAAGTGATAGCTAAATGGTTCTTTAGCTAAATCAACATGAAGCCTAAAGCCGTAATCATCAACATATGGAAAAAAAGTATCATTATAATTTGTGCCTACAACTCTTACTAAATTATTAGCACCATACGACGTTTTACCGTATCGTATATCTTCATCAAAATATACTGAATCTGAAATCGTTCTAGATGTAAAAAAAACATCATCATCTATAGCTTTAACTCTTTTATTGAAAAGTTCTTTTGCATGTATATTAATATCTCCTTGATAACTTTCTATATTTGCAGATATATTTTCAATAAGTTCTGTTTTATTATTCGCATCATCACTTGCCATTGTTAAATTATTTATTGCGAATATATTTGCATTTTCATTATTTTGTAAAGTATTTTGTGTGTAAAGGTTCATGTCATTAGCACTAAAGATAGTTTTGTTATTTGTAAGATTATTTGATGTTATTGCTAAGGTATTTCCACTATTAAAGTACCCACTATTTACTATGTCAGTTGCACTAATATTTAAGTTATTCTCTCCACTTATTCTTGAATTATTTGTAATATTTGTTGTTGCAGTTATGCTACTCGTTCCGCTTCCACCTGCTATAGTTGCATCATTTGTAAGTGAACCAGATGATATAGTTAATTCATTTGATGAGGAAATTATTTTTTTATTTATAAGATTTCCGTTTGTACTTAAAGTCAAACTACCATTTGCCAATATATCAGAATCATTAGTTATATAATCTCTTGCATTAATATTAAGATTTCCTCCAGAACCTATTGAAGAAGTAGATATGTTATTTAATTCATTTACTTTTAAAGTAAAATCACTTTTAGCATAAAGCTTTGAATTATCGATACTTATATCATCTACATCTATAGATAGACTTTCTATAGCTTGTACAATACCATTATTGTTATTTAAAGTAGTACCTTCAATAGTAATATTTTTTGATACTATTAATTCACTATTATTTAACTTTGTAGAGTTTATAGTTAAGTTATTTCCACTATGAACTAGTGCATTATTAGTAACATTCTCTGCCTTTATGTTAATATCTGAACCAGCTGATATAGTATCTTTAACTTCTATATCTGAGCTCTTTGCATCTATACTAATATCTGTTTTTGCTTTTACACTTTGTAGTTTAATATTTCCATCATTCGTAATAGTTATCTCACCAGTAGATGCTAGTACTTCTGGAGGTAGGTTTACACCTAATCCTTTGTCTGTTCCGACTAAAGAGATTCTGTTTGCGTACATTCCACCAAGAGCAGATGCATCTAGCAGTAGAGCTACTTCATTACTATTTGTAGAAGATGTTATTTGTTTAGTATTAGCATCTATACTATTTTTACCTAGTTTTATATCCAAGTTTTTTGCGTGTATATCAGCATTTAGTTGTAGAAAGTGTGCATATATAGAAGTACTGTCTGGACCCATAGAGTCTAGTCCATCACCTTCGATGCTTATATCTCCACCAAGGATATTAAAAGAGTCTAGATTACCGCCATTTATGATAGGTACACCTGTAGTTAATGTTACATTTGACGTGTTTATAAAGCCTGCTCCATTTACACTAAGTCCATTTGGATTTGCAATGATTAAATCTGCTCTTTGTCCAGCTACTTCTGTGTAACCATTTAACTGAGATCTTGAGGTACTTGTTACTTCATTTAAAATTACTTTAGCATTTGAAGTTAAGTTTTTATTACCAAATATATATCCACCCAGTTGAGTATTTACGGTAGTATCTTTAGAGTTATTTAGGATTAGACCTTGCTTATCTACATTGTAATTATTAAATTTATTATGAGAGAGTCCTGTAGCATTAGGATTTGCTATATTTACAACAGGAACATCATTTCTTGCTTTTTCTATTGTGGTGTTAGTAGTACCATCTGTTTGAAGGTTAGCCGCATGAAGTGGCATAAATGTAAGAGTGTATGATAATAGTATTGTCAGTGATTGTTTTATATGTTTCATGTTTTCTCCTAAAATTTTACGTTTAAGTTGTATCGGAATAGCGTTTCTATCTCTGAATTTTCAACTTTTGTTAAAGCTCTGCTTAGTGTAAAGTCTGTACTTACTTTTCTAGACTCTGTTTTAAATCCAACTGCCGAACCAAAGAGATCACCACAGGCAAGTCTATTTTTTTCTTGACAACTTACATGTCCATAGTCGAGACCAACAAATGGTGAGATTGTTTCTACATAAGTAGGGTTAAGATCTGGATAAAATGTTTTAATAAGATCATTTTTCAAATACCCACCAGTATCTCCATAGTAAGAAGACTCGTAGCCTCTTACTGTGTAGTAACTACCAACTCTTAATTTGTTGTTGTCATAAAGAAGGTCTTCTGAGTACTGAATATGAAGATTTGAATTTAGTTGGTAAGTTTTATCTGGGAGATAATAGTATAGATACTCACTAAGAGTATGTTTTGTGAACTGTAGTTTTTCTTCTGTATCACCAGTAAAATAGCTATCGTTTCTAGCACCAAACCAGTCCATCCCCCTATGAAAACTATATGTACTTATTAACTGTCCCCACTCTTTAACATAAGTATGTGATATATCTATTTGAGCCAAAGTAGTCGAATAGCTAGAAACATCTATTAGCGCATCTGAAAAATAGTTTTTTGTATTTTTATGTTGAAGAGATAAAGCTAGTTTTATCTTATTAGCTTTATCTCTAAATAAGATCTTACTAACTTTTAGAGTCGAACCAATTGTTGTTCCTTCAGATATATATGTATCATTTAAACCTAAAACTCTTTGCTTATACAAAAAATCAAACCATATATATTCGATTAAGTAGCTTCCTATGGGAAAAGAGTAGTTTAATTCCTTACCAGATGAACTTTGATAGTCTTCTTGGATACTACTACCATTATTTCTAAAGGTTAAAATATCATTTATTTTTAAGGGATTATCTAAAGATACTACAGCTGTTAGATATAGACTATCATCATATATATTTTTCTCTCCTGTTGCACCAATATCTAGGTGCAAAGGAAATGTTTCTTTAGTCTTAATTTCCACTATGCTAGAACCATGTTTAGTTCCTGCTTTGATCTCAAACTTAGCATCTGTAGATGGAACTCTGTTCATCATTTCCAATGATGTTTCTAAGTCTCTTAAGTTTAGTGGATTATCTTTTTGCAGAACAAATGCAGTTTTAATCTTATCGTTTGTTTTACTAGTATTAGCATCTATAATATCTTCTACTATGCCTTTTGAGACAGATATATCAACTTGTCCATCTAAAATACTCTGTTCTTTTAGATATGGCTTTGTGGTTATGTATCCACTGTCTATATAGTATTTTGAAAGAGAGTTTATAATGCTTTTAAATGTAGCAGCCTCCAAACATTGACCATAGTATTTTTCAAACAACTTATCTTTAGTTTTAGCATCTAGTATTTCACTATCATCTACATCTATCTGTTTTAGTTTTATACAATCTTTTGCTTGAAGATTTAAAGTAAGCACAAGCATTAAAATCGTTAAAAACTGTTTTATAACAATTTTCATATATTTTAACCATTATTAATTTTTAAATTATTATAACTCAACTATCTTCACTTAACTTTAATATTAATAAACATTAATTATGAAAATATTAACACAACAAAATAGTAAAAAAGTTTCTTTTTAAATATTGGAAGTAGAATGTGCGGGGAGATGTAATATGTAAACTCCCATCTAAAATGATGGGAATATAAGACTAATTATTAAAGAATATAATCAACAACCTTAGATTCAAGTGTAACTTCTTTTATAAGCGCTACAACTTTTAGATGTTCTGGGTGAACTGCGTAAGCTTGTAAGTCTTCTTTATCCCAAAAAGTGCTGTAAAGTGAAAGGTCAAATGCTCTCTCTGATTTGTTAAAGTCAACTCCGACTTCCATTGATTTTAGAGCTGGGATTAAGTCTACTAAAGCGTTAAGTCTTTTTGTTACTTCTTCTATATTTGCCTCTTTATTTTCGTCTTTGAACTTGAACATAACTATATGTACTATCATTTTTATACCTTTTTTAGTGCAATTCTAGCATAATACGAAGATGAAACGAACTTTAAAAGAACTCTATGGAGTCGGTATACTATTTTTCTACTTTTTAAAGTGGCCATACTTTTTTGGTTATCCATATCTGTACATGAATGGACTAGACAACAACTTCATACTTGATGGACTTTGGTTTTATTGTCTGTTTTTAATATTAAAAGATGTATACACTATGATTAAAAATAAAAAAATCAATAGATGCGAGATTAAATAACTCTCAAAAGATTTATCTTTTGTAGCTTTAGAGGGTTGTAGGGACTAAAAGTACATGCCATTGTAATGGGCTTAGCTCATTATAGTGATTTAAACTAATATCCCTTTCCAGAAAAACTCAGCTATCATAACTATCAAAAATATTCCCACAAGATTTAAAACTATTCCGTATCTGATCATACTCTTAACGTCAACTACGCCACTACTCATAGCTATGGCATTTGGAGGAGTTGCTATTGGTAGCATAAAGGCATAGCTGGCACATAGAGTTGCTACCATCATAAATAGAGTCGTGTTTATTCCTGTCTGCTGGGCCACTGAGTAGATAACAGGAAGCATGATAGATATAAGGGCCGTATTTGATGTAATCTCTGTTGTGAAGGTTATAAGCATCGCAACTGCAAAGAGTAAGATAATAGGACTTAACTCTGTCATAACTATAAGATAAGATGCAACCTCAGATGCGAGACCCGTTTCACTAAAAGCTTTTGCAATAGAAAAACCAGCACCAAATAAGAACATGATTCTATAAGGTATCTTTGCCTTATCTTCCATCCACTCCAATATATTAAACGGAGGCATAAACAGTAGTAGTCCGGCAGCTAGTAAGATACCCGCTTCGCTAAGACCCAAGCCTCCCCAAAATGGTTTCATAGGAGCATTTAAAAGCAGTAAAAAAACAAGTCCTCCGGTAATGTATAGAACTTTTTTTTGAGCTGTATTTAGTGGTACTTTTTCTCCATCTCTATTGATAGGAGTATTTGGAACTCCTAGACTCAGAATCATACTTACTACTATAAACATTAAAAATGCAAGTGGAGCGACCATCCAGACCCATTGGAAAAATGGAATAGTCTCCATACCTTTATCTGACATGATTCCAAGTAAAATAAGATTTGGCGGAGTTCCGATAGGAGTCATAATCCCACCGACACTTGCACCGTAAGCTATTGCAAGTGCAAATCTGAGTTTTAGCTTTACATCATCAGTAATAAACAGAGCAATAGACATAAGAAGAAGTGTTGTTGTGGTATTTGATAGAATCGAACTAAGAAGTCCGGATGTTATAGCTAAAGAAAAGATCATCCCTCTTGGAGTGTTTGGAAACAGCCCAAGCATCTTGTCCGCTATCCATGTATGAAGATTACTTTTCTCAACTGCAATAGCAAGCATAAAACCACCTAAAAACAAAAATATAATAGGATGTGAGTAGTTTACAGCCGTAGCCTTTGTGTCTAAAATAGAGAAAGCCGGAAAGAGCACGATAGGGAGTAGAGATACAACGGCAAGAGGCAGACCTTCATTTGTCCAAAGTGCAACTAAAAAAGCTATGAGTCCTAAAAGCGAAGCCTGAGTCGGGTTAAATAAAAAAAGTGATATTGCAAATACAAAGATGCCAATAAGTACACCAATTCCTATTTTTTGAAACTGCTCTTTGTGTTCGCTCATATATACCTACTTTAATTAATCTATGAACTATTATACATAATGATTTGATTAAAGTCAAAGCTAATAAAATAATATTGAATTATAATATCTATAAATAATTTTTATAAGGATTAGATTATGCGAAACTTATTAGCTATACCATTCATTATGGTAGCTTCTCTACTTGTTCAAGCATCTGATATAGAGAGTTTAGCTGAAAATAAATGTGGTAGTTGTCACCTTATTGGAGAGATAACAAAAGAAAAACTAAATAGAATGGCAGCACCGCCATCATGGGCACTAGCTAAGAAAGTTAAAGTAGCTTACCCAAACAGGTTAGATGGAATTAATTTTATAATCAACTACACACTTGAGCCGTCTGAAGACAAAATGCTTTTTCCAAAAGAGACTAAAGAGCGTTTTGGTGTGATGCCATCACAAAAAGGCGCTCTTACAGATAAAGAACTTCAAGCTATAGCTGAGTATATTTTAGATAAATAATCAGCTTGATAGAAAGTCTTTGAGACTTACATGAGGGTCTTTACCCTCTAGCATCTCATAAACTTCTCTTGCTATTGGAAGATAGAGATCTTTGTTCTTTGCTATTTTGTGAAGTGCGTATGTAGTACCGATTCCTTCTGCAACTTCCCCTAACTCTTCTAGTATCTCTTCTTGACTTTTTCCTGCCGCTATACCAAGTCCTACACGAAAGTTTCTACTCATAGTCGATGAAGCAGTTAAAAATAAATCTCCTGCTCCACTTAGTCCTACAAAGCTCTCTTCTTTAGCACCATAAACATAACCAAATCTCTGCATCTCAACTAATCCTCGAGAGATAAGTGAAGCAGCGGCATTTTTACCAAGACCAAGACCTTCACATATTCCTGCAGCTATTGCAATTACATTTTTATATGCTCCTGCAACTTCAGCACCCATAACATCTGTGGACGTATATGTTTTTATAAAAGGTGGAAAAAATGTAGCAAACTTAGCACTAAGCTCTTCGTTGTGTGAGTTTATTACTAGTGCAGTAGGAAGTGATTTTTGAACTTCTGTAGCAAACGATGGACCTGAGAGAAATGCTATGTTTTCATCAGGGACATAAGGCTTATAAATATCATTTAAAAATCTACCTGTAGATGCTTCTATTCCTTTTGCAGCAACTAAGATTTTTTGGTTATTAAATACAAAGTTTTCTTTTAACCATGATGACACTTGCTGAGCTGGAATTGCAATAACCAGATACTCCAGTTTCAATATCTCTTCTAAAGATATAAAATTCTCAACATCTCTAGGTGTTCTAGAGGTTATATAAACTTCATTCTCCTGCCCTAATGCAAAAGCCAAGGCAGAGCCCCATTTTCCAGCTCCAATTACACCTATTTTAGTCACATCTGCTCCCTATTAACTTTTCAAATTCTTTTATATCATGCTCATAACCAACCACAACAAAAATATCACCACTTTTTATAATGTGATGTTTTGCTTTTGAAGAGTAAATAAACTCTCTACTCATATCTTCATGAACAACTGATATGACAATGATCCCATGCTTAGAACTCCATTCAATATCTGCAGGGTATTTTCCATCAAATACTGTGTGGTCTTCTATTTTTATCTGAGCTATTTGCAAAGCACTTTTCTCATATAAGATATCATGCAATACTTCTGTAACTATCGGTTTTTCAAGCATCTCAACAATAACGTTTGCTGTTGTTTGAGTAGTTGGAAGAACTCTGGTTGCACCAGCTAAAGTAAGTTTATCTGCACTCTCTTTATCTTGTGCCAAGGCTACAATAGTCAAGTTTTTAAAAGCATCACGTAGCGAAATAGTTAAAAATATATTTTCAGCCATATCTTCAAGAACACAAAAGGCGACACAATCATTGATATCAACCCTACTATTTAAGTTATCCCAATTATCGCCTAAATCAAAACTATCTTCACCATCTTGACCTAGTTTAAGAATGTGTACTTTTTTATATTCTGATGCTATGTTTTTTTCTATCTCAAATGTATAATCATTATATCCGAAGATTAAGGCATTACTTTTCATTATTAGAGCCTTTTTTATGAAGATAAATGCTAAACTCTTTTAAAAACTGAGTATTACCGATTACCAAAAGGTAGTCTCCGACTTCTAGGACTGTACTATCAATCGGATTGAAGAAAAATCTCTTTTTATTTTTCTTATAAATACCCAATAGTATTATTCTATACTTTTTATTTTCTAATTGCCCTACTGTTACAAAGCTCTGTAAAACTCTATCACTTACTAACATTTCTTGTACATCAATACCATTATAGTTTGTACGAAGAGCATGAATAGCTTCAAATGCAACTGGCTGTCCCACAAATTCTTTAGCAATTATTCCAACAAGTTCTTTTTCATAAAAAAGTTCATTTACACCGGCAAAGTTTAATTTATTTCTATTCATCTTATTTATCAAGATAGAAAGAATAAAAACATCTTTATTAAAAGAGCGAACTGTGAGAGCCGTATATACATTTTCTACATCACTATGACTCAAACATAAAATAGCTTTTACCTGTGTGCCAATATCTATACGAAGTTTTTTATAACTATCGATTGAACCGGGATCATAATTTAATGAGACAAAACCATCTTTTTTAGCTGTCTCAGACTTATTAAAATCTTCTTCCATTATTATTACGTTGTTGTTAATGGAAAGCTTTTTAGCCACTTCTTTAGATACATTTTCATATCCACATATGAGATAAAACTCTTTTAACTTTGATATATCATCTATAACTTTGAGGTCTTTAATCTCGTCAAGTTTTTCTGTAAAAGATGTAACTATCAATGATGTTGTGAATGAAAATACACCGATACCAGCAACTATTACAAACATGGCGACAACTCGCCCCTCTTGTGTAACAGGAACAATATCTCCAAAACCTACTGTTGAAATAGTTACTATAGACCAATATACTGCTTCAAACAATGTATCTATAGGAGAACTTGGGTTATTCGCTTCCATGACATAAATGAGTACCGATGAAACAAATATGATTATAGATGCAAAAATAAGCAGTGTAAAGAATTCAAATTTTTTAGCTGCTATAACTGATGTAAATGTTTGTATACTTTTTGCGTATCTAAAGAGCTTAAAGACTCTAAACAGTATAAATATACGAAGCAATCTCAACTGATGGAAGAATGGAATAATAGCTAGTAAATCTATGATAGCTTTGATTGATAAAATATATTTAAATTTGGCAACTGTTATATCTTTTAGAGCTTTTAGAAGTTTAAACTTATCTCCAAGCATAACATCATGTTCGCTCTGATTTATAATAACTTGAGTAACACTACTGCTTATCCAAAGCCTCAGCATATACTCAATAAAAAAGATAATAGATATTATATAGTTGTTAAAAAAGAGAAGGTCGTCATTTACATGTGACTTTACTTCCCTGATAAGGATGACAACACTTGCAAAGATAAGTGTTATCATAAAAATATCGAAGTATTTTTTATATCTATAACTACTATTTTCCAGTAGGTTATAAAAGAAACGTTTTTTTCTTTGATAAGCTTCTGACGTATTTATAAAATATGCAATATCTACAATCATACGCTTAAACAAAAGTCATCTACCCCAGTTTTGCTTTTAAAACTTCATTTACAGCCTGTGGGTTAGCACTACCTTTAGAAGCTTTCATAACCTGACCTACAAAGAAGCCAAACAGCTTATCTTTACCACCTTGGTATTGCTCTACTTTATCAGGATTTGCAGCAATAATTTCATCACAAATCACTTCAATAGCACCGCTGTCACTAACTTGCTTAAGCCCAAGTTTTTCAATAGCAGCATCTACATCTTCAGCATTTTCCATTAAGTAATCAAGAACTTCTTTAGCAGCTTTACCACTAATAGTCTTATCTTCTATACGCTTAACCAAGTGACCAAGTTTCTTAGCATCTACAGGTGAGTTAGTAATATTCACATCACCTTTCAGGCGAGATGGAAGTTCAACTGTAAGCCATGTAAGCGCATTTTTAGCACTAATACCATCTTCCATCATAGTTTCAAAGAAGTGAGCCATCTCTACACTTGATGTTACAACGCCTGCATTGTATTCATTCATTCCATATTCGCTTACAAATCTAGCCATTTTTTCATCTGGAAGTTCTGGTATTTTAGAATACTTCTGTAGCATCTCATCAGTTACAATTGCTTTTAGTAAGTCTGGTTCTGGAAAGTAACGGTAATCAGCTGCTTCTTCTTTACCACGCATAGAACGAGTCTCTTGTTTTACCTGATCAAAGAGTCTAGTCTCTTGGCAAATCTCTTGCTCATAAATACCATCTTCCCAAGCTTCAGTTTGACGAGCGACTTCAACTTCTATAGCTTTTTGGATAAATTTAAAACTATTGATATTTTTAATCTCTACACGAGTATAAAGTTTCTCATCACCTTTTGGACGGATAGAAACATTTACATCTACACGGAAACTTCCCTCTTGCATATTTGCATCACCAATATCTAAGTAACGAATGATTGAGTGAAGCTTTTTGAGGTATAAAGTTACTTCTTCTGAACTACTCATATCTGGTTCAGAAACGATTTCTAATAGTGGAGTACCTGCACGATTCAGATCAACTTTAGAGATATCACCATCGTGAATATTCTTTCCTGCATCTGCTTCAATATGAGCACGATTTATTCTAATGATTTTATGACTTCCATCTTCAAAGTCTATTCTTAGCTTACCGTGTTCAACTATAGGCGTATAAAGTTGAGTGATTTGATATGCACTTGGAGAATCAGGATAAAAATAAGACTTTCTATCAAAAAATGATGTCTGATTTACAGTAGCATCTATCGCAGTACCTAGCATAATAGACTTATGCAGAACCTCTTTATTTAAAACCGGTAAAGCACCAGGAAGAGCTAGACAAGTTGGACATGTATTTGTATTTTGTTTATGATTAAAACTCGTTGGGCACGAGCAAAAAAGTTTTGTTTTTGTGTTAAGTTGTACATGGACTTCAAGCCCTATAACTACTTCAAACATATATTTCCTTGGATAAATAATAATTGATTATCGATTCTATCCAATTTTTGCTTTAAAGGGTTTTATGTAGTTTGTTGAGAGTAGATTTTTTCTAAAAGTTCAGTCTGTTTTCTAGCTTCATCAAGTCTCTGTCTGTTTATAGCAAAAGAGTCTAATCCTAAAATCAGGAAAAGAGCGACAACGACAAAAACGACTGTAGTGAAAAGGGCTAAAGAAAAGCCGAGGAAGAAGAAAACTTTAAAAGTTATAAGAGCACCAAAAATGACAATTGCCCATGATGCTCCAAGCAAAAAGCTTATAATTCTATCGAATTTATCTTTTTGCATATTGTCTTATCAAGACTTAGTGGTCGTCCATAACTACGGCAGAACCAAGGTAAACTGTAGTAAGCATCATAAAGATAAACGCTTGTAAGAATGCCATGAAAGTAAGTAGTGCGAATGGAATCATTGGAAGTAACCAAGGAGCTAACATCAAGATTACCATTAAGAACATATCATCACCCTTTACATTTCCAAAAAGACGGAAAGAAAGAGAGATAAGACGAGAAAAGTGAGAAACGATCTCGATTGGGAACATTAACCAATATAACCACCAAACTGGACCCATGAAGTGTTTGAAGTACTTAATAACACCTTGACGACGGATACCTTCAAAGTTATAGTAAACAAACACTACAAGAGCAAGTGTTAAAGGCATTTCTAAAAATGCTGTTGGAGCTTCAAAACCTGGAACAACACCAATTAAGTTAGCAATAACAACAAAAAGACCGATCGTAGCAACAAGTGGTACATAACGACGAGCATTTTCAGCGCCCATTACATCTATACCCATTTGAAGAACACCACCGATGTATGCTTCCATTAAGTTCTGTGCCCCTTTAGGAACTAGTTGAAGGTTTGACATTGCTGCTCTTACGATTAGTAAGGCGATACCAGCAGATAATAACATGTGTGTCATGTAGATAAAAGTCTTATCGTGAGATATTAGACCGAAAAATGTGAATAATTCACCCATAGGTGTACTCCCTGTCTCAAATTAATTGCGTGATTATAATCTAACTTGCATTAAATTATTATAATAAAAGATACTTTTTTACAAATTTATCTTTTATTACTATTTTTTAGCCTTTGCTTTTACATCTTTGGCACTATAATTCTTTCCGGCTATCGACTCTAAGAATACCGTAGCATAAGAACCTTTTGGAAGTGAGAATGAAAAATTTAAAAGTGTCTGCTTTTTAACATAGGTACACTCTATATCTTTTGGATAAATTACAGCTTCTCTTCTATACCCCTTGTCTTGTAAAAACTCATCATCATACTCTTTTTCTATCTCTCTAGCTTCTGAACGTGCACGAAAAACGTCTCTACCGCATAAAAGCCCTGTAGGAACTACTTTTTTGCTCTCATAATCATTTGTAGGCATAATTTTTGGAGTAGACAACTTACCATCTTTTGATTGATAAACATCTCCTTCAAGCAGTTTAAATTTAGTTTCATTATTTTCCAAAGTCAGCATAACTCTATCTCTTAGCCAATCATTAAAAAATACACTCTGATAGATAGAAATAAGAAATTTCTTTACTTTGTTATCTTCTATAAAAAGTTCTCCTTGAATCATTTCTTTTGCTTGTTGAATACTGTCGGCATCACGACCAAATCTTTGATAACCGAAATAATTAGGTAAACCGTCTTTCGCGATTTTTCTAGCAACTTTTTCTATCTTACCTGCATCTATATTATCAACAAAATGAAGATTAATGCTAAATCTGTTTCCTGCTAGATCACCCATACGAATAGAGTGAGAATGTCTCGTAGTACTCAGTATTTTTATCTGCTTATGGTAAAACTTTTTAAGTAGTTGCTCATAAGAAGCATCTACTGATATATACTGCGTAGTAGTTGCATGTTTGTCTTTTAGACCTGCATAACCAATCTTCTGTGCAGGGACTGCCATATACTCAGCAAACACAGCAATCATGTCCCAAGTTGTAAGTTCAACTTTTTTAACATGTAAGATTAGATAGTTACCCTTACCCTTAAATTCTGTTGATGGTATTTCATCAACAACGAAATCAGTAGGAGTCTGATAAAACTTAAAACTTATGTCACCACCAACACTCTGTAAATATTCTCTTTTTCTCATAATTGCAATAACTTTAATTTTTGTGAAGCAATATTGATGTCACTCTGTATCGCTTTTTTCAACTCCGCAATGGAATCAAATTTTTTATTATCCCTTATAAAAGAGACAAAACTTATTCTAGCTTTAGTATTACATAACACTTCACCGTCTAGAATATGTGACTCAATGGCAAATGAGCCATCTGTAGTAACTCTGTGTCCGACAAAAGAGACAGATGGATGATAATGTTCCTCATCGTCTATACGAGTCAGAGTAACATAAACCCCCTCTTTAGGAGTTAAAAAGCCTGTTGCTTCTATGTTTATAGTGGCTACCAACTCTTTTTTACCTATACCCTGTCCGGATACTAAAGCTCCCTTTATAGTATAGTTATGTCCTAAAAAGTCATTTGCACCTTTAATATCACCGATTTGCAGTTTTGCTCTAATCTTGTGAGAGTGAACTGAATCACCATTATGAGTAACTTCTGCAACAACTTTCACCTCTCCGCTAAACAGAGTATCAAGGTCTTCAAATGAATACTTTCTATCTTTACCAAAGTGAAAATCATAACCGACAACTATTTTATCTAGTTTTGGAAACTTACTCTCAAGCAGAGATATAAATGCTTTTCCATCTAAGTGACGAATCTCGTCAAGTTCAAGATAAAGTATGGGATAGTGTGAAAAATGCTCACGCTCATTTTTTGGTGTAAGATTTGCATATCCTGTCTCGATAACGACAATAGTTCCATTCTCACCAAGTTCTGCAAAGAGATGCTGATGACCTATATGCATACCGTCGAACCCACCGATGGCTATGGCAGTACTATTTTTCATAGCAGTAGCAATACTCAAGATTACCCTCCTTACCTGTTAGTTTTGATGGAGATTTCATAATCAGTTTCCATCCTTTTAGCATAGCTGCATCTTCAAATTTTATCATCGCTTTCATAATAGCTTTTTCATCAACTACAACACCATGGTTATCTCGTTTAGCTTCTCGTCCTACTTCAAACTGGGGTTTAAAAAGCAGGATAATTTTGCTTGATGCAAGTCTGTCTATGTCATCTAAAATATTAAGCAGTGATATAAAAGCAACATCACTTACAACTATCTCAAAAGTTTTCTCGCTTTTGAACTCTCGTATGTCACAGCTTTCATGAGAGAACACACGTTCATCATTGAGCAGACTCTTGTGAAGTTGATCACGTCCAACATCAACAGCACTGACTTCTTTAGCTCCATATTCCAAAAGAACCTGAGTAAATCCACCTGTAGATGAACCTATGTCTAAAGCAACATCACCCTTCACATCCATCTTTAGCTCTTCTAAAAATGAACTCAGCTTATGTGCTGACCGAGATACATACTCTTTATGCTCAGCTACATTTACCTCATCGTTAGATTCTATCTTAAATGAGCTCTTTGTAATTACATTTGAATTAACACTTACAAGTCCATTCTTAATGATGCTTTGAGCTTTTGTTCTGCTCTCACTAAGTGAATTTTCAACAAGATAGTTATCCAGTCTCATCAAAACTGAACCTCAAAAGCTGTGTATAAAAAATCTACGTGCATCTCATTTTTTAAACCATCTTTTTCATAATCTGTGATATATCTGTCATAGGCTACTTTCATGCTTAGCATATCATTGAACCTAACTCCAACACCAGTACCCAAGAGCATAGTAAAGCCTGTACTTCCAACACCGCCGGCAGTCATATCACCGACACCAAACTTTCCATAAAAGTCCAAAGTATCATCAAAAAAGGCGTAGTGAGCCAATGTACTGACATTTAGAGATGAAAAAGATAAATCTTTCTCCACATTTGTTGCATCTACTGCCTTATAAGCATTACCTGCAGTCATATTTACATATGCTAACTCTACTGATAAATACTTGTTTATATAAGCACCTCCATAAAGTGTCATAGATGTTGACTCACTATCTTTAAGTTCTTTATAGATGCCATCATCGTCAAACTGAGAAAGTCCATATCCAAAACCTATATATGGTCCAGATCTATCTGCTGCCAATAGCGTACAAAACAGTAGTATTGATAAAATTATTTTCATTTATGCACTCTCGTTTATCTTACTTCGCATCTCATCTTCTGTTAAACACTCAACACCAAGACTCATAGCTTTGTCATATTTACTACCGGCATCTTCACCGTAAATCAAAAAGTCCGTCTTTTTAGAAACTGAACCAGACACTTTGGCACCGAACTCTTCTAGCATCTCTTTGATTGCTCCACGCGATTCACTCATAGTTCCAGTTAGAACAGCGGTTTTTCCTTTAAAAGGATTTTCCACTGCTTCAACTTTTTGTACTGGCTCAAGTGGCTTTAAAATCTCTTGCAGGTTTAAAATAGTCTCTCTGTTTACTCTTACAAACTCTAAAACAGATTCAGCCATCTCTTCACCGATGCCATCACATGCTACTATATCTTCTTTAGAAGCGTCTATAAAAGATGATCCAAAGTTCTCACTAAGAGTCTTAGAAGCAACTTCTCCAACATGTTCTATCCCTAAAGAGTTTATAAATCTCCAATAGTCACAACCCTTAGCAGCTTCTAAAGAGTTTAAAAGATTTTGAGATTTCTTCTCTTTAAAACCTTCAAGAGCTAAGAGTTTATCTAGAGTCAAATCAAACAGATCAACAACACTCTTTACAAGTCCTGATGTAAACAGAGCTTCGACTATCTTGTTTCCTAAACCGTCAATGTTTAGACATGCCTTAGATGCAAAGTATATGATAGAGTTTACTACCCTAGCCTCACACTCTAAATTTTGACACTTGAGTAAAACACCTTCATCTAAAAGTTCACTCTCACATACAGGACAAAGTGTTGGACGCTCATAAGGAACTTCACTTCCATCTCTCTCATGAGTTAGGACTTTAATGATTTTAGGTATTACATCTCCACTTCTAAGAATAATTACCTTATCATTTAGACGGATATCTTTTCTATCTATCTCGTCAAAATTATGAAGAGTTGCACGCTCAACTACAACACCGTCTATGTCTGTCGGCTCAACTTGAGCTACGGGAGTAACTGCTCCACTTCGTCCAACTTGAAGAACAATCTCTTTTATAGTTGTTATCTTTTCAACAGCCGGAAATTTATATGCAACTGAAAAACGAGGATTTTTAACTGTATAGCCCATATCTATCTGAGATGCTATTTCGTTTACTTTTATAACCATACCATCTAGCATCATGGAGTAGCTATCTCTATCTTTTTTCATCACTTCATATATGGCTTCTATCTCATCATAACCTTTGCAAGTAGAACTTTTGGGTGGTTTTCTAAATCCAAGTTCATAGATGTAATTCATCTTGTCACTCAATAGTTTATGCTCAAGTGTATCTTCACCAACACCATAAGGTAAAAACACTAAATTTCTAGATGCTGTAATGCTGGGGTCCAACTGTCGCAGACTTCCCGCAGCTGCATTTCTAGGGTTTGCAAAGACTGCCTCGCCTGCTTTTAATCTTGCTTCGTTGATTTTGTCAAACTCATCTTTAAAAATCACTACTTCACCGCGGATTTCTATGCGCTCTTTATGATCTATTGTAAGAGGTATAGAACGAATTGTTTTTACATTTTGAGTTATTAGCTCACCGACAGTTCCATCACCGCGAGTGATTCCCTGAATGAGTTCACCATTTTCATAAACAAGATTAAGACTTGCTCCATCAAATTTTGGCTCACAGTAAAATGAGATATTACTATCCAGTTTATACGTCTTAGTAAGCCACTTCTCCAAACCCTCTGAGTCAAAAATATCTTCTAGAGACCACATACGCGATAGATGCGAAGCCTTAGTAAATCCACTAGAGACAGTGTCACCAACCCTTTGTGTAGGAGAAGATACTAAAATATCATCTTTGTTGTTCTCTTCATACTCCACTACCTCATGATAAAGTTTGTCATAAACCTCATCCGTTGTAATAGGGTCGTCAAGTACATAGTAGTGATGTGAGTACAAGTTTAATTGCTCAACTGCTTTTTTATAATCTTCGAATTTCATAATCGGATTTTATCTCAAAGTTAATTTATATACGCTGTTTTTTTGATATTAAAGCTTTTACAAGTGATTTTTTAATAGACATAAAAGAGTTTTTATTTTGAGCTAATATCTTCTCTTGAGATTTTAGTTCACGAAGCATACTCTCAATTTCACGCTCTAGTTTGATGTACTTATCTATTTTTTTTCTATCTATCTCTTTATCTGAAAGTTTATCTATACTTTTCTTAGTCACTCTTATATCTTGTTTTGCTCTCTCTATATTTTGTCTAATGCCATCTTTAATATTTTCATTTTTTGCTCTATGAACTGAGTCGAGCATATCTTCTAAGGCTCGTCCCTCTTTTCTTAACTGGTCTGAGAGTTTTTGTTTCTCTTTTTTATAAAGGTTATTATATTCTACTGGGGAAAGTTCATTGATAAAAAGTCCTAAGATTTGCTCATCAACAACATATATCTCTTTTTGAAGTCTGTTGACAGAATCTCTTGTTCTTGTATATACTTTAGCAATAGAAAGCATAGAAATTACATTCCATTTTAAACCATCTTCGGTCTCTAAAGATGGAACTATATACTTCTCACCATTTAGAATAACTATATTCAGAGAGTAGTATTTTAAAAACTCTATCATGTAATCGTTTGAGATTGAAATCTCATTTAACATAAACTCAGCTATTGATTCAAACACATCATTAAAGTGTATTCTAAATATATAACCGGTAAAACCTTTTAAAAACTCCAGACAGTGATCAAACTCGTTAGTAAGTTGCTTCATTATAAGTTCTTGGATATAAGCAAATACATTCTTTTCATATAGATTATTGTCGATCTTTTCTTCTATAAAATATATCTCAACAAACTGCTTTACAATTGAGTTAAAAAAAATCTTTCTCTCTTCTTTTGAGAAGTACTCATCATAAAAATCATCGAGTTCACTCTCATCAATACCATTAAATCTACCGGCAATAGTATTTACTTCACTTGGAGAGACCTTGGTTCTCTTTGCTTCGTTGAAGATCTTGATAAAAATGTGTTCTTGTTTAAGAACAATAATATCACTCTCTTTTAGCTTTAATGCTTTTCTAACAGCTGATTTAATCAGATCTTTTTCATCAAAATCTTCACTATTGTTTTCTTCAATTAACCCATAGATGCCATTTCTCAAGGCATTTGGTATTATAATTATTTGATTTTTTTTATATTCGATCAAATCACTATTATCTTCTATAATGTATACAATTTCTGTTTCTAAATTCATAATTATTTATATCTCTTTTCAACTATTTATAAGATCTGTAGGACGGCCAAAATAGTAACCTTGGAACTCATCTACGCCATATTCTTTAAGAAGTTCAAATATCTCTTTATTCTCTACATATTCTGCAATAGTTTTAGTCTCCAAATCCTTAGCAAATCGTATAATACTTTTTACTAGAATTTTTGATTCATTATCTACTAATATATTTTTAATAAGGGAGCCGTCTATTTTTAGATAATCAGGCTTAATCTTCAGAATATGGGCATAATTTGCATACCCGCTACCAAAATCATCAATAGCGATTAAAACACCCTGTTTTCTTAATCTCTCTACAACTCTAACAAGTCTGTCAAAGTCTTCTATACCCTCTTGTTCCGTAATCTCTATGACTATTTTTTCAGGTGATTCAAATTTCTTTATTAGATTTACTAATTTATCCATAAGAGCATAGTTGAAAAAATCATTAGGAAGGAAGTTTACAGATATCTTCTCATCTCTGTCTGCAAAGAAAGACAATGCTTGAAAGAGCATCTCTTGTGCGACTTCAATGTATAGTCCACTTTTTATGGCAACCGGCAAGAAATCATCAGGGAATATTATACTTTTTTCACCATTCTCAAAATCTACTATACGAACCAAGGCTTCATATTTAACTATATTACCATCTTTATCTGTGATAGGTTGAAAAAATGGAATAACATTTTTATGTTCCAAGGCATGTCTAATAATTCTTTTCATACCTAAGATGCGCTCAGAATTCTTTTTAGTATCTACACTTTGAGAATATGCAAGGTAAGGCAGCGATTTCTCTTTAGCTTTTCTAAGTGCCATTTGAGCCTCTTCAAGAGAGTGTGCCTGATCAAATGCAAGTCCGGAATATATCTCTACTCTCAAAGTTTCTTCTATCATAGCAATATATATAGGAAGAGCATTTATTCTGCTATGTAATTCATCTAAAATCTCACTATAGATATCTGCTTGAAAATTTGCGTCATGCTTTAAAAGAACATACTCATCTGATGAAACTCTATAGGCAATAAAATCATGCTCAGTAGCAAAATTTTGAAATTCATGTGCTACTTGTTGTAAAACCTCATTACCGATGTCAACACCATAAAGTTCATTTAAAAGACTGAACTCTTTTATATTACTTAGAACAAGTACATTACTTTTTCCTGAGAATAGTTCATCATTTAAGGCTTGTCTATTTCCAAGACCTGTTAAGTGGTCTGTATAAACCTGCTTTGTAAAGTGTTTTAGCATCATGTTAAAACCTTCATGAAGTACGATTACAAGTAGCAAGGCGACAAATATTCCAATAAAAAGCAACTTATACATAAAAGCTTTATTTTGGTAAACTATTTTAGAGATATCAAATCCTACGACTAAAAATCCTAAAGTCTTAGATAGATGATTTTGCAGAGGCATATTCATATCTATTCTAAAGTCAGATAACTCTTCATGATTTGTAAAATACTTTCTTAAAGTCTTACTGCCTCTTATAAGAGTATATTTATCATCAATAGATACTTTGTCATTCTCAATCATAATATCTATAAGTGATTTATCTATTGCTATGCCCATATCTATTTTAAAAACTGTATTTAAATCTTTTATAAAAAGTCCAGGTGATACACCAAGCTCTACATTTCCAACATATTTGTTATCATAAAAAATGGCTTGTGTAGTTCTATAAGTCATTTCTAACTTTCCTACTTCAAAACCACTAAAAGATCTTTGCATAGTGTTTGTATCTAATATAAGTTTTCTTTTTTGATTTAGCGAATCACCACGAAACTCAGGTTTATGAGCACGATAGAGTGTAATTCCGTCTTTAGAACGGAATGTAAGAATTTTAGTATCTGGGTTTATAGATTTTAAACGGTTGTAATATGGAGTGATAATAGCGTGTATTTTTTCATAATCAGCATTAGCTATAGCTTCAGACAGCCCATCTGCTGAGACTATTCTATTTAGTCTGAATTTTAAAATTTTATCTTCTTCTTTTAGTTTAATATCAAACAATTTCTCTGTAGAATCTGTTATGCTGTTTATCTGTTCATCTGTAGACTTTTTAAACTGATAATCTAAAAATACGTATCCAACTACCCACGATATAAGTAACACCATGATGGCTAGTAAGAGTGTCTTTTGTTTCGTCTGCTCAGGAATGTTCAATATTGCTCATTATTATAAATTTTAATATTTTTATGCATTGTAACATTTTTAATTTAAACTTTTATGTTTAACCACTCTCTTTTTTGGTATATATACCAATATATTAAGCCTTTGAGCAATGTCTCTACATTCATGATTATAAATATTACAATTATTCCATATCCCATTTTATAAGCTATGTATGAAGGGACAACTCTTAAAAACCATAGAGATAAGACATTTACTTTTAAAGTGGTCTTAGTTGCCCCCGCCCCTCTTAAAGCTCCAGAATACACAAACATGATGGCTAAAGGAATTTGGGCTAATCCAACAAGGATTAGATAATAAGACGCTACTTCAATCGTTGCAGCATCTTGTGTAAAGAAAGATACTAATATCTCAGGAATTGTTATTAATACAACGCCCACACTTCCCATAAACATATAAGCAATTCTTCCACTAATTATTCCCATGTTATAGGCTCTGTCTTTATTGTTAGCTCCCAGATTTTGACCAACAAGTGCCATAGCGGCAATAGCAAAACCAAAACCAGGCATAAATGCGATGCCCTCAATACGAAGACCAACCTGATAACCGGCAAGTTCGTGCGTACCATAAGCTGTAATTATTGAAATAAAAACTAAAAATGACATACTGGAGATGCCACGATCGAGTGCCGCACTCCAGCCTACATTCCAGACTCTTAGCATATCTTTTATACGGACTATTGGAATAAGGTTTAGTTTAGAGTCTGACTTTTTGATAAGAAAATAATATGCGATGACATTAAATATATATGCTATTACAGTCGCATATGCGGCACCTTCAATGCCATATGCTTCAAAACCAAAGTGACCAAAGATAAGTACATAGTTTAAAAAAGCATTTATACCGGCAGAGAAGAGTTTTATATAGAGTGAACTTTTTGTGTCTCCGGCAGCTGAGAGTGCATTATAAAGAAGATTATCTATAAATATTACAACTATTCCCAAAGAGAGTATTTTAAAGTACATTGAGCCTTGAGAGATTACATCCTCAGATGCACCCATAAGAGCATAGATATGTGAGCTTCCAAAATAACCTCCTATAGTTACAAAAACTGACAAGATAATTGCAAAAATACCGAGTCCATATAGAAGAGCCGAAGCTCTTCTTTTACGCCCTTGACCTATAAACCTTGAAATCAAGGCATTTCCACCTACAACATAGAGTGTCATCAAAACATTAATGACCATTATAAACTGCATACTCATACCAACTGCGGCTAATGCCGATACACTGACCATACCGACCATAAGCATATCAATGAGAACCTGTAATATATCAACTAGATGTTTTAATGCAGCAGGAATTGCGATTTTAAATACACGCTTAGTGTCATTTGAGACTAATCTTGAAAAAATTGTGCTACCTCTGTCATAGTTTGTATGAGCTCATCTTTTGTCTCAAAATGTAAAACTTTCTTGTCTTTAACTTCTTCTTTTGGCGAAGTAAAATCAAAGACTAAAATATACTCTTTTAGATTCACTTTATCTTCATTCATCTCAATCCATTCTAAACTCATCTCAGCCACTTCACCTTGCATCTCTACAACTGCAGCAGGATAAAGTCTAGTTAACTTAGCTAAATCAATATTTCCAATTTTTGATTTATATATCATTTTATATTCCTTTTATTATATCTCGCATAATCCGAACTAGTCCAGATTATACTCAGTCACTAAAGCTACGCCTTTTGGCGAAAAAAGCTACTTTATATCTTTTATATTCTGTGTTTTTAAAATCCAAGAAAAATAAATTCCACCAATAATAAAACCTATTCCTATAACAACTGTAATAAACTCTAAAGAGAAACCTGTAGTTGCCAAAAAACCTATCATAAATGAAGTAAAAGCCGCTGAACTAAGAAAAAGCATATCGTTGTATGCAACTATTCGTCCATAATACTTTTCTTCAATATTTTTTTGAAGCAGCGTATAGGTATATGACCAAAGAGTTGTGGTAAATAGACCCACAATCACACTTGCAAAGAGTGAGAGATAAAAATCTTTCATCAATGCAGCCCATAGCCAGACAGCTAAAGCCTGAGCAATGAATATATAAACTATTCGTCTATTATTTACCCAGTTACTTATAACTATAGGTCCAATAACCAGACCAACAGCACGAGATGCATGAAGAAGCCCTAGAGCCAAAGAAGTTGCAATTACAGATGCATAATACTTATCAACCATCAACGCGACTAATGCATCAAAAGCTGTTAAACCTACAAAAGCATGGATTAGCATTAGATGCAGTGCTTGTGGAGTCCTTTTCAGATATCTAAAAGTGTCACGCATCATCTGAAGTAGGTTTTCCCCTGTTTTTATTACCTCTACTTTTATATCTAAGTTGTAAAGAAGAACAAATCCAACAACAAACATTAATGAATCTAAGATAAATGCAGTTTTTACTCCAAACCAATAGACAACAAAGCCACTGATTGCCATTCCAAGTGTATATGAAAAAGACCATATAATAGAGTGAAGTTCATTCGCTTTTTGAAGTTTATCACCATGCAAGATTTTAGGAAGCAGTGACATCTCAGTTGTAAAATAAAAACTGGCTGCCGCCATTTTTACAAAAATCAACAGATACAAAAGCAGTAAATCTGATGTAGAATTTACAAAAATTAAGAAAAAAGTTGCAAATATTTCTGCACTGATAAGAATTAATAAAAGTTTTTTCGGTCGTACACTGTCAATTATAGAACCGGAAAATGGTGCTTGAACTACACCGGCTAAAAAGTGCAACATTGCTACAAATGCTACAACAGATGCTGAAACATTTAGTTCCAGAAGTAGCGTATATATGGCTACATTGCTAAACCAGGCACCAAAATATGCAATAAGTTGTATTGTTGATAATCTTCGAAGAATCGGCTCTGATTTTAGTAGTTGTATATACTCATTCATAAATGAAAGATTATCATATTCTAAAGCGTTTTTAAAAAAAATTAAAAAATTTGTTTTTTTTAATTAAAGTTATTTTTATATATGTCGATATGCTGTGTAATAACAATATTCTTTGGATAAGGAGTGAGTCATGGATGGCATAGCTAATGTTGCAAGACAACAACAATCACAACTAGGTACGCAAGAAGCTCAAGGAAGAGCATCTCAGCAAGTTCAACAACAAGTTCAGCAACCAAAGCAGGCTGATGTTGTAAAAGAGATTCAAAAAGAGTCTTCTAATACAAGTACTAAGATTAATTCTAAGGAGCAGGTGAAGGATTTGGTAGATCAGCTTAATAAAGCTATGGCACCAATGAATACTAACTTGAAATTTGGAGTTGATTCACAAGATATTTTTTACGTATCTGTAATTGAAGCACAAACTAATAAAATGATTAGAAGATTCCCAGCGGAACAAGCAATGGATTTTCTTCCTAAAATGCAAGAAGTAACCGGTATACTATTTGACTCAAAAGGGTAATCAAAACTTACCCTTTTGAGCAGACACCTTTCCTTTAATTCTGCACCTCTCTTATAATTAAATATCATACTAACCATTTTTTAATCTCTTTTGTAGTAAAATCGCGTCAATTATTTTGCTATAAGGAACTTTCTAATATGAAAAAAGAAGTTAAAAAAGTAGTTCTTGCCTATTCTGGTGGACTTGATACAAGTATCATTCTAAAATGGTTACAAGATGAGTATAACGCTGAAGTTATCACTTTTACAGCCGACTTAGGTCAAGGTGAAGAGGTAGAACCTGCACGTCAAAAAGCACTTGACAACGGTATAAAACCTGAAAATATTTTTATACTTGATATTCAAGAAGAGTTTGTAAAAGATTACGTTTTCCCTATGTTTAGAGCAAATGCTATTTATGAAGGGGAGTATCTACTTGGTACATCTATAGCTAGGCCACTTATTGCTAAAAAACAAATTGAAATTGCAAATAAAATGGGTGCAGATGCGGTATCTCACGGAGCTACTGGAAAAGGAAATGACCAAGTAAGATTTGAACTTGGCTATTTAGGTCTTAATCCTGATATTACAGTGATTGCTCCATGGAGAGAATGGGACTTAAACTCTAGAGAAAAACTTTTATCATACGCTAGAGAACACGGCATTAACATTGATCAAAAGCATGTTGATGCAGATGGTAATCCAACAGTAAGTCCTTATTCTATGGACGCAAATCTTCTACATATTTCATACGAAGGTCTTCACTTAGAAAATCCAATGAATGAACCCGAAGAATCTATGTGGCTATGGTCAAATTCTCCTGAAAATGCTCCAGATGAGAAAGAATATATAACAATCGGTTACAAAAACGGTGACCCTATTTCTCTAAATGGAGAAGAGTTAAGTCCGGCTACAATGTTAAGAACACTAAACGAATATGGCAATAAACACGGTATCGGCAGAGTTGATATTGTTGAAAATCGTTTTGTTGGTATGAAAGCTAGAGGTTGTTATGAAACTCCTGGTGGAACAATTATGCTAAAAGCTCACCGTGCAATTGAATCAATTACACTAGACCGTGAAGAAGCTCATATGAAAGATGGCATGATTGCAAAATATTCTGAACTAATCTATAATGGCTTCTGGTTCTCTCCAGAGAGAGAGATGCTTCAAGCTGCTATTGACACTACACAAAAATATGTGCAAGGTAGTGTTAAACTAAAGCTTTACAAAGGAAATGTTGAAGTAGTAGGACGTGAATCAGATATGTCTCTATACTCAGAAGCACACTCAACATTTGAAGAGGATGAAGTATATAATCAAAAAGATGCAGAAGGTTTTATTAAACTAAATGCGTTAAGAAGAATTATTGCAGGTAAAAAAAGAAATCACATATAACCATTAATATAAGGGGTAAATAATGAGTATAATCAAAATAGACATGAATTCACCTGAGTTTCAGGCTGAAATGGAAAAAACAGTAAAGTTTACAGACAAAGTTGTTGCTCAATTTGGTTGGGAATATAACCCTCAAGCTGAAGTTAACGAAGGTGTACAAATGGGTCTTGCTAGATACAAGATGATGTACAACAAAAGATTTTGCCCATGTTTTATGGTTGATGCAACTGGTGATAAGCCAAAAAGCGTTGATGACAGGATATGTCCTTGTAAACCGGCTATAGAAAAAGAGATTCCTGAAGTGGGTGCATGCCACTGTGGAATTTTTTGTACACCTGAATTTGCTGCCAACAAACGCTTAGAAATGGGAATGGAAGAAGTTGTTCATACTCACTCTCGTGGTCTGACTAAAGAAGAGTGTGCACTGCTAGTTTCTCAGGCTGAACTTGATGGTGATGAAATAATGTCACTTCTTGAAGCTAGAGATATTGGTATGGTTGACTTTAAACTTGTAGATGTTCGTGAGCACATGGAATGGCAAATGGGTCATATCAAGGGTGCAGATGCTCTAGTTCCAACTAGTAGCTTCTTCCAAGTACTAGATGATGCTAAGTTATCTAAAGATGAGAATATAATCCTTTACTGTCACGTAGGTAGTCGTTCTGCTCACTGTGCTAGAATCTTAAATGATATGGGATACACTAAGGTAGGAAACCTGACTCACGGTATAGTTTCTTATGGTGGCGAAATAGAAAGATAGTCACAACACTAAAATCGTACTAGTACGATGAGCTTCCCGCTGATGGGAACCAAGTGTTAACGTAGATGACGGGATTACTTCCGACATCGTTAAAAATAAATGAAGAAATTTCCTTCATTTTATATAATGAAATTAAGGTGAAATAATGAAAGTATTACTAATTAAAGATGTAAAAAGCTTAGGTAAAAAAGGCGAAGTTAAAGAAGTTAAAGATGGTTATGGAAAAAATTTTCTTATTGGAAAAGGTTTCGCAAGACATGCAACTCCTGAAATTTTAGCTCAACATGCTCAAGATGAGCTAATAGTTGCCGAAAATCTTGAGAAAGAGGTAGATGCTCTTAAAAAAATAGCTGCACAACTTGATAAGTGTGAAATTATTATCACAAAAAAACTTGGTCAAAATGGTCATCTTTTTGGTTCAGTAACAAAAGAAGAAGTTGCAGCGGCATTACAAGATCAACATGGTATTGAGATTGACAAAAAACATATCAATGAAAAAATAGCGATTAAAACTGTCGGTGAACATGATTTAGACTTTAAACTAGGTCATGGTCTACATGCTACACTACATGTGGATGTGCAAGGCGAATAGATGTTTGATGCTACTACAATACTTGCATATAAGGGAAAAAATAAAGCTGTCATTGGTGGAGATGGACAGGTTACTTTTGGAGACTCAGTTCTAAAAGGCAACGCTACAAAAATTCGTACACTCCACAAAGGCAAGATCTTAGCTGGTTTTGCTGGAAGTACAGCAGATGCTTTTAACCTTTTTGATATGTTTGAAGAGTTTTTAGAGGATAAAAAAGGCGATCTGTTAAAGTCTGTAATAGAGTTCTCAAAAGCTTGGCGTAAAGATAAGGTGCTAAGACGCCTTGAAGCAATGATGATAGTATTAAACAATGATCACATTTTTATACTTACAGGCAACGGTGATGTAGTTGAACCTGAAGATGGAGAGATTGCTTCTATCGGAAGTGGTGGAAATTACGCTATCTCCGCAGCTAGAGCACTTAAAAAACATGCTCAATTAGATGAAGAAGAACTTGTAAGAGAAAGTTTATCTATTGCTGCTGATTTGTGCATCTATACAAATCACAGTATTAAAACTCTTATATTAGAGGATAGTAAATAATGAACTTAACACCAAAAGAGATAGTTGAATATCTTGATAAACATGTAATTTCTCAGCGTGATGCTAAAAAAACTATTGCTCTTGCTTTAAGAACAAGATATAGAAGAATGCAACTTAGCCAAGAGCTACAAGATGAGATAATGCCTAAGAATATCTTGATGATAGGCTCAACAGGTGTTGGTAAAACAGAGATATCAAGACGACTTGCAAAGATGATGAAAGTTCCTTTTATCAAAGTAGAAGCGAGTAAATATACAGAGGTCGGCTTTGTTGGTCGTGATGTTGAGTCTATGATTCGTGATTTGGTTATTTCTTCTATTGCTATTGTTAAAGAAGAAAAAGAAGAAGCAAATAAAGATAAAATAGAAAACTATGTTTTAAATAAAATTGTAGAAAAACTTCTTCCAACACTTCCCGATGGTGCCAGTGAGAGTAAAAAAGATGATTATCAGAGACTTCTTGGAGCTATGGAAGAGAGAGTCCTAAATGGTGAAATGGACGATAGAATTATTGAACTTCAATTTGACAAAGTTCACTTAGAGTTTAACGATACTAATCTTCCACCAGAGATGGCGAAAGTTCAAGAATCTTTTTCTAAAATCTTTGAGACTATGAATAAAGAAGACAATAAAAAAGAAGTTACAGTTAAAGATGCTAAATCCATACTAAAAGTTGAAGCTAGTCACAAACTTCTTGATATGACAAATATTAACACTGAAGCACTTAAACGTGCCGAAGATGGAGGTATAATATTTTTGGATGAAATTGATAAAATTGCTATCAGTGCAAAATCACAAGGACGAAATGATCCGAGTAAAGAGGGTGTTCAAAGAGACTTACTTCCTATTGTTGAAGGTAGTAGCGTAACTACAAAATATGGTGTTGTAAATACAGATCATATTTTATTTATCGCTGCCGGTGCATTTCACATCACTAAACCAAGTGACTTGATTCCTGAATTACAAGGTAGATTTCCGCTTAGAGTTGAACTTGAATCTCTAACAGAAGATACGCTATATAAAATACTCACGCAAACTCAAAGTTCTTTACTTAAACAGTATGAGGCACTCTTGAGCGTTGAGGATGTAAAACTGACTTTTGAAGATGACGCTATCAAGGCAATAGCAAAACTTGCACATAGAGCAAATGAAACAACGGAAGATATTGGTGCAAGAAGACTTCATACTGTTTTAGAAAGAGTATTAGAAGAGATTAGCTTTGAAGCAGATGCTTATAAAGAAAAAGAGTTTATCGTTACAGATAAGCTGGTACATGATAAACTTGATATTGTCGTTGAAAATGATGACCTGTCACGTTATATCCTATAATGCAATCGGAAGTAATTCCGCTTGCTACGTTAACTCTATCTTCACTTCATCGGTTAACTCACGCCACCTCGTGGCTATATAAACAAAGGTAATAAAATGACAAAAGCTGGTTTCGTATCTTTAATTGGACGCCCAAACGCTGGTAAAAGTACACTAATGAATTCGCTTTTAGGTGAAAACATAGCAATGGTTAGCCAAAAGGCAAATGCTACTAGAAAGCGTTCTAATGCAATTGTAATGCATGGTGATGCACAAATAATTTTTGTAGACACGCCAGGACTACATGAAAGAGAAAAGATGCTTAATCAGTTTATGCTGGATGAGGCTCTAAAGGCTATGGGTGATTGTGACTTAATAGTTTACTTAGCTCCCGTTACTGACTCTGTAGAACACTATGAAAAGTTTTTAAGACTAAATAAGGCTAAAGTCAAGCATATAATTGTGCTAAGCAAGATTGATCAAGTAAATCAAGAAAAACTCTTTAAACGAATTGCCTCTTATAATCAATTTTCAGATCAGTTTGAAGCGCTAATTCCAATAGCAGTTCCGAAAAAAGTAGGTCATGAAGATCTATTGAAAACTATATCAAAAAAATTACCAGAATCACCGTTTCTTTATGATCCAGAAGATTTAACAAGTGAACTTGTTCGTGATATCTATGCCGGCTTTATAAGAGAAGGTATTTTTGAAAATGTAAGTGATGAGATACCTTATGAGTCTGATGTACTTATAGACTCTATTGAGGAGGAAGAAGGAATCGATAGAATACATGCTACTATTATTATAGAAAAAGAGTCTCAAAAAGGAATAATTATTGGTAAAGGCGGGGAATCTATAAAAAGAATTGGTAAATCTGCAAGAGAAAAAATAGAGAGACTAAGTGGTAAAAAGGCATATCTAAATCTGCAAGTTAGCGTTAAAAAAGGCTGGTCTAAAGATAAAGCATTTCTAGAAGAAATAGGATATAAATCGTGAAAATAATTTTTGTACTACTAGTTACTTTATCCCTGTATTCTAATGATATTTTAACAAATTATAGAATTAATGGCATTAATGATATTGCGAAACAAATGGATTTAGAACTAACAAAAAAAGAATATTGGGATAAGTACATAAAGGATAAAGACACAACATTTGGATACTTAGAATCTTATCCAAATATTTTAACATGTAATAAAGAAAATTCAACACTAAACTTATATACTAAAGACACAAATAGCACTTATGAATTTAAAAAAGAATACAGTGCATATACTGGTAAAATAAAAGGTGACAAGATAAAAGAGGGAGATTTAAAAACTCCTATTGGGATCTATCAAATTACAAAAAAACTATCTCGTGAAAATAAACTTGATTCATTTTACGGACCCTTAGCTTTTGTTACATCTTATCCAAATACATATGATAAATATAGAGGAAAGAATGGTCATGGAATCTGGATACATGGTCTTCCAACCGAGCAAGAGAGAGATGAATTTACTAAAGGGTGTATAGCTATAAACAACTCAAATATTGAGTGTTTAGATAAAAGAATTGATATTGATGGAACTCTTCTTATTATTAATAGCAATGAAGTTCACAAAGGTGTCTCAAAAGAGACTCTTGCTTCAATTTTATCTCAATTATATGCATGGAGATATAGTTGGCTATTTGATGATATTAAGGGATACTTAAACTTTTACTCAAATGACTTTATTAGATTTGACGGTATGAATTTTTATGGATTTAAAAAATATAAAACAAGAGTATTCAAAAAAGTTGAAAAAAAGACAATAATTTTTAATAATATTAATGTACTTCCATATCCTAATTCTGAAAATGTATATCAAATAACATTTAAAGAGTTTTACAAATCCGATACATTTGAATTCACTGGAGATAAAACTTTAGTTATCAAACTTGATGAAACTAACAGTATGAAAATTTTAACTGAAAAATAAAATGCTTACAATAAAATTTAAATTTTTCATTACTATTGTTTTATTTCTGAGTCTAAATATATATGCATCTTCAAATGTGCAACTTATAAAAAAAGAAAACTCCGATTCAAACACTACACTGCTAGTAATTGGTGGGATACACGGTGATGAACCAGGTGGATATTTTGCAGCTTCTATTTTAGCTACTCACTACAAAATCAAATCAAAAAATCTTTGGATTGTACCAAATCTAAATAAACATAGTATTCAAGAAGACAAAAGAGGCTTAAATGGAGATATGAACAGAAAATTTTCTGTTACTAAAAAGAATGATAAAGATAAAGAAATCGTTGAAGAGATTAAAGAAATTATTCTTTCGAAAAAAGTCTCATTGGTTTTAAACTTACACGATGGTAATGGTTTTTATAGAAAAAAACATCAAGGTAATATTTTTAACCCTAATTCCTGGGGTCAAACATGTGTTATAGATCAATGTAAATTAAAACAAGAACAACCATTTGGAAATCTAGATTCGATAGCTTCAATTGTTACACAAAACATAAATAAAAAGCTTTTAAAAGAGCATCATACTCTTGATGTTAGGAATACCAATACAAAATTTGATGATGAAGCAATGCAACTCTCTCTAACCTACTTTGCAGTTACTAATAACAAACCAGCTTTTGCAATTGAAAGTAGTAAAAATCTTTCTTCTCTTTCAAAAAAAGTTTTTTATCAGCTATTAGCGATAGAAGAATTTATGAAAATAATGAAAATATCTTTTGAAAGAGAGTTTAATCTAAATGAAAAAGAACTTAATAAAATACTTAAAAAGTATGGTACATTGGGGATAAATAACAATATCTTATTAAATTTAAGTGATATAAAAAAATCTTTAAGCTTTATTCCGATAAAATCAGAGGGTAATGTATTCGAGTTTTCGCACCCTCTAGGTAGTGTGAAGAACGTTAATGGCAATTTTGTTGTTTATATCGGTAATCAAAAAATAACAATATTAAAGCCACAATACTTTAAAATTGCGAAAAATTGTGAGCAAAAATTTGATGTTAAAATTAATGAACAGGTAAAATCTGTTAATATAGCTTCATCTTTTTTTGTTAATGACGATTTTAGTATAGTACATAACAGTAATTTTCGTGTTAATGTTATAGGGTTTAAGTCAAAAAATACTCTCAGTGAGAGTGATGTTGCTATAAACCTCAAAGCTTTAGACAAAAAATTTTCTGTTGATAAAAGTCAAAAAACATACAGGATAGAGTTTTATCAAGATGATGAATTTTGTTCTATGTCAATGGCTCACTTTAAATAGGATTATAGTAAATGAGTAAAAAAACTGAACACTCTTTTTCAAGTGTAATTTCTGTTAATCCATATAAAGATACATATCTTAGTGGTATTTCTAGTTTTCTTTCACAAACAGACTCTGCCCAATACAGCAAAGAGCAATATGCAATATCATATTTAAACACTAAGGGCTTTATTAATTCTCAAATATCTATTTCAAAGAATATTCCCCAAGAAGATCTACATGATGCTATAAATAACAAAGTTTATGATGAACTAGCACTTGATCAAGCAGTTACTTATCAGATACAATTTATTGAAACTTTCAATTCTCTTGATGAGGATAACAGAAACTTTCATGTTTTTATTATCGACCCGCTAACAATAGAAGAAACATTTGCTAACGTTGTTTCTAAAATCAAATATATAGACACTATAATCCCTTCTCCTTTACTACTTAAATCTTTATATGAAAAAGAGATTATTGAGATTAGTGGTGCCCACTGTTTTATATATTTTCAAGAAAACGACGCATTTATAACTGTCTATAATGAAAAAGAGTTCCTATATACAAAATCTATTAATTATTCATTTTTACAAATGCATGAAAGATTTTGTGAGCTCTACGGTGAAAGAGTTGAATATGAAAATTTTATTGAATTCTTCTCTACTCACAATTTAAAAGAGACAAGCAGTGATTACAAAGAATACTTTATTAAGCTCTATAAAGAGATTTTTGCAAATTCTAATGACATATTAACTTATGTAAAAAGAGCATATGAGCTCGAAAAAATAGAGCATGTTTATATAGGTGCGCAAATACAAACCGTCACTAAGTTAGATGAAATGGCAGAGGTTGAACTTGGCATAAGATCAAGCAACTTTGAATTTGACTATGGTTTTGAAAGTGATGGTGTTTATATAGATCAACTTCACGCTTTAATGCACATTTACACAACACTCCCATCGGAAGAAAAGTATAATTGTAACTTTACTACATATCATCGACCTCCGAAATTCACGCAAAGAGAGAGTGGTAAGCTTATACTACTTACAGTAGCTTCATTGGTCCTTGCATTTATGTACCCTGTTACATATTGGGTTTTAACTTATGCCCAAACTCTTCAATATGATCTATTAAGTACAGAGTATACAGAATTGCATAATATTAAGACAACAAGAGAAGCAACTATAAAAAACAGAGAAGCGGATAAAGCCAAAGTTATAACTCTACTTAATCAAGAAAAAAAAGATTATGCCGAGAAAAAAGCAACTCTTATTAAAATTCACGATGTAAAAGTCAACTACCCAATGAAAGCTAAGCTTTTATCTCTTTTAACTAAAGATTTGAATAAATTTGATATTAATGTTGACTCTCTATCTTACAAAGAAGATGAAAAGTTAAAAACATTTACACTGAATCTAATTTCAAAAAAAGATAAAAAAATTACTGAAATGGTAGAATATTTAACTAAAACACACGAGGGTGTATTTAATTTTTCACTAGAGCATATAGAATTTAAAGAAAAATCTAAAAAATATTTTAGTGAGCTAAAAGTGAGTATATTATGAAAATAAATATAGAAGATTACCTACAAGGGATAGATGCTTCTTTTAGAGATAAGACTCAAAAAGATATATATATGACTTATATTATGATTTTTGGTCTTATTTTTACCTTTTCATATCTACTATTTTGGGAAAGTTCTTTAATAGCTTTTGAAGAAAAGAACAAACAAATAACGACAATAAGCTCTAAAATCAATGCAGACAAAAGGTTCCTACAAGCTAACCCTGAATCAAAAATAACTACACTTGATAGAGAAATTAGAATGTCAGAAGCTCAACTTCAAGCTCATAAAGACAACAATGCCTACATTAAAAGTAAAATCGAGACTATCTCATCTCTAATATATGATGAAAGAACTTGGGGTGAGTATCTTCACTCTATCTCCACTAATGCAAAAAAACATGGGATTAAGATTGTAGACTTTACAAATGAATATGCTAAAAACAACACTTCATTTGGTCATGTATTAGACATCACACTAAAGAGTACTGGTAACTACAAAGATACTCTTAGATTTATAAACTCTTTAGAACAAAGTGATTTAGTAGTTGATGTTCATGATTTAGAAATAAAAGTAGACAAAACATTAAACACTGAACTTTTTATCTCAGTTTGGGGGATTACATACTAATGAAAACATATATTGTCATAGCCTTTGTGTTATCATCAATCGCTCTTAGTTCGAATGAACTATCATGGGTTGACACTCAAGTAGAAGCAATAAAACCTGCAAGAAAAGGCATGAGTGACGATGAATTAAACAAAATAAAAGATCCTTTTATATTTTATAAAAATCGTAGTAAGAAAAACTATGTAAAAAGTATAAAGAAACCTGTAAAATATGCCAGTGTTAAAAAGTATACAACTTCATCTGACACAAGGAGTGTTATATTGCAGCAACCATCAAAACGTCTAGTTCTTAGTGCTATAATTAATAACTCTGCTCTAATAAATGGTGAATGGTATAAAGTGAATGAGAGTGTAGATAGTTTCAAACTATCAAGTGTCAATAGAACGTCCGTTGTATTGACAAAAGGTAATGGAAAACTTGTTCTTACAACAAGTGATACAAAACGAAATTTAAAATTCAAATAAGCAGGATAAGAGAATGAAACATATAAAAAAAATAGTCTACGGGTCGCTTTTGACACTTCTTTTATCAACTAGTAGTTATGCAGACTGCTCTTATGAACTTTTTAGTATTAGTTCCACAAAAGATACAAGGATTATTGACTTTGTAGAACAATTGAGCGATGAATGTGAATTTAGTATTATTGTAACAGATCCTCATGCTGAAAAATTTCTTGATACAAAGCTTAACAAGACTCATTTAAAAAACTTAACGATAGATGAAGTATTGAGTATTGTTTTAAAAGAGAACAACTTATATTATGTTCTTGAAAATAATCTTTTAAAAATCTCATACCTAGGTACAAAGGTTTTTGGAATTGACTATATTCTTTCGCAAAGAAAAGGTGTTGGAAGTACAAACATAACACTTAGCTCATCTTCAGCTACTAGCTCGCCAGGGGCTGTTGGAACTGCAGCAACATCTGGGACTACCGGTGCTTCTGGAAGTGGTTCAAGTGCTGAGTCTGGAATAAAAATAGAATCTACTGATGAAGTAAAATTTTGGGAAGAGCTTGATTTAGAATTACAAAGAGTTGTAAATACACCCCAAGATATATACCAGGCTAATGCACCTATTATAAATAAAAACGCAGGTCTTATAACTGTAACAGCTACAATTAAACAGATGAATAGACTGGAAAGTTACCTTAAAAAACTTCAAGATAAAGTGCAACTACAAGTTTTAATAGATGTGCAACTTCTCTCAGTAACGATGGAAGAAGGGAAAACAACAGGTGTTGATTGGCAACAACTTTATGCACTTCAAAAAGTAACATTATCTGCTGATTATGTTGCTAAAAACAATGTACCAACATGGACTGGAGATCAAATAACAACAGCTGGTGCACAAGCTGTAAGTGAAGCGAGTCTAGTTACTGTTAAAGCCGGTGGAACACTAGATGAAGTTATAAAATTTCTACAAACACAGGGCGATGTAGTGTCAATCTCAAATCCAAAAGTTTTAACTTTAAATAATCAGCCAGCACTAATCACAGCAGGAACTGAATATTTTTATAAAATAAAATCAGAAACTAACCAACAGGGGACAGGTGGTGGGGTTGCTGCAACTACCCAAAATGACACTGTGCAGTCAGTATTTGCCGGTGTACTACTAGATATAACACCTGAGATAGCTGATGATAAAACGATTACACTAAAAATCAATCCATCTCTATCAGAGACTTCACAAGATATTTCACAAGAAAGTTCAGCAAACAGAGTAATGCCACCTGACCTTAATCGTCGTCAGCTTTCGTCTGTTGTTACTGTAAAAGATGGCAATAGAATTATTTTAGGTGGTCTAATAAATACTAAAAATGTTAATAAATCAAACAAAGTCCCTCTATTAGGCGACATTCCTGGGCTTAGTTATCTATTCAAATATGAAGAAATGACTAAACAGATTCAGGAACTTGTTATTGTGATTGAACCACATATAATAGACAGAGCAAACAACAATCTTTCTCTTGCAGAACTTGGGTATAAAGGGATAACTGATAAAACTGTTATACTAAAAAAAGATTCTATATCGAAGCAAACGGACAATTTATCAGATGAAACAGACAAAGAAGCAGAAGAAAAAGTGAAAGAGGAAGATGAAAAATAACATCTTTGAAGACTCTAAAAATGTTTTTCTTGACAATGTAAATGCAAGGGACTACATTCAACTGGACAGAGTTTCAACCATATATCAATCTCTTAAGGATTCAGTAAAAAAACCACTAAAAATGGTACTCTTATTTGGTAAACCCGGAACCGGTAAGAGTATGTTTCTAACAAAGCTATACCATGACCTTTCATCTTCTCAAAAAGTATTTATATATCAAACACCAATTCTTGATGAAAGTGAATTTTTCAAATCACTTGCTAGAGATCTGTTCAATGTGAAATATCAAGGTGAACTTAACTTTACACAATTTATGCTAATTGTTAAACAAAACATGTCTGAAGATTCGCAGATACCATTAGTACTTTTAGACGAAGCACAACTCTATTCAAGTTCGCAAATGGAAAAAATAAGACTTCTCTCAGATACAAGAAGCGTAAAATTTGTTATTACACTTCATAAAACAGAAAAAGAAGATTTAATAGCAAAAGAACATTTTCAAACTAGAATCTGGGAGACAATAGAACTTGAGAATGCTTCAAGTAGTGAACTGAAAATTTACATACAAAAGAAACTTATGAAAGCAAATTGCTTTGATAGTGCTAATATGTTCTCACAAAAACCGGTCAATCTAATATACAAATTGACAAGAGGAAACTATAGAGATACTAACAAACTTTTATATACACTTTTTGATATCTACTCATGGTATAGTGAAAATAATTCATCAAATTTAAAAACAAATGTAATTTCAAAAAAGATTGTTGAAATGTCAGCTATACATACAGGTCTAATTAATGCTTAATGTTAATGATTTAGAAAAAAGATGGCGCAAATACAAAGTAAAATCGTACATACCTCATATTGTAATTCTAATTAGTTTATCAATTATATTCATTATAATATCTACTATTAAAGACTATGAAACATTTGACAACAACACTATAGTTGAAGAAAAAAAAATAACACTAACAGAGGAAAAAGAAAATAATAAAACAAAAATTATCATTGATCAAAATATAACAGAAGCAAGAGTAGAAAAAACTGTTAAAGAAAAAGTATATGAAAATAGAAAGCTTGTATTTACTCCATCATTAAACTTCATGTCAAATATAAAACACAGTTCTATATCTCGTTATGAGAACGATGAAGAGAAGCTTAACAATATCTATAATAAGCCAAAGCAAAAAGATATACCAAAACAAAAAGTACAAAAACATAAGCCAATTGAATTAATAGAGGTAATAGAAATTAAAGAAGAAGAAAAAAAACACATACAAATTGATAGACAAAATACTCAAGAAGACATTAGTCATGTCATTAAAAGATTCAAAAAAAACAATAATCCAGCACTAAGCTTATTTGTTGCTAAAAAATACTATGAATTGGGAGATTATCATAAGTCATACAATTATGCACTCATTACTAATGAGATTAATGACAACATTGATGCTAGTTGGATCATATTTTCAAAATCACTAGTAAAACTTAATGAAAAAAATGAAGCTATTAGAATGTTGAAAAGATATATTGAACACTCACATTCTAATCAAGCCAAAATACTTTTAGAAGAGATTAAATCAGGAAAATTCAAATGAGAATATTACTAATACTATTATTTAGCCTCAGTTTATTTGCAGATATAAAGCAAAATATGCTTAGTCTCTATCAAAATAAGAAGTATGAAGATGTTTGCCGAATAGGTTTTGACAATTTTAAAAGATACAAAAAAGATGAAGAGTTTGTTTCATTATATGCCTTTGCATGTCTAAACTCAGATTATATAGACCGTTTAGCTATACCAGTAGCTATGCTAAAATTTTCCCCTGAGTCTCGTGCAAACTCTGCGTATTTTTCTGTAATACTAATGCAGAAAAAGCTGCTTTATCATGCTTTAATTGATAATTATGATTTATCATCTCTAAATCTACCTACAACAGACTATGTTTTATCTAAGGTATTTGATTTTTATGCAAAGTTAGGTGTTCATGAGCAAAGAGATTTTTACCTCTTTGAAGATGAAAAGGACAAAAAACTAACATATAAACTATATCTTTCTGAAGGTACAAAACTTAAGAAAATAGTTATTGAAGAGTTTTATGATACAATAACTATACAACGACATGTTTACTGGTAAATGGGACTAAATAATGGATAGAATAACCAATGACCTACTTGCAAACGGTTCTATTATGCAAGGTCAAGTTGACAGGCTTTTATCAAAAGGCTTAAGTTCAGATCTTATACTAAGGGATATTACGCTATCTGGTTTTATGACAATGGACAGGCTTATCCGTTTTATAGTTGAGCAAATAAGAAATGGTGTTTACGAATTGTCTATTATTGACAATTATGACTACATAGAAGAAAAAGAGGTTCTTCAAAAACTATCAAAAGAACTTGAACTTGCTTTTTTAGATTTAGACTCAATTGATATGGACTACCAACTTACAAGCAGAATCCCATTGGCTCAGTTAAAAAGATATGCAGTTCTTCCTGTTTCTCAAGATGAAATGCATGTAATAATTGCTTTTAGTGATCCACTAAATATAGAAGCGCAAGAAGCCATTCAACGACTTTTTCCAAGAAAGATTGTAAAAATTGCTACTGCTACAAAAAAGCAAATTCAAGCATATTTGTTTAAAGTTGAACTAAAAGACAGTGTAAAAGGTTTAGTTAAAAAAATACGTGACGAACTTAACTCTATAAATTCTATTGAAGAGCAGCAAGAGGCCTCATCAATACTCTTACTAATTGATGTAATTTTAAAAGCTTGTATCCGTGGAAGAGCGAGTGATGTTCATATCGAACCAACGGAAAAGAACTGTGTTGTTCGCGCTCGAGTTGATGGAAAACTTGCAGAGATATTTATTTTTGAAAAAGATATATATCCACCTTTAGCATCTAGACTTAAACTATTAGCCAATCTTGATATTGCTGAAAAAAGAAAACCTCAGGATGGACGTTTTTCTACTGCTGTCGGTGAAAGAGAATATGACTTTCGTATATCTACACTCCCTATTCTATATGGTGAGTCTATTGTTATGCGTGTTTTGGATAAAGAAAAGGCTCTTGTAAAACTCGAAGACGCAGGTATGGATACTGTAAGCTATAACAAACTTTTAAAGGGTCTTAAAGAGCCTTTTGGAATTATACTGGTAACAGGACCTACGGGAAGTGGTAAGACTACAACCTTGTATGGTGCATTAAATGAACTTAGGAATGTAGAGGATAAGGTAATTACAGTTGAAGATCCTGTAGAATACAGGATGAATCTAATTCAACAAGTTCAAGTTAATCCAAAAGTCGGTCTAAGTTTTGCAGATGCACTTAGATCAATTCTTAGACAAGATCCAGATAAAATCATGATTGGTGAGATTCGTGATCAAGAAACACTTGAAATTGCGATAAAAGCTGCTTTAACAGGTCATATGGTTATTTCCACTTTACACACAAATGATTCAATTAGTGCTATACCTCGTATGGTAGATATGGGAATAGAAAATTATCTAATAAGTGGTGCACTAGTAGCCATACAAGCGCAAAGACTAGTTAGAAAAATATGCTCCAAATGTAAAGCAGTTGAAAAAATCCCAACATCTACATTAGAAGAGTTAGAAAACTTTATACCTGAAAATGCTGTATTTTACAAAGGTCAAGGTTGTAAAGAGTGTAATGACACTGGATATATGGGAAGAGAAATGATTTGTGAAGTATTAAACGTTACTGAAGAACTGTCATCTCTTATTGCTAAAGGTGCACCAAAAGATGCGATGTTAGCTCAAGCTATTAAAGATGGTTTTATTGGAATATTTGAAAATGGGATTCAAAAAGCTTTGGATGGCGTTACAAGTATTGAAGAAATATTAAGGGTGGCCAAAGGATGAAATATTTTGTTGCAACAATTCTTACAAAAGGTAAGAGAGAAGAAATTCCATTATATGCAAAAGATAGAAAAGAAGCTAATGATTATGCCAAGTTAAAACACTCAGGAATAATTATAAAAGTAGTTGAAGCAAAAGAACCATTAGAGGCACAACTTAAAAGATTTAAAGCAAACTTTTTTCAAAACATTAAAAAGAGAAAAATTAAGCCAGATGCACAGATAGCTTCAATTAGGCAGTTAGCAGTTATGACTAATGCCGGTATATCAATACATGACTCACTTAGTGAAATTGCAGCCGCAACCGATGACCAAGCTTTAAAACATGTATTTGGAAAATTAGCTGATGATATTAATTCAGGTCATTCACTATCAAACTCTATGGAAAACTTTCGCTTCGAGCTTGGCAATCTTACAATAGCAATGGTACAACTTGGAGAAAAAACAGGTAATTTAGATGAAGCACTTTATGCATTAGCAGATATGCTTGAGGAGATTCGTGCAAATATAATTAAGTTTAAAAAAGCAATGGCATATCCTAGAAATGTAATGATTGCAATGGCTATAGCATTTACTATTTTAATTTCCTATGTTGTACCACAATTTAAAGATATTTTTGAGTCACTGAATGCAGAACTTCCTATGCCCACACAAATACTACTTACACTAGAGCATCTATTTAACAATTATGGTCTATATGTTCTAGCCGCACTGTTTTTAGCTTTTACGACTTTTAAATATCTTATAAACAACTATAGACATATTAGATTTGGATGGCATAAGTTTTTACTTAGAACTTACCTGATAAATAATATTATAAAGTTCTCTACTCTTAGTCGTTTTACTCTAGTTTTTTCAGAACTTATTCGTGCCGGTATTCCAATTGCTGAAGCACTAGAGACTTCAATATCTATGATAGATAACCTTCCTCTTAAACTAAAACTATCTTCAGTAAGAATGACTGTTGAAAAAGGTGGTACATTAAATACTGGTCTGGCAGAGACTAAACTTTTTGAAAATATGATTATTCAAATGGTAAGAGCCGGAGAGGATAGTGGTACATTAGATACTATGATTAAAAAAGTTGCCGAATATTATAAGATGAGATTTGATGCTATTATCGATGGTTTATCAGAAGCGATAGAACCAATAATGCTACTTATAATTGCGTCTATGGTTATTCTTTTAGCTCTTGGTATATTCTTACCTATGTGGGATATGGGTAATGCTGTTCAAGGTAGGTAGATATTTATATCTACTCTACAACCTTCACTAATCTATCTAATTTTTCAAGAAATTCTTCTATACTCTCTTTGCTGGCTCTTAATTTATAAATTGCACCTATATCAAAAGTTTTTTCAACTATTCTAATATCAAATTCTACACACTCATATTCAACTAATCTGATATTTGAATATTCAAAAAAAATTTCAACTTCTATCTCTTGTTTGTACTCAAAAAGTTCAGATTTTTCTATAACAAGATTTACTGCGTCACTATATGCACGTACAAGTCCACCAGTACCAAGTTTTGTGCCACCGAAGTACCTGACTATAATTACAGAGCAGTTTATCATATCTAAGCCCTGAAGGACAAAGAGTGATGGTTTACCTGATGTGCCTTTTGGTTCTCCATCATCACTTGAATATTCTAAGACTTGATTGAATTCATTTAAATAACGATATGCTACTACAAAGTGCCTAGCTTTTGGATTATCTTGTTTTAGTGTCTCAAGTGTTTTTTGAAAATCTACATAGGGGGTAAGGTAAGCAATAAATTTAGATTGCTTTACCTCAAGAGTATTTGTATATGTATTATTTATATATTTCATATAATTTATTATGCAAGATTTGTAAAAACCTTTTGCACATCTTCATCATCTTCTAATCTCTCTAAAATCTTATCAATATCAGCTTGTTGCTCTTCGGTAATACTTACTGGTACATTAGCCATTCTCTCTAGATTTGCTTTTGTTATTTCTATATCCATACTTTCAAGAGCTTCTGTAAGCGTTCCAAAACTTGTGTAATCACCTGTAATTAAACAAACGCCATCTTCAGCTTCTATCTCTTCAAGTCCTGCATCTATTAGCTCTAATTCAAGTTCTTCTACATCCATACCATCTTTTAAAGCAAATTCTATAAGAGCTTTTCTATCAAACATAAACTCTAATGAACCATTAGTTAGTAATTCTCCACCATGTTTTGTGAGTATATTTTTCACATTAGCAACTGTTCTTGTATTATTATCAGTCATACACTCTATAAAAACTAAAACACCGTGAGGAGCTTTTCCTTCAAAGTTGACTTCTAACATACTTGCTGTGTCTTTTGCTGATGCCCTCTTTATTGCTGCTTCAATATTATCTTTAGGCATATTCTCAGCTTTAGCATTTAGAATAGCAGTACGAAGCTTAGAATTCATATCCGGATCGCTACTACCCTCTTTTGCTGCCATAGTAATTATTTTACCTAGTTTTGGAAACAATTTTGACATTGCTCCCCATCTTTTCATTTTTGACGCTTTTCTATATTCAAAGGCTCTACCCATTATATTATCCCTTAACTTACTTGTGAGATGCTAAGTGCACCATCTTCACTATAATCTACTACTACTTTACTAGACTCATCTTCTTTAACTAAATTAATTGTTAGTTCTCTATCTTCTAAACTATCATTCTTTAAAAGTTCTATATTGTAAGTATCTAAAGATTCACCAAGGGCATCTATGATTTTTGAACTAAGCTTAAGCCAATGTCTATCAAGAATTTCTTCTTCTTCATAAAATAAACCACTCTCATCATAATCAAGTTCAGAAGCTTGATTTGCGACATCATTTAACTTATTAAAAAGCCTTTGAGAATCTATAAAACTTTTCTTTAAAACGTCATAATCTTCGTCATTTAACATTTTTAACACCTATAAAACTATATTTTAAATTCAAAAATGTATAATACCATATATATATCGATTTTAAGTATTGCATAAGGATTTAAATGAGGCTTAGTTTCAAACTTAAACACCATTTTTTCAGTGCCTTTCGTGAATTTTTTGTTCATCATCATGGATCATTGGAATTTCGTGCTAAAATCTTTGCACTTATTATAGTTTCAAATGAAGAAATTAGTGATGATAGCTATTTGATAGTAAAAAATGCAGGTATGGATATATACCATAATGATGAAGACAGAGCAAACTTACTAATGCTCTCTACTAAAGAGCTAGTTAAAAAAGTACAGGACAACAATGGTCTGGATATTGACACACTTGTGTCACATATACAAAAAGAACTAAAGATAATTCCAAGATATGCAAAAAAGATAGATATAGACTCACTTCATCCTATTGTAGACTTAACAAGAGATAGAGACACAATCTCATATCAAGAAAATATTCTAGAATTTCTAAAAAAATTAAAAGAAGAGACTCTACATAACAAAAAATCTCAAATTGCTAAAGATGAAGAAAATTTAGAATCTAAATATTAAACTTCTCTTTATCAAAAAAGCTATCCACAGAAATATTTTTAAATGCAGCATTCATTGATGTAAACAGTGATGGAAACTCTTTTTCCATCTTGGATAGCATCTCTTTCATACTAGCACGAGCATGCGGCATTTTAATATCAAAACGCATTGCAGGACAAGCTTCATCTCCAATTGCATTCAAATTATTATCTTTAACAAATGCAGATAATTGTCGTTCTCGCATCTGAATAAGGGGGCGTATAATTACTAAACCATTTTCTGCTCTATACTTTGGTGCAAGAGATCGCATTTGACCATTATAAATGAAATTCATAAAAAAGCTCTCTGCAGCATCATCCATATGATGACCAAGTGCAAGTTTATTACATCCATATTTCTCAGCTATACCATAAAGTGTTCCTCTTCTCATTCTTGAGAAAAAGCTACAAAATGATGAATTTTTTCTTATTTTTTCTTCTGCTAAATCATATATTTTAGTGTCATGAAAAATATGTTCAATATTATATTCGCGGCAATGTTTAGCCAAGGCATCATAATTCTCACCCATACCATAGCCTACAGTAACTGTAATAAACTCAAATTTAAAAGGAGCTCGTCGTTGTTGCTCAGCCATTGCATGAATCATAGTAAGAGAGTCTTTACCACCACTTAGTCCGACTAAGATTTTATCACCCTCTTCTATTAGGTCAAACTCGGCATTTGTTTTACCAAGTTTTGACATTATTTTTTTAGATGGACATATACTTTTCATTTATTGTTCAATTAGCTTATCTACCATTTTCATAATAAATTCAGCTGATATGATTGCACTTGATTCCATAAATTCATCAAATGAAAAACTTGCATCAGTATCAGCTGTATCACTGATGGCACGAAGAATAAAGAATGGAATACCTAATGATTTACATACAACAGCTACCGAGCCACCTTCCATCTCTAAAGCATCAGCATTAAAATGTTTTACAATATTAGCCTTAACATTTTCATCATGTACAAATTGATCACCTGTAGCGATAATACCCTCTTGTACAGTTTTATCTAACTCTTTTGCGACTTCTTTTGAAAGTTCTATCAGTTCTTTATCTGCTTCAACAAATACACTTCCACCAGGAACGAACCCCATAGGGTGACCAAATGCAGTTATATCTAAATCATGTTGAGACAACTTTGTTGCTACAATCAGATCTCCTATCTTTAGACTTGGGTTTATTCCACCTGCAACACCGCTAAAAAGTAGTCTATCACAATTAAAATGTTGAATCATTGTAGTAGCTGTTAGTGTAGAAAACACCTTACCGATCTTAGAGTAAGCTACAACTATATCAACACCCTTATATGAAGCTTCATAATACTCATTATCTGCATATTTAGTTGTTTTATATGTTCCTAGCTTTTCTAGTATTGGAGCTACTTCTTCAGGCATTGCACCCATAATTGCTATTTTCATTTTATCTCTCTTTCCTTAAATCTCAAATGTTTTTATTATTGTTTCATAACGAGGCAGTTGATGGATTATATTTCCATTTTTGTCTACTATACAGCTTCCACCCCAAAATCCAAGTCCATCTTCAAAACCAACTCTATTTACAAAAAGAACTTCTGAACTACATTCTAGAGCCACAGTTTTAATTATTGAGTACCATTTGTCTTCAATAATTAAACCTTCATCGCTAAATCCACGTGCCGGAGATGCAACTAAAGCTATAATCAAGTCTGGATTTTCTTCTATCAGGTCATGGTGTACAGTTTCATGCCATAAGTCTTCACAGACCAGCATTGAAGTCTTGCCAAACTTACTTACAAAACTTTCAAATACTTCACCAGCTTTAAAGTATCTTGCTTCTTCAAACATACCGTAGTTTGGCAGATGAACCTTGTTGTGTTGACTTAATAGTTTTCCATTAGAAAAATACAAAGCTGCATTTCTAAATGAATCTCCAACTTTTATAGCACCACCAACAACAATATCAACCTCTTTACTTAAACTCTCTAGTTGATCAAATTCATGAGTATCCCAGGCATCTTCAAAAAGTTTATCTTGCAGTAGATAACCATTTAGAGACAACTCACAAAATACTATCAAATCGCTACTATTTTTAAACTCTTCAATAATCTTGCATATATCATCTAAATTAGAACGATTTAATCTTGGCGATGTTTGAGCGAGTGTTACTCTCATCTTAGTTGCAAATTTCCTCTACAACTTTTTCAAGACTAGCCATATCAGATATATTTAGCGTTTTAAGATCTTTAGCAATTCTGCGGTTTAAACCTTTTAGTGTAATACCATTACCAAATTCTATAGCCATATCAACATCATCAGCAATAGCTAAAATTGATTGTTTGTACTTGACAGGCTTAACTAATTGATCTTTTAATAGTGATACAGCTTCATTTTTTGTTGAATAAGATAGAGTAGAGACATTTGAAACAACAGGAGCTTCAAAATTTTCTTTAATCATAGATTCCATTAAACTCTCTAAAGGTACTTGAGCCGGTGATAACAATTCACAATGGCTTGCAACTGACATATTTAAAAGAAGCGCTCTTTTAGCTCCTGCATCCTTAAACGTATCTTCAAGTGATATTAAATCAGCTTTCATCCCGGCAATAACTAATTGACCATCTTGGTTATAGTTTGCGGGCCAAACTTTTTTACCTGCTTCTAGAGCAGTAGCACAGATATCTTCTATAGAGCTATCATCTAATCCAACGATTGCCATCATGCCTGCATCTATATCTGAACAGGCTTCTTGCATTAATTGTCCACGTCTGTGAACAAGCTCTACAGCATCAACATAATCTATCGCACCGCTAGCACACAGAGCAGAAAACTCACCAAGAGAATGACCTAGGAAAAGTGTAGCTTCAATATCTGGACATGCTTCTTTAAAAATACGGTATGCTACCATTTGAGTTAGTAATATAGCTGGTTGCGTATATGCTGTTTGACCGAGCATATCGTTTTCTTTAAAGATCAACTCATCAAAATTAACACCAATTCTTTCACCCGCTTTTTCAAACATCTCTTTTGCTATATCTGAATTATTATAAAAGTCCTGACCCATACCTACTGCCTGACTTCCCTGTCCTGCAAATATCATTGCTATTTTACTCATATTTTATTTTCCCTTCTTTGTTATAAATATTGTTATAAATATTCTTTATTATCAGATATTTTTTTTCTGAGTGTATTTCTATTTAAACCCAACTTATCAGATAATTGAAGTTGTGATTTAAACCTATTTAGTCCTGCTTTAATAAGAGGAACTTCATATAGATGCAAAAAATTTCTATAATCACTTTGTGAACCTAGTTTATCTACCAAATAATTCTCTATGATATCCATTAATTCAACTTCCTTGATATCTTGTAATAAGGAATGAATCATTACTTGTCTTTTTAATGAATTAGAATTTTCAGACAAGTCTGGAGTGAAATTTTCAGTATTAAATTTTGTACTGCTACAAAACAATGAAGATGCTTCATTAATGAACATCTTAACTAATTCATCTACATCTTCTAGTCTATCTCGAAGAGGTGGAATATCAAATTTTACACTAAAAATCTCATCTATATATTCATTTGAGAAAGAGCTCTTAGCTGTTGCAATAACTCTTACAGAGTTGCTATTAATGGCATCAATAATTCTCTTTATATTTGGTGAATTTTCTAAATTGACTATGATGATTTCATTAACACTCTCTAGAGTACTAAGTATTTCATCAAAATCAGATGCTTCTATCACAGTAGCGTCCGGAAGTATATAACGCGCAAGACTTTTTTTACCAACACCAACCTCTCCTGAAATAAGAGAGTTTACGCTAAGTGTTTTTAAAAGTGTTGCTGTTTTAAATGCTTGGTGAGAAGACTCCGAAGCAGTTATAAAATTAGTTGCATCCACAACCAGTGCCGCCACCAGTACCACAACACTCATCATCTTGTTGATTTTCAGCAGGAATACCTGTCATAGCTTCTTCTGCAGATGCATCTCTTACATTGTTAATAGTTACACTAAACATTAAATCTTTTCCTGCAAGTGGGTGATTAAAATCAATAATTACAGTTTCTTCACCAATCTCTTTAACAACAACTTGCACTGTTCCGCCATCTTCACCTTGACCATATAAAGTCATACCAACTTCTAAGTCTATTCCAGCAAATTGATCTTTAGGAACTTCTTGTTTTGCATCTGGATTATGAGTTCCATAAGCGTCTTCAGCTTTAACTAAAACATCACCTTTTTCACCGATAGCCATATTAATTATTCCATTTTCTAAGCCTGGAATTATTTGACCTTTACCGAACATAAATACTAAAGGTGCTCCACCTACATTACTGTCTACTACAGCTTCTCCATCACGAACTTCATACTCTAATGATACGATTTGATTTGCTTCTATTGCCATTATATTAGCCTTTATTAATTTTTTTGGATTTTAACATAAAAATGCATAATATTACTAAAATATTATGCAACTACTTTATCTTACTAAGGTTACTTTTTGCTATTTCAGCTTCTTTAGAACTTGGATACTTGGCAATAACACCTTTATAAAAAGTTTTAGCATTATTTTTATCTCCTGTATTGTCCATAGATATAGCTGTATGAAGCATTAGCACGGGCATATAAGAAGCTTTAGAATATAAAGAAGCACTCTTTTTAAAATACGCGATTGCATCAGCATAATTTTTTCTATAATAATTTATCTCACCCATCATATAATGGGAACGTGCAGGCTTATAGTTTTTCTTAATAAGATGACTATAATATTCTATACTCTTTGTATAATATTTTTTATCATAGTCAGCTTTTGCTAATTTCTCCACCTCTGCATTAGACATATTGTCTAACTTAGATTTTTTTGGTTTAGAATCTTTTTTAAGTTCTTTAGAAACTAACTCTTTAAACTTGTTAAAGTCATCAACCAAAATATTAAACTCATCTTTTGAAACATATGCTGAATTTACTATATTTAACAAAGCAGTTAGTTCAGCAACTGCTAATTTAATATCTTTTATCTCTAAAGCGTTTGCTTGAGATATTTCACTCAATCTTTTCTCATACTCATTTGAACTAATTAACTCTTGTGTATTTTTTTCATCTAGATTTTTAAGGGTTAATTTATTTTCTTGGGTTTTTCTACTTAAACCCTCAATAATAGTTTGTAAACCGTCAATTCTCTCTCTTAATGAGTCAACTTCATTAGCTTGATTATTACTTTTTACAAGAACTTTTTTGAGTTTGTTTTTGTTTTGAAGAATAACCTTTTCACTTGAAGTTAAGCCATAAGGTTGAGAAGTTTCTAGATTACCAGCACCAAACGCAGAAGGTTCAGCACTGATTAAGTTAAATGGCACAATAGCTGCAAAGAAAACAACTAAAACTATGCGATTCATAGATTATGGAAGAAGTTTAAAGTCGACGCGACGATTTTGCGCCCAACAATCTTTAGTTTTGTCATTACAAACCGGGTTGCTTTCACCATAACTTACCATTGTAATACGAGTTTCATTAACACCTTCAGCCATTAGTGCTTTCTTTACTGTAGAAGCTCTTTTTAAACCTAGTGCAAAGTTATACTCATCACTACCCCATTCGTCACAATTGCCTTCAAGTTTAACAGTAAAAGCACTTGCACCAGCATTTACTACTGTAGCACTGTTTGTTACTTTACTTTGCATATCTGCACGGATATTAAACTTATCAAAGTCAAAATAAACAGTCGAAAGTTCTTTCTCTAAGTTTGCCATATTCATCTCATTAGAGTCTGATTTTGATATACTACTTTCACCCACAGTTGCATCTTCAGCAGATACAGTTTCAGTTTTTACAGCTTCAACTTCTTGAGCAACTACTTCTTGTTTTGCTTTTTCATCAACTGCTGGCTTCTTGTCTGCACATCCACTAAAAACTAAAAGTGCAACTACTACACTTGAGAATACTATACTTTTCATATTTACTTACCTTGATTTTAAATTGTTTGATTGTACCAAAAAAAGAGTAATATATTGATATATCATGCACAAAAGTTATGAATTTCATCTATATTACTCTCTTTGTTACCAATCCATTGCTTGCAACCTACCATATTTGAGAGGGAACAGGTAGTTTTTATTATGATTTAATCTTATAATACCAATAGAACTTTGAGCTTTGTAATTTTTAATAAACAATATAGCATCTCCATCTATAGAAAATCTTGGAAATTCATTTATACCGGTTGCTGTCAGTCTTCTAATAAAATCCGTCTTTGTTGAAATCAAGTGTAAGTTAAAAGTATTAGTTGAAAATGCGTTTGAGCTCTCTCTAGCCTTGTATACTATATATTCACCATGAGTACTACATGCTGAATTACTTTTACCATAATATACCATCTGTTCTACACTGTTACTTCCAATTTTTTTAGAAAATATATTTGGATACCCTAATCTTCCAGATATAAATATAATAGTTTCTTCATCCTTAAATTGGGCATTTACATCTATTCCACCATATGTAGTTATCTTTTGAGTTTTAAAAGTATCTACATCATATAAATAAATATCAGGTTGACCTTTAGGAGCCATTGTAAGCAGTAGTTTTTTTCCATTTTTACTCACGTCTGAACAGATCATCATACCGTCTGAGGATATAATATTCTTACTCTTACCAGTCTTAATATCTACATGTTTTAATGTTGGTTTTTTACCATCTAAAGATGAATAATAAAATGCATTTTGAGCGTTATTAGCCCATTTAGGAAAAACATTAAAGCCACCTTTAACAACAGTATGCTGATATGCAAGAGTGTAGTCTGCTATAACAACTTCAGTTTTTTTAGGAGCTACAACTCTTGAAAATATAACTCTTCTTTTCATCCATTCAACTGATGGTGCTCCCATAAATTCGTTTATATCATAAGCAATTGTATGTGAAACAAACATATAAACATTTTTTCTACCTATTCTGTATTTTTTGTTTAGAGCAATGCCATCTTTATTTAATAATTTGAGATCTATATTTAAAGCACCGTCATCATCTTCAAACATTTTATATCTTAGAACGTAATCCATATCTTTATTCTCTACCATAACCTCTGTATCGTTAAAGTGAGTTTTACGATGATGTCTGTCTACATTAAAAAGTGAAATAACATTTAAATCTGCGACTAAAGTCTTAAAAAATCTTAATCTAAACGTATCATCATAACTAACTGATGAGTCTTCCACTGCCATTGTAGGTAGAGATTCAACTTTTTTAATTACCTCAATGGTTGCATCATTTGCATATGACAGACTAAACACAAATAAAAGTATAAATAATATTCTCAAAATTACTCCTTGGATGTTAACATAACTATATAACTACCGGATTTGTTTTGCGGATTTGCAGGGAACAATACTCCTATAAGTCTATCTTTGATTTTATCACATTCATCATTTAAACTACTGTTTGCGGAATAAGTTAAGATCCTAAAATCCATAACTTTACCAATAGCACTTAACTCAATAACAGCCTTTACGCTGTGACCTTGAGAATTCTGAGGTGGAACAAAGTTTTGATAAACTAAAGCCTGAATTTTAGCCAAATATTCATTAACCGCATTCGCAGTTGACAACTTTTGTGAATCATCACTTTTCTCAACTGCACTGTTATCAGTAGATTTTTCAGAAATTGGCTTAACAATATTCTTATCAATCTTTTTAGATTTTTTTCCAATTTCTAACAATCTTTTATTATCAACTTTTGGTTCTATCTTTTTTGGTTTATTAATACTTTTAGTCCATACGTCACTAAAAAGATCATCTACATTTACATCATTTGGCTCTATTGCACTATCTTTTATTATAGGAGTTGAAACACTCTTTTTTGCACTTGTTTGTATTTCTGGCATCTCAAGTGATATAGATATGTAGTTATCTTTTTTTAAAGCATAAATATCAATATTTGATTTGGAAAATAGCATAAAAATAATAAGAGATAAAAAGAATAGAAAAAGTGATATTGATATAAATCCACTTATATAAAAATATGAGTTATTGTTACCCATTTGTAGCTAATGAAACCTCAGAAAAGCCTGCTTGTTTTACTGCAGCCAAAACTGACATTACAACACCGTAGTCCAAAGTTTTATCTGCACTTATAAGTACAGTAGCTTTTAAATCTAATTTTTTAGAATAAAG
>NZ_JBFFNS010000016.1:0-64391 GCF_041563035.1 Sulfurimonas sp. | reverse complement strand
TAAAGTAGTACTCCAACCCTCGTAATAACCGTTGTTTTCTTTTACATTAGCAAAAAGTTCATCAACAACTCTTTTAACTTCTGTTTCTGTTACAGCATGCTTTTTAACAAGAGCGACTCCATGTTCAAATTCTTCAGAGCTTATCTCATCCTTAAAAGTGAACCCTTCAAGATCAAGTGTATTTATAAATCTATTTTTATTTGTCGGTGTTTCAAAAGAGATATAGTGTTCTACATCTCTCTCTATAGTAAGGTTTTCATCTTCTTCTTCAAGCAAGAAGATTATCTTAGAACTTTGGATATGACAAAACTCTAACTCTGTTGGAAAGAGTTGAGTCTCATAAAACCCCCACTTAGCGTCTCTAACAACATTGCTTTCATAAACATAGTTTGAGGGAGTCAGAATTTTACTAGTAATTGCATCTAATTTTTTAGAGTCATATGCATAGAAATAAAATTCACTCCAGCCATCAAGCACTCTACTTCCGACATACTTTGCTCTCTCTTGATGCTCCAGTGCAATAATCAGAGATTCTTTAGTCTCTAAAAACTCTTCATATCCCTCTTGTGTTTCGTTCAATCCATCATACTTTACAAATATGCTGAGTAACCAAGGGTTCATATCTTTTGCATCTGTCGCTTCGATGTTTACTTCAATAACAACTTCGGCATTATCTGATTCTCTATTAAATATTTCTCTCATATACTCTCTATATTTTTTTATTTATTATAGCTAATTTATTATTAAGCCCTTTTGTTTACACTTTTTCATATTAATAACAATTATCATTTTTATATTCATTTAAGAATTATTGAGTTACAATTCAATTACAACTTGATGATAACAAATATCATTACTAAAAGGAAACCATATGAAAACAATAAAAACAACATTAGCACTAAGTGCATTTTTATTACTAGGCAGCACTGCGTATGCAAGTGAATCAGCAGACATTCAAGCTCTTAAGCAAGAAGTTAAAGAACTACGTGAGATGACACAGACATTAGTTGATGAGACAAGTGACTTAAAAACAGGATTTAACTACACTGTAGTTGATACTAAAAAATCACATAGTGGTCTTGGAAGTGCTGCTTCTAAAGTTTACTACTCAAAATCTCCTCTAAGTATTGGTGGTTACGGAGAGATGTATTACTCAGATGCAAAAACAAATAATAATGCAGATAAAACGACGTTAGATGTATATAGATTTGTTCCATATATAGGTTATAAATTCAGTGATAACATTATCTTAAATACAGAGATCGAGTTTGAGCACGGGGGTGTAGCGAACAATGGTGGTACTGCTGAGGGTGGAGAAGTTATAGTTGAGTTTATGTATCTTGACTTTTTAATCAACAAACATGCCAACATCAGAGTCGGTAATATGCTAATGCCTATGGGTCTTATAAATGAGAGACATGAGCCTACGCTATTTACTACCGTTCAAAGACCAAATACATCAAAGAATCTGATTCCGTCTACGTGGCATGAAAGTGGTGCTATGGTTTATGGTGATATAATCGATAACTTATCATACAAATTTGCCGCAGTGAGCGCTCTTCAGACAGGAATTACAGGTTCTAAGTGGTTAAGAGACGGTCGCGGCGGTTCATTTAAACAGACAGATGCTAACCTTGCTTTTGTAGCAAGAGTTGATTACACAGGTATAAATGGTCTTTTAGTAGGTGCTTCAGTATACACTGCTCCATCAGTAAACGGAAAAAGCTCTACTACTAATATGTACGATGTGCATTTAGACTATAAAAACAGTGGTGCAAGAGTCTATGGTGTTTATACTCAAACGGATAGATCAGATGCTGCAGATATAGCTGCTAATGCAGTAGAAAGTGCACAAGGTGGTTTTGTAAATGCAAGTTTTGATGTTTTATCTCTTACATCTATAAAAAAACAATTACCTGTCTTTGTTCAATATGAGAGTATCAACCCTGAAGAAAAAAGAGCTGATGGAACTTCTGGAGACAGACTTGATACAACTACAGTCGGTATAAATTACTTTCCTCATGAGCAAGTTGTACTAAAACTTGACTATGCAATGGCAAGCCAAGGTGCAGTTGATACAGATACTACAAGTATCTCTATGGGATTCATTTTCTAAAAAACGTAAAACATTCTCCTGTTTAACACAGAGGTTTGCATCCGAGACCATGCAAACCTCTTTTTATTGACAATGATAATTGACAATTGAAAAATAATCATATACAATCCTAAAAACTTTAAATAAAGAAAACTAATATGAAAAAAATATACCTAATAATGTTTATGCTTATAACTATTCCTATAAGTGCAAATGTACTAATCTCACCTATAGATGCAATGAAGCAGAGTTTTGGCACTCACGCAACTGTAGTGAAAAAAAACATTCTTATAAACAATGAGCAAGCAAAGACAATACAAACAAATGCAAAAGTAAAACTCAGTTCTAAGATATTTAGAACCTTTAAAGCTACAAAAGATGGTAAGACTCTAGGTTATGGTGTTCTGATAAATAATAAAGTCCGCTCAAAAAATGCTGTAGTTCTCTACCTTATTTCAAAAGAGTCCACTCTTCTAAGTATAGAAATCATTGCTTTTAATGAGCCTATGGAGTATATACCGTCAAAAAAATGGATCTCTCAGTTTGAAAATATACCTACAGATAAACAACTAAACGTTGGCAGAGAAATACCTACAATAACAGGTGCAACACTAAGTGCTAGAAGCATAACAGATTCTTCACGACTTGCATTTGCTTTTTATAATGAGATGCTAAAGGCTAAGTAGTGAAGTTTACTCTCATAAACAACATAAAAAAAGATAATGCCATGAGACTTATCCTCACTGGTTTTCTTAGCTTTATACTTCTATATATTATCTCAGATGTTCTAGTTAAATCTTTTGGTTTTGGCATATCCGTAGAGACAATAAATATCACACTATTTGGAAGTGAAGAAAATTTTATAGACCCTATTACAAAAGCTTCATTTTTAGAGTTTTGGCATGTAGAGATATTTTTTATGATGATGATTCTACTTACTCTTAGTGCTGTTTTTATCCGTCTGGCAAATAGAAGCAGAACTTTTATGACTAATACTCTTATGATTAGTGCTATAACTTCTCTGATAGCTATCGCCCTTGCCTACTTCGTATCTGCTATATTTGTTTATATATATGTTATTACTTTTTTCATCTGGCATCTAAGTGCTATTTATATGATTTTATACTCATTTTGGAAGCTTTATGCAAAGGGCGTATAAACTCTCCATCGTCTACTATCTTGTTTTTTCACTACTTCTAATAGCTAGTGCTGTTATGCTTTTTGAGTACAAGATAGGCTTTAGCTACGGTGGAATAGTTGATTATTATCTAGGTAATGAGGATAAATTTATACCTGCAAAGAGTACAAGCGGTATACTCAAAACTGCCTTGCCTCATATATTTTCATTTGGACTTATCTCTATGATACTTTTACACTTTTTAGTCTTTACAAAACTCAGATATAAAAAAAGTACTTTAACAGTCATCTACCTGACTTTTTTCAGTGCTATACTGGAGATATTTACACCGATGCTTATAGTAAACGGTTTTGAATTTGCTGCACTTTTAAAACTGCTATCATTTTTCGTTTTTTTAGCTTTGGTACTTTATATATCTTGGTTACTTCTTCACAGTATTATTTATGACTAAAGAGTTTGTATATTCGTTAATATTTGAGCTTATCCTCATATCTCCATCACTTTGTAAAACTATGTATGCAAGTTCTTGTGAGTCTAAAAAATCATAAGCTTTTTCAAGTGGCATCACACTTGAAGCTGTCGCATAAGCGTCAAGAAAACTGCTGCTCATACTTCCTATCAAAGTTATAGACACAAACTTTGTCTGCGAACTTTTTAGTTTTGGATTTATCAGATGGTTATTTTTAGTAGATTTTACATATCTGTTGTAGTTTCCACTTGTTGTGATTCCAAGATCTTTTTTAGATGTTTTAAACGATAGTAGTTTATCATCGGAAAATGGATTTTGAACATCAATGGAGCAGATATCCAAACAACGGATATCTCCACTCGCAGAGATTCTAGCTTCTACACTGTTTGCTCTAAAGTATGCAGCTACTTTGTCAACTCCAAAACCTTTCCCCATACCACCAAGATCAACCTTTATATCTTTAGCTAAAGAAGCCTCGTTCCTGTTAAAATGAAGACCTTTGAAGTTCACCTTCGCATCTGAGAGTTCTTGCCTTGAAGGAACTCTCTCTTGCTCTCCAAAGCGGTACAAGTCTTTTGTAATAGAACCTATAGTGACATCAAAGTAACCATCACTATTTTTATATAGTTCTTTACTCTGTTTTAGAGCCTGATATGAGTAACTGTCCAACTCTACTTTTTTGTTTTGGTTTAGCCTGTAGATTACAGCACTTGTTTTATATGAAGATAAAGAGGCATCAATATTTTTCATAATTCTAAAAGCATGCTCTAGCAGATGCTTATCTCTCTCATCTACGGATATAGTTATGAATGTTGACATAATAATTTGTGTTCTGGATAGTATTTGAGCTTCGAGAAACACTCCGAAGAAGATAAGTAAGCTTATGATTAAGAGTCTGATGTGAAATCCTTAGTCGTAAACAAGTGTCTCATAAATACCCTCTAGAGTCAGAGGTTCTTGAATTATAGAGAAGTTATGACTGCTCTTATATTTATTTAATTTTACATAGTCATCAGCATTTGCAATAAAATATAGTTGATCCATACTAACTGCATCTTTGATAACAGGATACTTGTTCATTGCTAATTTTAAGAACTTTATACCATCATCAAAGACAGCACTTTTAAAACTATAATCTATTATTATCTTATCAGGTATATTACTATTAAGCCAAGCATCTAAAAGAGATACTTTTGTAAAGCATAAAAAGTTCCATTTAGAAAACATTTCATTAACAACACCCTTAAATACACCAAGTGTCTGAAGAGAGTTTGAGAGCACCAAAACTTTTTGTTTCTCATATGGAAGATAAGGTTGCATCTCTGTAGTAGTTATTTTGCCCCTATGAAGCAAAAACCTTGAACTGCTGGGTACTGACTTAGACATATTTTTTTTAAGATACCCATATATCTCATTGGACGCTCTAGCTCTTTTCCAAATATAGAACTCTATATTTCCACAGTAGTGTCGAGACAAAGCAGAAATATTATTTAAGAGCTTGTTGAATTGTCTTGTAAGTTCGAGACCTAATGCTTCAGACTTAGCAACAGATTTTACGCTTTTATTTACTTCATTTTTATCTAAAAAGTCATATATAAACTGTGAAAATGCAGCTATTTCTTTTTGTTCCAACATAAGTTTCATAAGTTTCTCATCATTAAAGTCACAATCGAGTTTTGTAAGCTCTTCTACAATATATTCAAAATTTGGTGCATACAGCTTTGTCTTTAGTTTTGGAAACTTTTTCACCTGAACAGTAGCAATTGAGATTTTATCAAAAAGTGGAGTAATTAATGTCGCAGGTACTCCTTTTGGCTCTAGCTCTTTTGAGTTCACCTCTTTTAGTTGTGATTTAAAACCATCAATTAACGCAAAACGGTTTTCACTTAATTCTAGTTTTCTACCATGATTTTTAAGTATACATGAAATTCTTTTGCTGTTTGTAGTATGTACTATATTTTCTTCAAATAGATATGTTGAGAGTATGGAGTAAAGCATCTCAGGATAATCTTCTTCTGATATCTCTGCACTACTAAAAGTCTCATTTATTAAAGTGTCTAAAGTATCTGTAATCCAGTCTAGATTAAGATCATCTAGATATATAAGACAGATCTTTTCAATAAACTTCTTCTTCTCGATCTGTCGCTCTTTTATACGTTCTAATTCTGTTTCTTTTAAAGCTTTTTGTTTCTGCAAATCTTTTATTTTTTCAATAAAGCCATCAAACCTAAATGGCTTATATATAACACCAAGAGTATTTTCTTTGACTGCAGGGGAGAGAACAAGTTTTGTAGAAGATGCAGTTACAAAAACAACTTGTAACTCCTCTAATTTTCCGGTATCTTTTAGTATCTCTACAAACTCATCTCCGTTAAGGTTAGGCATGTTGATATCGCTGATAATAAGCTTGATTTTGTGACCTTCACCCATTCTTCCAAAAGCTTCCATACCATCTGATGCAGTATACATATTCTGCTCATCAAAATAACAACCATCAATGCTGTTAGCTAGTAATGCTTTTTTTATAATTTTAATAATCATTGGACTATCATCAACTATAAGTACTGGAGTTGTCACCATTTTATCATCATATTATCTTATTCGTTCATATTAATAATCATTATATACAAAGTGCAATAAATAGCGGCTTGATACATGTCAATTTAAAAAAAATCATGAGGATGAGCCCTAAGATATGGGCTCAAAAAAAGAAGGAAAATATATTAAATATTTACTATTTCATTTACTTCTAACCCAAAGCCACCTAGACCAACAAATTCTGTTTGCTTAAGAGATGTTAGAAGATTCATCTTAGAAATACCAAGAGATTTTAGGATCTGAGCACCCGTTCCAATCTCTTTCATAGCTGCATTATCTTGATGATTTGTTTTGTTGATAAAAACTAAAACACCACTGTTTTGCTTAAGGTACTCTATAGAGTTGACAAGGTTATTATATTTTTTCTGATTTAAAAGAAGTTCAATGTCCGGTATAACATTATGAACTCTTACGTTTGAGACTTCACCTGCATTATAAAAGACTATAGCAGTATGTTCTACATTGTCGTGATCTAAAAAAGTATGTTGCTTAACTTTTACACCAAAAAAGTCTATCTCTTCTACGCCAGTCTCTTTTACAAGTCTCTCATTTGCTAAACGATACTCGACAATATCAGAGATAAAAACAGTTTTAAGGTTATGCTGTTCACCAAAGATATCAAGGTCATCACGTCTAGCCATTGTTCCATCTTCTTTAATTATTTCACAAATAACTCCAGACTCACTAAGACCTGCCAAACGGCATAAATCAACCGAACCCTCTGTGTGTCCTGTTCTAACAAGTGTACCACCATCTTTAGCTATAAGAGGAAATATATGTCCAGGTTTAACTAACTCGTCAGCGTGCGAGATAGGATTTGCAAGGATTTTAATAGTATCATCTCTCTCACCAGCAGAAATACCAGTTAGAGCATTCTTAGCATCTACAGATACTGTAAAAGCTGTCTCATAAGAAGAGGTATTTGAACTTACCATCGGATTTAAGTCAAGACGAGTAGCTATAGATTTACTAAGTGCAACACAGATTAAACCTCTTGCGTGCGTAGCCATAAAGTTAACATGTTCAGGAGTTGAAAATGCAGATGCATATACTAAGTCACCCTCATTTTCTCTATCTTCATCATCACACATGATGACCATTTTCCCTTTTTTAATCTCTTCTATTGCTTCTAAAACTCTTTGTGTAGGTGTCATATATTCTCTTTATATAAATTGTTTCGCAAATTATACAATTTATAGTTTAATTTGAGCTATTATGTTTAGCTAAACTGCATAAAATATCACATTCATTTTATAATATTAAACTCCATTAAATAGTAGTAACTTAAATCCCTTATTGCACAACTACAATCTTTCTTTTAAATTTGTCCATAAAATGCTTGACTTTAAAATACTATTTGTCTATAATTTCGCTCCAACAAACATGGTAATGGAGTTTGTTAAACACCGCGGAATAGAGCAGTTCGGTAGCTCGTCGGGCTCATAACCCGAAGGTCACAGGTTCAAATCCTGTTTCCGCAACCAATTCAATTTTTAATGTTGGGGTATCGCCAAGCGGTAAGGCACTAGTTTTTGGTACTGGTATTCGGGGGTTCGAATCCCTCTACCCCATCCACTCTTTTTAATGTCGCGGAATAGAGCAGTTCGGTAGCTCGTCGGGCTCATAACCCGAAGGTCACAGGTTCAAATCCTGTTTCCGCAACCAATTACACACTTCAATAATAAACTTCACAAACAAATTTAAACTTTTAAAAAAATATCTTTAAAAACGCACTATATTTTATAGAATTCTAAGTTTCATATGATAAAATTTCGTCACATTTTTCAATGTTGGGGTATCGCCAAGCGGTAAGGCACTAGTTTTTGGTACTGGCATTCGGGGGTTCGAATCCCTCTACCCCATCCACCGACATAAAAAATCAACAATACATATACTATATATTTAAAGGCATACTATGGCTGAAACAGATGGTTTAACTATCGTAATAAGAACTCTAGTATTTTTAGGGATTATAGGAATATTTGGTTTTATTCTAACTAGAAAAAAAGAAGACGAAAAGTAACTATTTTAACTCTTTATATAGCTTATTTTCCATCTCAATTAATATATCTGAAACATATTTGTAAACTTCTCTCCATGCGTCTATAAAACCTATAGGAGCTATTTCATCTAGAACTTCTTCTATCGCTTCAATCAGAGCCATACCTACCATAGAATAATGTCCGGGACGGATATTTACTTTTACATGCTTTATAGCTATCAATTCTAAGGCTGGAGTCAGCTTTTCTATCTTGTCTATATTGACAGCATATAAAGAGAGGGCTTCGGCAAGTTTAACAAAATGGTTATTAGGAGCATTTTCAAAAAGCATCTCTAAGTGCGGGTATTTATAAAATAGGATTTCATACATTTTATTAGTAATCTCTAAATCGTTAGCTGTGATTAATTCAGCAGATTCTTTTACTATGTCTATATGTTTTTGTGATAGTTCTTGCATAAAAAACTTTCCTAAATATAAATAAATTACAAATAATTATATCACACTAAATATAGAATGCGCACTAAAGATATTTTTTTTAGTTATTTGTGATATAAAATAGTTTCGATATTTCACATCTACTTAGCTGTATATGAATTTCCTTTCTTCGGTTTTACAATAACACCATTATTTGTTAAAAACCTTACAGGAAGAGACTCGGTGCTTCTTGCATCTGTTGTCTTGTATACTTGAAAATGTAAGTGAGGTCCACTAGAGTAACCTGTATTACCCGAGTAACCTATAAGATCTCCTCTGTTTACGCTCTCTCCGACCTTTACATAGGCACCAAATTTTTTTAGATGGTAGTATGTGGCAAATGTTGCATCGTCATGCTCTATAGTTACAAAGTTTCCATACTTTGCGAAAGATTCACTATAACCGACCTTATCTGAATCCTCTTTTATATCGACTACTCTACCACCTCTTGCAGCATAGACTTTTGTCCCTACATCCATAATAAAGTCTACTGCATAACTACTTGCACCCTTATGTGTGCTACTACCATTGTAACCTTGTGAGACAACTTTAGATGTACCTCTAGCATATGGAAGTCTATATTGATAACTGTCATCATGTTTAGCATCCATAGAACCCTTTATCCAGCTATAGCTAAAGCCATATGAGTAAGAGCCTTTTCGTTTATATAGTTTTATATACTCTTTTGTAGAGTCAGGTTTGAGTGAAAAAGTATGAGCTACATCTGCATAACCTAGATTTTTATACTTTCCTATTACATTTATAGTAATGCTGAATGGATTATTATTACGCGCAAAAACAGTTATATGCTTAGATGATTTTTTAACAAAGAGATCAACGCTTCTGTTTTTTTCACCTTTATTAGATTGGTTGTAAGTAGCTTTAGTTACTTTTGTATATACGACACTGCTTGATGCTTTTATCATCTTTTTATAGTTTATTTTTTTTTCTAAATACTCACTTCTCTTTTTATTTTTGTTGCTTTTATAAAATTCTATAGATCTCTTCAACAAAGCCCTACTCTTTAAAAGTCCATCTAACTCATAAGATGTAAGTTTATAAAATGTATCATAATCTTTGTTTTTTATAGAGGAGTCTATGTTCTTATGCAGTTGATGTAAAAATTTGTTGTATTGTTTTTGAAGTTCTCTTAGCTCAAAGAGATATTTCTTTTTATCTTGATCATTGTTAGATTTATCGACTGCAAATCCACTTTGCATTGCCTTGTTTGCAGACTTCATATACTCTTTTGAATATTCTATATCTGATAACTTCTTTATGGACTCTGTTGATTTAAAAAGCGGAGTCCCCATCTTTGCAAAGCTTTTTGGATACTCCGTAGCACTTAGAGAGAGTTGTAAGATGAATAAAAGATATACAAACCTAGTTAGCATCTATATATTTTGGAATGAGACTTTTAATCTTTTGATATATCTTGTCAAAATCAGTTGAGTAGACTCTTGTCTGAGCAATAGAAGTGATGAAATTAGTATCCCTTTCCCACCTTGGAACGAGATGCATATGAACATGTTCAGCTATCCCTGCTCCACCGGCTTTACCTAAGTTCATACCTATGTTTACGCCTTGAGACTTAAGACCCTCTTTTAAAAGTCGTACACCTTTTTGAGCTAAAGCACTCATATGCAGCCAAGTCTCAGCAGGAAGATCTTCAAGTTTATCCGTATGCATATGAGGAATAATCATAAAATGACCGGGAGTATATGGATAGATATTCATAACCATAAAGCAGTATTCATCTCTGTAAAGAACATGTTGCTCAGTATCATCATCTGCATGAGAGCTTATATGACAAAAAACACAACCATCTATCTTTTTACCTGTCACATACTCATCTCGCCAAGGTGCATAAAGTATATCTTCCAAAATTAACTCCTATTAAAATAACAAACCCTACGTTCTGCCTCGAAAGAGGCTAGCTTTAGTGCCATAGCGGCTAACGTAGTAAAAGGGACTTGTTCCTTTTGCGTTCAAATTAAAGAAACGCAAAAACTAAATCTGGGAAAAGTATAACTAATCCTAACCCTAAAAGTTGTAAAAGTATAAAAGGAATTATTCCTTTATATATCTCCATAGTCTTTATCGTATCACCGGCAGCACCTTTTAAGAAAAAAAGTGAGAGTCCAAAAGGAGGTGTTAGAAAAGAGGCTTGAAGATTTAGTGCTATAAGAACTGCAAACCAGACAGGGTCGATGCCAAAGCCTTCCATAACAGGAACAAGTATAGGTACTATGATAAACGATATTTCTATGAAGTCTATGAAAAAACCCAGTATAAAGATACTTATCATCGCTATGGCAATAAAGACCCAAACATCACCTATGTCATCATGAAAGAACTCAACTATAAGATCTGTACCGCCTAGCTCATTAAAGACAAGGGAAAAGGCTGTAGCACCGATAAGAATCATAAATATCATACCGCTTAGTTTTACACTCTCTAAAGATGCATACTTTAGCATCTCCATATTAAGTGATTTATTAATATAGCTAAGCACTAGAGCACCGACAACACCAAAAGCAGCAGACTCTGTCGGAGATGCGATGCCGGCAAAGATACTTCCTAAAACTGATACCATAAGCAGAAGTGGAGGAACTATAGAGATGATTATCTCCTTTGTTGAGACTTCTTTTATCTTCTTTGGGATTGGAGCTACCTCAGGTGAGAAATATGAGCGTACCAGTATGTAAGAAATATAGAGACCTACCAGAACAAGTCCCGGTAAAACTGCACCCTTAAAAAGCTCACCTACACTTACACTCATAACATCACCAAGAATGATAAGTATAATAGATGGAGGTATAATCTGCCCTAGTGTTCCAGATGCTGCTACAGTACCAGATGCAAGACCCTTGTCATATCCAGCTTTTAACATCAGAGGAAGTGCTATGACACTCATCATAACAACAGATGCAGAGACAATTCCCGTAGATGCTGCAAGCATTGCTCCAACGAGTACAACACTTACTGCCAAACCACCGCGTACATCACGAAACATAGCACTCATAGAGACCAAAAGTCTCTCTGCCATTTTTGACTTCTCTAAAACTAGACCCATTGTTATAAAAAGAGGAACTGCCATAAGAGTTGTGTTTGACATGATTCCGTAGATTCTAAAAGGCAGGATATCAAAGACTTCAAATCCAAGTCCCGGAATAAGAAATGCAAAAGCAATAGCTACACTTCCAAATACAAAAGCTACTGGGATTCCTATAAGTAGCAGTGCCAAGACTACTATAAACATAAACAGAGCTATCACAGTGATTTCCATTTAATGTAGTTTGTTTTTACATCTTTAAAAGCTACAAGCGCTAAAAAAGCAAAGGACAGAGGCAGAAGAGCTTTAACTAAGAACCTGTATTCTAGTCCACCAGGGTTTGAAGAAGCCTCATTTTGAGCAAAACTAAGAGCCACAAAATCAATGCCTATATATATGATAAGAAATGAAAAAGGAAGTATAAAAAATAGTGAAGAGATTATGTTGACTATAACTTTTGTTTTCTCACTATAAGATGCATAAAATATATCTACTCTTACATGAGCGTTCTCTTTGAGTGTATAAGCGATTCCAAAAAGGATGATAACATCAAAGAGATGCCACTCCAGCTCTTGAAGAGCGATAGAGCCAGTTGAAAAGAGATATCTTGCAGTTGCATCATAAACAACTAGTAAGACAAGCAGAGCTAAGATAAGAGCTGTAAAGTAGCCTAAGTACTTTATACCTTTATCTACCATTTTATTTATTCAATCCATTTAATATTATAGTTTCCATACTTGTAGCATCTGCAAACTGTACACATTCTATCGCAGCATCTATGTACTCTTTTACTGTTACAGCAGAATAATCTATATATTTATATCCATTAAATAAAACAATCATATCGAAGAACAGTCTTGTAATTCGACCATTTAGCTCATAGAAAGGATGTAAGGCATTGATTTCACATTTATAATAAGCTAGTTTTTTAGCAAACTCTTCTTTTGGTATATTTTCGCAATCTTTTAAATAGTTATCTTTTTTAAGTTGAGTAAAAATCTTCTTTGATTCACTATTTACATACATACCCTGACAAAATCTAGATTCACCTTTTGCCATATTATGTTCTCTGTAGACTCCTGCCCAGTCATACAAAGCCTCAAAAGTTCTTCTGTGAAGTTCCATAAAGTATGTTTCATCAAAAATAGTATCTTCATTTAATTCATCATAAAAAACTTGATAAGCTTCCGTTAAAAGTTCTTTTTCAAGTTCATGTATTTGAGTACTGTCTTCTATATTTAACTTATTTTTAGGAACATCACTGTTATCTAAGTATATATCACTACTTTGAACTTTGTACTTTGATGCCATACTTTTCCCTTAGTATCTTAACTTCTTTTACAACTTCTTTAGTAGCTTCTTTATAACCCTCTATATTTTGGGTTGTTCTTATAATTTTTTCAAGTTCTTTACTATCTACTGGATTTTTACTCATCTTATCTCCTTATAATAGTTTAAATCTTTTCATCATTATATCTGTTTAAACCTTTTCATCATCTATCACAACAGCCCTTTAAGCTCTACCAAATCAGCATCTATACTTTTAGACAAATTCTCAATATCACCTAAAATCTCGTCTGTAGATGCATACTCTATCTCTTCATACTCTATTGTCTTATAACGGTTGATTGACAAGTCATAATCATTCTCTTTTATCTCAGATGCATCTACGAAGAAGTGCTTTTTAGTATCTTTGTACTCTGCCTCATCTTTATGAGAATACTGCTCTATTATGTCAGGTATATCATTTTGTTCAACTGGGTTTCTTTTATCGTCCAAAGAGTAACCGTCTGCTTCCATGTCATAAAACCAGACCTTCTCAGTTGAGCCACCTTTTACAAAAACAAGCACAGCGGTTGATACTCCTGCATAAGGTTTAAACACTCCGCTTGGCATCGAGATTACAGCTTTTAGCTCATTTTTCTCTAAAAGGTTTTGTCTTATTGTTTTATGAGCATTTGAGCTTCCAAATAAAACACCATCTGGTATGATAACCCCACATCTACCACCAACATCTAAAACTCTTGTAATGAGGTCAACAAAAAGAAGTTCTGTTTTTGTAGATGAGATGCTAAAGTTTTCGTTTTTATCATCTTTGTCGATGCTTCCTTTAAAAGGAGGATTTGCTAAGACTACTTCGTATTTGTCTTTTTCATTGTAGTTTTTTGAGAGTGTATCTATCTGTTTTATATGTGGGTTTCCAATATCGTGAAGCATCATGTTCATCATAGAGATGCGTATCATACTTATGTCACTATCATTACCGTAAAAAGTATCGTCTGAGAGCTTATCCCACAAGTCTTGGTCTGCAAGATTTGCCCCTAAAGTTCCACCCTTTTGGGTATGAGGACGAAGCATATGAGTGTAAGCACTTACTAAAAATCCTGCTGTTCCAACACTAGGGTCAAATACTCTCTCCCCTATCTGTGGGTTTACAAGTTCGGTCATCATTTGTATGATGTGTCTAGGTGTACGAAACTGTCCGTTTTTTCCGCTTGAGCTTATCTCGCTTAGTAGATACTCATACATATCTCCCAAACTATCCATAAAACCTTTTTCATCTTTTTCTAAGATGCTAAATATCTCTTGGATGCCTTCAACTGTCTCACTAAGCAATGATGGTTTAGTGATGATAAAAGCCAAATCTTTAAGAGACTTGTTAAACTCACTTCCCGCGTTTACATTTTTTATAAAAGGAAATGCTATATCTCTAACAGTGTCCATCATAGACTCACTGTCTAACTCACGAAACTCATCCCATGATGCAAGTTTGTCATTTTTGAAAATGCTCTCGTAGTTCTCGCCCGTAAAAGATGCTTGGAGTTTCTTTTGGTTATCTTTCTCACTTAGCATCTTTAAAAAGATAAGTGCTGATATCTGCTCTATCGCATTTAACGGGTTTGCTATTCCACCGCTCCAGAACTTATTCCAGATGCTGTCTATTTTACTTTTTACTTCACTTCTTACAAACATTATTTTATCTTTCCCTTAAAGGCTTTTTGCATTAGACTATCATGTAGAGTCTGTAATGATTCTAGTTTTTTGTTTTCTTTTTCTTTTATTATGGCTATTTTAGAAGCTATAATTGAAAATTCCTTCTGTAAATCTAGTGGTGGTTTAATAAATGGTATTTCTTGAAACACACCTTTGCTTATCATTTTTTTCATACTTGAAGTAGCAAATGTATGTATATAGTTTTTATTCAACTTAATAAGCCAATATAAGTATAAAGAATTTACATCATTGTTTGGTTGGATAGCATTAATTTGTTGATTAAAGGTTATTTGTCTATCTGTCATTCCTATATTGCCAACAGATTTTAGACTACCTGCGATACAAGTTATTAACAAACCACCTTTATTTAATATTCTTCCCTTTGACATACCTAATTCAGAGAGACATTCTTTAGCAGTTGATATATATAGCTCATTCGGGGAGATATTATCACTTTTAATCCATTCTATAAAATCATCATCATAGTTTTCAAGTTCTTTTCTTGGTGGTGTATTTCCAGTTATAATTTTTCCAAACTTTGAAAGTGGTTCAATCTCAAAATGATAAGGATTATTTTTAATACTTCCAAACATCTCTATGAACTTTGACTTTAAAAAGAGGTCATAGTTTTGAAGAAGCTCTTTTTGTTTCTCTATCAAAGCCGAGCTAATATCAAGAACTTTTACTATCTTTTCTTGTTGTGAGAGTATTGGTATTGGAATTGGTATAAGTTTTAACTTTGCTTTATTTAAAGTCTTACCCATTACAGCTCTATCAGTTGTTCTTTCTAAATCAGTATTTCTCAAAGCATAGTATAAAAACTTATTATTTAATTCTTCACTTTCTATTTCTAACCCAGCTATCGCTTCATTTGTGTATAAATCTTCCCCTGCAAAAGATAATTTACCTATTGATAATTTATAACTAAGTAATAATGTTCCTTTTTTTACTTTCTTAATTTTACTATCTTGTATTGCTTTTTCTGTAATTCTTTCTTTTGTATTAGATATTACTTTACTATTCATATCTCTAATAGAAGTCCACAGATTTTCACCTGTAAAATATTCAGGTATATTTCTTGATGGAGTTTTACCTATTACTAAGTTTACTATATTTCCAAGTTGTTGTTCTTTCCACCCATCAGGCAAATTCTCTATCATTTACTGTCTTCTTTGTCGTCTATTATTTGTACTAGTTCATTCATAAGTGAGCCTTGGAACATTCCTTGTATTCCCATCTTGTGAAACTTTGTAAAAGGGTTTTGTACCAAATCTTTCCTTGTTATGTCGTGCTTCTCTTGCACATAGTGTTTTATGGCTTTTACAAACTCTATTTGAGTAGAGCTTAGTGAGTGATTTTTCAAAAACTCATCAAGAAGATGCGGAAGTTTGTACTCTTTTTTGTTTATGATATTTTTAAATATCTCTACCAAATCATCCGACTTACACTCAAACATCTCGCTCAAAAGCTTTGCATCTATATCTTCTCTTAGCATCTCATCTTTTAGAGCATCTATATCTGATTCACTCAGATGCAAACCGACAAAAAGCTTTTGCAGAGTCGGGCTTTCATCTGTAAGTTTTTGTATCACTTTTAAGATGTGTTCTTCATATACAGCTAGGTTTACACTTAGGTGGTTTATTTTTATATCTGTTTTGCTTTTGATAGCATCTGCTAAGTCAAAGTGGTATTCTTTTGCATCTTGGCGTTTTGATTTGTAAATCATAAGAGGTGCTAAGATATTTGTAGTAGCATTTGACTCTACAAAATCAAGCTCTAACCAAAAAGTCCCCTCCTCTGCCTCACTTATAAGTTCTTCTTGCATCTGTACTGCTGAGATGGTTTTTTGAAGTCTTAAAACATCGGTTACTATTTTTTCTATAGATTTTTGTAGTTTTTCATCGTCTTGGATTATCTTGTAAGTTTGTAGCTTTTTAGTTTGTAGTCTAAACCTTAACTCAGAGTAGTTTTGAACTGTGATTCTATCAAGTAGTTTAGAGATGCTACTAAGTCGTGAGAGATTGTTGTCGAAGTCTTTTAAAAATGGTTCTAGTTGTGCTGAGTGCTTTTTAACGAAGTAGTCATCTTTAGGTATGGCATCTAGTTGTTTTTTAACTTCTAGCTTTATAGTGTTAAAGTTATCTCCGCTGAGATTTTTGAGTAGTTCTAAGTTTTGCTCGAAAATCTGTCTATGCAGACTTGTCTGCTCTTTTGGAATCTCACCACTTGGTTTTTCGTTGAAGTACTCAAAGTTAGACCAGAAGTCAAAGATAACAAACTTCTCTTTTTTGTAGTCCCCGTCATAGAGTCTTGTTCCACGTCCTATCATCTGCCAAAACTTAGCTTTAGAAAAAACTGGTTTTGCAAAGACAAGGTTCATGATTTTTGGAACATCTATACCAGTGTCTAACATACCAACTGAGATAGCTATACTAAACTTAGAGTTATTGTTATCATATTTATCTTTAAACTCTTTGATAAGCTCATCAGCGTTATTTAGCTCGGAAGTAATTACTTTTGCAACTTCTGAGTTGTACTGAGGGTAAAGTTCATCAAAAAGTTTTGCAAGTCTGTTTGCATGAGATTTGTTTATAGCAAAAACAATTGTCTTTGCAGGTAAGTTTGTAACTGGATTTTTATACCCATCCTCCATAAGAGTAGTTAAAATTTTACGGTTAGTATCATCATTTTTAACCATCTTCTCAACTGCACTTCCTTCAAAGTCTATCTCAGCTGCATCGTAACCATCTACTAAAAGTCTTTCTTGTTCCTCTTTTGGAAGCATCTCAAACCTGATGCCATCAGCTAAAAAGTTTGTTTTTACATCTACTACATCATAAGGCGATAAAAACTTATCTTTTATAGCTTCTTCATAAGTATATGCAAAAGTAGGATTACCTCCAACTGCAGAAAAGAACTTGTAAGTATCTCTATCTGCAAACTCTACAGGAGTTGCAGTAAGCCCCATCTTTATGGCATCAAACTTTAAAAAAAGTTGTCCGTAGTAGTTGTAGATGCTTCTATGACTCTCATCTGCGATAATCAAGTCAAAGAAACCTTGACTTATATCTGTAGTTTTAAGAAGACTCATCATAGTTTGAAAAGTTGAGACATAGATGCGTTTGGTTTTCTCGAAAGTGTTTGATTCTATACGTTGTCTTGATTGGTTTGGCATGTGTTCTTTAAAGTCATCTAAGGCTTGACCAGCTAGTTCTCTTCTATCTGCTAAAAATAGAACTCTTTTAACTTTTCCAGCTCGAAGTAAAACATCAACTAAAGATATAACTGTTCTTGTCTTTCCTGTTCCCGTTGCCATAACCCACAAAATACTTCTCTTGTTTTCATTTAGCTCTTGAAGTGTTTTAGTAACAGCATCTACTTGGTAGTATCTTCCTGCAATCTCTTTGTTTATTAGTTCTGGAGATAGTTTAGTGTTGTTGTTATTTCTTTTAAAGTAAGTATCTAAATCATCTAAAGAGTGGTAAGATAATACTTCTCGAACAGGATAGTTCTCAGAGTCCCAAAACTCTATCTCATGACCATTTGTTAAGTAGATGAATGGAGCAAAACCCTGAATATTTTTAATACGCTGAGCATAATACTGAGCTTGTGTTTTAGCACTACCAAGAGTTTTATCTTCTCTTTTAGCTTCAACGATAGCAATAACTTTACCGACCTTATTTATAAGAGCATAGTCTACATACCTTTTAGCTCTGTCGAAAAACTCAGGTAAATCTTCGTCTAATTCTATTACGTATTCTTGAACTACCTTAGTAATATCACTAACATCCCAACCGCACTTATTTAATTCACTGTCAATTAAATTAGCTCGCGTTTGGGCTTCATTCATTCAAATACCTATATAAAGTTCGGAGCGTCATTTGCAAAGAGGATAATATCCCCTGCTTTTGTCTGAGAAGCTAAAACATCTTGGATTTTTGACTTATCGTGAAGCATAGTTTTATTTGTGACTGTTATGTTTTTATCAAACAGTTTCGCGTTTAGAGCACCTGTAACAATTACGATATCAAAAACATCATTTATAGCATCTATGAGTTTTAGATTCAGCTCATCACTACTCTCAACAAGTCCTGGAGTTACTATAACTTTTCTGCCAACGTGGAGTGAACAAAGTCTTATACCTTCAAGCATTCCGTCTATGTTTCCGTTATAACCATCATCTATAATTATCTTTCCACCTGCTACTATCTTTTGAAGTCTGTGATCAACTGGAGTTAACTTTGCAATTGCCTTAGTTATCTCTTCATTACTCATACCAAAACATTTAGCTATATTAGCAGCTGCTTCGATATTCATAGTTTGAAAAGAACCTAGTATATTTGTATGAAGACAGAGAGTATCATTACCTAGTTTCAGCTCAAAATTTGTTCCATCTAAAGTAGCTTCTACGTTTTGAATATTATCACCAAAGAAAGTCACTTTATCATGTGGTTCATCAGTCACAGAAGTATGGATAAACGCTTTTTTCAGTCTTGGCGACTGCATGATCTCTAATTTAGTAGCTATGATATTTTTTAAAGATTTAAAGTACTCTAAGTGAGCCTCTCCAACTTTGCCAACTACAACAATCTGAGGTTCAAGAAAAGTAGTGATATCATAGATATCTCCACTCTCTCTAGCCCCTGCTTCACATATATATATCTCAGTATCTGCAGGAAGTGATTCATTTATATCACGCATGATTCCACCAAGAGTATTTACGCTTCTTGGAGTTGCATAGACATTGTACTTAGTAGCAAGCATCTCTGCCACAAAGTTTTTGATACTTGTTTTTCCGTAGCTTCCGGTAATAGCAACTATCTGAAGATCTTTTATAGAGTTTAACTTTTTCTTTGCTTCTTTAGCAAATGCCATAAAAAGAAACTTTTCTATCATAAAACTACCGATGTAAGCAATAGCAAGAGGCATAAATACACCGTAAGTTCCACAAGCATCTTTTAGCGTACAAAGCACATTTTGAAAAAGAACAAGAGATACAAGAAGAATCAAAAATCTTTTAACTCTCCAAGTAAGGACAAGCTTCTTATCCAGCTTTTTATGCCAGACAAAAATAGCAGGAACTACAGCGAAGTAAAAGAATATAGGGAAAAACTTACCAGTTGTATAATAAGCCATAAACGGGATAAAAAAGTATAACAGATGCCAGTGTGGCTTGTGATGTTTTAAAATAACGCGAGAGAGTTTATAATCGTACCACTGTAAGTTAGTAATTAAGTACCACCCTAAAACAGTTACAAAAAGTACATTTGTTACAAAGGCAGTTAAAATCTCAAAATCAAACATTATGGATGTTCCAAAGTTTTCAAAAATATACTCTCTATCTCACGAGAAACCTCTTGGGCATGAGTCATAAAAAAGTAATGGTCACCATCATAGATTTTAAGAGTAGAATCTTTTATAAGATCATCAATAGCTCCTGCTGAGCTTATAGGTGTAGCTGTATCTTCTCTTCCCCAACAAAGAAGTGCTTTACCGTTGTAAGCAGCAAACTCAGAAGAGAAATCTTCATCAACAACATTTTTAAATGTCTGATACATCGGTTCACTCAAGTATTTTGCATCTTCAGCTACAAACATAGAGCGAAGCCTCGCAAGTCCAAAGATTTTAAAAGCTTTATATATAGCAATCTTAGCTTTTACCTTAATTGATTTTGGAATGTATATACCTGCACTAGCAACTAAAACAAGAACTTTTGGTTCTAGTAAAACAGCAACTTTTCCACCAAATGAGTGACCAAGGATAATGTCCTTAGATGCATTTATATGAATCATAAGAAGCTCAACAATCCTTGCATAGTCTTTAGTTTCTAGGGCGACATTACAAGTACTGCCTCCAAAACCTGGAAGATCTATATAGATATGACGGAAAGCATCCATATATGTAGCAAATGATTTTTTCATTAAGCTTTTATTGCTTCCCCAACCGTGTAAAATAATCAAATCTACGGGAGCATCCGGATTTAATATCTCATAACTTACATCTAAAGTGTGTTGATTGTACTGTATAGATTTAATAGCCATTATTTACCTTTTGCTTGACTAATGGAGTGAATATATTCATAATTGACTTTTGCTCTTTTGTTTGTTGGAAGTGAGTTTATAAGTAGCTCTAATGAGGCTTTAAAATCTTCAAAAAGATAATTACCCATAGAACCTGGGATAGGGTTTATCTCATTTAAAAGAACTTCACCGTCAACAACAAAAAAGTCACATCTGATAAGTGCGCCTTCAAAAAGATTTTTATATGCTTTTTCAAAACTACTTTTTAACTTAGCTTCTAGTTCAGGAGTAATATCTGCTTTTAAAACTTGTTCTGAACGTGAAAAATCCATGTACTTTTTCTCAAAATCCAAGAATTCATTTTTTTGAGGCTCTTCAACTATAGAAAAATGCACTTCACCCTTTGCCATGAAACCAGCTAAGTTATACTCTTTTACACCCTCTATAAAAGGCTCCACTATCACAGAGTTGTCATATTCAAAAGCAACGTCAAGAGCGTAATCAAGATCACTTTCATTTCTTACAATACTTACCCCTATAGAACTTCCAAGTCTAGCAGGTTTAACGATGATAGGATACTCTATATTAATATTGTGATGTTCATTTGATGAGATAACTTCATATGCAACACTTTTGATTTTTCTAGCTTCACAAAGCCACTTAGTATATCTTTTGTCATAAGAAAAAACACTGGCATCTGTTCTAGGCCCTATATATTTTATAGAGAAAAAATCAAGTAAAGCTGCAATAGTTCCATCTTCACCGTCAGCACCATGAATAAGGTTTAACACAGGACCAGAATGCTCAGTTGAACCAAACATAGTTTTTTGAGAAAATGAACCGTTAGTGATGCTAAGACGAGGCATCTTTTTATGTTCACCCTTAGAAAAAGTGTTAGCTTTCATCTTTAATGGATCTATCAAATAAAACTTATGGTCTTGATCACAAAATATAAAACTCAGATCGAATCCAGACAGTTTCTCTTTTAGAGTTATCGCACTTACAATACTAATCTCATGTTCAAAACTAGCGCCACCAAATAAAATTGTTAATTTCAAAAAATTTCCTTGTATTTTTCTTCGTCCCAGCCAACTACAACCTGACCTTTAAACTCAATAATCGGTCTTTTAAAAAGCATGTTATCTTTACAAAGCCACTCACGCTTACCATTCTTATCAAGGTTTAAATCTTTTAGATTCAAAGTTCTGTACTTAGTACCGCGGTTGTTAAAAAGAACATCCATATCTATCTGCTTTAACCACTCATCAACTTTGTCACAATCAACAGAAGTCTTTTTAAAATCAATAAATTCTAAATCAATATCATTATCTTTAAAAAATTTTCTTGCATTCCTCACGCTACCACAAGTTGGTATACCGTATAGTTTCATAAATATATCCCCTTAATTTAAAACTCGCAATTATAGCATTTTTACCTTTAGCTAAATCACTTAACCCCAATAGCGAAATCAGGTACCGATGAAGGTATGATAGTTGTAGGTTTTTGCTTGCCATTTGTCAACTTTTTGACGTTTGAAGTAACATAAAGATCTATCTCTTTTATAGTTACTGTTCCATCTTTGTCATAGTCAGCTTTCATACCATCCAAACCATCTATAAAACTTTTTGTAAAAGCACCGTGACCCCACTCTTTTTTCTCGTAAGAGTAACCACTTCCAGTAGTTGCTGTCATGACTACACTACCGCTTCCTGAGTTTATGATGCTCTTTATAGCACTTGTTATGTCACGTCTAGTACCTGTTATATTTCCACTATGACAAGTATCTGCTATAAGTATTACTTTCGATGGCAGATTACTCATAGTATCTTGTATCTCTGTCCACTTCACGGCTGTTCGTCTTAACCTATCCAAGTTTGCATCATGACTTAAAAAGTAATAAATTCCCTTATCGTCATTAACTCCATGACCTGCTACAAATACGATAACAACATCTTTGCTTGTAGCCTCTCTTTCTATCCAGTCAAGTCCATCTAATATGTTGTCACTATGAGCGTCAGAATTTACAAGAGTTTTTACAATTACATCTTTATATATCTTACCTTTTTGAGCCTTGAACATTTTAGCCATAGACTTAGCATCTTTATCTGCTACTCCAAGATTATACTCTGGATTTTCATACTTGCTAACCCCTATACTGAGCATATACAGAGTCGGTTTATATATATTTGTAGTTTTTGTGGTTTTCGTCGCATAAACAAGAACTTCATCACTCATAGCAAATTTATTTCTAGCCTTTATGCTTATAATATTTTCACCAGAATCAAGGTCTATAGTTATACTTTTAGAGTTTTTACTCTTTTTCTTTTTAAAGCCTCTTGTATTTACACGTTCACCATTATGTAAAATGATGATCTCTTTTATATCTTCTTTAGAACTCACACTAAACTCTACTTCTAAAGATTTTTTTGAAGTTTTAATGTTTGAGCTACTTAGTAGACTAACCACTGGAGGGAGTGACTTAGCCACATTCACACTATTAACTTTTTTAGTTTTACCGGCAAATGCTATTGCCTTATCTTCACTACCGGTTTTCCAGATAGATGAAATAATATCAGGCCTAAATAGAGTATCAAAGTACTTATCACTTCCTACGTATCTCGCCTGATTGTATGGTCCTTGGTTTATATGATAACCAACATACTTATCACCACCCACAGATGAGTTAAAGTAACCTCTATTTGACCAAACAACCCACTCATTATCATTACTTACAAATATACTTAGCATCGGGTATATAACTTTTGATGAATCAAGATTACTAAGACGACTTAGATCCCACACTTTTATGGTCTGGTCATCATTACCGCTGACAAGTTTGTCTCCATCTACTGCAATAGACCACACCTCTCCAGTATGTCCAACTAAAGAAGCTACTTCAGTTCCACTTTTACTGTATATTTTTATGTGTCCACCACTTCCACCACTTACAACATAATCTTTATACCAGCCATAACATCTGTGCTGATATCCATTATATGATTCTCTTACTATTTTAGCTTTCACATCCCCATTTTTATTTATGTTTAGAATTACATCTTTTTTGCCATAGTCTCCAGCACTTGTAGTAAGTGAATAGTTTCCATTTGTTGTTGAGATTCTATGAAAATACGATTCTTCTTTAACTTTTGAGATATTAAAGTTTCTCAGATTAATAGAGTGTTGAAGTTTACTTAGTCCACCTGACTTTGTCCATTTTTTTGCCCAAGATATTTCATCCCCGTTTATTCCTACACTCCACACTTTATCGCCTACACCCTGCATCTTTTTCTTTAGTGTAGCACTATTGACATCCCATATAGCGATCTCACTCTTTATTCCACCCGTACTTACAGCAGTATTATTATCTAAAAAACCTACTGCAATGGATATGTTTTTGTGTCCTTTAAAAGAAGTCTTTAAGCTATAGTTATCATTTACATTATAAATATTTACAATGTTTGGAAGGTTACTACTCCCCGTTATAAGCATCTTCTCATCTTTACTAAAATTTAAGCCTTCTGGTCTTGTATTGGTTGTTATTTTTTTAACAAAGTTTAAATCAGAATCATAAATAAGTATCTCTTTACCTTTTCCACAAGTTGCAATCTGATCTCCGAAAGGATTTGAGACAGCCAGACTTTTTAGTTGATAGTCACTGCGTTGACTTTTGACTATCTCTCTACTTTTCATATCATAAAGAGCTATTTTATGGTCATATGCAACAGTTACAGCATAGTATTTTCCTTGCTTTTTGATGATCCTTCCACCATAGACATCTTTGGAGTGAAAAGTTATAGTGTCTATAAGAGCAAAGTCATCATTTACATTCCAGATTTTGGCTGTATCATCGGCAGATGCTGAAATCATATACTTTCCATCTTCGCTAAATGAAACATCATTGATAATATTCGTATGGGATTTTAATATTTTAAGCAGTTTACCTGTTGAGTAATTATGTATTCTGATCCAGTGAGACTCTTCATCTTTTCTGGCTTTATTACCTGTATATTTTCCTAAATATCCACCAACAGCTAAATATCTTTCATCTTCACTAAGAGCAATTGTATATATAGAACCTGCCGCACCGATGTCTATCTGTCCAAGTATCTTTCTCTTCTCAACTCCACTTCTATCCCATACCCTTATTGTCTTATCGTCACCTGCAGTGATAATATCTCTGTCCTTAGTGATAACCATATCTCTTATAAGACCTGTGTGTCCATGAGTATCAAGTTTTAACATTGCTTGACTAGCACCAAACATAACAGTCGTAACTACACTAAATAGTAGCAGTAAATAGACATGATTCCTCATAATATCACCTTAAATAGTTTGAAGTAGTTTTAAAGCCTCTTTAACCAGTGAACCTGTGTCATCACCACTACATGCACTTAGTGCTTTAGAGATTTTGTCCTTTTTAAAGCCTAGTGATTCCAGAGCTTCACTTGCTTGGCTAAAGGCTATGCTTTTAGGTGCATCTGTAGAAGATAGAAGCTCCACATCAAAACCATTAAGTTCCACCAAGATGCGCCCTGCACTTTTAGGACCTATACCAGGAACTTTTTTTACCCCGTTCATATCTTTATTGTTTATCACTGTCGCAAACTGATTAGGTGTGTATGTTGAACAGATTGCCATAGCGACCTTTGGTCCAACACCGCTGATCTTTATGAGTCTGGCAAACATTTTTTTCTCTGCCATATCCAAAAATCCAAATAGCAGTTGTGCATCTTCACGAATTATTTGCGTTGTTAAGAGTTTGACCTCATCATTTCCCAAGGCAGAAAAAGTATGTAACGAGATAAAAACTTCATAAACTACTCCTCTAACATCAACATGTACAAATGTTGGCTCTTTATATACTACACTACCATTTATTCCAACTATCATCTACTCTTTAACCGCCTCAATCTCATATCTTCCATCTTCTAGCTCAACTATTGCAAATATCTTATCCGGTGAACCTTCTTCCGGTTTAAGTGATACTTCTATCGGTGGGTCAACCAACTTAAATATTATCTCGTTGTGTCCAATCCATCTATCTCTATTAATGATTCTTGCGTCAAAGATATTATCTTGAAAGGAAGCTGTTTTTGTAGTCAGTAAAGTTAACTGGTCATTCTTTACTTCAAACTCTCTTTTAATAGTCACTAAGTGCTCTTGAACTTTTTTAAACTGCTTATATTGCTTTACAAAAGAACTTGGCATCTTTACACCGTTTTTCTTGTAGTGAATCAAACGTTTTTTTACATCATTATATGTTGATTGATTCTCTTTTACAAGAGTTGTATACTTATCAATCTCATTTTTTATATTTTTAACCGCGTTAGCCAGCTCTAAGATGCTGTCTTGGTTTTCATCAAGACCATCCTGAGCAGACTTCTTTAAAAGAGGGTCTATAGTAAAAACATTTTCACTTCCCTGAAGCTTTTTGATCTCTATCAGTCTCGAAGCAGTTGCATGAACATAAGAACCACATAGTTCTATCTCAATTTCTTTAGCACGTATATTTCCACCCATAGCCTGAACAATATCAACCCTGTCTCCGTCTATCTCTCCATGTTCCAGTCTAGTTATATGGATATTTTTTCCATATGCTTTTCCCTTATGAATATTGATTTGAAGATTGTCTGCTCTTACAGTAGCAGTCTTGTGAGTCTGACCACCTACGTTAGCTTTAAGTGCTGTTACTTTAGCATTAGACCCGACATTACCATCAATGTCTATCTCACTAACTTCAACAACCATTCCGGTACCTACAGCATCTTTAACAGCGTCTGTCTCTTTTACACTTATATTTACATCTGAATCTACACCGGCTGAGATAGAACCGGTAGTCTTAAAACTAATCTCACCTATATCAACATCAGACTTTATCGTATACAAAGTTCCATCAAGAGCGATATATCCATTTTCAACGGCGCGGTACTCTATATTTTTCTCAGAGTCAATTACTTTTATAGTATCGTCAGTAGTAAATGTAGGTACATTTTCTTCTATCGGTTCCTTAGGCTCCATAAACTCACCACGACAGTTTCTACCAGGTTTACCCTCTTTAATCTTTACATATTCAATAAGAAGTTCATCTTTATGAACACTCTGGATAAAACCTCTGTTTGCATAATCTACTTTATCTTTTTCATTAATAGTATCTTTTTTATCATAATGGAAGATTAGAGCATCGTTTGTAGTAGGTGTCGGTTCATACGCTTCAGCTATCAGATGCGTTTCACTTTTGTCATAAACAGCTGTCTCTTCTACTCTGACATGAGCAACTATTTTTGAGATTTCATCTGCTAACATCTCATCAAAGATATTTATCAAGATATTTGCACGAACTTTACTCTTGTTAATAAGTATTAAAAGTTCTTCTTCAAACCTTGGATTAAAAGAGACTTTAGAACCCTCTCTGATGCTCAGATATATTTTACATTTAGTTGCATTGGCACCAACAGCTAAATGAAGGTCACCATATGGATCATTATCGATTTTTGAAAAGATCTCTATCTCATACATCTGTTTAATTTGAAAGTTTTTGTCAAGGATGGCGCCCTTGTCTTCTAACTCTGAGAGTTCTTCCTCAGTAGCTTCTTCCCAGTCTACTTCTTTATCACCCTTATTAACTCTTGTATATGTTTGTACTTCTAGTATATTGAAATCTATAGAACTAACATTTACATCATTAGATTTTGCGATTGACATCAACTCTTTTGCAACGTTTTGTGTACGGACAACAGTTGGTCGAATCTTTTTGGATGATTTAGTAGTCTTATTGTCTGAGCCAAACAGTGCCATTTTTTCCTGCCAAAAATAAATTTTAAAAATAAACCCTCTATTTTAATCAAATTTTTGTTAATAGTATGTTAAAGACCTTGAAAAACAGTACCCTTGGTGCTTACAAGAGATTTCAACACTCACTAAACTCTAGAGTTTAGTCGTCTTTGTAACCTCTCCTTGTATCATGTAGATATCTTTTTTATTTAAAGCATCCAAAGTTGTCATATTACTTACACCCGTAGCTATTAGGGAGATACCAGCCGAATCTGTGATCAGTCTAAGAGCGGATAAAATATGTTCATTTTGATCTATAAAATAATTTTTATCTGCTTTAATATATACAGGTCTAAAATCTTGTAAATATTGATAATCTGTACTTTCACCAATAAAATCTACTATGCCTATGTCTATTGAGTATTTGTCAAATAAAGCTTTATATTGCTTTATCTCTTGAGAATTTGTATGAAGCAATTTATCTGGCAACTCAATAATCAATTTAAACGGTAAATTTGAAGCATAAATGGAGAAAAGATTTTTCATATCATTATATGTGTCATCATGCATGACGTAATCGTAAGATAGCTTAAGGGAACATACACTTCCACTTAGTTTTGTATCTGGTTTTGTAAATATCATATTTAAGATATTTTTATAAATACTGTTACTTAGCTCTAGTTGATTTGCATGTAACATAAATTCATCATAACTGTACGTAGTGCCATCATCTGTTTTTATCATAAAATATATGGACTTATAAATGTCTTTTTGATTTTCAGTATCTACTATATCCCATGTTGTCAATGAGAAATTATTTTTCTCTATAGCATTAACTATAACACTTTTCCATTCATCTTTACTCATAATCTCAGAGGTATTTTCAACTTTTTGTAGATATTTATTGTTTTTTAAATATTTTGAATGGGTAAGTGCACTATCCGCTCGTGCTAAGAGTACACCGATTTTATCTTTGTAGCTATACTCGCTGAGTCCAATTGCTACATATACTTCAGAAGGCTCAAGGTCATACTCCTGCACGATATCTTGAATGAAACTATCTATACCATCGACTAATATGACTCCGTCTTCATAAGATAAGTCTGGAATCAATATAGAGAATTCCACCGGGTTCATTCTTGTTACTATTGCATGTTGATGTTGACTTGAATAATCTCTGAGCACATCGGCTATATCACACAACATTTTATTAACATTTTCACGACCTATGACATCATTCGCTTCTATCAAACCACTTATTTCTATGATTATATTTATTCCACCTTTTGATGAGGAATCTACTGTTAAATACTCTTGTGCTTTATGCATAAAGTATTTACGGTTTTTAAGTTTAGTAACTTTATCTGTGTACTCTAACTCTTTTTGTTTTTGAAGGGCTTTATTTCCTTTGTCAAACATAGCTTTAGCTTTTATAACCATAGTATTCATTCCAACAACTACATCTCTAAACTCTTTTGTGAAGATATCTGTATCTTCTACAACAAACTCATTTCTAACAACAGCTTCAGCCTGTAGTTGAACCTTTTTAAGTGGTTTCAATATTACAATTAGAACAAAGTTTAATACAAAAAGACCTATTGTTGATAGAATTGAAAACGATATAAATAGACTTTTTAAAATCTCATATAATTGAGTATAAGCATATGATACATTGCTCTGAACATTTAAAATTCCAATGGGATTCCAACCTGCTGAAACATTTGCCAAGGCTATAGGCGCTTGTAAATCAATAGCATTTAAAAACCATGCGGGAACATTTGGCATATCATTGTGAGCCTTTCTCTCATGCAGTAGTTCATCATCTAAATCTACTAAAGATATATACCCATAATGCCCACTGTCAAAATTCGCATCTATCATGATAGACATCATAGAAATGTCACCTTTAGCACCGGCTAATGATAAGCTAAGAGAAGTTGCCGTATTTTTCGCATCTTCATATAGTCTTTGGCTAACTGATTTACTTGCATTTTTAAAGTTTAAAAATAAAACAGTTGAAAGTAAAATTATCAAGAATATTGATAGTAGTATTGCTATTTGTCTAAAAAGTGTCATATTTTCCCCATTTTCATATTATATATTAATTTATCCCATTTTTTGTGAGATTTTTTCTTTTTACCTTTTTTTAATAAAGTCGGATTAAAGTTGTAAATTGGAATCAAGTCTTTCCTTTGTGATGCTTTAAATATTCTATGATTATTGTTATCTAGCACTAGCGGATCAGCTTTTTGTGTTTTAAAATAAGTTAAAACCATATGTATTTCTTTAAATTTTGTAGATTTTACATAAGTAAGATACAATTTTTTGCTATCTATTCCAAGGTGCTTTAGGGCAAAGTATTTTGAGATTACATAATCTTCACAATCACCTTTATCTTTACCTAAAAACTCCCAAGGAGTAGCCCAATAATCATCTTCATTATAAACATTTTTATCGGTTGCATATCTCACTCCGTTATAAAAATCATTTATTTCTTTTAACTGCTCTAACTCATTTAGTTTTTTATTTGCATCTATGGTTTTTTGAAGAAAATGAAATCTGTTTTTTGCAAATTTGCCATATTTTTTTGTAATTCTTTCAAGAAGTTCGTTGTCAATGTAAGTTTTTTCTGCAGAAAATAGAGTCGCAGAAAGAATCGATATTAATATACAAAGTCTAATAAACTTCAATCTTTCTGCCTTAATAGATTTTAATTTCTTTAATATTATAATCAAAACTTCTTTTTAAAGAGATAATAAATAATGTAGTTTTACACATTGTTTTGTTAAACTTTCATAAAACCTATAAAACAGACACAAAGAAGCCCATGTTTAAAGCGATTTTCACGAACAGTTTTGGAATTTTATTTTCAAGAATTTTAGGATTTATTAGAGATCTATTGACAGCATCCGTTCTTGGTGCAAACATATATAGTGACATCTTTTTCATAGCTTTTAAACTGCCAAATCTTTTTCGCCGTATCTTTGCAGAAGGCGCATTTACACAGGTCTTTATTCCGGCATTTGCCAAGTCTAAACACAAGGGTGTATTCTCAGCAAACATCTTTGTAGTCTTTTTCTCTATCATACTCATAATCACTCTGCTTGTAAACCTTTTACCAGCATTAGCTACACAAGCCATAGCAGTAGGTTTTGACGCGGCGACTATAGACTTGGCATCTCCGTTTGTGGCTATAAACTTTTGGTACTTGCCACTTATATTTGGGGTTACATTTTTAAGTACAATGCTTCAGTACAAACACCACTTTGCGACATCAGCTTTCTCTACTGCTCTTTTAAACTTATCGCTTATTTTAGCTTTACTTCTCTCACAAGACAAAGAACAAGCAGAGATAGTCTACTACCTTAGTTGGGGTGTAGTTATCGGTGGGCTTATGCAACTTGGGGTTCATGTTATCGCCATATATAAAATGGGACTCTCTAAACTTCTAATTGGCGGATTCAGACACCTAAGAGTAAAGTCTAAAATCATCAAAAAAGATACAAGAGAGTTTAGAAGACAGTTCTTTCCTGCCATGTGGGGAAACTCAACTGCACAAGTGAGTGCATTTCTAGATACTTTTTTAGCCTCTTTTCTCATCACAGGCTCTATCTCTTACCTCTACTACGCTAACCGCATCTTTCAACTCCCTCTTGCTCTTTTTGCTATTGCAACATCTATAGCACTTTTTCCAAGAGTTGCAAGGTACATAAAAAACAAAGACGAAGAAAAAGCCCTACTCTTTTTGCAGCGTGCTTTTTGGTTTTTAGCATTTTTACTTACAGCAAGTGCCATTGGCGGACTTGTACTTTCACGAGAGATAACTTGGCTACTTTTTGAGAGAGGTGCATTTAGTGCCCAAGATACTCAAAACACTACCCTAGTTCTGCAGATGTACATGATAGGATTACTTCCTTTTGGTCTTCAAAAGCTCTTTGTCCTATGGCTCTACGCTAAAGAGATGCAGATGAAAGCGGCAAAAATAGCAACCTTCTCTCTAGCCACTTACATCATCTTCGCACTCTCGCTTATATCACCCATGGGAGTAAGCGGTCTAGCTCTTGCATCTACAGTCGGTGGTTTTGTAAGTTTCACTTTGACTATAAGAGTCTTCGGAGTAAAAAACTTCTTTGAGATGCTAAACTCTAAAAACACTCTTTATCTTGTGCTTGGGGCTGTCGTTTTTACTGCTTTACTTTTAGTTTTTAAAGACTTTATTAGTTCTTATATTTAAAAAAGGTTATTTCAGTCTAGCTCCCATGCTCCGCTTGGGAGTGTCTATGTATATTTATTATTTGTGTGCATTCCCAAGTACAACTTGGGAACGAGAAAGAACCCAAGAGCGGGTTCATATTGCTCTCCTTAAACGTTATATTGCAGAAGGTAGTAAATGAGACTTTGGTCAATACATCCAGGCTATTTAGATTCAAAAGGTTTAGTTGCATTGTGGAGAGAGGGACTATTGGCGCAAAATGTGTTGCTTGGCAAGACAAATGGCTACAAGAATCATCCACAGCTAATTAGGTTCAAAGATGCTGACAATTCTAAAACCGCTATAGGTTCTTATCTGCGGAGTGTGGCGGATGAGGCAGATAAAAGAGATTATAAGTTTAACAGGGAAAAGATACCAAAGAGTGGAGAATGTAGTCTTATAAAAGTGTCCGAGGGTCAGATTAAATACGAATTCAAGCACTTGTTGAGCAAATTAAAGCTTCGTGATCCAAGTCGTTATCAGGAATTGAAATCTCTTGAAAAAATAAAAACCCATCCTTTATTTACCGAAGTAGACGGGGGAATAGAAGAATGGGAAGTCGTTCATCAAACAGCAACAAATATCCTAGATTCACATTTTTAGCTATACTCAAAGAAAACAGGAAATTATGAATAGTTTAAAAATCAGAGACCTATCATATAAATATCCAAGCGCAGCCCAACCCATTTTTAGTGCCCTAAATTTAGACTTTGAAGAGGGATGGAGTGCTATTACTGGGATTAACGGTTCTGGTAAAAGTACACTTTTAAAACTAATATCAAAAGAACTAAAAACCGAAAAGGGGTTGATTATTGGTAATGACCTAGTGGTTTATTGCGCACAAAGTACAGAGTTTCCCCCGCAACAGCTTGAAGAGTTTATGATGACTTTTACAAAAGAGGCGTATAAGCTAAGAGACCTTTTGCAGGTCAAAGATGAATGGTTAGGCACTTGGGAAACTCTGAGTCATGGTGAACGCAAACGACTACAACTCGCAGTTGCACTTTCAAGTGAAAGTGATGTTCTAATGGTCGATGAGCCGACCAACCATCTTGACTCTCGTTCTCAGGCAATAGTAATTGAGGCACTTAGAAGCTACAAAGGAATAGGCATCTTGGTCAGTCATGATAGAACTTTACTAGATGCATTAACACAACAGACTATTATGATAAAAGCAGGAGAAGTCTTAAAATATAGATCGAAATTTTCTTTGGCTCACCTTGCCTATGAAGAGACACTCTCTCACAAGAAAAAAGTAATCTCTGAACAGGAAAATGAGCTAAAAAAAATCAACAGAGTCGTTCAAGTCCAAAGAGAGAAAGTATCACTTGCTAAAAAGCGGTTCTCTAAAAAAGGTATTGGTAAATCTGACAGCTCGATGAAAGAGAAAATTAACGGCGCTATTTTGACTGGTAAAGATAAGCATGATGGGCAGATGCTACAGCGTACAGTTACTAAACAACGTCACTTAAGTGAAAATATGAGTAAACTCTCAAAAGAGTATGCAACAGGTATCAGCTTTGAGGCAGATATTGCCAAACACAATTTCCCCATAGCACTTGAGAAAAACTGCATTACACTTTTTGAGTCAACACAACTCTGTTTTCCAAGGTTATCAGTAGATATTGGAGATAAAGTAGGTATCAGCGGTGAAAACGGTGCTGGTAAGAGCACATTTATAAGCTATTTTATAGAAAAGATTGATTTTCAACATGACTATCTTTACATACCTCAAGAGATTACAGACAAAGAGGCAGAGCAACTTTTTTCTGATATCAGTAACTTAAACAGTGAAGAAAAAGGTGAACTTTTCACCCTCGTTCAAAGACTAGGCTCAGATGCCAAAGCACTGCTAAACAGTAGTATACCGAGTCCGGGTGAAGTAAGAAAACTGCTAATAGCCGAGGGGCTATTAAAGCACCCTTCGTTGATCATTTTGGATGAGCCAACCAATCATATGGATTTGGAGTCTATAGAGTCGTTGGAGGCTTCTTTAAAAGAGTATTCAGGGGTGCTACTATTCATTACTCATGACGAGACTTTTTTAGAGAACTTAAGTACGAAGCGATGGGTGTTTGACAAGAGTCAAAATCAAGCTTATACGGTTCAAGAGATATTGTGATTTTAGATATAATTCAGAAATTATTTTAACTCGCTAAGGATGAGATTTATGATTGCTATTATCGGTGCTGGACCTGCTGGTCTGATGGCGGCACAAGTTTTATCTGAAGCGGGTTATGCACCAACAGTGTTTGACGCGATGCCTTCTGCGGCACGTAAGTTTTTAATAGCAGGACGTGGGGGTTTAAACCTAACACATGCTGAAGACTTTGACCTCTTTTCAAGCCGCTATTTTGAAGCCCAACCTTTTTTACAACCTGCGCTTGATAACTTTAGCCCAAATGACATGCGCTCTTGGGCGAAAAGTCTTGGCTATGAAACCTTTATTGGCTCTTCTGGTAAAGTCTATCCGCTAGATAAAAAAGCAGCACCCCTACTCCGTACTTGGATACATAAACTCAAAGCAAACGGTACTCAGTTTAAAATGAAACATCGTTTGGTGGGTTGGTCTAATGATGTTTGGCAGTTTGAAACTCCTGATGGGCTAAAAGATTATTCATTTGATGCAGTTATTTTGGCTTTAGGTGGCGCATCTTTGCCACACTTAGGTTCAACAGGCGCCTGGACAAAGATGCTCAAAGATAAAGGGCTAACAATCACCCCACTTAAACCTGCGAATATGGGCTTTAATGTCTCTTGGTCAACTGTGTTTAAAGAGAAGTTTTCAGGAACACCGCTAAAAAATGTAGAACTTAGCTTCAGAGATATTAAAGGTAACCTTCATTCAAAATTGGGCGAACTCTTAGTGAATGAGTATGGGGTTGAAGGCAGTTTAATCTATACACATTCTAAATTTATAAGAGAGCAAATAGAGAAAAAATCTCCCTTTAGAGTCTACTTAGACCTCTTTCCTCATCGCATGGAGAGTCAGTTAAAACAACAGTTGATGGCAAACCAAGGTAAGAAGAGTTTGAGTGCTTTTTGGAAACGCTTAGGATTGGATGGTATTAAGGCTTCTTTATTGAGAGAGGTTTTAGTAAAGGAGTCGTTAACAGATCCTGATTTAGTAGCAAATACGCTTAAAAAGTTTCCCTTAACATTAGAATCTTATCGACCTATTGAAGAGGCTATTAGTACAGCTGGAGGCTTAGGTTTTGAAAATTTAGACGAGCATCTGATGCTAAAGGATTTTCCTAGAGTATTTTGTGTTGGAGAGATGCTGGATTGGGAAGCGCCAACTGGAGGCTATCTATTGACAGGTGTCATGGGGCAAGGTAAACAGGCGGCACGAGGTCTTTTGAAATTGTTAAATAGATATAAAAGCTAAATAAACTTACTATGATATAATCACGAATATAATAACTTCTATAAATAATTACAATCATAGGAAATTTTCAGATGTACATATACGACTCAGTACAAAAAACAAAACGTGAGTTTACTCCACTTGTAGAGGGAAAAGCCTCTCTTTATGTGTGTGGACCGACTGTTTACGATGACGCGCATCTTGGTCATGCTAAGAGTGCTTTAGTATTTGACCTTCTTTCACGTGTGCTAAAAGCTAACGGCTACGATGTAACTTATGCTAGAAACATCACGGACATCGATGACAAGATCATAAAAAAAGCTGTAGAGTCCGGTAAAGAGATAAAAGAGATTACAGACTTCTATACAGATGCATTTCACAAAGAGATGGATGCCATCGGTGCATCTCGTCCAGACATAGAGCCAAAAGCAACAGAGTCTCTTGATGCTATGTACGAACTTATCCAAAAGCTTTTAGACTCAGGACATGCTTATGAGACTTCTGAGGGTGATGTTTACTTCGATACTTCAAGTGATAGCGAATACCTAAAACTTTCGCATAGAGTTCAAAACGAAGATGACAAGCAACAGAGAGTTGAAAGTTCTTCTATGAAAAAGAACCCTGCTGACTTTGCTATGTGGAAAAGCGTAAAAGATGACACTATCACTTTTGACTCTCCATTTGGTAAAGGTCGTCCGGGCTGGCATCTGGAGTGTTCTGCGATGATAGAAAAACATTTAGCTCACGAGGGTGCAGAGTTTGCTGTAGATATCCACGGCGGTGGAGCTGACCTGCTTTTTCCTCACCATGAAAACGAAGCTGCACAGACTAGATGTGGAACTAACCACGCACTTGCAAACTACTGGATGCATAACGGTTTTGTAAACATTGACGGCGAGAAGATGTCTAAGAGTTTAGGGAACAGCTTCTTCTTAAAAGATGCACTAAAAGAGTATGACGGAGAAGTTCTACGTTTTTACCTTTTAAGCACTCACTACAGAAGTAACTTCAACTTCAACACTGAAGACCTTGTAAGTTCTAAAAAGAGACTTGACAAGATATACAGACTTAAAAAGAGACTTTTTGGGCTTGCTGACTGTACAGATGCTACTCCATTTAAAGAGGCTCTACTAAAAGCTCTAAGTGATGATATGAATGTATCTACTGCTCTTGCACTTATTGATGAAATGATATCAACTGCGAACGAGACACTAGACACCGCCGGAAAACATAAGTCACTTAAACGTGAGACTATCTCAAACCTTGCATACATAGAAGAAGTTCTAGGCTTTGGTGCTAAAAATGCCTTTGAATACTTTCAGTTTGGTGTAGATACTCATACAAAACTTAAAATATTCGACCTTATAGTAAAACGTGACGAGGCTAAAAAAGAGAAAAACTTTGAAGAATCCGACAGACTTCGTGATGAGATATTAGCCTTTGGTGTAAACATAATGGACACACCACAAGGTACTTTTTGGGAAAAGGTGTAAGTATTTTATAAATACTTACATGTAGATCCAAAGCTTATGAAGCTATATCACAGCTAACATTTTGATAAGCATTTGAAAATTCTTTCTTAAAGTCTTCAGCAGATTGTAGCATTGCAAGAGTTGCCTCTCCTCCGTGTTCACCATATAAAATATCGTCGATTCCATCCAAGATATCCTGAAATGTTATCAATTTAGACGAGTAAGATTTAGATAACCCAATAATTCTACTGACTATCCAATCATCACCAATATTGTTTAGCGTTTTTTCCAACGCATTTTTTGTATTATTATCAATATTTATATCTTCTATATCTACGAAAGAACTGCCCATCGTTATCCCTTGTTTTATTTAAATAACTAATATGCCGATATTATACTTCGTTAAAATAAAATTATCTTTATTTAGCAAGCATATTGATGTAATATTCGCTATCATTTCACATAAATCAAACTAATAAAAGAATTACATTGACTATTAAAGATATACAAACACACTTACAAGAAAATTCAAAAGATTTAACAAACGAGTTTAAAAGACTTTTTCATGGACGCGGTGGGCTTTATGAAGGCTGGAAGCATCTGACTATTGATTCTATAGACGACATTCTAAGTGTTGCTCTTTATTTTGAAGAAGAGAATGAAGCAGAACTTATAGAGATGCTAAAGTCATATATTGCATCTAGCAGACATAAGACTATAGTTCTTCAACGCCGTTATATAAAAGGTGCTCCTAGTGAAGTTATAGTCGGAGAGTTAGCAGATGAACTTTTTGTAATTGAAAACGGTATGAAGATAAAGCTAAATTTGCTTTCAAATCGTAACAGCGGATACTTTCCTGATATGAAAAACGGTAGAGAGTTTGTAAAATCAAACTCTAAGGACAAAAGCGTTCTAAATCTGTTCTCATACACTTGTGCTTTTAGTATAGCTGCTATGATGGGCGGTGCATACAAAGTATCAAACATTGATATGAGTAAAGGCGCACTAAGCACAGGACGTACAAATCATCATCTTAATGACATAGATACCAGAGGTGTTAGTTTTCATCCATATAACATCTTAAAATCATTCTCACGCATAAAGAAGAAGGGTCCTTATGATCTTATTATCATCGATCCTCCAACCTTTCAAAAAGGTAGTTTTGAGGCTACTAAGGACTACAGAAAGCTTATTATGAAGCTTCCACAGATTGCATCTGAGGATTGTACACTTCTAGCCTGTCTTAACTCACCTGATCTGGATATGGACTTTATAAAAGAACTTATAAAAGAACTTGCTCCTACTTTCAAGTTTGTAGAACGTCTTGAAAACGTAAAAGAGTTTGCAAGTGAAGATGAAAAGAGAAGTTTAAAAAACTTAGTCTTCCAAAGGTCAATAAATATAGTATAATAATGCTATGAATAAACAAAATACGTTAAGTATAAACAATGACTAAAACTAATGAGAGTACTTTAGAAGTCAGAGAAGAGCTGATGCATCTAGCATCATCAAATCTCTTTTCATCCTCTCTCGCAGTCATTCTCAACGCTATAATAGTTTCTATTATATTTTGGAATATTGCAGATAAGACGTTTTTATCTCTTTGGCTACTAGCTATAATCATTCTACTAACTTTACGTAACATACAAGCAAAATCATATTTAAAAACTATTCAAAAACAATCACTTGAATCTCTAGAAAAAAGCTTTAAGGGAAAAGCCCTTCTAACTTCTGTCATTATCAGTGCGGGTATATTTTTTATGTTTCCTGCTGATAAACCATATCATCAAGCATTTCTAACTATGATTATGGCTGGTTTATCAGCCGGGACAGTTATGAGCCTTTCTGTATACAAAGACCTTGCCAGAAACTACTTACTAATACTACTCATTCCATTTACATTTGCCATGTATCAGCTCGGTAGTGAGATACATATTCTAATGGCAGTGCTGATAGCTCTATTTTTAATGTTACTTATTACATTCTCAAAAAAATATCATGACAAAATCATAGAACTAATCACATCAAACATGCTAGTACTGGAGTCAGAAAAAGAGCTAAAACTGTCTGAGAGTTATTTTACTTCTATATTTAAAGAAGTTCCTATAGGTGTATTTACCTATGACAAAGACCTTATTATCACAGAGGCAAACAACTCTATTTCTGAGTTACTAAACACTCCGGTACATAAACTCATAAATTTGGATATTAAACTAGCTAATGACCAATCTATAAGACCATCTCTTGATGTTACACTTCATGGTGAGAAAGGTTACTATGAAGGGTCATATCATACACAGATATCAAATGAAACGATCTGGATAAAGATGCAGGCTGTTCCTATGTATGATATCAACAACAATATTAAAGGTGGTCTTGGGATTGTTGAGGATATTACAGGACGTATTCAAGCTGATGAAAAGATTCGTCATCAAGCTTTTTATGACCATTTAACAGGTCTGGCTAATCGTCTAACTCTTAATGATCGTCTTGAACAGCAACTTGCAAGGCTTGCAAGACATGATCGCTATGGATCTATACTTTTTATAGATCTAGACAACTTTAAAACTATTAATGACTCTTTAGGTCACCATATCGGAGATATTCTTCTTAAAACTTTCGCAAAAAGAGCCTCTACTATCATGCGAAAAGAAGACACTATCGCAAGACTGGGCGGTGATGAGTTTGTTATACTATTATCAGACTTGAGTGATAATAAAAACCACGCACTAGAGTACTCACATAATGTAGCAAAAAAACTTCATAAACTTATGAAGGAGCCTATAGAAATGGAGGAGCATACTCTATATATCACACTAAGTATAGGCATAACAACTATATCTAAAGAAGAGGAAGATATAAACGTTATTTTAAAACATGCTGATATTGCCATGTATAAGGCAAAACAACTAGGTAGAAATACTACATGCTTTTTTGAACAAGAGATGAGTGAAAAGATAGAAAGCCAACTTCTGCTTGGTAGTGAACTTCGAGAAGCTTTAAAACACAATCAGTTTGAACTATACTATCAACCTATAGTTGAGACAAAAAGTTCACATATCACTTCATGTGAAGCACTCATCAGATGGAATCATCCTACACGTGGAGTTATATATCCAGATGATTTTATACCTTATGCCGAAGAGAGTGGACTTATTCTCTCTATTGGAGACTGGGTGATTGAACGTACTTGTATAGACTATAAAAAAATAAAAAACAAGATAAAAAACATATCTATAAACATTAGTTCCAAACAGTTTAACCAAGACAATTTTGTAACAAAGATTTTAAAAACAACACAAGAGTACAGCGTTGATCCAAGTGCATTAAAACTTGAACTTACAGAGTCGGTTGCACTCGATAATCTTTTAGCAACTACTGATAAGATGAACTTACTAAAATCTCACGGTTTTACAATCGCTATGGATGATTTTGGTACAGGTTACTCATCACTTTCATACCTTAAAAACTTACCGTTTGATTTTCTAAAAATCGATCGTAGTTTCATTCAGAATATACTTGACAATGAAGATGACGCTTCTTTAGTTAAAACTATTTTAACGATTTCTAAACAGTTTAATTTTGAAGTTATTGCAGAGGGTGTAGAAGAGAAAGAGCATGTAGATTTTTTGAAAGACTTGAATTGCGAATACTATCAAGGGTATGTAATGTCTAAAGCCCTTCCAGTTAACAAGTTTGAAAAATTCCTAAATGATAGAGAAGTGTCATAAGGTAAAAAGCCTTAAAGACTTTCTACTTTGGAAAACTACTCATCATTTTTGTAATGATAGAGTTTATATACTCTTTTCTTTTTTGAGGGGTCTTTTGCTCTTTTAACTCAGCTACTCCTGTAGCTCTCCAGACTATCTTTTCATTCTTAGGGTTTAATGCGTCTATAACCAAAGTGCCTTCATCGTAGTTGTATGTACTTGTTGTCGCAATCATGGCTCCGCCATATCTATACATACCATATCCCATCATCTGATAATCAGTTTGAATATCACTTTTTTTCTCTACATTTACATGAAATACAAAGATAAGATCAGCCTCTTTCTGAGATACTTTTTTATAACCCTTAGCTTGCAAATCTACTTCTAAAGAGTCTATTATCCTGTCATTTGAAAGTGTGTCTTCACCGGCTTTGTTTTCATGTTTAATAACAAAACTTTTTTGTTTAGAAAAGTCAAAAGTATCATCATAGTCTGTGCTTACCTGAAGAGTAGAACAACCTGTAAAAAGTGCTAAAGCGCTAAGTAATATACTAATACGATTCACAAGTGAGTGTTTTATCATGCAAGATCCTCACAAAAGTTGGCTAATACTCCAGCCTTTAACATCTTATATGTCTCTTCACCTTTTAACTTCTTAACTATTGCCAGAGCAAAACATATAGCTGTCCCCGGTCCGCGAGATGTCATAACATTACCATCTTCTACAACCATCGCTTTATCGCCCAGATATCCATCTTCTCTTATTTGCTCTTCCACCGATGGGTAACATGTGTAGTTGTGCTTTAGTACACCTGCTTTATTAAGTGCAAACGGTGCAGCACAAATCGCAGCAATATTTTTACCTTTAGAATCCATCTCTTTTAAAATTCTTTGAACATTTTCATCATCTGCTAATGCATATGTTCCATCCCATCCACCTGGTAGAATAATCATATCAAGAGTATCTACACCTATGTCTCTTACTTGCATATCTGTTTGAACAGTTATGCCATTTGCACCTTTTACAAGCTTCTCTTCATCCAGTGAAGCCACCAAAACTTCTATTTCTGCTCTTCTTAAAACATCTATTATCGCTACTGCTTCTATCTCTTCAAAACCACTAGCTATAGGTACTAAAACTCTACTCATAATATCTCCTTTATTAAATCATTACCTTTATTTTAGTATAATCTCTAAAATATTAAAAGGTAAATTTGCGAATATGATAAATTATGAAAGTATAAAACCTTGGCTGTTTAAACTACAGCCTGAGAATGCACACCACTTAGCTGAAACAGCGATTAGAACTGCAAATGTTTGCCAAATACCGTTTAACTCTTTTTTAGAGTCTCACTTCATTACAGACGATGTTTTAAAACAAGAACTATTCGGTAGAAAGTTTTTAAACCCTGTAGGACTTGGTGCAGGATTTGATAAAAATGCTACGATGATTCGCGGTATGCAGATACTAGGTTTCGGTTTTACTGAAATCGGGACTGTTACACCTAAACCGCAAGCTGGAAATCCAAAACCTAGAATGTGGCGTCACATAGGTGAAAAGTCTATTCAAAATGCTATGGGATTTAACAACGACGGGGCACTAAAAGTTCAGGGAAGACTTAAAAAAATCTACCCTTTTACAACTCCTATCGGTGTAAATATCGGTAAGAACAAGTTAACTCCTGATAGTGAGGCTATTAACGACTATACGCATCTTATAAAAACGTTTGACGGTCTTGGAGATTACTTTGTTATTAACATATCTTCTCCAAACACTCCCGGTCTAAGAGACTTGCAAAACGAAGAGTTTATCAGCAAACTTTTTAGTGAAGCTAAAGCACTTACAGACATGCCTATCCTTCTAAAAATAGCACCAGACATGACAGAAGAAGATGCGGTAGCACTTACGAAGATGGCAGTAAACCAAGGTGCAGATGGTATCATTGCTACAAATACTACTATTGACTATTCGCTTGTTAAAGAGCCTTATGATATTGGTGGACTTAGCGGTGCAGTCTTAAAAGAAAAAAGTTTTAAAATTTTTGAAGCTGTAGCAAAAGAGCTTTACGGTAAAACTACACTTATATCTGTTGGTGGAATCGACTCGGCCGAGGAAGCATACAGAAGAATTAAAGCAGGAGCTTCACTAGTGCAAATACTAAGCGGAATCGTATTTCATGGTCCTGATATGGTTATGAATATTAACAAAGAGCTTATAGAGCTTATCAAAGCTGACGGATATACAAATATCACTCAAGCAATCGGTGCAGACAGAAAATGAAACATTTCTTAGCACTCATACTAATCTTAGGGACACTAATGGCATCTTCATTACCGAAATATGAGACTAAAACACTAAAAAATGGACTACAAATCGTTGTAATCCCTCTTGAAAATTCTACAAATGTAATCTCTACTGATATCTTTTACAAGGTTGGAAGTAGAAATGAAGTTATGGGTAAAACCGGAATAGCTCACATGCTAGAGCATATGAACTTTAAGTCTACAAAAAACCTTCCAGCAGGAGAGTTTGACAAAGAAGTTAAAAGCATAGGTGGAGTAAACAACGCATCTACAAGTTTTGACTATACTCATTACTACATCAAGTCGAGCACTAACAATCTTTCTAAATCACTTAGCCTTTATGCCGAGCTTATGCAAAACCTAAACCTAAAAGATAAAGAGTTTCAACCTGAGCGTGATGTTGTTGCTGAAGAAAGACGCTGGAGAACAGAGAACTCTCCACTTGGTTATCTTTATTTTGCGATGTTTAACAACGCTTATGTTTACCATCCATACCACTGGACTCCAATCGGTTTTATGAACGATATCCAGACTTGGACTATCAAAGATATAAAGGACTTCCATAAGACTTACTATCAGCCTAGTAATGCCATCTTAATGGTTACAGGTGACGTTGACCCTAAAGAAGTATTTAAGAAGGCTAAAAAAGAATTTGGCAGTATCAAGAACAGTGCTAAGATTCCTGAGTTTAAATTTGTAGAACCTGAGCAAGATGGAGCTAAAAGAGTTACTATCCATAAAGAGAGTGAAGTAGAGATGCTGGCTATAACTTTTCACATTCCTAACTTTAAAGACCAAGACCAAGTTACACTTAGCGTGATCTCTGAGATTCTTTACTCCGGTAAAAGTTCAAGACTATACAAAGAGCTGATAGATAAAAAACGTCTTGTAAACCAAATATACGCTTACAACATGGAAAGCATTGATCCGGGTCTTTTTATATTTTTGGCATCTTGTAACCCCGGCGTAAAAGCCGAAGATGTAGAAAAAGAGCTTATCGAGCAGATAGAGCTAATGAAGACATCAAAGGTCACTAAAGCAGAACTGGACAAAGTCAAGATCAATACAAAAGCAGACTTCATCTACTCACTTGAGAGTTCAACTTCTGTTGCCAACCTTTTTGGAAGCTACCTTGTTCGCGGTGATTTAACTCCACTTCTTACTTATGAAGAGGACATCAAAAAGATAACTGCAAAGAAAGTTCAAGACGCTGCTAATAAGTACTTTAACTTTGACAAATCAACTACTATTATTTTAAAAAAGGGTAAGTAAACCCTTTTTTAAATAACGAATTACATATCTTTGTAAACGACCCTCCTTTATTCTGCTATACTGAATACAATATCATAATACTTGATCTGTATTTGACTTCGTTTTTGAAATACTTCAAAGACATAATAACTACACATAAAGCCTAGATCTACTCGAATTAACATTAACAGATTTTTGTTAGGCTTTTTCAACATGCACTTTATATATCTAACAAAACTACTGATGCATACAGAACCAAGGTATCCCCATTGAATATAGAAATAATCACAACACCAAATAAAGATTTAAAAGAGAGCGGCTTTGGAAGTCTGAGTTCTTGTAACAGTGTGTTAGAAGCAGTAATGAATATGGGACATAATGTTGTCCTAAATATATGTAAAACTAAAGAAGATTTACTTAATATAGTTCTGAGACAACCTGATTTAGTAGTTTTAGGTGTAAAATATTTATCATTTAAAGATGAGTCTGATGTTTGGCTATCTGAATATTTTTCTAATCATAGAATAAACTATACAGGTTCATCAAAAGATGTTTTAAGATTTGATTCAAGCAAGGTTATGGCCAAGTCATACTTAAAAAACAGAGGAATAAAAACAGCAGATTTCTTTACTGCTGTTCCTGGGGAATATAAATCTGAAGTTGATTTACCTGTTAAGTTTCCACTATTTTTAAAACCTGTAGATGCTGCAAATGGAAATGGGATTGATGACTTATCATATGTAACTAATTATGAAGAGTTTGAGAGTAAAGTACTCTCTTTGTATAGCCAGTATAATGCTCCTGTCTTGGTAGAAGAGTATTTGGATGGTAAAGAGTATACAGTATCAGTCATTCAGACAAGTAGTGGACGCTTAGTTATATCACCAATTGAAATAGTACCCTTAGCATCAACAAATGGACTTAAAATTTTAGGTCATAAAGCAAAAACAGAGGACTCTGAAGAACTCAAAAAAATCAAAGACAATATGACAAAAGTTAAGTTAGTAAAGATGGCGACTGAAGTATTTTTTGGTTTAGGCATAAGAGATTATGGTCGTATAGATATTAAGACTAATAAAGATGGCGAGTGTTATTTCATGGAAGTAAATCTAGTTCCAGGGATGACTCATGGCTCAAGTTATTTTCCAAAATCATGTGAAATAGAAAATAAATTTGCTTATGATGATGCAGTTGCGCTAATGCTATCACAAGGAATAAATCGTATTCCTTCAAATAAAAATATTAATAAAAAAGTTAAGCTAAATAGTAATTTTCTTAATGGATATAGTATAGAGACTATGATGTCTCAAAGTCAACCTAGTGCCGTAAACCTATCTTTATAACTACACTTCAAACATAACTCTTCAACCGCTATAGCGTCAGAGAATCCTTTGCTCATAGCCACTGCTCTTGGTGAACCTAAGACTTCACTAAGAGCTGTTGTGTTTAGATTTCCGAGATTGATAACTCCATCACCATCTAAACAACACGGGACTACCGTCCCATCTGCCAATATACCAATATGAGATTTCAGTCCGTAGCATCTTCCATTCGAGCTATGATTTGAGTCTAATGATGGCCACTCAAAATAATCATCAAAGTTCAGTAGTACTTTTGAGGCAAGACGTATAGATTTTGGTCTAGTTTTATAAAGCTCAGCAGTGCTTAGTTCAATATCAAAATAAGCAGATAGTTTATTTAATAACAGAGTGTTAAACTCTGCTTCACTGCAAGCTTCATCAAAGTTCCATACTCTTAGATTTATAAAAGGTTTTGGCTTGTCAGTCAGTTTGTATTTACATGTAGACAGTACAGAGTCAATATAATCATCAAAAGTAAGCTTTAGAGAGTTCTTATTGTAGCTGTTTAATGAAATATTCAACTGACGAACACAAGGATGAAAAATGCTGGAGTGTTCCAGATTACTAAAGTAGTAGCCACTTGTAGTGAGTTCTACTTCAAAGCCATGACTGTGAGCAAGTTCTAAGTACTCATTTAGGTTTGAAAGTATTAAAGGATCTCCCATAACGTGGAATGCGAGTGATTTTGTATAACCTTGTAGTTGTGTTAATACTTTAGTAAATAGTTCAAGTGACATTGTTTTGGAGGGTTGAAGTTTTGGAGGGCAGAAACTACATGCAAGACCGCAGATATTTGTTACTTCGATGTGAACACGGTGAAATTGCATTGCTACTCTTTTTAAATCTATGCCCAAGTATTACTTGGGCACGATAATAATAATTAACCTAGTTGAGAAGTGATAGCAGCTTCAACTTCAGAGATGTGAGCTGTTCCATCTACTGTGATGTAAGTTAGTGTATCGATTGTCTTTGCTTGATCTTTGTAGTAACCGATAAGTGGTTGAGTAAGTTCATTGTAAACTTTAAGACGATCAAGAACAACATCCTCTTTATCATCATCACGTTGTACTAGATCTTCACCAGTCACATCATCTTTACCTTCAACTTTTGGAGGATTGAAAATAACGTGGTAAGTACGTCCAGATGCTAAGTGAGCACGACGACCTGACATACGTTTAACAATCTCTTCTGCAGGAACATCTATCTCGATAACAGCATCGATTTCGATACCAGCCTGAGTTACAGCATCTGCTTGAGGAAGTGTACGAGGAAAACCATCTAGTAAGTAACCATTTTTACAATCATCTTCAGCAATACGATCTTTTACAAGACCAATGATAATCTCATCAGTAACAAGTTGACCAGAGTCCATAGCTGCTTTGGCCATTTTACCCATATCTGTACCAGCTTTGATAGCTGCTCTTAACATGTCACCAGTCGAGATCTGAGGAATGTTAAACTTTTTTGTTAAAAATTGAGCTTGAGTACCTTTACCGGCACCCGGTGCTCCTAATAATATAATTCTCATTGTGTCTTCCTAAATATTTTGTTAATGAAACTATATAATAATGAGTTTAAAATAAGCTCTATTTTAGAGAAAAAGTTTAATATTTTTCAAATTTTAAGGACAATGTCTAATTATTTTCTATTTTTTATTTCATCTTACTAACGTTTATAAACGTGTTATTCTCTATTAATAATATTTCTTTATATAAATAAAATTTATACTATGAGATAATAGTTTTAATTATTTCAAGGAGTTAATCATGAATCTATTCTCACCTATTCTCATCGGGAACCATACTTTAAAAAACAGAATCTTCATGGCACCACTTACAAGATGCCGAAGTGTTGAAGATAATATACCAAATGATTTAATGGTAACATACTATGAACAAAGAGCAACTGCTGGTTTGATTATAACTGAGGCAACTCAGATTTCAACACAGGGGATTGGTTATCCTTGTACTCCAGGGATTCATACACTAAAGCAGATTCAAGGTTGGAAAAAAATAACCCAAGCCGTTCATGACAAAGGCGGTAAGATATTTTTACAACTCTGGCATGTAGGCAGAATCTCTCACTCCTTATATCATGATGGTAAATTACCAGTAGCTCCCTCTGCCATAAAACCTGAGGGTGAAGTCTATACATTTGAAGGCATGAAAGAGTATGAAACTCCAAGAGAACTTACTATTGATGAGATAGAAGAACTTGTTACAAAATATGTGATTGCTGCGAAAAATGCCATAGAAGCTGGTTTTGACGGTGTTGAGATTCATGGAGCAAATGGTTACTTAATAGATCAGTTCTTAAGAGATGGCAGCAATTCCAGAGAAGACAGGTATGGAGGAAATATAAAAAACAGAAGCCGCTTCCTGTTTGAGATCATTGAATCTATCATAAAAGAGATAGGAGCAGATAAAGTAGGTCTAAGACTATCTCCAAGTGGTACTTTTAATGACATGACTGACTCTGATCCACAAAAACACTTTACATATATTTGTAATGAGCTAAACAAGTATAAACTCGCTTATCTTCATATCATAGATGCTCTTGAAGGTGATATTCGTCATGGAGCTAATGTTGTTGAACTCTCAGTACTAAGAAAAGCATATAAAGGTATTTTGATTACAAATGGAGCTTATGACAAAGAGAGAGGGAATAAAGCCATTGAAAACAATCTGGCAGATGCTGTAGCATTTGGAGAGTTATTCATATCAAATCCTGATCTGCCTGAGCGTTTTAAAACAAACTCACAATTAAATAAAGCAGACCCTGAAACCTTTTATACTCAGGATGAAAAAGGCTACACGGACTACCCTACACTCTCTTAAGTTTTAAATTCAGAGAGCTTATTATTGAGTGTTTCGGTCATATTATTCATATGTTCTGCGGCACTTGCTATTTCTTCAACACTTCTTGCATTTTTACCGGTCAGCTCATTAACTCTGCTAACACCGTCAATTATACGTTCAGTATCTTTTCCTGTTTGAACGTAACTCTCAACTGTTTTATCTGCGGTGATTACTGCTTCATTCATAACTAAAGAGAGTTCTGTTATTTTGTCTTCTACACCTATGGCTGTCTCACTTAACTCTTCAACTTTTTTTGCATTTGAATTCATCTGATCACTAGAGTCAACAATAGATTGAATGATTACACTAATAGTTGCATTGATATCTACTAAACTTTTTTGTGTTCTCTCAGCCAGCTTTCTAACTTCATCAGCAACAACTGCAAATCCTCGTCCATGCTCACCTGCACGAGCTGCTTCAATAGCCGCATTAAGAGCAAGTAGATTTGTCTGATCTGCTATATCACCTATAACCAACAGGACATCTTTTACCTGCTTAGTATCTTGACTTAGTTGTTTGATTTTATGCGCTAATTCTACTTCAGTTGAAGCACTTACTTTTATATCTTGAGTAAGTGCTAAAATTGCTTGATTTGCTTCAACAAGAAAGCCACTTGCTTTTTCCAGATCATCTTTAGATTTTTTTGCTTCTTCTATGCTGATTCCCATCTCATTTTTAATAGTAAGGGCTTGTTCAGTCGTACTGTTTACTGTAGTAGTTGATTCTTCTAGCAGATTACCTACTGAAACTGATGTAGTTGAGAGTTCATGAGAAACAGATGAGTTTTCGCTAGATAGCTGCTTAGCATCTGAGATAATAAGCCTTACCTTTTCTATAAAATCATTTATTCCCTCACTGGCAATAGCTATTTCATCACGTCCTGAAATATCAAGTTTTCTTGTTAAATCGCCATCACCGCTAGATAAGTCTTTTGTACGACTTATTAAATTATTCAATGGTGAAGATACTATTTTTCTTACTACCAACCATGTTATAAGGCTAATAAAAAGTATCATAATAACAGCAGCAATTATAAGGTTATTTCTTAACTCAATATTTTCTTTTTCAAAATCAGCTAAATTGACTTCTCCTGCAACTATCCAGTTCCATTTGGCAAATGCTTTGAATCTTACAGCTTTATTTAAACCATCTTCTTCATAAGATATATAACCATTCTCTTTTTCTATTACTTGTTTTACAATATCTGAACTTGCAGATTCATTTCTTTGAGTTTTATGGATATCATATTTTTTAGTTTTTAAGTTAATCGCATAGAAGTGACCGTTTTCTCCGATGTTCATCTCATTAATCTTTTGAGAGAGAGATTTAAGTCCTTGTGTAAAATCATAACCTATAAATAAAATACCAATCACATTTCCGGAAGCATCTACTATTGGAGAGTAAACAGTTACATAATCTTTTCCAAAGAGTCTTGCATTACCTATAAATGTTTTCTTATTCATAATTGGTTCAAATGCCGGACTTTTTGAACCACCTAGATAAGTTCCCATTGCTCTCTTGCCATCTGTTTTTAGCAAAGAAGTAGAAACACGTACAAAATCATCACCATCTCTAGCAAAAACTGTCGCTACTGCACCGGTTTGTTTTGTGAACTTTTCAATTTTTGCAAAGTTATTATTTATAACTATTCCATTACTTGATAGTTCTGGTGTCGACACACCATATACATCAACCTTTTTATTTGGATCTATAGAGAAATCACTATAGTTGTCCTTAAAAACACTATATAACTTTGTAGCACTCTCTTCTAATGCTCCATTATATGTGTCCATAGTATGTACCATACGTTCAACACTCGTATCTAATTTTAGTCGAGTCTCTTTATCTATATATGTGTTAAGGTAGTCATTTATATATCCAATAAATGCAATCATTGAAACAACAATTACAACGACCTGTATATACGTAACCTTTTTTGCAATAGAATTAAACATCTCAGCTCCTGATTTAATTTTACAACAATAGTAATCCAATAGACTTACTAGAGTATTTAAGAAATTATACCATATAATGGTAAGATATTTTTTACCTTTTGTAAAATTTACATATTTTTGCGAATCTCATACAAAAGTACAGAGATTGAACAAAGCCCTAAATATTTGGCTTTAAAGATATTTTTCTAAAACATACCCTACTATATCACAAGACAATACCCTAGTAAACTTATAGACTTACTTGACATTAAATATATTATCTGTTACAATTTCTCCACGCATTGATAGTTGATATCAATTGAAAGGAAATAAAATGAAAGAAAAGGCTTATAGATCTGTTGTAAAAACAATCTCTTGGAGAACTGTTGGAACGATAGACACTATTGTTATTTCATATTTTATTACCGGAAATTTGGCAATGGCTGCATCTATTGGGTCTATTGAAGTTGTAACAAAAATGATTCTGTACTATTTTCATGAAAGAGGATGGAACAAAGTACAACTAGGGAAAGTTCAAAGCCCAGAATATCAAATATAGGAAATAAAATGGAAAATACAGTAAACCAATTAAATGAAGAGTTCAAAAACTCATCTACACTAGAAGTGTTAGAGTTTCTTTTAAGAGAGACTAGACAAAATGTAGCGTTGTCTTCAAGCTTTGGAGCAGAAGACCAAGTACTGACTGACATGATGTTAAGAGTTGATCAAAGAGCAAATATCTTTACTCTTGATACAGGAAGACTTCCTGATGAAACATATAGTGTGATGCATGAAACAAATTTAAAATATGGCATTAAAGTAAAAGTATTTTTTCCAAAAGCTACAGATATAGAAGACCTATATAAGAGACAAGGGATAAACGGCTTTTACGACTCTATTGAGAATAGAAAGAGCTGTTGTTCTGTCAGAAAAATAGCTCCATTAAAGAGAGCCTTAAAAAATGTTGACTTCTGGGTAACAGGTCTTAGATCTGCTCAGAGTGTTACAAGAGAAGATATGAGACTTTTTGAGTTTGATGAGACGAACAATGTTATCAAAGTCAGTCCTTTAAAAGATTGGTCTGAACAAGATATATGGGCTTATATAAAGACTTATAGAGTTCCATATAACAAACTTCACAAGCTTGGTTACCCGAGTATAGGCTGTGCACCATGTACAAGACCTGTAAAAGAAGGTGGAGATATAAGAAGCGGTAGATGGTGGTGGGAAAACCCAGAACATAAAGAGTGTGGACTACACTTAATAAAGTCTGCGTAGGAGACAAAGATGATTGATAAAGAAAAATTAACACATTTAAAACAACTCGAAGCTGAATCTATTCATATCATGAGAGAAGTTATATCAGAGTTCCAAAACCCGGCAATGCTTTACTCTGTAGGTAAAGACTCTGCAGTTATGTTACACCTTGCGCAGAAGGCTTTTTTCCCTGCAAAATTACCGTTTCCTCTACTACATGTAGATACAAGATGGAAGTTTAAAGAGATGATAGAGTTTCGTGACAAAATGGCTAAAGATCTTGGGTTTGAACTTTTAGTTCATACAAATCCAGATGGAATAGCCGGGGATATTGGACCGTTTTCTCACGGTTCAGCTGTTCATACAGACGTGATGAAAACAGAAGGTCTAAAACAGGCACTCAACAAGTACAAGTTTGATGCTGTATTTGGCGGAGCCAGACGTGATGAAGAGAAAACTCGTGCTAAAGAGAGAATCTACTCTTTTAGAGATGAAAAGCACAGATGGGATCCAAAAAATCAGAGACCTGAACTTTGGAACGTTTACAACGCTAGAGTTAAAAAAGGTGAATCTATCAGAGTATTCCCGCTCTCAAACTGGACGGAGCTTGATATTTGGCAATACATATACCTTGAAGGTATTCCTATTGTTCCTCTTTATTTAGCTCAAGAAAGACCTGTTGTTGTAAGAGACGGAGTGAAAATCTTAGTTGATGATGAGAGACTTCCGCTTGAAGAAGGTGAAGTTCCATCTCTTGAAAACGTAAGATTTAGAACACTTGGATGTTACCCGTTAACGGGGGCAGTTGAGTCAACTGCAACTACACTTCCTGAGATTATTCAGGAGATGCTTCTTACTAAAACAAGTGAGAGACAAGGCAGAGTTATTGATAACGATAGCGCGGGATCAATGGAGAAAAAGAAAATAGAGGGGTACTTTTAAGATGTCAAAACAAGAAACAAAGATAGCTAACGATATAGAGAGTTATTTAAGAGAACATGAAAACAAACAGCTGCTCCGATTCATTACTTGTGGTAGTGTTGATGATGGTAAAAGTACGCTGATAGGCAGACTTCTTCATGACTCAAAGATGATTTTTGAAGATCAATTGGCAGCTATAAAAAACGACTCTAAAAAGTCTGGAACAACAGGTGAAGAGTTTGACTTGGCACTTTTAGTTGACGGACTTGCATCTGAGAGAGAACAAGGTATTACTATCGATGTTGCATATAGATATTTTGCAACTGACAAGAGAAAGTTTATCATCGCTGATACTCCAGGTCACGAGCAGTACACTAGAAACATGGCTACAGGTGCTTCAACAGCAGACTTGGCCATCATCCTGATAGATGCAAGATATGGTGTGCAGACTCAGACTAGACGTCACTCGTTCATAACAAAGTTACTTGGTATTAAGCATCTGGTTATTGCGATAAATAAAATGGACTTGGTTGACTTCAGCCAAGTGAGATATGAAGAGATTAAGAAAGAGTATTTGGAGTTTGCGGACGAGTTAGGTCTGACATCTGACTTGACACTTATTCCAATGTCAGCTTTAAAGGGTGACAACGTTGTAAATGTTAGTGAGAAATCACCTTGGTACAGAGGTAAGACTCTTATGGATACGTTAGAGACTATCGAGATAGCATCTGACAGAGACTTGACTCACTTTAGACTGCCTGTGCAGTATGTAAATAGACCCAACTTAAACTTTAGAGGTTTTAGCGGAACTATAGCATCTGGCATTATAAATGTCGGTGATTCAGTAACTGTTTTACCATCAGGTAAAAGTTCAACTGTTAAAGAGATAGTTACTTATGACGGTAACTTAGAGAGTGCTTATGCACAGCAAGCTATTACTATAACTCTAAACGATGAGATAGATATTTCACGTGGAGATATCTTAGTAAAAAGTGATGAGCAGCCAGATCAGGCAAGTGAGTTAGACGTAAATATTGTTTGGATGGATGAAGAGCCTCTTACAAAAGGCAAACAGTACTTTTTCAAACGTGCTTCAACGGTAGTTACCGGTTCAATTGATAGTTTTTATCATAGAACTGATGTAAATACACTAGAAGAGGAAAGTGTTAATAAACTAGAACTAAATGAGATTGCACTTGCCAGATTGTCATTGAATCAAAGTATTGCATATGATTCATACGACCACATTAAAGCGATGGGTAGTTTTATCATCATTGATAGGATCACAAACAACACTGTTGGTGCAGGAATGATTGTAAAGAAGTCCGAGCAAACAGCAAAAGCGGTCATAAACGAACACTCAGAGTTTGAAGTTGAGTTTAATGCACTTGTTAGAAAACACTTTCCTCATTGGGAAGCTAAAGAGATTTTATAGGAAATATTATGGCTAAGGAAACAGCAGCGCAGAGGGTTGAACGTATTAAAGTCGAAAAAAGCGGCTTAGATGTTCTTGAGAGTATTCACCACTACGCAATTAGCGGTGAAGACGTAGACCCTGAAGATATAGATAGATTTAAATGGTACGGTTTGTATACACAAAACAAAAACCTGCAAGCATCTGACGATGAGACTCTATACTTCATGTTAAGAGTCAAGTTAGTTCAAGGTGCGATGAATACAACGCAGATAAGAATACTATCTGGCATCTCTAAAGAGTTTGCCAGAGGAACTGCCCACTTTACTACTAGACAATCTCTACAGTTTCACTTTATAAGAGTGCGTGACTTGCCAGAGATTTTCTACAGACTAAAAAGTGTGGGACTGACTACTGTATTTGCAGCAGGTGATGTTCCAAGAAATATAGTTACATGTCCGGTATCTGGTGTAGATGAACATGAGATATATGATGTATCTAAGATAGTAGCTCAAGTAAATGGCTACTTTGATGGAAATAAAGACTTGGTCAATCTGCCGAGAAAGTACAAAGTAGGGATTTCAGGATGTGCCAAACACTGTATGGGACATGAGATTCAAGACCTTTCTTTTACTGCGGTTAAGTTTAAAGATGGAAGAATCTTGTTTGATGTAACTGCCGGTGGCGGTCTAGCATCTAACAAACAGTTTGCTTTACATCTGGGTTTTGTTGATGCTTCTAGAATTTTAGAAGTTGTAAAAGCCGTTTCTATCATATATAGAATTCACGGACTAAGAGAAAACAGAAGAAAAGCAAGACTTGGTCACCTCATAACTGCGTGGGGACTTGAAAAGTTCAAAGCCGAAGTTGAGAACAGCCTTGGTTTTATCTTCGAAGAAGGTGAAGCACAGGAGTATACTCCTTATGCAAAGAGAGAGCACTTTGGTGTTCATAAGTCAAAAGTAAACGGTGACTCATTTGTTGGCTGTGCTGTAAATGGCGGAAACATCGGAGCAAAAGGCTTAGAAGATTTAGCAAATATCTTAGAAAAACATGGTGCAACAACTATAAAAGCAACAACGACTCAAAACTTGGTTGTCATAGATGTTCCCTCAGATGCTACTGCGTCTCTGGTAGATGATTTAGATGCAATAAACATAGATGCTAATCCAAACCCTTTTAAAGCAAGAACTATATCTTGTACAGGGATGAAGTTTTGTAAACTTGGAATCAGTGAGACTAAAGATGCAGCTATCAGCTTAGCTGAGCATCTACATGAAAAGTTTCCAGATTTTCAAGAGACGGTTAGTATCTCTATGAATGGATGTCCAAATTCTTGTGCGCATCCAAATATTGTGGATATAGGGCTTGTCGGCGCAAAGTTTAAAGATGAAAATGGTGAGACTATTTCAGGTTTTGAGTTAGTCTTAGGCGGAACACTAGAAGGTGATAAATCAAGATATGGAGAAAAGATGAAGTTAAAAATAGAACCTAAAAACGTTAATAGCACACTTGAGAAAATAATTGCTTCATATATTAAAAGTTCTAAAAAATATATAGGTCTGTTTTTAAAAGATTTGATAGAAGGAGATGAGTTTACTATCTATGATTTAAAGTAATAAATCTATACTAGAGTAAATCGATAGGATTACTTGACATTAAGCTGTAAACTTGTTATTATTATACTATTATTAAATAAAGGTATCAAAAATGGCAATCATATCAACTAAAGGGGCTTACGGCCTGACAGCAATAGTTATTCTAGCAAAAGAAGAGAATGATAAGCTCTTACAGATCAAGGATATCGCTGCAAAAGGTGATATCCCTCAAAACTATCTTGAACAGATACTTGTTCTTTTAAAGAAAAGTGGTCTGGTTGAGAGCGTTAGAGGTGCAAATGGTGGATACAAACTATCAAGAGACAAAAACAGTATAAGTGTATATGAAGTACTAAACTCTTTAGAGTGCTGTATGGCACAAACTGACAACAAAAGTAACGACAACATGTTACAAGCGTTTTGGGAAGATACACAAGAAAAAGTAAAAGAGATTTTCCAACTCTCAATAAAGGAATTGGAGGAGTTTTTAGAAAAAGACTCTAAGAACATAACATATCATATATAAATTATGAAATAAAATTAAGGAATATAAGATGAACATTGCAAAAGATGTAACTGAGTTAATCGGGAATACTCCATTGGTGAGAATAAATAAATTCTCTAACGAAACAAAGACTACTATTTTAGGCAAATGTGAATTTATGAATCCTTCTAGTTCTGTTAAAGACAGAATTGCTCTAGCAATGATAGATGCAGCTCTTGAAGATGGCAAAATCAATGAAGGCACTATAATCGTTGAGCCTACAAGTGGAAACACTGGAATCGGTCTTGCAATGGTTTGTGCGGCAAAAGGGCTTAACCTGACTCTTACGATGCCCGAATCAATGAGCATGGAAAGACGTCAGCTGCTGAGTGCACTAGGTGCGAACATAGTACTGACTCCTGCTGCTTTGGGTATGAAGGGTGCGATTGACAAAGCGGCTGAACTAGATGCCCAGATGCCAAACAGTTTTATGCCACAACAGTTTAACAACCCGGCTAATCCAAGGATGCACCGAAAAACAACAGCTCTTGAGATTTTAAGAGATACAGACGGCAAAATAGATTTTCTAGTTGCAGCCGTTGGAACAGGCGGTTCACTGACAGGAATCGGAGAAGTTCTAAAAGAGGTAAATCCAAATATCAAAGTAATCGCAGTTGAGCCTTCAAACTCTCCTGTAATTTCTGGAGGAAAACCCGGTCCACATAAGATACAAGGTATCGGTGCAGGAATAATCCCTGGAGTTCTAAACACTGAGATTTTCGATGAAGTAATCAAAGTAGATGACGAAGATGCTTTTGCAACATCTAAAGAGTTGGCAAAAACAGAAGGTCTACTGGTTGGCATCTCATCAGGTGCAAACGTTTTTATAGCAAGACAGATAGCCGCAAGGCCTGAAAATAAAGGTAAGACAATAGTTACAATCCTGTGTGATACAGGTGAGAGGTATCTAAGTACTAGCCTTTATTCATAAAAATTTAAAGGTAAGTTATGTTAAATAGAAAAGATATTTTTAGACCTTTTATTGAAGAAGAGGTCACTTTTAAACAGATATCTGACGGTATTATCGGTGTAAACAAAGACAACTACTTTGACTACACGGCTTCTGGATTGGCTTACGAGCCTATAGAACAAAGGATACAAGAGGTACTTACAACATATGCAAACACTCACTCAGAGTTTGCAAGTGATGCTAGAACTACATCTTTTTACTACGACATAGCAAGAGAAAACCTAAAAGAGCATCTAGAACTCGAGAAAGACTTTGTCCTTCTTCCTTGTGGAACAGGTGCTACAGGTGCAATAAAGAAGTTTCAAGAGCTTCTTGGTCTCTACATTCCTCCAGCAACTAGAGCTAGGTTTAACCTTGATGTAGATTCAATAGATAAACCGCTTATAGTTATAGGTCCTTTTGAGCATCACTCAAACGAGATTAGCTACAGAGAAGCTATCTGTGACACACAGAGAATCCCTCTGGATAAAACTGGAAATGTAGATTTAGAATTTTTGGCAGATGTACTGGAGAAAAACAAGTCACGTCAGATAATCGGTGCATTTTCAACAGCATCTAATGTGACAGGAATCATCCCTCCGTATGTGAAGATCTCAAAACTACTGAGAAAATATAAGGCTGTTATTGCATTTGACAGTGCTGCTTCATCACCATGTTTAAATGTTGACTCGAACCTTTTTGATGCTCTGTTTCTTTCACCTCACAAACTTCTAGGCGGTCCTGGAACTTGTGGGCTATTAGCTATAAGAAAGAGTCTCATAAATGAAAAAGAGTCCCCTACTTTCGCAGGTGGCGGTACAGTTGCTTATGTCTCATCTAACGATCATATATTTAACTCAGATATTGAGATACGTGAAGATGCAGGAACTCCTGCAATTCTTCAACTCATCAAAGCTTCTTTTGCTTACCAACTTAGAAATGAGATAGGAATCAAAAGAATCCAAGATAGGAAAGTAGAACTATTTAAACTTCTCCAAGATGGTCTCTCGGAATTTGACGACTACACCATCTACGGACAAAACGAAGGACACAGTAGTGTCGGCATCTTGGCTATAAACTTTCACGGGATAACGCCTTTTGATCTATGTGAGAAACTCTCACAAAACTTTGGCATCCAAACACGTGCGGGCTGTAGTTGTGCGGGACCATACGGACATGACCTCTTTGGCATCTCAGAGGTCGAAGCTGACAATGAAAAACCAAGTTGGTTAAGAATAAGCGTGAACTACACACATAGTGTAGATAGCATCAAACATCTACTCTTTGCACTCAAAGAGTCAATATATGAACTTAAAAAGGAAAAATAATGAACAAAGATACAATAGCAATACACCACGGTTACGAGAGAGACTCTCAAGGTACAACGGCAGTCCCAATCTACCAAACAACAGCATACGCTTTTAAGAGTGCTAAACATGCATCTGATTTGTTTTCTCTGCAAGACTTAGGAAATATCTATACAAGACTAAATAACCCTACTACAGCGGTTTTAGAAGCTAGACTTGCAGAACTAGAAGGCGGAGTAAGTGCTTTAGCTACTTCAAGTGGTCAGGCGGCTATATTTTACGCTATCACTAACCTTGTAGAAGCTGGAGATAACATCATACTATCAGATAAAGTTTATGGCGGGAGTGTTACTCTTTTAAAACATACTATTAAGAAGTTTGGCATAGAAGCGAGAGTATTTAACCTTGATGATCCTTCGACTATCGAAGCACTTGTAGATGACAAAACAAAAGCGATATTTTACGAGTCACTTTCAAACCCTCAAATCGCTGTTGCAGACATAGATGCTATCAGTGCAATTGCTCAAAAACATGGAATCATCAGCATCTGTGACAACACAGTAGCGACACCGCTTTTGGTAAATCCTATCGCTCATGGTGCTGATATCGTAGTACATAGTTGTAGTAAATATATCTCAGGTCAGGGTCTTGCACTTGGTGGTGCTATCATAGACAGAGACGGTTTAACAGAGTTCTTTAAAAGCAACCCAAGATACGCACACTTCAACGAGCCGGATGAGAGTTACCAAGGTCTGGTATATACTGATCTTCCATTTCCTCCGTTTAACCTTCGTGTGAGACTTGCACTTCTTAGAGATATCGGTGCGACACCTTCACCATTTAACTCTTGGTCTCTGATTCAAAGTTTAGAGACACTTAGTTTAAGAATAGAAAAACACTCTAGTAATGCACTAAAGGTCGCAAAGTTCTTAGAGTCACACCCAAAAGTGTTCAACCTTAACTACCCGGGACTAGAGAGCAACAGCTATAACGCTCTTGCAAACAAATACTTCAAAGATGGACAGTGTAGCGGTCTTATCAGTTTTGAAGTTGAAGATAAAGAGAGTGCATGGAAAGTTCTAGATGCTACTAAGCTTTTCTCTATCGTTGTAAACATCGGTGATTCTAAATCAATCATCACGCATCCATCATCAACTACGCATCAGCAGATTCCACTTGTTGAACAAAAGAAGATTGGCATCACTGAAGGTCTTGTAAGACTAAGTGTCGGTCTTGAAAATGCAGATGATCTAATAGCAGACTTGAAAGCTGCACTAGACTCTTAAAAGAAGATATCATGAGTAAAAAAGTAATAGTAGGTATGAGTGGCGGGATAGATTCTTCTGTCACGGCTTACCTACTCCAGCAAGAGGGCTATGAGGTCATCGGAGTATATATGAGACTTCATGACATCATAGATGGCTTCCACGAAGACAACATTGCATCTGGGAAAAAAGTTGCAGACTCTCTTGGCATCGAGTATCATATACTTGACCTTAGTAGTAAGTTCAAAGAAGAGGTCTATGACTACTTTGTAGGCGAATACCTCAATGGCAAGACTCCAAACCCATGTGTAAAGTGTAACCGTACTATCAAGTTTGGGGCACTCTTTGACTATGCAAAGGAACTTGGAGCTGACTTTTTAGCAACTGGACACTATGCAAAAACAGATGGCGAGTTTATCTATGAAGCAGAGGATGACACTAAAGATCAGAGCTACTTTCTAGCACAGATAAAGCAAGATGTACTTAAGCACTTAATCTTCCCGATGAACAAGTATAAAAAAACGGACATCGTAAAACTTGGAAGTACCCTGCCCGTTATCAAAGAGATAACAAAAAGAAAAGAGTCTCAAGAGATATGTTTTGTGGAAAATGTTTACACTGACATCATCGAAAAACATGCAGACATAGACCTTCCCGGTCGTGTTTTGGATGCTGAGGGTAATGAAGTCGGTCATCACAAAGGCTACATGCACTACACCATAGGTAAGAGAAAAGGATTCACAGTCCACGGTGCACATGAGCCTCACTTCGTAAAAGAGATAGACCCAAATGCAAACACTATAGTAGTCTGTAAAAAAGACGACCTCGGTGTCTCAAAAGTACTCATAGACACGCTTAACCTTTTCATAGATAAGCAAGAGTTTGAGTGTACAGTCAAACTAAGATACAGAACTTTTAAAATACCTTGTAAGGTAGTTATAGAAGATAGTGAAGCCATGATATACCTAGATACAAATGTAGACGGAGTAGCTACGGGACAAGTAGCTGTATTTTATGACGGTAACAAGGTTTTAGGTAGTGGGTTTATAAAGAAGACGTTCGCATAAAAATTACTTAAGAGGTGTTTAAATACCCTTTAGTAATCTGCCATCTGTACTAATAATAGCGCTTTTATGAATGTTCTTAGCCTCTTTCATTCCAGTTTGAAGTTTATATAGTGAAGTATCTAAAGTGTCTGAGGTGGAGACTTCAATCATACTGATGCAACATGTCAAACTTGTATTGGACTGAAAGTGTAACTTCTTTATATTTTCTCCTATAGTCTTTGCTATATTATCTAAGTCATCTTTTATAATTTGCGGGAAGAGTATCATAAACTTATCCCAACTCCAGTGGCTTAGTATATCTTTATCGCGGATAGATCTTTTAAGCAGCAAAGAAATCTTTTTTATAGCATTTTCTGAAGCGTTAATCCCATTTACCTTGGTAAAAGAATTGAAGTTATCTATATCAATGTACATCAATGAAAAAACACCTCTATTTTCCTGTTTTAACTTTTCGAGTTTTGTATTAATGATAGAGCTCATATGCAATTTATTTGAAGTATGTGTTAGTGGGTCTGTTGAAATAACTTCTGCTAATTTAGCTATTTTCTCTTTGAGTATGTTTTGCATCATAATATTTTTTATTTCTTTTTCTACTCTAGCTAGAAGTTCTTTTGGAACTAAAGGTTTAGAAATATAGTCTGAAGCACCAAGTTCAAATAAATTTTCAATGACTTCTGGTTTAGTTAATGAGGTATTAAAAATAACTGGAATATCTGAAGTTCTTTTATTCTTTTTCAAAATCTTTATTGTTTCATAGCCATCCATGACAGGCATCTCAACATCAAGGATTATGAGGTCAGGTCTATTTAGGTTAATAGCGGCTACTGCTTCTTGTCCATTACTTGTGCTAGTAATTTGGTAGCCTTTAAAACCCAATAATTCACTCAACAAAGCAACTATTGATCTACTGTCATCGACTATATGAATAGTATATTTTTCGTAGTTAATTAGATTTAAATCAGTCTTAGCATCTGGCACTATTCATCCACCCTCTTTGTTGAAGTATATTACTAATACTATACTCTCAAAATCTTTGTATTTAACTTAGTAAGGAGAATGGAACAAGTAAAATTAATATCTTAAACAATTTTAAGTATAAGGGATTATAATACAAAACACTATACTTTTAAAGGATATAAAATGAAAAAAATTGTCTTAATGTTATTTATAAGTAGCATCGCTCTCATGGGTGCAGTAGAACCAAAGGCTTGTGCGGCTTGTCATAACGCTGATTTTAAAAAATCTGCACTTGGTAAATCAAAAATTGTTGCAGACTTAACACATGCAGAGATTGCTACTGCATTAAAAGGTTACAAAGCTGGAACTTATGGCGGAGTTATGAAAGCTGTAATGAAAGGTCAAGTTGCTAAATACTCTGATGCTGAATTAGAAACATTTGCCCAAACTATTGGTAAATAATTTAGTTTCTAGTCGTTCTCACTCCATTCTTTCATATCATACTTCACCATTGAGTGAATGTATCCATCAGGGAGAGCTTCACACTTAGATGCTATATACATCTTTTTAGAAATAGGGTTAAATCCCACTATAGCTTTTAGTTGTGCTCCAGATGCAGCAGAGTTGGAAATAGCGATAATTTCATTGATAGAAAAATCAGCATCTCCAAGAAGAGCTTTTTTTGTTTCTTGGTATAATTCCTTTGCTTCTAAGATAGCATTGGCTCTATTTACTTTAATATCTTTTAGTTTTGCTACAACATCACCCCATGCTTTAACTATAATATCCATATTATTTTACCTCTACCATTGAATCTCTTGAATCTCTTCTTTTTCTTCTTTAAAAAGATCAGAAATTTCATCTACTCGCTCAATACCTTTTAGAATATCTATAAAGCCCTTTAGAGAGACCTGCCCTGTTTTCTCAAACCTTGCATATGTTCCTAAACTCATATTGATATGAGTAGAAAAAAGTTTTTGAGATTTAAAATGCTTTTTACGAATCAACTGTATCTTTTTTGCAAGAGCTCTGTTTATTTCACCCGATGTCATAAACTCAAAGTTATTATTTAGCTTCTTATCCATTTATATTCTTTCATTCATATTTGAACGAATTATAGCATAATCATAGGTAAATAGATAATATATGAACGATTATAGACTAGTGAAGTATTTTTAGAAGCTATTAAAAGACAAAACAGCCTTAGCTACTACACGAACTTCCTCTTCTTTATATACCAGATGCGAATATTCTTTGTTGATAGATACAAACGTCATTCCATCTGACTCTTGTTTAGCTTTTTTTATCCACATTTTGTTCTCATAATAGACCAAATATATACCAGCATCAACAACTTCTCTTTGAGAAAGATCAGCAACAACAAGTGTGCGGTCTTTGATAACAGGCTCCATTGACTCACCATCAACCTTTATGACAAACAGAGAGTCTTTGTTTATCGGTTCTTTAAGTAAGCTGAGAGAAAACTCCAAAACCTTTTTTTCATTGTTAGAGTCAAGAGCATCTACGTATTCAAGAGTAATTAGAGACAAGGTTTGTCCTTTTGCTTGGGAGTCTATATATCCGTTATTATATTCCTAGTTGCTTATGTTGTAGTTAAAAATCTAATGGGCTAATAACTTTTGCCTTGTTCATCTCACTAACTACATGAGTATATATCATAGTAGTCTCAACACTTTTATGACCTAATAGTTCTTGGATGCTTCGTAAATCTATACCTGCCTGGAGTAAATGAGTTGCGTAGGAATGTCTAAATATATGTGAAGTTACGCGCTTGTTTAGATTTGCCTTTTCCGATGCTACTTTTATGTTTCGTCCAAGTGTTTTTGGGTGAACATGATGTCTTCTTTGTATATCTGTTCTAGGGTCACGAGAGATTTTATTCATAGGAAACAGAAACTGCCATTTTGTTTCACGCTTAGAAGAGGGATACTTTTTTTCTAAAGCAAAGGGGATATACACAGTGCCATAGCCATCTTTTAAATCTTGCATATGGATTTGTGTTACAACTTGAACTTGTGATAGCAACTGTTGCTTTAACTTTAAAGGCAGTGGCACAGTTCTGTCTTTTAAAGATTTAGAATCCCAAACATAAACTTTATCAAATCCAAAATCAATATCTTTTATTCTCAAACTTAGTACTTCATTCATACGAAGTCCACAACCATACATAAGATGAACGAGTAAACTGTAGTCTTTGCTTATAGATGCTAATACGTTTAGCACCTCTTCTTTTGTTAACACAACTGGTATGTGTTTTCTCTCTTGTGCTCTTAAGGCTTGAATATTCCACTCGCTTATATCTACACCAAGAACTTCTTATAAAAATAATATAGCACTAAAAGCTTGGTTCTGAGTCGTTGGTGAAACTTTTCTTTTTGTTGCTAAACTAGTAAGGTATTGCTCTATTTCTTCTTTAGCCATCTCTATAGGATGTTTTTTGTCATGAAATAAAATATAGCTCTTAATCCAATGTACATATGTTTTTTCTGTAGACATACTGTAATGTTTAAACCTTATCTTATCACGAACAATATCTAAAAGTTTCTTTTTTACTTCCATAATATACACCTTATACTTAAGGGACATTTTGTCCTTTTAATGGGTTATTTTAAAAATAACGGAACACTTTGTCCAAATAACAACTGATTTCAGTATAAAAGGACATTAATTATTTAAGCATACTACTTAAATGAATGCAAAACATTAAATAATATGACAATTTGTCATTAAATAGACTCAATTTTCAATTTGCAGGGGACATATTAAATGTACCCTTAATAATCATATTAGTAGGTAATTGTGTTATACTGTTCCTTGAATAAATAGTTATCCGCTCACTGCGTGACCGGATAACGGGGGCGCGGGTTGAACACCCACTGGTCATCTGTCGCTCAGCGCCAGATAACAAGCGGGAGGAGAAAGCACCCAAACAAAAAATTGAAATTTTTAATTTGGGCGTTACTCAC
>NZ_JBFFNS010000015.1:0-69311 GCF_041563035.1 Sulfurimonas sp. | reverse complement strand
AGAGAAATAGGAGAGATATATGAATAAGCTTTATCTTGGGGGAATTATCTTTACTGCTCTAATGCTACTATTGACTTACTTGTCTATAGCTGGTTCTGAGGGTGGTCTAAATGGTGATATCGTCAATATGCTTGCAGTTGCAGGAGCGGTTGCACTTGTAATAATTACAGTATTTGTAGTTATCAAGTATGTTCGTCAAATGCAAACTGATACTGCTGATGGTCAACTTGCTGATGAGCAGTGGGATGGTATTGGTGAGTACTTAAATGAGTTGCCTATGGGTTGGGCAATTATGTTCTTTTTACTTATGATTTGGGGTATGTGGTATTTTACAATGGGTTATCCAGTAAATTCATATTCACAAATCGGTGAGTACAATGAAGACACGGCAGCACATAATGCTAAATTTGAAACACAGTATGGTTCTATTACTGGTGACAGATTAGTTGAAATGGGTGAGTCGGTATTTATTGCAGAGTGTAAAATCTGTCACGGTCTTAAGGCTGATGGTATTGATGGAAAAGCTGCAAATCTTAACCAAAGAATTGAAGCTAACGTTGTTAAATTCGCTGTAGAAAATGGTTCAAACAACCATTTACTAGGCTCTGAAATGCCAATGCCAGATCGTAATGGTCTTTTCAATGCTAACACTGGTGCTTTAATTACTGATGCTGAAATCGATGCAGTTTCTGCTTATGTTGCAAATGGTATGACTGGTGCTGGCGCTGACGTATTTGTTGGAACTTGTGCAGCTTGTCACGGTGAAGATGGTAAAGGTATGGAGTATGTAGCACCTAGTGTTGCAACATTTAGTCCAGCACTTGTTACTAATGTTCTTAACCATGGTAAAAAAGGTGTTATCGGTAAAATGCCAGCATTTGATAGACTTAATGCTAAGCAAAAAGAAGCTGTTGGTGCATACATCACTAGCTTAAGTAAATAAGGAGTCAGGTATGAACGAAAATAGAAGCGTATTTGCTCTTGACGGTATAACTGGTATGTTGATTGCAACAGTATTACTACTAACTATCCTAGCTGGTCTTACAGTTTGGGGTATTAGTGTTCAAAATGCTAGTGCAACTAATTTTTATGATGTTAAAGATGAAAAGTCAATCAAGATGTTCGGTTCTAATAGTGCTGACCATATTGTTGATGTGAAGTAAGGGAGTAATTATGGATAAATTAATTTCATGGGGTCTAGTATTAATGGCCGCTTACACAGCTTACGCAGTTTTAACACCAAATCACCTATACATAGGTTAGGGAAATTTTTTGAAATTTCTAAGTAGAGGGCTTTATGCCCTCATCCTCACAATTTTTTTTCAAACATCACTCAGTGCAGAATATTTATATAAAGATGAAGTAATATTTAATCCGGCATTTAATGCAGAGGTTAATAAACTTGGTTCAGAACTTTATGAAAAGACTGGAATATCTTTAAGATTAGTTATGCTTAAAGAGCTACCTCATGGCAGTAATATAGTTCAGTATGAACAAGAGTTAATGAAGGAATTTTCTTCACCGACTATACTTCTTACATTTTCAGAAATGGATGCTAAAGTAGATATACTTGCTTATCCAGCTTCTTTATATGAGTATTTTGATAAGGAACAGGTATTAAGTCCTATCTCATCACCTGTTCAAGCATTTGTTATAGCACTGTTAAATTTTGATTTTAGCGACATGACAAGTGGTGGAACTATCTTACCTCTTCTTGCAGGTAAAGCAAAAAAAGGTGAAGTATTAGGTAAGTACTCTGCATCTATGTTTAACGGTTATGCAGATATAGCAGAACAGATAGCAGACTCTAAAGAAGTAGTTTTAGAAAATGCTGTTGGAAGTGCTAATCAAACCAGTATACTTGTTGTTAAAGTGTTGTTCTACGGTTTCATTGTTTACGGTATATTTCTTTATACAAAAAGAAGATTATATGCAAGAAGGCAGAGACTTGAGCAAGAGTAACGGAAAAATTTGGCCATACGCAATTGGCACATCGATATTATTAGTTTTTGGAGCTTGTGTGGCTACAGTAATAGTGACTAGCACTCTACCTGTTGAGAAGAGTGATACTTATATGATGGGTTATCACGAAGCAGATGCAAAGGCTAATGAACTTATCAATGCACGTATAGCGTTTGATAAAAAATATAAAATTGCATATGTAACCGATGGTCTAAACTTAGACAGTAGTGTTATAAAGTACAAGGTTAGTGATTTAAACTCAGAGGCTGTAGATAACGCTAAGATAGAAGTTGTAGTTACAAGACCAAATAACCATAAGCATGACCAAACTTTGAAATCATCAAGTTATGAAAATGGTGTTTATACATTTCCTTCTATAAAACTACCTGTTGAAGGTAGATGGGATATTATGGCAAAAATTAGTGTTGGAGATGTTCAAAGATACTACAACGTAAAAGCTGACACTAGAGCAAAAGAGGCTTTTGAATATTAGGCTATAATAGCGCCTATGAACGATAAAACAATAATACTTCCATCAGCTCGTGCTATCAGGCACGAGCAATTTAAAATAGAGCACTCAACTCTATTTTTACCAAATCATATAACTATGAGTGAGTTTATCTCTAAACTCTGTATAGTTAAAGATTTTAAAATGACTGATGAAGACAGTAGAGTTCTGCTTCTTCTTGAAGCTTCTGATTTTAATTCATTTTCATCTTTACAAATCCAGAGAAACTTTTTCACTTTTACTAAAAACTCATCATATATATTTAAATTTTTTGAAGAGTTAAGTGCTGAATTGTATGACATAAACAATCTAGATACTTCAGATATTTACGCTGAGTATGAAGAACATATAACTATCCTTCAAGAGTTATACAGAAGGTATGAGACTCTTTGTAGTGAGAGAAAAATTCTTGATAAGATATTTTTACCAAAACTTTATACGTTCAATGAAGAGTATGCATCTTCACATAAAGATATTGAACTGTATGCTGTAGGACATCTGACAAACTTTGAGCTTGAACTTTTACAAAAGTGTAGTGAGTTTTGCAGTGTTAACATTATATTTGACACTTCTAAATTCAATACTAAGATGCAGAGTAAGTTTGCAGAGCTATTAGGCTTTGAACTCGAAGCAGGCTATAGGTATAAAATCTCTCTAAACACTAAAGAAGTCTTAGAAAAAGAGAGTAGAGACAAAAACACAAATATAAGTTGTGAGTCATTTAGTGAGACTATACTTCAGGTGGCGTTCGTGAAGAAGAAAGTCTATGACTATATCCAAAGTGGATATAAGCCTGAGAGAATAGCTGTAATACTTCCTGATGAAAAGTTTGCAACACTTCTTAAGACCTTTGATAATAAGTCTAACTTCAACTTTGCGATGGGTGAGCCATACTCAAAAACAAAGATATATGAAAAACTGAACTCTTCTTGTAAAGCTATAGAACAACTCTCGCAAGAAAACAGTGCAAGACTGGAGAGAGTAGGTGATGAGATATACAAGACTCTATACAGCATTTACTACAAGAAAGTGGAAGAAGTAGACATCATAGAGTTTCTCCGTAGTTTTTTAGAGAACAGTGAAGTTTCAAAAGTAGAAAAAAAAATATTTAACGAACAAGTCTATGCTTTAAAAAATATACTGCTTAGTATGAAAGAGATGAGTGTGAAATCTCTTATATCTCTCTTTCTTCAACGTCTTGCATCTACGACTATTGATGATGTTAGAGGTGGTAAGGTAACTGTTATGGGAGTGCTTGAGACTCGTGCTATAGACTTTGATGCGGTAGTGATTGTGGACTTTAGTGACTCTAATGTTCCAAGACGAAGTGACAAAGACATGTTTTTAAATACAAACATAAGAGAGATGGCAAATCTACCGACTATGAGCGATAGAGAGAACCTACAAAAGCACTACTATGAGATGCTGATAAACTCATCTAAAGAAGCGGCAATCTCTTTTGTAGAATCCACACAGAGCAGTGCTTCGAGGTTTTTAAAGCACTTGGGCATAAAGGCTAAAAATGAGCATGAAGAGCTGGACTATGCCGGGGTGCTTTTTGATAAGTCTGCACCTGCTATAAAAGAAGAAAAAAAGATAGCAATGGAGTACAGTTTCAAAGATGTAAAACTATCTGCTACAAAACTAAAAACATTTTTGACATGTAAGAGAAAGTATTATCATAAATATATAGAGCACATAAACTCCCATGAGATACCAAAAGATATGCCGCAAGAATGGGAAGTAGGAACAGCTGTTCATGAAGCGCTAAAAGAGCTTTACAGTAAAAGAAGTTCTTACAGCAGTTTAGATGACTTAAAAAGAGATCTCAATAATGAACTTGATGATGTCTGTGGTGGCAGTGAACTAGACAAATACCTTATAGATATGCAAAAAAGAAGACTGGATATATTTTGTGAAAAAGAGATAGAGAGGTTCTCTGATGGTTGGCAGGTAAAAGAGTGCGAGAAAAGTCTGAGCTGTGATTTCGCTGGTATGAAGCTTAGTGGTGTAATAGACAGAGTAGATGCAAAAGATGGCGAGATATTTGTACTTGACTACAAAACAGGCTCATATCCTCTCTATACTGCCAAGACCTTCCAAGATGCAACAGACTTCCAGTTGGAGTTCTACTATCTTCTAGCGTCTACGTTAGGAAAAGTAAGTGCCTGTGGATACTACGACCTCAAAGACTCAAAAATAGTTCCTGAGGCTTTCTTAGAAGAGAAACTAGAAGTACTACAGTCAAACATAAAAGACTTGTTGATGATAGAAGATGTAAATTTTGAAAAATGTGAAGAAGTGAAGAACTGTCTCTTTTGTGAGTATAAGATTATTTGTGGTAGAGAATAAAATGAAAAATATTTTTAATGAAATTAATTATAATGAACATCATAGTGTAGATGATTGGAGTACATTAACTAGAGATGTTTTTTTGAAATATTTTTCTAATGAAGAACTTTATAAATCAAATAAAGAATTATTACAAACTGAATTACTGAATTTTTCTAGTTTATGCTCAAATAAAGATTACGTAACAATGTTTAATAATATACATGGAGTTTTTGATAGCGCCATATCTAGAAATAGAGAAGAATCATTTAAAGTGTTATCATCAAATTTCAATAATGTTTCTAATACTGATGATAAATATTTAACTTACTTTATCTCAATAAATACAGATGGTTTTACTAAAAAAGATTTTGCTACATATTATTTTCGTAGTATAGATGAGATAATAGAAAGTTGTTTTAAAGCAAGATACAAATTGTTTTATAAGTTTTATAAATATCAAACAAACAATATATTTGAAAATATAGATAAAAAGTCTTTCGGTGATTTAGTTAATGATAATAAAATAGTAAATTTTGAATTATTAGTTAAAGACCCTATTTTTGGCATATATATAAATCAGTGGAGAAACATTGCTTCACATAAAGATTTTAAAATTTCTAGTGATACTATTGAAGTCAAGTATGGCTCTAAAAGAGATAAGATTCAGACTGTAACACATGATGAGTTGAAAGAAGTAACTATTTGGATAAAAAATACTTATGGCTCATTACGATTGGCAGAAGTACTAATTAATCTTAATTATATGAAAGATATATTAGATGTTAAAGATGATATTACTCGTGATATAAAGCAAAGAAGCGAAGCAAGGTTATTACATATTGTTCATAATTTAGAAATTGTAGGTTTCAAGTTTGACTCATTTATTGAAGATAATATGACATTTGAATTAAATTTATTTATCAAAAATAACAATGATGTTAAGGAATCAATTCTTCATGCTTCACAAGTATTTGTTAATATTGCCTTGGCCTTGGAATTTGATGAATTTAGAAAAGATGAGTTTATTAATATAAGAATAAATATATTAAATAAAGGAAAAAAAATAGTAGCAAGTGCAATAATTGATATAAAAAGCTGTTTAGACTTTTCTCTTAAAAAATTAAGTTTAGAAGAATTGATAAATCAAATAAACTTCGATAATAAAAAAATATTTCCAACAGTAGAGGTTGATGATGTTTAAAAACAACCTAGCTTACGAAGCAAGTGCAGGAAGTGGTAAGACCTTTATGCTTGTTGTGCGTTATCTATCTCTTTTGTTTAAAGGTGCAACACCTAACAAAATCTTGGCTCTTACCTTTACAAACAAAGCAGCCTTTGAAATGCAAGAGAGAATAGTTCTGACTTTAGAAGAGTTGGAGCATCGCGGTGAGCTTGATGAGATAGTTAAAGTCACAGGCTTTTCTCGAGAGTTTTTACTACATGAGAGAAAGAGAATCTTAGATGAGTTTTTAAACTCAAACTCTAAAATCATGACTATTGATAAGTTTTTCGCTCAGATTTTACGCAAATTCTCTCTTTACGCTTCTTTGATGCCAGACTTTACTACTATGAGTTCTCAGCATGAGTTGAAACTTCTTTCACGCTTTTTAAAAGAGGTGAGTGTAGCTGGTAAGAAAAATACTCTTATCACTCTTTCACTTCAATCAAACAAGCGACTTGGAGATATCTTTACTCTACTTGATGAGTTTTACATAAAACATCAGGAACTCTCGCATCTAAAGTTTGAAAAACAAGAGTTTCTACATTTTGAGCAAGAGGCTATGGAGAATCTAGGTTATCTACGAGATATCATAGATAGATGCGAGGGTGCATCTGCAACTGTTAAAAAGGCTGTAGAAGCTGATGACTTTGAAGAACTTGCTCTCAAGAGTTGGATAGGAAGAGAGAGTTTAGACTATAGAACTTTTTCAAAGTGCTTTACTCCAGATATGAACGCGCTACTTACTAGAATCCAAGATGCAGTGAAAAACCAAAACCGAGCAAAAGAGCAAAACTTCTTTTATGCTCTAAGCGAGCTTACCGGCATCTACCAAAAAGCAAAAAAAGCACTCTACACCGAAGACAGCGAACTAAGTTTTAATGATGTTACAGTCTTGGTTTACCACATCTTAAAAGAGCGAATAGACAGTGAGTTTTTATACTTCAGGCTTGACTCTGCAATAGAGCATATACTTTTAGATGAGTTTCAAGATACGAGCATCTTGCAGTATGAGATACTAAAACCTCTTATAGATGAGATACTTTCAGGAAGCGGTGTTAGTGAAGATGGGAGTTTCTTCTTCGTTGGAGATGTTAAGCAGTCTATTTATAGGTTTAGAGGTGGAGTGAGTGCTCTGTTTGGAGCTGTAAAAGAGGAATGTAATACTGAAGTAGAAGCACTTCTTACAAACTATCGCTCTCAAAGAGAGGTCATAGAGTTTGTCAACAGAACTTTTATAGACAAGATCAATAACTATGCTCCTCAAATCGTGAGAGCAGATGCAGATGCTGGGTATGTTGAAGTCATCAGTAGTGAAGAGATACTAGAAGAGAGTATCAAACAGGTAAAAAGACTGCTACAGCTCGGTGCAGATATCAATGAAGTGGCAATCCTCTGTGCAACAAACGGTGATGGCGAAGTTATTAAGCAGATGCTACAAGAGGAAAATATAGAAGTTGTAACAGAGACGACTACAAAACTTATAAACCAAAAGAGTGTTAAGGCTGTTTTGGAATACTTGAAGTATCTATATTTTGGAGAAGAGATATACAAACACAACTTTTTTGCTCTTATTAATCAAGAAGTAAGAGATATCCCAAGTATTAATTTTACTAAGACAAAGCTACTAAGAGTTATAAAAAATGTAATAGCTGAGTATAGACTCTTTAGTGATGACTTCCATCTTATACGCTTTTTGGATGTCGTAGGAAAGTACGAAGATATTGAAGCATTACTCTTTGAGTATGAAAGACTGGATGCAAGTGGTGCTGCATCTGACCTTAACGGTGTTAGGGTTCTGACGATTCACAAGTCAAAAGGTCTGGAGTATGAGCATGTAATAGTTATGGACAGACTCAAAAAAGCTCCGCCTGCAAGAGATGCAATCATCTATGAATATGACGGTATAAAACTAGAAGATGTTTATCTCCGTATTAAAGGCAGAGATGCTATAGATGCTGAGTATGAAGAGGCACTTGCAAAAGAGAAGTATTTGGCAAAAGAAGATTCGCTAAACGCTCTGTATGTTGCTTTCACTAGAGCTAGGGAAAATCTGTTTGTCATAGTCAAATCAAAAGATTCAACCTTTGATATGTTGAATCTTGAACCAAAAAGCAGCGGAGAGCTTATCTGCAAAAACACAAATGCACAGACAAAAGCAGTGTTACCTTCTAAAGAATTGAACTACAAAGATTTATACTACGGAACGCAGAGCGATATCCTAAAACTAGAAGAGAACAATGATGAAGATTTAAAAGCCATAAACTTTGGTTTGGCACTTCACTATATGCTAGAGATGCTAGGAAGTTTTACTCTAGAAGCAGTTGGTAACGCCAAAGATATGATGATAAACAAGTATGGCTACTCTTTGGAAGAGTCTGAGATATCAGATATTGAGTCAAGAGTTGTAAGCTTGATAGAAAGCGAAGAATTTATATTTTTAGCATCTGGAGAGTGTTACAAAGAAAAAGCTCTGAGATATAAAGATAATCTACGCTATATAGATTTACTTGTAAAACAAGATGACGGCTCATGGGTTGTGATTGATTATAAGAGTTCTATGAGTTATTCTGATAAGCATGTACAACAAGTAAACTACTACGTAAAAGCCATCAAAGAGATAACCGGAGATGCAGTAAAAGGCTATATAGCTTATTTACTTGAAGACTCTGTAATGGTGACAAAAGTTTAGATGTTAGAGAGGTTGTTAAATTGATTTTATCATTTACAGAAGGCTTTTTGCTAGGTCTTGGAGCGGCTGTGCCGTTGGGACCTATAAATATTCTCATTATGAATGAGGCTGTTAAAAAATACAAAAATGGTGTGATGATAGGACTTGGAGCAATGAGCTCTGACATTCTGTATCTGTTTTTAATCATATTTGGACTGATGGCTTTTTTTAATCAGCCATATATTTTAAACTCTCTTTCACTTTTTGGTGGAGCTTTTTTAATATATCTTGCATACGCTATTTTTAAAAATAGAGATACAAAGATTGGTGCACAAAAAGAAAAATTAAAAGAGAGTAGTTGTGTGAAACTCTATGCAAAAGGTTTTCTATTAACAGCTATAAATCCATACACTATAGGTTTTTGGCTAAGTGTGTCAGGTTATATAGCAGGTAAAGAGTTAAACCCTTATATAACACTACTTGGAATGCTTAGTGCAATTTTACTATGGATAACACTAATGCCTTATCTGGTGCATAGGACTAAGCATAAAATATCTCACAGCGTATCACACTGGATTAGCATAGCATCTGCTCTTATACTCTTTGGTTTTGGTACGGTTATGATTGGAAAGCTTGTTCCATAATTGGGTATAATTAACTATATATAATTAAAAAAAGGTAAAGAATGAAAAATATTGTAGTACTACTTTTAATGACTCTGTTATTTGCCAATGCAAATGCTGCACAAAAAACGAATAATGAACAAAGAGAGCTTAAGCAAGAGAGAAAAGCACAAAAGCAAGAGAGAAAAGCTGTAAAGATGGAAGCAAGGCAGAAAAGAAAAGCAGAAAAAGGAGAAGATAAGTGGGAAAGAAAGACTGAGAAAAGAGAAGCTCGTAAAGTAAGAAAAGAGAATAAACGAGAAGCAAGAAAAACTAGAGAAGATACAAAAAGAGAAAATAGACAAGAGAGATTGAGTCAAAAGCCAGAAAATAAGAAAGAAAGAAAACTTCAACAAGGTCAAAACAGACAAGAAAAATGGAGTGAAAGCAAAGAAAGTAAAGAAGCAAGACAAAAAGCTAAAAGAAAATCTTCAAATCCTTAGAAAAACCTCAGGTATGTGAGAAATCATGTACCAACCATCCAAAAAACAAACCTTAAGATAACCATAAATTAAGCTATTTATAAGTTTATATAGTTATACTTCCGTCACAAAACAAGAGAATCGTTTTTGCAATGGCAAAATGTTTCTTTAGAAAAACAAAATGAAAGGTTCTTGAATGAAATTTACACAAATTGCAACTCCAGAACAGATTGATCAAAAATGGATTTTGATTGATGCTGAAGGTAAGACATTTGGTCGTATGATTACAGAAGTAGCTACTATACTTCGTGGTAAGAATAAGACTTGTTGGACTCCAAATATTGATTGTGGTGACTATGTAGTTATCATTAACGCTTCTAAGGCTAGATTTAATGGTCTTGGTAAAATAGCTAATAAAGAATATTTTTCTCACTCAGGTTACTTCGGTAGTACTAAGAGTGTTAAGATGACTGAGCTTTTAGAGAAAAACCCAGAGAAACTATATAAATTAGCTACTCGTGGTATGCTTCCTAAAACTAAGCTTGGTGCTAAAATGCTTAAAAAATTAAAAATTTATGCAGGTGATCAACACCCTCACACTGCACAACTAGCTAAGTAAGGATAACCACATGGCAAAAATTTATGCAACAGGTCGTCGTAAAGCGTCGATAGCAAAAGTATGGTTAACTCCAGGTACAGGTAACATCACAATCAACGGTCTTTCTTTAGACGCATGGTTAGGTGGACTTGAAGCTAAGAAACTTCGTGTTAAACAACCGTTAGTTCTTTCTAAGCAAGACACTTCAGTTGATATCGTTGCTACTACTTTAGGTGGTGGTTTTGGTGGTCAAGCTGATGCACTTCGTCATGGTATTTCTCGTGCACTAGTTGCATTTGATCCATCGATTAAAGCTATCCTCAAACCAGAAGGTATGATGACTCGTGATTCACGTGTTGTTGAACGTAAGAAGCCAGGTAAGCGTAAAGCTCGTCGTTCTCGTCAGTTCTCAAAACGTTAATCATTTTCTATACTTTTTTATCAAGACATTTTGTCTTGGTAAAATCTTTCTCTAATTCTCACAAAAAACAATCTATTTAACTTATTTGATATATAATGTCCTCAATTAATAAAAAGGTACATTTATGAAAAAAATTCTCATAGTTCTCGTAGTAGTAATTGCTGTAATAGCACTTCTTCCAATAGTAGGTAACAGTGTTGCTGAGGGAGTTCTAAAGACAAGAGTTGCAGTTTTAACTTCTAATGGACTGGAGTTGAAAAATGATACAACAGAGTCTTCATACCTAACTACTAAAAAACATTATGAATTTTTACTTTCTGATGCGCCTAGATTTATAGAATATCTTAACCAATACTCGGATGCTCAAATACCTCCATATATAGATGCAATGATCTCCGGTGCAGTAGTAGGTGTAGATATAGAGTATAGTAACTTTCCACTAAGCTCTAAAGTATTAGTTGATATCTATCCTTTAACTCTTCCTGCTAATATTACGGATGAACTTAAAAAAGAGAATATGCCTTTTTATACTTATATAGATAAGTTACTTCAAGGAAAAGGTGTTTTATATCATATTAACTATTATATATCTGATGAACTCTTTGATGGTTACATAAAAGATATAGATGAAGAGTATATATTTGATAATGGCAGTAAGATGACTGTGAAACTTTTTAATGCTACTTATTATGGAAGTGGTTCTTTAATAGCACCTAAAAATTTGCAGACGAGCATCTCTAAAGTAATCATAAAGGCTGATGAATCTGCAAATGGGATTACATTTGAAATGAATGATTTGACATCTTCCTCTACATTTGAATCACAAAGTACTTATGTATCCGGTGCTGCTATGAAATCAATGTCAATTCTTGTTGATGAAGGCAAAAGTTCTAAGTTAGAAGCCAGTATTGATAATATCAAAGTAAATATATCTTCAAATACTCAAGGAACAAAAGCAGAGTTTTACGTGAAAAGTTCTCTTGGTGAGTTTAAATTTAATTCTAAAGATGCAAATGTTGCAGCTTCAGGCTTTAACTATGATATCTCTTTAGATGGTGTTGAAAAAGATTCATATGAAGAGTTTAGAAAACTGACTTCTCATACAAATGCAAACTACTCTCCTGAGTTTGAGCAGAAGCTTCAAGAATCAGTTATAAAGCTACTATCAAAAGGTTTATCACTTAGTGTCGCTGATATGTCGGTAAAAAAGATAACTATAGAGAATCAAAAATCTATTGATGGCTTTAGCTTGATGGCAAAAATGGTTTTAAAAGAAGATGCAGATTTAGCGAGTAAACTAAAGACTTCCCCTATGTCTCTTAGCAAAAATTTAAACCTTGCATCTACTATCAAGTTTTCAAAAGAGTTGTATGCTCTGTTAAATAAAGAAGCACCAGTAACAGGCATGGCAAATTCGCTAGCTCGTGAAGATGGCAACAATCTTATTTTTGAGATTAAACTCAATGATGGCAGATTGAGTGTAAATGATAAACAGTTAAACTAAGAGCTCTATTGTGAGACTTTTACTCTTTCTTTTTTTATCGGTAAATATATTTGCCTCAACCTTGCATCTTGCAACGTCGGCAAATCCTTCTAGGCTAAATCCGCTTCTTGCTACAGACTCTAGTTCATCTGAGATTGCAGGGTTTTTATTTAACGGACTTGTTAAGTTTGATAAAGACTCTTCGACGATAATTGGTGACCTGGCAAAAGAGTTTTATTTTGAAAATGATACTACCCTTATTTTTAAACTTCATGAAAATGTACTTTGGCATGATGGAGAGAACTTTAGCGCCAATGATGTTCTCTTTACGTATAAGATTTTGATTTCACCACAGGTTGTCTCACCATATAGTGCAAACTTTAGATTTATAAAAAATGTAGAGGTAGTTGATGAATTCACCGTCAAAGTGATATATAAACAGCCTTACTTTAAAGCTTTAGAGACTTGGATGATGGGTATTTTACCACAGCACGTTCTAAAGGATGAAAATAATCTGATGAACTCTAAGTTCAATACGGAACCAATCGGGACGGGCGCATACAAACTTCATCAACTAGAACACTCTAAAAATATTATTCTTGTTGCTTTTGATGATTACTTCAAAGGACGAACAAAGATAGATAGAATATCTTTTCATGTAATAGCAGATCCTATGACACGATTTTTGATGCTAAAGTCAGCTGCATTAGATGTTGGTGGAATTGAACCTATGCAGTTTGAGAGGCAGTTAAATCCTGATTTTTTTGATAAGTTTAATATTTATGAAGAGATCTCTCACTCATATACCTATCTCGGGTTTAATCTAAGACGTGAAAAATTTCAAAATCCAAAGGTTAGAGAAGCTCTTTCACTTGCAATAGACAGACAAGAAATAGTGAATATCTTGTTCTTTAAACATGCGAAGGTGTGTACCGGACCATTTCTTCCAAAAACAAAGGCTTTTAACCCTGATGTAAAAGCACCAGTTCCAGACCTGCAAAAGGCAAAAAAACTCTTAAAAGAAGCTGGTTATGATGATAAAAATCCTTTTTCATTTGAGATAGTTACATCAAACTCAAGTGCTATAAGACCATATGCAGCACAGATACTTCAACATCAACTCAAACGTGCCGGAGTAATAGTAACTCTAAGAGTGATGGAGTGGCAGGCCTTTTTAAATATGGTAGTATTTCCAAACAAGTTTGACAGTGTACTCTTAGGATGGGGACTATCATCTACACCAGACCCGTACCTCTTCTGGCACAGTGACAATGACAAGCAGGGCGGCTTTAATCTCGTAGGCTATAAAAATTCCAAGATAGACAAGATGATAGAAGAATCACAAAGTATAATTGACAGAGAAAAGTTATCACAACTTTGGCAAGATATGTTTAAGATTATCGTCGAAGACAACCCATATCTATTCTTGTATATTCCAAACTCTATAACAACTGTAAATAAAAATATTAAAAATGTAGAGCCAAGCCTGAGTGGCATCTGGCATAACTATATAGAATGGGAAAAAAATTGATAATACTTTTTGACTTAGATGGAACTTTAATAGACTCTACAGATGCAATTCTTGAGACTTTTCACCACTCATTTAAAGCACATAATTATCCAAATCCAAAAGATGAAGATATAACTGCTCTTATTGGTTACCCGTTAGATGTTATGTATAGAGAGTTAGGTGTAGATGAAGATGTTGTTTGGGACTATGTGCATACGTATAAAGAGTACTATCGCGTAATATCTACACAAAGAACAACTCTATTACTTAATGCTAAAGAAGCAGTTATTCAGGCTAATGAGTTTGCAATTCTTGGAATTGTCACAACAAAAACAGGAAAGTATTCTAGGGTGTTGATGGAGCATTTTGATCTTATGAAATACTTTGAAGTCTTGATTGGGCGAGAGGATGTTGAGAAGCCAAAACCAGATGCGGAACCTATTAACAAAGCATTGGACGCGCTTGATACTGCTAACAGAGAAATATGGATGATAGGAGATACAAAACTTGACCTTATATCTGCAAAAAATGCGGGTGTAAATTCTATAGGAGTTTTGAGTGGATATGACAACTGTGATATTTTAAAACAACACACAGATGTGATATTTAGTGACGCTCTAGAAGCAGTAAAATATCTCCAAAAGAAGAAAAAAACACACATTTCCTTTACTTAGTAATAAAGTGTATTATTTCAAGCTATATTTAAGAGCAACTTCCCTAAAATACATATAATTAGAACTGAAGATTCTTATGTATTAAAAGAAGGAGAATTTATGCTAGAAATTAGATGGCATAGTCGTGCTGGACAGGGTGCTGTTACAGGAGCAAAAGGTTTAGCAGATGTTATTTCTACAACAGGTAAGCATGTACAGGCATTTGCATTTTATGGATCCGCTAAGCGTGGAGCTGCAATGACAGCATACAATCGTGTTGATGATGCGATGATTATGAACCATGAAAAGTATATGGAACCAGATTTTGTTTTTGTAATTGACCCTGCGTTGGTTTATACAAGTGATGTTACTATAAATCATAAAGATAGTACAAAATATATTATTACCACTCACCTAACTAGAGAGGAGCTTGTTAAGGCTCAACCAAAGCTAGAAGGTAAGGACGTATATACTGTTGATTGTATTACAATTGCAAATGAGACTATTGGTCGTCCTATTCCAAATACGCCAATGCTTGGTGCATTTATGAAAGTTTCTGAGATGTATGATATAGAATTTTTCAAAGAAAGTATGAAGAGAATTCTCGGAAAATTACCACAGAAGATCGTTGATGCAAATATGATTGCAATTCAACGTGCTTATGATGAAGTGAAATAAGGAGCATATGATGGCAAATAGAGGATGGGATGAATTCGAAATTGGAGCTATGCTTCGCTCATTTGATGGTAAAATAGATGATATTGCAGGTACTGCTCAAATAGATCGTGCATATTCTTCAAGTAGTTCATATACAGCAAGTGTTGCTGACTGGAGACTAGTTAAACCTGTATTCAATAAAGATTACTGTATTGATTGTCAGTTTTGTTGGATTTATTGTCCAGATGTTTCAATCATTTCTAGAGATAAGAAGATGATTGGTGTAGATATGGATCACTGTAAAGGCTGTGGAATTTGTGTTGAAGTTTGTCCTACAAACCCAAAATCACTTTTAATGTTCCCAGAACAAGCAGAAGAAGAGGCAGAGATCGCATCATGGCCTGCAAAAGATGAGGAGAAATAGTAATGGCATTTGATAAAATGGAATTAAAAGATATTGAAGTATGGGACGGTAACTTTGCAGCTGCTCAAGCTATGAGACAGTGTCAAATTGATGTTGTTGCAGCTTACCCAATTACTCCATCAACTCCAATTGTTGAAGGTTATGCAAAATTCTTAGCGGACAACTATGTTGAAGGCGAGTTTGTAATGGTTGAATCTGAACATGCTGCAATGTCAGGATGTATCGGTGCCGCTGCTGCTGGTGGTCGTGTTGCTACTGCAACATCTTCACAAGGTTTTGCACTAATGGTAGAGACTCTTTACCAAGCATCTGGTATGCGTTTACCAATCGTTTTAAACGTTGTTAATCGTGCTCTTGCTGCTCCACTTAATGTTAATGGTGACCACTCAGATATGTATCTTGGTCGTGATAGCGGTTGGATTCAGTTTGATTCTTACTGCCCTCAAAATGCTTATGACTTAAACTTTATTGCTTTTAAAGTTTCTGAAGATCATGGTATTAGACTTCCTGCAATGGTACACCAAGATGGTTTTATGACTTCTCATACAGCACAAGGTGTTCAAACATTAACGGATGATGTTGCTTATAACTTTGTTGGTGACTATAAGCCAATGAATGACATGCTTGACTTTGAGCATCCTGTAACTCACGGTGTTCAGACTGAAGAAGATTGGCATTTTGAGCATAAAGCTCGTCAACACAATGACTTGATGACTAAAGTTTTCCCTAAAATTGAAGAAGTATTTGCAGATTTCGAAAAACTTACTGGTCGTAAATATAACATCGTTGAAAAGTATGATATAGATGATGCTGATGTAGCTGTAGTTTGTATGGGTACCTCAGTTGAGACTGCTCGTGAAGTTGCAACTGAGATGAGAGCAAAAGGCATTAAAGCCGGTGTAGTTGGAATACGTGTTATTCGTCCTTTCCCTTTCATGCAAATAGCAGAAGCACTTAAAGATATAAAAGCTGTTGCAACTCTTGACCGTTCAGCTCCTGGTGGAACGGTTGGTATGTTATTTAATGAGTTAGCAGGTTGTATGTATAACTTAGAAAAACGTCCTATGCTTTGTGGAAAAATCTATGGTCTTGGTGGTCGTGATTTAACTAAAGCACACTTAGTAGAGCTATTTACTGAGCTACAGGCAAATGTTGACGCTGGTAAAATAACAACTCCATTACAACAATTTATCGGTGTTCGCGGACCGAAACTATCATATTTATAGGAGAATACTGTGAGTGAAATGAAAAAAATTAAAAACTTAAAAGAGTTCTCAACATCAGCTGACCGTTTTGAAGGTGCAAACCTTTTATGTCCTGGTTGTGCGCACTCGATTATTGTTCGTGAAGTATTAAATGCTACGAATGATGACTTAGTACTTTCAGCATCTACAGGGTGTCTTGAAGTATGTACTGCTGTTTATCCATATACATCATGGGATGCTTCTTGGATTCACATCGGTTTTGAAAATGGTTCTACTGCTGTTGCAGGTGCTGAAGCAATGTATAAAGCACTTAAGAACAAAGGTCGCCTAAAGCAACCTGATCGCAATCCTAAATTTGTATCTTTTGCAGGTGATGGTGCTTCTTATGATATCGGTTTCCAATGGATCTCTGGTTGTATGGAACGTGGTCACAACATGATGCACGTTGTTCTTGACAATGAAGTATATGCAAACACTGGTGGTCAAAGATCATCTTCAACTCCAATTGGTTCTAGTACAACAACTGCACCAGCTGGTCGTGTTAGCTATGGTGAAAAGAAAAATAAAAAAGACATGGTATCTATTATGGCATCTCACCATATTCCATATGCAGCACAAGTTTCTCCAAATAAATGGAAAGACATGGTTAAGAAGATTCAACACGGTTTTGCAGTAGATGGTCCAGTATTTATCAATGCTGTATCTCCGTGTACAACTGAGTGGAAATTTGATCCTAAAGATACAATGATGTTAGCTGACCTATCAACTGATTCATTAGTGTTTCCATTATATGAAATTATCGATGGTAGAGAGTTGAATATTACTTACCGTCCTAAAAATGTTGTTCCAGTTGAAGAGTATTTAGCTGCACAAGGTCGTTTCAAACACTTATTTAAAGATGAGTATAAGCACTTAATCAAAGAGTGGCAAGAGCGCGTTGATGACAATTGGGCATACCTACAAAGACGTGAAGAAGCAAGAGTTTAATCCAAACTTCTAGCTTTCACATATCTTGCACTAAACTCCACCACGGCAGGCTATTAGCCTAGCCTTAGTTGGAGTTTTGCACAATCTACATAAAATCTAAAACTTTTCTTTTTACTATTAACTAACAAACTTCAAAAAACATAACAAAAAATTTGCTACAATACATTCAATAAAATTAAGGATTTATAACTATGCCATTATTAGACTCATTTACAGTTGACCACACTATCATGCCTGCTCCCGCAGTTCGTAAAGCTAAGGGAATGAAAACTCCAAGTGGAGATGATATTACAGTTTTTGATCTTCGTTTCGTAAAACCAAACGAAGACATTCTTTCATCAGAAGGTATTCACACATTAGAGCATCTGTTTGCAGGTTTTATGAGAGATCATTTAAACTCTAAGGATACTGAGATTATTGATGTATCACCAATGGGTTGTAGAACAGGTTTCTATATGAGTGTTCTTGGAAAACCTGATGAAGAAGTTGTTGCTCAAGCTTGGGAAGCATCTATGAGAGATATACTAGAAGTTAAAGAGCAAAAAGATATTCCCGAACTTAATATATACCAGTGTGGAACTTATAAGATGCATTCACTATCAGATGCTAAAGACATAGCTTCTGCTGTACTTCGTAAAGATATTGATATTATGGATAATGAGGCATTGACACTGGATCTATCAAAAGTAGAAGACTAATGTATATATTACTGCCTATGGATAGTGATGAAGTTCAAGAAGCTCGTCTCACTAAGCTTGAAGATGTAAAGATATGGGCTCAGATGCTTATAGAAGAGGGACAGCTAGTAGAAGTAAATCACTCTAGTGATAAAGATAGCTTTGAAAACTTAAGCGAGTGTGTTGTAGTAGCAAATGACAATGAATATGTTTGGCCATTTATGGAAAAAAACATGATGGTTTTAGTTGCTCACACGCAAAGAAGTATAGATGATATTGTTGAAGCCTATCTCTTTAAAGAGCTACACGATTTAGCTTATTAAGATGAACTTAGATAAATTTTTACAATTATTCAATCCTCTTCCAGGGAATCACTATCTACAAGTGGCTCTTTGTGAAGATGAAATAACTGTCGCATTAAGATCTATGATGGATAGTGTTAGCGGTGAATTTAACCTTGCTCTTTATAATGAAGACAACTTAAACTTTTCACAACCTTTTCGTGCAATGCCTAGAGACCATGACATGGTAATTCTAAAAGATATTTTTCATAAACATGAGAATCCAAAAATGATTTTAAAATTAGCATACTTAACACTTGCAAATACCGCACATGTAATCATCATGGAAAAGAAGGGTATTATGGATGTAGAGGCTACAAAAGCTCTATTAGAAGAGTTTGAGTTCCGTGCACCTAATGAAATTGATATAGTTGATGGATATGATTTGGTTATTGCAAAGAAGATGCATATGTGGGGCAACGGGCTTTAGTGGATAAATTTAACGATGAACTACACGAGATAGTTCTAAGTGAAGACGGTTCATTTACAGCATATTCAAAAGAGTATGATGAACACTATCATTCTACAAAAGATGGAGCGATGAAAGAGTCGCTTTTAAAACATGTATTACCGGCTTTTAAAATCAAAAAAAATCAAGAAGAGATAAATATACTAGATATCTGCTTTGGACTCGGCTTTAATACTCTGGCAACAATTTACCATCATAAAAAGAACTCTCTATACTCTAAGCTGAATATTTACTCTCCTGAGTTAGATACAAGCCTTATATCTTCACTAAAAAACTTTACTTATCCAAAAGAGTTTGATGGCTTTGAAAATATCATTTTAGAACTCTCCGAGAAAGGTGTTTATAGTGATGAGAATTTTTATATAGAAATATTTTTAGGAGATGCAAGAGAGTATGTCAAAAAATTTCAAGAAAAGTTTGATATAGTATATCAAGATGCATTTTCACCAAGCTCTAATCCTGGTCTTTGGACATTAGAGTATTTTGCAGATATAAAAAATGCAATGAAGAAAGATGGAATGCTTACAACATATTCTATTTCATTGGCAACTAGACTGGCATTATTTAGAAATGATTTTAAAGTTTATATAAACAGTGCAGACGGAATAAGAGCTGCAACAGTTGCATCTCAAGATGAACTACAAGAGTTTACTCTTGTAGATATGAAACATAAAATATCATGTAATCCAGATGCTAAGCCATTGATGGATTAAGTTTTAAATTTATCAAGCTGAGTTTTTAGTGTTTGACTGACGCTATGTAGTTCATCAGAACTAGTTGATATATTTTGAGCATTTTCTCTATTTTGTTCAACAATGTTGTTTATTTTTTCTATGTTATTAAGTACAATTTGAGCTTTTTCTTGAACCGCTTGCGTACTTGATAAGGATGATGAAGCCAAGTCAGCTGTACTCGTAATAATATCTTTTGTGTGTTGAAGTTTATCTCTCATAAGCTCGGAGTCATTACTCAGAGTTCTTGTTTTTTCAACGTTTGAATTCATCTGGTTATTAGCATCTATGATTGATTGAGTAATAACACTGATAGTTGAGTTTATTTCCCCTACAGCTTTTTGTGTACTTTCAGCAAGTTTACGAACTTCATCTGCAACAACAGCAAATCCACGTCCATGCTCTCCGGCACGCGCGGCTTCAATAGCGGCATTTAGTGCTAGAAGATTTGTTTTATCGGCAATATCTTCTATGATACTCAAGACGTCTCTAACTGAAGAAGCATCTGTTGATAGTTGATTTAGATGACTCGCTATGTCTTCTTCTACTTGTGCATTTTCTTGGATTTTATCAACTATATCCAATACATTTGTTTGTAGTTCTTGAAGGTTATCTTCTGCTTGTCTAGTGACTTCTTGAGTTTTTTGGACATTATGTGTAGTAGTTAGAAGCTTCTCCTCCATATCATCACTCATACTTTTAGTCTCATGGACTAACTCAAACTCATGTTCAGCACCTTTACTGATTGATGAAGCACTGTTTCTCATATCATTTGAATATGAACTGTTTCTTTCTGATGAACCTTTAGCTTCATTTAGAACTTCTTGTACTTCTTGAAGCAGTTTAGTAAAGGCTTCAGATACTTCTCCAAGCTCATCTTGGTTTTTGTACTTTATGCTTTCTTTTGATAAGTCAAGTGAAGTTAACGTTGAGACTATATTATCTCTAATAGTGTTTATGGATTTTTTAATGAAGCTATACAAACGTAAATTTAGTATAGTTGAGACAAGTACAAAAAATATGATTAAAATCAAAATATCATAAAACGTTTTCAAAAGGTTAGAAGAAGTGTCATTGTAGATATCTCTGATTTTTATATTTACTTTTTGCTCTATTATATTGAACTGCTTATTTATAATAGCACTAGATAGCGCCCACTCATTAGATGCAAGCTTTTCTAGAGTCTTTTTATCCTCTTTTGTATATGCAACTTTTAGTTGCTCTAGCAGATTGTTGGAATTTTTATATTCATTGATGATAATAGTAAAAGAGTTTCTAATATTTTCATCTTTATAAAATGAACTATTTTCTATATTGACTATAACATTTTGCATATTTTTTCTAGTTTGCTCGAGAGCAATTCTTGCACCCTCAAAAGCTATTAAACCTGTTAAAGAGTTAGAAAGGTTATTGGATATTGAATTAAAATCATTTATCGCGTGTAGAAGTTCGTTATGAGGTTTAAAATTTTCTTCATAGATCATATTTATGGCTTTTTTACCATCGTTAGATGCATTTAGTGAGAAGTAGCCGATAACTATCATACTGATAGAAACTACAAAGATATTACTTAGTAGTTTTCTAGATATTAGTAGGTCTTGTTTGTTAATTAAAATTTTAAATATAAAATATAGAGCTATAAAAAGAACTAGTGCAAGTATTACTCTGGTTGTAATGTGAGTTGATAAACTGTCGTCTGGCTCTTGAGCTTCGATTTGTGGCATGATGTTTATGCCATCTAGTTTATATCCATCTTTTTTCCACTGTCCTATACCGTCTTGAAGCCAGTAAATATTTGAATAACCATCTTCGGCAGACATAACAGCTGCTTTATAAGACTTCCAGCACTTTGCACCATTACAGTAAAAAATCAGACTTGTTTGTTTATCGCTTGGCAGTCTTGAGTTATGGTATATATCATTTGAATTATCAAAATCGACAACTTTATTTGCGTTGCCACCTTTCTCATCGTAGTATGCGGAGATAGCACCATCAATATGCTCAATAGCATATTCTGGTACTTTTCGAGTATCTACAAAAATAGCACCATTCTTTTGTTTCTCTTGTGCTTGTTTAGTACTTAGGAGTTTTACTTTGTACTTGAGCGCAGTGCTTGCATCTGGAGTGACAGGTTTTGCAACCAAAGTGAGAGACAGAGCACAGAGAATAAATAGTGTCTTAATAATGTTCATTTAAAATACCCATTAAATTGAATTTTATTAAGTATATCAAAAATAAAATAAAATTATTATTTTTAATATCTCGCTGTAATTGAGTCCACATCATCCCACGTAATATTGGAGCTGTTTTTAGATTGATGAGAGATAATATGCGAAACATATCTAGCGAACATGTCAGTCTCTACATTCACTTTAGAACCTTTTCGGTAGTTTTTAAAAAGTGTCTCTTTCATTGTAATAGGTATAATTGTAAGTCTAAAGTTATCCGCATTTACATCATTAACTGTTAGGCTTACTCCATCTATAGTTATTGAGCCTTTTGGCACAATATATGGAATGAATTTTTTGTCAACACTTATAAAAACATCGAAAGAGTTTCCACTGTTTTTTATATCCTTAATTGTTCCAATTGCATCTATATGCCCCTGAACGATATGCCCTTCAAATCTATCACCCATCATCATTGCTGGCTCAATATGAACTTCATTTTTGTAGTTTTCAAGAGCAAGGTGTTTTTGAGATTCTGGAGATAATTCTACACTAAAGCCATCGTTAGAAAGCTTGACAACACTTAAACATGCGCCGTTGATTGCAATTGAGTCACCAAGTTTTGCTTTGTGTTTTGATCTTATACTTAACTCGCTTCCTGAGAAGCTTTTAACTGTAGCAATTTCTCTTATCAGACCTGTAAACATTAGTTGGTACTCCTAAAAAACAATTTTTCCATTTTCTTGTAAGCCTTTGATTATATCTTTAGCTTTAGCATGACCTTTGTAGGCTGCTTTTCTACATAAGTCAAGTGCTTTGTCATGATCTTGTTCGCATCCAAAACCTTGATCGTATAGTTGACCCAGATTGTATAGACCTTCAGCTAAACCACCATCGGCTGCTTTTGAAAAGCAGATAAAGCATCTAGCCTCATCCTGAGGAACTCCATGGCCTTCTTTGTAAAGAACACCTAGATTATTGAAACTCTCAAGGTGACCTCTTTTGGCTCCCTCTTCATACCAAAAAGCAGCCTCAGAGTAGTTTTGCAGACAACCAAGGCCACGCTCTAACATAAGGGCTACCTCATACATTGCAGGAGGTACTTCTCTTGTAGCTGCTTCCATATGAAGTTCATGTGCTTTGAACTGATCGTGTCGAACCCCACACAAGCCATTCATATATAAAATAGCCAGATTAAAAAGTGCGTATGGTTGTTTTAGCTCTGCAGCTTTTTCATAGTACTCTAACGCTTTTTTATCATCTTGTTCGCAGCCTTGTGCATTTTGATACATATAACCCAAAGATGTTAAGGCATCCGGATTTGCTTTAGATGCTAGTTCTGTGTACATTTTTAGTGCTGTTTTATAGTCACCACTGTTGTAAGCTTCATGTGCTTTTTCTATCATTATTTCTCATTCTCAGTTCTAATAGGTTGTCTATAGCTTCTTTTATTCGACTTTTTTCCAATAATCTCTTTAAAAAGATCTTCTTTTGTGCTTAAATGATCTTCTCTAATCTTATGTTCATCACTGCCATCGATTTCTTCATCAAATTCAACAACTTCTGGAACATAATCCTTAAATAAATCTTTTGTATCTTTACTCATTTTGAAAAACCTCAAGTAATTCTATATATATTATGCAAATGATACTGAAAAATGATAAAATTCGGCTAAATTAAAAATTGAATTTTTTTTTCTCGTAAAAGGCGAAGCTTCAGTTTGAGAAGTATAAATATTAGGAATAAATATATGAATTATGATGTAATAATTATTGGAGGGGGACATGCTGGTGTTGAAGCAGCTTTATCATCTGCAAGAATGGGTAATAAAACTCTGATGATCTCAATGCTTGCCGAAAATGTAGGTGCTACAAGTTGTAACCCTGCAATCGGTGGTTTAGCTAAGGGGCACTTAGTACGTGAGTTAGATGCTCTTGGTGGTGAGATGGGTCTTATTACAGATGAAGCAGGTATACAGTTTCGCATCCTTAATCAAACAAAAGGTCCAGCTGTTCGCGGAAGTCGTGCACAAATAGATATGGACAAGTACAGAGTAATAGCGAGAAATAAAGTACTAAATACTCCAAATCTTGATTTAGTTCAAGAGATGGCAGACTCTTTAATTATAGAAGATGAAGAAGTAAAAGGTGTTAAGACTAACCTTTTAAATGAATACAAAGCTAAAAGAGTAATTATTACAAGTGGAACCTTTTTAAAAGGTGTTATTCATATTGGTGAGATTAAACAAGAGGGCGGTCGTTTTGGTGAACAAACCAGTGTCGGGTTAAGTGATTCTTTAAAAGAGTGTGGTTTTGAGATAGGTCGTCTAAAAACCGGAACTTGTGCAAGAATTGACAGCTCATCAATCGATTTTTCTGTTATGGAAGAGCAGGGTGGAGATGAAACTCCCTGTCCATTCAGCTTCAGAACAAATCGCCAAGAGTTTAGAGCTACAAAAAAACAAATACCATGTTTTATAGCTTATACAAATGAAGAGACTCACAGCATCATCGAAGGAAATTTTTATCGTGCTCCACTTTTTACAGGTCAGATAGAGGGAACAGGTCCAAGATACTGTCCAAGTATAGAAGATAAGGTAAACCGTTTTAGAGATAAAGATAGACATCATCTTTTTATAGAGCCTCAGACGATGGATAATACTGAGTGTTACATAAATGGTATGAGTACGTCACTTCCACCTGAAGTTCAGCAGCAGATGATTCATTCGGTAAAAGGAATGGAGAATGCAAAGATCGTTCGTTATGGATATGCAATAGAGTACGACTTTGTTGATCCACGTGAATTAAAACATTCTTTAGAGACTAAGAAAATAAAACATTTATACTTAGCCGGACAGATAAATGGAACTACTGGTTATGAAGAAGCAGCTGCACAAGGATTAATGGCTGGAATCAATGCTTCTCTTTCATTACAAGGAAAGGAACCTCTTGTCCTAAGGCGTGATGAAGCATATATAGGTGTTCTTATTGATGATCTTGTTACAAAAGGAACTAAAGAGCCTTACCGTATGTTTACATCTCGTGCAGAGTACAGATTACTTCTTCGTGAGGAGTCAGCTGACACAAGACTTAGTCATTATGGACACGAACTTGGACTTTTAAGTGATAAATTTTATCAAAGTGTTGAGTTGAAAAACAAACAGATAAAAGAGGGTGCACAACTTTTAGAAGATACAAGGTTTACTCCAAACAAAGAATTTATAGCATTTTTAGATTCAATGGGTGAAGTTCCAATCAAAGATATATCCACAGCTCAACAACTTGTTGCCAGAAAAAGTTTTGATGTCCAAAAGATGATAAAAATAGTTCCCCAACTAGACCAGTATGATGACTATATAAAAGAAGAGATCTTGGTAGAAGGTAAGTATGCCCGCTATATAGATAAGCAAAGCGAAGAAATAGAGCGAATGAAAAAGTATCTTAAAATTGCTATACCAGAAGGGTTTGATTTTAAACACGTAAGCGGCTTATCTAAAGAAATAGTCGAGAAACTAGAAACTTTCAATCCACCTACACTTCAATCAGCAATGCAGATAAGCGGAATAACACCGGCAGCTATAGAGATATTACATATATATATTAGAATAGCAAGTAAGAGAAGATAGATAATGAAGACATATTATTATGTACACACAGGGCACCGTATAGGATTAGATAGATTCAGAAGAGCTTGTACAATTATTCGCCTTCTAAAAGGTGTTGATATTACTTTGCTTTGTTCAGATTTTCGTATTGCACAGATTGCTTCTGAATTTGGTGTAGAGAAAAGTGTTGGAATTGATGTAGTTAGAAATATTCCTCAAATATCACATAATGGTGATAAAATTATATTTGATTCAGATGAAGCAAATCCAATAATGTTAGATGATATGAGAAAGTATTTCTCTAATTTTATTAGAGTCAGTGATAAAATAGATGATAAAAAAGAAAATAATGAGTTCTTGATATCACCATACTTAAATCAAGCTGATGTTTGTAATGTAGTTGTAATTGATGAGAAATATTTTGAACAAGTGGAAAAAACTATAGAATTATCTTTCTTTTTTGGAGATGATGATTATGACAAGCAGCTAGAGCAGAATTTTTCTCTTTTGGATGGTTTAAATCCAGATTTACTTTTAGGATTTTATTACTTTTTTGATTATGAAGACATGCTGAAAGAAAAATTCAAGAATTATCACGAATTTGAAGATTATGATGATGTCATAAAAAGCTCAAAAATTTTAATAACTGCATCTCCACAAGCAGCTTTAGAAAATTTAGCTTCTGGTGGTAAACCGGTTTTTATTCAAAGATATGATTATCCAAGAGATTTTCAAGAATTATTTAAAAAAATGAATGTTCCTATCGTAGAAAACTATGAAAATAGGCAACTATTGACAATATTAGAAAACCTTGCAGAGCACGAGTATTACAAAGTGGAACATAATAGTAACTATTTAAGTAAATTTATAAAAGAGAACTTAAATTTATAAATAATTAAAACTACTTTAGTATATAATCAGGCTTTAAAATTCACACTAAAGTGAGCAGATATGGAAAATAATAGCCGTAGAGGTTTTATGGGGAAAGCATTTGGTGCCGTTGCGGCAGTAGGTGCGGTAGGTTCATTGGTTGCAATGAAAAGTAGTTGGGATCCATTACCAAGTGTAAAAGCTGCAGGTTTTACTACTCTTGATATGTCAACATATGAAGAAAACCAGTTAGTAACGGAGAAGTGGAGAGGGAAGCCAATCTTTGTTCTTAGAAAAACTGCTGAAATGGTTGCTAAACAAACTGATGTACAAAAAGAGCGTGATGTTGTTGTTGATGGTATGCATTTTATGCTAGCAATTGGTTTATGTACACACCTAGGCTGTATTCCAGCATACAAGGGTGAAGAAGATGGTTTCTTATGTGCATGTCATGGTGGTCAGTTCGACTGGGCTGGTGCTGTAACAAAAGTACCACCACCACGTGGTTTTGATATACCTCCATTTAAAATTGACGGAAACAAGTTAGTTTTAGGTGAAGCTGGTCCAGAATACACAAAGATGAAAGAAACTGGCATAACGCTATAGAAAGGGGAAAATAAATGGCACATTTTACAAAGGCGACAAGTGTTAAAGATTGGTTAAACCAACGATTAGCAATTGAAAAAGTTGAAAAAGTTATGGCATCTGAATATTGGATTCCAAAAAACATTAACTTCTTGTGGGCAATGGGTATGGTTCTTGTAATCACATTCGTACTACTTTTAGTTTCAGGTATATTTTTATTGATGTATTATCAACCAAGTGTAGGGGAAGCATTTAACAGTGTAAACTATACAATTATGAGAGAAGTTGGTTATGGTTGGTTATGGAGACACGTACATGGTGTTGCAGCATCTGTTGTTTTCTTAATTATTTATATTCACATGTTCACAGGTATATATTACGGTTCTTACAAGAAGGGTCGTGAGATGATTTGGATTTCAGGAATGCTTTTATTTATTGCATTTTCAACTGAAGCATTCTCTGGTTATATGTTACCATGGGGACAAATGAGTTATTGGGCTGGTATGGTTATTACTAACTTATTTAGTGGTGGTTCATTACATGCAGACGGTTTAGTTGAGTGGATTCGTGGGGATTATGTTCCTGCTCAAGCATTCTTAACTCGTTTCTTTATGCTGCATGTACTTCTTGTTCCAATAGCTATTATGGGTCTTATCGGGCTTCACTTTGCAGCTCTTAGAATTCCACATGTTAACAACCAAGATGGTGATGAAATTGATTTTGAAGCTGAGTCTAAAAAATATTTAGATGGCGACAAAGCTGGCTCAAAAGTTATGAGATTTGCTAATGACTTTATGTCTAAAGATATGATGGTTGTTGGAGTTTACTTAGTATTCTTCTTTTATCTAGTATTTTATAATTATGGTTTTGCAATGGATCCAGTAAACTTTGACCCTGCAGATGGTCTTAAGACACCTGCACATATTTACCCTGAGTGGTATTTCCTATGGTCTTATGAGATTTTACGTCCATTCAATATTGACCTTGGTTTAGCATTATTTGGATTTGCACAAGTTATCTTTGTTTTCTTACCTTTCTTAGATAGAAGTCCTAATTCAGTTCCTGCGTCTCGTCGTGGAGCATTTAAGTACTGGTTCTGGGGAATGCTTATTGTAATGATCGTTCTTACGGCTATGGGTAAACTACCTCCAGAAGGTATATTTAGTACGATTGGTCTTGTTGCAGCTATTATATTTATAGCTATGTGGATTGCATTACCAATTATTACATCATTAGAAAAAAAGTTATAAGGAGATAAAGATGAAAAATAAAGAACCATTAATATTAGCAGTTGTAGTATTCTTTTCACTTGTAACTTATTATTTGGTTGAGCCTTACGCTCACCATGTAATGCACAAGCACGTAGAAAGTGAAAATTTTGCATATGCAGATTTACCGGCGATAACAAAAACTGGAAATGCAGCAAATGGTAAAGAGTTAGTGATGAATGCTGGTTGTGCTGGCTGTCACTCAATAGAAAAAGCTGGAATGCCTGCTCCAATGGACGCAGTAATGGCAGCTCAAAGCTATGGTGTAAACCCACCTGATTTAAGTGATGCTGGTGCTATATATGATGCTAAATTTTTAGCTGATCTAATTAAAAATCCTGCACATGCTTTAAAAGTTGAACATAAATTTGATGCTGCAAAAGGTCAAATGCACCCAATGGTTCCTTTTTATGGAATGGGCGGAGATATAGATCAGGAAGTTGCTGACATGGTAGCTTACTTACAGTCAATTGCAATTAGTCCTGCTGATGTTACACCTAAAATTGCATTTGAAAATGCTTGTGGTAGATGTCATGCTGTTGGTTATGAAAATTGGACTCAAATTGGTACTAAATCAGCGTTTAAACATAAAAAAGACGAGTTGGCATTTGAGATTAAAGTATTAGAATATCAAGATTCACTTAAAGCTTATATGGGTAAATTACCACCAGACTTAAGTATGTATATCCGTTCTCGTAATGAACAGTTTATAAGTACTTTAATTGAGAATCCTCAAAACCACTTAGCTGGTACTGCCATGCCACGTGTTGGTGTTACTGCAGATGCTGCTGCTAAAGTTATTGAGTATATGAAAGATGCTGGTGATACTAAGCGTCACGAAAGAGCAGAAGTAGGTAGAAATGTAATGATTTATGTTATTATCTTCGCTATATTTGCACTTCTATGGAAAAAACAAGTATGGAGAGACTTACACTAGTAAGTCCATAAAATGGAGTAATCCATTTTACTCCGCTTGGACCGCTAAGGTCACTAAAGCTTGCCTCTTTTGAGGCAGACTTTTTACTTTTACACTTTCTTTTTAACTACAATTATAATCTTGCCAAACAAATAATTTAAAACTTTTATCTTCTATATATTAATGCTAACTAGAATGAGTATAACTGTCTGTTTATGTGTAAAGGTAAGATGTACTAATTATGTTTATATCTACTGAGTAATAATTGTGCTTGATTCCAACGCAATAGCGTTAGAAGAGCTGTGAAGTTGTTATTAATTAGAAAGCTTATTTCTTTTCAGTTACTACTAAAGTTCCACATATTAAATCATGAAGAGCTTTTTTATCTTTTCTATAAAACGGAAGAAGTAGACCTAAAAGCGTTGTAGCTGTGAACAAAAATGCTAAAAATCTAAAAGCCGCTTTAAGAAAACCAATGTGTTCACCTGTCTTATGATCTACAACTTTAATCTCATAAGCTTTTTTACCAGGAGTGTGCCCAAATTTGCTTAGCAGTAGAGCGTAAATAAGTCCATATAGAGTAATACCTAGAAGAGGTGCTATTTCTGATGATTGAAAATCATCCTTCCCATCCATTATAATATAAGCAGTTACGTATAGTATAGGTGCATATATCATAAACATATCTGTAATAAATGCTTTTACTCTATCTGTATATTTTGCATATATATATTTTGGCTTAGGTGTTTCAATCACCTGTTTTTGCTGTTTTTTAATATTTCTGAATCTCATATGCTGATTATATCAAATTAATTCTTTGCCTTAAGTTTATAAAGCTTTTTATAAGTTTTTCTACTAAATGTCTTAAAACTAATGAGAAATTGATCTATTAGACCCCAAAAGTAAACAATTAGCTAATAAAACTCATGGTTTAAACTTAATTTAAAAATTACCTCTGTACAATATGTGGTCTCAAAATGTATCACAAGATGAGAAGTGATAGTGGAATAACAGCTTCTGTTACTCTGCTATCACTTCTTTAAGGTGATAACATTTAAATAAAACAGGAGAATTAGAATGAAAAAAACTTTAGTTTCTTTAGCGGCAGCGTCGTTAATCGTTACATCAGCAATGGCTGCTGACAAAGGTATAGATATCGTAACAACTGGTCAAGCAGTAGTTTATTATGAAACACACCAAACAAATGGTACAAATGACAATTACCCTGGAACTGGTGATACTAAATTATTTGACCAACAGAGTTCAACTGCAAATGTTGGAGTTCAGTTAAATTTAGATGCAGATCTTAAAAATAACTTTACTTTTGGTTCTCAACTTACATACTTAGGTACTGCAGGTTTAGAAAAAAATGTTGTTAATAAAGTTAAGCAATCTGGTGGTGCAACTGCAGACACTAAGGATCAAATAAATATAACAAAAATATTTATTGCTAAAAAAATTGCTAATACAACAGTTAAAATAGGTCGTCAAGAACTTCCTAAATCTCTTTCTCCATTTGCTTTCTCTGAAGGTTGGAATGTATTTAAAAATACTTTTGATGCAGTTTTAGTAGTTAACAGTGATATCCCAGATACTACTGTTGTTGGTGCTTATGTTTCTGGTGGAAATTCATCTACTAATATTGGTACAATGAATAACTTAGCAGTTGGTAGAACAAGTGCTGGTGCTGGTGTAGCTGTTAATGGTGCAGCATATATGTTAACTGTTGCAAATAAATCAATTCCTATGACTTCTATTACAGCTTCTTACTATGATTTAGCACAAGTTCAAGCTGCTACTAATGAAGGTGCTTCAGTTATCTGGGGTGATGTTAAAGTAGCTGGTAAAGATTTACCAATGGGTCTTAAATTAGGTCTTCAAGGTGGTCAAATTAAGCCAGAAAATGGTACAGCACTAGCTAATACAACAGGTCTTGGTGTTAAAGTTGGTTTAGCTCCAATTGATGCATTAACTTTATGTTTAGCATATACTACAGTTGACGGAGACAATACTAAAACAAATGTTGCTCTTAAAAATGCTGGTGGTATCAAAACACCTTTATATACTCAGATGATTTATAATCAAGATGCAATTGCTTTAGATAGTGATACATTCATGGTTAAAGCTGCGTACAATACTGGTGACTACGGTAAAATCATCGCTCAATATGCTGGTTCAACAACTGGTAAAAACTCATCTTTAATTACTAGAAATGCAAAAGACACTGATTACGGTGAATTTGACTTAATCTATAAAGTTAAAGCTGGTGGTGTTCAATACTTCGCAGCATGGATTAACCGTTCATGGTCAGAAAAAAATACTGCAACAGCTGATTCTGATAACGTAGTTCGTGTTTGGGCTCGTTACAATTTCTAATAAGCACTTAGTTTAAAAGAAAGACGATAAGTCGCAAAACAAAACCTCATTCCCACACTTTAGGTGTGGGAATACCTTCAATATTAATTTTAATCCAAAAACTTTATGATATAATCTTTCTTATTTTAAAAGAGAGAGAACCATAATGAAAATCACAAAAATACTTATACTATCGATAACTCTTCTATTCATAACAGCATGCGGAAATAGAACGCAATTTAAAGCACAAGAACCACTTGAAAATGCGGCTTTAGTATACATCTATTCTCATATGCAAATTAGTACTGATGACAGCTCTGGCAGAGCTGAATATAATATTCGTATCAACAACAAACCAGTTATGGAAAGAATAAGAGATGGTGAATATATGGTTTTTAATTTAAAGCCTCAACCTATGACTATCTCAGCTACTAAAAATCAGATTCGAGAAAAAGTACTAAACTTAGATTTAAAATCAGGTCAAATTTATTATCTTAAAATTAATGATAGCCAAGATGGCAGTACATTTGATTTTATAGTAGTAAAAAATTCTCTTGGAGCACAAGAAATAGCTAAAACAGGACTTGCAGGTTCATCTGAAGAATCACAAGATAACATAATTACAGAGTTTGTAAACCCTAAAGAAACTGACTCTATGGAAGTAAAACCAACAGTTGCTCCTGCTACTGCTGTAGCACCAATTGCAGTTCCTCAAGCTTCTACACCTGTTCCGGCTGCTTCAGCTGCTACGCCAATGTCAAAAACTGACGAGATTATGAAAGCTTATGAGATGAAAGAAAAAGGTATTGTTAGTGATGAAGAGTTTAAGGCTCTTAAAACTAATATACTAAACAAGTAATAATATGCTTATTGACAGTTATGACAGAGTAGTTGACTATCTAAGAGTTTCAGTAACAGAACGCTGTAATTTTAGGTGTCAATACTGTATGCCTGAGAAGCCTTTTTCTTGGGTTCCAAAAGAAAACCTTCTTAGCTTTGAAGAACTTTTTGAGTTTATGAAAATAGCTATAGATGAGGGTGTAAATAAGATCCGTATAACCGGTGGTGAACCACTTCTGAGAGAAGATTTAGACAAATTCATCAAAATGATTTATGACTATAAAAATGATGTAGATCTGGCAATGACTACAAATGCATTTCTTTTAAAAGGTACTGCTCAGAGGTTAAAAGATGCAGGATTAAAGCGTATCAATGTAAGTATAGATACTCTGAAGCCTGAAGTTGCACAGCAAATCGCTCAAAAAGATGTTTTAAAAAATGTACTTGAAGGTGTAGATGAAGCGCTTAAAGTTGGGCTAAAAGTTAAAGTTAACATGGTTCCGATGAAGAGTGTAAATGCAGAAGAAATCATAGATGTTTTAGACTATTGTAAAGAACGTGGTATGAGCATAAGATTTATAGAGTACATGGAAAATTCTTTTGCAGCTAAAGATATCAAAGGTATGAAGTCAAATGAACTTTTAGAGCTTTTAAGTTCTAAGTATGAGTTTAGTGATGATGGCTTTGACGGCTCTTCACCTTCGCATTACTACACTATGAAAGATGGCTACAGATTTGGAATCATTGAACCTTATGAAGATGATTTTTGTAAGAAGTGTAATCGTATTAGACTTACAGCAGAGGGTAATCTTATTCCATGTCTTTACTTTGATGAGGCTATGAGTATATCAAAGGCTATTAAAGCTGGTGATATTAAAGCTGCTGCAGAAGTGCTTAGGGAAGTTGTAAGAACCAAACCTGAGAAGAACAGATGGGGTGGAGAAGATGGTGAAGTCTCTTCTCGTGCCTTTTATGAAACTGGTGGATGATAGTTGCTATACCTTGTAGAACATTTCTATAGTATTCAAGGTGAAGGTCGTTATACAGGTGTACCTTCGCTTTTCTTTCGTTTTGGTGGCTGTAATATGAAGTGCGAAGGTTTTGGATGTGAAGAAGAAGCAGCTGATGGAACAAAAGTGCTTGGGTGTGACACTGTTTATGCAGTGAATAAAGAGCATTTCTCTTTTAACTGGAGCCCTATACAAAATACTCAAGAGCTTCTTAATGTCTTAGATCTTTACGAACTGCCACAAAGACCCGTAGATATGGTTTTAACCGGTGGTGAGCCTCTTATATATGCTAATGAGGGTATATTTGTAGAGTTCTTGGAAAAACTTCATGAAGATGGTCATAAGATAACTTTTGAGACAAATGGTTCAATAGCAGTAGATTTTGAAAAATATCCTATTTATAAAGAGTGTATATTTGCTCTTTCTGTAAAACTTTCAAACTCAAGCGAACCATTTAAAAAAAGAGTAAATGGTGATGTTATTTACTCTATTGCTTCAAACGCAAAAGAGGCATTCTTCAAGTTTTCTATAGATGCAGACTCGATTAATCTAGGTCTTGATGAAGAGATATTTAACATTACTCTTCACTCTCCAAGAACTGAGGTTTACTGTATGCCTCTTGGTGGAAATAAGGCTGAAGTGGAAGCCAATACAGAACCGCTGATAGAATTTTGTAAAGCTAAAGGTTATAATTTTTCTGATAGACTTCACATAAGAATTTGGGATCAGAATAAGGGTGTTTAATGATAATAAGAAAACTTTTTAAATTTGAAAATGCTCATATTGTACGTGGATGCTCAACTGTAAAGTGTAGAAGTTCTTTGCATGGACACTCATATAATGTTGAACTACTTTTTGAATCTAACTTTTTAGATAACGGTCAAATGGTTTATGACTTTGGATTGATGAAGCAAAATATGAAAGCCTTAGTTGAGAGCTTTGACCATGGTGTTACTATTTGGAGTGGAGATGACTGGGAATACGTGGATAGTATGAAAAAGCATTCTGATAGATGGGTAGAACTTCCAGTTTCTCCATCGTGTGAGCAGTTTTCACGTGTTATATTTGTTATGATTGATAGACTTCTGCAACTTACAAATAGTGTTAATGGTGAAAAAGAAGTAAAACTAAACAGCGTTATAGTACATGAAACTGACACAGGATATGCACAAGCTTTTAGTTATGATGCCTATTCAAAGGATATGGGTTATATAGAGCTAGACTCTATAATATTTTCTGATGAAGTTAAAAATAGTTGGTCTGATTGTGAGTTATGGGAGAGAGTTAAAAGAGGAGATAGTTTTATAAATCCTACAAGTGTTTAGCAGCTGTTTAACAGCTTACTAAATTCATCTCTTTTTCGTTAGTAAAGCAAAACCTTATAGGCATAACTTTTACGATATCTCCAGATGCTATAAACTCAACACCCTCGTTTACCATGATATAAGAGTTTGAAGATGCAAGTGGAGATACCATTCCCGGTGCAAACTTTTTACACGGTTCAAAACTGCTTCCATCAAAACTACCAGGAACTAAAGTTATACGACCTTTTTTTAGTTTGTAGTCATCTTTCATCTTTGTTTCAATCGGATTGATATATTTAGCGCTTACACCACTTAAAGCCAAAATAATACTCTGTCCAAAGAGCTCAAAGTTTAGCGCTGCTGCCATAGGATTGCCAGGAAGGTTTAAAACCAGTGTGTCGTTGATTCTTCCAAATGTAGTCGGCTTACCCGGTTTTATCTCAACCTTGTCAAAATAGGTTTTCATATCAAATGTGCCAAATGCTTCTTTTGTAAAGTCAGCATCTCCGACACTTACACCTCCAGATGTAATGATTAGGTCACTGTTTAATGCACTTTTCACATGCGCTTTTAAATCTTCCAAAGTGTCTTTTGCAGTACCGATGAAATCAACCTCGCATCCAAGCTCCTCTGCACGTGATAGCAGGGTAGGAGTGTTTGTGTTGTATAGTTGATGAGCTTGCACATTCTCAAAGTGCATCTTAAGTTCACTTCCAGATGCAAAGAGTGCAACGTGAGGTCTTTTATAAACTTTTATATGACTAATACCTTGAGACGCTAGAAGAGTAATTTGGTGAGCTTGCAGTTTTTGTCCACTCTTTAAAAGAGACTCACCTTTTTTGATGTCTTCACCACAAAGACGAATATGTCTTGATTTTGCTAAATTATTTGGTAGAGTTACTCCGTTGTTACACTCTGTTGTATCTTCAACCGGAACAATACATTCACAACCCTCTGGGATCTTAGCTCCTGTCATTATTTTGATACCATTTCCTGAAGTAAGAACTTCATCAGAATTATCTCCGGCAAAGATAGTATGAGTAACTTTTACACAATTATCAGCATCCTCTACTTTAACAGCATAACCATCCATAGCAGAGTTATCATATGGCGGTAGATTGTGTGTAGCAATTATGTCTTCGGCTAGTATTGAGCCTAAAGCTTGTTCGATTGGTAAGATTTTTAATGATTTTTTTGTAGTGTGTTCGTGTATTAATTCTAGTGCTTCAAGTATTGTAACTGCCATGTCTCTTCTTTTATTTAATTTATTGTAGTATTTCAGCATGAATGAAATGTATGATATGAGTATTGTAACACATAACTATGGTGTTATTGGAATTTTAGGAACGATTTTTATCAATATTTTGATGCTAGTAAGAGCGACAGATATTAGTAAATATGTGAGAGCAGTAACCTTGTTTATGCCTATAGCTATGACAACAATCGGTACTGTTATATTTACAGGGGTTGTTATGATGGCAGCAAAGCATCTCGACTTTACAGTAGAGAATATTGTAATGATTATATTTGCTATAGTGCTAATTATATTAGAAAATAAACGCTCAAAGAACTTACATGCATTAGATGAAAAACAAGAGGGTGCGTTAGAGCTTCACAAAGTTTATGCATATAAAATGTTTAAGATAGAAATTTTAATAGTTCTTGTAATATCAATCTGGATGTGGATTTGATATATATACTCCATGATGAGGCTTCAAAAGATAGTATAAGCATTAAGGGAGAACTTCACAGATACCTTGTGAAAGTTCGCCGTCACAGTGTTGGAGACCAACTTTTTTTTAGAAATAGAGACGATATGAAAACACTGCATAAGTATAGAGTTTTAAGTCTAGAATCAAGAGCCTTAGAACTTGAACTAATATCATCAAAAGAAGAAGTTACACAGAGTGCAAAGCAGCTTCATATAGCTTGGTGTGTCATTGATATCAAATCAATAGAAAAAGTTTTACCATCCCTAAATGAGATTGGAGTGGAGAGAATCTCTTTTATATACTGTGATAGAAGTCAAAATAATATAAAGTTAGATTTTAAAAGGTTTGAGAGAATTCTAGAAGCTTCGATGCAACAGTGTGGAAGAAGTTCATATATGGAGTTTGATACATATAAAAGCATTGAAGAATTTATAACAGAGTTTGAAGATGTAAAAGTTTTTGATTTTTGCGACAATATTTTAAACTCGGATGCTAATTTTGAAAGAGTGCTAATCGGCTGTGAAGGCGGTTTCTCACGAGATGAGAGAGAACTTTTATCAGAGAAAGAAAACTTTAGACTTGATACTCCTATGGTTCTTCGTTCTGAAAGTGCTGCGGTAGCGATAGCAAGTAAGATTTTACTTTAAAATTAAGAAAAATTTAGATACAATTGCATTTCCAAAAATCCGCACCCATACGGATTTAAAAAATATATAGATATTCGCACATTAACGAGTATCAAAAGGCAAAAAAATGAAAAAAGATCTTCACCCTAACTTAGTAACTTGTGCTGTATCATGTGCATGTGGTAATAGCTTTGAAACAAAAAGCGAACAAGACGCTATGCGTATTGATATCTGTAATGAATGTCACCCATTCTTCACAGGTTCTGAGAGAATGGTAGATACTGCTGGTAGAATTGAGAAATTCAACCAACGTTACGCTAAGAAATAGAAATCTTAATGTTTTCTCTCGCCAAGGGCGAAGCTTTAGTGGCTGAGCATAATCTGAACTCGTTCAGATTATGTGAGAAATGCTAACATTAGTCCCTACGCCGATTGGAAACATAGGCGATATATCACTTAGAGCTATAGAAGCTCTAAGTAACGCCGACACTCTGCTATGCGAAGATACTCGCGTTACAAAAAAACTCATACACATTTTAAAAGAAAGATACAACACTGTTTTTAAAGAAGAACAGAAATTTATATCACTTCACTCTCATAATGAAAAATCTTTTGTTGAAAAATTAGAACCATCTTTTTTTGAGCAAAATATTGTTTATGCATCAGATGCAGGAATGCCGGGAATTAGTGATCCTGGACAACTTTTGATAAAGTATGCTTTAGAAAACAACATAGAATATGATGTTCTTCCTGGTGCAAATGCACTTTTAACTGCTTTTGTAGCAAGTGGATTTGTTGAGACACAGATGCTGTTTTGGGGGTTTTTACCACATAAAGGAAAAGATAGAGTTGCTTCACTTCAAGGTGCACTTCATAATGGTTTTACAACTGTACTTTATGAATCACCACATAGATTACAAAAACTATTGCTTGAGATAAAAGAAGAAGAACCAAATAGAAAGATTTTTTTAGGCAAAGAGTTGACTAAGAAGTATCAAAACTATTTTCTTGGTACGGCAGAAGAGGTGTTAAACACTTTAAATGATAATTTTCGTGGTGAATGGGTTGTAGTTATAGAAGCTGGAGATACTCATAATAGCAGTGCTGTTTCCCAAAATGATATTTTGGATCTTGACTTGCCTAAAAAAGTACAAGCAAAACTTATCTCTAAAATAACAGGTGAAAATACTAAGTCTTGTTACCAAAGATTGTTAAAACTTCAATAAAAACAAAAAAGTGACTATATAGTCACTTTTTTTTGCTAGAATGTCTTCATGTTAATTTATGCTAAACAACCAGTCCAATATATAATAAAAAATTATCCAAATAAGATCAAAACTCTCTATCTTGCAAAAGAACTTGAAAAAAAAGAGTATTCTCGATTAATGAAGATGAATTTTGAAGTCAAGCGCATTCCTCCTGATGCTGCAGGTAAAATGTGTAAAAATGCTAATCATCAAGGCATCTTAGCCGAAGTTGATGACTATGAACTTCATTCTTTCAACTCATTTTTAGATAAAGACTTTGTCTTAATACTATCAGGTTTAACTGATGTTGGAAATATTGGTGCAATTGTTAGAACAGCTTACGCAATGGGTGTTGACGCAATTGTAGCATGTGGAATTAAAAACTTAAATCTTGAACCTGTCATGAGAACAAGCACGGGGGCACTATTTGATATGCCATTTGCATTAGAGCATAATATACATAATGTAATGAACGATTTAAAAACATCCGGTTTTTGTATCTATGGTGCAGATATGGGTGGAACAGATATAAGAGATGTTAAATTAAAGCAAAAAAGAGCCTTAGTTTTAGGAAGTGAAGGAGAAGGTCTGACTTCTCGTATTACCTCAAAACTAGATGAAGTTGTTAGTATAAAAATGTCACATGAGTTTGATTCTTTAAATGTTAGTGTGGCAGGAGCTATTTTAATGGATAGGATGAGAATATGAGTGAGGGACTTGATAAGTTAAAAAGCATTGGCGCTCAAAAGATACATGAGCAGACTCATATAGCAAGACAACATGTTCAAGCTGTGCTCCATGAGACTTTTGATGATATGACTAAGATTCAGCTTTTAGGTTTTATTTCAATTTTAGAGAGAGAATACAGTGTAGATTTAAGTGACTTAAAGGCACAAGGACAAGCGTTCTATGCTGAAGAGAGTTCTAAAATTGAGCATGATACAAAAGTTTTTGTATCTCCGAAAAAGAAAAAAAGTTATACCATCGTTTATATATTGGTCGTTGTAGTTATATTTGCTGTTGCTGTATTATTCACTCTTGATTTAACTTCAACAGCTTCTACTAAAGCTAAAACACACGCCATAGATAATAGTGCTATTAATAATGCTAAAGACAGTATGTCCCAAAATGCCACTATTGAGAATGAAGATGAAAATGCTACATTACCTGCAGTAATAGAAGTAAAGCCAGAGCCTGTAAAGGTAGTAGAAGTGGTGAAATCTTTTAAGATAATACCAAATTCAGAACTTTGGATAGGTTACATAGATTTAAGTAATCACAAAAAATATCAGAAACTTTTTAAAGGTGAACTAGATATTGATCCTAACAAAAACTGGATATTAACACTTGGCCATGGATATGTTAAAGTTGAGATAAACGGAGAAGTCACAGAGTTTAAAGATAAGCTAAATATCAGACTCCTGTATAAAGATTCAAAATTATCAAAAATAACTTTTAAAGAATTTAAAGAATTAAACAAAGGCAGTAAATGGTAAAAGTTTTTTTTGCTATTTTACTATCTTTCTCTCTATCTTTTGGGAATGAAGTAAAAGAGGTTGATCCTCTAACACAAAAAATACAGACTCTTATTGAACCACAGGTTTATGAGCAAAATAGTGCATACATAGGAATTTTATTTTCTCCTGCATCAGATTATTATCTAGGTGAGAGAGTAGACGCCGTTAAAGTTATACAGACACTTAAAGATAACGGACTATTAAATTTGTTTTTCCAAAAACCTAGTGAGTTGACACTTCACTTTAAAACAAGTGGTTCACCTCTGTTCTTCGTAAAAATCATGGGTGACACACTTAGAAATATAGGCTATTATAGATACGTTACACAAGAATCTAATCTTAATAACTCAGAATTTACTTGGACAATAAACTTGACTTCTGAGTATGCCACAGACCCATTGATACTGCAACAAGAACTTGCTAAAAGTGGATGTAATATCGTAGATATTCATAGAAACTCTCCAACAGACTGGACGTATATAGTTGATATGAGAGATGGAGAATTAAATGTTGAAACTCTTGAAGATGGAATTGAAATTAAGTTGAAGAGATCTCTTTATGCTAAATGGATAAACGTTTCACAAGTAAAAAAACTTCGCATTACTTCATCAATAAGAAACAGTTGGTACCCATATATTGCATTTTATGACAGCTCATTACACCTTCTGGAAGTTTTAAAAAAAGATACTAAAAGAAGAGACATATTACTAGAGTTGAAAGATAACGTTCACTATATAAAAATCTCAGATATTTATACTTTGAAGAATATTCGTGATGATTTAATTCTAACCCCTCTAGGTTCAAGATAGCTGTACACCGCAAATAAAAAAGTTATTATCTATTTCTAAACATTTTTCGCTAAAATTACATCAATAATTTAACCAGGAATATTTGATGTTTGATGAAATACAATTTGACAAAATGAAGAGACTACCAAAGTATGTTTTTGCTGAGGTAAATGACCTTAAAATGGCAGAGCGCAGAGCAGGTGCAGATGTTATTGATTTTTCTATGGGTAATCCAGATGGTGATACTCCAGAGCATATTAGAGAGAAACTTATTGAATCAGCCCAAAAAACTAAAACACATGGTTACTCGACTTCGAAGGGTATTCCAAAACTTCTTGTAGCTATCTCTGACTGGTACAAAAGAAGATATGACTGTGATTTAGATCCTATGACTGAGTGTGTCGCTACTATGGGTTCTAAAGAGGGCTATGCACACCTTACTTATGCAGTTACTAATCCAGGTGATACGGCTGTTGTTCCAGATCCTACTTACCCTATTCATGAATATTCTTTCATCTTAGCAGGTGGAAATGTTGTTAAGTTTGGGATAGAGTTTGATGAACATTTCAGACTTGATGAAGATCAGTTTTTTAAAGATTTAGATCGTGTCTTTAAAGAGACTTCACCAAAACCAAAATATGTTTTAGTAAACTTTCCTCACAACCCTACAACCGTCACTGTTACACAGGATTTCTATGTGAGACTTGTTGCTATGGCTAAAGAGAAAAGATTTTATGTAATCTCTGATATAGCATATGGAGACATAACATTTGATGGTTATGTCACACCGTCTATCATGAGTGTGCCTGGCGCGAAAGATGTAGCAGTTGAGTCTTTTACACTTTCAAAATCTTATAATATGGCTGGCTGGAGAGTTGGCTTTTTTGTAGGGAATAAAAAATTAATCGGTGCACTTCAAAAGATAAAATCATGGTTGGACTATGGTATGTTTACGCCTATTCAAGTTGCAGCAACAGTTGCACTAAATGGTGATCAGCAGTGTGTACGTGATATTACGGCTAAATATGACCATCGTCAAGGCGTTCTACTTGAAGCATTTGAAAGAGCTGGTTGGAAGATAAATAAAAACGAAGCAAGTATGTTTGTTTGGGCAAAACTTCCAAAGTGTGTAGAGCATTTAGGTTCTTTAGAATTTTCAAAAAGACTTCTAACAGAAGCAGGTGTTGCAGTAGCTCCAGGGATTGGTTTTGGTGCTTATGGTGAGAATTATGTTCGTATAGCACTTATTGAAAATGACAACCGTATTCGCCAAGCGGCTAGAAATATCAAAGAGTTTTTAAAGCAGTATGAAGAGGGCGAAAAGTAATGATAAAAGTAGGAATAATAGGTGTTGGAACTGTTGGAACAAGCGTAGCTCAGATCTTAAAAGACAATGCTGATGTTATTTCTGCTCGTGCCGGAACTGAGATAGTTGTTAAGAGTGGAGTTGTTAAAAATCTTTCTAAGGACAGAGGCTTAGACATAATCTTAACTGACAATGTTGATGACATATTAAACGATGATGAAATCGATATAGTTGTAGAACTTATGGGTGGAGTTGAAGAGCCTTTTGAAGTTGTTAAGCGTGCACTTAAGAGTGGTAAAGCAGTTGTTACGGCTAACAAAGCACTTTTAGCTTATCACCGTTATGAACTTCAAGAAATCGCCGGGACTATAGCATTTGAATATGAGGCGTCAGTGGCCGGGGGTATACCGATTATTAACGCTCTTAGAGATGGTCTATCTGCAAATCATATTGAGTCAATTATGGGAATTATGAATGGTACTTGTAACTACATGATGACTAAGATGGCTGATGAGGGTGTTGCTTATGACGCTATTTTAAAAGAGGCTCAAGATTTAGGTTACGCAGAAGCTGATCCAACATTTGATGTTGGTGGATACGATGCCGCACATAAACTTCTTATTCTTGCATCTATAGCTTATGGAATTGATGCTAAACCAGAAGATATTTTAATCGAAGGTATTGAGAATGTCAGTCAAGATGACATCACTTTTGCAAAAGAGTTTGGTTACGCTATAAAACTTTTAGGAATAGCTAAAAAAGATGCTAATGAAGTAGAACTTAGAGTTCATGCTTGTTTGATTTCTCAAGACGAGATGATTGCAAAAATAGATGGTGTAATGAACGGAATCTCTGTTGTTGGAGATAAAGTTGGTGAGACACTTTACTATGGACCTGGTGCTGGCGGAGATGCTACTGCAAGTGCAGTTGTTGCAAACATAATAGATATTGCCAGAAGTGGAAAGTCTACACCAATGCTTGGATTTGATAAACCGCTTGAGGGTAAACTTACTCTAAAAGCTACCCAAGATATTAATTCAAAATATTATCTTCGTATAAATGTATCTGACCGCGCAGGTGTATTGGCAAAGATAACTAAAATATTTGAAGAAAATAATATTTCAGTTGAGACTATGCTTCAGCGTCCAGCTTCAACTAACTCGGCGAATCTTCTTATTTCTACGCATATTGCACTGGAAAAAGATATTCAAACTATGATAAAAGAGATAGCGGCTTTAGAGTTTGTGAACTTCACTCCTGTGATGATTAGGATAGTATAGGTTTAAAGATAAGATTTTTTTTAATCTTTTTATTTTTAAACTTTCTTTCAACATATTTAAGAGATAAGACTGTAAACTCTCTTCATTAAATTTTAACTGGATTCTGCTATGGAAAATATTGTAACAATAGATAGTGTATGTACTTACTGTGGGGTTGGTTGTGATATAGCTGCCAATGTTGATACTAAAGAGAATAAGATAGTAAAGATCTTTGCTCATCCAGATGGTGTAGTTTCGCAAGGTAAACTATGTATCAAAGGTAAGTATGGTTTTGATTTTGTAGATGCAGATGATAGACTTCGCATCCCTCGTATCCGTAAAACATGGTTAGAAAAAAATCCAGAGATTAAAGAGACAATAGCTTCTTCACTAACTGAGCTAGATGATACTTGGTATGAAACAGATTTAGATTCTGCTACAACTGCGGCATCTATGAAGTTGAAAGAGATTCAAAAAAAGTATGGTCGCAAGTCTATTGCATCTATAGGTGGAGCTAGAACATCTTGTGAGTCTGTTTATCTTTTCCAAAAATTTACACGCCATACTCTAAACTCTCCCCATGTTGATAACTGTGCTAGAGTTTGTCATTCACCATCACTTAGTGGTATGAAGCGTACTATTGGTGAGGGAGCTGCTACTAATCCTTACAGTGATATATATAATACTGAGTTTATGATAGTTATTGGTTCAAACACTACAGAGGCTCACCCAATCATCGCAAATCGAATCATTGATGTTGCACGCGAACACGATAATTTAGCTGTGTTTGATGTGCGTGAGATTAAACTTCACCGTGTTGCAAAGTACAAGGCTATAATGCCACATGAAGCGAATTTGCTTATACTTAATATGTTAGCGTATGTAATCATGGATGAAGAACTATATGCTGAAGATTTCATAGCAGATAGAACAAAAGGTTTTGCAGAATATAAAGACAAAATCATGAATGATCCTTATGCTAATCCTGATTATTTTAATGAGATAGAAGGTTATGAATATCTTTCAAAAATGGTTAGAAAAGTAGCTCGTGAATATGCACTGAAAAAGTCTATGATCTTTTGGGGTCTTGGTATAACTGAACATATAGATGGCTCATACGCTGTAATGGCGATAGTCCATTTAGCTCTTATGACAGGAAATATAGGAAAAAATGGAGCTGGACTTATGCCTCTTCGTGGTCAAAATAATGTTCAAGGTGCTTGTGATATGGGTATGCTTCCCTACTTTGACCCTGACTATCAAGAACCAAAAGAGATTGGTCTTATGACTCCTCAGTTAGTTGATGAGATGTTAGAAGATAAGCTAAAAGCAGTTCTAAATATAAGTGAAGATTTAACGCACATACACCCAAATTTAAATAAAGTAGATCGTGCTTTTGAAAAGTTAGAACTTCTAATGGTTCAAGAACTCTTTATGACAGATGTAGCAAAGAGAGCGGACATAGTTATAGGTGTGAAATCAGCTTATGAAAAAACAGGCGTATATGTAAATGCTATGCGTCGTCTGCACCTATCACAGCCACTTGTAAAATCAGACCTTCCAGATGATTGGGAAGTTCTACAGCAGATGGACAATAAGATGGGTGGTAATGCTTCATATGCTAGTTCTAAAGAGATATGGGATGAGGTGCAAAAAGTAGCTTACAGACGTTTTAGCGGAGCAGACTATCATAGACTAGAGAAGCATCGTAAACGTGGATTACAATGGCCTGTACATACTGAAGATACACCAATCCTTCACCAATTAGACTTCCGTACAGATGATGGATTAGGTCAGTTCCACTATCACCAGTATAAACTTCGTGGAATGATAAAAGAGATTTGTGAGAAAAAACTTACAGGTTATCACTTAAGTACCGGTAGAACAATAGCTCACTATAATAATGCAGCACAAACTTCTAGAAGTGAATCGTTAATGAAACGTTACGATGAAGATGTTTTATTAGTTTGTGAAGAAGACGCTGCGGACTTTAGAAGTGATAGAGTAATCCTTAGAAGTGAGTTTGGTGAAACTACACCGCTTACTATCAAGATCACTGATAAAGTTCAGCCAAAAACATTGTTCTCAACTTTTCACCATGCAAAAAGTAAGATTAATGCACTCTTTGGAGATGCACGAGATGAGGTTATATTAACTGCTGCATTTAAAACTATAAAAGTAGAAGTTATTAACTGCTAATATGTCTAGAGCCAAAGGAAATTTAGCTGAAGACAGAGCGTGCAAATTTCTCGATGAAAATGGCTTTATGATCGTAGAACGAAATTTTTACTCACGTTTTGGTGAGATAGATATTATCGCTACAAAAGATGAAGTGCTCCACTTTGTTGAAGTAAAAAGCGGACTCGACTTTGAGTCTGCTATACAAAACATTACACCAAGAAAATTATCAAGACTACTCAGAACAGGTGATGTTTACATGAAAAAGAACTCTCTAGATGTAAACTTTATGTACGATGCTATTGTGGTGACTCCACGAGATGTGGAGCTTGTTCAAAACATAACGATATAAGTCTATTTTACTCTTCTAACCCTTGCATTTCCAAAAAACAGTATACCGTCAATCCTAGTTTCATGTAAGATGTTCTCATCATCCAAAACAAAGGTAGCATCTTTAGAACCACCACTCAGATAGTCTTTTTCAACAGTTACGCTGAACACAGACTTATCGTTTTCATGTTTAATGTGTTTGACTATCACACCCTCTTGTGTATCTTCACTGCCAAGAGCACTCATACGTTTCGTTTCATTGTCCTTCATAGAAAGAAGGTTATGCTTCTTGTTGAAAAACATACTTATCATATCGTCTTGATAGACAGCATCTAAGACTTCCTCTTTTTTCGTCTCTACATCCTTATACGTAACGTTATATCTCACATGAATAAGATCAAACTCCGACTCTTCAACCTTCTCTTTCTTATACTCACTTACCAGAGTCTTATTATTAGCATGGTCAATCGTATACGTCTTTATCTTCTTAAAGTCTTTGCCATACTCAGAATTAACATACTTATGAGGAATTAACACACCGTTCTTCACCAACCCAACGCTTTGCAAAACATACCGCTTGTTGTTGGTAAGCTTTCCAACTATACCAGACCCACTGGCAGTAATCTTAATGCTGTACTTCTCCCCGTCATTATCGTACACGACTTCAGCATCAGCAATTTTACCAAATAGCGATAACTCCCCGACATAGTCCATTTGTATGGTACCTGCACTTAGAGTTAAAGACATTATCATTAATATTATAAACTGTTTCATATATCCCTCCTCTATACTGATAGGGTAGCACAATTTTGTGTAGATAAAATGTTATTTGAGGTCGTCTTTTTTTAAATCAGCTTCATCAAGCATGTCATAAAAGCCAGCAGGTTCTCTACTTCCTCTATCATCGTGATAAACCTTACCAGTAGGAGTTATAAAATAGTGTCTTGGAACACCTTTTATAGCAAAATATTTTGGAATATAGTGTTGGTCTCTTGATAGGTATAGAGGTATATATTCTTTTCCAAGTCTTTTCATAACTTCTTTTTTTGAAAGAGTTAACTCTTTAAACATATCGCAAAATCTACATACATCTGCACCTACAAATAAGTAAACATCTTTATTTTCTTTCTTAGCTTTTTCGAGTGCTTTATTGTAGTCATGCATCCAGTTAAGTTCATAACTGTAAACAGATGAGATAAGAATAATGGTTAATATAAAAAATTTCATAGACGTATTTTACAAGATAATATTTAAAATGATATAATTTGTAAAAATAAATTATTATTATTTAGCTAAAAGGATTTTATTCCTTTTATAAAAGGGAATAAAGATGGATGCAAAGATATTTTTTGGCTCAACAGAGGCGGTAAGTAAAAATTTTAGTGAAAGAAAAAGTCCATATAGCGGGGATGTAGTTTCTCGGGCCTGTATATGTAATGAAGAAGATGCAATTCGAGCTTTGAATATCGCACAAGAAGCAGCAAAAGTAGCAAAAAAATCAACACTTTCTCAAAGATGTAATTGGCTATTAGATGTAGCAAATAAGCTAAAAGAAAATAGGGAGGATATTGCGCATACTATTACAGATGAAGTCGGAAAGCCTATAGCTTTCGCTCGTATCGAAGTGGATAGATGTATAGAAACAGTTACACTCTCTGCTGAGACGATGCGTACTATGCATGGTGAGACCATTAACACAGATGCTATGGCAAGTGGAAAAAAAACAACTGCATTTTTTACGCGTGAAGCGGCTGGCGTTGTTGTTGCCATTACTCCATTTAACTTTCCGTTAAATCTTGTAGCTCATAAGCTTGCACCTGCTCTTGTTTCAGGTAATGCTGTAGTTTTGAAACCTACTCCTGAAGCACCTCTAACAGCTTATAAGTTCGCAAAATTATTTATTGAGAGTGAATATGCTATAAAAGATGCTCTTAGTGTTGTCTATGGAGATGCTGAGGTTGGTGGTGCTCTAATTATAAGTGATATTCCAAGAGTTATTAGTTTTACTGGTTCAGTCCCAGTTGGAAATATAATCATTAAAAGTGCAGGAATAAAAAAGGTCTCACTTGAACTTGGTGGAAATGCCGCGACATACATAGATGCGAGTGCAGATTTAGATCTAGCGGCGGCTCGTTGTGCTTTTGGTGCTTTTGTTAATTCAGGACAGGTTTGTATATCTCTTCAGCGCATCTATGTAAACGCTCGTATATACGATGAATTTGCTCTTAAGATGGCTGAAGAGACTAGGAGACTTGTAGTCGGTTCACCATATGAAGATGATACTTTCTTAGGTCCGCTTATCGATGATGAAGCTGCTTCTCGTGCTATGCGTTGGGTAGAGAGTGCTGTGACTGAGGGTGCAAAACCTCTACTTCCTCTGCAACGTAATGGAAGAATGTTTAACCCATGTGTAATGGTTGATGTTAGAGATGATATGGCGATAGTTTGTGAAGAAGTTTTTGCTCCAATAGTTTCACTTGTAAAAGTAGATAATTTTGATGATGCTATACCTCGTATGAATAACTCACCTTATGGCCTTCAGTTCTCTGTATTTACAAATGATTTAAAAATCACTCAACGTGCTATCTCAGAGTTAGATGCAGGTGGAATAGTTATAAATGATATTCCAACACTTAGATTTGATATCCAACCCTATGGCGGTGTGAAATTAAGTGGAGTAGGACGTGAAGGTCCAAAATTTGCTATTGAAGAGATGACAGAAATAAAAAGTGTTATAATCTGCTGATGCGTAAAAAAGTCATAATATCTGCATGTTTGCTTGGGCATTTATGCCGCTATGACGGTAAGACAAAAAAAACAAATGAAATTATAGAAGCATTTGAGGAATATGAAATTATACCTTTTTGTCCAGAAGCACCTATTTTCGGAACTCCTAGAGAGAGAATAAGTGTTATAAAAATCGATGAAAAAAACAGAATAATAACTGATGAAACAAACAGGGATGTTACACAGCTTTTAGAAGATGAGATAAACTCATATATAAGAGCCAACCCAGATGCTGAAAAAATAATTTTAAAGTCCAAAAGTCCAAGTTGTGGATTTGGAACTACCCCTATTTTAAACGAAAAAAGAGAGATTTTAAACTACTCAAATGGAATTGCAGCAGAAATATTCCAAAAAAATTACATAAACAGCAAAATAGAAGACGAAAACTCTTACCTTTAACTCATTTTATCCCCAATTTTAGATATAATCGCGTAATTTTATAAAAGAGAATAATAGATGGATATTAGAGAAGAGTACTTAAAATTTTTTGAGTCAAAAAACCACGACAGAATTGCGTCTGCGCCACTAGTGCCAGAAGATGCAACACTTCTTTTCAACAATGCAGGAATGGTACCTTTTAAGTCAATATTTACAGGTGAAATTCCAAGACCTGCAAACCCACGTGCTACTTCATGTCAAACATGTTTAAGAGCCGGTGGAAAGCATAACGATTTAGAAAATGTTGGACATACTGCAAGACATCATACTTTCTTTGAGATGCTGGGTAACTTCAGCTTTGGTGATTACTTCAAAGAAGAAGCAATTGACTATGCTTGGGAATTTATTACTGAGGTAATTAAACTTCCGGTTGACAAGCTTTGGGTAACGGTTCATGATAGTGATGATGAAGCTGAGCTTCTTTGGCAAAAACATGTTTCTAAAGATAGAATCCTTCGCCTTGGTGATGATGATAACTTCTGGCAGATGGGTGATACTGGACCATGTGGACCATGTAGTGAGATTTTTTATGACCAGGGTGCTGAGAATTTTTCAGGCGAAGAAGATTATCTTGGTGGAGAAGGTGACAGATTTTTAGAGATATGGAATCTTGTTTTTATGCAGTATGAAAAAAGTGCTGATGGAACTATGACAGAACTTCCAAAACCATCTATCGACACTGGTATGGGTCTTGAACGTGTTGTCGCTATTAAAGAAGGCGCTCTTAGCAACTATGGTTCATCATTGTTTATGCCGATAATCAAAGAAGTTGAAAAACTTATTGGCAAAGAGTATGTTTATGAGAGCGGTGCATCTTATCGTGTAATTGCAGACCACATCAGAACTGCACTCTTCCTTTTAGCTCAGGGCATAAACTTCTCAAATGAGGGTCGCGGCTATGTTCTCCGTCGTATCCTTCGTCGTGCAGTAAGACATGGTTACCTTCTTGGATTTAGAGAAGCTTTCATGTACAAACTGGTTGATACAGTTGTAGAGATTATGGGTGGCGAGTATGAGTATTTAAAAGAAAAAGCAAAAGTTGTTAAAGAACAAATAGAACTAGAAGAAGCTAGATTTTTCAAGACTATTGAGTCTGGAATTGCTCTGTTTGAAGAAGAAGTTTTAAACACTAAAGAGACTTTTTCAGGAGAAGTGGCATTTAAACTTTATGACACTTTTGGTTTCCCACTTGATCTTACAGAAGACATGTTGAAAGGTAAAAATCTTAAACTAGATTCTGCAAAATTTGAAGAGTTGATGTTAGAGCAACGTACTCGTGCAAAAGCTGCTTGGAAAGGTAGTGGAGACAGCGAAACACATGGAGACTTTAAAGAACTTTTAGAGAAATTTGGCGAGAATACTTTTGTAGGTTATGAGTTTATGGCACATTCTGGTGAAGTACAAGCTCTTCTTGATGAGAATTTTAAAAGTGTAAAAACTCTAGAAGCCGGTACAACGGGTTGGGTACTTTTAGATATCACTCCTTTTTATGCTGAGAGTGGAGGACAGACAGGTGATATCGGAGAGCTTGAAGGTTTTGCCAAAGTAGAAGATACTAGAAAATTTTTCGATCTTAACCTATCACAGGTCTCTGTTACATCAAATATAAAAGTTGGAGATGTTGTAGATGCAAAGGTAGACATCTCAAGAAATGAAATAACTAAACATCACTCAGCCACTCACCTTTTACATGCTGTTTTATTTGATGTTTTAGGAGATCATATCTCTCAAGCAGGTTCACTTGTTGAAGCTGACAGACTTAGATTTGACTTCTCTCATCCAAAGGCTCTTACTCATGCAGAGTTAGTAGAAATAGAGACTAGAGTAAACAATGACGTGCTTAGAGGAATAAGTGCTAAAACTGAAGTTATGGGTATAAAAGATGCTAAAAACAGCGGTGCAAAAGCTCAGTTTGGCGAGAAGTACGGAGATGAGGTTCGCGTTGTAAGCTTCGCAGATGCATCTGTAGAGTTCTGTGGCGGTGTTCATGTTGACAACACTGCAAATATTGGCTCATTTATCATTACTAAAGAGAGTGGTGTATCTGCCGGTGTAAGAAGAATAGAAGCAGTTTGTGGTCAAGCAGCATACAAACACTTCTGTGAGCAGAGAATGCTAATCAAACAAGTGGAGTCTGAAGTTAAAAACTTGGATGTTTTAGCTGGTATAGCAAGACTTAAATCAAATGTAGCAGAGTTAAAAACAGAACTAAAAGAAGCACAAGAGAGTTCCAAAGTAGAGATTACTGCAAATGAAATAAATGGTGTAGCTGTTGTGGTTGAAGAGCTGATTTCTGGTGACATAAAAGAAAAAATTGATGAGCTTAAAAATCAAAATGATAAACTTTGTGCAATGCTTTTTCAAGTAAAAGGTGATAAGGTTCTTATAGCTGCAGGTGTAAAAGATGCAAATGCTAAAGCCGGTGACTGGATAAAAAAAATAGCTCCAATATTAGGTGGAGGGGGCGGTGGTCGTCCAGACTTTGCACAAGCCGGTGGAAAAGACAAAAGCAAACTTCCCCAAGCTAAAGAGGAGGCGCTTGCCTTTATTACAGAGGTTCTGTCTTGATGCAAGAGGTCTTTGTAGAGTATAAAACTTTTATAGTTTTTTTACACGTTATCTCAGCTGTTGTGTGGGTTGGTGGAATGATAGCAATGCGTTACGCTGCTCATCAATCATTCATAGAGATAGAGTCTCCTGCCAAGAGATTAGAGCGTATAGCTCATGCTCTTAAGAGACTATTTACTATAGTACTTCCGTTTGTTATCCTTCTGCTTCTTACTGCTGTTATGATGATAAAGGGTTACGGCCTTTCACAAAGTGAATTTAGTGTTTTATCACATGCTAAAGAAGGTATCTGGTCTGTTATGTTTATTAACTTAATTGTTATGATGAAAAGAAGAAACAGAGCTGAGAAGATGCTTAGTGATGGTGACTTTGCAGGTGCTAAAGGTCAGCTGGAGCTTATTGGAAAATATATGGTTCCAATAAATATTATCTTAGGTATTACTGCTATTTTTATCGGAGCGTATTTTTCTTCTACTCTTTAACATTAATGTAGTAGTATAATATATAATATTTAGAATAAAGGATTTTTTTATGGAAACAAGTTTTGATACATTTTATGAGACTGAAGTACCTGAAGATGAACTTATTGTCTCTCGTGCAGATTTTTCAGGGAAAATAACATACGTAAATGAGACATTTGCAGATATCTCAGGATATGAACCAAATGAACTTATCGGACAACCACATAATGTCATAAGACATCTAGATATGCCAAAATCAGTGTTCGCAGGTTTGTGGGAAACTATCAAAAATGGAGATGTTTGGCACGGTTATGTAAAAAACTGTCGTAAAGATGGTGGATACTATTGGGTATATGCTAGAGTATCTACTGTTATGAAAGATGGAAAACCTGTAGAGTATAAATCTGTAAGAGAACCTATATCGCGCAAAAAAGCAACAGAGATGCAAGACCTATACGATAAGTTAAGAAGTGAAGAAGAGGGTACGACAAGGGTTGTTCTCTATATTGCCAATGATAAACTTGAAGCAGCTAAGGCTCTTGAAGAATAGTTAAAAAGACTTAAGGCGTTTACTATATGATAAGACTTGCATCTGGCTCTTCTACTCGTGCTTTTCTTCTACGTGAGGCAGGTATTGAGTTCATTCAAGAGGCAATAGACTTTGATGAGGACGCAATTATAGCCTCATCTCCTAAAAATTTTGTGTATCAGGCTACGCTCGGTAAGTATGAAGTAAATCTAAAAGAATTTGGGTTTGAAGACTATCCTCTATTAGTCGCAGATACCGTTGTGACCGCACAGGGACAAATACTTCGTAAAGCCAGATGCACGGATGATGCCAAAAATATTCTGATGACTCAAAGCGGAAATATTACTTCGATAGTCACTTGTATGATATACCACTCGAAAGAAAAAAAGATTATTGATATCTCTCAAACAGACTATATATTTGATGAATTTGATCTTGATGATTTAGAAGATTATCTGCAAAGCGGTGAGTGGAGAGGAAAGGCTGGAGCTTGTATGGTAGAGGGCTTTTGTAAGCAATACATCAAAGAAGTAAGAGGCTTTGAGAGTACTGCTATGGGATTAAACACAGAAGTTCTGAAAGCTTTTATCTAGTTATTTACACAAATCCTATTTCTGCCGCTATCTTTTGCCTTGTAAAGAAGAGCATCTGCTTTTCTGTATAGTTCATTTTCATCTTTAACAGATAACGCATCTTCAATGACTAAACCAAATGAAGCAGTTATATATTTACTTACGCTATTTTTTTCATGTTTAATTTTTAAGTCTTCAATGTTTTGTTTCATATGTTCAATAAGTATTGTAGCTTGCTCTTTGTCTAGACCTTTAAAGAGTATACCAAACTCCTCACCGCCGAGTCTAAAGCAGTAATCATCTGCTCTTGTTAGAGAGCTTTTTAAAGATCGTGAAATGCTTTTAAGTGCATTGTCACCACTTATGTGACCATATGTATCATTATATAGTTTAAAATAATCGATGTCCATAACGGCAAAACATATATTTTGATTCTCACGCTTTGCACTGTTAATTAGTTTTGGAAAGATTTCATTAAAATATCTTCTGTTGTAAAGGCTTGTAAGTTCATCTGTAATTGATATCTCTTGTAGTTTTTGTTCTGCCTCTTTACGGATTTGTATCTCTTTTTTGAGTTTTGTGTTTATTCGTAAGATTATTAATAGTATAGAAATAAAAACGAACACTATTCCAGCAATCCAAATCAAAATAGGTGTGTAATTTATTTCTTTATCGTAATTAACAGAAATCCATTTATTTAAAATTTCTTGTCGTTTTTTAGATGATATTTGTTTTATTGCTTTATTGAAAATATTTTTGAGCATGGGCTCATCATTTCTTGAGCCAATTCCCAATTCCCACTTTTCATCGAACTTGCCTGCAATTTTCAGTTCTCCGATATGATTTTTTTGAATGTGATATCCAGTAGTAGCTAAGGTGCCGATGAAACCAAACAACTCTTTATCTATAACTTTTTGAAGCCCATCTTTTAAATTATCTACTTTAACAAGATTCATTTTTGGATATCTTTCTTGTAAGATCTCTCCATATGCATAACCTTTTACTATGCCTATCTTCTTATCTACGAGAGTTGAGATATCATTTATAAAAAACTCATCAAGATTTGTCACAATAACTAAAGGTATCTCTAGGTATGGTTTTGTGAAATCTAAATATTTTTCTCTCTCTTTAGTAGGCATAACAAGAGAAAAAATATCACACTTTCTCTCAACTCCTAGCTTTAAAGATTCACTCCATGTTTGAGTAGGTATCATTTTAATCGGAGTGCCTATTTCTTTTTCTATGATCTCTATATACTCAGCACTCATCCCGATATGTTTGCCCTTTTCATTTTTTTCAAATGGCATCCAGTCTGGATCAATACACATCTTAATAACTTTTTTATTTTTTAAATAATTATTTTCTTCATTGCTTAGAATCTTATTTTTTCGTAGCTTTTTGTTTTGAATTTTATTTGGATCGAATGGTTCAAAGATATATTCATCTACATCAATCTCATTTTCTATCAATCCATGTTCTTTATAAATTTGAAGTGTATATTTAATGCGTCCCTTATCTAGTGTCCCAATTGGAATAGACTTTCTCTGTATAATATCCTCTATAGCCTCTGCTTCATATCTTAAGTGCTCTATAGATTTGTTTTTTGCGTATTTCTCTTTGATTAGTTTGATGATCTCTTCTTTATGCTCTAAAGCATAATACCAACCTTTTATGGTCGCTTTTTTGAACTTCTCTACTCTCTTAGGGTGCTCTTTTGCTTCTTGCATATTTGTAAAAAGCATGTCACCATATAGATCTAAACCATAATTAGAAGGATTGATAATATTTATATCTATCCCTTTTTCTCTAAAATAAAAGGGCTCATTAGTAAGATATCCGGCATAAGCATCTACTTTGCGGTTTATTAGTGATGTATAGTTTTCTTTGTCTTTTGTTCTATGAAGGTTTGGTGCTACAGCAATATGCTCAAGCATTGATAAGATTCCAAACCCATCAGTGTCTTTTTTATAAAACATTAATTTTTTATTGTTTAGTTTATATGGAGAGTCTATTCCACTACTTTTTAGAGTCAGTATAACACCTGGAGAATGTTGAAAAATTGGTGCTACTATAGTTAAAGGCTCTTTTTTAGCTTTGTATAAAAGTAATACTGAGTCAGCTATACCATACTCAGCTTCGCCATTTATGACCTGTTCTATATTGTTTTTTGTTCTGTCTCTTTCTCGTATTTCAACATCAAGTCCAAGATCCGAGTAAAAGCCTTTTTCTTTTGCGGCATAGTAACCGGCAAATTGAAACTGATGCAACCATTTTAACTGTAAAACAATCTTTTCATTAGCCAAAAGAGATGCCGATAGCGTGAAAAATAAAATAAAAAATATTCTCATACAATCCCTATTATATATTTGACTTAATTGTACTGAAAATGTGTTAATAAGCTTGTGAAGTTTGCAGTTTGCCATAAATTTCACAGAATATAATAAGTTTATAAATATGTACTAGTAGATTTATACAAGATAAAACTATTTAGTGATAAAATAGTAACAAAAAGGGGTCTTATATTTTAAAGCATTATAAATTATATCTACTTATATCAGCAATATTTTTACTCCTTATATATGCCAGTTGGCAGTATATAGACTTTTTGAAATCAAAAAGAGATTCTTTAGCAGTGTCTAAGCACAGAGTCCAAGCTCTTTCCATGCATGAAAAAGTAAGCAGTATGATTTTACAAAAGCAAAAGGCTACTGTTGCAATGGCTCTCAGTATAGCAAGTGACAGGTATTTGGCAGAAAATATTAAAAACAAAACGATTAAAGAAAATTACTATAGAAATTTGATTGCTCAGTATAGGGAAAACACACTTTATAAGAACATTTGGATTCAGCTTTTAGACAAAGATATAAACTCACTTTACAGAAGTTGGAGTCCTAAAAGGGGAGATAATCTTAGCAAAATCAGACAAGATCTTGTTAATGTTGCTACGACTAAAAAAGTAGCGTACTCTGTAAGTGTCGGTAAGTTTAACTTAACCATCAAAGCTATAGTTCCACTTTTTATAGGTGAAGAATTTATAGGGATTATTGAGGTTATCTCACACTTCAACTCTATCTCTAAACAGTTGAAAAAATCAGATATAGACTCGGTTGTTGTACTAAAAAAAGAGTTTAAAAAACAACTTTTATATCCATTTACAAAGCTCTTTATAGATAACTACTATGTGGCAAACTTTGATGCACCTAAAGAAGCAATGGACTATTTGAAAGAAAATGGAGTTGAGAAATATTTTAACAACTCGTATAAAATAGAAAATGGTCAAATTATAGCCTCTTATGAACTTAAAAATAAAAATGAGAAAGCTGTAGGTTACTACATAATGTTTAAGAAGATAGATACTATCTCAAATATGGACTTAGACTTTTTCATGTTTAAGTGGATGGCTCTTGGAATTATAGTTATGATGAGTATTGCGATTATTGTTAGTTCAATGCTATTTTTTGCTAACAGAAGACAGAAAAAATACTTTCATAATATTATAAACTCTGCTACAAATATTGTACTCATTAACAATAGAAAATCTCTTTTAGATGTTAATAGAATCTTTTTTAAATATTTTGACAAATATAAAACTCTTGAAGAGTTTTTAGAAGATAATGAGTGTATATGTGACTTTTTTGTAGAAGAAGATGGATATATACAGGCTAATATGAGTGGTACCAAATGGGTAGATTATCTCGTGGAAAATCAATCTAATATACATAAGATGAAAGTAGATATCTTTGGTAAGGTTTACTATTTCTCTGTAAGTGCATCTAAAGTTTTAAAAGAGAAAAACTACTACAGTATAGTTCTCACAGATATCACAGAACAGGAAAACTATAGAAAAGAGTTAGAGCACCTCAGTGTGACTGACAGCCTGACTGGAATCGGTAACCGTAGATATTTTCATCAAAAAATAGAAGAAGAGATTCAACGTGCTAAGAGGTACAAGCATCCTCTATCTTTAATAATGTTTGATATAGACTACTTCAAACAGGTCAATGATAAACATGGTCACAGTGTAGGTGATGAAGTTCTTATTGAGTACACTAAACTAATAAACTCACTACTGCGTGAAGGTGATGTCTTTAGTAGAATCGGTGGTGAAGAATTTATTATTATATTGCCACATGCAAGAAGAGATGAAGCACAAAAAATAGCTGAAAAATTAAGAGCTAAGATAGAATTTTTTCAAAAAATTCTTCCGATTACTATGAGTTTCGGTGTTGTTGAGTACATAGTGGGTGAGGAAATAGAGTTTATCTTTAAAAGAGTAGATGATGCGCTTTATAAAGCTAAAGAAAGCGGAAGAAATATAGTTGTTGTTGGGTAGATATGTATTATGAAAATGAATTAAAAGCTTTAAAACGCTCGGCTAGATATAGAACTAGAGAAGTAGTGGACAACGATGTTTTAGACTTTGCATCTAATGACTACTTAGGTCTTTCACACAACAAAGAACTGCATAACAAAACTTGCCAAACGTTATCAGAATTCCCTATTCACAGTTCAAAAGCTTCTCTTTTAGTAAATGGTTACCATCAGATACATAAAGACTTTGAAGACTCTTTAAAAGAGGCAAATGGATTTGAAGATGCAGTAGTGTTAGGGAGTGGTTTTAATGCTAATATAGCTCTTATAGAAGCACTTGTCAGACGTGGCGATGATCTTTTTATGGATGAGTTTTACCATGCCTCAGGAGTGCTCGCATCCCAGATTAACGGTATAAATGTAAAGTATTTTAAACACAACGATATGAAAGAACTATCTGAGATGTTAAAATCTTCAGATGCTAAGAGAAAGATAGTCGCAGTTGAGGGCATCTACTCTATGGATGGCGACTTAGTAGACTCTGAGGTTTTTAGCATCTGTGACAATGAAGATGCTATTCTTATCGTGGACGAAGCGCACAGTAGCGGTGTTGTTGGAGATAAACTTATGGGTGTCTTTGATCTTTACAACATAGGTGCAAAACCAAACCACATAAAGATGGGAACTCTTGGTAAAGCATACGGAAGTTTTGGTGCATATATCTTAGCATCTGAGCATATAGTTGACTACCTTATAAACCGTGCAAAGCCAATCATCTACGCTACGTCACTATCTCTTTATGACACTCTGCTGGCGCATAATTCTCTGAAGTACATACTCTCAAACATAAACTCTTTAAAGGGCGAAATAGCAGTTCGTCAAAGAGTCGTCTATGAGGAGCTTGGCATCAGTGTTGAAGGTCTAATAGTCCCAATACTAATCGGTGACAATACGAAGGTTATAGAGATTAAAAACAGACTTTTTGCAAACGGTTATGCAGTCGGTGGCATCAGACAGCCAACTGTCAAGAGTGCTATTATCAGACTTATTGCAAGACTTGGACAGAGTGAAGAAGAGTTAAGAACTCTGTGCAAATCAATTAAAAGTATGACAGTTTGAAATATTTAACAAGAGAGGCGCATTTTTTTTGTACAATTGTACCAATAAAAAGTTGGAGATAATTCTTGTATAAAATATCGCAAAGAAGATACCTAGGCAATAAAAACAGAATTTTGGATTTTATAGCCGAAATCATAAAAGAAGAAGTCGGAGATTTTAACTCTCTATGCGATATCTTCTCTGGAACAGGTGTTGTCGGAGAGTATTTTAATACAAAAAACAAGAAGATAATCTCTAATGATCTGCTTTACAACAACTATGTCTCACTAAACGCTTTTTTAAATCCTGAACCATTCAATGAAGTAAAACTCTTAAAGATCATAGATGACTTCAATAACCTAGAAATTGAAGAAGATAACTACTTCTCAGAAAATTTTGGAGACAGATATTTCTCCATGAGAGTTGCAAAAAAAATAGGTTATATAAGAGAAAATATTAGAGACCTGTTTGTAAATAATTTTATTAATCAAAAAGAGAAAAATATACTTCTGACATCTTTGATGTACTCAGTTGACAGAATAGCAAACACTGTAGGACACTACGATGCCTACATAAAAAAAGATATAAAGAAGCAAGAACTGGTTATGAAAATGCTTGAGATTGCCAGCGACAAAAACGCAAAAAATGAGATTCACAATAAAGATGCAAACCTTTTAGTTAGAGATATAGAGTGCGATGTTCTGTATCTTGATCCTCCGTATAACTCAAGACAGTATTGTGACGCATACCATCTTCTTGAAAATCTATCTCTTTGGAATAAACCTGAGGTTTTTGGAGTGGCAAAAAAGTTTGATAGAACAAAGATAAAAAGTGACTACTCAAAGATAAATGCAGCTGAGAGTTTTGATGACCTTATTCAAAATGCGAAGTGTAAATACATACTACTTTCATACAACAACATGGGCGAAAAAGGCAATTCCAGAAGTAATGCCAAAATCACCGATGAAGATATTATAAAAAGCATGTCCAAACGAGGTGAAGTGAAAATTTTTGAGAAAGAATACAAAGCGTTTACTACAGGAAAAAGTAAGCATAGCGATAACAAAGAGAGAGTGTTTTTTGTTAAGGTAGAAGTTTGAGAAAAGCTTGGTCTATCTCAACGACTGTAAGAAATCCAGAAAGACTGCGTAATTTTCTAATAACTCTAAAAGAGATTGAAAATGAAGAGTGGAATCATAAAACACAAATAGAGTTTCAAGCTAGACTTGTTAAAAATAGATATTATGGATTTGGGAGTACTCAATTTTATAATAATTTACCATCACATCTTGTTGAGCATATTCAAGATATTAATCATATTATTACTTTGGATGAAGCTGTACATATTTTAGAAGAAAGAAATTATCCAGAGGGAATAGCTATAAGAGGCAGAACATCATATAAGCCTCTTGAAAAAATAGGATTAGCTTCTATTGTCGATAAAAAAATAAAATTAACCTCACTTGGCAAATATCTATTAGAAGATGATTACGACTTAGGTGAAATGTTTTTCAAAAGCTTTTTAAAGTGGCAATATCCAAATCCCGTAGATAGAGATTTTAGAGATTCTGAGATTTACAATCTAAAGCCATTTATCTTGACTCTGCACCTTATAAACGAAGTGAACAAGCTTTGCAAATCAAAAAGTATAAATGCAGTAGGCATCTCAAAAACAGAGTTTGAGATTTTTGGACAGACACTTCTGAACTACAAAGATTTAAAGACTCAAGCTAAGACTTTAGTCGAGTTTAGATTGGCACTTAAAGCACTTAAAACTTACAAAGAAAAAAAAGAGTTCATTCAAAAATATATAGAAGAATTTTTAGCAGATTTTACAAATATAGATAACAATAATCTAAGTGATTATGCTGATAACACCATAAGATATTTTAGACTTACAAGACTCATTCATATTCGTGGTAATGGTTTTTATATAGACCTTGAACCAAGAAGAATGGTAGAGATAAATGCACTCTTAGAGACTTATGATGGAAGCAGTGACGAGTTTAGTAAAAAAGATTATATAGAGTATATATCAGATATAAATTTACCAGTTTTACCGTGGCAGAGTGAGCAAGAGCAGAAGAAGATCTCAGATGCTATAAAAGTGGAGATAGAAGCTTTAGAGTCTGAGTTACAGATGCAAGTACCTCTAGATGCAAAGAATGTAGAAGAACTTAGAGAATACCGAAAAAAACTCCAAAATATAAAGATAAAAAAAGAGCTTCAAAATCTCTCTAAAATAGATGAGACCATAGAAGCACTAAACAACATAAGAAACTTAGATCTCAAGCCTAGTATAGCTCTTGAGAAGTACATAACAATGGCTCTAAACATTATCAACGATGCAAAAGAGATAAAAGCTAACTCTCTGGTTGGAGATGACAATGAGTTCATATTTACAGCTCCCGCAAATAAGCCGGATATAGAGTGTTATTATGAGAGTTTCAATAGCATCTGTGAAGTTACAATGTTAAACGGAAGAGATCAGTGGCATAATGAAGGTCAACCAGTCATGAGGCATTTTCGAGATTTTGAAAATGCATCATCAACTGAGCTGAACTATTGTCTATTCATAGCTCCAAAACTTCACCGTGACACTATAAATACTTTCTGGTTTTCGCTAAAATACGAATACGAAGGAACTAAGCAAAAAATAGTTCCATTTACGATAAATCAGATTATAGAAATACTAGAAGTTATTAAAAAGTTAAAAGAAGACGGTAAGCTCTTTTCGCATCTACAGTTTCAAAAAATACTAGATGAAATAGTCGCCTTAAAAGATGAAGATAGCGTAAACAATTCTGATGATTGGTTAAGAGCCATTCCAGAGCAAATAAATAAATTTAAGAGAGAAGTTTTATGAAGTTAGACAAAATTTATAACGCCGACTGCATCAAAACTTTACAAGATACAAAAAAGATAGAAAAAGAGAGCGTTCAGCTTATTTTTGCTGATCCTCCATACAACTTGTCTGGAAATGCTCTGAAGTCTACAGGAAGTAAGACCGGTGGTGATTTTACAATGGTAAATGAAGACTGGGACAAGATGGAAGAACAAGAGTTCATCATTTTTACAAATGAATGGGTAAAAGCTTGCAAGGATGTCTTAAAACCAAACGGTTCAATCTTCATTGCCTGTTCTTACCACAATATTGGTGAGTCTATTATGAGTTTGAAGCTCAATGGCTTTGATATAAAAAATGTCATTACTTGGAACAAATCAAACGCGATGCCAAACCTTACTCGAAGAGTTCTGACTCATACTACAGAGTTTGTTATATGGGCTGTAAAAGGTAAGGGCTGGATATTTAACTATGATGTTTTAAAAGAGCTAAATCCTGAGAAACGTCAAGATGGAACTGATAAGCAGATGCGAGATATCTGGACTATGCCGCTATGTCAGGGTAAAGAGAGACTTCGTGATGAAGACGGTAAAAAAGCTTTGCATCCGACACAAAAACCAGAAGAGCTTTTAAAGAGGATTATATTAGGTTTTTCGAACGAGGGCGACATTGTCCTTGACCCGTTTGGCGGGAGCGGTACAACGCCTTTTATAGCTAAAAAATACAAGAGAAGTTATATAGCTATTGAACGTGAGAAAAAGTACGCAGATGCTATAAGGCAGAGAGTAAGTTAAGTGTTACTTGAAATTGGATAAAATAAAAAATGAAAATTTCTAAACTGCATATCACCTTCAAAGATAAAACTTTAGTAAATATAGCTTTTGATATAGCCTCTTCTCTAGCTCTTGTAGGACAGAGTGGAAGCGGAAAAAGCTTAACGCTAAAAGCCCTTCTTGGGATGTTGCCTAGCAGTATGGCGTATGAGTTAGAAGTAGATTCAAAGTTTGAGCTAAAAACCGGAAAGGATCTCTCTTTTGTTCCTCAAAACCCATTTACAGCTCTCTCTCCACTTACAAAAATAAGAAAACAATTTTTTGTAGATGATGAAAGAATCCAAGAGCTTTTCGCTCAAGTAGATCTAGATATAGAACTCGCAGATAGATTTGCTCCTGAGCTTTCAGGTGGGCAACTTCAAAGAGTAGTTATAGCAATGGCTCTAGAACAAGATCCACAACTCATTCTTTTAGATGAGCCGACAACTGCCCTTGATCCTGAGACAAGAATCCTTATCTTGGATCTGTTAAGAGATCTGCAAAAGAGGCATGGGTTTAAGATGCTGTTTGTCACACACGATATGAACTCTGCAAAAGCTATTTGTGATGAGATATGTGTGATAAAAGACGGAAAAATAGTAGAAAGTGGAAATATGGAAACTGTTTTAAACTCTCCACAAGAAGAATATACAAAAACATTAATTGACGCAAACTTTGCAAACAGGGAATTTAGACAATGAGCAAACTTAAAAATATTTTTTTAAGCATATTACTACTGGGGTTTTTATCTCCATTTTTACTATTAGGATATTTCTTAACTGCACACACTTATGATATATCAACACTAACGGACTATAAGCCAGATGTAACAACTAGGATTTATGATAAAAATGGCGATAAAATAGCAAATATATTTGATGAAAAACATAGATATTATGCATCTTTTTCAGAGATTCCTCCAAGAGTTATTGAGGCACTTGTAGCCATAGAAGATACAACTTTTTTTGAGCATCCGGGAATAAACGTAGACGCTATCTTTCGTGCGGCTATAAAAGTTATAAAAGCTGGGAGTGCTGTCGAAGGTGCAAGTACGATTACTCAGCAGTTAGTAAAAAATGTACTTTTAACAAGAGAGAAAAAACTTTCACGTAAGATAAAAGAAGCTATATTTGCTCTAAAGCTAGAACGCGCACTTACAAAAGAGCAGATACTGGAACGCTACTTAAATGAGATCTACTACGGTCATGGATATTATGGTATCAAAACAGCTGCAGATGGCTATTTTCACAAAAAACTAGATGATCTTACTTTAAAAGAGATGGCTATCTTAGTCGGACTTCCAAAAGCTCCAAGTACTTATGCACCTACAAAGAACTATGAGATATCTATGGGCAGAGCAAATCGTGTAATCTCTAGAATGTATACACTAGGTTGGATAGATGAGAATACTTATAAAGAGGCTTTAGAAGAAAATCCGGAAGTCTTTGATGATACTCTTACTCAGAACAAAGCACCGTTTATAGTTGATGAAGTTGCAAGACGTGCACATGGACTTGGGATAAAAGATATGAAAACTGGTGGTTATGAGATATATACTACCATAGATATCAGACTTCAAGAAGTAGCAAGAGAAGCACTTAAAGATGCATATGACAAGTCGTTAGAAAGAATAGAAGGTTACAAAGTAAGAGAAGCAAAAATACTTGAGACAAACCCTGAATACGAAATATCTCCTGATGTAAATACATCTTTGCTAAATGGTTCAATTGTCTCACTTGATTCAGCAACAGGAGATATCTTGGCTCTAGTCGGTAGTGTTGACTATAAGACTTCTTCGTACAATCGTGCGACTCAAGGAAAGAGACTTCCAGGTTCTGCATTTAAGCCGTTCATCTATCAAGTAGCAATTGATCTTGGTTACTCTGGGGCTACTGAACTTGTAGATATATCGAGAACTTACACATATGAAAAAGATGGTGAAGAGCTAAAATGGCAGCCTAAAAACTATGAGAAAAACTATAAGGGTCTTATCTCTCTGAGAGAAGCACTAATCCACTCTAGAAATCTTGCTACTATTAACCTTGTAAATGACATAGGTTTACAACAATTACTTAAAGAGTTGGATAAGTTTGGTATAAAAAATCTTCCTAGAGACCTTTCTATTTCTCTTGGAACTATTTCTCTCTCGCCTTTGGAACTTGCAAAGTACTATACATCTTTTGCAAATCATGGCTTGCAGATAGAGCCGCATCTTATAAATTCTATAGATAAAAACGGAAATACTATTTATGAAAAGACTGAGCAAACTCAATTTATTACTGAACCGACACAAGCTTTCATAATGACTACTATTTTAAGAGATGTAGTTAACCGTGGTACTGGTAGAAGAGCAAGAGCAAAAGGCATAGAACTAGCTGGAAAGACAGGAACAACAAACAACAACATCGATGGTTGGTTTGCAGGATATTCACCTACTATAGAGACTATAGTCTGGTTTGGAAATGATGACAATACTCCTATGCACAGATGGGAGACTGGTGGTAAGATATCCGGTCCTGCATTTTCTCAGTACTATGAAAATGTTATCAAACTATATCCGCAGATCCAAAGGGAGTTTATAGCTCCTGAGGGAATCGTTGAAGTTGACGTAGGAAGCAGAAAAGAGTATTTTAGTGATATCTCTAAACCACCACGAACTGAAAACGATGCAAAACCGGAAGAGGAGTTGTTGTTTTGATGAAAAATATATTACTAGCTTTGTTACTACTTAGCAGTGTGGCAAACGCAGAACTATTTAAAAAGTCAAATGTAGGAGTAGGTGTAGCTATCGGTGGTGGTACTGTAACTACAGTTAGAGACGGACAACAAAACTACACAATACTTGGTGTTAATGCTGATTATTTCGTAATAGATAACTTGTCTGTAGGTATTGGCGTTATGAGTTGGTTAGGTGCTACTCCTACACTAAACCAGATTACTGTTCCTGTTACTTACTACATGCCTCTGAATGAAAAATTGCGTCCATATGTTGGAGCATTTGTAAGAAAGACTTATGTGAGTGATGGTTATGAAGATTTTGAGTCGTATGGTGGAAAACTTGGTGTGGCTATGATTTTATCTCCGAACTCTTATATTGGTGCGGGGATGATAAGCGAACACCAATCGTCTTGCTCTAATTGGCAAGATAGTTGCTCAAGAACATACCCTGAGTTTGTGTTCGCTTTTTCTTTTTAGAAGTAGTAACCGATTTTTACAGCGGCGTAGTTGTCACTCGCTGTATCGCTTAGTCCGTAGGCGTAGTTTAGAGTTGTGAACCAGTTTGAGTCAATACTGTAAAAAAGGTAAAAAGATGCAGTATCTATATCGTCTATGCCTTTATAGATGCTGTCGCTACTATTGTATGAAGCACTAACATAAACTTTTGAACTTGGGTAAAATCCTACACCGGCGTTATATGAGTTTGTATTTTGATATAAAATGGGTGTCACCGTCTTAATATCATCGTCATTAATGATTGTATAGCTATAACCGCCAAAAATATTTACATTATCCAACATATAGCTAAGACTTAGCGATGAGGTATAGTCAGTGTTATTATTATTTAAGTCTGTATCATATGTTGGGAGAATAACTCCAACGCCCAAACGAACACTAAGATTCTCTACAGGGTTTAGTTTATAGTAAGCACCTAAAAATGAATCATTCATTCCATCGCTACTGTAAATAATACTGTCGGAGTTATAATAGGATGTAGCTGCTTGAAGTGAAAAGTTTTTGTAGTAGTAGTCCATCTGGATACTTTTAGAAGTGACATCAGTATCTTCGAGCGTTGTATAACTTTTTTGGGAATAATCAATACCCAATATAATATCAAAATGATGCGGAGACTCCAAATATTTAGTAGTACACCCATTTATGTCTACTAATTCGCTGAACGGTGTATTGGGACATTGGTCCAACTTGTCATCAACTCCATCCATATCAGAATCACTATATGCCAATAGACTGACCGAGAGGGTCAACAGTAAAAGTAATGTCTTGTTCATTCATATCCTTTAGTATCGCTATAAAAGCGATACTGTATAGTTTTATTTGTTACCCATAAACTTATTAGGAGTGTTTCCGCCAGACCCAAGTCTGTTTTGCTGCATCTGTTGAGTTCTTTGCATATTCTCAGTTTGCTCCATTTGGTGAATACGACTTCTCTCTCTAGTTCTTTCTCTAGTTTGAGTTTGTACCTGATCACCCTTAGCATTCATGCTTGAGCGCAACTGCGCAATAGCCTCAGCCCTTTCTTCGGTACTAAGAGTAGAGACTGTCTTCTTGAACTCGTTTACAAGTGCTACTCTTTCTTCCGGTGTAGCACTTCCAATAGCGGCAACTTGCTCATCTATCGTAGCTGACATACCTAGTGTTAAACTTCCCAGCAACATTAAAGTTGCACTTAATTTTAAAGTATTCATTTCATATCCTTTTGTTTTGATAGTGTTATTATTACATAAGAGCGTTAGTCCTTTGTAAGCTGTATGCTAGCTAAGTGTTAGTTTTGATAAATCAAGAGAGAATGTACTGCCTTGATTTATTTTACTATTTACACTTAGTTTGATATCAAGCTCATCACATAGTTTTTTCACTATATGAAGACCGATTCCTATTCCTCTGTCCTGCTCTTTATAAAATCTGTCAAAGATTTTTTTTGGATTCTTTATACCTTTCCCTGAGTCTATGATATCCAGAGTTTTAATAGTGTTCTCATATATAATATTTACATAGCCCTTGTCCCTGTTATATTTAGCGGCATTAGTTAAAATATTGCTTACAATACGTGTAAACGCTTCTTTATTAGTTAGAAGTTTAACATCTTTGGCATTTATCTTAAAACTGATTGCAGAGTAGTTCTTTTCCAGTAAAGAGACCTGTTCTTTTAGTACTGATTCGAGAGAGAACTCTTCTTTTTGCATATCATGGTTTTTGAGGTATGAGCGTAGATGTTTTTGAAGAGAGAGTACATTTTCTACACTCTGCTCGATTCTATCTACTTTTTCATTTTCACCTATCTCTCTTTTTAGCATAGAAGAGTTAAGCCTCAAAGTGGCAAGCGGAGTGTTGAAATCATGCAGTATATCTTTTATAAACTCTTGAGTCAGAAGAAGTGCATTTCTAAGAGGATAGAGAGCATAAATAGAAAATAATATAGAGAGTATAAATACTATGGCTAAAACAGCAGAAAATCTCCAAATGTTATTACTTTTGAGTAGAGTGATCTCTTTATTGTATTTTTCACGCTCTAAACGAAGAAGCATGATGTTTTTAGTTGAACCTGGTATGGGATAGTAGCTGCTTAGTCCATATTCATCTTTGTACAAAGAGTATAGTTTTTCCTCCTTGTGTTCCAAGAAGTCTATGTAAAACTGTTCACACTTTAAATCAAAACTACATACCCGCATCTCAGATAGAAGTTTCTCATCAAGTGTCTGTACTTCTTTTGTGAAGTTTATATAAAATAGAGTTGCAATAAGAACTCCCAGTGAAGTAAAAAAAAGTAAAAAGCTTTTTAAAAATGATTCTCTTTCAACTCTATTCAATGATATATCCTATACCTCTAAGGTTTTTTATATCTAAGCCTGTCGTCCGTTTTAGTTTTGTTATAGCTACTCTGAGAGCTGTTGGAGACGGCTTTTCCAAACACTCCATGAGTATGTCCCTATCTAGGACTTGACCTATGTTTTGTATGAACATATCAAAGAGTTTTTCTTGTGTTTCACCAAGTGATAGAGCCCGACCATTTTTTCTTAAAAGCTTGCTTTGCGGGTTATACTCTAAAGAGTTGTAAGTAATGTTTGAACTCTTAGATGCAAGTTTTGCATTTACTCTTATAAGAAGTTCTTCCGGAAAAAATGGTTTTTTGAGGTAGTCTTGAGCCCCGATTTTAAAAGCTTTTGAAATAGATTCCAAGTCAACAAGAGCACTTATAAAAATTGTTTGCGTCTTATCGTCGGCATCTCTCAGGCTCTCTAACAGCTCAAGACCGTTCATGTCAGGTACATTTATGTCAAATACATAGAGATCGAACCTGTTTTCGTAGGTCTCGTCTATTGCTGCGTTTCCAGATGTCACTAAAGTGACATCATAACACTCAGATACTAAGAGATCCTGCAAAGTTTGTGCTAGTAGCTTGTCATCTTCAAGAAGTAGTATTTTTTTACTCATACCTTATTATAAGGTATAAGTGTTAGCGAAATGTTAATGATGGTTTATTATTAGTCTTTTTTATCTTCAGATTTTTTAAGAGATTTGATGTTGATTTTTCTTCCAACTTTTTTTGGAGGAAAACTTGCATCTCTTGGGCTTCCATCATGACGGTGGTTTCTCTCTCCTGATTTCCCTGAGAAGATTGCTTTACCGTTTTCATCTTTACCTAGATACTTGTTAGGCTCTTTTTTCTTTTTAGCCCACTTGTCGTCTTTGTCGGATTTGCTAAAGTCTTTTTTGAAATCTTTCTTGTCATCTCTTTTGAAGTCTTTTTTATCGTCTCTTTTGAAATCCTTTTTAAAGTCTTTCTTGTCGTCAGAGTATTCTCTTTTTGGCTTTGGCTCACCAGTCTCTTTGTCGTAACGTTTTTTAGCTTCTTCTTTTATCTGACTCTGAGTCATTTTCTTAGGAGCAGGTCTTGCATCTGTTTTTGGTTTTTCTTTAACTTCATACTCAAAACCTTCTATGATGTCTTGTTTGATTACACGACCTAAAAGAGTCTCTATTGGGTAAAGAAGATTCTGCTCAGTCTCATTTAAAAGAAGAAGAGCTCTGCTAGTCGTGTGAGAGAGTCTAGCCATATATACAATAGCTTTACCGGGTACATCAAGACTGATTAGCAAGTCACAAGTCATGCTCTCATCTTTGATAAGAGTTTTGTCATCTACAACTTGTACATTCTCCAGCGCTTGAGAGTTTTCATTTTGCAGATAATCTTCAACACTTTTAGCATCTATAGATGTTACTACGATGATTTTACTCTCTCTATTATCAGATATAAGTTTGTTGACTAGAGATAATTTCTTATCATTAGGACATGGATGCACGCGGTGGTTGTTAGGTTTGATAGTTGGTTGTGT
>NZ_JBFFNS010000014.1:0-74218 GCF_041563035.1 Sulfurimonas sp. | reverse complement strand
TTTAATGACAAGTTATAAAAAGAAATTTGATATTTATAATATAGATACTGCTCAGATACTACTGACTGAGGATGACTTTGACTCCAGAAAAAGAACTAAAATGTTTCAAGAGATTATAGATGCCCATTTAAGCAATGATATTTTGCCTATCGTTAATGAAAATGATATAACATCAACACCTGAACAACTTTTTGGTGATAATGACCAATTATCGGCAAGTGTGGCTCATGCAATTAATGCTGAATTATTAGTGATTTTGAGTGATATTGATGGATATTATGATAAAAACCCTCAAGATCATGAGGATGCAAAAATTTATAAAGTGGTTACTGAACTGCCAAAAGAAGCACTTAATGATTCAGGTACTCCAAATGACCCGTTTGCAACAGGTGGAATAGTTACAAAGTTAAAAGCTGCAGAATTTATGATGAAAAACAAGAGAAAAATGTTTTTGACTAACGGGTTTGATTTGAGTTCTGCCGAGTCATTCCTTTTAGAAGGAAAACATACATTGGGTACAATCTTTGAGTCAAAAACAGCTAAGGAGAAATAGTATGGAAAAATTTTTACAAGAAGCAAAATCAGCAAGCAGAATCCTTTCTACAATAAGTGGACATGATAAAAACAGAATTTTAAAAGAGATGGCAGTAGCTCTTAGAAACAAGACTCTAGAATTATTAGAGGCAAATGCTCTAGATATGACAGACGCTCATAAAAACGATTTGTCATCAGCATTAAAGGATAGACTTCTTTTAGATGAGAGTCGTATAGATGCAATGGCTGTAGCTATTGAAGAAATTGCTGGACTTAAAGAACCTGTTGGTCGTGTTTTAGATGGCTGGGTTACAGAAGATGGATTAAAAATTGAAAAAGTAAGTATTCCAATTGGGGTAATAGGTATTATTTATGAATCTCGTCCAAATGTTACAAGTGATACAGCAGCTCTATGTTTTAAAAGCTCAAATGTATGTGTGCTAAAAGGTGGAAAAGAAGCAGAGAACTCAAACAGAGCAATAGCAAAAGTTCTTCAAGGTGTATTAGCTAAAAATAATTTGCCTAAATCTTTAGTGTCACTTTTAGAAGATTCCTCAAGAGAGGGCGTTGCAAAACTTATTAAGATGGATAAGTATGTTGATTTAATAATTCCTCGTGGTGGAGCAGGGCTTATCAAATATGTTAGTGAAAATGCAACTGTAAGTGTAGTTAAGCATGACAAAGGACAGTGTCATACATACATAGATAAAGATGCAAAACTTGATAACGCAATTGCTATAGCCATAAATGCAAAAGTTCAAAGACCAGGTGTTTGTAACGCGATGGAGACTCTTTTAGTAGATCGTGCTATTGCATCTAGTGCACTTCCAAAATTAAAAGTTGAATTTGATAAAGCTCATACCGAGTTAAAGGGTTGTTTAGAGACTCAGGCTATTATAGAGGCTAAACATGCTACTGATGAAGATTACGATACTGAGTATTTAGCAAATATTTTAAATATCAAAGTAGTAGATGGAGTTGAAGGTGCGATAGAACACATTGTGAGATTTGGATCAGGTCATTCTGAAGCTATAATCACAGAAGATATCACATCTGCTGAGAAGTTTTTAAATGCTATAGATTCAGCAGCTGTTTATGTAAATGCTTCTACACGTTTTACTGATGGTGGAGCTTTTGGTTTTGGCGCAGAGGTTGGTATAAGCACAAATAAGCTTCACGCACGTGGTCCAATGGGAATCGAAGGATTGACTACATACAAGTTTAAGATATATGGAAGTGGACAAATTAGATAAAAAAGTGACAACTTTTGACTAAATTTGCCAATCTAGCCAATTGTTGATACATATCAATGTGATATAGATAAATCTTGATTACAATAGAAAAATAATTAAATAAGGATTTATTACATGTCTCTAATTCCAAGCGAAGCAACTAAAATAGAAGTAACTGGCGCAACTGTAGATTTTTTTGAGTTGGTCAAAGATGGAGTAAGTACTTACTACTTCGATACATCAAAATGTGGACCACCAGATCCAATGGTGAATGCAATGAGTGGTCTAAGACTTATCAAAAATACAAATAACATTCTAGTTATGATCAATCATAAATCTCCTGGCGGACTATTCGGTAAACTTGAAGCAGATATATCACATTCTGTTGAGGATGTAGAAGGCGGGCTGGTTAAAGTTACATTTACAAATGTAAATGCAGGAGTGGATTCAGATCTAACTCAAACTGCTTGTCACTAAAAGAGTAAAATGTTTTCTATCTCGCAAGATTTTGCACCACCATTTAAACTTATATCCCCCTTTTTTATATTGGGGAGTCTGTTTTACCTTCTAGCATCTTTATATCTATTTTTTCTCTCATCTGACAATCTTTATATATTAGATACAAAAGTACTTAGTTTTGTGCATCTATACCTACTTGGGTTTGTAATGATGGTAATCTTTGGAGCTATGGCGCAGCTTGTTCCGGTAGTATTGGAAGTAGGACATGCAGCTGTAGAACTTTTTTATGCTATATGGCCACTTCTTGGCATTGGAACTCTTTTAATGGTAGTTGGATTTTTAGGCTATCCTGCACTGCTGCCTTATGGAGGTACAGTTGTCCTTATATCCATGATGATATTCGTTATGGAGATATTCTCAACCCTAAAAAAAGTTAAAAAGCTAAATCTGGTCATGAGTAGTGTCCTCATCTCAAATACATTTTTATTTTTTGGAATTATTTTTGGTCTTCTAATGGCACTTGGGTACGCAGGAACTATAGAGGTAGATATTATGTCACTTCTGCGTTCACATGTATATCTGGTCATAGGTGGTTATATTGTTATAACGCTAATGGGACTATCTGTTGTACTGCTCCCTATGTTTGGATTATCACATGGTTTTTCTATGAAGCCTTTAGAAGTTTCCATAGCGCTTATGAGCACTTCCGTTATTCTTGTTGTATTATCTTCATTCGTAGAGTATATGGCAATAGCGTATCTTGGATACGCTTTAGCGGTGGCATCTTTGATATTGTACTTCTATATGGTATATACTATTTTTAAAACAAGAGCCAGAAAAGAGTTGGATATATATGCTATTTCATTGATCTATTCATATTTTTCAATGATCGTATCATTGGTTTTAGGTGTTGCATATCTTTTAGTATCTTATGAACCATTGTTACTAGCTAGCGGCTGGTTGATATTTTTCGGTTTTTTTGGATTTGCGATAACTGGACATATATATAAGATAGTTCCATTCCTTGTTTGGTTTGAGCGTTTTTCTCCACTTGTCGGTAAAGAAAAAGTACCAATGCTTGCAGATATGTTGCCTAAGAAAAGTTCTCATGCTCAGTTTGTATTTTGTGCTGTTGGTGTAACTGTTATAACAGTAGCCATTTTAGCTCAAGATGACACTCTCGTAAAAGCAGGTGCTTCATTTTTAGTTGTTGGTGCATTGGCACTAGTTAGAAATATGTTTTACATGATAAATTATAAATAAGACACTTTAGAAAAATAAAATTAAGGAATAAAAATTATGATGTACACAAAAGAAGAACTATTTTTAGCAATTTCAACTGTAATTGATCCAGAAGTTGGATTTAACCTTGTAGAGATGGGACTTATATACGATGCTGAGTGCGACGATGAAGGTAATGCTCATGTAACTATGACACTATCTACAAAAGCATGTCCTATGCATCAGATGATACTGCAGTGGGTAAAAGAGTCAGTTGAAAAAATGGCAAATATTAAAAGTGTAGAGGTTGAATTAGTTTGGGAACCAGCGTGGAATGTAACGATGGCTGATGACAATGTAAAAAAAGTGCTTGGCGGAGCTTAAAAGTTCTAAGCTCTTTCTTTATACTTTTTTATGTCTTCTAAAAGAATGTAGAGCGATTTCGCATACTCTTTAATAAGTTCAACATATTTTTTATCTTCTGGATTTACGATAGCTTCTTTTAAATCTGAGGCGATTTTACTTATGTGGTTTGCTCCAATATTTGCAGTAATACCACTTAGATCAAGTAGATAACGATCAGCTTTAGCCATTTCACTATGGTTAATAAACTCTTGGAGTTTTGTAGGAGAATCAGAGTAAGTATTTACAAACTCACTAAGTATCTCATGATAAAAGTCTACATCGTCTCCACAGATATTTAAACCCTTATCTGTATCTAGTTCATCAGTTATAACTATCTCAACAAACTCATCAGGAATCTTTTTAGAAGAGTCATTATATGCATATAATGTGTCGTACATAGCTTCTATTCTAAGTGGTTTTTCAAGATGCTCTTCCATACCGGCTTCAGTCATCTTTCTAATATCATCAGGGGCAGTGTCTCCACTAAGTGCTATAATAACTATATGGTTATAATTTGGATTTTTTCTTATTCTTCTTGTTGCTTCAAAACCATCGACTCTGGGCATATGTGCATCCATAAGTATAAAGTTAAAATCACTGTCTTTTTCTAGTATTTCAAGTAAAAACTGTCCATCATCAGCAATAGTAACTTCTATGCCTGAATCTGCTAAAAGACCTGTAATAACTTTTTGGTTAATGATATTGTCTTCAGCAACTAGAATTTTTTGACCTGCAAATTCTCTAAAGTTATCTTTAGTTATTTTTCCATGAGGCGGTATATCCCTTTTTACTCTTTTTAATCTAACAGAATGTTCTTTTTCTTCTTCAACTTCTGTAACTGACTCTTCTACTCCAAAACTACCTTCTTCTTCTCCGCGTAAAGCTTCAAAACTTATTGCTTCTATTTGCTCCTGCATAACCATAGGCTCAGGTTCTTTGGTTTCTTCTTCAACTATTACTTCTTCTTCAATTTCTTCTATACGCTCTTTTCGAGCTTCTTTTTCGTTAAGTACAGGTGTTGAATCTTCGAAGTCATCTTTTTGTTTTTGTTGAGACTTTTTAATCATAAAGTAGACTATTATTAAGATTAGAATTGCAATAGCTGCAATTATCTCATTAAAGTAAGTTTCTAACACATCAAGTTCCTTAGTTTGTTTTGGAGAAGTCTTTTCTTTTATTACTATATCTTTTTTTTTCTTTTTTCTTTCATTTATATCACTTTTTTGTGTTAATGGTTCTACTTTGATACTTTTTATATCAGGTTCTGGCATTAAAAGAGGATCGTCTATTATCTCTGGTTCTTCTATAGCTATTGTATTTTGCTTCTTTTCTTTGTTCTCTAGTTTAAGGACATAGGCATCTTTGAATTTTGTTTTTTTGATTTTATTTAATACTGAGTACCTTGTTACTATGTCGCTAAACGGTTCTATAGTTACTATGAAGTATTTACTATATTTTTTTGAAACAGTTTTAAGTGAATTTTTATCCAAAAAGCTTTGAAATTTTATATCTTTTTCAATAATCTTATTTACACTGTGTTGTACATTCTCAGCCATTTCTTTAGTTGAAAAAGTACCTAATACGATTTGACTTTGATTGGCTAAAACAAATGAGTAGATTAAAGAGAGTAAAAAGATTATTTTCAAATAGTGGCCTTTTTTTCTTTATAATACACTATTAAAAATTAAAATTTACAAAGTTAATGTATAATCTGTTTAATATAACTAAAGGCTTTTTTTGCAAAATATCCCACATATTCCAGTTCTATACAGAGAAGTGGTAGACACTTTTATAAATCTTGATAATGGGATTATTATTGACTGTACTATGGGGTATGGCGGACACTCTTCAATGATACTAGAAGCAAACCCAAATATTGAGTTAATCGCAATAGATCAAGATCAAACAGCAATAGACTTTTCTACAAAACGCTTAGAAGAATATGGAGATAGAGTAAGCATCAGAAAAGGTCGTTTTTCATCTGTTATTAAAGATATAATTTCTGAGTATGGAGTAGACAAAATCAGAGGTGTTTTAGCAGACATCGGAGTCTCTTCTCTTCAACTTGATCAAAAAGACAGAGGTTTCTCTTATGAGAGTGAGAACCTTGATATGAGAATGGATAAAGATGCACCCCTTAGTGCCGAGAATGTTGTAAATGAATACTCTAGCACAGAGCTTGAAAATATTTTACTAGAGTATGGTGAACTTAGAAACTATAAAAAGATAGCATCAGCAATAGTTAACGCTCGTCCATTTGCGTCTGCAAAAGAGTTAAGTGACGCTACAAAGCATCTAATGCCGCATGGTAAAAAGATTCACCCAGCGACACTTCTGATGCAGGCTATTCGCATCGAAGTAAATGATGAACTGGGAGAACTTAAGTCTCTTCTTCAAAGCATAGAAGATTCTGAGTTCTCAGATGCTATAGTCGCTATTATATCTTTTCACTCTCTAGAAGATAGAATAGTAAAACAGACATATATAAGGTGGAGCAAAAATTGCATCTGTCCTGATGAAGCTATGAGATGTACATGTTCTAGAGATAATGCTAAGGGAAGAATTTTAAGTAAAAAGCCTATAACTGCACAAGATGATGAGTTAAAACAAAACCCAAGAAGCAGAAGTGCAAAAATGAGAGTATTTCATTATGAGCGATAAGCATGAACTCTTAGATGAAGTAGAACAGGTATTAAACAAGAAAAAAAAACTTGATTTCGAGTATCTGGTTTTTACGTTGCTTCTTATGAGTTTTGTCGCTTTGGCAATATTCCCAAAGATATATATACAGCAACAAATCTACTTCAAAAGTAGAGATATCTCAAAACTAAAAGGTGAGTACGATACGCTCATAGAAGAAAACAGACTGATAAACGCTTCCGTTGAATCTATACGATTTAAAAATCAAATACTAGATACACTTTTTTAACACTCCCCAAGGAAAAAAATGATTCGTCGCTTTTTAGAATTTGCAATAGATAAACCACTTCTAAACCATATCCTCCTAACTTTTATAGTTTTACTGTCTATTTTTGCATATTTGAATATTCCTAAAGAGATATTTCCACCAATGAATATGGACAAGATCACAATAAGCGGTGGTTACTCTGGAACGTCAGCAGATGTTCTTGATAAGATGGTTGTTAAGACCATAGAAGATGACCTACAAAATATAGATGAACTAGATAGCATCAAAACAACTATTAAAAATGGCTCTTTCTCGATTATTAGTGACATCAAAACAGGTTCTGATAATATAACAGTTCTCAGTGATGTAAAAGATATACTCAGTAGTGTTAAAAGAGATTTACCTTCTGATATGTCAGAGCCGATTGCTAAGATACAACTTCATAGTTTTCCTCTTGTTCTTATTGCACTTGCAGGAGATAAAAGCAAAAAAGAGTTGCTGAATCTTGCAGAAAATCTCAAGAGTGATCTGAGTCAGTTAAAAGATCTGAGTGATATTACTATTCGTGGAGATGCAGATGATGAACTGGTTATCACTGTAAACGAGCAAAAACTTTTAGCATTTGGATTAAACCCTTCTATTGCAGTGGCATCTCTAAGAAACATAAGCTCAATTTTCCCAATAGGAACCATAAAAGAGAGAGGTAAGCATCTCTACATCTCTACTTTTAATGGTGAGAAGACTAAAGAAAGTATTGAAAATACCGTCATAAGTGTTGGAGCTGCAAGAGTTCGTATAGGAGATATAGCAGATATAGAGTTTAAACTGAGTGATGAGTCTGAGCTTTCACACTACAACGGTGCTAGAAATGTGTCTATAAATGTAACAAAATCTAAAGATGGGAATGCCATTGCTTTAGTAAAACAGATTCGTGAGATACTAAAAAATAAAACAGATAAGAGTGAAGAAATAGAGTATGAGATATATACAGATACTTCTATTTGGATTAAAAATCGTCTAAATACTGTTTTTGCAAATATAGCATTTGGTCTGATGTTAGTGTTCTTAGCAATGCTTATTTTTATTAACCGTGGTATTGCGGTTGTTGTTGCTATAGGTATACCAGTTAGTTTTATGATTGGTCTTATTACTACAGAATTGATGGGTGATTCACTAAATATGCTCTCACTTCTTGGGGCACTTATAGCTCTTGGAATGCTTGTTGATGAAGCCATAGTAGTTGCTGAAAATATTTACAGGCATCTAGAAGAGGGGATGGAGAGGCGAGAAGCCTGTATAGTTGGAGCGACGGAGATGTTTCCAGCTGTTTTAACCGCTACTCTTACTACGGTTTTTGCATTTTTGCCTATGCTCCTGTTAACGGGAGAGATGGGAATGTTTATAAAGATTATTCCTATCATGATAACTGTACTTCTGCTCTCTTCACTTTTTGAGGCATTTTACTTTTTACCCCTTCATGCACATGACTTTTTAAAAGTTTCGCATGATGAGAGCTTTACAAAAAGACTTTGGAAGAGACTTGGCTCTTGGCACAATAAAGCACTTCACTTTGTTTTTAGAGCTAAGTGGATCTCACTTATTGTTATTGTTGTTTCGATTCTTTCTCTAACATTTGTATTTATTAAAAACTCTAAGTTTCAACTCTTTCCTGATTTTGACACTACTCAGATATATGTCTATGGTAAAGTAAATATAAATAGTGAGTTAGAAGACACAGAGAGGATAGTAACAGCACTAGAGAAAAAGCTCTTGGCAAATACTAACGAGAATGATTTTTCTTCTATAACATCAGTTATCGGCTTTAAAATGGATGCTAAAAATATGGCTGAGACAGGGGACAATCTTTTTCATATATTTATTGACCTAAAGGAGCGTGCACCTACTAATATATTTGATACATATATAAGTCCATATCTTTCTATAGAGTATGATGCAAAAGTACTAACTAGAAAAAATAATGCAGAAGATATTGCTAAAGAAATTGAGAAGCTAATTGAGCCATTTAAAACGCAAAAAGAGAATGGTGATTTATTATATGAAGAACTTGTTGTAAAAGTTCCTGGAGCCGGTGTTGTTGCATCTGATATAGAGATAAGTCTAAGCGGGAAGAGCGAGAAAGATATCTTAGCCGGTGTTAAGTACCTTAGAAGCTCGTTAGATAAGATAGAAGGTGTAAATAATTCCTCAGACGATGCAAATCCTGGCGAGAAAGAACTTAAGCTTCGTGTAAATGAATATGGACAACAACTAGGCTTCAATGAAGAGTTAATATCTGCTGAGCTTAGGTCATACTACTTAAAAGGTGAGTATGGAAAGATGTTTAACGATGAAGGTCTTGTTCGCATCAAGATAGAGAGTGGCATCAACAAAAAAATAAGTTCTATAGACAATATTGAAGTTCAAGTTCCCGGAACTGACAATTATGTAGCACTGCATGATGTTTGTGAGTTTATTATGATTCAAGGTTTTGTCGCCCTTAAAAAAGAGGATGGAACTAGGATAAGAACGGTTTTAGCAACTTTAAATAAAAAAGTTATTACTTCTGCTGAGGCAATGATAAAACTAGAACCTGCATTTGAGAAACTTAAAAAAGATGGATACAAGATAGATATAAAAGGTGAAGAAAAAGAAAACGCTAAAAATAAGAGAGAGATGATGCAGTCTGCAATCATAGCTATATTTTTAATCTTTATCACTCTTGTGTGGTTGTTTGACTCTATAAAAAAATCACTTATTGTTATCAGTACTATTCCCCTTGTCTTGCTTGGTGTTTATTTTGGACACTGGGTAATGGGTATAAACCTTACTATGCCTGGAATGATAGGAATAGTTGGACTTGCAGGGGTCGTTGTAAATGACGGACTTATTGTGGTTAACTTCATTAAACATGCAGATGATACAGAGGAGCTTATGAAGAGAGCAGGGACGAGGCTTAGACCTATCTTACTTACATCTTTGACAACAGTTCTTGGGCTTTCAACGCTAATATTTTTTGCATCTGGACAAGCTATGATCCTTCAACCTATGGCAATTTCACTAGGCTTCGGAATCGCTTGGGCTACTGTACTTAACTTGATTTATGTACCTCTTTTGTATGCTGTGGTTTTTAAAATAAAAGATAGGGCGCAATAAAAGAAAAGTATAAGAATTTTTTGACTATAATTGCGCCCTACAAAGCGAAAGCTTATATAGAAATAGTGGGTCTTTAGCTCAGTTGGTTAGAGCCCTCCGCTCATAACGGAGTGGTCATGTGTTCGAGTCACATAGGACCCACCACTTACATCCCCTTAACTACGCACTTTAAACTTGAATTGGCGTTTCTTTTTATCATTATTACAAAAAAAATTAATAATATATGTCATCTGCTTTTTACTTTCTTCAAAAATTAGATATTCAACATCTCAATTTCATATAAACTTCTCTATAGTCTATTAATAGTTTCTTCTTCTTTTTGCAAATTAAGCTATAAATAAATAATAAATGTACGATATCATTTAAATGCAAAAGAATTTACAATTTATCAAAGGAGACTAACTTGAAAAATAATAATCAAGTATTTAAAATATCAAGAGAACTCTATGGAGATAGTACCGCTACATACAATAATATTCCATTCACAGTCTTAAATAGATTTGAGATAGGGAATATTTCAAGTTTTGATTGGGGTGATACTAGTGCTGGCTCAGAAGCATTGTCATATGCGATTTTAGATAAAGTAGGTTCGAAAGAAATTGCAAATAAATATGCAAAACTGTATACAAAAGATGTCATTTCAAAGATTAAAAAAGATACTTGGACCTTAAATGCTACTGCTGTGATTCAATGGATTAATGAAAATACAAATTATTCGATAGATGAGAGCGCTTTTTTTAAGAATGGAAGTACTACATATGAAGTTCAAGAACGCCGTCAAGAAGAAATAAGAAAAGAAGAAAGAAGGATTCAGAGAGAAAAAGAATTTCAAGAAGAAGCACAAAGAAGATTGAAGCTGTATGAAGCAAAGCAACAAGAGCGCTCCCAAGAAGATAGAAGGGTATCAGCAGAAAAAGATTTTCAAGGTAAATCTCAAAAAAGCTTAAAAGAGATTCAAAATCTGTATCAACAAGAGTTAAATGATTATAAAAAACAAATAATAAAGCAAAATATTGATATTGAAGCCTATCAAGCACAATTGAAGAAGTATAAGCTTTTCGTAGAATCACTAGATATAAAATCTATGTATGATAAATACTGTAATCTTGATAATAAAGAAATTTAATTTAAATTACCAATAATATGATAAAATTTTATTGCAAATACAGCAGCTATTTAAACTTGGCATGCAGGTTTGTTGAACTTTTTCAAGGTTAATATAATGAGTATTTTTGCTTTGCAATCACCGGCAGGCGGTTTTTTAGACGAAGAGTTAAGCCGATTTAATAAAAGATTTGATGATTGGTGTGTTCAGTTTGATAACTATGAAGATGCTAGTCTTATTGCTCAGAGCTTAGAACATAGAACAAGTGTAAATATTGTTGAAATTACACCATTAAGCTATCCTCAATATTTTTTCCATAGTTTACAAGGTGATATTCATGCTACTCGTCAAATTAATGAGAAGATTATTTGTATAATTGAGCCATATATGGGATCAACTTTTCGGATAGCTGTATGTGATTTACAGACGAAGAATGTAAGGATTACAAATACACGTTATAAAAATGTACTAAGTGTTGAAGGTGCTTTTGCACATTTTGAGGAGTGATTTAGCAAAAATTGAATTTAGTAAATTGCACTTATACTGAAACTTAATGTGATACAATTCGCTCACATAAGGACTATCATGAGAGAAAAATATAAAATAAGTAATTATCCAAGTAAAAATATTAAAACAGAGAGTTACATGCTTGGTGACATATCTGTTACAAAAAATTATTATGATGCTAAAGATGCATATGTTAAAGAACTGATTAATGAAGAAAATGGGATTAAAGAAGTTAAACATTTTACAGTTAAAGGTGTTTTGGCGAAGTTAGAACATTTTGTAGAAGACAAAAGACATGGACAAGAGATAAAATACTTAATTGCTAAAGCAAACAAAAGTGTGAAAAGTATTAAAATGTATGACAAAGGAAAGTTACATGGTGAAAATATAACTTACAATGAAAATGCCAAAATTATTAAACATGAAGTTTACGCTCTTGGAAAACTTGTATTAAAATATTTACGAGAAGATAGTGATAGCAATGATATAACAAATGTTCAGATTCTTAGTAAAGAAAATGTTGAGAACTTACCAAAAGCAGAATATGAAAAACTACAAAGTTATATCTAAAATCATCCAAACTACTTAATGGATTGATTTAGGTATATGAATACTAAAGCAAACGCCATCATCAATATTTTCTACTAAAAGTTTTCCATTCATATGTTCTTCTATAATCATTTTAGACATGTATAGACCAAGCCCTGTACCGTTCTTTTCATCTTTTGTAGAAAAGTAAGGTTCAAAAATCTTATTTAGATTTTCTGATTTGATCTTTCCTCCATTATTATATATTTTTGTAACTATGGTTCCATCTATATCTTCTATATCTATAATTATTTTTCTATCTTTTTTTCTGTATTCAACTAAAGCATACTTCGCATTATTAAGTATGTTAATCAGTACCTGCAGAAGTTCTCTTGAAAAGATTGCTATTTTCTCATCTGATTGAGAGTTTATTTCGCATATTATTTCTTGGTCTGTTAAACTTTTTATTATGATATTAAAAGCATGATTGACAACATTTATGACACTCTCATTTTCTTTTTTATTTTCTGATTTGAAAAAGTTTCTAAAATCATCTATGGTCCTAGATAGATGCTGTGTCTGAGATGAAATAGCGGTTGCAAGTTTTAAAGTCTCTTCATCATTTATATTATCAAGTTCAGCATCTATAATAATAGTATCTGCACAGACATTTATTGCAGCTAGTGGTTGTCTCCATTGATGAGCAATCATATTTATCATCTCACCCATCGCAGCAAGGCGAGACTGTGCTAACATCATTTCATCTTTTTGTTTTATCTTATTTTCATACTCTATTATTTTGGTTATATCTTGTACAGTTCCAAATGAGTTAATGATATTTCCATACTTATCAAATGTATGCTCTCCTTTTTCATGAACATACTTAATTCTTTCATTTTTTAGTAGAAGTCTGTGCACAACATCATACGATCTTGTATCTTTAATTGATTCAGTGTAAGTTGTATTTACCATCTCTCTATCATCAGGATGAACATCCTCTAAGAAAGTATCATATGAAAGTTCAACTGTCTCTTTATCTTTTTCAAATATATTGTAAACTTCATCCGACCAAAGAAGTCTATTGTTTATAACATCTAAAGTCCAACTTCCAAGATGTGCAATATGCTGGGCTTTTTCAAGTTGAGCTTTTTGCTCTATTATCTTATTTTGATTTTTTATATCTTGTGTAACTATACGAGCAATTCCAAATAAACCTATTATCTTCCCATCACTGTTTTTAATAGGATATTTTCTATTGTTTACCCAACCTTCATCTCCATTTTCGTCTTTAAATGGTTGAACTTCTTCTATATGAGGAATAATGCCCTTATATATCTCTTTTTCAAGTTTGTAATAGACTTCAGCATGTTCAAAAGGAAATAGTTCATAATCGCTTTTTCCAACTATTTCATGCCCTTTTTTATATCCGCAAATTATTGCAAGAGAATCACTGGAAGCTGTGAGAATATGATTGGCATCTTTAAAAAAGATAAAATCGTTTGTAAACTCCATCATGGCTTGAAAGTTGATTTTTACAGTGTTGAGTTCGTCTTTATTTTTATTTAGATATCTAACATCAGTTAATATTGTTTGAAAAATAGTTGTATGTTCAATACCATGATCAATAAGTAGATTAAACTGGCCATTTAATATTAGAATTAGCCCATCTGGCCTTAGAACACGAAAGTTTAGTTGAATAGTTTTAGGAAATATATCAAATAACTCAATATCATCTGTATGAATTATTTCTAGAAGATTAATGCCATTATTAATTATCTCTTCATCAATTTCTAAATCAAATAAATCTTCAAAGTTTTTTTTATCTACAAAAAACAATAGCTCTTCATTATTGGAAGTATGATAAATTGCTAGATCATTATTTAGCTCTTGTATATTTTTGCAATACAGAATAGATTCGTTAGAATGCATCACGATAGACTACCTTATATTGGTTTTCTTAGATTCATTATATCAGATTTTATAATATGATAAAATTTAAATAAAATAATTAAATACAATCTTGTGTATGATTTCAGTTACAAAATAGGGAGAATAATAAAAAATGGAACATTTGGAACTAGACAATATTTTTATACCATCAAAAAGACCTTCGAAAAAATTGATGATAATTCTTCACGGGCGAGGGGATTCATCTGAAGGTTTTACCTCACTTCCTGAGTTTTTAGATATAGATGATATGAACTATATATTATTTGATGCTCCTTTTGAGTACTTTACAGGCTTTTCGTGGTATCAATTACCTCCTGAACAACTTCCAGGTATAGAGTACTCTAGTAAACTGCTTACAAAGGTTTTAGATGAACTCTTTGAAGATAAGTTTGATTCAGACAAGAGCTTTTTATTTGGCTTTTCACAAGGTTCACTTTTAACATTTGAGTTTGGAGCTAGATATCATAAGGTACTTGCAGGTTATATAGCTGTAAGTGGTTATATATATGATGAAAATAAACTACTTGAAGATATGAACCAAGATGTTAAAAATGCAGAGTGGTTATGTACACATGGAACCTATGATGATGTATTACCGTTTGAAAGTTCAAGAGAGCAGGTTGAAGTGCTTCAAGAAGCGGGCTTTGATATAGAGTTTAAAAGTTATGAAAAAGATCATAGTATAGATAGAGATGAACTTATTATGATTTCAGAGTGGATGAAAAATATTTTGAAGTAGGAGTGGTGCTGACACGAGGATTTGAACCCCGGGCCTGTTGATTACAAATCAACTGCTCTAGCCAACTGAGCTATGTCAGCAAAAAAATAGAAAGGAAATTCTACCCGCTTAAACTTTAAAGAACTTTATATTTACTACTTTTTAACTCTAATCTATCAGTAAAACAAAAACTCCTATTATAATAGCTATTCTTGAGTATTTGTCATGTGCTCTTTCAGGACGAAATTTTTCCAGTTCATCTGTAAAGTATTTTGTTATATCTAAAAAAGCTATCCATCCCTGAGCTCCTATAGCTGAAACAAATATCATTAGAGATATAAGTTTCGTCATCTCTACTGTTGCTTCTATAAGTGTCATATATACCCTTTTTATATTCAATGCCGACAGTATAATAGATAATATCAAAATTGTAAACGCTTAAACTTTTATGCTGGATGTTGAGTAGCTATTTTTCTAAGTGTATTATTTATAGCTTTTGATATAATCTAGAAAATTTAAATACAAAGAATTAAAATGTTAACAAGTGAAATCACAAAAGAAAACTTAAATAAAATGGTTGTACGCTTTTACGCAAAAATAATAAATGATGATGTAGTGGGCCCTTTTTTTATTGAAAAATTAGGTGATAACTTAAATAACAATATGTGGAAACCTCATATAGAGTTACTTACAAACTTTTGGGCTTCAATAGCTCTAGGTGATCAAAACTACAGAGGTAACCCATTAGCCCCGCATCTCCAAATAGGAGGTTTAGAACGTGCTACTTTTGATCAATGGTTAAATCTGTTTTTTGAGACTTTAGAGAGTATATATGAACCTCATGTCGCAAATCTATTTAAAGAAAGAAGTACGATAATAGCTGGGAACTTCATGAGGAATTTGAGGATAGCGTAACGGGTCATTAAGACCAGAAACTTACTTAGTCTTCTATATATGGAATGATTCTATAACCGATTCCATAAATACTTTCTAAAGAGTTTTCAGGAAGTTTTTTTCTTAGTTTAGAAACCAACTTTCTTATGTTCTGAATGTCCAGACTCTCTTCTAGCATCTCATATTGGTTTGCAATATCTTCATTTGAATAGATCTTACCAATATTGCTACTTAGAAACTGCATAAAAATTATTTCATACTTAGTTAAGTAGACCATTTTATCATTTTCAATAAGAGAACTATTATCCTTGTCGAAAATCACATTATTACTTAGATGTATTTTCTTCGATGTTACTGGTACTACAGTTGTAGAGTTTTGCTGAATTTTTTTAGAACTGTTTAGTAAAGCTCTTAGTAGTTCTTGATAATCAATAGGTTTTTTAACAAACTGTTCTATACCTAGATTAATAAGAGGTAAGAGATATCTTGTATCATCGTGTGCTGATAGTATTATCAAAAGCTGAGCAGGATTAATCTCATATAGTTTTGATGTAAGTTCAACACCATTTAAATTAGGCATCTGGATATCACTTAGCACAAGATCATAATATTTAGAGTTTTCTTTATGATAATCTCTATATTTTTTTAATGCATTTTTTCCATCTTCAGCATAATCAACTTGGTGAAAAAAGTTTTTTAAAATCTCAGTTGTATTTTCTCTGAGCTCGTCATGATCTTCTACAAACAAAATCGAAAGGTTCTTCGTATATTTAAGTATCTCTTTGGAATTAAGCATATTTTCTTCTCTTTAAAGTTTATTTATGTCTGCCTAGTATATCTTTTATTGATAATTAATTCAATATATATAGGTACAATATTGTGATTCTTTTATAATAGGAGCCAACATGTTACAAATTGTTCTTGTATTATTTCTGTTTGTTTCTGGTTACGCTGATAGTTTAGATGGCAGGTCAGATCTTCACAACTTCGTATATTATGAAAAATATAATGATGTTAATAATATGCTAAATAATGGTGTAGATACAGAAGTACAAAATGCAGCTGGATTGACTCCATTACATATTGCTATTAAAAAAAGAGATCTTAAAATGGCTGAGATTCTATTAAAAGGTGGAGCCAATATAAACGCTCAAGATAATCGTGGTAATACACCACTTCTTTTAGCAGTTAAAAAAAGAAGATTGTTTCTGGTTAGATTTTTAATAATGAATGGAGCAGATGTAGATTTTGAAAATTGTGAAGGTATCACACCTCTGCATCAAGCTGCATTTAGTGGAAATCCTATAATAGTTGAGTATTTACTTGACACGGGTGCAGACCATAAGTTAAAATCCAATTCTGGATACACAGCATACGAATTTGCAAGAGTAAAAAATAATTTATCTGTATTAGATGTATTAAAATTATATGAAAAAGAGAAAAAATGAATATTGTAATAAATGGTGAAACTAGAGAATTTGATAACGAGATTACATTAGATAAAGTGCTTAAAGAGTTGTCATTAGAAGGCAAAGTTATGGCAGCAGCCGTAAATATGGAAATTGTAAAACAAAATGATTGGAAATCTTACAGATTAAAAGATTCAGATAAGCTAGAACTACTTGATTTTGTAGGTGGTGGTTAATTCGTCTGGATTGCTACTACCGCTATAGCGTACTCACCATCATGAGTAATTGAAACTGATGAATCTACTATGTTAAAGTTTTCAATTAATTTCTTAGATAGCTCCAGCTTTGGAGCACCTTTGTCTGTCTTAGATATCTTTATATCTTCAAAGGCACACTCTTTACCTATTCCTACTCCAAGAGCTTTTGAAACAGCTTCTTTAGTCGCCCAAAAGCCGGAAGCAGTTTTATAATTTTTAACAAGTTTAATTTCGTCCGGAGATAAAAATCTAAAAAGTGCTTTTTCGCCAAATCGCTCTATTAAGCGATTCATGCGAGAAGTTTTTATAAGGTCTACACCAATCATTTACTGAACAACAAATTCCGTAAAGTATATACCTTTGATACGACCATCTGAAATCATAGCATTTAGAGTGTCCATGATTTGTTCACTGATTTTTTGCTTACCTTTTTTAGAAGAGATCTCTTCAAGTGATTTAGATGTTAAAATCCTAATAACTCTATCTCTTAGTACAGGGGACTTATTATCCAGCTCTAAACTCAGTTCATCACCTTCTAGCTCTAGAGACATAGTTACTTTTAAGTAACGACGACCTGAATCACTTTTTAAGTTTACAGTAAAAGTATCTAGCGGATACAAGATGCCTATATCATTTAGTTTTCTAGAATTATTGTAGTTACCAGAACTTTTTTTAGGTTGTGAATCACTTCTCTCATTAGCTTGAGGAGCAGACTGATTCATAGTAGCTTCTTCATCACCACCCATTAAAAGTAGAGCTACAACTGCACCACCAATAATTATAAGTATAAGAACAACTATGATGATGATCATCAACATATTGCTAGATTTTTTCTCTGCGGGTGCACCTTCTTCTGTGCTTTCTTCTTCTGCCATCTATTTTCCCTTAAATTATAATTGTGTTAGTATATCGGAATTTATAAAAAATTTATAAATTATCACTTGATTGTGCCAAATCTTTTAGTGGTAAAAACTCACAAGCATCAGCATTATAATAATCAATGTTACCAGTTTCTATATCGTAGTACCATCCATGAATAGATAGAGTACCAGCTTCAAAGCGTGTCTTGATAATCGGATATGTTAAAATATTATCTATCTGTTTCATGATAGATAATTTCTCTGTTAAACGCAAAAGTTCTTCTCTTGGAGCATTAGCACCAAGACTAAGAATAGCACTTGTTTTTGCACTTTTTCCAAGTTCAAGCCACTTTTTTGTGTGAATAAGTGAAGGATCATCTATCTCTTCATAGAGACTGCTACATGCTCCACAATGAGTATGACCACATATAATAACTTCTTGAACTTTTAAAACGCTGACTGCGTATTCTATTCCCGAAGCTGTTGCATGAAAGTCTTCATCAGGTTTATACGGTGGAACAAAATTCCCTACATTCCTAATAACAAATAGGTCACCAGGGTCAGATTGAACCATTAAGTCTGGTATTACTCTGGAGTCGGAACAGCCAATAAAAAGAGCTTTTGGACTTTGCCCACTTCTTACTAGTTTGAGAAGTGATTCTTTGTTCTTTTTAAAATAAGATTTAAAAAGTTTATTACCCTCTGCATATTCCTCTAGGTTCATTATGCTAGATACACTCTTTAATCTCTAAAGCTTTCATTATCGCTTCAAAGATTTCGCCTGCTTCGCGGCCATTGTCATCATGATATTCTACAACCAGAACTTCTCTTCCGTTAGATATACTTGTAGTGTGCATCTCAGGTTTCATATTGTGTTTGGCTATGATTTTTTCAACGCAAGAATGCACCTGCAATTTTTCACTTTCATCTTTATATGCTAATGATAATCTTGAAAATCTCTCTTCACTTCTGAACTCAGCATCTATCATTGATATCCTTTAATCGTATTTATTTTAAAATTATAGTCTATTATATAGTAAAATAGCTTCATAAACTGATTAATTTAATACCATTCTAGTAGTTTTGTTACTTCATCTACTATAAAAGTTTTGATTGTTGTTTTTTCAAGTGGTTTTTTTGCTAAAAGTGCTTTTGATATGTTTTGCATCTTAGCTTCTTTGAGTCTAACGTCCATACCATAGACTTCTCTTACATCACCTACGAGAGACACTTCACCAATAAATACGGTCTCTTTTGATATAACCCGATTTCTGAAACTGCTAATAATTGCAGCAAGAATTGCTAAGTCTGCACTTGTCTCAGTGATTTTTATTCCACCGGTAATATTTATGAATACGTCATATCCCGATAGTGGTATTTCTAGCTTTCTCTCAAGAAGTGCTAAAAGCATATTTAGTCTGTTATTATCAAAACCTGTCGCTTGTCTTTTTGAGTTTGGAGTGTGAGACTCAGATACTAATGCCTGAACTTCCAATATGATAGGACGAGAACCCTCCATAATAACTGTAAGAGCTGACCCTGCCTGTTCAGAGTTTCGGTTGAAAAATCTAGATGCTACATCTGTGGCAGATACTAATCCGTCACTTCGCATCTCAAAAACACCAATCTCACTTGTCGGACCAAAACGGTTTTTAAACCCTCTTAGTATTCTAAGCTCCTGAGAAGAATCACCCTCAAAATATAAAACTGTATCAACCATGTGTTCTAAAACTCTGGGTCCTGCAATAGAACCTTCTTTAGTAATATGACCTATGATAAATATTGCTATATCTTTCTCTTTTGCTATTCTCATAAGCTCGAATGTTATCTGTCTGACTTGCGTAACCGAACCGGGTGCTGATGTGATGTTATCAGTGTAAATAGTCTGAATAGAGTCAATGATTAGAAACTCATACTCTCTGTGCTCAAGCTCTATTAAAATCTGCTCCAATCTGATTTCACTAAGAAGGTATAGAGTGTCATTATTTGAGCTTAGACGATTAGCACGAAGTTTAATCTGCCCACTTGATTCTTCACCTGTCACATAGAGTACATTTTTATTTGTAGATGCAATGTTTGAAGCTACTTTTAAAAGCAAGGTAGATTTACCAACACCAGGACTTCCACCGATTAGTGTCAATGAACCTGGAACAATTCCACCACCTAAAACACCGTCAAGTTCTTTGTCCAGTGAACTATATCTATAAACTTCGCTCTCTTGTATATCATTTATACTCACGGCTTTAGATGTTGTACCAGATGAAGATTTAGTCTGTTTTACTACTTCTTGTTGATGTTCGGTTAGTTCTACAAAAGAGTCCCATGCTCCACAGTTTGTGCATTTCCCCATCCATTTAGGAGTAGTTAATCCACAGTGTTGACATTCAAATAAAATCTTTTTTTTAGCCATAATAGAAGCCCTTTGTTAAATTATTAGTGATTATACATATTTTTCTCAATTGAAGTTTATTATATGACAAAATGTCATATTAAGCATCAAATTTTTGTAATAACCTCGTAACTATTTATTTATAGACTTTCATTTTAAAACAAACATAAGGTGATAAATGAATAAGCTATCTATAAAATTTCAAGTGATTTTACTGACTACGGTATCTTTGATACTGTTAGCATCTATTACAACGTTTCTATCAAGTTCTAAGAGTAAAGAAGTGTTGATGCAGAACAGTTATAAGAACCTGACTACTCTAAGAGATATTAAAAAAAATCAAATAGAAGAGTTTTTTGCTAAATCTGTACGAGATATAGATGTGCTGGCTATGAGTAAAAATCTTCAAGATATATCATGGGATCTTTTAACAGTTTTAAATGATCTAGAAGTTGCAGATGATGCTCCATTTCCTGTAAATAATCCATCTGCAAAAGAAGAACGTCTTCCACATGAACCATTTTTTCAAAAGTACTTAAAAGAGTATGAATATTACGATATCTTTATAGTTGCTGCGAAAACTGGACAAGTGATGTATAGTGCAGCAAAAGAGTCTGATTATGGAGCTAATCTTTTAAGCGGTTCGTTAAAAAATAGCGGGTTAGCTGAAGCATATAGAAAAGCCTTGTTAAATAATCGTCCTACATTTGTTGATATGAAACCATACGCTCCGAGCAATGATGTCCCAGCAATGTTTTTAGCAACTCCAATAGTAGTAAATGCTAAGGTTCAGGCTGTTCTTGTATTTCAAATAAGTGATGCGGCTATCAATAAAATTATGAAATATAGACATGGTTACGGAGAGAGTCAAGAAGACTATATGGTTGGAGAAGACAAGTTAATGAGAAGCGATAGTTTTTTAGAACCAAAAGGGCATTCTTTAAAAGCTTCTTTTGCTAATCCATTAAGTGGTTCTGTTGATACGATGGCATCTCGTGAAGCCTTAGACGGAAAGACAGATACTAAAATAGTAATTGATTACAATAATAATCTCGTGCTTTCTTCTTTTTCTACTGTAAAAGTAGGTGAGGACTTTAAATGGGCGATACTCTCAGAGATTGATAAGGCTGAAGTTCTCCTTGTCCCAAATAGTATAAGAGATAGTATTATTATATGGTCCTTAATTGTTTTGTTAATAATAATTACAATATCTGTAATGTTAGTAAATGGAAGTATTGTTAAACCGCTAAATAGTTTCAAAGAGACACTGTTAGAAATTGGTGACAATAAAAACCTGACTTTAGCGGTAAATGAAAATGCACCGCTAGAGATTTCACAAATGGCCAGAAGTTTTAATAATCTTATTGTAGAGTTAAAAAACTTGATAGAGACTTCAAAGCAGAGTTCTTCTGAGAATGCTTCTATCTCCCATGAACTATCTACTACATCACTAGGGGTTGGTAATAATGTTGAAAAGTCTGTAAGTGTAGTGGACGAGGCTACTAAAAAAGCAAACTTCATTAAAAGTGAAATCGTATCTGCTATCTCAGATGCACAAGAGAGTAAGAAAGATATCATAAGAGCAAATGAAAATTTAGATGAAGCTCGTAATGAAGTCGTAATATTGAGTTCTAAAATTCAACATAGTGCTGAACTTGAAGTAGAACTAGCACATAGAATGAACACATTATCTTCAGATGCTAATGAAGTTAAACATGTTTTAGAAATTATTGCAGATATTGCAGACCAGACAAATCTTCTTGCACTAAACGCTGCCATTGAAGCCGCTCGTGCAGGTGAGCATGGTCGCGGTTTTGCAGTTGTAGCTGATGAAGTTAGAAAGTTAGCCGAGAGAACACAAAAATCACTTACAGATATAAATGCCACAATCAATGTAATAGTGCAGTCTATAGGAGATGTAAGTGGACAGATGAGTAGTAACTCAGAAGAGATGCAAGAGCTTACAAACAGAGCGACAAATGTTGAAAAGACTATCAATATGACTGTATCCATTGTTAATGAAGCAGTAGTCGCCAGCGATAAAACTGTTACAGATTTTGAAAAAACAGGAAGGGATGTTGAATCTATTGTTTCGCAGATCTCTGAGATAAATGAGATATCTTCAAAAAATGCACGTAATGTAGAGGAGATTGTTTCAGCTGCTGATCACCTAAACTCTTTAACAGATGCTCTTCATTCTAAACTAGAAGTCTTCCGTACTTAAGAGAAGAAGAGAATTATTTAGTCTCTTCTTCAACAAAGATAGCATCTAGCAGGCCATCTACAAACTCATATTTGTCAAAAGGTGTTAGATTTTCCGGTTGTTCACCAGTCCCTACAAAAAGAATAGGAAGTTCTAGAGCGTAAGCAATAGAAAAGATAGAACCACCTTTTGCAGTCCCGTCTAGTTTTGTTATGATGATACCGTCTATGCCTATCATCTCATTAAAAGCTTTTGCTTGAGCAATTGCTGAATTTCCTTGCGTTCCATCAACGATTAAAATTGTTCTATGAGGAGAACCAGGATGGGCTTTATCGCAGATGCGATTAATCTTCTTAAGTTCATTTGCAAGATTTGTCTGTGTGTGAAGACGACCTGCAGTGTCAATGATTACATTGTCAAAACCTTTTGCTTTTGCCGAGTCGATAGTATCAAACGCTACTGCTGAAGAGTCATGTCCTTGTTTAGATGAAACAATAGGAATGTCCAGTTTTTCTGACCAAAGTGTAAGTTGTTCTATTGCAGCTGCACGAAATGTATCTCCGGCACCTAGAATAACTTTCTTTCCTTCATTTTTGTATCTCTGAGCAAGTTTTGAGATAGTAGTAGTTTTTCCTGCACCGTTGACTCCAACTATTAGTTCCACAAAAGGAGACGTGAACTCAGGCTCTTTGTAAGAAGTGTAGGCTAGGGTAGCTAAAAGTTTTGATCGTAAAATATCTCTTGTAACTTTGTCTTGATAGATCTCATTTATTATGATCTCTACTAAATCATATTCTACATCTGCTTCTAGTAGAATATCTTCAAGCTCATCTTTTGTAAAGGTGATCTTTTTTTTAGGGGCAACAGTTCTTATCGCTTCTGCTGTTTTAGATAGAGATTTTTTTATAAAACCAAACATTTATTAATTACTTCCCAAGTGCTAGTTTGATTTCACTTTCAACAAGTTCTTCTTCAATAGAACCGATAAAGTGATTTATATATTTTCCGTCTTTATATAGTGCCATTACAGGAATTGGGTATCTCTCACCAAGTTTTAATTCACCGACAATAGTATCAGCTAAACGACGGTTTTGATCAGAGTTAACAAGTGTATAGTTTGCATTATATGTTTTTCTAAAATCTAAAAGTTTTGAATTTTCAATACTTTCTTCTATAGTAATACCGATAATTATTAAGTCGTCTTTGTATTTTTCCTGAAGTGAAGTAAGATGAGTTGCTGCTCCACGACATGGAGGACACCAAGTTGCAAAGATATCAAATACTACTACTTTACCTTTAGCGCCTTTAAGTACAAATCCTGAACCCTCTTTTTTTACTATGTATTGTTTGTTGTCAAGACCTGTTAATACATACTCGTTTGTTGAAATAATCTCGTTTACATCTTGAGGCTCTTCATTGGAGCATCCAACAAAGAATAGAACTGAACTTAACAAAAGTGTTGTAGTGATTTTTTTAAACATTAAAATACCTTTTTTTATTGTAAAATATGTGAAATTATAACTTAAAGAATTTATATGCCTCTTACAAAATCTATATTTCGAGAAAATTGTATCAAAAAAATAAAAAATGCTTCTCCTCATAGCAGATATTACAGAAATGCTATGATAAATAAGCACCTTTTACGTGAGTTAAAAAACATCAAAGGTGCTAAAGTGTTATTTTATTACCCGTTACCTTTTGAAGCAGATATAAGAAAAACACTCAATAAAATTCGTCAAAATTGTGATATTTTTGTGCCATTTATGCAAGATTCAAGTTTTAAGATAGTACCATTTAGGCTACCGCTAAAGAAGAAGAAATTTAATATTTACGAAGCGGGAAATACATTAAGAAATATAAATAAAATTGATATAGCCATAGTTCCTACGATTGGGGTCGATGGTAAATTACAGAGAATAGGTTTTGGAAAAGGGATGTATGATCGTTTCTTTGCAAAGTTAAAAAAGAAACCATACACAATTTTTATACAGCCAGAGATTTGTTTTACAAAAGAGTTCATTTGCGATGATTACGATGTTGCATGTGATTTACTATTGACACCAAGGTCTACAAAAAGACCACGAAAGTATTACGGCTAAAGAATAGGAAATAATAATGTTAAATGAGATACTACTAGGTGGCTCTATAGCCACAGTAAGTGGTCTTTTTGGATTTTTCATCTCTAAAAAAATTACTCATGCTAATTTTGATGTTCTTGTTGATAAAGCAAAAGCAAAAGCAAGTGCCATTGAGAATGAAGCTCAATTACTTCTGCATAAATCAAATGTAAAAGCGCAAGATATTGAGCGTGAAGCTATTAAATATTACGAGAGTTCAAAAGAGAGAGCAAAAGCAGACCTGCATCAGCGAGAAGATGATGTTATACGAAAAGAGCAAAGTTTTATTCGTTATAAACAACTCGAAGATAAAAGACTTCGTGATGATAGCAGAGTTTTAGAAGTTAAAAAAGTTGATTTAGAAAGAAATGAAAAATCCTTAGAGTCTTTAAAAAAGAAGTATGAAACCAAGATAGACGAAGCACTTCATACTATAGAACACAGTGCCGGAATGACTCAAGATGAAGCTAAAAAGGTTCTACTTGATAACATAGAAGAGAAGTCCAGAGCAGATGTTGCACATATAGTAAGACGTTATGAGAATGAAGCAAGAGAAGAAGGGAAGAAAAAAGCAAATTACATTTTAGCTCAAGCTACAAGTAGATTTGCAGGAAACTTTGCATCTGAGAGGCTTACAAATTTAGTTCATCTCGAAGATGATGAATTAAAAGGTCGAATTATTGGTAAAGAGGGCAGAAATATAAAAGCCCTAGAGACTCTAATGGGTGTAGATATTATCATAGATGATACACCCAACGCTATTCTTGTGAGTAGTTTCAACCTTTATCGTCGTGCTATAGCAACTAAAACTTTACAACTTTTAATTGCAGATGGCAGAATCCAGCCTGCAAGAATAGAAGAGATATTTAACAAGGTAAGTGAAGAGTTTGACGATGCCATATTAACTGAGGGCGAAGAACTTATCGCAGATATGGATATCGGAGTTATGCATCCGGAGCTTGTGAAGCTTATCGGTAAACTTAGATATCGTGCTAGTTACGGACAAAATGCTTTAGCACATACACTTGAAGTTGCTCACTTGGCGGGTATAATGGCAGCTGAAATGGGTGGAGATCCAAGGCTTGCAAAAAGAGCGGGACTACTTCACGATATTGGTAAAGCTTTAACTCACGATCATGATGGAAACCATGTAGATTTGGGCGCTGAAATTTGTAATCGCTACAACGAACACAGTATAGTTATAAATGCCATATATGCTCACCATGGACAAGAAGAGATAAACTCTATCGAATGTGGAGCTGTTTGTGCAGCAGATGCGCTATCAGCTGCTAGACCAGGGGCAAGAAGAGAAGTACTAGAGAGTTTCTTAAAAAGAGTTACCCAGATAGAAGAGATAGCATCTGAACACTCAGGTGTAAAGCAGGCTTATGCTATCAATGCTGGTCGTGAAGTTAGAGTTATAGTTAACGCTACTCTGATTAACGATGATGAGTCTATTTTGATGTCAAGAGAGATAGCAAAAGAGATTGAAGAAAAAGTTCAATACCCTGGTGAGATAAAAGTAAATGTTATCAGAGAGAGCAGAGCTATAGAATACGCTAAGTAGTCAATAGCTTGTAAGGTATATTTTTACCTTTAAGCTCTTTTATAAACTTATTAAAATGTCTTGTTACATCTTCATCATCATAACTACTAACCGACAGTTCCACTAAAGCTTTTCCATCTTTAAAAATTGGTAAAGATGATAGTTCAATATGTGAAGGCAAAAGTTTCATCTGATTGATTAGAGTCTCTTCACTTGTTTGAGCTAGAAGTGTATATCTAAACTTCTCTAATTTAGTAGAACATAGTTTGGAGATGACATCTCTTATCATTGGATGGGCCATCTCAGGAAAACCTGGAACAAAGAAAAATCTGTTTTCTAAAGAGAAGCCTGACATATTGTTTACCGGATTGAAAAGTAGTTGTGAGCCTTGGGGAATATCTGCCATATGAACTCTATGCGGATAGGCTTTTTCGGCAAATCTATCTATGATATCTTTTTCAAATACTTTGTGTCTTGCTACAGGCTTATTGGTAAATATCTCTGCTGATATCTCTCTGGTTAAATCATCCGGAGTCGAACCTATTCCTCCAAATGAAAAAAGAATAGCATCTTTGTCCTTTTTTATAAGTTCATAACAGCTCTTCATAAGATCGATATCATCTTTAACTATAAATGTTGCAAAAAGCTCGTAGCCATACTTCTGTAGTTCATCACGAACAAATTTAAAGTGCTTGTCTTCTCTTCTGGCATTTAAAATTTCTGTCCCGATGATTAAAGCATAAAAGTTCATATCTGTTTTTAGTACTCATCTTCCATTACATTTATATCTGAATCATCATATGGATCCATATGTACAAGTATATGGACATTTTTATCATCAAACAAGGCTTTGATTTTGGCTTCTATCTTATCAGCTATAAGATGAGCGTCGTACAGTGATATACTTACATTAAATACAGCATGGACAGATATAAATATATGTGAACCTGATTCTCTGGTTTGAAGATAGTGATAGTCACTAATGCCTGTATCACTTTCTAAAATATTTTTAATATTTTGTATGTCTTCATCAGGCAGTGCCGCATCTAAAAGCATTAAAACGCCCTCTTTGATGATAGGAAAAGCGGAGTAAATCATAAATATAGCGATTCCTACACCAAGTATAGGGTCTATTAATTGCTCTCCAGTCATAGAGATAAGTGCTAAAGCCATAAGAACCGCACCATTTGAGAATAGGTCAGTTTTATAGTGAAGCGCATCTGCTTTAATTACCATGTTTTTTGTCTTTTTGGCAACATAGTTCAAGAACATAACAAGGAGTAAAGTGATTATAAGCGATGCGGACATTACCCAGATGCTACTCGCCATAAACTCCATCTCCCTTGGGTGAGCTATCTTTACAAGCGCTTCATAGAGTATAAATATGGCAGAGAGTGAGATAACTGTTCCCTCAACAACAGCGGCAAGAGGTTCTATTTTGCTACGTCCATAGTTAAACTGTTCATCCGGATTCTTTTCAGCCGTATTAAGTGCAAAGTAGTTAAATAGTGATACTGTCAAATCGAGAAAGCTATCAATTGCAGATGCAAGAACAGCAATAGAACCGCTTAAAACCCCGACAGTCATCTTCATCAGCACAAGCAGACCTGCAACTGATGTAGATACAACGGTAGCTTTTTTCTCTAAACGCATAAAATATCCTATCAATTATATTTAGATACAATTATAATCAAATTTACTTAGATAAAGAATAAAATGAATTTAGAAGAAATAAGAAAAGATAGACAGAAGTGGATGACTTGGAAAAATATCAAGCCTCTTCGCGATGCATTAGAGACTTTAGAAGATGGTAGTTTCGAAGTTGAACTTGGTGATGTTGTTAAGATTATCGGTGAAACTACTCAAAATATAGAAGATGTTGCAAGAATTATGATGCCTTGGAGAAAGGGACCGTTTGAGATTTCTGAGTGCTATATAGATACAGAGTGGAAGAGTAACATAAAATACAATCTTCTGAGAAAGCATTTTAATTTAAAAGATAAGAGAGTTGCCGATATAGGGTGTAACAATGGTTACTATCTATTTCGTATGCAAGAAGATGAACCAAAATCTTTAGTAGGTTTTGATCCATCGCCTCTATATAAGACACAGTTTGATTTTGTAAATCATTTTGTAAAAAGTGATATAGTCTATGAGCTTTTAGGCGTTGAGCATCTGGAGTTTTATGAAGAGAAGTTTGATACTATCTTTTGTTTAGGTGTTTTGTACCACAGAAGTGATCCTGTTTCTATGTTAAAGTCTTTGTTTCGAGGACTTGAAAAGCAGGGTGAAGTTATACTTGATACTTTTTATATAGATGGTGATGATGAAATGGCACTTTGCCCTGAATCATCTTACTCAAAGATACCAAATATATACTTTGTACCGACAATACCTGCTCTTAAGAACTGGTGTTTAAGAGCAGGATTTAGTAGCTTTGAGGTTTTAGAGACTTCAACTACCGATTCAGACGAGCAGAGAAAGACTTCATGGATTGAGGGACAGTCATTAGAAGACTTTTTAGACCCAGAGGATAGTACAAAAACAGTTGAGGGTTATCCAGCCCCAAAAAGAGTCTATGTTAAACTTATAAAGGATAAATCTTGAACACAGATAAAGAAATACATGATGAAGAGTTAGAACTTGACGATTATAGAGAGGATGAAGAAAATGCAGTGATCTTATCAACTCATGAGAATATTAATCGTGATTTAAATGGTGAGATTTTAAAGTTAGAAAAAGGTTATGTTGAGTTAAGACTTACAACGATATCTGAAATGGTTGTTGATGATCAGGGGCTTATTCATGGTGGATTTATTTTTAGTGCTGCTGATTTTGCTGCTATGGCCGCTGTAAATGAAAGAAATGTAGTCCTGGTTGGAAGTGATTGCCAGTTTCTATCTCCAGTAAAGTTTGGTGATGAAGTTAACTTTGTTGCTAGAGTAAGACATAAAGAGGGTAGAAAAAGAAACGTTTACGTAGAAGGACATGTTTTAGATATTAAAGTTTTTCAAGGTGAGTTTAAAACAGTTATAACAGATAGACATGTATTAAAGCTAAAACTTCTAGAAGATGAAGATGAAGTAATAAAAAGAGTGGACTAAGTCCTCTCTTTTATTTCTTAGCAGTTAGCAAAAACACACCAAAATCTCTATGTGGTTTTTTTATAGTATTTATATTCTGAAAATCAACTTCACTAAATCCAGCTTCTGAAGCAACCTTACATAACGCATCTTTTTCAAATCCAAAGTGAAAAACACCTGTATTGTCTGAATGAAATGTTCCATCTTCACTCTCAAGATCTGCAACAGCGATAAAACCGCCTTCACTGATATCTCTGTATATAGTCTCAAAAAAAGCTTTTAAATCTTCAACATGATGAAGTGTCATAGAGCTAACTAAACCGTCAAAAGATCTATCAAGTGGCTTATCTATGATATCTTGACAGTAAGTCTCAATACTAAGCTCAGGAGTGTTTTTAGCTTTTAGTTTTTCTAACATACTAAGAGATGTATCAACTCCATAGACTTTCTTAACTCTATGGGCTATATCAAAACCAAGAAGACCAGTACCTACACCAAAGTCTAAGAGTTCCATTTCACTTGTTAGTTCTATTTTTTCATTTATTGCATCTGCAATTATCTTAGCACCTTGGACTTGAACATCGCCTTTGTCCCAATCTTTAGACTTTTCTTTAAAATGGTCTTGCATTATAGAGTTCCTATCCAGTAGTTTGCATGTTGTTGTTCTTGTCTTATAGTCGTAGTCCCACCATGCCCAGGGTAGAGTGTTTTATCAAAATCAAGTTTTTTAAATCTCTCCAGTGAGTCTCTCATATCTTGTGGAGATGAATATGGAAAATCTGTTCTACCTATTGAGCGTTCAAAGATAAAATCACCGCTGAACATTGCATTTCCGATCTCTATCATTGAACAGCCTGGACAATGACCTGGAAAATGGTGAAACTTTACTTTTACTCCGTCAAAATTAAACTCTTCATTTGGTTGGACCTCTACATCTGGTGTCGATGGTGGAAGCTCCGGCATCCAGCTACTCTGAGCAAGCAACATGACATCACCTTTTGGCGTATATAGTGGAATATTTAGTTTCTTTTGAAGCTCCGCATTTGACCAAACATGATCAAAGTGTCCGTGAGTATTTAAAATTGCTACAGGATTTGTAACATTTTGTTCTACCCAAGAAGTTGCATCTACACCTGGATCTATAATGAAGTCTTTACCATCTACAGTTGCGATGTAACAGTTTGTCTGGTAAACACCCATAGGTTGAACTTTTATCTGCATCATGTACTCTTTTTTATTGGATTGTAACAAAACTATATAAATATTAGAACTAAATTATTCTAAAAGTCATTTGTTACAAAACTTTGATATAATATTTTTTGTTAAAGATTTTTAAAGGTTCGCTAAAAAATATGAGTAAATACGCACAAATATCAGACTATCTACAACGGTTTTTGGACGATGAAGTTCGAAAAACTGGAATAAAAAAGGTTGTTGTTGGTTTGAGTGGCGGATTAGATTCTGCAGTTGTTGCTGTTTTAGCTCATAAAACCTTTAAAGATGATCTATTATGTGTGAAAATGCCTTCACAATACTCTTCACAGAGTTCACTCGATGATGCAGATGCACTTTGTAGAGATTTTTCAATGAGATCAATAACTGCATCTATCGAGCCAATGTTACGTGCATATGAAGAGTTGAACCCAGATATGGGCAACTTAAGAAAAGGCAACTTCTCTTCTCGCATGAGAATGTCAACTTTGTTTGATATTTCAGCAAGAGAAAATGCTTTAGTTTTAGGAACTAGTAATAAGAGTGAGCTTATGTTGGGTTATGGAACTCTTTATGGAGATCTCTCTAGTGCAGTAAACCCGATAGGCGACTTATATAAAAGTGAAGTATACGAGTTGGCAGATTATTTAGGTGTGACAAGAAGTATTATAGATAAAGCCCCGTCCGCTGATTTATGGGACGGACAGAGTGATGAAGATGATTTAGGTTATACATATGCGCAGCTTGACGAAGCTTTGAAACTGTATGTAGAAGATAGATTGAGTAAAAAAGAGATAGTTGAAAAAGGGATAGACTCTCAGATGCTGGATATGATAGTAGGAAGAATTTTTCGCAACCATTTTAAGCGAAAGATGCCGATTATTGCAAAGCTTACATCTAGAACTATAAACCATGATTTCAACTATCCTAGAGATATAACCTTATAAATCACACTAGTGAAATAATATTACCGACGAGGTAAACCAAGCGTTAGCGTAGGTATCGGAAACATCGTATCCCTTGTGGGTATATTTCTGATACCGTAATAAAGACAGATGAGGGTTTTCCTTCATTTTATGAAGTAAAATTAAGGACTAAATATGAAAATACCGTTTTGTAAATATGAAAGTGGACGAGAAGAACACAGTAATGTAGCAGATGTTTTAGATGCAGAAGATTTAAATCAAGTAGCTCAGTTAGAAGAGGAATTTGCTTCATATGTTGGAGCAGAATATGCCCTAGCAACTTCTCACGGTACTTCAGCGCTTCATCTTGCGATGCTAGCCCTTGACCTTAAACGTGGTGATAAAGTAGTATGTTCAGTGAATGCTTATCCTAACGTACCTGAAGTTGTTCGTCACTTTGATGCAGAACCTGTTTTTATAGATATTGAACCAAATACTTATAATATCAATCTAGACCTTTTAGAGGCTTACTTAGAAGATAATCAGTCAAAAAAATTAAAGGCTGTTATCGTTACTCACTTGGCTGGAATTACAGTTGACTTAGAAAGATTATACTCAATCGCTAAAATTTATGATGTTAAGATTGTTGAAGATGCTTGTGAAGCATTGGGTGCAACATATAAAGATCAAAAGATAGGTTCTACAGGTGGGGATATCACTTGTTTTAACTTCTCACCTCATTTAAAGAAAAATGTATGTAGCGGTGGTATGCTTGTTACAGATAATGCCGAGATTATTGAACGGGCAAGACTTTTAAGTAATCATGCTATAGAGCGTGATGAAGACTCATTAGAATATATTTATGATGTAGTAGATATTGGTAATGACTACTCTTTAGGTGAGTTAAATGCCGCTTATATTAGAGCACAAATTGTAAAGCAAGATGAAAATATCAAAAGACATCAAGAGATAGCAAAAATGTACAGCGACGCTTTAAATGGAACTGACCATATAACTATTCCGGATATGAGTAATGATGAGCATCCATTTTCTTTGTACATTGTTAAAGTAGATAAAAACCGTGACTCTTTTGCACTTGAACTTAAAAAAGTTGGAGTTGAGTGTGGATTACATTATATTCCACTACATCTTTTAACTTATTATAAATCAAAATATTCATTGAAAATCAATAACTATCCTAAAGCACTACAATGCTATCAGCAGGTTCTATCTCTTCCGATATATCCTGCTATGGATGATAAAGAAGTGAAATTTGTTTGTGAGAAAGTTAAACAAATAGCTAAAACAAGAGTTTAATAACATTGAAAAAGAGTTTAGTATTTTGGGTAGAGGAGTATTTCTATAACCCAAATTTTCTTCAAAAACTTCTCTCTTTTTTACTCCTTCCTGTTAGCTGGATATATTGCTCAGGCATGTTTGTCCGCTTTAAAAGTAAAACCCCAATTGATTTTGATATAGACATAGTATGTGTTGGAAACCTAAGTGTTGGTGGAAGCGGTAAGACACCATTGGTCACCGCTCTTGCATCCAGATATGAAGATGCTGCTGTAGTTCTACGCGGTTATGGGCGCAGTAGCAGCGGGCTTTATGTTGTAAAAGATAAAGAAAATATTTTATGTGATGTAACTATTAGTGGTGATGAAGCTATGATATACGCTCATAAACTCTCAAATGCCATAGTCATAGTTAGCGAAGATAGACCGACAGGAATTAAAAAAGCTAAAGAGATGGGCGCTAAAATTATCTTTTTAGATGATGCCTACTCCAAACATGATATCAAAAAACTAGACCTGCTTATAGATGTAAAAACTAAGAACAATAGATGTCTTCCTTCTGGAGCTTTTAGAGAGCGACTTTGGGCTCACAAAGAAGCAATAGTGCTTGAAGAAGAAAAAGATTTCAGCAGAGTGGTGGAACTTAAAAATAAAAGTGATAAAATGTCACTAGTAACAGCCATTGCAAGACCATCAAGATTGGAAGAGTTCTTGCCAGAAGTTGTAAGCAAAAATTATTTTGAAGATCATCACGCATTTACTAAAATAGAGTTAGAAGAGATTTTAAAAAAAGATAATTCAGATTCACTTTTACTTACTTACAAAGATTTTGTAAAAGTAGAATCTTTTAACCTACCAATATCGTTACTTGATTTGGATGTGCAGGTTGATGAAAAAGTATTTAGCAGAATTGATAATTATAGGGGCAAAGATTGAAAAAGAAGATTGAAACAGTAAAAACGCTGCTTGACGCATTACCGTTTATTAAAGAGTTTAGAAATGAGATTGTTGTTATTAAGTATGGCGGTTCGGCTCAGACTTCTGCTCAGTTAAAAGAGAAGTTTGCAGAAGACATCTTACTTATGTATCTTGTTGGTATTAAGCCTGTTATTGTTCATGGTGGAGGCTCAAAGATAACAGAGATGCTGGATGCTCTAAATATTGAGACAAAGTTCATAGATGGACAGAGAGTTACTACTAAAGAAGTTATGCGTATTGCAGAGATGATCCTTAGTGGTGAGATAAACAAAGAGATAGTTTCACTTCTTAATTCTCATGGTGCAAAAGCTATAGGTGTCAGCGGTAAAGATGCACACTTCATAACAGCAAAAGCAAAAGATTTTGCAAAGTGGGGATTAACTGGGAATATTGATTCAGTAAAACCTGATGTAGTGGCCAAGCTTATTGCTGATAAATTTGTACCGGTTATTGCTCCGATAGCAGCCGGTGAAGAGATGGGTCATCCAGGCTTTAATATTAATGCAGATCTTTGTGCATCATATGTTGCAAAGGCTATAGGTGCAAATAAAATTATTTTCTTAACGGATACTCCAGGTGTTCTAAACAATGAAAAAGAACTTTTAGCTACTCTTACAAGAGATGAAGTTGACGCACTAAAAGCTGATGGAACCATTCATGGTGGTATGGTACCGAAGGTAGACGCATGTTTAGAAGCTATTGATGGCGGAGTAAATAAGGCTCATATTATTGACGGTAGATTGGAACACTCCATGTTGCTTGAACTTTTCACATCAGAAGGTGTAGGTACTCAGATAATCAAGTGATTATCTAGACTACCTCTCCCAGAGAGTGAATCTGTGTAGGTCTATTTTTCTCATCTTTTACTATACTATTGACCCATTTGATAGTCTTTGTGGAACCATCTTTACACCTGATATCATTTGTAAACTCCCAATGAGAACTTTGACCATGGAAGAGGTCGCTAAACACTTCTAAAACTTCTACTAAATTACTATCCGGAATAAATATTTCAAACCAATTTTTGCCTAGAACTTCTTTTTTTGTATATCCGCTTACATCTGAAGCTGTATGATTAAAATCTAATATAATCGCTCCTGCATCTAATGATACTGCGAAGACATTTTTATTTGACATTATTTGCCTGTCCTTTTGGGATTTTATAATTAAAATTATAGCTAAAATCTGTATATTCCTTAAAACAAGATAGCCTCTTGAACTATCTCAAGTAATAATTAATAAATGAAGTGTATAATCACGAAATATATAAATAAAACTAAGGAATAATTAAATGTCAAAATATAGTGCACTATTTGAAGATGAAGATGATGTGTTTTTAGGTTCACCAACTAGTAAATTGATGGATATAATTTTTAATGCCAACAATGATGTTGTTAGATTTGATTTAGAAAATTTCATGAAAAGAAGAGCCGCTTTAGAACTGGTTTTAGAAGAAAAACTTGGTGAAGACTATGGTAGAGAGATCGATATCTTTATGATAGAGAATCGTGAAATAGTTGAGAGTAAGACTAAGAGTTTAAGCATCGAACTGATGGGTGAAATAGTTTCAAAAAGTGAATAAATAAATGAAGCTGTTTTTACAAGTTTTTGTCATTTTAGCACTTAGTTACGGTGTAGTTTTAGGAGATGAATACAGAGATGTAACAACAATCTCTCTAAAAAAGGATGAACAAAAGAAAATTCTTGTAAAATACGGCGACATCACAAAACTCTTTAAATTTAGCTGGACACTCTATCAAAACGGTGGATTGGTTATCCATCGTTCATACGATAGAATAGTTGCGCAAAATATACTTTATTTAAGAGAAAAAAACCGTACTTTCAGGCTAGAACTTAGACCTAGAGGTGCTGGTCATTTTAATCCGGCTTATATGCTAGTTAAATTTAAAGAGTTTAAATATGAAACAGGAGAAGCAGTCTTTGAGCTGTTCTTGTTTGATAAAGATACAGAAGTCAGTGTAAAACATTTGAAGAATAGTTAGAGAGGTCTGGATGCAAAGAGTTGAGCGTGAAATAGCAAGATTGATAGAAGAAGTTGATTATGACGAGGTAACTCGTCTCTTTAATATGCTCTCTGGTGGTAAAAGACTTAGAGCAAAACTGATTTTAAAGATTGCTCCCCAACATGAAAAAGCTCCACTATTAGCGGCTATAGTTGAGCTGATACATGGAGCAAGTCTACTTCATGATGATGTAATCGATGAGGCAGTGACAAGAAGAGGTGTAGCTTCTGTTAATGCAACAGATGGCAGTAAAACAGCTGTAATGTTAGGAGACATTCTTTATTCAAAAGCTTTTACAGAGCTTGTTGAGTTTGACAAAGATATTGCAAAAGTGATAGCAGCCTCTGTAACAGCACTCTCTAAGGGTGAGATGCAAGATGTGAAGATGGCAGACGAGTTTAACGAAGATGAAGATAAATATCTTGATATGCTTTATTTAAAAACTGCTACTCTTATCGAAGCAGCGGCCTACGCATCTGCACTACTAGCCGGTAAAGACGCAAACATGTATGGTGTTTATGGAAGAAATCTAGGTCTATCGTTTCAAATTATTGATGATATACTAGACATTACTGCTGACTCAGATACACTTGGTAAACCTGCTATGAATGACTTTGTAGAAGGTAAATGTACGCTTCCTTATATCTATCTCTACAAAGTTTTAAATGATGAAGATAAAGAAAGACTAAAAAGTTCACACGCGAAGCATATAGATGAAGATGAAGCTCTTTGGATAAAGCAAAAAATGCAAGAACATAAAAGTGTCGAAAACTCATTTGAACTCGCCAAAAAGCTATCTCATGAAGCAATGCTTGCTGTAAAAGATGACCAAGAACTCATTGATATATTACAAACTATGATTAAAAGAAGTTACTAATGCACTATCTAAATATAAGTTTTTCACATAAAAATTCTACTATGGAAATTAGAGAAAAGTTGTCATATCCTGATGATGAACATATTAATGGATGTCTAACAAAACTAAATGAAAGTGAAGCTATAAACGAGACTATTCTTATATCTACTTGTAACAGAATGGAGATATTTTGTAGTTGTAGTGATATTGTCGCAGCAACTCAACATATTTTTGATAAGTTAACAGCTCGTGCCGGAATTTCTATAGAAGAACTTGAAGGTCGTGCTGACATATTTGATGATAGCAGTGCTATTCATCACCTATTTACTGTTGCATCTTCACTTGACTCTATGGTCATAGGTGAGACTCAGATTGCAGGACAACTTAAAGATGCGTTTAGGTTTTCATATGATAACGGTCACTGTGGTCAAAAACTGGCACGTGCTATGCACAATGCTTTTAAGTGTGCTGCGAAAGTTAGAAATGCAACTGATATCTCTTCTAAACCTGTTTCAATCGCAAGTGTAGCGGTAGCAAAATTAAAGTCTGTTTTAGATAGTGTTGAAGGTAAAAAAGCACTTATCATCGGAGTTGGTGAGATGTCTGAGATTACAGCAAAGCATATGGTCTCAAACGGTGCAGATGTTTATATAATGAACAGAACAAAAGATAAAGCATTTACTTTGGCAGATGAGTGTGGAGCAAAAGTTTTAGACTTTGATCAACTTCCTCATATTATAAATGAGTTTGAGATTTTATTTACTGCTACATCGTCCCCTGTTCCTATTATTACTGATGATATTATTAAGTCGTGTGATTTTGATCGATACTGGTTTGATTTAGCAATTCCAAGAGATATAATATATCATAAGGGTGAGCGTATAAACCTTTACCAAATAGATGACTTAAAGACAATCGTTGATGAAAATAAAGGTCTTAGAGAAGATGAGGCCAGAAAAGCTCATACAATTATTGGTAGAAGTACTGTAGCATTTTTTGAATGGTTAGATACTTTAAATATAGAACCTATGATCAAAGATATTTATGCAAAAGCTTTTGAAGCTGCAAAAATAGAGAGTGAAAGAGTTATTAAAAACGGATATATTCCAAAAGAGTATGAAGCAGAAGTTCATAAAATGGGTGAGCAGGTAATGAAACGCTTTTTACATGATATGACTACGAAAATGAGAAGTGTATCTGAAGAGTCAAAGTCGGATATGATAACAGGAGCATTGCAATTTTTAATTAAAAATGATAATAAAAATGTTGAAATGCCAGATAAATATAAATGTGAACATGCTCTAAACATAGCACAAAAAGGAAGTAAATGAGAAGAAGTCGCGCCTTTATACCAACAACAAAAGAAGTGCCATCAGATGCAACCCTGCCATCTCACCAGTTTTTAGTAAGAGGTGGATTTATAAACCAACAAGGTGCTGGTCTTTATAACTTTATGCCATTGGGAAAAATTGTACTAGAAAAAATCAGAACAATAGTAAAAGAAGAGTTAGATAAAGCAGGTTGTAACGAAGTACAACTTAGCTTTGTGACACCTATAAGTCTATGGGACAGAAGTGGTCGTGCTGAAACAATGGGAAAAGAGATGCTTCGCATCCAAGATAGACATCAAAATGATTTTGTACTCAGCCCAACAAATGAAGAAGCAATAGTTGAGTTAGTGAAAAATAGAGTCACTTCTTACAAAGACTTACCTTTGAATTTATATCAGATAAATACTAAATTCCGTGATGAAGCAAGACCTAGATATGGACTTTTACGTGGTCGTGAATTTTTGATGAAAGACGGATATTCTTTTCATGCATCTGAGGAAGACATGGTTAGAGAGTTTGATCTTATGGAGGAGACTTACAAAAAGATCTTTACTAGACTTGGACTTGATTTTAGAGTAGTTGAAGCAGACAGTGGGGCAATTGGCGGAACAGGAAGTAAAGAGTTTCATGTTTTAGCAAACAGCGGTGAAGATACTCTTGTTGTCTGTGAATCGTGTGACTATGGTGCTAATATTGAAACTATCTTTGAAAGTGAAGAAGAAGTAGACGCTTATAATGAGAAATCTTATGAAGAGTTGAGAGAGTTAGAGTTAGAGCAAAAGTGTTCTTGTGGAGCTACTCTTTCTTTTAAAAAAGGTATCGAAGTTGGACATATCTTTCAACTCGGAACTAAATACTCTGCGGCACTTGAAGCAAACTTTAGTGATGAAAATGGTAAGCCAAGGCCATTTGAGATGGCAACATTCGGGATAGGTGTAAGTAGACTTGTAGCATCTGTAATCGAGCAAAATCATGATGAAAATGGTTGTATCTGGACAAAAGAGACAGCTCCGTACACTGTAAATATTATGATTTCAAACATCAAAGATGAAGAGCAAATGACACTTGGCGAAGAACTTTATCTAAAACTTTTAGGTGAAAACATTGAAGTTATGTTTGATGATAGAAAAGAAAGATTTGGCTTTAAGATGAAAGATGCAGAACTTATAGGTTTTCCATATACTGTTATAATCGGAAAAGAACTCTCAAATGGTTTTGTTCAAGTGTATGATAGAAAAACAACAGAGAAAATATCAGTAAAAACAGGTGATATATATTCAAAAATAATGGAGTTGATATAGTATGATTTACTTTGTAATATATCTTTTTTTAGAAGTTCTTATCTCTGTTAATATCTCATCAGCTATTGGTGGTCTAGGAACATTTTTTGAGATAGTTTTAACTGCTTTTATAGGTATATCAATATTAGTGAATTTTAGAACAACACTATTACATAACATTACGGCAGTATCTTATCATGCTATTGATCTAACGGAGTTTCAAAGACTGAATCTTTTTACGATCATTGGTGCAATCTTACTTATAATACCAGGTTTTTTGACTGACATAATAGGTGCATTGATGCAGTTTAGTGTTTTTACAAGTATACTTGTTAATCGTTATAATATAAAATCAGGTAATTATAAACCAGATCACAATCAAGAAAACATAAATAATATAGAAAAAAATATACAAAAGGATTCAAATGTCATTGATGTTGAAATTATTAGCGACAGCTCTACTACTAAGTAATTTTTTACAAGCTTCTACTTCAAATGAAGATGTAGAAAAATTTTTAAAAAAATCATTTGAGGGTAACCCAAATATAATTAAACTAAGTGTTAAAGTTGAACAGACCATTGTTTTAGAAAAAGTAAAAGGCTGGAGTGCATATATAGTTGGTGTGGATGCTACAGTAAAAGCTAAGCAAGGTAGTCGCGATGTCAAGCAAAAGATGATATGGTTCTCAAATGGAGATACTATCTCTCCTGACCTTATCGATGTTAAAACAGGCATTTCTCTAAAAGAATCTGTTTCTCCATCATTTGAATTAAAATATTATAAAAAAGAGAATCTTATTTATGGAAATGCAGATGCTGAGCATAGAGTGGCAATATTTTCAGACCCATTATGCCCATTTTGTAGAAACTTTGTCCCAAAAGCAATAAACACTATGAAAAAAGATCCAAAGAAATTTGCTATATATTACTATCACTTTCCTCTTCCTTCACTCCATCCTGCAGCAGTAGAGTTAGTTAAAGCAGCGGTTGCAGCTGAACTACAAGGTGAAAAAGACGTTGTACTTAAACTCTATACTGTAGAAGTAGACTCTAGAGAAAAAGATATAAATAAAATACTAGCAGCATTTAACAAAACAATGAAGACTAATATTACACCTGAAGACTTAAAATCAAAAGCTGTTATGGAACATATTAACAGTGATCTAAATATTGCAAACAATTTAATGGTCAATGGAACACCGACTATGTTTTTTGATGATAAATTAGATAAAACAAAAAGAAAATTCGAAAAGGTTAAGTAGAGAATGAAAAAATTAGTAATAGCGACTAGAGTCTCTGATTTGGCATTGTGGCAAGCATATCATATTAAAGACAGAGTTGAAGCAGCCTACCCAGATATTACAGTTGAGTTAAATAAGATCGTAAGTAATGGGGACAAAGTTTTAGATAAACCATTAGCACTTATCGGTGGTAAAGGTCACTTTACTAAAGAACTTGAAGATGAGATGCTAGCTGGAAATGCTGACATTGCTGTACATAGCTTAAAAGATGTGCCAACATATATTCCTGAGGGTTTAGAACTTGTAGCGGTTACTGAGCGTCAAGACCAAAGTGATGTTTTCTTATCTCACAAATATGCGACTCTTGAAGATTTACCACAAGGGGCAGTTGTAGGGACTACAAGTCTTAGAAGAAGAATGCAGCTTTTGCAACAAAGACCAGACTTACAGGTAAAAGACTTGAGAGGTAATGTAAATACAAGACTTAGAAAATTATCTGAAGGTCAATACGACGCAATTATTTTAGCATACATCGGTCTTCATAGATTAGACTTATTAAAAGACATTCCTTATACTCAAAAATTATCGCTTGATATGATGATACCACCAATGGGACAGGCTGCTCTGGGTATAGAAATAGTTCTTGGAAATGATAAAGTAAGGGAGATAGCTGAAAGTTTAAAAGATGAAAAAACATTTATCTGTACACAAATTGAGAGAGATTTTATATCTAAAATAGGGGCAGGTTGCTCTGCTCCTGTAGCTTGTAATGCGGTAATTGACGGTAGTACAGTTGTATTTAGAACAATGATCGGTTTTCCTGACGGTACAAATGTGATGCATGAAAAAATCACTAAAAATCTTGATAAATGTGAAGGTCTTGGATCTGAAATGGCTAAGCTTATGATAGATAATGGTGCTATGGAGTTACTAAAAAATGCAGAAGCTAATGCATTTAAAGATGAAATGCCACAAAGACTGTAAATGAAAAAACTCATAATTGCGACAAGAGGCTCAAAACTTGCACTATGGCAGTCAAACCACATTAAAGATATTTTAAAAGAACAAAATCCTGGTTTAGAAATTGAGCTGAATGTTATCGCTACAAAAGAGTTAGAAGAATCAATTCTTAACGGTGAAGCTCATATAGCAGTTAACTCACTAAAAGACGTTCCTATAAAAATTCCTAAAGGCTTACTTTTAGCCGCAATAACTGAGAGAGAAGATGTTAGAGACACTCTTTTATCTCAAAAATATGCAGATATTGACTCTTTACCAAAGGGTGCAGTAGTCGGCACTTCTTCACCTCTCCGCCGCATGCAAATGGGAAAAATCAGACCAGATATTAAGATAAAAGAGTTGAGTGGAAATATTGATACAAGAATTGAAAAACTCAAAAATAGTGAGTTTGATGCCATTATATTAGCAGCTGCTGGAATCAACCGTTTAGGCCTTTTAGACGAAGTTGAACATATTTATCCAATTTCACTTTATGAGATGATTCCATCTATGGGTCAAGGCGCCTTAGGTATAGAAGCTATTGATAATGATGAAGTTTTAAAGATAGTCAAAGGACTTGAAGATGATTACAGCAGAGTTGAGACAACAATAGAGAGAGATTTTATAGATGCACTAGATTGTGGTTGTCATGCACCGGTAGGTGTAAATGCTACAGTTTTAGAAAATAATGATGTAATTATAAAAGCAGTATTAGGTATGCTTGACGGTACAAGTATACTTAGTGATTCTAAACTTACGTCAAGAGAAAATTACGAGAGTGTTGGCCGTGAAATGGCACAACAATTTATAGACAGAGGTGCTAAGGATATACTAGCACATGCTTAAGAAATAATGGAAGATAAATAAATATGAAAAAAACTATAGAATTATTAAGAAAAAACGGTGAACTTAAAGTTATTGAAGATGAACTTGATATTTATCTTGAAATTCCTCACTTAGCATATGCAGAAGTAAAGAAAAAAGATGGCGGTAAAGCTATTTTATTTACTAATGTTGTAGATAAAAAAAGTGGTACAAAGTTTGATGAGCCTGTTTTCATGAATGTATTTGGTTCATATAAACGCTGTGAACTTCTTTTTGGACGTACAATCGAATCTGTCGCAGATGAGATAACTAAACTGCTTCATATGAAACCACCTGCAGGCTTCATGGATAAAATATCAATGGCAAGTGAGCTTTTTGCACTTAAAAATATCTTTCCAAAGCGTTTAAAAGGAAAGGGTGCTTGTCAAGAAGTTGTATATTTAAATGAAGACATTGATCTTGCAAAACTACCTGTTTTAACTACTTGGGAACAAGATGGTGGACCATTTATTACTATGGGTCAGGTATATACACAAAGTTTAGATGGAGAGATGGTAAACCTTGGAATGTATAGACTTCAAGTTTATGACAAAGATCATCTAGGTATGCATTGGCAGATTCATAAAGACTCGTCTCATTTTTTCGACCAATATCAAAAAGCCGGCAAGAAGATGCCTGTTTCTGTTGCTATAGGTGGAGATCCACTTTATACTTGGTGTGCAACTGCTCCACTTCCATACGGTGTAAACGAACTTTTAATGTATGGTCTTATTAAAAAAGAACCGGCTAAATTGGTTAAATCTTTAACAACACCACTACATATTCCTGCTGATGTTGACTATGTTATAGAAGGTTGGGTTGATACGCAAGAGATGAGAATAGAAGGTCCTTTTGGTGATCATACTGGTTATTATACTTTAGAAGAGCCATATCCGGTAATGCATGTTAGCGCAATAACTACTAGAAAAAAACCAACATTTTTAGCTACTGTTGTTGGTAAGCCACCGTTAGAAGATAAGTATATGGGTTGGGCAACCGGTAAGATATTCTTTCCACTTTTAAAGACTACTGTGCCTGATCTTATAGACTACCATATGCCTGAAAATGCAGGTTTTCACAACTTAATACTTGCCAAGATGCAACCGCATTATAAAGGGCATGCTAAACAGTTTATGCATGCTTTTTGGGGCGCTGGTCAGATGAGTTTTGTTAAACATGCAATATTCTTGGATGAAAACTCTCCAAAATTGGATAACTATGAAGCGCTGACTTCTTATATACTTGATCGATTTACTCCAAAATCTCTTTTTATATCTGAGGGAATTTTAGATGCACTTGATCACTCTTCACCTGAAACATTAGTTGGTGGGAAACTTGGTATAGATGCTACTGCAGCTTACAAAGTAGAAGCTCCTCAGCTTTTAGGTGATGAAGAGCTTTTAGAAAAAATTCAAGAGTTAATACCAGATGCTACAGGTGTACATCAGTATATGAGACGTACTAAAAATCCTGTCACTGTAATCAGTCTGAATAAGACTAAAAATGCAAAAGAGTATTTTGATGCACTTATAGATTTAAGTACAAATATCAGAATTGTTATTTTTGTGGATGAACAAAAGAATGATATATTCAATCCATATATGTTGATTTGGCGTGTTACGAATAATATGGATGCCTTAAGAGATGTTTTTATTACAGGATTGATGGTTGGAGTTGATGGAACAAATAAGAGTTCTTTAGATGGATTTACACGTGAATGGCCAGATGATGTTGATTGTACCCAAAATGTGGTAGATGAATTAAAGAAAAAAGGTTTGTGGGACTTGGATGAGAAGCTGAATAAAGAGTTTCAATTATAGTTGATTTCATTACAAAATTGTGATTTTTATTTTTTATAAGGTTAATATAATATTTTCTAATGTAATATGAGAAATAACAATTTTGAGGTCCCATGAATGAATAAAGTCTTTCTATTATTTATAACTTTTTTTATACTTTCTTTGTCTCCATTGAGTGCTGCTGTCTACAAAGGTCAAAAGGTCTTTGTTAAAAAATGTGTTAAATGTCATGAAGCTGGACAAGCATTCATAGCAAAGAAAAAGATTAAAATCTGGAAAAATCTTATGAAGAAAAAGGGAAAACCTTTGGCTGATCTTCATATGAAAAGTAACAAGGCTGAAAAGTCATGGAATTACTTTGAAAGTAAAAAATATTACAAAGATTCAAAACATCTTAAACAGTTTTTAGTAGAATATGCTAAAGATAGCGGTAATGTACCCGCCTGCGATTAATCTGTAAACTCCTCTTTAAACAACTTTAGATAAAATACCAAACTTTTTAATATTAAGAGGCGCAAGTGCCGATGGCACTCTGCCGAAGAGAACCTAGTGTTAATGTAGGTAGTGGAAACATCGTACCCATTGTTGGGTATACTTCCGATACTGTAATTATCAGATAAGATGGTTCCCTTCATTTTATGAAATAAAATTAAGGAAATACCCAATGGATAAAATGTGGTCAGGTCGCTTTTCTGCGAGTGCTTCAAGTTTATTAGATGAATTTAACGCTTCAATCATGTATGACAGAAAGTTATATAAAGAAGATATTGAAGGTTCACTAGCTCACGCTGCGATGCTTACAAAACAAGAAATTTTAACTACTGAAGAACTTCGTCAAATTACTGACGGTTTAAACCAGGTATTAAGTGAAATAGAATCAGGCGAATTTGAATGGAAAATAGGTGATGAAGATCTTCACATGGGGATTGAGAAGCGCTTAACTGCTATTATAGGGGATGCAGGTAAAAAGCTTCATACTGCTAGAAGTAGAAATGATCAAGTTGCTGTTGACTTTCGTCGCTGGGTTTTAAAAAGAAACCTTGACTTAGTAGAAGCTCTTAAACTTTTAATGAAAGAGATTTTAGTTGTTGCAGAAAAACATACTGAAACACTAATCCCTGGTATGACACATCTCCAACATGCTCAACCAACTAACTTTGGTTTTCACCTTGGTGCTTATCTTTCTATGTTTAAACGTGACATTGCTAGATTTGAAGACTCATACAAGAGAAACAATGTATCTCCTCTTGGTTGTGCTGCATTAGCAGGCACTCCACATAATGTAGATAGAGATATGACAGCACAGCTTCTAGGTTTTGACAGCGTTAGTGTTAACTGTTTAGATACGGTAAGCGATAGAGATTTTGCTTTAGAGATTCTATTTAATATTTCAACAATGATGATGCATATTTCAAGACTTTCAGAAGAGCTTGTTATGTGGTCGAGTTATGAGTTTGGATTTGTAGAGCTAAGTGATGAATACTCCACAGGTTCATCTATTATGCCACAAAAGAAAAATCCTGATGTACCGGAACTACTTCGTGGTAAAACTGGTCGCGTTTATGGATCACTAATGGGACTCTTAACTGTAATGAAAGGTCTTCCTTTAGCATACAACAAAGATACTCAAGAAGATAAAGAGGGTGTTTTTGACGCGGTTGAGACTGCACAGATATCTCTAGAAATCTTAAAAGAAGCTATAAAGACCATGGAAGTAAAAGCTCATAATATGAAATCAGCCTGTTCTGTTGGACATTTAGCCGCTACTGATTTAGCTGATTATTTAGTTGAGAAATGCGGTATTCCCTTTAGAGAAGCACACTTTATTACTGGACATGCTGTTGCTAAGAGTGAAGAATTGAAAATTGATTTAAGTGATATAGAGTTCAAACACCTTAACGAGATCGATTCAAGAATAAGCGAAGATGTATTAGAGTTTTTAGTTCTTAAAAATTCTATGAATGCAAGAACTTCTGCCGGTGGTACTGCAACTGTTAGAACTATAGAGCAGTTAAATGATTTTAAAAACTTTTTAGAGGAGTAGGCTTATGAAGGTAAGTGTTTCACATAAAGATGGAATGAAGTTTGAAGCTAAGACTTCTAAAAGCAGTTTTGTTATTGATTGTCCTGTTATCTCTCCTATTGAATATTTTTTAGCAGGAATTATTACATGTAGTGCTACAGATATAGTCTTGATTCCAAAGAATCAAGATAAAACTGTTACAGACTTGGTCGTAGATGGAGAAGTTGTAAGAAATGAATCACATCCATGTAAGTTTAATACGCTGCATCTGACATATAGTTTTAACTCAGACGGTGATGATACAATGGCAGCTCGCTGGGTTATGGCATCTTTAGAGACCTACTGCTCAACTATTAATACTATTCGTGATACTACAGCTATAACTTACTCAATCACACATAACGGTAAACTTATCCGTGAAAACGAACAGATGATTTCTGGTGGTGGCTCAAACATAGATATGGGTGAAATAGAAAGCTGCCCATCTTAAGCTGCTAAACTTCTTTATTCCCAAGTTCTCTTGGGAAGACTTTTTATTACTTCTTTTTATATATTTTAATTTTTAGAAATTGATACAAAAAATAATCCGTTTATTTATAATCACTGTTATAAAATATTTTAAATATTTTATATGATATAATGTTTGTATATAAGCTGTCTGTTTTAAACTAATCTACGATTATAAAAGGATTTGTTTTGGAATTTGTAATAGAAAAAGCTAAACCTGAAAATAGGTCTGAGATAATAGATGTCTTAGCACCGTGGAATCTTCATAAAATACCTTCTCCAGAAGCATTGGAAATTGATTTTGACTTTTTCTTTGTAGCAAAAGTTATGGGAAAGATCATTGGAGTTTCTGGATATCAATTACTTTCAAAGGATACGGCAGAGACAAGATCCCTTGCAGTTTATCCGGAGTTCCAAGGTTCCGGTATTGGTAAAGAACTTCAAGATATCAGACTTGAAGCCATGTCTAAAGCCGGAATCAAAAAAGTCATAACATATACCGATAGGCAAGAGACTATTACTTGGTATAAAAAACATTATGGATATGTACAAACCGGAACAACTAAAAAAAAGTCTGACCATGGACTTAAAGATGTTGGTATCTGGACAAGACTGGAACTTGATTTAAAAGAGTACATAAATAATAAAGCTATTATAGTTAGAGATAAACTTAAATATATAGAGTTAAATGAACCAGCTCCACTATCAGCTTATAAACCACTTATAATAAATGTGGCACTTACCGGAATGGTACCTACAAAAAGACTTACTCCTCATGTTCCAATCTCAGTAAATGAAATTATAGAAGATGCAATAAAAGTTTATGACGCAGGAGCTAGTATCGTCCATCTTCATGCAAGAGATAAAGATGGTGTTCCAGTGTCAGATGCTAAGTATTTTGAAATAATAATCTCTACATTAAGAAGAGAGAGACCAGAGCTTATATGTTGTGCTACTACTTCTGGTCGTGGAGGGATTAGTTTTGAAGCGCGATCTGAAGTTTTGCATCTGAGTGGAGATGCTAAACCTGATATGGCTAGCCTGACACTTGGGTCACTTAACTTTATATCTGGTGCTAGTGTTAACTCTATTGATACTGTTCAACGCTTGAGCATACTGATGAAAGAGAAAAATATCATGCCTGAACTTGAGGTTTTTGATACCGGCATGATAAATATGGCAAAATACCTTGAACGTCATAATATTATAAGCGGGATTAAGTATTTTAATATACTTATGGGAAATCTAAATACGGCACCTGCTACTTTAGGTGATCTTTATCATATATACTCATCACTTCCTGATAACTCTATTTGGGCTGCTGCTGGGATTGGAGATTTTCAATTACCGATGAATATGGCCGCAATAATTGCAGGTGGAAATGTTCGTGTTGGTCTTGAAGATAATATTTATTATGACAGTGCTAGAACAAAGTTAACAACAAATCTAGAGTTGGTAGAGCGTGTTGTAAGAGTGTCAAATGAGCTTGGACGTGAAATCTCTACTCCAGCACAAACACGAAAAATATTAGGACTTTGATATGTATATGCAACATACCCGTAACTTTACTTTTAATCTAAACAGTCCTAAAAAGTTTAACTTTGACTTACTGGATGATTGGTTGGTCTCAGCACTTAAAATAGAGATAAAAGATCAGAAGGGCTCTAATATACCAATGGAGTCATTGATAAAGAGAGAGTTACTGTTTATACGCTCACTGATGCAGGCTATCTTACTGCCATATTTTGATACAGGTACTCTTTTAAAAGTAAAACAAGATAAGAAAATACCTTTACAATGGAGTGCGAGTGTTGCTCTTGTGTATATAGAAAATATTCCTGATATATGCTACGAGATGATAATTAACTTTGCAATAAAAAATATTTACTGGATGATGAATACTCAACTAACAGATGAAAATAGAGAAAAATTATATGAGAGAATTGAAAAAGAGATTATACATAAACTAAAAGGAGTTAGTGGCTCTGGCAAGTCTACTATCCCAATACTAACTGCGGTATATGATAAAAAGATACCATTTTTTCATTTGGGTGGCGGCACATACCAGCTTGGGTATGGTTCAAAATCAAGACTAATAAATCGTAGTACCAGTGATTTGGATTCAAGTATCGGTGCAAAGCTTTCTAATGATAAGATGATGACATCAAATATTGTACGTATGGCTGGTCTGCCTGCTCCTGTTAACGCAGTAGCAAACAGTGTTAAAAATGCGATAATAATAGCTAGGAAGATAGGGTGGCCAGTTGTTGTAAAGCCTGTAGATGCTGATCGTGGTGAAGGTGTCACTGTTGGAGTTAGAAATGATAAACAATTAAAAATTGCATTTGAGAAAGCAAAACGATTTTCAAGATCAAAAAGAATAATTATAGAGAGAGAAGTTAATGGAGTGGCACATAGAATTTTTATAGCAAAAGATAAGTTAATATATGCAGTAAAACGTTTACCGATTTCTATAGAAGGTGATGGAGTAAAAGAGATCTCTGACCTTATTAAAGAAGAAAATGAGACTATAAGAAATAATCCACCATGGTTACGCAAAAAAATATTTCCTGATGATAAAGAAGCAATTGAAGTTATAAAAAAGTTAAATTATTCACTAGCATCTATACCTAAAAAAAAAGAACTTGTTCCGCTAAGAGTTATTGAGTCTACAGCATCTGGCGGTACACCTCAAAATGTTACAGATATCATTCATCCTGATAATACCGATGTAGCAATAAGAGCGGCTAGACTATTCGGACTTGAAGTTTCAGGTATAGACATTATCAGTGAAGATATCACAAAACCATGGCATGTAAATGGAGCTGTAATAAATGAAGTAAATTTTGCACCGGCATTTGGTGTAAGTGAAATAGCTAAAAATTATATCTCTTCTTATCTTGATCTTATATTGGATGATGATGGCAATATACCAATCATTGTTGCAGTTGGTGGAAGCCTGGCAATGGAAATAGCTTTAAAAGAACAATCTGAATTGATGCAAAAAGGAATATCTTGTTTTGTAAGTAGTCACAATGTAACAATAAATGGATTAAGAAAGGGAATGATACTTCCATTTAAAAGCTTATACAAAAGATGTAGAGCACTTTTAATGAACCGCCAAGTAGAAGCAATTATTTTAGTAGTTCAAACAGATGAATTTTTATATAGTGGTCTTCCTTGTAGTAATATTAAGAAAGTAATAAATGCAGATGACAAACTTATCTCATCAAAAAATTTACAAAATAAAGTATCACAGGATAGAGTAGAGGCTCTAATAAAGTTAATTAACGGGGAATAGATGCATTCAAAAGAGATAAAACAGCTTTTAAGATTACAGAATGAGCCTTGTATATCTGTTAGTGATTTAGAAGCTCATGATATACTTATAGCCAACTCAATAGAGTTTATGGATGAGTTAAAGCAGTCATATATTGATTGGGGAGATGGAGAAAAATGGGTATATGTTCCTAAAAAAAAGATAATTTATACACCTGATATTAAAGGTGACTTTCGTGTTATGCCTTGTATAACAGATTTTAAAGATGGCATAAAAGCTGTTAAAGTTATAGGTACAAATGAAGAAAATAGGACTATAAAAGATAAAATAAGTGTTGGTAAAATGCTTCTTATCGATTGGTATGATAATTATGTCTATGCAACAATAGATGCTTGTGTGCTTTCTTCTTTTAGAACTGCTGCAATAAGCCTTTTAGCATATTCGCTTATATATAAAGAAAATAATTCTGTTGGATTACTTGGGCTTGGAAGAATAGGTTTTTATACAGCAATTCTTTTGCATAGATGGTTAGGAGTGACTCAGGTTAACTGTTATGATCCAAATTCAGTAATAAGTGAGAAGTTTGAAAAGCTAGTATCATTTTATGCTCCTGATTTGAGTATAAGTCTATTAGATTCTGAAGATACAATTTCACAGTCAAGCTCACTTTTTTTAGCAACGGATTCAGAAACTTCTATACTAAACTCAAACAATAGCTCACATCTGAAGTTTGTAAGTAGTGTGGGTGCAGATGCTAATAATCTCTCAGAACTAGATGAGACTCTTATTGATAAATTTGAGATTATTACTGACTCTATTCAATCAATGCTTCTTGGTGATATGAAGATATGGAAAGAGAAGGAATTATTATCAGAAGAGAATGTGACGGAGTTAAAAGATATAATGAACTCAATGGTCAGTATAGAAAAAAATACTCTATTTATATCAACTGGAATCGCTGTTCAAGATGCGCTTATTGGCCAGTTTATCATAAATAAGTTTTCACACAAAATATAAATTCCATGACAAAATGCCATTTTTTTTACATTTATTGATTTTATACTCTAAAATATAAAAAATTAAGATGTAAGGAATATACTATGTTAGAAATGGCAACAGTTTTAATAGCAACGGGAGTATTGATGATAATAGCATATGAGTTCTCACATGCTATGCAAAAAAGAGAGTGGGGAGAAAACTCTAAAAGTATTTTTTAGAGTTTTACTATAAATAAATCAACTACCATAGAGCCTGTAATAAGCACTCATTCTTTGAGAAACTCTTTTTAAATAGTGCTTTGGCTCTTCATATCTTAAATCCCTCAAAAGCTTGTTATAAACTTCTTTAGGTGACTTTGTATTTATCATCGGTGCCGCTTTTCTCATATCATACTTCTTTGTAAAAGCCCATGCTATGTTTCCAGCACCAGTGTTGTAAGCAGCTATTGTACAAAATAGTTTACTATCTGGATTCTTTATATCTTTTAAATATTTGTAGTAAAGTATATGTAGATAGGCAGTACCCATTTTAATATTGTTTGAACTATTGTACAGATAGCTTCCAGAGACAAGTTTTTTCTTTTTATATAAAAAATTATATGTATCTATACCTGCTGTTCTTGGTACTATTTGCATAAGTCCGTACGCAGGTATATGAGATCTGGCTCTTGGGTTGAAACTACTTTCCGTATGCATGACAGCAAAAACCAACGCCATTGGAAGTCTTTGCAGTTTTGCATTCTTTTTTACTTCTTCGTAGTAGATCTTTGATCTTTTAATCATTGTATCTTCAGGAAGAGCCACATTTAGTGAATAAATTTTTGCATGTTTTACTTTTGTTGACTCTTTAGCTTTTATACTATCATACTTAACATATTTTTCTACATATGCTTTAACACTTTCTTGAGTTGGCTGCTTTTTAAATATTATAGTAGATAATATTGGCTCTGCTTTAACTTCTCCAGTAACAACCCCAAAAGGCTTCTTGATTTTTGATAGCCTTTTTTCCAAAGGGTCGGTTTCTTGAACAGTTTTTGTATCTACAGTTACTACTTTTGCAAGAGCTATCAGAAGTTTTTGTTTTGCTTCCTCTGGTGAGGAAGCAATCGTCTCTAGCGTTATTGTCTCTTTAGAAAAATCTACATCAGTTCTCGTTTGTTTATCTTCTGTGTAAGAGACCCATTTTTTCTTTGTAGATATTTTTGGTTCATCCCAGAAAACCGCAAGCTCTTTTTTGTAAGCTTTGTAAGCTTTGTTCTGTTCTTCTTGGTATGTTTCAAACTCTTCTTCTTGACTTTTTTTATAAATGCCAAACTGCTTTTTTTCTTGATTGAAACCTTGCATCTGCTGGTTCTTGAAATCTTGTGCACTCTGCGCGACAAGCGTAGAAGTAACACATGCAACTAGTAGTAGTTTTTTAAACATTTTTAGAAGTGACCCTGTGGATCTGCATCACTGAAATGACCCCATTTTAGTCTAGCACCACCAAGAACATGGAAGTGTAAGTGCTTAACTTCTTGTCCACCATTATCTCCAATATTTGTAATAACTCTGTATCCGCTTTCTTCTATCTTTACTTCTTGTGCAATCTTTTGAATAAACTTTGTCATATTTGACATCATCTCACCACTGACATCATTAAAACTATCAACATGCACTTTTGGTATCGCCAATATGTGCAATGGAGCTTTTGGATTGATATCATGAAATGCGATGAAATTATCATCTTCTAGAATAATATTTGAGGGTATCTCTTTATTTACGATTTTACAAAATAAACACATTTTTTTTCCTTTTATATTGAGGCTAATAAGTAAATTATAGCACATAAAATGATAAATGAAGCTATATATAAATTATATTTGACTATAATCTATTTTAAAATTTAAGAGGGTTTAGCCCTGCAATTATGGAGACTCTATTGAAAGAGTGGTATGACAAAATAAAAGAAGCCCAGAGTGTTGAGAATCTTGAAGAGATTCGTATTTCTGTGTTTGGGAAAAAAGGTGTTCTTGCAGCAGAATTTGCTAAGATGAAGACAGCACCAAATGAAGAAAAATCAAAAATAGCTAAAGATCTAAATACGCACAAAAGCTCACTTATGAATGAGATGACTGCAAGAAAAATAACTCTTCAAACACAAGAGTTAAAAGAAGCTATGAAAGCAGAATCAATAGATGTTTCTATGTTTAGTGTTTCCTCAGAAGCAGGTGCATTGCATCCTGTAATGGAGACAATGGATAGAATCGTAGAATATTTTAGCGCTATGAATTTTGCTGTTAAAACAGGAAATATGGTAGAAGATGATTTTAACAATTTTGAAGCTTTAAATCTACCAAAATATCATCCGGCAAGAGATATGCAGGATACATTTTATTTTAAAGATGAGATGCTGCTTCGTACTCACACTTCTCCTGTTCAAATTCGAACTATGATGAGTCATAAACCACCAATTCGTATGATAGCTCCAGGTGCAGTATTCCGTCGTGATTATGACATCACTCATACTCCAATGTTTCACCAAGTTGAGGGACTTTTAGTTGATGAAGAAGGAAAAGTTTCTTTTGCTAACTTGAAGTATATTTTAGAAGATTTTTTAAAGTTTATGTTTGGTGATGTAGATGTACGTTTCCGTCCATCTTTTTTCCCGTTTACAGAACCGTCTGCAGAGGTAGATATCTCTTGTGTATTTTGTAAAGGTAAGGGCTGTAGAGTATGTTCTAAAACAGGCTGGTTAGAAGTTTTAGGATGTGGAATAGTTGATCCAAATGTTTTTGAAGCAGTAAACTATAAAGATGTTAGCGGATACGCTTTTGGTTTAGGTGTTGAGAGATTTGCGATGTTGATACATCATATTGGAGACCTTCGTTCACTATTTGAGGGAGATATTAAATTGTTGGAGCAGTTTCAATGATAGTTACTAGAAGTTGGTTAAATGAGTGGGTTGATTTAAGTGGAATCACTACAGAAGATTTAGCAAAAACATTCAATGCAATTGGTTTAGAAGTAGATCGTATTCATAGTTATGAAATCCCTAAAAAAATAATTGTAGGTAAAGTTTTAGAGTGTGAAAAACATCCTGATGCAGATAAGTTAAACGTTTGTAAAGTAGATATCGGAACAAGCATTCGTCAGATTGTTTGTGGCGCTTCAAATGTTAGAGAAGGACTTGATGTTGTAGTCGCAACTATCGGTGCTGTTATGCCAAATGGTACAGTTATTAAACCTGTAAAACTTCGTGATGTTGAGTCTGAAGGAATGATCTGTAGTGCGAGCGAAATCGGTCTTGAAGATTGCCAAAGCGGAATCATAGAGTTAGACAGTAGCATCGGTAAGTATGAACTTGGTCAAGAAGTTTCTACTCTTCCTACATTCGCTGATGATCTAATAGAGATAGAGTTAACCGCAAATCGTGGTGATTGTCTAAGTATTAGAGGCGTAGCAAGAGATCTAAGTGCAGCATATGATAGACCTATAAAAGAGACTAATATAAATGAAGATGAGGACAGAAGAGTTGGTATAGGGCGTATTTTAAGCCTTTCTCACGAAAATGGACTAGACGTTAATCTTCGCTATAGAGCAGTAGATTTAAAAGATTTAACACTTCCTTTTATTGTAAGACTTAGACTTGCTCAAATAGAAGATTCTAGAGAAGCCGACATAGAAGCATTAATGCTTTATGTTACTCATAGTAGCGGTGTAATTTTAAGAGCATATAACTATGGTTTCTTTTGCGGTGAAAATGAGACTATGGCAAAAGTTGAACTTAAAAAAGATGAAAATGGATATGCGGCTATTATGTCAGATGAAAAAGCTTCAACTGTCGGAATTATTCAAGAGGACGCTTCTAAAGTGACTTATAATGAGGGAACTGTTCTAATAGAAGCAAGCTATATCCCACCTGATATTATCTCTAAAAAGATGCAAGAGACTAAGATAGATTCTGGTCCAATGTATTACAGAACATCAAGAGGAAGTGAGCCTGAGTTAAATCAAGGTCTTAATTTCTGTTTAAATCTTATAGAATCAAATTCTAATTCATCTGTTTTTGGTGGTACTATAGAACTTTGCGACTCTTATGAAAATAAGATTGTAAGTGTTACAAAAAAAGAGATCGATGAAATAGTCGGTGCTGAGATAGACAAAGTTAAAATTACTAAGATTCTTAGAAACTTAGGTTTTGGTACAACTAAATCATCATCAGAAAACTTTGTAATTTCTGTACCTAGATTTCGTCATGATATTTCTCATAGGCAAGATATTGTTGAAGAGATTGTTCGTCTTGTTGGAATTGATAATATCCCGTCAAAACCTTTTATTTTTTCTGAGTCTTCTAAACTTGAAGATGATTATTTTGAGTACAAAAAGCGCAGCATCTATAGACATAAAGCAGCACAAAGCGGCTTTTTTGAAAACGTAGCCTTTGTATTTGATGAGAAAAAGGTTCTTAATGAATATGGATTTAATACTACAGATGAAAATTTAGAACTTTTAAATCCTATTGTAAATACATTTGATACTTTAAGACCAACTCTTATGACAGGTCTACTAAAGGCAGCATCTCAAAATGTTAAAAATGGGATTGAGTCAGTTAAGCTTTTTGAAGTTGGTTCAATATTTAGTCCTTCAAGAGCAGAATCTTTAAAGATGGCTTTTCTTTTTAGTGGAGACACACAAAAAGAAAATTTGGCAAATGCCGGAAAACCGCAAAAAATAGATTTTGCTCTTTTTACGCAAAAGATTTCTGATATTATAGGTGCGTTTGAACTTCGTCAATATGAAACTTCGCATTTGCTTTCTCATATTTACCAATGTGCAGAGCTATTACAAAATGGTGAAGTGATTGGTGAATTGTTCCGTGTTCATCCGACTGTAGAAGATAGTTATGGACTTGAAGCAACATATATGTGTGAACTAGATTTTGTGAAACTTTCATATGGACTTAAAATTGCAAAAAAATCATCTAAATATCAAGCTTCTTTTAGAGATTTAAGTATTATTATGCCAGAAGCTATGAGTTATGAGAAAGTTAAAAGTGTTATAGAAGCATCTGCAACTCAAGAGCTTATAAGATTTTATCCTGTTGATAAGTACAGCGATGAGTCTTTAGGTGAGAATATGAGTCTTTCTATTCGTTTTGTACTTCAGTCATTTGATAAAACATTAGAAGAAGATGATATTACTTCATCAATGGATGCTATTTTAGAAGCTCTTAACAGTGAATTAGGAATTGGTCTGAGATGAGTAGAGTAGAAGTAAGTAAGGCAGATAGATTTTCATTAAAACTAAATAATATTGCTCCAGATAAATCTATTTCACATCGTAGTGCTATGTTTGCAATGCTTGCATCTGGCACTAGTGAAGTTACAAACTTTTTAAGAGCAGAAGATACACTAAACTCTTTAGAGATTGTAAAAAATCTTGGAGCAACAGTTGAAGATGATGGAAAGACCATCAAAATCTCTTCAGATGGTATAAAAGAGCCATTTGAGATTCTTGATTGTGGTAATTCTGGAACAGGCATAAGACTCTTTTGTGGCTTACTTAGTTCAGCTAACGGACACTTTGTTTTAACAGGCGATAAGTATTTACGTAAGCGCCCAATGAAACGTGTGACAAATCCTCTTCGTGAAATAGGCGCTGTTATAGATGGAAGAGAAGATTCTAACTTAGCACCGCTTAGCATCCGTGGCGCTTCACTTAAAGCATTTGATTATGAAAGTAAGATAGCATCTGCTCAAGTTAAGTCTTGTATGATACTAGCAGCTCTTCGTGCTGATGGAACTTGTTCATATACTGAACCTGAACTATCTCGTGATCATACGGAGAGAATGTTAAAAGGTATGGGTGCTGATATAGTTGTAGATGGTCTTAAAACTACAATTAACCCTATGAAAGAGCTTCTATCTCCTCTTACTATAAGAGTTCCAGCTGACCCGTCAAGTGCATTTTTCTTTGCAGTAGCAGCTGCTATTACACCAGATTCTGATATTATTTTAGAAGGTGTGACTCTTAATCCTACTCGTATAGAAGCTTTCAAAGCATTAGAAAGAATGGGTGCTAATATCAGTTATGAGTTAACAGATAATAGATATGAGCCTATTGGAGATATACATGTAAAGTATGCTCCACTCCATGCTATTACAGTTGAAGATAATATTTCATGGCTTATAGATGAACTCCCTGTATTATCTATTGCGTTTGCATGTGCTACTGGTGAGTCTGTTGTCAAAAATGCCCAAGAACTTCGTGTAAAAGAGTCTGACAGAATCTCTACTGTTGTAGAGGGTCTACGTGCTGCAGGCATAGAAGTTCATGAATATAAAGATGGTTATAGAGTTGTTGGCGGTGAACTTAAATGTGCTACTGTGGATAGTGATGGTGATCATAGAATAGCTATGAGTTTTATTATCGCTGGTCTTAGAAGCGGCATGAATGTAACTGATTTAGACTGTATAAATACATCATTTCCAAACTTTTTTGAATTACTGCAAAAAATTACAAAAATAGAGTTTAAGTAAGGTGTTTACCTGGCAAATTGTAAAAATAAATAAAACAACCTCTCGCCAATAGGCGTAGCTTTAGTGAGAGGAATTTATCAAAGAATTCACTTCTTTGGTAAAGGAGACAAATAATAATGAAAATTGAATTAGCTGAGAATTATGGATTTTGTTTTGGAGTTAAGAGAGCTATTAAGATAGCAGAAGAAAATAAAGAGTCTTCGACTTACGGTCCTCTTATTCATAACTCCAAAGAAATTGCCAGACTTGAAAAAGATTTTAAAGTTGGTCTTACAGATGATCATAAAAGCTTTAGTCCTGGTGATAAAGCGGTTATCCGTACTCATGGAATTCCTAAAAATGAGTTACAAGAGTTAAAGGATAACAAGGTTGATGTGGTAGATGCAACATGTCCATATGTAACAAAACCACAACAAATTTGCCAAGAGATGAGTGAAGCAGGTTACGATATCATTATTTTTGGTGATGAAGCTCACCCAGAGATAAAGGGTGTTAAGAGTTATGCTACTTATGGGGCTACTGTCGTTACATGCCCTAAAGATTTAGAAGATTTAAAATTAAAAGATAGAATAGCTTTAGTTGCTCAAACAACAAGAAAAGTTGAAGACTATATGGAAGTAGCTAATTATCTAATACCAAGACATAAAGAAGTTAGAGTATTTAATACTATTTGTAATGCAACCTTTGAAAATCAAGAAGCTGTTAGAAAAATTTCTAAAAAAGCTGATGTTATGATTATTATAGGTGGGAAAAACTCATCAAATACAAAACAACTATTTAGCATCTCAGATGATTATTGTCAAAATAGCTATCATATTGAAGATGAAAATGATTTAGACTATGATTGGTTTAAAGGCAAAACATTTTGCGGCATAAGCGCAGGTGCATCTACTCCTGACTGGATTATTCAAAATGTAGTCGACTCTATCCAAAAGAATGTTAATAAATAGCTTTTTTATTAGTATTCACCACTTCTCTTTATAAATTAATACTAAAATCAACATTATTTAGATATAATCACGCAATTTTTATGTAACAAGAGGATAGGTAATGGCGTTCGATAACGAATCATTTGAAGAAGAAGAAAATTTTGCAGAGATGTTTGCTGCAACAGAAAAGCAGCAAGAATCAAGTCGCATCGTAGAGGGTGAGATTGTTGAGATTCAAGCAGACGAGAATAGAGCATTAGTTGGTGTTGGCGATAAGCTAGAAGGTATTGTTAGCCTTGATGAGATCCGTGGTGAAGACGGTGAGCTAATGTTTAGTGCTGGCGATAAGATTAAAGTAATGGTTATGGGATACTACAATGAGCGTCCTAAGATCTCTTATAGAAAAGTTTTAGAGCAACAAAAGACTATTGACTTTATAGAACTACACAAAGAAGACTTTGAAGAAGTGATTATTGAAGGTGTTATAACTAAGAAAAATCGTGGTGGATACGTTGTAGAAGCTGATGATGTTTCTTTCTTTATGCCTCGTTCTTTAGCTGCTTTCAAAGATGGTGACGATGTTGTTGGTCGTAAAATTAAAGCTCAGGTTGTTAAAGTAGATGCTGCTGAGAACTCTATTGTAGTTTCTCGTCGTAAATTATTTAACGAAGAACGCAAGAAGAAAAAAGAGATCATTGACAAATTAATGGAAGATGATGTAATTGTAGAAGGTACAATCAAAAAAATCACTAGCTACGGTATGTTCGTAGATGTTGGTGGTGTTGATGGTTTAGTTCACTATAATGAAATCAGCTACAAAGGTCCAGTTAATCCATCAAAACTTTATAAAGAAGGTGATGTTGTAACTGTTAAAGCTATCTCTTATGACAAAGATAAAAGACATCTTTCTCTATCAATAAAAGCTGTTCAGCCAGATCCATGGGCAGAAGTTGAAAGTGAATTAGATGAAGGTGATACTATTACTGTAACTGTTTCAAATATTGAAGCATACGGTGTATTTGTTGATCTTGGAAATGATATTGAAGGTTTCTTACATATCTCAGAAATCACTTGGGATAAAAATGTTAAAAATCCTAATGATTATTTAACTGTAGGTCAAGAGATTGATGTTGAAGTTATCGAAATAAATCCTAAGACTCATAAACTTCGTGTTTCTCTAAAAAGACTTTTACCAAAACCATTTGATGAGTTTGTTAGAAACTATAAGGAAGGAGATGTAGTAACTGGTACTGTTACATCTCTTACTGACTTCGGTGCGTTTGTTCGTGTTGGTTCAGTTGAAGGTCTATTACATAATCAAGATATCTCTTGGGATAAAAATGTTAAATGTAAAGATGTTTTAAAATCAGGCGAAGAAGTTGAAGTTAAAATTGCGAAAATCAACGCTGAAGATCAAAAAATATCTTTAAACCGTAAAACTCTTTTAGAGAGCCCAATAGATAAATTTGCTACAAATAACAAAGTTAACAGTGTAGTAACTGGAACTATCCGTGATATTAAGGATTTCGGTGTATTTGTTTCTTTAGAAGATGGTGTTGACGCACTTATTCGTGATGAAGATTTAGCTCCATTAGTAAAAGAAGAGTTAGAAGCTGGTCAAGAAATTGAAGCTGCTATCGCTGTTATCGATACTCGTAGAGACCGTATCCGTTTATCTGTTAAAAAATTAGACTACATTAAAAATCAAGCACTTTTAGAAGAGATAAATGATAATTCATCTAACTCTTTAGGTGACCTGATAAAAGATAAATTCCAATAAGATGCAAAAAGTATTAAAGTGGTTTACTCCAGTCCTAGCACTTGGAGTTGCCATTTTTATTATCTTTTTTTTAATCTCAATAAACCCTTCACAAGAACTTGATTATGTTGAACCACTTGAACATAAGAGTGAAGTTGTTCAGCAAAAATCTAAAGAAGTCTGGTTAAATCATTTTTCTAAAACTGAAAGACTAGGGTATTTTTATCCTGTAAATGAAGCTTATATAGAAATTGATTTAGTTGAGAAAATAATTAGTAATACTATTTATAAACTATCCGCCTCTCTTTTAGATCCATATCAACTTTTCTGTTTAAAAGAAGAGTTAAAACAACATAAATTAAGATATTATCTCAAAAGAGATAAAAGCAGTGTAGAATTGCTTATCTATTCAAAAAATATTGAAAAATTAAACTCTTTAGTTAGAGTCTTGAAAAATTATCAAATTTCAGCCAAAGTAGAGCTGTATAAAGAGGATGTATAATGAAAAAACATACAATCGTAGTTTGTGACCATATTCACGAAGCTGGTTTAGAGATGCTTCGTAATGATGAAAATATTAATTTTATAATGGCAGCTGATGAAGATAAGGTAAAACTTCTTGACATCATTGCAGAATCAGACGTAGCTATAACTAGAAGCTCTACTGATGTAGACGATAAGTTTATACAAGCTGCAAAAAATATGAAAGCAATCGTTCGTGCCGGTGTTGGTGTGGATAATGTTGATATTGAAGGTTGTTCTAAAGAAGGAATCATTGTTATGAATGTTCCTACTGCAAACACTATTGCTGCAGTTGAACTTACAATGGCTCACATGCTTTCATGCATGAGAATGTTTCCATATTCTCATGATCATCTTAAAAACCAAAGAATCTGGAAAAGAGAGAAGTGGTATGGATATGAGATGAAAGGCAAAAAGTTAGGTGTTATCGGTTTTGGTAATATCGGTTCTCGCGTAGCAAAACGTGCTAAATCATTTGAGATGGATATTATTGCTTACGATCCTTATATACACCCATCAAAAGTTACTGATCTTGATATGACTTATACTAAAAGTTTTGCAGATATTTTAGCTTGTGATATTATTACTATTCATACACCTAAAAATAAAGAAACTCTTAACATGATTGATGAAACTGAGATTGCTCAGATGAAGGACGGTGTAGTACTAATTAACTGTGCTAGAGGCGGTCTTTATAATGAAGAAGCACTTTATAACGGTCTGAAATCTGAAAAAATTCGTTTTGCAGGTATCGATGTATTTAACAAAGAACCGGCTACTGATCACCCATTGTTAGATTTAGAAAATATTGTTGTATCTCCTCACTTGGGTGCTAACACTTATGAATCTCAATACAATATCGGTACACAAGCAGCCCAAAATGCTATTGAAGCAGCTAAAGGTATCTCTTTTTCACACGCAATGAACCTGCCAATAGATGAGAGTAAAATACCATCATTTGTAAAACCATTTTTAGAGATGGGACAAAAAATTGGTTTCTTAGCATCTCAGATCAATAAGTCTCAAATCATAGCTATAAAAGTTAGTGGTCAAGGTGAGATTGCTGAGTATGTTGATTCTTTATCTACTTTTGTAGCTGTCGGTTCTATGAGTCAAAATTCTAGTGACACTATTAACTATGTTAACGCAGAATTTGTGGCAAAAGAAAAAGGTATTAAAATTGAATCAGAAGCTCTTAATGATTCTGCTGTATTTAAAAACCTAATTACTGTAAAACTTACAACTGCAGAAGGTACAACTTCTATCAGTGCAACAATTTTTGACGACGGTGTTAAGCGTATTGTAGCTATTGATGGTTTTGATATAGAAGTGGCTCTTAAAGGAGATATGATTCTATTTAAAAACAGTGATGTGCCTGGTGTAATTGGAAGTATAGGTTCTACACTTGCAAGAAACAATGTTAATATTGCCGACTTCTCATTAGCTAGAAACAAAGATGCAGAAGCTTTAGCTGTAATCTTAGTTGATAATGCAGTTAATGAAAAAACTCTTGGCGAATTAGCTTCATTAGAAGCTTGTTTGAGTGTAAATTACGCAAGAGTTTAACCTTTTATTTAAACCTCTTCTTGAGGTTTAAAACTTCTATAACATTTGTGATATAATAATTAAAATTATGTCAGGAATATTAATGCCCATACCACAAGTACTAGCCCCTTCTCTTTTAAGCATAATTGACTCACTTGAAGAAAACCGTGTAAAGATAGGATCTGAGTGGATTGAAATACCTGCCGTTAAAACTGTTTTTACAAATTATAAAATCGGTGGTAAAAAATTTAGAGATGGCTATGGGATACCTATTATAGAATACTTTATTGCTGTTGTTCGCCAAGAAAAAGAAGCAGGTGATTGCCCTATAATGAGCAAGTTGGTCAACTTCTTGCTAGAAAAGAATATTACCCCAAAAGATGTTTTTGATATCTGTATGGGACTTCGTAGAACATTAGTCTCTTTTGTGTTTAGAGAAAAACTTGTGCAAAATGACGCAAGTAAGTATATGGACGAGATTGCAACTCTCTTTGATGCAAACCTTTCCGGTGTACTTGCTATTTTCACAACTTATTATGAGAAAAAACAACAAGCTGAACAGAGATCAAAAATCCAGCAAAAAAAGTTTTCTCAGATTTTAAAAATTATAAATTTTATCAACACAAAAATTATTATAGTTCAAAATGGACATATTATTTTAGCAAACCAACCATTTTTAGAAGCCATAGGTGTACTAGATATTAGAGAGTTTAACAAGAACTTTTCTAGCACATTTAGTTTCATGAAAAATGTAGAAAGTTCATCAAATATAAAATTTGATATAAATAATGTAGATGAATGGTTAAATAGTGTACATCAGTCAAATAAGCCTTTTACTACAAATATTTTTAATAATAAAATGGCAGATGTCTTTACTTATAGCGGTCGTATTACAACTCTACCTGATAGTGAACCTACAAAGTATATAGTCAGTTTTAACAGCATCTCTTCTCATGTCGCGGATGAAGCACGTATCAAAGAGAAACTTGAACATGATACTCTTACAGGACTTTACAACTATGTTAAGTTTGTGCATTTACTAGGTGAAGCTCAAAGAAAAGCATTAGTAGATAAAACTCAACTTGCATTGGTGATTGTTGACATTCCATGTCTTAAGGAGATTAATCAAAAGCAGGGCATGGAAATGGGTGACAAGACAATAGTAAGTGTTGCTAATGATATAAGTTCAAAAGCTGATAATACTATGACAGTGGCTCGCCTTGAGGGAAGCAGGTTCGGGATAATAATGCCGTATGAAAGTGAGCAAGAGAGTTACAACTGGTGTAGCGCACTTCATATTGAGATGAGTAAAAAGCCCGAGAGAAAAACTATTGCTATTACGGCTTTTGACCTTAGTGAAACTGTAAATAGTGTTCAGATTAGAGCCGGCAGTATTGTAGATGAGATAAACTCGTCTCAAAACGGTATCGTTGGAACTGATTTTGAAGATATTGAACTATATGAAGCTCTTCCTGACCAAGAACGATTTACCAAGAGATTGAAAAATCTAAAGAAGGTAAAGACAACTATCTATCATAAAGGTTTAGCAATCACTTCTGAGAATAAGATAGTTTTTTTAAATAAGGATACCGTTTCTGTACAATTGTCTAATAAAGAGTTTTGTGCAACCGGACAAAATGAAATTATCTATTTACAGTTTCCTCTTTTTGGAATTGTAAAAACTTCTGTATATAGTGTTAATGATAAAAACAACACGGTAACTCTTCACAGATTTAGGATGAATAAACATACACCTCTAAAGCGCGAGATGTTCCGTGTAGATGCAGAAGAAAATATAAAAGTGCTAGTCTTGTCTGACGGTCCCGACTCAGAAGGCGTTATAATTGATATGAATGAGCAGTTTATTGCTCTAAAGCTCAAGCGAAAAAAAAATATAGATGAAGGAAACTTCGTCTCTATAGAAGCTGAAATTCCAATAAATGAGATTGTAACAACATTTTCAACTGAAGCAACAGTCAAGAAGATTGAAAAAATAAAAGATGGTTTTAAAGTTGTTCTTTTATGTCATCTAGATTCTATAAACAAAGCTATATTACAGCAGTACATAGCTAAGCGTCAGATGGAAATAATCAGTGAGTTAAAAAGAGATTCTTAAGGGTTACTAGAGATGCCATTAACTACAAACGATTTGTAATAAACCTAACTATTAAAAATACCAACATACTGAAACCTATGATTACTGCTGCTAATGGAGCACTATAGCTTAGCCCATAACTATTAAATCTATCAAAAATAAGAACAGGTGTAGTCATAGGGTGATAAACTAAAATTACGATTGCACCAAACTCACCAAGACCTCTGCTCCACATCATTAAAGCACCGTTTATTATGTCTTTTTTTGCATTTGGGATTGTAATCCTGAAAAATACATTAATAGGTGAAGCCCCCAATGTTCTTGCTGTTTTTTCTAACTTTACATCCACTTTTCTAAAGCCGTCTTTTGCACTGTTTATTAAAAATGGAGCTGATAAGAACATCATAGCTATCATGATTCCGTATTCTGTACCTATAAACTCTATGCCGAAAAATTTAAAAAACTCGCCTATATTTGTGTCTCCAAAAGTTGTAAGAAGAGCGATACCTGCGGCAGTGTGAGGTATCATTACCGGAATATCAATTAGTGACTCGACTAAGCTTTTACCATAAAAATCATATCTGGCTATTACATAAGCAAGTGGCAATCCTGTAAAAAGTACAAAAACCATTGCCCATGCAGATACTTTCATGGTAAGGATTATAGAGTCAATAGCTTCACCGTCTTTTATAGTTTCAAGAAGCTTTTCACTTCCTACTCCAATGAATATTTTTATTATAGGCACACTAAGAAAAAACACAATAATTAGTGCTAAGACTACTAAGGTTATGTTAAATAAATTGCTTTTGTTTATTGCTTTCATTGTATCGCCTTCTTACTTTTTTTTACTCTCTATATTAAAACAGGTAGTTAAGTTCAAAACGTCCGTCTAAACTATCTGCATCTACCTTCTGGGTATCGTTATATCCTAGTCTTAGACGCCATTGCAGATCAACTAAAGCAGGAATATTTTGTACAAACCCTACATAGTAGTAGTTTTCATCAAAATAACCTTTAGACTCATCTGCATCTGTATGAAGGATTGACATCTGTATAAACATATCAGTGTATACACCTTTTTTATTTGCATTACGTACTAGCTCAACGCGGTAACTTTTAGTGTTTGCCATCCAGTTATAACGAGCCATTGAACGAGTGTAACCCGCTGTCGGAAATCCACGCCATGGAGTGATTAAGTCAGCTTCATCAAAGACTTGTGAATACCCAAGATTTAGTTTATAGACATCAAACTTTGCTACCAAACGTGCTGCGAGCATCTGAGAGTCAAGAGAATCAGCATTTTTATATCCACCGCTTTCTCCACTTAGTCCGGCTAGTGTTCCTTTATATGCTGCTCCACCAATCTTACCTGCACCATTGTCAAATTGTTTTATATAGCGTACACCAGGTGATAAAGAAAAACTACCCATATTTATTTGGTAGTTTGCCTCTGCCATTATCTCCGATACAAGTTCAGGTACCACGTAAAATGAAGCGTCTAGTTTTAAATTCTTAATTGACTTATTGTGTAGATCACCTACTATTAGCGGTGCTTCTGTGCTCACACCGGCAGCTTTAAGATTAGTATACGTAAGCCCTTTATGCATCGCTGTATCATCATTTTCACTCCATTCTGGATTATTAGATGAAGATGAATTACTGTCTCCGTACATAAGATTAGAGTGTGACTGCGTATGATCACGAAGTTTTTGCTCTGTTAAGTATCCTAGTTTGATAGCAGTATTTGGAACTGCTTTTGTTGCAATTACTACACCGTCAAATGTATTTGGAATCATCTTTGTATCATTTGATTTTGTATAGAAAGTCTCAACTATTTGACGACCTACAAGTAACTCAGTTTTAGGTATACCTTTGTAGCTGATATAAGCTTGACCAAGAACTGCCATAGACTTATTTCCAGTGTTTGTATAGTCAAATCTGCTAAGAATATCTTTACCCGGTTTTAAACGGTTTACAGGGTCGCTGTTATCATCAAAGAATGCTTGTGAATAGTATAAACCTGCAGTAAAGTCAAAGTTAGACAGAGTAGCACTTTTATATACTACTGATCCACCAAGAGCACTCGCTATGTGAGTACTTTGATCTGCATTTTCTTTCTCCCATGCATAGTAAAAAGTATTAGAACGAAGACGTCCATAAAACTTACCCTCTGTAAACATTTCTGTAAAGCTATCAACAGACCCAGGCTTTTCATTGTAAACTTCCTGATAGTTTGTTTTCAATGTATGCTTTGAGAGTTTATCATCTGCATATAAACTTGTAGATATTATTAAAGCACTCGCTAAGAGGCTGATTTTAGTTAACTTTTTATTCATATTATTTCCCTTTAATTATTTTTATTTTTCTTAAGCATTTATGCTTAACAACTCATATAAAACTGATGTCTTTTTTATCGAACCCTATTTGGATTATCTTTTTTCTGTCTGCATAACAGCCTTCATAGTCTCTTTTTAAGATTTTGATAAAGAACTGGTGCTGTTTAACTTTTACAAAAAGTTTGTAGTGATCAACTATTCCCATACACTCATCAACAACTCCCTCAAAGACATAATCAGTTTTAAGCTCGCCATTTTTAGCCACTTTGATAACATTTGGATCTACTGAGTAGACTTTTGAAGAGGATTCATATCCAAGCATCGTTGCCGGAAAGATATTCTTAAAACCCAAGAACTTTGCCACTTCTATATTTGCAGGCTGGTTTAAAACATCTTTAGCATTTCCTACCTGCTTAATCTCACCATCCATTATAATCGCGATTTTATCGGCTAGGTAAGAGGCCTCTCTAAAGTTATGCGTTACATGAATAGTTATAACGTTATATCTTCTGTGAATGTCTTTTAAACTCTTCATAATCGCATTTCTAAAAGTTGGGTCGATTGCACTTAACGGCTCATCCAAAAGTAGAATCTTAGGTCTTGAAAATATAGCTCTGGCTATAGCTACACGTTGTTTTTCGCCACCGCTTAAATCCTGAGTCTCACGTTCAAGAAGATTTTCCAACTTTAAAAAATCTACGATATCTTTAAACAGCTCATCTGCATCTTCTATCTCTTTATATTTAGATGAAAATCTTATATTCTCTTCTACATTCAGATTTGGAAACAGGGCAAAGTCCTGATATACAAAACCTATATCTCTCTTCTCAGTTGGCACTAAAGAGATGTCATCACCTTTATAGATTATATTTCCACTGCATGGATTTAGTCCGGCAATAGTCTCAAGTAACATAGTCTTTCCACTTCCACTTTGACCAAGAAGAACAAAATACTCATTGTTTTGTATATCTAGGTTTATGTTGTGAAGCAAAAAGTCACCTGTGTTACTTGATAGGTTCTGTATTTTTAAGTAGTCCATTTTATTTTACTTTCCTATTATGGAAGCATCTCCAGAAATATTTGCTGGAGAGATGACTCCCTGACCATTTTTAATCATGATCTCTTGACCTTCGTCTGAAAGCACAAAGTTTACAAACTTGATGGCACCTTCTTTGTTTGCGGGTGATTTTTTATTTTGTGCAACCGTGATACCATAAACCATAGCTCCACCTTTTTTAGTTATGAATTGACCTGGTTTTTTCCCGCTAATTTGAAATGAGGCAGTTTTGTAGAACTCTTTAAACTCATTATCTTTTAGAGATACTTCTTTAGGCAGAGTGATATAGTTTAGTCCATGCTGCTCGGCAACTGATTTATAGATATAGAGATAATCATATGCATTAGCTTCAATAAGTCCGAGTAAGTCTGTCTCTTTTGGTCTGACTATTACTTTATTTCTATCTTCTTCACCAACGCTATATGACTCACCATATCCAAATAGCTTGTCATAAAAACCTGGAGTCTTGTAGTGCTCTTCTGCCAGTTTTGTTACCAAAATAGATCTATATCCACAAGGGTCCATATTTGGATTTGAGTGACCGACTTTAACACCATCTCTTAAAAAGATTTCAGTCCAGTTTTGTGAATTTATCTCATTCGCATACTTTGCTTTTGATGTATAGGCAATTGCCATCTCATTGGTTGCAAATTGTGCATTGAATTTTGCATGATTTGGAATAAGCAGGTTATTAATTACATTATAATCAGCACTAGCCATTACATCGGCAGCCTTACCAATCTCAGAGATCTTTCGAGCCGCCGCTCTGCTTCCGCTAGCTTCTCTTTGTACATCGTACTGAGGATATTTAGCTTCAAATGCCTTTTCTATATCTGCAAATGGAACAGCTAAACTACCAGCATGAAATACAGTAATCTTCTCTTTTGCCAAGATGCTAGATGCCAATATGACACTTAATCCCAGACTTAGCAATATTTTTTTATTCATCTTCTTTTCCTTAGTTAAACAGATCGACTTGATCTTGCGTATAAAGACAATTAAATTTAATTACCTTAACGCTTTCTTGCTCGTTTATTGAAGCTGTCGCTTCATCTGTTACAAGAATACAATTACTGTCATGTAAGACCGTAATCATCCCTGAGCCATATTTATTATTTTGAGTCACTTTGTATTCTCCATTTTTGTAAAACCCAAGCACAACGTTTACACGACCTGCTTTTGTTTTAAAACTTTGGATATTTTTAGCAATATCTATATCATGGTAAATACTTAAAGAACCTTGCATCTTATGCAAAACTGGAAGTGCAAAGAGATTCATGTTTACCATTGCCGTTAAAGGATTTCCAGGCAGACACATAACAAAGGTCTTTTCCATCTTTCCCATCATAATAGGACGACCGGGCTTTATATTCACACCGTGAAAGGCAATCTCTAAACCATTACTTTGAAAGGCTTCTGCCATAAAGTCTGCATCTCCCATAGAAATACCACCCGTTGTAATGATTAAGTCATAATTTTTTAGCTCACCAACGTACGCTATGGATTTCTCTAAAGAGTCAGGTACAACACCTGTATAAGTGGCTTCAAAACCTTTCTCTTTTAAAAGTGAGATGATTGCATAAGAGTTACAGTTGTAAATCTCATCTTCACTTGCACTCTCCCATGGCTCTTTTAGCTCGTTTCCAGTAGATACAACAGCGATGTTAAGCTTCTTGTATAGTGAGAGCATAGTTATGCCTTGAGAAGCTAATATCGCAGCCATAGCAGATGTAACAACCGTACCTTTGTTAAACAATATATCTTCCAAGGCTTTTTCTTCACCTTTAAATCTTAGACAAGAGTTTTTCTTTACATCTTCTTTGATAGTAACTTCATCATTTTCATAGTTCAAAACATCTTCTATTGGGATGATAGTATCTGCATCTAGAGGAACTTTAGCTCCTGTCATTATCTTATAGCACTCGTTATCTCCCAAACATTCATCAGAATTCTCACCAGCCAGAATCGTTTTTACAACTCTAAGTCTCTTTCCTGCATCTGCGGCTTTTATAGCAAAGCCATCCATAGCAGAGTTGTTAAAAGAGGGCAGGTTCTTAAGACAGAAGATATTCTGTGCTAAAACTCTCCCGATAGAATCTTCTATATGAACTATTTCTTGTATGCCTGGAGTCTCTGCCATATCAAGTGACAAAGAAACTGCATCTTTAAAATCTAAATATTTATTCATGATAAAGCCTTTATCTGTCTGTATGATTTTCCTATTTTTGATACCACATAGAGAATCTCATCACTGCTTAAATTTTTACAAAAAGACAAAGACAAGGCTTGTCTGCTTTGCAACTCTGAGTAACCCATAGTTTGGATTATTCTAGAGGGGCGTGAAAGGCCCAAAGAACATCCTTCTCCATTTGTTACATAGATATTTTCCAGACTTAAGTTTCTGATAACTTCTCTTGCTTTTATCCCTTTTAATCCAAAGTGAACAACGTTATCGAGTGTTGCATCTGGATCTACAAAGAAGATGAGGTCATCTTTTATAGTCTCTGCTAAAACCTTGATGAACTCATCTTTACAAGAAATAAGTTCTATATCTTTATTCACAGCATCTGAGATAAGTTTTAAACCAACCGTATCTATACTCGATATATTTTGCTCATCAAAGAGCTCATTATGAAGCAGTACTGAGTGCGTAAAATAACCGCTGAGTTTGTAAACATCAAAGTAAGCAACATCGCAATCAGTAGCGTCCAGTGTTGCTGATATATTTGAGATAAGAGTTCCGCTAAAAAGTTCTTTAATCTTTTTCAAATCAACTTTTACAAAAGTGTCAATGATGTATGGTGATACAAATAGGTACTCATGTTTAAGAGAGTTAATTGTCTTGTAGTCGATTGTTCCATCAGGCATAAGGTTTACATATCTCACACCAAAACCTAATGACTCATAAAGCTGGGCCGCTTGAACTACTGCCTCACTCTCACCAAGACTTACCGCGATGTCAGTTCTTAACTCAAGCATCAAACCTAAAAAACCTTCTTTTGAAAAAGAGAAACTGTGCAGACAAGAAAAGTTAAATCTTGAAGCTAAACTTTTACTTAAACTTTCAAACTCTGTATTGCTGTTTAAAGCTTCGATGCTCAAAGTATTTGATACTGAGACATCATTCGCCTCAGGATAATTCAAGTAGTTTAATTTATACATCTTGGCTCTCCTTCGTACAATGAATAATATCTCCGTCTGCCATGAAAATCTCTTCAAATTTTTTAGTTGAGAAATCTCTTACTTCTTTTTCTAAGAGCTTATATTTGTCTATAAGTTCTTTAGCTTTAGGAGTTAGAGAAGTACCGCCGGAATCTCTTCCTTTTTTTACTATTACTAAATCATCTTCAATATACTCTTGTAGTATTTTGATATGAGTCCAGGCTTTTTTGTAGTTCATTCCAACTCTTTTAGAAGCTTCGGAGATAGAACCTGTTTCATCTATGAGTTCTAAGATTTGAGTTTTTCCACCGCCAAAGATTAGATGCTCATTGTCATCTTCAATCCAAGTCTTAACTTTTACTACCATGATGAATCCTTGTTCTAAAACATCCAAGTTGACAATATATAACTTCGATATCACTTTTTTTTGTAGTTGAACCAACTTTGTTCAAAGAAAACTCTTTTGCTATTTCCCATGATATGCTGCATTCTACTTGTTTTTTATCATTTGCTTTTAAAGATAACTTTTCATATATATCATCTCTTTTTTCGCCAAAATCTTTGTTTCCAAAAACACCAAGTTCACAGTTGTCGATTTTAAGACTGTATTTTTTGGTAAGCTCAGCTATTTCTTTTGGTTCTATATTCAACTCTCTAGCCAATTTAAAAGCATCTAAACAATTAATCTTTCCATCATCATTTAGATAGTGCTTTAAAATTTGGGCTGTGTTATCCATGAACTCTTCCACTATGAGTATATATGTTCATTTTTCTACCTCTAGCAAAGCCTATAAGAGTTATTCCGTGTTTATTGGCTGTTTGTACTCCAAGGTATGTCGGAGCAGTTCTAGATACCACTATAGGGATTCTATGCATAACAGCTTTTACAACCATCTCAGAGCTTAGCCTTCCACTTACAAATAAAACTGCTTTTGTAGTGTCAAGTCCATCTATTTTACACTTGCCTACAGCTTTATCTATTGCATTGTGTCTACCGATATCTTCGGCGGTTACAACACTTTTATCTTCTAGAAACAGCATTGCTTTATGAACACAACCTGTCAGTTTATATAGTTCGCTGTCAGCGTAGAATTTTTTAACTTCATCACTGATAACTTCCGGGCTAATCACAAAACTGGTCTGGTTAAAGGGAATTTCCAGACTTCCGGCAACATTTCCGGTAATTCCGCCACCACAACCGCTTACCAGTGTTTTTTCTTTATATAGGTTTTGTAGTGAGTCTGTATCAACTGCTGCTTTGATATCAACTCTTAAACCGTCTTCGCTTACTTCAATAGACTCAACATCACTTATATCAGTGATTACATTTTCGCTCATTAAAAAGCCAATGGCGTGAGCTTCTTGATCTTTAGGTATACACATCATAGATATGATCTTTTCACCATTGAGGTAGACATTTAGTCTTGCTTCTTCAATGGTTACATCTTCTACTTCTATAATCTCATCACCGTTTACTCTGTCGATGATGATAGTCTTTAAATATTTACTATTTGGCATTTTGAACCTCTTTAACTATGCTGATTTTGCATATTTTAACTTATTAATATAAGTGTCAACATAATTTAATACATTAATATGAAAAATCAGCATATTAATATTACTTATAAAAGAACACTCCACCAAAATGGAGGAATGAACTAATAACCTGTTAGACTTCGCCTTTTTCTTTTAGCTCTCTATAATAAGAACTATGAAGAATCTCGACTTCCTCTTCTTCTTTGTGACCATCAATCATACTGTGGATAGCACCTTTAATCGCAAATACTGCCATGTATATATGAACAAAGAATAGAGCTACAACAGCTAATCCTAAGGCATTATGAACAATAGCACTTGCTCTTAAAAAGTCAATTTGAGAGATCTGGTATGTGTCTAGCATATCAAGTCTAAAGTCTTGAAAATACATAGCCCCACCAGTTCCTATCATTATAAATCCACCAAGAGTAGCTAACCAATACCAAGTTTTTTGCCCGGCATTAAATCTGCCTGCAGGGACCGGTTTCTTGTTTTTATTGAGATAACCGCCTACAATCATTAACCATTTGATGTCATCCCAATGAAGGAACATCCATCTGAGCCACATAAAAAACATAGGTATAATACTTACTATAAAAAGAAGTGTTGAGATCGCATGAATCTCTTTACATACTCTTACAAATTCTCCACCGCCAAAAGTACTAGCAAACATCATAATTAGACCAGTTGGAATAAGTAAGATAAATGATATACCTGCAATGGCATGAACGATTCTGTGAAACAAAGTAAATACATAGATCTTCTTTCTGTCATGAGAGAAAATCATTGGACCTATTACCATGTAGTGTAGTAGAAACACTGCCGGTACTCCAAATAAAACACCTAAAAACAGTGGTTTAAAATATGTACTTTGTAAAATAGTAAAATATTGTCCTAAATGTAATGAACCTTTTTTATCGTAACCAAGGATATTATCAACTAGGTTGTCGCTCCATACAACACTTTCACTAGCACCAAAGGCTAGTGAAGAGAGTGCGATAAGTGCGATTATTATATATTTACTTTTCATAATAATGTCCTATATTTTAGAACCATATGCTGTTGACCATCCATAAGGTTGTGTTTTAACACCATGGCCAACTGACAATACTCTTTCTCTATATATAGAAGAAATTTCTTGTGAATCACCAACAAGTAATGCTTTAGTAGAACACATAGCAGCACACACCGGTACTTTACCTTCTGCGATTCTATTTTGCCCGTATAGTTCTCTTTCTGTATGTGAATTAGTCTCTTCTGGTCCACCGGCACACATAGTACATTTATCCATAACACCTTTTACTCCAAAAGCACCATCTAGTGGAAACTGAGGAGCACCAAAAGGACAAGCGTATAGACAATAAGCACAACCAATACATTTTTCTTTGTCGTGTAAAACGATACCGTCCTCTCTGATATAGAAACAATCAGTAGGACAAACTTGCTCACAAGGAGCATCTGTACAGTGCATACAAGCAATAGATAGAGAGTATTCTAAACCTTGAATACCTTCATTCATAGTAATTACTTTTCTTCTGTTGATGTTAGCCGGTAACTCATGCGCTTCCGCACAAGCTACTGAACAACCATCACATGAAATACATCTATGCTCATCACAATAAAATTTTAATCTTGCATTTTCACTCATAACCAACTCCTTACGCGTATTCTATGCGGCATAATCCG
>NZ_JBFFNS010000013.1:0-75073 GCF_041563035.1 Sulfurimonas sp. | reverse complement strand
CTCTGTAACTCAGGTAAATGTTGCTGCTGCTGAATCTCAGCTTCGTGATGTTGACTTTGCGGCAGAGAGTGCAAACTTTGCAAAACACAATATTTTAGCTCAGTCTGGTTCATATGCTATGAGTCAAGCTAATGCTGTTCAACAAAATGTTTTAAAATTACTACAATAATCTAACCATTTTATCTACTAAAGTAGATGAGTAAAGAATTTGAACTCTTTACTTATCTATATATACACTTAGACTCTCACAATAATAATTTACTATTTTAATCATATGATCTATCAATAGTTTATTTATATCCATATATGCGTCATTATTTACAAGCTTATTGTCAAGGTAGTTGAATATGTAAGGCAAAATGTATCTAAGGTAAGAATTATATATTAGACTTAACTCATATTTGGCAGTGCTTTGTTGATTGGTAATTACATCAGAAAATTTTATCAGATTTTCTAAATATTGCTTATTAGATTTACTTTGTGTATTTTTGTACTCATCTAATAATATTTTAATACTTTTTGCATGATTATGCTTGTCATTTATAGTTTTTAATTCACTACTTGTTAATTTATTAGATGAATTTCTTATACAGATTTTTTGTATATGTTTTTGTATCTTTTCTCTAGAGATTTCGATACTACAATCTAGTTTGTCACTACGCATTGATATTGTATTGTTAAATTTTATTCCGTCACCCAAGTTTATGACACTTTGATTTTCTTGTTTTATAAACTCCAAAGAGTGATTAACTATATTTATAGATGACATAAAGTGGGGGGTAGTATAAGTAAACTCAGACATATTGCCATTAACTTTAATAAGACTTTTAGTGTAATCTTTATTGTCTTTATCCTCTATATTTTCTTCTATGTCGATATTTGATACTCTTACGTGAGTATCCACATGTGTTTTTCCTGTCTCTTGGTCTATAGCCATATCTAGACCAAGAATATATATTTGCTTTACTCTTAGAAGTATAAGAAGTTGAAGACCTGTAGAACCTACACACGGCGCAACGGGTCTCAATGATTTTTCTCTATATTTTGTAGAGTGTTCAAATAAAAATAACTGTTTTTTAGAAAGTAAATTGGTAATTTCTTTTGGCACCTTGTCTGAAAATATATATATTGATTCTGATATGAAATCCAAAGATTTAACTGCTTTGAAATGTTTAATAGATTCAAGATGTCCATCCAATTGAACAATGATATTTGGAGATATTCCCTCTTTTTCTAAAAAAGGCAAAGTGGCACCAATAGCTACAATTATAAAGTTTTTATAATTGTTCTTTAGCCACGCTATATTTTTTTGAAGTGAAGGTCCGGCTGCTAAAAATAAAAAAGGTTTATCTCTTAGAACCTTATCTGAAAATGTTAAGCTTTTGTTTAAAAAGTTATAATCATCAAACAGGTATTCAAACGGTTTTACATAGTGTTTTAACATGCTATGATAGTAAAATGTTAGATGAGGCTGAGATACAATTTCTAAATGCATCTGATCTTGTTTTGATAAATTATGATTGAGCATATGGAAATATTTTATATAATGATTGTAAAAGTATTTTGTTGTTAAAAATCTTTCGACTGTATTGGAAAATTCATCTTTGTCTTCAAAAATAGAAAAAATAAGTTCAGATTTTTTGGAAAGTTCTTTATAGTTTATTGTAAACAAAGAGAGTCTAAACAGTTCTAAGTCATCTTCTACAATCAAATAAACTTTAGATGAAAGCTTTTTATCTATTTTATTTATATGAAGACCAAGACCTGAACCAAAGAAGATAAACTTTTCAATTCTCTCAAGACCATCATTTATAGAATAATTCTTTTGTATATGGTTGATTATAGGTGCAAATCCACTCAGATGATTCATAAAAGGTTCTTTGTCTTCATAAAGCTTTACGTCATCATCTGACACAACCCTTTTATGAAAGGTTTCAAAAAGGCTATTATCATTTTCAAAGTTTATACTTTTCACTGCTAAGTCAGCATGTTTTTGACTATCTTTATTATAAAGCAGGGTTTCAGTTGCTTTTTCCAAAACATCAAAATTACCATTTTCATATACAAGTTCATATTTTTCTTGATAGTGATTGTTCTCAATAGCCTTCTCAATAGCTACAATTTTATCAAATAGTTTTGGATGATAAGATTCTAAATAAGAAGTATTTTCTTTGAAGTTTGTTGTAATTAAAGTATTGATGTCTATCATTTACTATTATACCTTTGAAATTATTTCTAGTGCTTTTATAACATTTATAATAGATTGCTTGCTGGTAATAGGTTCACAATCATTTTCAACATACTCTTTAAAATGTTCAACTGCATTATTCAAGGATTGTCTATCTGGAAGCTCTGGGCTACTTGAATCAGCATATTTATATTGTACCATGTGTTGATAAAGTTCATTTTTTGTTAAATCTTTTTCTAGAACTATTCCTGCATCATATATCTCTATTTGTGAACTTTTTGTATCATCATATACTGCACTCATATTAGTTCCGCCTATGATCATCTCTCTGACTTTTACGGGGGATAACCAGGAAACATCTACGCTTACCACAACACCATTTTTTAGTTCCATATTAATAGAAGCTATGGCTTCATTCGGAAAATCTTTATACTTTCTTTTAAATACACTTACTTTTTCTATATCTAAACCGACTAAGTAATCTATAATAGCTAAGTCATGAACGGCTAAATCCCATATAACATCAGTAGAATATTGAAAAAGACCTAAATTTATACGTCTTGCATTTATGTATACGATATCTCCAAATTTATCTAAATTTTGTTTTAAATATTTTATTGGTTCGCTATATAAAAATATATGATCTACCATGTACTTTAGATTCTTTTTTTCTGCTAAGTTTATAAGCTTATACGCATCGTCAAGATTTAATGTAAAAGGTTTTTCTACAAAAATATGTTTGTTCGCTTCTAATGCTTGTTTGGCTATGTCATAGTGAGTGGCTGGCGGAGTTGCTATAAATACTGCATCTATATTGCTGGATAAGACTTCATCAAGAGAATTTTTTATTTCAAAATCATATAATTTTTTAGCTTCACTGACTCTATCTGCATGTTCATCGAAGATATTAATTAACTCGTAACCAACTGTATTATCAATAGCTTTAGCTAAGTTAATACCCCAATATCCATATCCTATTAAAGCTACTTTCATAATTATCTCTCTTATTCTAATATTTCTCGTATAAACTTAGCAGGGTTGCCTGCATATATACCAGGCTTTGTAATATCTTTTGTTACTACACTTCCTGCACCAATTACGACATTTGAGCATATTCTTACAGGTAGGATTGTAGCATTGGAACCAATAGATACATTATCTCCTATATTAGTTCTTATCCAATCATTAGAACTTGTCGATGGTGCTCCATTCTTAAATAAATCATTTATAAACATAACCCCATGGCCAATAAAACATTTATGACCAATTTGTACAAGTTCACATATAAATGTGTGCGATTGAATTCTAGTTTCACTACCTATTTTAACCCCTTTTTGTATTTCACAAAATGGACCAACAAAACAATTATCTTCTAAAAAACACTCATACATATTTACAGGCTCTACAACTGTTAGGTTTTTGCCATGTACAATATCTCTTATGGAAACTTCATATTTAGTCATGTTAGAACTCATTTAAAGTTTTAACAATTTTCTCAATCTCGAACTTTTCTAAATGCTCACCCATCGGTAATGACAATAAGTGAACATCACTTATGCATGCAAAAAAATCTGAAGTATCTTGAGTTATATAATTGTAAGCTTCAAGTTTTGGTAAGGCTATAGGGTAGTGTATTCCACTTTGAATTTCATTTTTATTCAAATATTCCATTAGTTCTTGAGGTTTATCCACCCGAACAACAAAAAGGTGCCATGAGTGATATATGTTCGAGTGTACTTTTGGAAGAATGATTTTATTATTGTCGATATTTTCTAGATAATAGCTAGCTACTGAATTTCGTTTTTCTAACCACGATGACAAATGAGGTAATTTCACATTTAATACAGCTGCTTGAAGTCCATCTAAACGAGAGTTTACACCTTCTATCTCATGATGATATTTTGTTTTACTTCCATGATTTGCATAAAGTCTAATGTTTTGAGCCAATATATCAGAGTTTGTACAAACTGCACCCCCGTCACCGTAAGCACCTAAATTTTTACCTGGGTAGAAACTAAAAATAGCTAAATCTCCAAAGCTTCCTACTTTTTTACCATTATATTTTGCTCCGTGTGCTTGTGCACAATCTTCAATAATTTTAAGATTATGTTTATATGATAACTCCAAAATAGAATCCATATCACAAGCTTGACCATAAAGGTGAACAGGGATAATAGCTTTAGTATTGGCTGTAAGTACTTCTTGTATTGTTTCTGCATTGATAAGGTAATCATCTCCTACATCTGCAAAAACAACCTTGCATCCATTGTGTGTTACGCTTTCACTTGTTGCTATATAACTATTGGCAGGAACAATAATTTCACTTCCCTTCTCTAAGCCAAGCGCCCAAATAGCAAGTTCTAGTGCATTTGTGCCACTGCCCACTCCAATAGTATGTTTAATCTCTTGAAATTCAGAAAAGTTCTTTTCAAAATTTTCTACATGTTTACCGCCAATAAAAGCAGTACTTTGGATAACATTACTTATGGCGCTATCTATATCACTTTTTATAGAGTGATATTGTTTATTTAAATCTAAAAACTTAATCATTAATAGCCTTTTTAATTATTTGAAGGTTGTATGCGAGTTTTAAAATTGACTCTTTTCCAGAGAGAGGTTCTTTATTCTCTTTAACTGACATTACAAAGTGTTCAATAGCATTATTAAGAGACATCGAACTTGTGATTTCAGGACGTTCTATATATATTTCAGGGCAACTTATATTTTGGTTGTAAAGAGCGTCATCAGTGTCTTTTTCCTGTACAAACTTGCCACTACTAATAACTTCTATCTGATCTTTAGCTAAATCATTATAGATAATGGTTTTATCTTCACCAATAATTGTAATCTCTCTAATCTTTTTAGGGTGGAACCATGAAACATCTATATTTATAGTAGTTTCACCACAAGTAAATAAGATGGTAGCCATTGCTTCGTTATCGTTAGAAAAGTTTTTATATTTTGTTGTGTTTACATATAGATTATCAATAGAGATGCCATCTAAAAGATATTCTAATATATAAAGATCATGTACGGCCAAGTCATCAATAGCACCATCATAATCTCTAAATAGACCTAGATTTTGGCGTTTTGAACTTATATGTATGACTTTTCCTATAGTGTGAATATGCTCTTTTATATACTGGACGGCATTTGAATATAAAAAGATATGATCTGAAAAAATAATTTTATTTTTCTCTTTTGCTAAATCTATAAGCTCTTTTGTCTGTTCAATATTCTGTGCAAAAGGTTTTTCTACAAATATATGTTTACCTGCTAATAGCGACTGCTTAATTAGTGGATAGTGTGTAGCTAATGGAGTGGATATAAAAACAGCTTCAATATCACTCTTTAAAAGCTCGTCTACAGTTTGATATGCTGTAAATTCATGAAGTTTCTGTGCCTCTTTGAGGCGTTTTTTGTCCAAATCAAAAATACTATGCACTTCAATATCTTTTGTGTTAAAAAGTGCCTTAGCTATATTTGTACCCCAGTAACCATAACCTAATTGTGCTACTTTCATAAAAATTTATCCTCTATTATGTTAAATATTTTCTCAAAACTACAGTCACTTTTGCAAAAAAAGTGTTTATTGTCTTGTTTCTTACCTAATAACTCTTGTACAAATTCAAGAGCTTCTGTCGAAGAGTTACTCCATTTAATAATTTTATTATCTATTAGATATTTATCATGAAATAGTAAAAATGAGCGTGTAGATATTACAGGAATACCCATATATCCAGCTTCCAAGTTCATAGTACCTCCTCCACCAATTAACATATCGATGAAAGGATAAAATTCTTCAGGTTTTAGTTTCTTTTCTAACACTGTAACACGGTCTGAAAATAGTTCATATAGATGCGTACTCTCATATCTTGGCATAATTACAATATTTACATCCATAATATTTAAAATCTTATCAATAAGCTCATAGATTACGGGAAGTTTTTCATTTACATAGTTAGCTTTAAATTCCTCTTCACGACATAAAATAGTGTATTTTGAACTATCTAAATTATATTTTTTTCTAAAATCATTTTTTGATTCTTTAGTGATTTTTTTCATCCATAAACATACATCTATAAAATCATAGCTTATAATTTTTTTGTTATCAACTCCAATCTTATTGTAGATATCTGCTGGTACAACAAATGGATGGAAAAGAAGATCAGACAATGGAAAGGTAAGCTTAGAAACTACTGTAATATCATCATAGTTAAACTGATGGTTTCTAAGTGGAGTATCTGCAAAATTGACTGATTTTATTCCAATGGCTGAGGCGCATTGTATAGCATCTACACTAGCCCCACAAAGTAATACTTTAGGGTATCCAATCTCCTTAAATAAATCTAAAAAACCTTGTTGTCGTTGCATTCTTGTAGTGAACTTTTCTTCAAGAGTATCGCCATAGCCACCAATATTATGATGTTTAATCCCATGTAGTGTTAACAACTCGCTTGATTCTTTGTAGCTCTCATTGTGCCTTGTTGTAATTACATACTTATAACCTTTAGATTCTAGTATAGGTATAAGTTCTATAAAAAACATTGAATACTTTGGTTCTAATATATCAATCCAAATCATAATATCCTCTCATGTTTATCTCTATTTAAAAAATACAGGTTTTCGCCATTGGAGTGAAAAAACATTCCATTTGGCTTACCTTTGGGCTGTGTAAGCAGTTTTAGCACCATATTTATTATTATTGTTGGTGAAGTATCTGAGTTTGGATTCATTTCGCTTAGTGCGACGTCAGCCACTAGTGTATTAAATTGTATGTCTTCATTTTTATATTTTGCTTCAATCTCAAGCGCCAATGAACTAGCCATTGAATTTAAAGCTGTTTTAGAAAGGTTATATATACCTGAGCTCAATGTTTTACATGAAAATCCTGCTTCTGAACTTATAAAAATAGTACGAAAAGATTCAGCATATATATTTTTATCAATAATTGTTTTACTAATATACCAAGGTGCTAATGTATTTGTGTGCAGTATGCTCAACAACTCATCAAAGCTACTGTCTAAAAGAGGGTATGTTTTAGTGTCATCTGGTGGTAAAGCTGCTGAATGAATTATGCCATCACACTTGCCATAATTATTTTTTATATATTCAATTGCATAGTCTATGGAGTTATTATTTGTAATATCACATACTAAGATATCTAAATTATTTAGATTTATATCTTGTTTGCATTCTTGCAAAGCTGTTTTTCGTCTAGAACTTATAATGACATTTGCACCCAAAAAAGCTAAGGCTTGTGCAATAACTTTACCATATCCAGTCCCAGCACCAGTAACCCAATATACTCTTTTTTCAAAAAAAGATGATTTGAAAGGTGCTATCTCTGATAAAATTTTGTTATGTATCATTTGTTACACTTTTACCTTGGGTTATATCCTCGATTGTTCTTCCTTTTATAATTCCTTCTGCAATTAATTTAGGACGTGAACCAATACGCATACCACCTTCTAAGAGTGCTACACATACTTTTTGGAACCTCTCAATTCGCATTTTTTCATCAATAAATGGCTTCTCGCTGTACCATAAATCGTTTGGCACAAAATGAGGGTACTTTTTATATATTTCGTATTTATCTTCAAAAAATTTAATATTGAAATTTTCTGGGTTATCGTAGTATTGACTTCCAGCAAGAAGCATAAGTGAATGAATAAAGGCCATTTGGTGGATGTATTTTTTGTGTTGTAGTGCAAATTCTATAGTCTCTAGTATATCTTCTTCTCTTTCTCCAGGTACACCAATAACCATATTTGTCTCAGTAACTATTCCAGCTTCCTTGCAGGCAACAAGATTTTGAGTAATCATTTTTTTTGGATAGCCTTTTTTTTGAACTCTAAGAGACTGCTTTGACCAACCATCTACTCCAAAGCGAATAATGGTAAAACCAGCTTTTCGCATTAGTGTCATAAATTCAACATTATTTCTATGATCAATACGAAGCTGACCAATCATAGTAATTTTAAGACCTCGTTTTATGATTTCTCTACACATATCAGCTATTTTATCTGGGTCACCGTTAAAATCACTCTCATTAAATGAAAAATGATAGAAGCCATGACCATACAACCACTCTATCTCATCAACAACTCTAATAGCGCTATGTTGACGCCATACAAAACATTCTGCACAAAATGTACATTTAGCCCAGTGACATCCTCTACTTGTTACAACTTGTGCTGGTTTATAGCCATTAAAACGTGTATATATACTTACGTCATGAAACCAATCATATTGTGGAAACTCAAGTGAATCTAAATTTGCTTCTAATGGAGCAGGGGTCCAAATTCTATCTACTGAATCATATCTAGATATAATTCCATCCATATCTTTAGGCATTTCAGAACGCTTTAGAGCCTTTAGTAATTCACAAGTTGTTAACTCTCCTTCACCTATAACCATATAATCAGCTTCTTCAAATATTAATCTGCCCATAGTATGGTTTGTGCAGTTCATACCACCTACGATGCAGACTATATCTGGTAAGTCTTGTTTGACTCGCTGTAACACTTTTTTGGAAAAAAGAATGTTGCTAAAGTGAAGAGAAAAACCTATGCTTTTTGGTGAAGCCTTGATAATATCTAGGCTTATATTTTCTATTTCATCTGCAAAGAATTCCATAGTTTCTTCTTTGTCCCATTCAAAAGCATTTGCTTCTAGCCACATGTTCTCAGGTAGAATATAGCCATTTTTAAGTTTATATTCTGTTGTTCCATTTAAGATACGTCTTTGATGGTACTCATGATATAAGACAACATCATAGTCTACAGTTTGAAAAGTAATCTCGGGTATTGTTTTTAGTTTATTGTGCAGGTAAGCTAGACCATTCGGCATACTTCCATCTTTTTTAGCGGGTAAATCAAGCAGTAAAAAATCAAGATTTTTTTCTAAAGTTATTTCTGGAATATTAAATGGATATATATGCTCAATGTATGGAAGCCATGCAGTTTTTGCAATAGCTGTAAAATCTATTTCGCTTAAAATATCATATGTCTCAATTTCAATAGTATGAAACTTTTTATTTAACTCTTTTTTTGTTTTTAATATAGTGTCAATATCGGTGGCTAATATAAAAACATGATCATTATCGTTTATATCTTCTATTTTGTAAATAGTTTGATTAAAGTTTTTAACATATGTTGATAGTTGCTCATCAGCACGCAATATCTTTATATTATTGTTATTTAAGTAATTAAAAATAGTGTTAAGTTGAAATATATCTGATGAAGAATTATCATACATTAAAGATAGATTGGGAACAAATCTAAAAAAACTTTCTTCCAATGGCGCAATGTCAGGATATATTTCACGTATATTATAAAAACTTGAGTGCCCAGGAATTAATTCCTTGTCAACATCATTAAGTGAAAATATTTTTACATTTAGGTTATACTTATTTATACTTCTATCGTTAAATGTGTCAAATATAATATCTATATCTTTAGGTATTTGATTAATATCAATAACATTTATATTAAAAAACTCTGTATTAAAAAGATACTCGTGTTCATCCACTTCTAATATATACTCTATAAGCGAGCCAAATTCTGAGCATGTATTTAACATGTAACGACATAGCTTATCTCTGCCAAAAAATGCAACTTTTTTATTTTCATTCTTTAGCGTCGTATATATTGAATAAATTATATTTTTATCAGATAATGAAAAATCAAACTTTAGCATATTCGAAAAATTATAAATTACATGGTCAGTAGTTAATTTTGTCATAATTATTTCCTAAATATGGATGAAATATGTTTAAACATTAATTTAAAATGTTTATTTTTAAATGCATCATAAGCTTTTTTTATAAAAAAAGATTTGAGTCTTCGTTTGTATAAATCGGATAAATAAATAGTATCTATAGGCTTATGAAGGGTTTTAGAAGTATTTAAAATTGATTCTAGCTCATTTGTAACATTTGCTATATATTTATCAGTTTGATATTCATTTAAAGCACGATCATATGCTTTGTTGGCGATGTTTTCACGTAAAGAGTCATCATCTAAATAGATTTTTATTTTTTCTAGTAGTTCTTCTTTTGAATTGAATGTATCAATTTCCTCACCTACCTTAAATAATTTATGAACTGGTGGAGCATCTTCACATAAGCAAAATGTTTTACACATCGCTAGTTCTATTGGTCTACCTTTATTTTGTTTGTTTCTTGCGATAAGTGGATCATTTTTATCTATCCAGTCAAAATTATACGGCTTAGTAAAATTTAGTGAAATTTTAGAACGTGAAAATACATTTATCATTTCATCAAAAGTTAAAAATCCATTTTTTGTACCGCCTCCGAAAGTCTCTACAGATAAGCCTGCTTCTTCTAGATACTCTAAGTATGAAGCTCTGTCCCCTGTTTCAACTAAACCTACAAAACTAATATCTATATTCTTATGAGTTGATGATGGATAATAATCTTTTACTGGATAGCTTCCAAAGTATAAAATTGAAGGTATGCCAATTTGTTCATAGTAATAACGTCCAAAATAGTCTGTGGTTATTACTGCATCAGCTGTTTGTGCTTGATACTTTGTATGTGAATGAAGGAGTATCTCATCATCAAAAAGCCAGAATACTATAGCTGTATTTTTTCGAAGTTCATTTAAAAAGTCTGGATGTAGTTCAAGTTTGTGTTCATACAAAAATACAAATGTAATATCAACATCTTTATCATGTACTATTTCATTTATTTTAAGCTCCATAGCCTTTAGACCATAGTCTCTTAATGTGTCAGCATAGTTAAATTTTACTACGTGTTTATACTCTTTCTTTAATGATTCATAGTGAAAAAGAATATATGGCTGATCTGTATGGTAAAGAAAAAGTATATTTTTATTAATCATATTAAATGACTTGGGATAATTTCATTTGTGTTATCTAGTGAAATATTTTCCCATTTTCCATCAACTAGTTGTACAGCCCAAAATCCTTTAAAAGAAGAGATGTCATGTCGAAATTCTTCATAAACAGCTAAAGTTACTCCCGGGTGATAGTTTATTTTTTTATTTGGATCAACAATAACATCCATATTTTTTGATTTTAGTAATAACTCGGTATTCACCTCGGAGTATTGTAGTTCTAAATCATCACCACAGAGAATAGCTCCATCTTTTAATAGTGGTATAACAGAACTTAAATCTTTTTTTACTGCATTATATGCGTGATTAGCATCAATAAAAATAACATCGAAAGATTTCTCTTTTAAAGTTTTCACCATGTCTTCTGTTTTACCACGTAAAATTGATACCATTTCCACATAACCTGATGTTATAATGTTATGTAAAAAAAGAGAGTATATTTTATTTTTTTTTGTAGCATTTTTCATTGTTTTATGAGTCCATAATTGATTATTATTATCTAAATAATCTTCCCATGGATCTATACAATATATCTTACTAGTTTTTGATTTTTTACTTAATGCTTCAGCCCAAGTTATTACGCTTCCTCCCGCCCATGAGCCAATTTCAAGTAACTTGATATCATTTTTACTGCAATAGTTATGTATTAGTTCCTGCATATAAAAATGGCGTACATTTTTCCCTTGTAGAGAAGCAAGATGAGAGCCGAAATAAGGTTTTTTAATTATTTTATGAAAAAGATAGTTTAAATATGAAAAACTATTTCCACTTAAATCATCGAGATAGCTAGAGAGACCTATCCGTTTTATTTTTTGTAATATTGACACTAAGATAATCCTTTTAGTATTTTTCTTTTTAATCTAGTTTTTGTAATTTCTTGCATGTGTTTTTTAACATCTGGTCCAAATTTTTCTTGTAACATATTTAAATACGTTGGGTTTTCATAATACTCATGAAAAGAATTGTCTCTAAATGCAAGGATCTCTTTTGCAGTTACAGTTTTTGATGCTAGAGGCTGAATATCGTAAGAGTGTTGAGAGTATCCTGTCCACACTTCTGGTAATTTCCATTCTTCATTTAAAGCGATATTGTAAAGTTGTGATCCAGGATATGCCATTGCACAATAAAAATTTGCAAATTCACAGTTTAACTCCTTTGCCATATCTAATGTCTCCTGCATAGACTCTCTAGTATCATCAGGAAGTCCAAATATATAGTTCCCTATAACTCTAATTCCATTGTCTTGTATTTTCGTTACAATCTCTTTTATATCGTCCACTTTCATCTTTTTAGAAGCGCCATTCTTTACTTCAGCAGAAGCTGATTCTATCCCTAATGCTAACCAGTTGAATCCTGCTTCTTTCATTTTAGATAGAGTATTTTCATGGATAGTATCAACTCTTGCGTAAGCCCAAATATTTAAGTCTAAATCTTTTTCTATAAGTAAATCAACTATTTTCATATAGTGTCTTTCATCAAGAACAAACATCTCATCAATGATTTTAATATTTTTTACACCATGCTTCTTACTTAAAAGTTCTATCTCTTCTACTACAAGTTCAGGTGTTCTATATCTTATGGTATTAGTACCAAAAGGTGCATTAATACAACAGAATGTACATTTGTATGGACACCCAAGAGATGTATAAATTGCGCCATAAGGCATACGATTTTCTATATCATCAAAGCAATGCCAATTATGAGCTCTATATTTTTCCATAGGTAATAGATCCCAAGCTGCTATTGGTAAATATTTATTCAAATCATCTATTAGTTTTGCTTTAGGATTATTTTTTATCCCATTGTCTTTTTTATACCAAAGTCCACTGACTTTTGATAAGTCATTATCACTTTTTAAACACTCTATCAATTCTTTTAAAGGAATTTGTTCTTCACCTTCTATGATAAAGTCGGCATTTTCTTCTTCTAAAGTTCTTTTAGGAAGTGCTGAGGGATGCAATCCTCCCATGACGACTTTAGAATTGGTAAGTTCTTTAACTGCTGTAACTATGCGACCAGATATAGTCATATTTTGAGTACTTGCTGATGGTTGGTTTCCATAAACAATAAGTGCAACTAAAAGAGGGTTTAACTCTTTTACTTTTTCTGCTGCTTCTTCTGGAGAAATATTTTCAGCATTTGCGTCAATGATTGCTACATTAAAACCTTCATTTCTGAGAAAACTTGCATATGAAGCTATTTGAAATGGTGGTTCTATTGCTGTTAAATCTTTTCCTAAGTCTTGAAAAACTGCTTTTCTGTCACCTGGATTTATAAATAATATATCTAACACTGTAAGACTTTTTTTATTTCAAAAATAATGTCATCAACACCCAGTCCATTTTCTTTATGAACAAACTCTCTACTTCCAATCTCAAAGGTATATTTTTTTTCAAATCCAAGGTTAACTATTTTTTTATCTTTAAAGTTGAAGTTTATCTCTGCATCTAAACCACCACTATTTTTAAATGCTTCTTCAATAGTTATAATAGTATCGATATCTCTTAGAGATTCTTCTAGTTTACTCTTATTATAATTGTTAATAAAGTATAAATCGATAAGTGCAATATCAAAATCTTTTACTATCTCTTTAGCTTTTTGGCTCATATATCCAGTAGAAATAATAGCTATTTTTTTGCCCTTTTGTAAAACTCTAAATCCATTATCGAAGTTTTCAATTGTTTCTTCTAAGGCAATCATTGGCTTAGCATCAAATCTTATATACTTTGGTTTTTTAATGCTTAATGTTCTATCTACATAAGACTCAGCAATCATATAGTCACTGGGAGAAAACACTTCCATATTTGGCAAAGTTTTCATTATAGATAAATCTTCTAAGCAGTGATGAGTAGGTCCACTCATCGCATAACTAACTCCTGCTCCAACTCCAATAAGATTAATATTCATTTCTCTCACATGAGACAAGACAGATATATTTACCCTTATTTGTTCATAGCATCTCATTGTTATAAATGGTGCAATAGCATAAGCATATACAGTGAAGCCCTCTAAAGCTAAACCAGTAGTTACATTAATAAGATTTTGTTCAGCTATACCTACGTTTATAAATCGATCAGGATAATCCTCTCTTATCTTATCCAAGACAGGAGCACCAAAATCAGCTGTAACAAAAAATATGCTTTTATCATTTTTCATCTTCTCATATAAAGAAGTTAAAAAAGTATCCCTCATAGCTTTAATCTGCATTTTGAATCTCTTCTATTAAGGCATCAATATCTTCTGATTTAACTGATAGTATATGACTTAAAGAGTGTGTTTCTAAAAATGGCACACCTTTTCCTTTTATAGTATTTACAATTACAACTTTTGGTTTAGTGTCTCTGTCTTGAATAGCTTCTTTTAATGTAGTAGAAATTTCTTCTACATCGTGTCCATCTATTATTTCATAAACTTTCCAGTTAAATGCTTTAAACTTATCATTGAGTGAGCTCATATTAATGATATTTTTACTAAAGTCAAGCATAGATACCTTATTATAATCGACTATTAAAGTAAGATTATCAAGTTTATGTTGAGGGGCGAACATAATAGCTTCCCAGTTTGAACCTTCATTGAGTTCACCATCACCAGTAAGAACTACAACATTTTGTTTGTTTTGTTTTGTTTTGAGTGCAACTGCCATTCCACACCCTACACCAAGTCCATGACCTAAAGATCCATTTACTGTTTCATATCCAGGAATAATTGGATCAGGAATACCACCTAAAAATGAACCATTCTTACATACATTGCTTAATTCATTTTTATCAAAAAAACCGACATCTGCAAGTAAAGGATACATAGAGATAGAACCATGTCCCTTAGAGATAATAAACCTGTCTCTACTATCATCTCTTGGATCTTTTGGATTGAAATTTAATATATCTCCATAATATAAAGATACAAAAATTTCAATAGGAGATAAGGATGAAGCTACTCTTGTTTCAGGTGCCAATTTATGTATTTTAAGAGTTTCACATCTTATAAATTTTGATTTGTCTTTAAGCAGTTGTTTTTTACTCATAATTGTCCTTATACCATCGGTAAGTTGACCTTAATCCATCTTCAAATTTAATTTTTGGTTTCCAACCAAGTGCTAAAAACTTACTACTGTCTAAGAGTTTTTTCATAGTACCATCTGGTTTCTCTATATCCCATTCTATTTTACCCTTATAACCAACTATTTTAGAAATAGCTTCAGATAATTCTTTGATAGAATAATCAGTTCCAGAACCTAAATTATAATGCCTATTTTCTAGTTTGTGCACATTTTGCATTAAAAATACTGAAGCATTTGCTACATCTTCACTATGTATAAACTCTCTTCTTGGCTTTCCACTGCCCCAAAGAGTTAAGCTATCTTGATTTTGTTCTTTTGCAATATCTATTTTTTTTATAAGAGCTGAGAGTACATGAGAATTTTCTAAATCAAAGTTGTCATTTGGTCCATAGATAGAGTTCGGTATAACACAAATAAATCTATCTGTGTTATATTGAGTATTATATGATTTACATCCAATAATTCCAGCAATTTTTGCTGCTGCATAACCCATACTAGTTTCTTCTAAAGCGCCACTAAGCCAGTATTCTTCTTTCATTGGTTGTTTACAAACTTTTGGATAAGTGCAAGATGAGCCATAAAAAATAATATTTTCTACATCATATTTATTTGCCATTTCAAATATGTTATCTTGAATCAATAAATTTTCATGTAAATATGAAGCTGGACTAGCTTTATTTCCAATTATTCCACCAACTTTACCTGCACATAAAAATATAAAGTTGATTTTATTTTTTTTAAAAAAATCCTCAACCTTTGATTTGTCAGTTAATTCTAATTCTGCATGTGACTTAGTAATAATATTTTTATATTCATATTTTTTAAGTACTTTTATTAAAGCACTACCAAGTAAACCAGTATGTCCGGCCACATATATTTTAGAATTTTGATTAAACATTAGCAAACTTACTATTATTTATTATTGTATAACCTTTTAAAAGCTCTTTTATACCCATATCGAGGCTAAACTTTGGTTTAAAGCCAGTAGCTTCTATCTTGTCATTTGAAACTATATAATTTCTCTGGTCAGGATCTTGTCCAATTTCAGCTTCCATAATTGTAAAGTTTGGAACTTGTTTTTTAATAATTTCACAAAGCTCAAGTTTAGAAAGGTTAGCATCTGATAAACCTACATTGTAAGCTTCACCTTTCATAGTATCAAAATTATCTATTCCATGGATAAAAGCATTTGCAACATCACGAATGTGAATATAATTTCTTTTAAAATGACCTTCAAATATTACAATAAAACCATCATTTACAGCTCTATACGTAAAATCGTTAACGAGTAAGTCTAGTCTCATTCTTGAACTCATACCAAATACTGTTGCAAGTCTAAAACTTATAGAGTTCTCTCTCTCTAGTATTATTTTCTCTGCATCTACTTTAGTTTGTCCATAAGTAGATATAGGGTTAAGAGGTGTCTCTTCTGTACAATAGATTCCATCTTGTCCAACACCATATCCACTATTGGTAATTGGCATTAAAACACGTTGTTCTTTTGAAAGAACATCTGATAATGTTTGAATAGCATCTTTATTAGTTGTAACAGTCCCTATCATGTCACGATTACATAATGGAGCCCCAACAAGTGCAGCTAATGGGATAACTATATCTTTATCTTTTGTTAATGATTTTAAAAGTTTTTTATCTCTAGAATCACCTTTCACTACATTGAAATTATCCATATGACATACATCAGAAAGTGAATTTTGACTAAACATAAATGTATCTAGAACAGTGACCTTATGACCCAGCTTTAATAACTCTGGAACCATAACAGAACCTAAATAACCTGCACCACCTGTTACTAATATATTTGCCATTATAATTCCTTTAGTGTATTGTATAAATAGTCTATCTCTTTAGTTAAATCTGTAGGTGCATTACCAACAAAGAAACCGTTATTATGTGCATAACTTGCATTTTTATCACTAACTACTTCATAATCAAAGTAGCGAATAACATCATGCTCTAAAAAGTTTCCACCTGTAATAATTCTAAACTCAATATTTGAATCTTGTAATTTTTTAAAAAGAGATTTTTTTTGAATATTTGCTTTAGGATGTAGTATCAGTGTAAAACTAAACCAAGAACTTTTGCCAACTTCTTTTTGAATAATAAATCTTTTGTCGTCTTTGAATTTAGATTGAAAGTATAAAGCATTTTTTCTTCTTTGTTTTATCATAGATGGAAGTTTTTTTATTTGTTGCAAACCCAATGCACCTTGTAATTCCCCTGGACGAACATTGTAACCAGGTAAAATAAATCGATATGCTTCAAAAAAATCATCATCTTTCTTTTGATAAATTTCACTATCACTATCCTGATCTCTTGTCCAGCCATGATTTCTAAGAGATTTACATAGTGAGTAAATCTCTTTGTCATCGGTTAAAATTAGACCACCTTCCATCGTAGACATATGATGAGAAAAAAATGTAGAAAATGTATTGAGTAAACCAGATGTACCAGTAAACTTTCCATTATATTCAGCACCCATGCTCTCACAATTATCATCAAAAAGTATAATATTGTTTTTTTTGCAAAGTTCTTCAATCTCATCAAAATAACATGGGTTTCCCAAAACAGAAACTGTAACAATCATTTTAGTATTTTCAGTAATAGATGCTTTGAGTTGCTTGATGTCATAATTAAGTGTTTCAAGCTCTATATCTACAAACTTTAATTTAAGGCCATATTGTTGTAGAGGGTAGAAAGTAGTAGCCCATGAGATGCATGGAACTATTACTTCATCACCTTTTTTTAGTGGAGATTCTTGTTTATAAAAAAGTGATGCTAAGGCTACGAGATTTGCGGAAGAGCCTGAGTTAACCATTACAGCATATTTCTTTCCAAAAAATATTGCAAATTCTGATTCAAACTCTTTAACATTTTTGCCCATACTAAATATATCACTATCAATAACCTTGTACATAGCATCTTTTTCTTCTTGTCCAAATGTAGAGTAGGCTAGTTTATAGTTCATTATTTATCCTGCATAGTTTGGTTCGTTTATGATAATTTTAGAACCTTCATACTCAAATTTAAATGGAATATGAAGATAATCTTTTAAAGCATCTTTGACTTCTTGTTGAAATAGCTTTTCTACATAAAAAACTAAAAAACCACCTCCACCAGCTCCTAAAAGTTTACCGCCAATAGCACCGGCTTCCATCGCTCGTTGATATATTTCTTCTATTGTTGAATTAGTAATTTTAGTTGAAAGACTTTTTTTGAGTTTCCACGTATCATTTAAAAGCTCCCCAAACTGCTTTAAATCACATTCGGAATTTAAAATATTGCAAGCATCATCAACAAGTGATTTCATACTATGTAGGTTAGTAGTATTTTGCTCTGTTTTTTCAATCTGTTCAGCTACTATTTCGGAAGCTGTTCTAGATAAACCACTGAAAAATAGCATTAAATTATCTTCTAATAATTCTGAACGCTCTGTTGCAATATTTAAATTAGAGACTTTGATTTTACCATCTTTATTAAAATTTATTATATTAAAACCACCATGTGAAGCAAATACTTGATCTTGTGACCCAACTCTTTCATTTATAAGATTTTGTTCAATGTGTATAGCTTCATACATAAGTTCATCTTTAGATTTCTTCTGATTATAAAGTGCGTATAAAGAATTTAGAAGACCTACTGTAAAAGATGAACTTGATCCCATACCGCTTCTTGCCGGTATATCACCATCATGATGAATGGATAAGCCTTCTTTAACATCTAAAAATTTAAGAACTTCTCTAACAGATGGATGCACTATCTCAGAAATAGATTTACAGTTTTCTTGCTTAGAATATACAATACGGTGTTTATAGTCAAAAAATTGAGGTAGTTTTCTGATGTTTAGATAAGAGTATTTATTGATGGCAACCCCAAGTGTTTTTCCACCATGCTTTAAGTAATAGTTTGGATAATCTGTTCCACCACCAAAAAAAGAGATTCTATACGGTGTTCGTGATACTATCAAAATAACTCCTTAAAATCTATTTCTGCTTTTTTGTAGTCTTCGGGTATGCCGATGTCGATAAAATATCGATCAAAAGTATTATGAATAAATGAAATATTATTTACATTGTTTTGTAAAAAGTATTCAAATGAGAAACTATTTTGAGTTTGCATATTCAATAAGTCTCTATTGATTATATATACACCAGCATTTATTAAGCCATCCGCACATTGTTTTTTTTCTTCAAGTTTTATAACTTTATCATTATCTGTTATTAGTTGCCCGTAACGATTAAAAGATTTCATACGTTTACTTGCAACACTTATATCGGCATTAAGGGATATATGTTTTGTAAATAAAGTATTAATATCACATTGAAAAAAAGTATCCCCATTGCATATACATATATGTTTGTCTTTAGTATATTTTAGAGCTTTTTTTATTGCTCCACCCGTTTGAAGAGCTTTATCTTCTATGCTATATGTTATATCTATATTTTTATATTTGTTATTATACAGCTGTTGAATCTTTTCATGCATATATCCTACTGCTAAAACTACATGTGTAATATTTTGTTGATTTAAAGAGTCCAATAAATATGTCAAAAAAGGAATTCCATTAATTGGAGCAAGAGGTTTTGGAACATCATGGATAACAGGTTGCAGACGGGTGCCTAAACCACCAGCAAGTACTATAGCTTCTTGAATTTTCATTAAATTCCTAAACTGTGAACAAAGTTAGATTTTTGGTTGAAAAATATCTTTTCCATGTATCTTAGGTTGCATTGACCTATTTCTTCACGGTAACCCACATCTTCAATTAGTATACTAGCTATATCTATATATTCTGTAGTAGTATTTACAAATGGGCATTTTTCAATATTTGAATATATTTCTTCACATTCACTTTTAATTTGCTCAATTGATGGCTTTAATGATACAACTGGTTTCGCTTTTGCGATAAACTCTGCAACAGCCTCTCCTTGTTCATAAGGAAAAGTATTTAAAAGTATATCAATAACATGACCATACAAGTGTGCATCAATGTGACCAGTGAAAATAAAACGATCCATTGGAGCATTTAGTTCTATAAGGATAGATTTTATTTTTGTATTATCCCCTGTGCCACATGCTAAAAATACACTATCTTCATATTTGCATAACAAGGTATTAATACATTCTAGGTAGTTTCTACTCTGCATTTTAGTTAAACGACCAATACTACCTAGAATAGTAGTGGCATTTGAATATAAAGAGTGAGTTTCTTTAACTTTATTTGAATCTACAAATGGATTTAAGCTTTCCAACGTCCTTGGTATGATAAAACTATGAAAATCATATGGAGAATCCAAATATTGATAATGGGATATTCTCCTGTCAATATTTTTTATATCATACATATGATTCCCATGACTCCAATATATTTGCTTTGCCGCTGTTCTAGTTGTAAACAAAAAATTATATTCAGGGCGGGAGTGCATACCTATTAGTATGTCGACTTTATCTTTTATGATCTTTCGTCTAATTTTTAAACTTTTTTGAATAATGGAATAAAACTCATCATTAGTCCCTACACTCTCTTTATGCAGGTCAATATATTGAACTCCAAGAGCTTTTAACTCCTCAATAGTTTTGCTGTTTGAACCACCAAATTCTTTAAAGTTAAGGTCGTATATAATGAATTCATATTTTGAAGATGGATTCTCAGAAATAGATTTTATAAGACTGTAAAACACTTTGTATATAGAGTAGTTTATTATCCTTTCTTGTAAGAAAGCAATTTTTATTTTTTTATTTTTATCAATTACGTTGTTGTTTTGCTTTAGCTTGTATTTTGGTACTAAAATATCTGATATAAAATTTTCCAGAGGTTTCTCTATTGTATTGTTGAAAAACTTCAACTCTTCTTGTGTCTGTGATACACCATTGTATGACATAGCTAGCGGAGTGTATAAATAAAATACAAGTTCATCCATTTTCTTTTCAATAGCTGATAAAAAAACTTTACTTAAAGTGTAGAAAATCTCTTTATATGACTCTCCTCTACCATAATACATTCCTGTTAAATAATAGAGTTTAAATATTGCATGTTTTTGTTTTAGTATATCTTTGTCCCAAAACTCATGGTTAAAAAGGCTTGTACTCAAAGATGTAATATACTCTTTGAGCTTTTCCTCAGGGTAAAGAATTTTTATTATTGCAAAATCTTTGATTAGTTGTTCTAGATTTGAAAAAGAGGCTAGATAATCAAAATATCTTTTATCATCAGAAATATTGTTTAAAAGTGAGAGTACATGTATTATATGAAAATTATAAAAATTATTATTAAAATCTTTTGAGTTTTCACTTAGCTCTTTTACTATTTTTATGGTTTCTTGTGAGAGTGAAATATTTTTAGATTTTGTATAAACGGTTGCCTCAAGAAGTTTATACACAACTTCAAATGGAACCTCTGAGTATATTAAATTGTTTATTTTAATATACTCAAGAATTGTATATATTGACTTATCTACATTCTCAGAGGAGAATTCTTCTAATAATACTTTATTAAGATATCTCTCTCTTTTCTCTTTAACTGTAGAAAGAGCATTTGTCAAGTTCTTAATAATTTGATTTATTATCTCATCAGAAAAATCCATATTATCAAAATTTAGTTCTTCAGGGTAAGCATGTGAAGATGTACAAAAATAGTTTATAAAATCATCTATAGGAACATTTATACACTTGTCAGGCTCATTAGGTAGCTTTTGACCATCATAAAAAAATATCTGATTTTTGTCTTTAGTGTTTTGCGAAGCATATAAAGCACTTTGAGAGTCAAATACGTATACATTTTGTGTGTAGATCATATATTTTCTCCATCTAATTGTTTTTTGGCTTCATTCAAATCGGATAAGCTGTCAATATCTATACTTCTTCTTTTTGACATCTCATAGAAGATTGTTTTGTCTGTGAATAGTTTTTTAGTTTTTGAAAACTCTGAAACTTTAATAATATATATTGCCCCATTACTCATATAAACGGGAGGCAGGCTTTGTCTTGGCATAAATGGAAAATCGTTGTTAGAGATGCCTTCTATATATCCGTTTTTATTTTCTTTAAATGTTTTTAGGATTTTACTATCCTCTTTATATACGCTAATAAGAGCATTTGCATCTGTTTTAAATAAATTTGAAAAGGCCTTATCTATATCATTTTGATCTCTTATAGGCGATGTTGGTTGAAGTAGGATTAAGTAATCATAAATTTCATTTTCATTTTCTAATAAATCAATTGTATGTTTTATCACATCTTCACTAGGTGTTGAATCTAGTGCCAAATTGTCTGGTCGTCTTATTGTTGAAGCACCATACTGTTTGGCTATATCTAGTATATTGTCAGCATCTGAACTCACTATTGTTTTTGTTATGAATTTTGATTTTGTACTTGCTTCTATGCTCCACGCAATTAATGGTTTTGAATTTAAGTTGATTATATTTTTATCTTTTATTCCTTTAGAACCTGCCCTTGCTGGAATAATAGCTAATATCTTCTCCTCCATATATTACCTTTGCTTAATGTCGTTATCATTAATATTTTCTTCAAAAATGTCTATATATTCTATATTTGCTTTTTTATATTCTTCAATTTCACCAATATCTAGCCAATACTCTCTAATAGGGAAAGAGATGCTTTTGTTTTTATGTTTAATGATTTCATCAAAAAGAATTGGCATGTCTAAAAACTCTTTCTCCGGTATATATTTTAGTACACTGTTGTTTAAAATATATATTCCCGCATTGACAAAAAACTTGTGTAATGGTTTTTCACTTATTTCTGTTATATTATTATTATCAATAGTTACAACCCCATAAGGTATCTGAAAATCATACTCCTTTACACACATCGTGGCATCAGCTTTTTCATTGATATGGTAATTTAGAAGATGCTCATAATTGATATTTGTTAATAAATCCCCATTCATTACAAAGAAATTATTTGTTAATTTTTCTTTCATCAGAGATAGAGCACCGGCTGTACCCATTCTCTTATCTTCCATAATGTATTCTATACTTACCCCAAAACGTTTTCCATCACCAAAATACTCTTTAATCATCTCTGATTTATAGTTAACGCTTAAAATAAAGTCTTTAAATCCGTATTTAGAAAAATTCTCTATAATAGTTTCAAGAATTGGTTTATTGCCAACTTTTAATAATGGTTTTGGCATATTATCAGTAAGTGGCTTAAGCCTTGTTCCCAGACCTCCTGCCATAAGTACAACTTTGTTGTCATATTTTTTAAGCGTAATTAAGTCATTGACCTCTTCTATGCCAAGTAAAATAAAGTTCTTATCAACAATCGGGATAATATATATATTATTATGCTTGGCAAGCTGAATGAGCTTCTCTTTTGAATCACCAACTGCCGCATAGATAAAATTTTTAAATATTAACTTTTCGATAGAATCATCAATTGTCGCACCTGTTAAAAATGCTCTTCTTAAATCTCCATCTGAAATAGTACCAATCAGCTTATTATCCTCTTTTACGACTAAGGCAATCCTCATCTTACCATTATCTATAATTCTAAGAGCATCTTTTATAGTGGAGTTCTTACCTAGTATAAGTTTTTTAAAAGATTTCATTTTTTAAGTCCTTAATATACTCCAGTACATCGACATTTAAAGCTTTTTTTGTAATATTATGAATTTTAAAATCATCTATCTTATCTATATTTTCTATAGCCGAGTCTTTTGAATATTCTACATAATATTTATACTCTAGAATATCTTCAAACATATGTACTAACTCTTTTATACTTAAACATTCATTGCCAATAATATTATAAGTACCATTAAGATTTTTACTGATTATTTGATTAATTGTTGACGATAAATCTTCTATATGTAAATAGTAGCGTTTTAAACTGCCATCATTATTAAAATGCACATTAGGCGTGTTATTTAAATAACTTTTTGTCAGATAACTAATGATTCCCTTTTCCTGGTGTTTTCCAAATAGGTTAGAGACCCTCAAAATAGAGTAGTTTTCTAAACTGCCTCTAACTAGATACTCTGAGAAATATTTGAAGCTCCCATAAGGAGTTTGCGGGTTTATAGGACTCTCTTCATTGACATATTCAGCTTCACCGTAAACTGCTACAGATGAGATATGTATTAGTCTTTTATCATGTTTTTTTACAGCTTTTACAATATTGCTTATACCATCTGTATTTAGTAAAAGAGAGAGGTTTATGGGGTTTGTTATTTGACCTGTACAGTTTATAATAGTTTCATACTTCTGTATTATAGAATCAAGTGAGTTATACTCTAGTATATCAACACTATAAACATCTATATTTGGCTCCGTATAGTGTATTGGATTTCTACATAGCACACCTATAGTGTGATTTTTATCTTTGAAGAAATCTACTAAAGTACGACCAAGTAATCCACTTGCTCCTAAAATTAGGATGCTACTCATAAAACCTCTTTTGAACTATGCCTTCAAGTGAGACAGTTTTTAAGATCTTTACTATCGCTTTTGCAGATTCACCTTCTCCGTATGGATTATGTGTATGTTTAGCCTTTTCTCTTGTATCAGCATCAAAAAGTGCTTTTTCTATACCTGCTTTGATATCTGCTTTATCGTAAGATACGTCTATAACATTATCTGCTCTTTCTCTGTCTTGTTGTCTTGTACCTATATTTACAGCAGGTATGCCGAATGTAGAAGATTCATGAATCCCTGAGCTAGAGTTTCCTACTATAGCCCAGATATTTCTATATACATTTATAAACTCTTCAGTGGAGAGACTAGGGTACCAGCTAAGTCCAGAGTTTTTAATCTCATCTATAATATCTGAAGATCCTGCATCATTGTTTGGAAGAGCTACAAGAGCTTGAACACCTAAATCTTTAATAACTTCTATAGTATTTAAAATCTGTCTTTTTGATTCAGAACTCTCAGTTGTAACCGGATGCTGGATAAGTAAAATTGTTGGTTTTGAGAAGTCAACATTAAACTTTTTCTCTAGTATACTTTTGTCTATGATAGGAGTTTGCATGATTGTGTCAATTGATGGACAACCTACATTAAAAACATAGTCCGAGTTTTCACCTAGCCTTATCAGTCTTTGTCTAGCATCTTCAGTTGCGGGAAAGTGAATATGAGCAAATTTACTCATGGCGTGTCTGATGCTCTCATCAATACTTCCAGTTACTTCACCACCTTGTATGTGGGCTACAGGTATATTCATATGAGCCGCTGCTATAGTTGTTGCAAGGTTGGCACCTATATCGAAGCCTGTAAGGACTAAGTCAGGTTTGACTTTTTCAAGTTCATCAGTCATAGAACTCATAATTTTGCTTAGTGCTTTAACCATTGAAGCATTTGTATTCCTCGTGTTTGGTTCAAACATCTCAAGCTGTGCGTTTATCTTAAAGCCATCTTCTTTGATGTAATCAATATCACTACCATGAATATCAAGAAGACATATACCGGTAACTACTAAATGAACATCAAAGAAAGGATCTTTGTACAACTCTTTTAGTATAGGTCTCATTCTAGAGTAGTCTGCTCGTCTTTCAACAAGTGTTAATATTTTCATTTTACAGTTTTCCTTTTTTACATCTTTGAATCAAGATATTTACCCGTTTCTTTATGAGTGAAATCAGGGATTAGTTTGAAGAACTCTTTTTTTATATTTTCTTTTGACCAAATCAGTTTTTGTTTAAACTCTTTTATCTTTTGAGTAAAATTATTTAGTTTTACTTCATCATAAATAGGGTCATTTTTGATGATTCCTAAGTTGTTAAACTTTTGCATATCAAGAGTTTCATTCTCTGTATAGAACTCTTCAAAGTCTTTTTCACCTGTTGTGTCACTAGATGTAAATAGACATGGCCATTTCCCTTGCTCAGGAAGAGTCTTGATTAACTCTCTGGCTTCATCTTCGCTTTTACAAATATATGGCGTATAGCCAAAGTCTTCAAGATACTTTACTGCGATATCTGCAAAAGAGATGAGATGCAGATCTTCACTGAGTTTTGGAAAAAATATATCACGGTTTTGACCAAAGATGCAAGACATAAGACATAGCTCACCGCTCTCTTTGGGAGTTACAAAATAACGTTTTATATCGTTTGGAGCGACTATTGGCTGTCTCTTCTCTATACGTTTATTAAAGCCATGCAGAAGTGAACCGTCTGAAAATGCAACATTTGCAAATCTTGCAGTAGATATTTTGATGTACTTGCTTCTGCGCATTAAAAACATCTCCATAATTCTTTTACTCGCACCCATCATATTTACAGGATTTGCAGCTTTATCTGTTGATACACAAAAGTACTTTTTAGTTCGTTTTTGTATAGATTGGGCTAGTGTTTTGTCAGTGTTAAAAATATTTACATCTATCATTCGCATAAGTGTGTATTGGTCTTCTTCACTTCTCACATGTTTAAGCGCAGATAGGTTTAAAACATAATCATATTTGCCATCAGAATTTATAAATGCATCGTATTCTACACTTCCAATATCAAGAGCAAAAGTTTTAAAATCACCATTTATATAACCAAGAGAGCTTCGTATATCACGAACTAGTTCGACTATATTGTTTTCACTAATGTCTACTACATGGAGTTTTTTAGGGTCTCTTTTAAATATCTCTTTTACTACCGCTTGACCAATAGATCCAGCTCCACCGATTACTAAAAAAGATGAACTTGATACTGTGGATGTGAGTTTTTCTTCATGAGATGAGATGTCTGATATAAAAAGCTCTTTTTCTCTTCCAATCAGACTGAGAATATTACTCATCAATATCGCTCCATGATAGATGTTCGTCATTTTCCAGATCCTTTAATGATACTTTTCCAAGTACATCATCATAATATTGGGCTTGTATTTCTCCGGTTCCAGGTCTTTTTACCCAGATGTTTTCCTTTGTAAAGAGTTCACCTTTTTTTACAGGCTTAATTGTAACAACTGTAGCAAAAGCAAAGTCTATTGTAACTTGCTCTTCTGCAGCAGCTTCTTTTTTACCACCGCGCATCTTTACTATTTCAGCACTGCCCTCTATTAATTCACTTAAAGCTTTTGGATCCATGGAATTTATAATATCTGGACCGATTCTACTCATGTTGTCTGTAAAGTGTCTTTCCAAGATGCAGGCACCAAGTGCTGTGGCACTAAAGCATGCAAGATTTGAAGTAGTATGATCTGAAAGTCCTATTATCGCTTCTGGAAACTCTATCATGAGTTCTTGCATAGCGCCAAGTCTTACAAGGTGAGATGGAGTAGGGTAAAGGTTAGTTGTATGAAGAAGAGCATAAGGCACTCTATATTTCTCTAAAATCTCAACAGTTTTTCTTACGGATGCTATATCATTCATCCCAGTGCTGACAATCATAGGCTTGCCAAAAGAAGCAATATGCTCTATAAGCGGGTAGTTGTTACACTCTCCTGAACCTATTTTATAGGCTTTTACGCCCATTTTTTCTAATCTGTCAGCTGCTGCTCTTGAAAAAGGAGTGCTGATAAATATCATACCTTTTGATTCAACATACTCTTTTAGTTTTATCTCATCTTCTTCATTTAAAGCGCACTGCTCCATAATGTCATATATAGAAATATCTGCATTTCCAGGGATGACTTTTTTTGCTTCTTTGCTCATCTCATCTTCAACTACATGAGTTTGATGCTTTATTATTTCAGCACCTGAAGCATGGGCTGCATCAACTAGCTTAAATGCTTCATTTAAATCTCCATTATGATTTATTCCGATTTCGACGATGATGAGTGGTTTAGTCTCTTTGCTAACCTCTCTGCCTTGTATTATCAGTTTATTCATTTTTATACTTTATAACAGATTTTTCTATTCAATTATTGAGCAATAATAATACCAAATATATTGTGATTAAAGATATTTATTATATGGTCGATTTACAGTCAATAGATATTATAATAATGAAAGATTATTTAAAGGAAAGGATTTGTTATGGGTATTAGTTCACTAGGAGCTGGTTCAAGTATATTAACTCAAGATGTTATTGATCAACTTAGAGCTGCGGATAATGCTAAGTATGTTACTCCTATTAGTAGCAAGCTTACTGTTGAAAATAAAAAACAGGATGACTTGGAAGTTATAGATTCGTATATGACAAATCTAATAGATAGTATTAATGAACTAAATAGCAGTAGTTTGTATGACGAAAGAGGGGCTGAAATAACTGGGACATCAGTAGCTGTAACAGCGGCTGCAGGTAGTGATATACAAGATTTCAGTCTAAATGTTACAACTTTAGCTACAAAACAAATAGAGCAGTCTGGTTCATTTGCTAGCGAGGATGCTTTAGTGTCTGGTGGCGCAGGACAAATAAATTTAAATATTGATGGTCAAGATTTTGCAATAGATTATACAGATACGACTACACTTAAAGAGTTAAAAGCCTTGATAAATGATGTCGCCGGAGATAAAGTAGATGCAACAGTTGTCCAAATCGGTGCTACTGATTTTAGACTATTTATAAGCTCCGCTGATACGGGTACAACACAAAATATTACGATCACAGATGTAACTGGTACAATAGACTCAAAGTTAAGTACTGATTTTGATGCAGCTGCCATTCAGAGTGGTGTCAATGCAGCTTTTACATTTAATGGGTTACCTATATCTCGTACAAGTAATACTGTAGATGATTTACTTAGTGGAGTAAGTATCACTTTAAAAGAAGTTGGTACATCTCAAGTGAATATATCTCAAGACCGCGAAACAATAATGGCAAAATTTGATAGTTTTGTAGAAAAATACAATGAATCTGTATCTGGCATTAAAAAGATGGTATTGTCAAGTGTAGATAGTGAAACTAGAGGTTCATTCTCTTCTGAAAGTACTATAAAAAATATGTTGTCTACTATTGAGGATATGGTACAAAGTATAGGCGGCGGTGTTGGTTCGTTAATTGATTATGGTTTTGATGTAGATAAAGAAGGGGTTATGACACTTGATAAAGATGTTTTAACTACAAAAATGGATGAAAATTCTGCAAATGTAGAAGCTTTTTTTGCCGGAGGAACTTTTGATAATGGAGATGGTACAACTACAGAGTTAGATGGTGCATTTAATGAATATGCAACCAAAATAGAGGAATATACAAAATATGATGCTACATTAGATCAATTAAAAAGCTCTATTACAGACTCTATTAGTTCTCTTGAAGATAAAAAAACATTGGCAAATGAGAGACTGGAATCTAAATATGAAATCATGGCAAGAAGATTTGCTGCTTATGATTTGATAATAAGTAAACTAAACTCAGCATCATCAATGTTTGCTCAGATAGCAAATGCTCAAACAGCAGCACAAAATAGCTAAATTTGTAGGAAAATAGCTAAAGATAGTATTTGAAATGTCGATATATTTATCATGAAAGAAATTAGTAAAGATGGTAAAAAAGGATCTAACATGTATGGTAGTAATGCTCATAATATTTATGCACAAAACAATGTAGGAATCGAGTCTCCGGCAAAACTTATAGAGATGCTTTATGAGGGTGTTCTTCGTTTTAATGCACAAGCAAAAAAAGCTATCAAAGATGGTGATATTGAAAAAAGAGTTTATTGGACAAATCGTTCTATAGCTATTATTACCGAGCTTATTTTAGTTTTGGACACTTCCCAAGGTGACGTTGCTACATATTTAGAAGGTCTTTACAACTATCAGATTCAACTTTTAGCATCTGCTGGAGTTGAAAAGAATATTGAACAACTTGATGAGGTTAGTAATGTTTTCAGAGGTCTTTTAGACGCTTGGAGAGAAACTAATAATGTGGCTAACTAAATTAAAAATAGCCATTATTGAAAAAAACACTGACGCTTTAGATGCGCTTTTGGATGATATTCCAGAATTAAGTGAAGCAGAAGAGGTTGAACAGGCAATTTACCTTCTCAAAGAAGCTACCGAGCTTTTATATACACTTCAAGATGAGACGAAAATCTCCATGAATAAAATTAAAAAAAATATAGCTTTTCTTCGATCTACAGAAAGACAAAAAATAAATAAGTTAGATATTAAACTCTAGTCTTAACTATTTACTTTTTTTAGAAATTCCAAATTTCAAACTTCTTATTGTGTAGTCGCTTATGACTGCACCTTTTCTCATAGTGAGAATATGTTCAACAGCATCTGCTATATCAGATGCCAATAGTCTTTCTTCTTCTTTATCGCTTGTGTCAAAACGCAGTTCATCATAAAAAGATGTCTGAGTCATATCCGGATTTATGTTTGTTACGCTAAGTCCGCTCTTTCTGGTCTCTTCAAAAAGAGAATCACTAAAGGCTTTTAAACCAGCTTTTGTGGCACTGTATACACCTGCAAATTTACTCGTTTTGATAGCTTCGATGGAGTTGATATTTATAAGATATCCATCATTTTTCTTCAGAGATCTAAGTAGAGCATTTGTTAGAAGCATCGGCGCTGTCAGGTTCAAAAAAGTCATATCCGTAATAGTCTTTGGACTTAGTTCTTCATGCGGCTCAAACCTTCCAAAACCGGCACAGTTTATTAACATATCAATCTTTTCATCTTTTAAACTGTTGCAGGTTAGAAGTGTTGATTTTTCATCTGATAGATTAGCTTGAAGTGGCGTGAAATGCGGAGTGTTAAACTCCTCATCTGTTATACTTCTACTGATTCCGATAACCTCATAGTGTAGTTCTAGAAGTCTTTTACATATCTCTTTGCCAATCCCACTACTCGCACCGGTAATTATTGCTCTCTTCATCTACTTCTTCCTATTTTGGTTATAATCTCAACATGAAAAATATTTATATTACAGACCTTGACCATACTTTTTTGAAAACTGATTTATCTATTAGTGATTATACTAAAACTATTTGGAATTCAAAATCTACAAACTCTATTTTAAGCGTTGCGACTGCAAGAACATACAAAAAAACAGCACAGTTTTTAGAAAATGTACATATAAATGCTCCCATGATTCTTCTCGATGGTGCATTAGTAGCAACTATGGACAAAAAGATAATTGACACTAAGTTTATAAGTAAGGAGATAGCAGATATTATTATAAATGAAGGTGGAAAGTTTGGTATATATCCATTTGTTTTAGCACTTGCAGATGAGAATCTAAATGAGGCTTTCCTTTATTCAAGCATTTTAAATGAGCACCAAAAAGAAGTACTTACTCGCTACGCAAAAGATGATAACTTGCAGGAGTGCAAAGAAATCAGAGCAATGGATGATAACTTTAAAATAGTCTATATGGGTGAAGAGAAACTGCTTCGTCAGTTAGCAGCTCTTTTAGAGAAAATATTTGGAAATTCTTTAAAGTTTATCCTAGCACCTGAGGCTTATGTCGGCTGCTATTTTTTAACTATTCTTCATAAAGATGCTGACAAAGTTCATGGCATTAGAAGTGTTAGCGAGTACAGCGGGTTTGATCTCTCTAAACTTACTGTATTTGGTGACAATTTTAATGATTTAGGGATGTTTGCATTAGCAGCGACTTCTGTTGCAATGGCGAATGCACAGGTGGAAGTTAAAAATGAGGCTGATATTATTCTACCTCATACAAATGATGAAGACGGAGTTGCTAAATATCTCGAAGGATTAAAATTTGCGTAGAAACCATACTAACTCGTTTGCAATGATAATAATTGGTCTTTTATTTTTTATTTTTGGTTTTGTAACTTGGTTAAATGGTTCACTTATCCCATTTTTAAAAGTCATCTGTGACTTGAATGAGTTTCAAGCTCTCTTTGTAACTTTTGCTTTTTATATAGCTTATACGGTTATGGCTCTGCCGATGTCATTTGTACTTGAACGTACTGGATACAAAAATGGTATGGCCATTGGTCTGGGAGTTATGGTTGTGGGTAGTTTAGTTTTTATCCCTGCCGCTCTTAGTGCTGACTTTTTACTATTTTTAGTGGCACTATTTACTCTTGGAACCGGGCTTACAATACTTCAAACTGCATCTAACCCTTATGTGGTTTTGATTGGACCAATAGAGAGTGCCGCAATGAGAATCTCTATTATGGGATTGATAAATAAAAGTGCAGGAGTCTTAGTTCCACTTCTTTTTACATCTTTAATCCTAGCAGATATTCCATCTCTATCATCTGAGAGTCTTGCGTCTATAGATACAAAAGAGTTAGCGTCTAGGCTTATTATTCCATACATCATCATGGCAGTTGTTTTAACTGGACTGATAGCTTTAGTAAAGTTTTCATCTATTCCAGAGTTGGAGTTTGAAAAAGAGGATTCTTACGATAAAGATACAATTTTTCATTTTCCTCGTGTTGTACTTGGGGCTGTTGCTCTATTTTTTTATGTAGGTATAGAAGTTATAGCCGGTGATACTATCGGTCTTTATGCTCAAGGACTGAATGTTGAAAATGCAACTGCGCTTACATCTTATACGATGGTCTTTATGGTTTTTGGGTATCTAGTCGGAGTTGCCTTTATACCTAAGTTTCTTTCACAAGAAAAAGCACTTATGAGCTCTGCTATTGTGGGGATTTTGTTTTTAATAGGAGTTGCTTACAGTTCGAGCACTTCACATCAAATATCAGAGATCTTATGGGGATGGAGTGGAGTACCTACACTTCCAGATACGGTTACTTTCGTTGCGCTTCTTGGATTTGCCAATGCTCTTGTCTGGCCTACTATCTGGCCTCTGGCATTAGACGGTCTTGGTAAGTACACAGCTCAGGGAAGTGCACTTCTAATCATGGCAATTGCCGGCGGAGCGATACTTCCACTTGCATTTGGTAAAGTCGCTCAAATAAGTGGAGATATGCAGTCATCATATCTAGTTGGCATAGTCTGTTATCTCTTTATACTTATGTATGCAGTTAAATGGCATAAGAAATCATCATGGTAATTGTTGAAATAAACAACGCCTCTGCATCTGCAAAGATCGCACTTCAAGGAGCACATATTTTTCACTACTCTCGTAAAGGTGAAAAACCTCTTTTGTGGCTTAGTGAAATAAGTGATTTTGAAGTGGGCAAAGCCATCCGTGGTGGAATTCCTGTCTGCTGGCCATCTTTTGGAATGAATAACCCAAACTTGCCTCAGCACGGCTTTGCAAGGACAGCGTTGTTTGAACATACAAGTACTAAAGAGTTAGATGCCAACACAACGGAAGTTATACTCATTTTAAAGCACTCAGAAGCGACATTAACTCTATGGCCATACAAGTTTGAACTGGAGTTAAAAGTAACTGTCTCAGACAAGCTTACTATGGAACTTACTACAAAAAACATTGATGATAAAACTTTTAAAATCACACAAGCTCTTCATACTTATTTTCCTGTTTCACATATTTCAGATGCAAAAGTAAAAGGTCTTGATAAAAAACCATTCTTAGATGCTCTTACAAATGAGCAATTAACTCAAAGTGGAGATGTTGTGTTTGAAGAGGAAGTAGATAGAGTTTACCAAGAGGTAAATTCTGAAATCTTACTAACAGATAAAGATAGAACTATCCACATAAACAATGAAGGTTCATCTTCAGTAGTAATCTGGAATCCTTGGATAGAAAAAGGTAAAAGAATGAGTGCTATGAGAGATGAGGCATATAAGGATTTTGTCTGCATCGAATCAGCCAATGCATTTGATGATTTTAGATTAGTAGAACCGGGAAAGACTCATACGCTGAAGGCTACTATTTACTGAGCAAATAGTGTGAGTCGTATGCCAGCCTCATAACCCCGATAGCGTAGTTAGATGAGTTGTTATACCTCATAATCTTTTTAGCATACTCTTTAAAATAATCAAAATCTTTTTTCTTACATGTAAAGCACTTATACTTTTTCCCATGCTTGTTCTCTGTGTAAACAAGTGAAGCATTTTCATATTTGTGCTCATAGTCATACCACTCTGATTCTACTTTTGGCATATTTGGCATCTTGTCCCACTTTATAAGCTCAGAAAAATTCGCTTTTTTATGAAGAAATTTACTGGCAGAGACAATAGCATCTTCCATCTTAGTCAGATCAGCATGTTTAGATTTATAGCCATCTGTATATACAAAACTGTTTGGCATAAACTGAGGAATGCCAACAGCACCGGCATAAGAACTCGGTAGATTACACTGTTCAGGTTCTACCCCTTTTTTATAGCAGTGTGTGATGATGGAGACCATATTGGTTTTACCCATCTTTAGCAGCCACTTTTGGCGTGAAGTTTTTGGATCTGTTCTAACAACGATGGTATTAAATACTATAAAGGCATCATGAGTTGGTTTTATCTTTCCAAGTTTTGTCTCTTTCATTAGTATAGCTGCTATTATCTCACGATTTACACCATACTTTTTCTCGCTGTAGTCATAGACCTCTTTGTATTTTTGTAGATGGAGCACTATTTTTGGAATATGTTTTACCAATACATTATTAGCTTTTTTTTCACTCTTTTTATGAGTCTTTATATGACGAGGTTGAAGATACTTCCAACTTATCTCATCATACTTTTGTGTTTTAAAATAAGAAAGTAAAAATTTGTTCGCATAGTTGTATGAGACACCATTTTTGACAGCCTTTTTACACACATCTATGTAATGCTTGTTTTGAAATTCACAGTTTGTATATTTTGCCGATAGTGTGCTTGCTATTAGTGCAGCTAAAAGTAATTTAATCATTATTTATATCTTTCAATCTTTGTGGTGTACCGATATCATGCCACATATTTTTATATAGTTCACCAGTAACTTTTTTATTTTTTATTTTCTCTCTAAGTAGTGGGGCTAAAGCAGATTTGCCATATTCTAACTCACTAAATAGTTTTGGATTATAGTAGCCTATGCCTGAAAAAGTATATTTTATTTGGTCTTCATTTAAAACGGAAGTTCCATTTAAGCCAAAGTCTCCGTCCAAATTATGCTCAGGATTGGGAACTAAAATAAGATGGGCTAAATTCTCTCCTAGGTCAAAATCAGCATCAAAATCATAGTCACAAAAGACGTCGCCATTAACAACTAAAAAAGGTTCATTACCGAGAAGAGCTAAAGCTTTTACGATTCCACCTGCACTCTCTAAAGCTCCTTCGTCTTGTTCATCAGAGTAAGTTATATTTACTCCATATTTCGAGCCGTCGCCAAGAGCTTCTGGTATTTTATATCCAAGGTGAGCAATATTTATTACTATATCTCTAAAGCCATTCTGTGCAAGCTTTTGTAGATGCCAGACTATAAGAGGTTTTCCTCTAACTTCAAGAAGTGGTTTTGGAAGAGTGTCTGTAAGCGGTCGCATTCTCTCACCACGACCAGCTGCGAGTATCATCGCTTTCATTGAAGTTCTTTTAAAAGTTCTGCCAAATCTTTTGTCTCTTCGTATCTGCTAGCTGCATCTATAGTGTATTTTAGTGTTAGGGGAATATCTTTTAAGTAACCGTCTTTAGAGTCACGCAGGAATAGCCTAGAGAAGATTCCTAGGACTTTTATATGTCGTTGCATTCCCATAAAGTCAAACCATTTTAAAAATTCGCTATTGCTTGCGTCCAAGCCTTTTTTGTCACGAAACTCTAAAACAAGTTTTTCTATCTCTTCTCTTTCATAAGCAATGTAGCAATCTTTTAGAAGCGAGACTAGATCATAAGTAATCGCTCCTCTCATTGCATCTTGATAGTCTATAACACCTATTTTGTCATCCTTTGTCAACATGATATTTCTTGAGTGATAATCACGGTGAACAAAGACGTTTTGTGGCTGAGAAAGAACTACATTTGAGATTGTCTCTAGCGACTTTTCAATGGTCTTTTTCTGAGATTTATTTAGAGTTACTTTTAGGTTCTTCTCTAAGTACCAATCTTTCATCAAATCCATCTCAAAATGTAAAAAAGCTTTGTCGTAAAGTGGTAAATCTTTTGTATCTGCATCTTGCATAGTTATGATTGTATCTATTGCTTTTGAGTAAAGCTCTTTGTAGTTTGTATCATTTAGTATATTTAGATAGTGAATATTCCCAAAATCTTCAATAATCAAAAAACCATCTTTAAGGTTTTTCTCTAAAATCCTAGGAGCATTAACATCTACATCCAAGAGTCTTGAAGTCACATCTATAAAAGGAGCAAGAGAATCTTTTTCCAGTGATGAGTCCATAAGCAGGAGTGTTTTGTTCGCCCCAGACAGCCTATAGTATTTTCTAAAACTTGCATCTGCAGATGCTATGCTTATCTCATAGTCTCTATAGGGAGTAGTACCCAACCACGCTTTTGTCTTATCCATAAATTCCGCCTAAAATAGAGTCTTTTGTAGCACCTGTTACGCTTGAGAGCTCTACAACTTCTCTATGAACTCTTTTGTATGCAAGCCATGCAAATGCCATTGCTTCCATGTAGCTAGAACTTACTTCAAACTCATCACTGACTTTTATATCTGCCTTGCACAGCTCACTTAGTCTTTGCATTAGAAGTGGATTTTGTGCGCCACCACCACAGACTATAAGAAGCTCTGCATCTGTATTGTTGGCATCATTAGCGATACTTTTAGCTGTTAGTTCAAGCAGAGTACGTTGGATGTCTTCTGCTTTTATAGTGTCAAAAAGTGGAAGATGGTTTGCAAGCCAAGTAGCGTTAAAATATTCACGTCCTGTACTCTTTGGAGGAAGTTTGGCAAAGTACTCATCTTTTAAAAAACTATCAAGAAGATCTTCTTTAACTTCTCCTCTAAGAGCAAACTCGGCATTGAGGTCATAACCAATATCTGAATCATTTATACTCCAGTAGTCCATCAGAACATTTCCACAGCCGGTATCCCAGCCTTTTAACGTATCACCCAAAAGGGTGATATTTGCCATTCCACCAATATTTAAAACAGCTGTTTTTTTATCCAGATGCTTAAATACTTCTTGATGAAAAGCGGGAGCAAAAGGTGCACCTTGCCCACCATTTGCCATATCCATTCTTCTAAAGTCCGCTACTACTTGGATGCCAGTTTTTGCACTTACGACATTAGGACACCCAAGTTGCATTGAAAATGGGTTGTCAGCATCTGGAGCGTGCCAGAGTGTTTGACCATGAAGACCTATAGCTTTTATGGTTGAAGGGTCTATTTTTTTATATTTTAAAAATGTGTTTATTATATCTGCAAACATATTTCCAAGCTTGTTATCAATAGTGCCTATTTGCTCTAGTGTAGTGGAGCCGTTTATAACTTTAAGTATTTCAGACTCAAGCTCACCATCGTAGTGATATAGTGCAGAGTCTACAAGAGAGCATTTAGTGCTGTCTATCTCACAAAGAGCTATATCGACACCGTCCATACTTGTCCCTGACATAACACCGATATATAGTTCACTCATTTTTAGCCTTAGAAGATTTTAATTGCATAATCCCAAAAGCAACAATCGTCCCAATGACTATCTGCCATGAAAAACCAAGGCTGATGCCAAAAGTGTAAGGCTGAAGTGAAAGTACGGTTATAAAGCCACCGACAAGCGCAAAAGGAACTAGTTTTGAGTCTCCTCTATTTGTAAATATAGCTGAGAAAAAAACTCCTAAGAGACCAGTATATGCAAAAGCCATAACACCAAGTGCAAAACTGATTAGTGAGAGGTCACTATATCTTTGCCAGAAGTAACTGACAACTGCCATTATAGATAAGACAATTGCAAAAAATACAACTGCTCTTTTTGATGCTTTAACAAAGTGCATCTCATCTATTTTGCCTTGTCTTAGTTTCCAAGGTTTATATAGGTCTTCGATGGCTACAGATGCCATAGCTCCAAGAACCGAGTTTGTACTTGAAAGTGCTGCGGCAATCGCTCCGACAGTTACTAAACCGCGAAGGCCGTCTGGCATCTCATTTAAGATGTAGTACATAAATATAGTGATGTTTTCTCCATCAAAACTTTGTACTACGGATGCTTGATGATAAAAGACAAAGAGTAGGGCACCGATGGCAAGGAAGAGTAAAACTACAGGGATGGTAAGTAAGATGGAGACGATAAGAGACTTTGCAGCTTCTTGTTTATTTTTACAGCTAAGAACTCTTTGAGTCATATCCTGATCCATTCCAAAAGCGGCAATATTTAGAAGCAGCCAACCGCTTAATAGCCCGATGATACTAAACTTCCCATCTAATGAAGTATCAACAAGACGGAGTTTATCGTTCTCGCTTAGCACTTGCATAATGTTTATGCTATCAAGAGAGTAGTATAGATAGATAAGTACTACAATACCTGCTCCGACATAGGTAATGGCTTGAATGATGTCGCTTAAAATGACAGACTTTATACCGCCAAAATATGTATAGACCAAGGCTCCAAGCATCAGTATGATGATAGAGAGTAGAACATTTATGAAGATAATATCTCCAAAGAGAATCATCGAGATTGCTAAAGCACCTATGTAGAGTCTTGCCCCGCTTGCAAGCACCCGACCGATGAGAAACATGATCCCCGCTTGTTTCTTTGCAGACTCGCCGTATCTAGTCTCTAAAAGTTCATAAACGGTAACCGCTCTCATAGCGTAAAACTTAGGGATAAGAACATAGGCCACAAAGATAACAGCGACCAAACCAGAGATATAAAAACCTATAAAGGTAAAATCGTTTTTGTATGAAAACTCAGGTGCTCCTAAAAAGGTTGCGGCTGATTGAGACGTGGCTAAAACAGAGATGGCAACTGCAAACATAGGCATGGAGTTGGCACTTACAAAGTACTCTCTTGAAGTTTTTATTTTTGCCTGAGCTAAAATGTATGAAGTAATGGCGAGAATTAGAAAATAAGCTCCAAAAACAGACCAGTCAAGAGATGAGAAAGCACTTTGCATCTATGGTTTCTTTAGTCCTAATTCTTTAACATTCTTTCTGACCTTATTCATAAACTTCTTTCCAGGATCAGCTTTTTCTGTTCTATACTCTGCATCTTTTTCTAACCAAAGAGCAGACCTTTCCATCTCTTGATATTCATGATGACCGATGAGGTACTCTATGTTTGGATACTTTGCTTTTAAATATTTTACAAGTTTGATATTTGATTCTACTTGCGCAGGAGTTAAATCATCTTTAACATTATCTTCTCCACCAACATTTTCTATACCGATACTTGAGTAGTTAAGTCCTATGACATGTCTCGCCATCCAATTGTCCGGCATTAGCTGATAGATAGTCCCATCACGAGCTACCAAAAAGTGAGAAGATACGTTTAGTGCTCCAGCATCTGCTATATCACCTCTGTCACTGTAGAGTGTGTTTCCTTTTAGTCGTTTAAAGCAATCCTCGAAGTCCATAACAGCAGTCCAGTGTAGAACTATAACCTTGGGGTCTATTGTTATGTCTTTTGTCTCTAGAGCGTAGTGCTGTTTGATGTAAGCTTTAGTCATCTCTATGCGTTCTTCACCAAACTCTATTGGTCGTTGAACTATAGAGTTTTTTGTATGCAAGTTTTCTATTCTTGTGTTTGCTTCTTCAATCCTTTTCTTTGAAATAGATCCACTCTTAACCTGAGAGTAGATTAGTTTAACCAACTCATCTGCATTATTAGATGCTAACTGGTTTCCAAAGAGAAGAATATCTACGCCTGAGTTTATAGCTCTTGTAACTGTCTCTTTTAGAGTGTAATGCTCTGTGATTGCTTTCATCTGCAAATCATCACTTATAAGCACGCCTTTAAAGCCCATCTTTTCTCGAAGGAGTTTAGTATTTATACTATATGAAAGTGTCGCAGGATATTTAGGGTCTAGTGTAGAGTTAAAAACATGAGCACTCATTATCATATCTACTTTGTTTGCATCTATAAGATTTTGATAGGGTATTAACTCTTTTTGAGTCCAAGTGTTTGAGATATCTACAAAACCTTTGTGTGAATCTCCAAGTGATGAACCATGACCTGGGAAATGCTTTAAAACACTTATGACATTATGCTTTGCCTGTGCATCTATCATTATTTTTGCGTATTTAGTTACTTTTTGACCTGAATCTCCAAATGAGCGTTCCAGTTCTGAGATAACTTTGTTTTTAGGATTTATATCCAAATCAACAACAGGAGCAAAGTTACAGTTGATATTATTTTCTTCAAGCATCTGTGATTGTTTGTCATATATATCTTTTGCCTGTCTTGTTGAAAGAAATGAGACCTCTTTTGCAGATGGAAATCTATCAAATCCATAGTAATGTTTTAGTCGTGCTACATTTCCACCCTCTTGATCAACAGATATTAAAAGAGGTTTTCGTGAGAATTTTTGAAGTTTTGAAGTTAGCTCTTGAAGTTGTTTTGGTGAATCTATATTTTTAGTGATGCTTCTTTTTTGATAAAATTTATCAAATAAAATAACTCCACCAAGATCGTATTTCTGCATCTGTTTTACAATTTCAGTGTTTTGATTAACGCTTTGATTCTCAAATCCTATAACAAGCATACGGCCAATCTGTTTTTTTAGTTTCATTTCCTCAGATGTGCTTGCATTTAGAGTTAAAATAGCTAGTAATAGTAAAATGATGTATTTCATTAATTGGCCTTAAAATTTATTTTATTGTTTATATCATCTATAACATTAAATATAAGAGATTTCGTTTTATCTTTGGTTACTTTATGAGGTTCAAAATGATCTGATACGACTTTGAAAATATATTTATTCTCTACATTCTGCACAGCTTTTAAAAACCCCTCAGATTCCATATCTACAAGTTCATACTGACCATGTTCTGAGATTTCAGATACTACGCATGTAAGATTTTCATCTCTTGCATCTATAAGCTCCCCAATAGCAAACTTTTTATCTCCACCACAGATGCCTACATTGATGATTGTATCATTATTACTCATATTAGTTACAGCATCTTTTGTTGCATTAAACATATTCTCAGAGCCTACCCCGCTTACTATTAGAGTGATTTGTGCATTTTGCCTGTTTTTTGGAAGTTTGTATTTATCGACAAAAGCTTGAGCTTCTGATTTTAAAGCACATATTATGTATAACATTTTAGAATCCTGTGTTACAATTGTAGTAAATTATACATAAAGATAGGAAATAAATCATGCCAATTTTAACACCTAACTACTCAACGCTCTTACACGAAGACATGGCAAGTGCAATAGGATTAAAACTAAAACATATACCTATTTTGCTGAGTAGCTTTTTACAAGAGACTCCTCCGATTTTGCAGGCACTTGAAGATGCAATCAACTCAAAAGATTATCCAGCTGTAAAAGCACATGCTCACGCTCTGAAGGGTAGTGCAGGTAATTTAAGGTTTGATGAAATTTATGAGATGTCAAAGGAGCTAGAGTTTGCAGCCTCAGATGCAAATCAAGATTTTCAATACGCGGCATATCTGCAAGCTATAAAAGATGCAGTAGCTACAATACCAACTGTTTAGAGAGTTGTTTACTAAAAGCTTTGCTATTTAAAAAAAATTGGCTATAATTCCACCGCTCTTCTTTAGACCTGTGCAATGATGTTTTAGGACAATGTGTCAGGGTAGGAATACAGCAGCACACCTTGATTCGTCATGTGCCGCAGGTATCTGGAGAAGGGTACTTCTTAAATAAACAATCAAAAATAATTATTAATCTTCTCTATACTTACTTATTCCACATGGCTGATTTGGTTTTGGCGGATTATCTTTTAAGTATGTTAAGTCTTCTAATGTTTGTGTAAGTACTTTCTTCTGTTGAAGTATTGGAAGCATAAGATTATCTTTCTCGTTAAGAGGAATATCCCAATTTAAAAGTATTTTCTGTACTTCATCATCTAGTTCTTTTAGTGCATTATCTATGTGTTTAATTGAATTCATTTGGCTATTGTAGCTAAAATTTAGAAATTTTTGGGTATAATCCCACTCTCAATTTATGAGAATTTTACAAAGGAGTCATCGATGCCAAAAATGAAATCGGTAAAAGGCGCTGTTAAGCGTTTTAAAGTTAAGAAAAACGGTTCTGTTAAACGTGGTACAGCGTACAGAAGTCATATTTTAACTAAACAAGATGCAGGCACTCGTCGTGATCAAAACAGCCCAAAAGTTGTTTCAAAAGCTGACGAAGCAAACATTAAGGCTATGATTAACTAATTTTTATTAGTCAATTATAAATCTCCAATTATTTAATTGGGCAAGACCACCATTGATGTGGCACCTTATCACAAAAAGTGACCGGGTAAAGAAAAAGGAAAAATATGCCAAGAGTAAAAACAGGTGTTGTTCGTAGAAGAAGACACAAAAAGATATTAAAATTAGCAAAAGGTTTCTATAGTGGTCGTCGTAAACACTTTAGAAAAGCTAAAGAACAAATTGAACGTTCATGGGTATATGCTCACCGTGACCGTAAGCAGAAAAAACGTGATTTCCGTAAATTATGGATCGTACGTATTAATGCAGCTTCTCGTTTAAATGGAATGAATTATTCAACTTTCATGAACGGACTTCATAAATCTGGCATCGAGCTTGACCGTAAAATTCTTGCTGACATGGCGATGAATGACGCAGCAGCTTTCACAGCAGTTGCAGAGGCATCTAAAGCAGCACTTAGCAAATAATTTTTGCTAAGTATAAAAACTTCCAACTCTGCGTTGGAAGTCTATATTTTATGTAAAAATAGTACTGAATTCCCTTTAGTATTGTAGTAAATCCCCAACGAAGAACTTCTAGATACAAAAACACCTCTTCCATTAAAAGACTTAGCATTTCTAAATATTTCACTTAGTATTTGAGTGTCAAAACCTTCACCATCATCTTCGATTCTAGTGATTATGTAGTTTGCATCTTTGTAGGTTATCTTATTTATTATGACATGTATCTGTTTGTTACAGTTCTCTTGCTGTTTTTGTAGAGTCTCTAGATATGTGTCTTCTTCTATAAGTCTGTGCTTGGTCTGTGAGTCAAGCCCTAGATTGCCATGCTCAAAAGCATTCATAAAAAGCTCTGTAAAAACAATTCCTGCACTGTAAACCATCTTTACATTATCTGTTAAAGTTTCCCAAACATTTGTGTTCCACTCATTTGCATTGTCAATTTCTTCCATGTTAGTATCAAAACTCTTCTCTGCAATAATAGTATTGACTAGATCAAGTTTGTTGATAAAAATAAATGTAATATCATCTTCAGCTTTGTCTATTTTCCAAAGAAGTCTCTCTCTCATTCCATCTTTTGTAAAAGAGTCTAAGAAATCCTCTTCTATATAGTCGATGTAGAGTTTATCTTTGAATCTTGTAGGGTTCTCGACCATACCGTCACTGTAAAAAAGAAATTTATTTATCTGCGAAGTATCATAATTTGATATAGTAAAGTCTCTCATATATTTACTAATAGGGCCATTGTTAGATTTAATTTTTATTACTTCATCATCTTTGTTTTGCAGTAGTATTGCCGGCATCGCAAATTTAGCGTATTGCATCTTTGAATTCATACAATCAAGTAGTATATAGTCTATTGATAGAGCTTCTTCATCAAGTAAAATAGGTTTAATGTATTCTAATGACTCATATATGAGTCTATGCAAGTCAAAATTATCTAAGTAGTGCATTTTGTCAATGATATGATTTATAAAAGATGTAACAAGCATTGAGCTTAGGGACGCGGATAGACCTTTTCCCATTCCATCAACTATAAGATAAAATGTTTTGTGTTTGTCTATTCTTCTTGCACTGTATGCATCTCCGCTTAAAATGTCCAGAGGCTGATATGAAAAATCTACGAGAGCAGTACATGTTGTGTCTATCATCTGATAATAGAAGTCATTTCTAAGAATATTTAACTCTTTTGCAAATGCTAAATCTTCTTGATAAGAACTGTATTTATCTTTTTCTTCCAACTCTTGAAGCTTAGTGTTTTTCTGATCTTCCAGGTATCTATTGGCAATTACTAATTTTGAAACTGACTCAAGCGCATTGATAACTTCTTTTTCGACGATTGGTTTTTTTATGAAGTTGTTGACGTGAAGTTGTAGAGCTTTTACAATTATATCTATATCTGTAATAGCACTAACTAGGATGATAGGGATATCTTTATTTGATATTCTAATCCTCTTTATCATATCTAAACCATTTAGTTTCGGCATGGAGTAGTCAGTAAGTATAAGATCTATATTATTTGCGAGATACTTTTCATATCCATCTTCGCCATCTTTGGCAAAGATTATCTTTTTAACAATGTTTTCAAATATAGATTCGTATAAAATTTGGGTGGTAGGGTCATCTTCAACACATAAAAGTGTTAAAGATTTCATATGTTGTAAAATATTGTTGTCTATCTCAGTAAGTTCTTTTATCATATATTAGTTTTACTATACTCTGAACTTACTAAGCTCATTTTGCAGTCTATCTGAATCGCTTGAAAGCTTATTAACACTGCTCTCCACTTTAGTTCTGTGTTGTATATTTTCATTTGACAATTCTATAATCTCATCCATATTAGCAATCAACTCTTTTGTTTTTGTTGCAATGTATGTACTTTGATGCATAACATCTGTTGATTTGTCAGTAGTAATTGATAGGTTTTCTTTAGTCTCTTGTGAGTCAGAAATAAGCTCTTGAGCAGAACCTGAAATATTTTGCATATTTCTTGATGTTTTATCAGTTTCTTCAGATATCTCAACAACATTTTGAGTGATAAGATTAACATTCGCACTGATTTCGCTAAGTGATTTTTGCGTTCTCTCAGCAAGTTTTCTTACTTCATCGGCAACAACGGCAAAGCCACGTCCATGCTCACCAGCACGAGCTGCTTCTATAGCAGCATTAAGGGCGAGTAGATTAGTCTGGTCTGCAATATCAGAGATAATAGCAAGTACATCTTTAATATTTTTAGCTTGTTCCGTAAGTGAAGATACCTTTTGAACTAAGTCCTGTTGATGCTCGCTTCCTTCATCAATCGCCTGCACAACAGAGTCTAGTTTTGATACAAAGCTATCTAGTACGTTAAATGTTTTATTTAAATCTTCTGTTACAGTGATAGAAGCTTCTTCAACTGCGTCAAGTCTTTCTCCAACTTCAGAAACAAGAACATTTATATTTGTGATTTTAGCGTCTGCTATTTCACCGTTTTTAGTTAGGTCTTCAACAACGTTATGTAGTTTTTGACTCTCAGTTGTTGTAGCAGCTGATACATCTTTTGCTTGGTGTACACTTGCTTTAAAAGCAATTATCATAACGTTAATTGCTTTGGAAATCTGAGATATCTCATCTTTTCCTTCAACTATAATGTCACAAGTCAAATCAAGGTTATCAGAAACACAGCTGATTTTTTCTAGAGAGCTTCTAACACTTACATTGATTCCTTTAGATATAAAGAAGATAATAATAAATATAACTATTGCAAAGGCGCTGTAACTAGCAAGCGTAATAGTTGTGCCTATTTTTGAAGAAGATTCTACTTCTTCTAGTAATGCAGTATTTTGTTTTGCAAGTTCATCATCAACTTGTTTTAGAAGATTGATTTTTTTAGTGATAGTTTGAAACCAGACAACACTGTCGATTCCAAATCCACCTTCTGAAGCTTTAGCTCTTGCTATATCTCTCATACCGTTTACTTCAGCAATAACAGGTGCATTCATCTTAGATTTGTAAAATGCTTTAGAACTCTCTGTAGCCATTGCTAAAAATGAGTCCATGTAAGCGTCTTGTTCAGCAACAAGAGTTATCCATTTTGAAAACATTCCAGGACCAAATTTGTCTGCTCCAAATGTTCCACTCAGCACAGCTCTCTCGATACCAGCTCTCTCTTTTGATTTTAAAAAGTTAGTATAAGCGTCTAGTGACTTTACAAGTTCTTGAGTATCAGCAAGTTTAGCAGTAAGAGCAACTATGTTTAAGATCTTTTTATTCATCTTTGTGTAGTAAGTCACTTCATCTTTTACACTTATGCTTAGTGTGTCTACTTTTGAGCGGATATCATTTATTTTACTCATATCAAGGTTGAATGCCGCTATTTCCGACTGTAGTTCTTGTGGAAATGAACCTAAGTCAAGAGTTGAAGTATAAGTTAGAAGTTCTGTGTTTCTTTTTGTTGTTAGAACTCTTTGCTTTGGTAAAATATCTGCAAACTTTGCACCCTTGGAACCAAGAAAACCAGCACTAGCTCCTCTTTCTTTTTGAGTCTCATGAATTAACAGTGATAATTTTTGAGAAAGTACATTTAACTCTTTTGCCTGAGATATGACAGATCTGTCATGAAATGCTTTGTTCGTAGTAATTGCAATAATTATCAGTGCGAAAGAGACAACTATTGTCGCAATTAGATTTAGTTTGAATTTTATACTCATTCTATGCCTTCCTTGCCTTAAAAGTAGATGCTAGATTTAGGTCAGTAAGCAGATGCATAAGTTGATCATTACCTATACGCATCTCTATATTTATATTGTCTTTTAAAATAAGTTTGTTGAAATATCCAATTACAGAAGACGTAATAGAAAGAGAATCTATTATATTTATAGTTATGCTTTTATGCTGAGTTACTACACTATCAATTAGGTTTTTAATTTCAGAAAAATTATTAATACTTTTTATATTTCCTGTGATGTTGATAGTGTTCGAAGATGATGTGATTTCCATAGGTAGAACTCCTTGTTATTATACTGCATAGTTTATAATGTTAATGATTAATCTTTTATAAAACCCTTGATGTTTAGCATCCATTCTTTCATCTTTTTCTCATAGCCAATCTCTTTTAACTCTACAAATTTCAATGGCTTTGAGAGATAAGTTTGTTTTATATAACCACCAAAATCATGAGGATATAGATAATTCTCATTTCTTTGTGTTATATTTGTTGGAATATCTAGCATTATTCCGTCATTAACTGCTTTGAGTGCTGAGTTTATAGCTAAGTATGCTGAGTTTGATTTTGGAGATGCACAGAGATATATTACAGCTTGAGCTAAAATAATTCTAGCTTCAGGGTAACCTATTTTTGAGACACTTGTTAGCGCAGAAGTTGTTAGTGTTAGGGCCTGCGGATTTGCATTTCCTACATCTTCGCTGGCTAAAATGACAAGTCTTCTTGCAATAAAGTCAGCACTCTCTCCTCCATCTATAAGACGTGCAAGATAGTAAATAGCTGCATCCGCATCTGAGCCTCTTATTGATTTAATAAGAGCACTAGCAAGATCATAGTGAACACCTGCCTCACTGCTTCCTGCACTAAGAGCATTTGGTCGAAGGGATTTTAAGATCTCAAGAGTGATTATCGTATCGATATTAGATGCAAATTCTAGAAGCTTTAGCATCGCTCTTGCGTCTCCTCCACTACTGGCAATAAGATACTCTTTTGCGTCTTCCTCAACTGCTAAATTAGCATGTTCTATAGCTTTTTGTAAGAGAGTTGATAGTGCTTCGTTATTAATATGCTTTAATTCAAAAAGCATAGATCGTGAACGGATTGCTGAAGTCAGAGAGAAGAATGGGTTTTCAGTAGAAGCACCGATAACTAAAACAGAGTTGTTTTCCATCACAGGAAGTAGGACTTCTTGTTGGTTCTTTGCAAGTCTATGTACCTCATCTATAAAAAGTAGGGGTTTTTGTAGAGTGTTTTTGTATTGGTCAAATATTTTACGAAGTTGTTCTATTTTGATAGAAGTTGCATTGAACTCATAAAATGGCAAGTCCATAGTTTTAGCGATTATTCTAGCTATGGAAGTTTTTCCACAACCTGCAGGACCATAGAAAAAACTATGTCCCAATGCAAATTTTTCACATAAAATTCTTAGTGGAGAATTTTGAGAGCTTAAGTGTTCTTGGCCTACTAAGTCATCAAACGCAGTTGGTCTGAGAAGATGTGTAAAGTCCAAGCTATTTTTTCCCTTTCTCTCTTGCTAACTTTTCTTCAGCTTTCATGAAAGTAAATAGAGCAGAATATTCACTTCTGCTTAAAAATCTAGTTTTTCCTGTAGGAAGGTTATTTAGCTCAACTTCTGCAAAACTGATACGTTTAAGGTCAGCCACTTCAGTACCGAAGTGTGCAAAAAATCTTCTGATTTCTCTATTTTTACCCTCAGAAATTGCTATTTTTAGGATTGAGTAGTTATGCTCATTTTTTTGAATTTTGTAACCTAGAAAAGGTGAAAAAGTCATAGAAGTTACTTTTGAGTGAGAGTGCCCACCGGCAGTTGCATCCATAAGCTCTAAACCGTTCATCATAGCAGCTTCCATCTCAGGAGTTACTTCGCCTTTAATCTTTACTTTGTAAATTCTCTCAAGGTTCGAGTCCATTAGTGCAGTTGCTATTTTTGAAGCATCTGTTAATAGTAAAACACCTTCAGTTGCGTAATCAAGTCTGCCAACAGGGATGAAGTGTTTGTATTTGCTCTCTAAACCATCATATATAGTTCTTCTACCTCTAGGATCAGTCTTTGTTACCAACTCTCCTTTTGGTTTGTTGTAAACTATAACCGTATATTTGTCTCTTGGAGTAATTTGCTTTCCGCTAACATAAACTATGTCATCTTTTTCGTCTACCTGAGTTGCAGGATTATCCTGAATCTCTCCATTTATTCTTACATAACCATCTAAGATAGCTTTATCCGCTTCACGACGAGAGTAGCTTGAATGGTGTGCTATGTACTTGTTTAATCGCATCATTATGATATGCCTTTTTCAATCAGCGTATGAATGTGTAGTACGCCTTTTATCTTTTTATTTTTGTCTGTTACTACTAAAAGTTGTATCTTCATCTCTTCGATGATCACAAGTGCTTCACTTGCAAGAATATTTTCATCATCTAAAGTTCTTGGATTTTGAGTTGCATATTTTAAAACATTGTCTTCAAGTGAAAAGTCATCTTGCAAAAGAGCACGACGGATATCACCGTCACTAACAAGAGCTATCAGGCAGTTGTCTTCATCTGCTACAAGAACCGTACCTAAACGACCTTCGCTGATTTTAACAATCGCATCTTTTACTTTTGTATCTTTTGAGACTATTGGCAAGTTGTCTTTTTTCATAAGATCACTTACCTTTACAAACAGCATTTTACCTAAGGCACCACCAGGGTGAAAAGAAGCAAAGTCGCTCTTTTTAAAGTCTCTTGCCTTCATCAGACAAACTGCCAAAGCATCGCCCAGTGCTAAAGTAAGTGTAGTAGAACTTGTAGGTGCTATATCAAGCGGACAAGCCTCTTTTTCTACAATAACATCAATAACCACATCGCTATATTTTCCCAGCGTCGAGTTTTGATTTCTTGTCATTCCGATAAGAGGTGTTTTAAATCTTTTGATATGAGGTAAAATAGAACTGAGTTCTTCACTTTCTCCGCTGTAACTTATTGCAATAACTACGTCATTTTCACTAATCATACCTAAGTCACCATGCAGTGCTTCAGTAGGGTGGAGGAAAAAACTTGGAGTTCCGGTTGACGCGAAAGTAGCTGCCATTTTGGCACCTATAAGTCCGCTTTTACCAACACCGGTAACTATAAGCTTTCCTTTACATGCAAGAATCATTTCAACGGCTTTGTCAAAGACATCGCCCATGTTTTGTGATGCTAAAAGTAGTGTCTGTGCTTCAATATTTAAAGTTTCTTGTGCAATCTCTTTATAATTCATAACGTGATTATATCGTTTTTTGCTTATATTGGCATTTTGTAAACAGATAGCTATTTTAGTCGCCATCATTCATTGAAGCAAAAGCAAGTCTTTCTTCAAGTGATTTAAGTGCTTCTTGTGCACAAGCAGCATCTATGTCCCCACCTGGAGCACCGCTGACACCGACTGCACCAAGTATTATATCTCCTGACTTAACAGCTACTCCTCCGCGCATCATTATCAAGCCACTTATGTTATTAAGTTCATTACGAATATCACTACGGGCAGGAACAAAATCAGAGCTGTTAATTCCTGACATAATTACAAGATTTGCTTTTTGTTCGGCAATCTCCATTGTAAAACGAGCTGCATGAGTATCACGTAGAGTCACTTGAACATTTGCACTTCTGTCAACTACAACTGCACTAACCCAGTAGCCTTTTTTACGGCAACTCTCTACTGACTTCTTAGCGACTTCCATCGCTAACTCCATACTCATTCGTTCAATCTTAACAATATCCGCACCAAATAGAGCAGATACGCTTATAAGTAAAATCAAGATTACCTTTGTAGCTTTCATATTATTCCTTCTGTTTTATAATAATTTTCAATAATTGTACAGCTTTTTTATTAACTTTTTCTGTATGAATTTTTAGAATCCAAAAAACTTGTTTTTTTTCTTATCTTCATTGGATATAATTCGCGTATGAAAAAGATAGTATTATTATTTAGCGGTGATGGTTTTAATGCCCAAAACATCGTGAAAGAACTGCATAACAAAGAGTGTTATGTAGTGTGTGGAATTACAAATAAAAGAGATGCAAAAGGTCTTGATAAACTCAAAGAGTTATCAATAAAAACAGATGTATTGGAGCATACAAATTTTAACTCAAGAGAAGATTTTGATGCCGAACTTGTAAAACTTGTAAACTCTTATGAGCCTGACTTGGTAGTTTTGAGTGGATTTATGAGAATTTTGAGTGATGTTTTTACGTCAAATATGAAAGCTATAAACCTGCATCCATCTCTGCTTCCAAAGTTCAAAGGTGCAAAAGCCATAGAGAGAAGTTTTGAGAGTGGGGACGCAGAGTGTGGAGTAAGTGTTCACTATGTAAGCAGTGAGCTTGACGGTGGTGAAGTCATCTTGCAAAAGAGTTTTCTCAGAGTAGAAAATGAGACATTAGAGAGTTTTTCTGCTAAAATCAAGAATATTGAATATGAAATAATGCCACAGGCTATAGTGAGTGTTTTAGAGGATTAAAGATGCAAAAGTTGTTTGAAGAAGTAGGTTCACTAGATAGAAGGTGTTACGAAGAGTTTGAACTGACAGAAGATGTTTTGATGGAACATGCTGCTAATGGTATGGCTTCTTATATTAGAGAGAACTTTGCAAAAAACTCAAAAGTAACTGTTGTCTGTGGAAGCGGTAACAATGGTGCAGATGGTATTGCCTGTGCAAGACTTCTTCATGGTGATTTCGATGTTAGCATCTACTACGCAAAAGAGCCAAAATCAAAAATGGCACTTCTTCAACAAAAACGTTCACGTGCTATAGGTGTAAAAGAGTTTACTGAGATAGTTGCATCTGATGTTTTGATAGATGCTATTGTCGGTACTGGTTTTAGTGGTGAATTCAGTACAGATTTAAAAGAACTAGTAAAAAAATTAAATAGCTTAGATTCTTTTAAAATAGCTTGTGATGTTCCATCTTCGGGTTTTTATGCGGATGTTACTTTAACTATGGGTGCTTTAAAAAAGTCTATGTTTTTAGATGAAGCTAAAGAGTTTGTAGGAAAGATCGAAGTTTTAGATCTCGGGATCAGTAGAGATATTTATGAGCGTTATACAAACTGGAATCTATTAGATGAAAAAGATTTAAAACTTCCAACAAGAGCACTTAAAAACACTCATAAAGGTAGTTTTGGGCACTTGGGTTTAGCTTGTGGAAGTAAGAGTGGTGCGAGCATCTTAAGTGCTAGAGCTGCTCTTAGGTTTGGATCAGGACTTGTTACTCTTGTGGGTTATGAAAATGAGCAGATACCTCACAGTATTATGTACTCTCATGAACTCCCTCATAATACAACAGCTTTAGCTATTGGTATGGGACTAGGCGATGAGTTTAGCGATAAAGAGTTAGATAAATTTTTAAATAATTCTCTGCCTCTTATCGCAGATGCTGATATCTTTCATATGCCTATAATCATAGAGATTTTAAAAAGAAAAAATGTTGTTTTAACTCCACATGCAAAAGAGTTTGTAGCTCTTTTAAAACGTACTGAGCTTGCAGATCTAAGTGTTGAAGAGTTACAAAAAGACCGCTTTAAATACGTAGAGATTTTTACTAAAGCTTATCCTGAAAGCACACTTCTTTTAAAAGGTGCAAATGTAATCATCGCTAAAAATGGTGAGTTTTTCATAAATCCTCATGGTACATCCGCTCTTGCAAAAGGTGGAAGTGGAGATGTACTAAGTGGGCTTATAGGAGCACTTTTAGCACAAGGTTATGAGCCTCTCGAAGCAGCGATAAATGCTTCTCTTGCACACACTAGATTAGCACAAAGTTACAAGGGTGCTGATTTTTCTCTTACGCCGGATGATTTGATTAATGGAATTGGCAACTTATAAGATAGCTTATGATATAAATCAATCATTAATAATAAACAGCACAAAAGTGCTGTGGCAATATGCTAAGTAAAAAGAAGTGTAAAATTAAGGAATATAAGAAATGGATAATATCTTAAAAATTGGAAAATATGAACTAGGTTCTCGCCTGATTGTTGGTAGTGGAAAATATGATTCTTTTGAAACTACAAAAGAAGCAACTCTTGCATCTGGAAGTGAACTAATCACCGTTGCTGTTCGTCGTTTGAATATTACAGATCCTGATAAAGAAAATCTTCGTGATACATTTGCTGGAACAAATGTAAAATTTTTGCCAAACTCTGCAGGATGTGTTACGGCTGAAGAAGCTATTACAACATTTCGTTTGATGCGTGAGGCTACGGGGATTGATCTTATTAAACTAGAAGTTATCGGAGATACTCAAAAAACTCTTTACCCTGATGTCTTAGAGACTATCAAAGCTTGTGAGATCTTAGCAAAAGACGGTTTTACTATTATGTCTTATACTTCTGATGATCCGATTATGGCAAAAAGACTTGAAGATGCAGGTTCTCATGCAATCATGCCTTTAGCTGCTCCAATTGGTTCAGGTCTTGGTATTCAAAACCCTTACAACATAGTTTTCATTCGTGAAGCTGTAAGTGTACCTGTAATCGTAGATGCTGGAATCGGCTGTGCTTCAGATGCAGCTTATGCGATGGAGTTAGGCGCAGCAGGTGTTTTAACGAACACTGCAATAGCTCAAGCTCAAAACCCTATGATTATGGCTCAGGCTATGAAACATGCAGTTCAGGCCGGTCGTATGTCTTATCTCTCCGGTAGAATACCTAAGCGTCCATATGCTACAGCATCTTCTCCAATCGATGGAATGATACAATTCTAGTCCGCTAAAGGAACAAAGTCCCTTTAGCTTCGTTTGGGACACTGTGCCCACTCATCGTGGAGAATGCCATTGGTTAGCATTCCTAAAAGATTAACTCCTTTGGAGTTAGAGTTTATTCCTTTTGAGTCATTAGAGGCTATTTAATAACTACTCTGTTCCTACCGCTTTCTTTTGCTTCATAAAGTGCTTTGTCAACTCTTTTAATAAATGTTTCTTCACTTTCATTATTCATATACTCTGTAACACCAAGTGATATCGTTAACTTTCCAACGATAGCAAAAGTGTACTCTTCTACGGTAGCTCTGAGTTTTTCTGCGAGGATTGAGGCGTGAGCAGTATCCGTAGATTGTAAAGTAATCATAAACTCTTCTCCACCCCATCTGGCTGCTATATCACTTGCTCTAGTGCTGGAACTGATAATATTCGCGATATCAATTAGTACTTTGTCTCCAACATCATGTCCATAGGTGTCATTTACATCTTTAAAATGGTCTATATCAATAAAAATTATGGAGAGAGGTGATGAAATAGTACTTGAGAGTGCCATCTCTTTCTCTAAAACATCGTTTAGCTTACTTCTGTTAAATAGTTTTGTTAAAACATCGGTTGAAGCCATATGCTCAAGTTCTTTAATCTTTACATACTCATTTGTTATTTCGTCGAAAGTTACTAGATATAGTACTTTATCATCTGTTTTTATATCTTTAGCATAAGGTCTGAAGTACCTATGTTCTCCATCTTTTTCTATACGAACTTTTAGCTTTTGAGAGTCTTGTTCTCTTCTTACATATTCAATCCAGTGAACACCATCATTGTATGTTTGGATGAAACTATTGTTGTCTTCTACTTTCTCAAACATATCAGACAGGTATTCATGCTTTTCTCTAAACTCTTCGATAGATGTATACCCGGCAAACTCAAGTATAGTTTTGTTAGCATAGATAATATTCTTTCCATCAGCAAGCACAATAAAGCTGGCATCTGTGTCAATAATCTGCTGTAGAAGTTGTTTAGTAGACTCTATCTCTTTTGTTCTGCGGTTAACTTCACTTTGTAGTTTTTCACTGTGTTTTAATTGTTTATATATTAGTAGCATGATGCTCAGTAGGAAAAATAGTACAAATATTTTTAAAATTATTGCTCTATTTTTTATAGAAGCCGTAACAGTTTTAAACTCTGTAGTACTTAAACTGACACTAATACCACCTCTTACATCACCGAGTTTATAGCCTTGATGTTCGTGACATGGAAGACAGGCTTTAGTGGTGACTAATGCTCCCATATATTCAAAATCGGATTCTTCATTTATTTCGTAGTACTCTTTTTCTCCTGTTCTATCAATATACTTTAATGCTCTTTCTTCAAATGGGGTTGCTTTGTTATTTGGATTTATTGGTATAAGGCTTGTTATGCGGAAGTGAAAATCTTTAATGTCTGCTATTTCTGATAGTTGTCTAGTTAACCATGCTGGGTTTACTTTAAAAAGTGTCAGATTTTCATCTACATACAGAGTGTTGTCGGGAAGATACTGGTTAGGTTTTTCACCCTCTAGAGGCTTGATATAGACTCCACCGTATTTTGCAACCCATTTCCTAGTATTTACTTGGTCTTGAAAGTGTGTTTGGGCTTGATTCACGAGTATCTGTTTTTGTAGCTCCACCCCTTTTTCGCTAAAAATATCGATAGGGTAGAATAGAGAAAATACTGATATGATAAAAAGAGCAACAAGTGCCATATATTTGTTAAAATTACTCATTAGACTAATTTTAACAAATAGTTAAATCACTTCTTCTTAAATTTCAATATTCTTTGACAAATGTGTCATTAACAGAAGTTGTCCCATGCCTTCAAAGAATTTATCAACTCCCATATCTTTAGCATCCAATGCTTTTTGCAGGGCAGCATAAAAAACCAACTGAGACTCTTGAGAAGCTTGCATAAATGTATCAATAATATACTCAAAAGTCATGCTATGAACTTCTCCGTTTACATCAAAATCTATAGTAGAATTTGCATCTATTCCTTCATCTATTAGTATCTGTTTGCACTGTCTTGTAATCTGATCCATAATTATAAAATTCCCATTAAAGATAACATAACTATAAACATAGCTATTGGTGTGATATAGCGAAGTGAGAAGTACCAAGCTTCAAATGCAAAGCCCAACTGAGGTTTCAAGATTGATTCTACTCTCTGTTTCTCAATAACAAAACCCACAAACAGCGCCATAATCAGTCCACCAAGAGGAAGCATGACAGCAGCTGTAAAATGATCAACCCAGTCAAAGAAGTTTTTATCTCCGAATGTAAGAGCTTCTTTATATCCATCTATGTTTGAGAGTAGGGCAATGATACCTATAAGATAGAAGAATAGACCCATTGCGACAGAAGACTTTAATCTACTCCAAGCAAATCTGTCTATAAAGTACTGAACCATGGGCTCAACTAGAGATACGGAAGATGTAAGACCTGCAAAGGCAAGAGCTAAGAAGAATAAGACGGCAAAGAAATTACCAATAATTCCCATCTCATAAAAAGCAGCAGGAAGTGAGATGAAAACTAAACCAGGACCTTTTGCGGGGCCTGCTCCATATTGATAAAGAAATGTAAAAAGCATAAGTCCTGCCACAATGGCTATGGTAGTATCTAAAAATACTACCCAAAAAGCATTTTGGACAAGATTAGAATTTTTCTCCATAGAAGCTGAGTAAGTCATTATTGCACCCATACCAAGGGAAAGAGTAAAGAAGGCATGACCAACAGCAGTTACAAAAGCCTCAGAGTCTATCTTAGACCAATCTGGTTCAAACATAAAACTAACTGCTCTAGCAAATGAGTCAAGTGTAGTGGCATAGGCAAACATTCCTAGTAAAATAATCATAAGAGTCGGCATTAAAACCATATTTACTTTTTCAATCCCGCCTTTAATACCTCTTGTTAAAACGTGAGTTATCCATATAAATGCAATTGTATGATAAAAGAGTTGTGTCCAGATGTCCGTATGAAGCATAGCGTTGAATGTAGTTTCAGCTTCTTCGACTGTAGCAGGAAGAGAAGATAGGGATGTGACTATATAATGAAATATCCATCCAATAACGACAGAATAGAAAATCATAATAAAAAGACCGGCTAGCCCTTGAAAGCCTCCATATTTCCAAATATGTTTGTGTTTAGGTGCCAAATCTTCAAAAGATGTGACTCCATCTTTTCTTCCCATGTATCCTATTAACATCTCAGCTATCATTATTGAAAAGCCGATGAGTAAAACTGTAATAAGATATATTAGAACAAATGCTCCACCACCATACTCACCTGCAATATATGGAAATTTCCAAATATTACCAAGCCCAACTGCACTCCCAGCAGCTGCTAAAATAAACCCAATTCTACTAAATCTAGCTATTTTCATATGTAATATTCCCCTTAAATCGAAGCAATTATACTAGAAAATTAAAATATATGAAAGAATTGTCAAAAAAGCATTGACATTTCAAAAGTTATTGACTATAATTTCGCCTCATTAATCAGCGTAAAGCTAGGTTTTTGTACAGGTCGGGGTGTAGCTCAGTATGGTTAGAGTACCTGGTTTGGGACCAGGGGGCCGAAGGTTCGAGTCCTTTCACCCCGACCACTTTTATATTTATAACTTTCGTATGGTGAGATTAGCTCAGTTGGTTAGAGCACTGGTTTGTGGTGCCGGGGGTCGCGGGTTCGAATCCCGTATCTCACCCCATTCAATAATCATAAATATAAAAACTTTTTAAAATAACTAATAAAATTAATTGGAAGCGTTCGTGGCTCAACTGGATAGAGTTTCGGATTTCGGCTCCGAGGGTTATAGGTTCGAATCCTATCGGGCGTACCACCTTTTTACATATGCTAGCCGCTTGGGCACTGAAGCTATGGTTTTTACGAAACCAAAAAATCTAAAAACAAGTGCAATTTGCCTCCTTAGCTCAGCTGGATAGAGCAACGCCCTTCTAAGGCGTAGGCCACACGTTCGAATCGTGTAGGGGGTACCATTTATTAATGTTATGAATTCTGCTTTATTTACGCGGATGTGGTGAAATTGGTATACACGCCAGACTTAGGATCTGGTGCCGCAAGGCGTGGAGGTTCAAGTCCTCTCATCCGCACCATTTATAAAGCAGAATTCATAACATTAGTATTTTTTTTAACAATCACATGCGGATGTGGTGAAATTGGTATACACGCCAGACTTAGGATCTGGTGCCGCAAGGCGTGGAGGTTCAAGTCCTCTCATCCGCACCATCAACTTATTCAACTCTTTTACAATCCCATAAAATAAATACTTCAAACTTTAATTAGCATCCTTTAAACTGTTTACTAGACTACTTACACTCAACTAACACTACGATGTTAAAATACGCTATCTCAAAACAAAGGAATAAATATGAAAAAGTTTATTACGTTAGCATTATTAGTCGGAGCTTTAGCTTCAAGTGCATTTGCTCATCATATGGCAGCTTATGAAGATGCCGGAGTTAATATTCCGTCTACGTCACCACATTTAGACATGGTTTTTTAAAAAAAAATAGTATAAGTATTTAAAGATTACGGCGCTTTTGTTTGGCGTCGTAACTTCCCACTCTTAAAAATTATCAACAAATTCCCTAAACTCACCTATTTCTATCGGTTTTGAAAAAAAGTATCCTTGTACCTTGTTGCAGTGTAAGTATTTTAAAGTATCTATATGCTCTTGTGTCTCAGAACCTTCAGCTATAACATCTTTGCCTAATGCACTAGCCATTGCGATAATAGTTGCTACAATAGATCTGTCATCTTCATCTTTGTCAATATCAAGTACAAAACTGCGATCTATTTTAATCGTTTGAGCAGGTAGTTTTTTGAGATAGCTAAGTGATGAGTAACCAGTTCCAAAATCATCAATAGATAGTTTGAAGCCTTTAGAAGATAATTCTTTTAAAATAATTAGAGCTTTGTCTATATTACTCATAATGTGAGATTCTGTAATCTCAAGTTCAACATAACTTTTGTCGATGCCTATTTCATTAACAAGTGAGCATATGTCATCAATAAAACTTTCTTTTTCTAACTGTTTAGAAGATACATTTATAGATACTGTTAGTCTGTGACCTACCTCATGCAATGCTTTTGTATCAATAAGAGCCTGTTTAGCAATCCAGAGTCCTAAGTTGTATATTTGTCCCGTCTCTTCTGATATGGCAATAAACTTATCCGGTCGCACGAGTCCAAGTTCTGGGTGCTTCCAGCGTGCTAGTGCTTCCATCCCATAAACTTTTTTTGTTTCTAGATTTACTTTTGGCTGATAGACTATGAATATTTCATTATTACTAACGGCATTACGTAAACCATCTTCTAAAAATAGACGTTCTGTGATTTTCTCATTCATAGTCTGTGTATAAAACTGAAAGTTGTTTTTTCCACTTGCTTTTACTTGGTACATAGCTGTATCGGCAGCTTTAACTAACTCATCATAGCTTTCACCGTCATCCGGATAGATGCTTACACCGATGCTGACACCGGTATATATTTCTTTTTCTTCTATCATTATAGGTTTTTTAAATGAGGCAATGATTTTCTCAGCAATTGGAATAACATCCATAATAGAATTTATATCTTCTACTAATATTGTAAACTCGTCTCCACCTAAACGTGCAAGAGTATCCTGCTCTCTGAGAGTTTCTTTAATGGTATTAGCAACTTCTATTAAAAAGATATCACCCATAAAGTGACCAAGTGTATCATTTACATTCTTGAAATTATCCATATCAATAAAGATAAGAGCCATTTTTTTATCATTACGTTTTGTAAATGGCATCCTACTGACTACACGCTCTTCAAAAAGCACTCTATTTGGAAGTTCTGTAAGTGCATCAAAATATGCAAGATTATGAATGAGTTTTTCTTGCTCTTTTTTCTTGCTGATATCATTTGTTATCGAGATATAGTTTGTTAAAGTACCTTCATCATTATGTAAAGCTATAATGTGCATCTCTGCCGTATATCTTTCAGAATTTTTTTTACGGTCGATTATTTCACCATTCCATTGTCCGTGATGATTAATATCATCCCACATTTTTTGATAGAATGCTTCGTCATGCCAACCTGAACTAAAAGCTTTTGGTGTGTTTCCTTCAAGTTCTTCAGTTGTGTAGCCTGTTATTTTAGTAAATGCTTCGTTTACTTTGATAATTTTTTGATTAGCGTCTGTGATTACAACACCATCACTCATTTTAGAAAAAACTTCAGATGCCAACATTAGCTCGTTTTGAGCTATTTTCTGCTTTGTGATATCATGAACAGTCCCAATTGATCTAGTAACATTTCCTTCTATGTCAAACTCATGTTCGCATCTCTCTTCTACAAAACCAATCTCACCATTCTTGCGAACTATACGATGTGTAACATGATAGCCACGTTTACCTGCTACTGAATCTGTATAACTTCTGTTAACAAGATCAACATCGTCCGGGTGAATATATTCTAAAAATGCCTCGTATGTAGCACCAAACTCTTGAGGTTGAAGTCCAAAAATACGATAGACTTCATCCGACCAAAAAAGATCATTTGTAGCCAGGTTTAGTTCCCAGTGACCAATATTAGCAAGTTCTTGTGCTTTGTTTAGACCATATTCTAGTTTTTTTAAGTTCTCTTTTTCTTCATTAAAATCTGTAATATCCCAGAATATTCCAAGTACAGCTATGACATCACCGTTGGAGTAAAGAGGTTTCTTTACAGTTCTTATGGTTCTGTATTCACCATCTATTAGGATAGGTTCAATTGTATCAATAACTTGTTCATTTTGTATGACCAGAGAATCATCATCACGATATTTATCAGCAATCTCTTTTGGAAAAAAATCTAAATCATTTTTCCCTATGATAGAATTTGCATCTTCTCCAACTAGTTTGGCATAAGTAGTATTTACAAAAAGGTAAGTTGAATTAATATCTTTAACAAAGATGTTTTGTTCTAATGTATTAAGTATCAGGTTGTTATCGATATTGAAATTCACACAGTTACCTTTCAAGTATAATTTTTTATAATCATATTTTATCAAATTGTCAGTTAAAAGTTCTTGTAATCTTTTGTAAACATAAATGTCTCAGTTTTGTGATTACTATTTCACTTTTATTAAGTCATAATTAAAACAGAAATAGTTGTATATAGATTAGAATAACTTATGAAAAAGTATATATAAATTTATATTAAGATATAATTTCAAAAATAAAATTGAGGATTTTGTCTTATGTCTAAAACATCTACTACAGATCAAGAAGCTCTTGATTATCATGAATTTCCAAGTCCAGGAAAAATATCAGTTGAGACTACAAAACCTGTGGCAACTCAAAAAGACTTATCATTAGCATACACTCCCGGTGTTGCTGTTCCATGTTTGGCAATTGAAGAAAATCCTGAAGATGCATACAGATATACTTCAAAGAAGAATCTTGTTGCCGTTATCTCAAACGGAACAGCAGTTTTGGGACTTGGTAATATAGGTGCATTGGCATCTAAGCCGGTTATGGAAGGAAAGGGCGTATTGTTTAAAAGCTTCTCCGGGCTTGATTGTTTTGACATAGAAGTAGATACCGAGAGTGTAGACAGATTTTGTTCTGTCGTGACAGCAATAGCTCCAACTTTTGGTGGAATTAATTTAGAAGATATAAAAGCACCAGAATGTTTTGAGATAGAAAGAAGACTTGTAGAAGAGTTAGATATACCAGTAATGCATGACGATCAGCACGGAACAGCAGTAATATCTGCTGCGGGGATCATAAACGCCTGTGAAGTTACGCATAGAAAGATTGAAGACCTTAAAATTGTAGTTGTTGGAGCAGGTGCTGCTGCAATATCTTGTGCAAGATTATATAAAAAGCTTGGTGCCAGAGAGATTTATATGCTTGATTCTAAAGGTGTTGTTCACAATGGTAGAAGTGATTTAAATGCATATAAGAGAGAATTCTGTGCGGGAGGATATATGACCCACTCAGAAGTTTTTGACTGTGCTGATGTTGTTGTAGGGCTCTCAAAACCTGGTACATTTACAATAGAAGATATTATGACTATGGCAAATGAGCCTATTGTATTTACTCTGGCAAATCCGACACCTGAAGTTTTTCCAGAGGATGTTATGAAAGCTAGACCGGATGCTGTTGTAGCAACTGGTAGAAGTGACTTTGATAATCAAGTAAACAATGTTCTAGGTTTTCCATTTATATTTAGAGGTGCGATGGACGTTCGAGCAAAAAAGATAAACGATGAGATGAAACTAGCCGCTGCTCATGCACTTGCTGATCTAGCTCGTACAGAAGTACCAAAAGATATTTGTGAGCTATATGCTAAAGAGATCAAGTTTGGTAAAGACTATCTTATTCCAAAGCCGTTTGATAAAAGACTAATTGTAGAAATCTCTAGTGCTGTAGCTCAGGCTGCAGTAGATAGTGGTGCATCTGATATGAAAGACTTTAATATCAAAACATACAGAAAAGAGTTGGCTAAGATATTAAAATAGTTTAAATTATTACTCTGTCATCCTCTAAAGGTCTCTCTAGCGGTTGACTGAAGTAGTATCCCTGTGCATACTCTACACCGATCTCTTGAAGTAGAAGTGCTACCTCTCTCGTCTCAACAAACTCAGCAACATTTTTCATATTCATTCCATTTGAGAACTTATGTATACTAGTTAACATATGAAGCTTTTTATCATCTGTCTCTATCTCACTAACAATTGATCCGTCAATCTTTACTAGATCAATATCTAGGTTAGAGAAGTATGAGAAGTTAGAGTAGCCTGTTCCAAAATCATCTATAAGGATTTTTGAACCAAAAACATGAAGTTTAGTAATGAAGTCTTGAACGACCTGCAAGTTCTGCAAATTCTCTGATTCCAGTAGTTCAATATCCAATCTATTCGCTACATCAGGATTAGCATTTAAAGTCTCAAATAACATATGAGTCAGTTTAGCATCTAGTATATCTATCATAGAAATATTTATAGAAAATCTATATTGAGGGAACTCTTTAGCCATTTTAAGAGTTTTTTCTATCATAGTCTTAGTGATGAAGTGGTAATAAGAACTCTTTTTAGAAATATTTAAAAATTTATATGGTGGTAGAAATGTTCCATCTTCAAGTCTTAGTCTAACAAGAGCTTCATATTTTTCTATCTTAGATGTCTTTAGATTTATAATAGGTTGAAAAAATGGAACTATTTTATCGTTTTTAACAGCAGTTTTTATCTGCTCGATTGTATTCATATTTTCTTTTACATCTGTTTTGATATTTAGGTTGTCGTTATACTCTAAAATTCTTTGTGTGTGATCTTTTTTAAGTAGTTTTAGTGCTAAGTCGGTATTTTCTAAAATAGGGACTGTAGAGTTACTCGCAATACTAACAAGTAGATGAAGAGTCAAGTCATAAACTATAAAGTCATAATTAGATATTTTTTTCTCAAGTTTTTTTGCTATTTCTAACGCGTTTTCGCTTGAGATTTTATTAAATAGTATTCCAAACTCATCACCGCCGAGACGGTAGATGCAAGTATTTGGACGATTAGAAAACTCATCTTTTAAGATTTGCGCTAATTCTTGAAGTATTACATTTCCTACATCGTTTCCGTAGATATCATTTATATATTTAAATCCGTCAATATTTATAATAAGAAGGTGAGGTTCTCTGATCTTTTGCAGCTGAATCTCAAAAGCTCTTCTGTTATGCAGGTCTGTTAAGTGATCATATGAGAGTGAGTGTTCTAGCGAAGCTGTTATATCTTGCAGTTTTTTGTTTTCTTTTAGATATTTTACAAACAGCACAATTATGAGAAACAAAGATGAGATAAACACACTAAAGAGTATAAATGCAAACATATCAAGTGCTTTAAAATCACTCAGTGCAACTTTTGAGAAATCTATTTTCAACTTCTCCAGATAGCTGTGAATATCGTTGTTTAGAACAGTCTTTGTAGTCTGCATAAAGATTGGATATCTGTTTATCAGGTACTTAGAATGAAGGTTGAAGTTATCAATAAAGCTTTGAGTCTTGATATCAGTGGATTTAGATTTTATTAAAAAATTATTATGATTTATGTAATCAAGATCCTGCATTCTTTTTGCATCGTTGAAGTGTTTTAAAATCTTTGTAGCATGTATGAAAAGATCTCTATCTTTGTTTTGTAAAAAAGTTGCTTCATCTATACGTCTGCTTAAAAATACCAAAGAGTTTTTTATACCAGCGTTTAGCATGATATACTCTTCTATATTTTGTAGATTAAGGCTTATATCCTTTTGCAGTGATAGTATACTTTCCTTAGTCTGTGCATATGTACTATCATTTAATATTTCAGACTCTTGTATATCTCTATAGGTTTTCTCAACTCTATTTATAGTAGCTGATATCTCGTCTTGGTTGTGGTAAGCGTAGATTGAGTTTTGAAGTATTTGGTGTTCAAGGTCTATGTTGGCATTTTCCAATGCATTTACAGATAAAAGAAACTCTCTGTGTTGTTTAGTGAAATCTTTTTGGATTATATAGAAGTATACGATGGCAATAGATGATATTATTCCAAGACCCAGTACTATGAACATAAGTTGTTTTAGTTTCATTTTTCTTCCAGTATTTTAGGTTTCTCACCATCAAGTGTTTTCAAAAAAGCTATAATCTTTTCAACTTCCTTATCTTCAAGCTTAATTCCTAAATTATGTTTAGCCATAATAGTTAAGGCTTCTTTGAGTGTTTTAGCACTTCCATCATGAAAGTAAGGGGCTGTTTTATTAATATTTCTAAGCGTAGGAACTTTAAATACATTCTTATGATTTGGATTGTTTGTAATCTTGCTTCTGTCTGGATAATCACTCTTTAGTTCATACTCTAAGAATGTTCCCATTTTCTGAAATGAATTGCCACCGATATTAATACCGTTATGGCAGGTAATACATCCGTTTTGCTTAAAAAGTATGTAGCCCTCTTTTTCATCTTTTGTAAGTTGAATCTCATCTCTTAAAAATCTATCAAATTTTGAGTTTGGCGTAGTTAGAGCATTCTCAAACTCTACTATAGCTTCAAGAACTTGAGTGTAAGAAATATATGAAGTACCATATACTGATTTAAATAGTCTTTTATACTCAATAGAATCATTTATTCTATTCTCAACAGTTTTAGCATCCATATTATGTTCGGCTGGATTATTTATAGGACCATCAGCTTGTTGTGTCAGGTTTCTTGCTCGTCCATTCCAAAACTGTTTAAAGTTATATCTAGAGTTTAAAACTGTGGGTGATTGGATATTACCTTTTTTGTTTGCATAACCGCTCGAGACAACATTTGAATCTGCCCCGCCATCAAAAACGTTGTGGCAACTAACACATGCTGTTGAGTTATCTTTAGATAAAATAGTATCAAAAAATAATTTTTTGCCAAGTTTTGCTTTTTCAAGATTGAATTTTACTTCAGTAGGAATCGGTGATATCGGTTCATTTGCAAAAAGTGTAAGAGTAATAATAAGTAATAAAAATGTCTTCATCATTGGGACATTTTAACATAAAATTGTCAGTTTTTGACACTTTTATAGAAAAGTGAGAGACCTTTCTTCGCCTTATGGTCTAAATCGTACGATATATGCGATAGATAGTAGAGTATATCTTTTTTTGATATTTCTGTTCTAATTGATGCTGAATTGAGAAGATATTGTGGTATTTTAACTCTTTGTTTTGAAAACAGTTTCTCTATGTTTTTGTACATTTCTTGATCTTTATGGTAACAAAGTAGAGCGAAAACAAATGGTAGGTTGTATTTTTTGTTCCACTGAGCAGCTAAATCTATATTAGGCTTACCTTGAAGATAGTGCTTTAGAGCTTTGTCACCAATGAGAACTTTACCTTTGATATCTAAGATTTGAGCTAGTACATTGGAGCTTGCTGATTCTATATCAGCTTCATTTTTTACATCGGGAACTACAAGAACACTAAGAACTTCTTTTTTTGCGATGATTCCAAGATTTACATGCCTATATTTTTTTGCACTGATACTTGAGATAAAAGCTGCATCCACTCTGCGAGATAGGAACTTTTCATTGATTTTTGCAGGAACACCACGCTTATAATGCATACTCATGCTCTGCTGAGAACTCTTGGTAAAACGCTTCATAAAAACATGAAAAGGTAATAAATTTAAATACTCAATTTTTCCAAAAACCAAATCCAACTCCAAAATAAATTGATTGAAATTATACATGACTTAACTTATCTTAGATATAATCTCGTCAATATTGATAAAAATCATCAAGCTTTAGTGACCGAAGCGGTCCAAGCGTAGGAAAAGGAACTAGTTCCTTTTTCGTTAAAAGAGATGGAGGTTCCCTTCATTTTATGGAATGAAATTAAGGAGATAGCATTATGGTAAAAGTAGAGTTTTTAGGCCCTATTCAAAAAGAGCCCTTAGAGTTAGAAATTACAAATTTAAATGAATTAGCAACAATACTGCAAGATGATCCGCAGATGCAGGAGTGGTTAGAAAACTCAGCAGTTGCAGTAAACGATACGCTTGTTAGCAGTAGAGATTTTGTTTTAAAAGACGGTGACAAAGTAGCACTACTCCCTCCGGTTTGCGGAGGCTGATAGATGCTATATCTTTATAACGGATCTTTAGACGTACCGACTATTTTAAAAGATTGGTATGAGCAAGAAGCTACTAGTAATTATGGTGCTTACATCCCTTTTGTTGGAACTGTAAGAAGCGAAGATGATATTGATGGACTTAGTTTTGATATTTATGAACCTATTTTAGAGAAGTGGTTTAATGACTGGCAAGACAAGGCAAAAGAAAAAGGTGCAGTAATAAAAATGGCACACTCTCGTGGAGATGTAATGCTTCATGAGTCATCTTATATAGCTGCAGTCTTTTCTCCAAAAAGACGTGTTGCTCTAGAATTTATAGATGAGTTTGTTGAAGACTTCAAGGCTTCTGCTCCTATCTGGAAATATGATCTTCGAAATGGAAAAAGAATCTATGCATTAGATAGATCAACAGCTATAAAAGGGAGTGGAATTTTAAAATGAAATTACTATCTTATGAGACAAGCCAAAATATGTTAGACCTATTAGATATAGGAAGCTTTAGAAGTGAGAACTTACCATTAAGTTCTACTCTTGGAAGAATCCTAGCTGATGATATCGTTGCAGAGTATAATGACCCTCAGTTTCCAACAGCTTCTATGGATGGTTATGCCGTTAAGCACGCAGACTTAGATAGTGATAGCATCTCGATACTTGGATATAACCCTGCCGGGAATGATGAAAGAAGAGTTCTTTCAGACGGAGAATGTATTAAGACTTTCACAGGTTCTATGATGCCAGAGGGTGCAGATACTCTTATTCAAATAGAAAACGTTAGCGTAAGCGAGAACAGTGATAAAATCTATATAGATGAAAAAGTTAGTTTTGGATCTTCAGTTCGTCCTATTGGTGAAGGATACAAAGCTGGCGATGTGCTGATAAAAAAAGGTACGAAAATCGGCTTTGCTGAGATTGGTGTAATGGCTGGCCTGAACAAGGTGATGGTTAAAGTTGCTCTTAAACCTAGAGTAGCTGTTATCTCTACGGGTAGTGAGATTTTAGACCTTGGTGAGCAGAGTGATAATCCGGCACAGATCAGAAGTTCAAACAACTATACTCTATGTGCTCTATTTGAGCAAGCCGGTGCAGATGCTATACAGCTTGGAACTGCGCCTGATGACAGAGACGAGATAATGCAGACTTTTGAAAATGCGCTTGCATCTGCTGATATACTTATCAGTACAGGTGGTGTAAGTGTCGGTGATTATGACTTTGTAAAAGATATAGTTCCGCGTCTTGGTGCTGAAGTAGTTTACAAGGGTGTGGCTATTAAGCCAGGAAAGCATATTATGGTTGCGCAAAGAGAAGGAAAGTTCATCTTAGCTCTACCTGGTTTTGCATACTCTTCAACTGTGGTTTCTATACTTTATGGACTACCTCTTATATCTAAGATGCTAGGTAAAAGTGAACCATATAAAAGAGTAGAAGCAAAACTAAGCGAGAGATTTACAAAACGAAGTCGCCTGACAGAATTTACAGCATGTAACGTTGAAGTTGTTGACGGTGAATATTTTGTAAATTTTGAAGACAAAAAAGTTGGAAGTTCTGCAATACTAACTAACATGTTAAACGGCAGCGCTTTAATGGTAACGGGCGAAGATGACGGTGACTTGGAAGAGGGCACTTTTGTAAATGTAATTTTATTGGAGAATTTTTAAATGAAAGCATATTCGATTGACTCAACTACACAAGAAGTAAAAGAGATAGATATAGAGATGCAGGCTAATACCGTGTATAGCTTTTTTAATTCTATTCTAACAGATGAACTTTCTACACTTGATAAACATACTATCCATAGTGATGCAGATGCAATATCAAAAAATATGGAACCATTTTTTATAGGTGAACAACTTATAGTTGGAAATGCACTTATTGTCGGTAAAGATGGTTTGTTTGATACAGATGCTACTATCCCTAAAGATGATTTAGAATCACTTGTAAGCTATGAAGTAACACCTTTTTACAAGAAGGTTTTAAATCTTATCAAAGATACTGATATTAATTTATATAGAATATTTGAAGTTACAAAAGAGCAAGAAGATATCAAACTAAATACTGAATGGGTACTTTACGTCTTCAATATGGCTGATGATAGAACGAAAGAATACTTTTTAGAAGAACTTAATAAAGCGGTAGAAGCTAAAAAAGATATTACTATTCATATGCAAAATATGGCGATTCTTGCTTTAAATGCAACAGCTAACCAATAATACTTTACTCTGGAGCTATTTTTCATACAGCTCTAGATCCGGAATTACTTTCTCAAACGCAAAGTTTACATCATCTATCTTTTTCATAACGCTTTTACTAAACATATAATCAGCCTCTTTTACTAATTTATGACAAGAGATACAGTGTTGGATTTTTCCTTTTTCATAAACATCGTCACCTTTTGGATTTGATACAGCATAGAACCAATCTCCATTCTCGCTATCATATCCCTTATACATCTTCTCCATAATAACAACACGTACCAATATTTTTTTACCTTTGTCTTGATAAAGTGGTTTATATACTATCGCTCCAATAGGGTATTTTTTTTCTTTATTGATGTAGGCTAGAGTTGCTTTTTTGTTTGTAAATATTTCTATATAAGCATTATGAGCTTCAGAGTCTATAACTGTAGGCGTAAGCTTGTAATGTTTGTCCCAGTTTTCATAATTATCTTGTGCTAAGAGAGATACTATAAAAAATAGCATTGGAAATAAAAACTTCATCGCCTTTCCTTCCACTACAATTATAGTACTTCAAATGATAAAAAACTATTATATATATAAATTAAAAGAGAGTTGCCTGAAGAGCTTTAAGTTTATAACTTCTTCTATGAATATCGCAGTAACCATGTTTTTTAATCATCTCTACATGAAGAGCGGTTCCATATCCTTTGTGCTTTTCAAATTGATACTCAGGATATTTTTTTGCTTCTATTAAAATATCTCTATCATGCGTAACTTTTGCGAGTATGGATGCAGCGCTAACTTCTGCAACTTTGCCATCTGCTTTTATCATAGTAGGCAGTCCGACAACTCCAAAGTTAGAGTTACCGTCAAATAGATACTCTTCGCACTCTAAGTTTTCTATGATCTCTTCAAGTCCTCGCTTGATGCAAAGTGATATACCATCAGCATCTATTGCTTGGGGAGATATCTTTACTACATGATAAGTAGAATCTTTTACTATAAGCTCATAAAGAGCCTCTCTTTTTTTTTCAGTAAGTTTTTTAGAATCATTCAGACCTTCTATATGAGAATTTAGTATGCATCCAGCCATTACTAAGTCTCCTGCTATCGGTCCACGTCCAGCTTCATCTATACCACACAACATATATTAATCTCCTATCGCCCATATATCAAATGGTAGCATCTCAACCTTTGAAAATGGGTGACTCACACTACCTTCTCTATTCATTGTAATGGCTGTAACTTTTTTTATACCGTAACTAAATATAAATGCTTCTATTGCTTCCATCTTTTTAAATAGTGTTCTCTCATCCGCAAATGGCTTACATAGTATAACTTCATCCTGATCTGGAATATAAAAATCAATTCCATCGTCATAAAAACAATCAATACCTGATTTTAAAAGCTCAAGATATACCATATTCTCAAAAAGTCTGCCAAAGTGTTTATCTAGACTAAGTGCTGACTTTAGAGATATATCACATAGGTAGATTTTTTTTGTAGCCTTTGGATGATTATTTTTCTCCAGCAGATGTATATAATTTTTTGCATATAGATTTTCATATGATTTATATAATTTGTCTTTTGATACTTTTCTAGTCTGTTTGAGTCTCTCATATATAGAGTATGGAGATAGCTTTTGAGCCATCATCTTCGCACAAAGAACCAGTATGTCAAACTCCATCTCATCAAGAGCATACTTTAGTGTCTTTTGAATATAGATAGTTCTCTCATCACTATGTACCTTATGCATAGATGGAAAGCCGCCAAGTTGAAAGAAGTGGTTTAGTGCATTTGAATCATACTTATGCTCATAAGCTAAAAACTCTTCATAATCAAGTGGATAAAGTTGTACAGTGTTAAGATAATCTATATCTAAATGAGTTTCACAGCATATGATAAGCTGAGACACATTTACTATCTTGATTTCTTTTTTATAATTATCTAAAACCAATGTGTCAATTTTGTTTAGATTACAAAATCTAGCCAGAGTGTTGTTTAACTCTTTTATATCTATTCTTATGTCACTGCAATCTATATACAGATAACTGTTTTTTTTCAGACCGAGAAGATAATTTTTAGCCAGTTTAGATTTTCCGCTTTGAGAAATTCCATTTATCTGATAACTTGAATCTTCTAAATATACTTTTCTAAAGTGAAATTTATCTAAATGAATATCAGTCTTATATAGTTCTTGTAGTAATATTTCCATAAAGCAATTTTATCATTTCCTTCCTTAAAGGAAATAAATTTTAAGGAATTTCACTTTTTACCCCCTAAAACCTTGGATATGAACTTTTGTTTGGGTACAATTCCACTCCCTTAATATAGTTAGGCAAGACCTAACGAGTTCTTTAGAAGGAAAAACATGGAAAAAATTCGTTTAAAATTGAAAGCATACGATCATCGTGTATTAGATAGATCAGTAGCATCAATAGTTGAGGCTGTAAAGCGTACAGGTGCCGTAATTCGTGGTCCGATCCCTTTACCAACAAAGATTCGTAAATATACAGTATTGAAATCAGTTCACGTTAACAAAAAAGCGCGTGAGCAATTTGAAATTCGTATGCACGCTAGAGTTATCGATATCGTTTCTGCTACGCCAGAAACAGTAGATTCTCTAATGAAGCTTGATCTTGCACCGGAAGTGGACGTTGAAGTTCGCTCTATGGATAAGTAGGAGTAGGTCGTGGAATATATTGTTGAAAAAATCGGTATGAGCCGTACAATCACAGTACCAAGTCAAGCTGTTACTCTTTTAAGAGTTTTAGACGCTAAGGTTTGTGAAGTTAATGAAGGCACTGCAATTGTAGCTTACAATAGCGGTAAAAAAATGAATAAATCAATTGAAGGTCAGCAAAAGAAATATAGCCTTTCATCTGAGTTTAACCGTTTTGTTACTTTAGAAGTATCAAACACTGAAGCTGGTGATTTAGATTTAGCACCTTTAGCAGAAGCTAAAGTTTTAAAATCTACTTTTACTACTAAAGGTCGCGGTTTTGCTGGAGCAATGAAACGTTGGAATTTCTCTGGTGGTCCTGCATCTCACGGTCATAGATTTGGTCGTAGAACAGGTTCAATCGGTAATGCAGAGTGGCCAGGTCGTGTAATGAAAGGTAAGAAAATGCCAGGACATTACGGAAATACACAAAATAGTGTTAAGAATGAGATCGTTTCTTTCGACGCTGAAAACAACATCATCGCGGTGTCTGGTTCAGTTTCAGGAGCTAATGGTTCTTTAGGTCGTGTAAAGGTAGCTAAATAATGAGCGCAATCGTTTTAAATGATAAAATGGAAAAAGCATCTGAGTTAGCATTACCAGAGAGTTTTTCTGGTATTAATCCTCACAACTTATATTTGTATGTTAAGTCAGCTCAGGCTGCACAACGTGCAAACACTGCTACTACAAAAGGTAGAAGTGAAGTTAGAGGTGGTGGTAAGAAACCATGGGCTCAAAAAGGTGGCGGACGCGCTCGTGCTGGTTCACGTCGTTCTCCTATCTTTGTGGGTGGTGGTAAAGCATTTGGTTCTAAGAACAATCGTAATTATGACCTTAAAGTAAATAAGAAGCAAAAGAAACTTGCTCTTAACTTTGCTCTTAACGAGCATGCACAAAACGGTAGTCTTTTCATCGTTGACAGCATTGAAATCGCATCTGGTAAAACTAAAGATGCAGCGGCAATGTTTAAAGCACTAAATCAAAGAGATGTACTAATAGTAAAATCTCTTTTAGATGAAAATACTTTTTTAGCGTTTGATAATCTTTCAAGTACTTATGTAATTGAATCAAATGAATTAAATGCTTATTTAGCTGCTAATTATCGTTCTATAGTGATCGAAAAAGCGGTATGGGACAATCTTGTAGGTGAGGCTAAATAATGGCAGATATTACAGATATTAAATCTATACTTTATACAGAGAAGACTTTAGGAATGCAAGAAGACAACGTTATCGTTGTACAAACTTCTCCACGTATGACTAAAACAGGTCTTAAAGAGGTTTTTCGTGAGTATTTTGGAATAGTTCCATCAAACATTAACTCACTTAATCAAAGCGGGAAAGTTAAACGTTTCCGTGGTGTTGCTGGTAAACAAAATGACTTTAAAAAGTTTTATGTTAAGTTACCAGAGGGTGCACAAATAGAAAGTTTGGCGGTATAAGATGGCAATTAAAACTTATAGACCGATAACTCCATCTCGTCGTTTTTATACTAATGTTGATTCGTCTGACATTACTGCAAAAGCAAGTGTTCGTTCATTACTTGTTAAGTTACCTACTCATGCAGGTCGTAACAACAATGGTCGTATTACATCTCGTCACCGTCAAGCTGGTGCTAAGAAACTTTACCGTATCGTTGATTTCAAAAGAAATAAATTTGATATCCCTGCTACTGTAAGTGCTATAGAGTATGATCCATACCGTAACTGTCGTATTGCACTAGTTACATACGCTGATGGTGAGAAGAGATATATTCTTCAACCAAAAGGTTTATGTGTAGGTGATAGTATCCAATCAGCTGAGGCTGGTTTAGATATTCAACCTGGTAATACAATGAAATTGAAAAATATCCCAGTGGGTACATTAATTCATAATATCGAGCTTAAAACTGGTAAAGGTGGACAAATGTGTCGTGCTGCTGGAACTTCTGCTCAGATTATGGGTCGTGATGGTAAATATGTTTCACTTCGTATGCCTTCATCTGAAATGCGTTTAGTATTAGGTGAGTGTTTAGCTACTGTTGGTTCAGTTGGTAACGAAGAGTTTGGTAACATTGTTATCGCTAAAGCTGGTCGTCAGCGTCACTTAGGTATTCGTCCTCAAACTCGTGGTTCTGCAATGAATCCAATTGATCACCCGCATGGTGGTGGTGAAGGTAAAACGAACTCAGGTCGTCATCCAGTTACTCCATGGGGTAAACCAACGAAGGGTGCTAAAACTCGTCGTAAGAAAGCTAGTGATAAACTTATTATTACTCGCCGTAAACCAAATGCAAAAAGGGTAGGCTAATGGCTCGTTCAGTAAAAAAAGGTCCATTTATTGATGACCATTTAATGAAAAAAGTTGAAGCAGCTAAGGCTGAAGGCAACAAAAAACCTATTAAAACTTGGTCAAGAAGATCTATGGTTCTTCCTGTAATGGTTGGTTTAACATTAAATGTTCACAACGGACGTCAATTTATTCCTGTATATATTACAGAGAATCATATTGGTTATAAACTTGGTGAGTTTTCACCAACTCGTACATTCAAGGGCCATAAGGGCTCTGTTCAGAAGAAGGGGTAGTCATGGCTAGAGCATTATTAAAGTTTATCCGTGTATCACCAATTAAATCTCGTCTTATTGCAAGAGAAGTTCAAGGTATGAATGCAGAACTTGCATTAGCATCTTTAGAATTTACTCCTAATAAGGCAGCTAAAATCATCGCTAAAGTAATCGCTTCTGCAGTTGCTAACAGTGGTAGTGAAGCTGAAGATTGTACTATTACATCATGTCGTATTGATAATGGTCCTGTTCTTAAGAGATTCCGTCCAAGAGCACGTGGTATGGCATCTGGAATCAGAAAGCCTACAGCACATATCTTAGTAGAAGTAGAGGGTAAATAATATGGGTCAAAAAGTTAATCCTATTGGTTTACGTCTTGGTATCAACCGTAATTGGGAGAGCCGTTGGTTCCCTAATTTTAAAACTGCTCCGGCAGCTTTAGGTGAAGATCACAAGATTCGTACATTTTTGAAAAAAGAGCTTTACTATGCTGGTGTTGCTAACATCATTATAGAAAGAACAATTAAGAGACTTCGTGTAACTATCGTTGCAGCTCGCCCTGGTATCATTATTGGTAAAAAAGGTGCGGACATTGAAAAACTTAAGACTTCACTTCAAAAGTTAATTGGTAAAACAGTTTCTGTTAATATCAAAGAAGAGAAAAAAGCTCAAACTTCAGCACAACTTGTTGCTGAGAATGTTGCTACTCAGTTAGAACGTCGTGTTGCTTTCCGTCGTGCTATGAAGAAAGTTATGCAAGGTGCACAACGTTCTGGCGCTAAAGGTATCAAAGTTGCAGTTGCAGGCCGTCTTGGTGGAGCTGAAATGGCTCGTACTGAGTGGTACTTAGAGGGACGTGTTCCTTTACATACTCTTCGTGCAAAAATTGATTATGGTTTCGCAGAAGCTCATACTACATACGGTATTATCGGTGTTAAAGTATGGATCTTCAAAGGTGAGGTACTTACTAAAGGTATCCCTGCAGAAGCAAAAGAAGAGAAAAACGAGCGCCCAAGAAAACGTGCTCCGAGAAAGGCTGATTAATCATGTTAATGCCAAAAAGAACAAAATATCGTAAAGTAATGAAGGGACGTAACCGTGGTTACGCTCGTTCTGGTTATACATTAGCATTTGGTGATATCGCATTTAAAGCGGTTGAAGCAGGTCGTATTAACTCACGTCAGATTGAAGCAGCTCGTATTTCAGCTACTCGTCACATTAAAAGAAATGGTAAGATTTGGATTCGTGTATTCCCTGCTAAACCGTTAACTGCTAAGCCTCTTGAAACTCGTATGGGTAAAGGTAAGGGTTCAGTTGACCAGTGGGTTATGAACATTAAACCAGGTCGTATAATTTTTGAAATGGCTGGTGTTCCTCATGATTTAGCTCGTGAAGCGCTAACTCTTGCAATGCACAAATTACCATTCAAAACTAAAATAATTACTGCGGAGATGAGCAATGAAATATTCTGATTTAGCAGATAAAAATTCAGCAGAGCTTAATGCTATGCTAAAAGAAAAGAAAACAGAACTGTTTACTTTAAAAATAAAACAAAAGATGATGCAATTAAATAACACTAGCGAACTACGTATCGCTAAAAAAGACATTGCTAAAATCAACACTGCGCTTACTGCAGTGGCAAACTAGGGGCTTGGTAATGACACATAAGCGTGAAATTCAAGGTAAAGTAGTTACAATTGCAGGCGAAAAAACGGTATCTATCGTTGTTGAACGTCGTGTAATGCATCCTCGTTACCACAAAGTTGTAAAACGTTTCAAAAAGTACTTAGTACATGATGAGCGTAATGAAGTAAAAGTTGGTGATGAGATTATTGCAATCGAATGTCGTCCACTTTCTAAGACTAAATCTTTTAGACTTAAAACAGTAGTATCAGGAGCTAAGTAATGATCCAAGGTTTTACTCGTTTAGTTGTAGCTGATAATACAGGTGCAAAAGAGATTATGT
>NZ_JBFFNS010000012.1:0-78295 GCF_041563035.1 Sulfurimonas sp. | reverse complement strand
TGTGGATTTTTCTGAGCAAATTTCTTAACAGCTACTGCAGCACGTCTATCAGAGTTACCTTCACGAAGAACTGGATTAACAGCTGAACCTAAACATGTGCTGTATTTAGCTTGAAGAGCTTTTTCATCAGCATTTGCTGGGTTTTCAGGATAGTTAGGAATATCATAACCTTGACCTTGAAGTTCAGCGATACAATCTTTAAGCTGCCCAACTGAAGCAGAAATATTTGGAAGCTTGATGATGTTCCCATCTTCTTGTAAAACAACTTCACCTAATTTAGATAATTCATCTTCAGCAAGACCCATTGCTGCAAGAACACGTCCAGCTAGTGAAATGTCACTAGTAACTACTTCTACGCCTGCTGCTTTAGTGAAAGCATTAACGATAGGTAATAAAGAATAAGTTGCTAAAGCCGGAGCTTCATCAATTTTTGACCAAATAATTTTTGACATTTTTTGTCCTTAGGTTAATATTTTTGTTTTATGTGTTAGTTTAACTGAACTCCACAAAAACTTACAGGACAATCATAACACTAAGATAAATAATATGTGCTAAGCTTCTCTAAAGATTCAGTTATATTTTCTTTTTGTTTCATTTAGTAACATGCTTTATATTGCGTAAATGTGTAGAATAGTTACATGAAAAATCATGTCCTCCGCTCTTAGATTTCATAAAATAGAGGTAATCTGTCTTAGCCGGAAAAACTGCAGCTCTTATTGCTTCAAAGCTAACATTGCACACTGGAACCTTCGGTATACCCTTGTTTTTATAGGTATTATAGATAGAATCATCTTCTCTTATTCTTTTTGGAGTTATCTTGATGTGTGAATATTTTCCATAATTTAGAGTCCCATCCATTTGCAATTTCATACCTTTTTTTATTCTGTTGTAAATAACTGAACTAACAAGAGGCATCTCTTCTGTATTAGCTGATTCTTTCTGTATTATAGAAGCAATTGCTACAAAATGAAACCATCGCTTTTCATTATATGTTCCAAACAGTTTAATTGATAAATCTTTCATTTGCTTATTTGAGTTGTACAGAAGAATCCGTATTAATTCTCTTTCTGTAATGCCTAGTGGCATTTTATAGGTGTTTGGAACAAAGGCACCTTCGATAATATTGCTCTGTAATGCATATTCTTTTTGTAATATTTGTCTATCTAATTCTAATTTGTCAGCCAATTCATTTAAAAATATATATGTAGTCTCACCTGGAATAAGTGTTACATTTTGAAGTGCTGCCTTTGCAGTTGTCAATTTATAGAGAAAATCTCCTTTGCTACTATAGTTCGTTCCCATATCGATCCAACCACTTTGAGGAGAACCTATTAGCCTCAAAAGTATTGAATCTAACTTACTTACATTGTAATTTCTCTCACGTAATTGTGTTATAATCTGATTTATAGAACCCTTTGGTATAAATAGCACTTTTGGGGTGAGTACAGGCTGATTTAGGTAATACATGAACGATAAAATAATAATCAATACTATTTCAAAACTCCATTTCACTATAGTTAGCGCTTTATCATTCATTTTTTTAACACTTTCTTTTTTATTTATATTATTACAAAATGGCGTTTATATACAAAATATCTCTTTGCCAAATCTTCAAGTCAAGAAATTATACATTAAATGGGATGAAAAATTAAACATTAGCATCCAAGAAGCTAAAATAATTAAAAATTCTAAAAAAACAAAAACTGACATAAGCATAGAGCAAGTAAATAAGTTCTTTAAATCACTTCTTCTTTTTGATAATTGGTTTGAAAGTATAGAAATAAACAACATCATATTTAATGACATTAGTGGTTCATTTAAATACCAAGATGGTAAAGATGGTTTTTTAACAGCATCTTCAAAAAACTTTTTATTCCGCAGCTCACTCTTCTTTGAATCTCACTACTTTAATGTAAATATTGAAGAGTATCATGACTACAAACGCAAAATAAAGATTACCGGAAATCTGATATTTGACGGCTACTACAACGTAGAGCTACTCTCATCTTTAAATGTAAATATAAATAACGACATAAAATTAAAACTATATACGCTTGCGGACAAAGAGAAGCTATCTTACAAAATAGACTCAAAAAAGAAGATACAAAGTATTAAACATACCATAGAAATGCTGGGGATGCCAAAAGAGGTCAAATACTGGGCTTATGACGCTATTAAAATATCAGATATAGAGATTAAAAGTGTTAATGGATGGGCAGACTACAATAAACTAAGCGAAGCATATAAAAATGTACGAGTACTAGCAATAGCCAATAACCTAGAGTACACTTACAACCCTGAACTTGAACCTGTTGTTACAAAAAAAACAGAGCTTGAATTTAAAAATGGGATATTATTCATTAGACCAAAAGATGCTTATCAGTATGGTTTTCATCTGGATAAAAGTTGGCTGAAAATTGACTTTTCTAAAAAAGAGGAACTTCTAACCCTGTTTTTACTCTTTGAAGGAAAGGTAAATAAAGACCTACTAAATCTGCTTAAAGCATATAAGATAGATCTTCCTTTCTTGCAAAATAGCGGAAGCGTTGATACAAACTTAAAAATAGAAGTTGGTCTTAGAAATATTGATGTTACTGCTAAAGGAAATTTCTTTACTAAAAAAGCTAACTTCAACTACCTTGGTCTTGATATAGATATATTTAATGCCCGGATTTTTTTGCATAACTATGATGTTAAGATAGATAAGATGCATTCAAAATATAAAGATATAGCTACAGCTGATGTTGATGTAAGGTTTGATTCTAAAAAAAGTGAAGGGACTATAGACTTTGATGTTGAAGATATAAATTTTCAAGATCTTAATCTTAGACTTAAAAAAAGAAATACACCTCTAAAAGTGACCTACAAGATATCAAATAAACAAGATACTATAGATGTGCAGAACTCTACATGGTTATTTAAAGAAAAAGACATTGAAGTTGACAGAGTAACAGTACCTTTTGATTTAAAGACCCTTGTAGCTCAAATACCTACTACCCCAGTGCGTATAAAAAATCTTGCTTCTGCATATGCCTCCGGTTCATTTGCACTTAATCCTATTAGAGCAGATTTTGATGTAGATCTACTGAACTTTACTCTTCACGACGTTAAAATGGATCAATCTAGTGCATCTCTAAAAGTAACATATGATCAAAAACTTATGGTTACATCAAATGAGAAAATCAGACTAAATGCTAATAACCTTGACTATGTTCTTGGAGATACTGTTTTAGAGATAGGACAAGAAGAGTTTAAAATCTTAAACTCTACCGCTAAGATAAAAGATTTGGCAAGTGCGAAATTCAGTGCACAGTATCTATTTAAAGATGACACAGGAACGATTAAATTAAATGAGTTAAAATTTAAAAACGAAGACTTAGGTGAAATTTTCTCCTCAAGCGATGCAATAAAGCTTCATGTAATGTCCAACAAGCAAAAGACTGAGATAGAGGCTAAAGACTTTAATGCTCAGTTTACGCTAAAAGATAAGGGATGGATGCTAAAGTTTAACTCACTAAAAAATATAGCTAAAAAATCAAAACTTTTACAAGATTATAATGTAACAAATGGTGACTTTACTCTATATAAAAATCACACAGATAGAAATATTCAGTTCTCAGCCAATACAGCATATCCTTACAAACTTTTAGCTCTACAAAACAAGCCAATAGATAACTATATGATTAAAGGTCATATAGACAGAAGAACAAATGATATCTTACTGAACGTTAATAGTTCTGTTGACGTTAGAATCAGTAAAGAAATAAAAGTAACAGCAAATAAAATAGGTTTAAATATAGATGAAGTCTTAAACTATGTTAATGATAGAAACTCAACTGACGGAGCTGGAAAAAATATTATCTTTGACGCAAAAGATTGCTATGTATACATTAGTAAAGACAGACATGCGATATCAGACACAATACATCTGCAGTACTTCAATAACATAGTAAGTGCTCAATTAGAGTATAAAAGTGGTCATGCGGGCTTTGAACTAAAAGATGGTAAATTTTATCTTTATGGTGATGATTTCAATGATGAGTTTATGGATAAATTATTTGCTCTCTCAAAATTTAAAAATGGAAAACTTTCTTTTTCTATGCACGGTACAACAAAAGACTATAAGGGACTAATGCATATTAAAAACACAACTATACTTGATTATAAGATTTTAAATAATATTCTTGCCTTTGTAAACACTATTCCCTCTCTTGTGACATTCTCTTTGCCTGGATATAGCAAAAATGGATTAGAAGTTAAGAGTGCTTATATAAATTTCAATGCTAAAGATGATGTTTTTTATATCAGTGATATCTCACTTGATTCAAAAGAGATGGATATAGTTGGCAGAGGAACTGCCAGTTATACTAAAAATGAAATAGATATAAAGTTAAACCTCATATCAGACTTGGGAAGCAGTGTGGCTAAGATACCGGTTGTTGGATATATACTTTTAGGAGAAGACAGCATCTCAACTTCTATGAAGATCAGTGGTAAACTCAATGATCCAAGTGTAAAAAGCTTAATTGCTAAAGATATAGCGGTAGCACCTCTCAATATTATAAAGAGAACCCTTCTTTTGCCATTCCATCTATTTGAAAATAAAGAAGAAGAGTAAAAACTTTTACTCGTTTCTTAGAACAGTTAAAATATCTACTTCACTTGCTTTTTTAGCTGGGTAATAAGATGAAGCAATCACAATTACAAATGCTCCACAAACAATAAGAAAAAAGTCTTTAACACTTAAATCAAGAGGTAACGTAGTTGTTGGATAAACATCTTTTGGCAGAGAAACGATATCAAAAGTACTTAAGATCCATAATCCACCCATACCAAAAACTATTCCGGCTAAAATACCACTAACTCCGATTACAATACCAAGGTACAAAAATACTTTCTTTATCTCTGAAGTAGTAGCACCAAGAGAAAGAAGAAGAGCTATTTCACTTCTTCTGTTCATCACAGTCATCAAGAGTGAAGAGATTATATTGATAGCTGCAATTAAAATAATAAGCATTAACACAATGAAAAGAGAAGCTTTTTCAAGCTCTAACGCTGCAAAGAAGTTAACATTATCTTCCCACCAACCTTTTACCGTCACACTAACAGGGAGAATTTCTTTGATTTTTACAATATCTGCATGAGGATCATTTGAAAATACATGAATTCCATCATATTGGTTAGACGGCACATTAAGCATCGCTTGCATCGAGGAAAGAGTTGTATAACTATAAGCTTTATCATAAGCACTAAGACCAGAATCGAAAATGCCTTTGACTTTAAAGCGTTTGATCTTTGGTGTAATCGAGAGACCGCCAGGTTCAACATGAGTAAAGATATACATCAATCTATCGTCATGGTAAAGATTAAACTCATCTTTTAAACTCTTACCGATAAGCACATCAAACTTTGAGAATTTATTTTTTTGAATAGCATCTCCTAAGACACTGTTTACTTTTGCTTCATCTTCAAAGTTGACACCAAATATATATCCACCCTCTAGCTTTGTTCCACTTCTAGCCATAATAGCTGATTGAACATATGGGCTAAACTTAAGTTCTGGAAATCTGGATTCTAAGTCAATTAAGAGATCTTCATTAACTGCACCGTAAAATTTAGGAATAACAGTTAAAGGATAATTCATGATAGTCAGTTTTTTCTTGAACTCTTTATCAAAACCATTCATCAGTGCCATGGCAATAAGAAGAACCATAACACCGAGAGTAATGCCTAAAAAGGCAAGGAGCGCAGATAAAAAGATAAAGGGCTGATCTTTGTCAAAGCGTAAGAAACGCTTGACTAGGTAAGGTACTATTAATGTCTTCAAGACGCGAAAACACCTTTTTTAGGGCCGCTTTTTCCACAACATTGTTTGTATTTTTTGCCACTGCCACAAGGACAAGGCTCATTTCTAGCTACTTTTTTATCTGCAGCCTCAGCATTTTCCAGTTGATGGTTAAGCTGTCTTGCTGCTTCATCAAATTTTCTTTGTAGTTCTAGTTCTTGAGCGACTTTTGCAGCTTCCTCTTGGGGAGATTCCATTTTAAACTGGATGATCTGAAGAGTTTTGATAGTATTGAATTTAATATCTTTGATAAGTTCTGTAAAAAGGTTAAAACTCTCTTTTTTGTACTCTACCAGTGGATCTTTCTGATTATATGCACGAAGTCTAATACCAGTTTTCATATTATCCATAGCATATAGATGTTCTCTCCATGCACTATCTAGTTCTTTTAGGTAAAGTTCTCTTGCTATTTCATGTTGAATATCTTCTTCTAGTACACTCATTTTGTCATCATATGATTTTTTGACTGCAGCAGTTACCTTTTCTTGAAGTTCTTCAAACTCCAACAAATAGTAATCATCTATATTCAAATCAAAGTTTAACTCTTCTTTTAGCAACTCAGACAATTTCTTAACATTAAAATCTTCTTTTGCTCCACCATCAAAAATATCACAAATATTTAGTATATTATCTACATACTCAGTTCTGACTTCATCAATTTTTGAAATGATGTCAAATTCTTTGTCAAGAAGCTGATTTCTAAATCTATAAACAATTTTTCTCTGCTCATTTGCGACATCGTCATACTCAACAATCTGCTTTCTACCTTCGTAGTGCATGTTTTCTACTTTCATTTGAGCTTTTTCAACTGCACGAGTAACCATTTTAGACTCAATATATTCACCGTCTTCAACGCCGAGTCTTTCCATGATAGACTTGATCTTGTCGGAACCAAAAATACGTAGTAGATTGTCCTCTAGTGATAAGTAAAACTGTGTAGTACCCGCATCGCCTTGACGACCTGAACGACCACGTAGTTGGTTATCAATACGACGATTCTCATGTCTCTCAGTACCTATAATATAAAGACCACCAAGAGCTTTTACTTCATCATTAACTTTAATATCAACACCACGTCCAGCCATATTAGTAGCAATTGTAACAGCACCTTTAGAGCCCGCATTCTTAATGATTTCACCCTCTTGTGCATGATTTTTAGCATTTAACACAGTATGGGCTATTTTCTCTTTCTTTAAAACCTCATGTAATGCTTCAGATTTTTCAATAGATGCCGTACCGATCAGAACAGGCTGACCTGTCTTAGATAATTTTTTTATAGTCTCTATAACTGCAGCAAATTTTTCTTCTTCGGTTTTATAGATAAGATCATTTAAATCTTTTCTTGTAACAGGAATGTTTGTAGGAATAGATACAACATCAAGAGAGTATATCTGAGAAAACTCAGTAGCTTCTGTCTCGGCAGTACCAGTCATACCTGCTAACTTATCATACATTCTAAAGTAGTTTTGGAATGTAATATCTGCTAGAGTCTGAGTCTCTTCTTTTATCTCCACTTTTTCTTTAGCTTCAAGAGCCTGATGAAGACCTTCACTGAAACGACGACCTTCACTAAGTCTACCTGTAAACTCGTCAACGATTACAACTTCACCGTCATTTACAACATAGTCAACATCTTTCTCAAAAAGATAGTTAGCTTTAAGTGCTTGGTCAAGAGCATGAGGAAGAGAAGAATTTTCAACGCTATAAAGATTTTCAACACCAAAAAGCTCTTCCGCTTTAGTTATTCCATCTTCTGTAATAAGTATTACTTTATCTTTTTCATCTACAGTAAAGTGTTCATCTTTAATTAAATTCATAGCTATACCGTCAGCAATCTTATAATCTTCTAAACCTCTGTTTGTAGGACCAGAAATAATAAGTGGTGTTCTAGCCTCATCAATCAAGATACTATCAACTTCATCAACAATTACAAAATTGTGATTTCTCTGAGCCATCTGATCTGCTGAGTAACTCATATTATCTCTTAGATAATCAAATCCAAATTCATTATTTGTACCATATGTAATATCACACTTGTAAGCTTCAATTTTTTCTTCTGGTGTAGAGTTGCTCTCAAGTACAGTTCCAACAGAAAAACCTAGAAAATTATAAAGAGCTCCCATTTCCAATGCATCTCTAGACGCAAGGTAATCATTAACAGTCACTAAGTGTACGCCCTTGCCTGTAATAGCATTAAGTACAATTGCGAGTGTAGCGACAAGAGTTTTACCTTCACCTGTCTTCATCTCAGCAATTCTACCTTCATGAAGAGCCATACCACCTATTAGCTGAACATCAAAGTGCCTCATATTAAGAACTCTTTTACCAACCTCTCTTGTTATAGCAAAGGAATCCTCTAAAACATCATTTAAAGTTTTCTCTTCATTTAAAACACTGTTCTTCAGCTCTGAGAACGCTTCTTTTAATTCATCATCACTTAGAACCTCATACTTAGCTTCTAATGCATTGATATTGTTAACTCTTCTAGAATATTTTTTTAATTCGCGATCATTTGATGTACCAAAAATCTTTCCCATTAATGCCTGCAGCATCCTCAACCTTGTTATAGACTACTATATAACTTACTATATAGTAGTCACTGAAATTGCTCTTATTCTAGCATACTAATAGTTATAATTTGCATAAATTTAAAAATGAAACTATTTAAAATTCATATTGATTAATATGTAAACAGTCACTTAGATATAATTTCTCAAATAAGGAGCTTTATGAAACATTTATTTACACTATTCTTAACTTCTACGCTTGCTTTTGCCTCGTTTGACAGCTTAAACTCATTTCAAGCCGATTTTACACAAAGTGTTACAGACGATAAAGATAAATCACTGATTTATAAGGGGCATGTAGTAGCTTCTAAGCCTCAAAATGCTGTATGGAACTATATTAAGCCAATAAAAAAAGATGTTTATATAAATAGATTTAACGTTACCGTTATCGAACCGGAAATCGAGCAAGTTATTATCAGAAGAATAGACTCAAGTATGGATTTTTTCAACATGATACAAAATGCAAAAAAGATAGAAAATAACAAATATGAGGCTCACTATAAAGAGGCAAAGTTTATGATAACTACAAAAGATGAAGTAATAGAGACTATCTCATATGTAGATGAATTTGAAAATAAAGTAAAAATAGTTTTTGAAAACCAAAAACAAAATGAAAAAATCAATATAGAGCTTTTTACTCCAAAGTACCCTTTAGAGTATGATGTAATAAGAGATTAGTTTTATTGTGACGAGAGTAACGACGCAGAAGTTGCGTCGCTATTTTGTTTTTATTTGATCATTGCAGTTAGTTGTTCTTGACTAACTGTATTGAAGTTAAGATATTTATAAACTGTATCAGTCATCTCTGGTGTAATTTTTCCAGAAACTATCTCTAAATACTCTTCTGGTGTTGGTAATGCACCCTTAAGCGCAACAACAGCAGCTAGCTCAGCAGATCCAAGATAAACTTGAGAACCTTTACCTAGTCTGTTATCAAAGTTTCTAGTTGAAGTTGAGAATACCCATGCATTCTGTGCAACAGATGCTTGATTACCCATACATAAAGAACATCCAGGAATCTCAGTTCTAGCTCCAGCCATACCAAAGATAGAATAGTAACCTTCTTCTGATAATTGTTTCTCATCCATTTTTGTTGGAGGACAAACCCATAGTTTATTTGCAACTGGACCTTCACCTCTAAGTATTTCACCTAGTGCTCTAAATAGACCAATATTTGTCATACAAGAACCAACAAATACTTCATCGATTTCAGTTCTAAGACCAGCTGCTCTAATCTCTGTCAGTGTTTTAACATCATCTGGATCATTTGGACAAGCTAAAATTGGCTCTTTAATTTGATCCATATCAATTTCAATTACTGCTGCATATTCTGCATCACTGTCAGCTTCTAAAAGCTCTGGATTAGCAACCCATGCTTTCATCTTATCTCTTCTTCTAGCAAGTGTAGCTGCATCTTCGTAACCTTGAGCAATTAACTCATCGATTAAAACGATGTTAGACTCTAAATATTCGATGATTGGCTCTTTGTTAAGCTTAACTGTACAAGCAGCAGCTGAACGCTCAGCAGATGCATCAGAAAGCTCAAATGCCTGCTCACACTTAAGATCTTCTAGACCTTCGATTTCAAGAACACGTCCACCAAAAATATTTTTCTTACCAGCTTTTTCAACAGTTAATAAACCATCTTTAATAGCTTGGTGAGGAATAGCATTTACCATATCACGGAGAGTGATACCCGGCTGCATAGTTCCTTTGAATCTTACAAGTACAGATTCTGGCATAGTTAGAGGCATCATACCGGTAACGCCAGCAAATGCAACAAGACCAGAACCAGCTGGGAAAGAGATACCGATTGGGAAACGAGTATGTGAATCTCCACCAGTACCTACTGTATCTGGAAGACAAAGTCTATTTAACCATGAGTGGATTACACCATCACCTGGGCGAAGGATGAAACCTTTTCTTGAAGTCCAGAATTCTGGAAGTGTGTGCTGTAGTTTGATATCGGCAGGTTTTGGATAAGCAGCAGTATGACAGAACGATTGCATAGTCATATCAGCACCAAAACTTAACGCTGCAAGTTCTTTTACTTCATCACGAGTCATTGGTCCTGTAGTATCCTGAGATCCAACAGTTGTTGCGATAGGCTCACAGTAAACACCAGGCTTCACACCTTCAATTCCACAAGCTTTACCAACCATTTTTTGTGCTAAAGTAAAACCTTTACCATTATCATCCGGTTGTGAAGGAGTCATAAATAGATCACCTGCGTCCATACCTAATGCTTCTCTAGCTTTAGCAGTTAAACCTTTACCGATAATAAGTGGAATACGACCACCAGCACGCATCTCATCTGGAAGAGTATTAGGTGCAATTTCGTAAGTAGAAACAACTTTTCCATCTTTCTCAATTGTACCTTCAAATGGTTTAACAGTAATTACATCACCAGTATTTAACTCAGCAGTTGGAGCTTGAATAGGGATACATCCTGAATCTTCTGCAGTATTGAAGAAAATTGGAGCAATTATATCACCAATTACGATACCGCCAGTTCTTTTATTAGGGATACCTGGGATATCGTTACCCATGTGCCATTGAACAGAGTTAATACCTGATTTTCTTGATGAACCAGTACCAACAACATCACCAACATATGCTAATGGGTGACCTTTTTCTTTTAGCTCTTTCATAGTATCTAAAGGATTATCCATTCTGCTTACAAGCATTGAGTTTGCGTGTAAAGGGATGTCTGCTCTTGTAAATGCTTCTCCAGCCGGAGACAGATCATCAGTATTTGTCTCACCAGGAATTTTATATACAGTTACAGTAATCTCTTCATCCATTGCAGGCTTATTAGTAAACCACTCACCGTTTGCCCAAGAATTAACAACTTCAGAAGCCTTAGCATTTCCAGCGTCCATTAATCTTTTTACATCATTAAATGCATCGTATACTAGAATTGTATTTTTAAGTTGCTCAGCAGCAGCATTTGCAACATCACCGTCGATTTTAAGTGCTTCAACTAATGGAGTAACGTTGAAACCACCTAGCATCAATCCTAAAATTTCACATGCTTTTACAGCATCTATAGAATCACAAGAAACATTTCCTTGTACTACATCATTTAAAAATGCAGCTTTTACATAAGCAGCATCATCAACACCGGCAGGGATTTTGTTTTCAAATATATCCATTGCATAGTCTTGTTCCGTAATTGGTGAAGCTTTTAATAATTCAACAAGCTCTGCTGTTTGTTCAGCAGTTAGTGCTAATGGTGGAACACCAAGAGCAGCTCTCTCTTCTGTATGTGCTTTATAATCTTCTAAAAATGCCATAGTCATTCCTGTTATTTTAATTTGAGAAGATTATAACCTAATAAGTAAACCCAAAATAAACAGTGTTACAAAAATACACATATTTCAAACATATATTTTTCAATATGTTAACTTTAGTAACATCATGCAACCTATAAAGCTATATATAAAATAACTTTTTATGTTACTATTTACTTTAAATATCAGCCATGGAGAATATTATGAACTTGTTTAGAACTGAAAGTGACTCATTTGGTAACCTTGAAGTACCTTCAAATATGTACTACGGCGCACAATCTGCCAGGTCACTTATAAACTTTCCTATAGGTATAGAAACAATGCCAAAGCCTCTTATACGAGCTTTAGCAATGGTAAAACAATCATGTGCACAAGTAAATATGGATTTTGGTGTCTTAGATACCAATATAGGAAAGGCAATTATTAAAGCATCTGGTGAGGTTATAGAAGGTAAACTTGATGAACACTTTCCTTTATCTATATGGCAAACAGGTTCCGGTACACAAAGTAACATGAACGCAAATGAAGTAATATCTAATCGCGCCATAGAGATTCTTGGTGGAGTAATAGGTTCTAAAGATCCTGTTCATCCAAATGACCACTGTAATATGGGTCAATCCTCAAACGATGTATTTCCTACAGCTATGCATATAGCGGCAGTTGAGGAGATTACACACAAACTACTACCCTCTTTAAAACATATGTGTGATGAGCTAGATAAAAAATCTAAGGCCTACGAGCATCTAGTAAAAATAGGTCGAACACACACTCAAGATGCTACACCGATAACACTAGGACAAGAGTTCTCAGGCTATACAGCACAAGTAGCTAACTCTATTCGTAGAGTTGAAGCCGTACTACCTGCTCTTCTTCAACTCGCACAAGGTGGAACTGCTGTTGGTACTGGAATAAACACTATAAAAGGCTTTGACAAAGCATTTGCCGCGCAGGTTGCTAAAACCATGGACATTCCTTTTGTTACAGCCCAAAATAAGTTTGAAGCACTTGCTGCTCATGATGCTATTGTCGAAGCAAGTGGGGCCTTAAATACTACTGCTGTAAGTATGATGAAAATTGCTAATGACATTCGCTTCTTGGCATCTGGACCTAGATGCGGGATAGGAGAAATAAGTCTTGCTGAAAACGAACCAGGCTCTTCCATCATGCCTGGAAAAGTAAACCCTACTCAAAGTGAAGCTCTTACAATGATATCCGCACAAGTAATGGGAAATCATACAACTATCTCTATAGCAGGTTCTAACGGACATTTTGAACTAAATGTATTTAAACCTGTAATGATTTACAATCTACTTCAATCAATACGCTTGCTTAGTGATGGATGCCAAAGTTTTACAGATAGGTGCATAGTCGGAATAACGGCAAATGAAGAGCACATAGTAAAACTAAGAGATGAGTCACTTATGCTCGTAACAGCACTTAATCCTCATATAGGTTATGATAACGCTACAAAAATAGCTAAAAAGGCGCACAAGGATGGTTCAACTCTGCTTGAAGCAGCTCTAGCACTAAAACTTGTAACAGAGGAGCAGTTTAAAGAGTGGGTAGTTCCAGAGAATATGATAAGCCCTAAAGAGTTATAAATTTCTTTTTTTTAACTCGGCTTCTATTAGTTCTCTGCCATAGCCTCGATAGTTTGTCTTTAACCAAAGCATATAAGAGTCTGGAAGATCACTATATTGCATACCTTTGTATTGACCAAAACCTACTCTGGGCTGAGATCTAACTTCTATTATATTCTCTTCGCATCTAGCTTTTATATCAGTATGTTCTATTAATGCAATAAACTCATAATATTCTATTCTTTTTTGAATTACAAAGCTATATGAAGCAAAATCAAAAACACCTTTTCTATTCTCTACAAAGCGCTGCAACTCTTGAATCTGTTCAACTGAAAGTTGTTCGAGGTTTTTAACGTCTACACGATAAGAGTTATGGTACTTTGTAAAAACCAAGTGTGCTTTAGTCATTATAATATTTCACGAATACCTTTAGTATTTGGAGCGGACAATACGCCCTCTCCTTCCAACTGTTCTATAATTCTTGCTGAGCGATTGTATCCGACTTGAAGTTTTCTTTGTAGATACGAGATCGATGTTTTTCTGTCTGTCATGATTACATTTTTAGCATCTTCATAAAGTTGATCTAGCTCTTCATAAGTTTCGCTCTTAGATGCACCATCCAATTCATTTTCTTCCACTAAAAAGCTTTTATCATAGTTTGGCTCTCTTTGAGACTTGATAAAATCTACAATACTTTCTATCTCATTTTCTGCGCTCCATGGAGCATGAAGTCTAACTAATCCTGTAGAACCTGGAGGAGTAAAGAGCATATCGCCGCGACCAAGAAGGGACTCTGCACCCATTTGGTCTAAGATTATTTTACTATCAACTTTTTGCCCTACTCTGTATGAGATGCGAGATGGTAAGTTTGCTTTGATTAGACCTGTTACAACATCAACAGATGGTCTTTGAGTAGCAACAACTAAGTGAATACCGGATGCTCTAGCCATTTGCGCAAGTCTTGCTATTGAATGCTCAACCTCTTTTCCACTTGTCATCATCAAGTCAGCTAACTCATCTATGATAACTACAATATAAGGAAAGTGCTCACCACCCTCTTTTTTTACTTTTTCATTGTAGTTTTCTATGTTTTTAGTTCTATTTTCACTCATTAGCTCATAACGACGTTCCATCTCTGAAACCATGTTATTTAAAGCGACTATAGCCTGTTTTGGTTTTGTTATAACAGGAGTAAGGAGATGTGGAATATCATTATACACAGAGAACTCCAGCATCTTAGGATCTATCATAAGCAGTCTGAGCTGATCAGGTGAGTTTTTATATAGTAGAGACAATATCATCGCATTTATACCAACACTCTTACCACTTCCCGTTGTTCCGGCTATAAGAAGGTGCGGAAGTTTTTTAAGGTCAGTAATAAACGGCTTACCTACTATATCTTTACCTAAGGCAATTGTAAGTGGAGATGCAGACTCTTTAAATAGCTTTGAATCAAGCAACTCTCTTAAGTAGATTGTATCAACTGTCTCATTAGGTATCTCAATACCTACAACATCTTTTCCTGGAATCGGAGCTTGGATACGTATAGTCTCTGCACTTAGAGCCATCGCCAAATCGTCTTGAAGGTTTAATATCTTACTTACTTTTACATTCGCAGCAGGTTTAAACTCAAATGTAGAAACGACAGGACCGGCATAAGTTCTTACAACATCACCATCTATTTTAAAATGAGCCAGTTTTTCTATAAGATAGCGAATTTTGTCATCCACTTCACTCTCATCTACACTGTGTCCGGCTTTGTCTGGTTTTTGCAGAAATTTAACTGATGGTAGAGTGAAGTTCTTTGGTTTTTCAACTTCACCTTTTTCTATTCCCTCCAAAAGCTTTGTATTCTCTTCCAGCTCATCAACAATAAGAGCATTTTTTTGTTCTTTTACCTTTGAAGCTATTTCTAGAATAGTATGAGCTTCAGTAGTTTTAGCAGTCTCTTTAACAACAATTTCTTCAGCCTTAGGAAGTTCTTCTACTTTCCAGATATCTTCCTCTTGAACTTTTAAGAACTCCGTATCCTCATTTTTTCTCAAATAAGCCGGTTCATCATACTCACTATCTATTCCATTAACAGATGCTTCAAAGTCATTAGCATCCTCAAAAGAAGTTTTCTGTTTTGGAGTTGGCATAGCATTTTTGATTATATTCGCAAATGCTGATGTAAGTTCATCCATACTTTTATCTAAAAGTATTAGAGCTGACACAGAAGTAATAATAAACCAAAAAGTCCAAAGTCCAAAAAGTCCTATATATGGTACTAAAAAGTCAACAAAGTCTGCACCTACTTTTCCTCTAAACCCATTATCAACCAGTAAAGCTTGAGCTAATAAAAAAGAGAAAATCATTAAAAATGAAGCGAGTGTAACTTCTAGTTTTCTAAAACTAAATGATGTGTCCCTGTAAAAATAATATAGTGGTATTAAAAAAGATATAAGATATGCATAAGAAATATATCCAAAATATTCATGATTATATGAGGCAAAAATAGCTCCATAACTTCCAATAAGTCCACTGTCACCAAAGATAGTAGCAAAACCAAGATAGATTAAAACTCCAAATGTTACGATAAATAAGGTCTCTTTCAAATCATGTTGCCTTTAAAATATAGATAATTTTTTTATATATGAAGTATAGCCAAAAATGTTCCACTAGGGAATTTTTTTGGCAATATGAAAGGTATTATAGGTAGTTTACAAGATTTAACTTAGAAACTTTACCAACCGTAGCAAGCATAGCCTCATAGTTAAGAGTCAATTGGGTTAATGTCAATGAAGCTTCTGCCAAATCAGTATCTATCACAGATGAACGAAGCGTCATAGTACTTACTTCCAAAAGTTCTGAACGTTCTAAGGCCGAAGTCAATGAATTTGACTGAGCACCGACTAATGAGTGTGCTCTAAATACATGATCTTGTAAATCATCCATCATTGCTATTGCATTCCCTATACCTATATTTCTAATATCAGCTCCTGTAGAATCTGGGTGTAGTGTATAGTTCTCAACAGCTGTGATCATCTCATCTAAAGTTTTAAAGAAATCCGTTTTTGGATCACGCACAGTCAATCCATTATTTGCATTAAATGTCATAACAGATGGAGGAGTAGTAAAATCACCACTATTTGCATCATGAAGTGCTATTGAAGCTTTTGTATCAGTAGCTCCAATCTCCTGAAATTGTATTTTTCCATCATAACTTAAAAAAGTACGACCATTAAAGTCAGAAACGTTAATGGCACTGTCATAATCAGTTGCCACATTGGTTGTTGCTGGTAAATTGTTTGTGACAACCATATTGACAACGTCCATTAACTGTCTGTATGACATATCATCAGCTGCTACAGCAGCCCTTGGTGAAGCCATGTTAAAAATTTCATAGTTAGTAACTCCGCCGTCAAGTGAAAAAGTAGAACCAGCGGTTGCAAAGTCTATCTGAACATCATAAGCTGCTCCGGTTACATTTGTACCTGTAAGTTTTAACTGTGTCCCATCGAGTGATCCAACACTAGGTAATTGTGACAAATCAGCAACCTCAGAAATCTTTGTAGAATCTTTTGCAAATGTATTATCATCTTTTAGTATTTGAGGAATACTCGATGATAGTTTAGAGCCGTCTTTTGAAAAATTTGTTCTATCATAAACTGTTGCTTCTAGCACATTTGTTGCTGCCACTCCTGTTGCTGATGTTAAAGATGATTTAATAAACTCTTTAACATATAAATTTGGATTTGTTGCAGTAGGTGGTCCAACTTGGATTGTATCAAAGTTGGTTTCACCTACACCAAGCGCATCTATACTTGTAACATCAGCAGCTGCACCACCGGTATAGTCAACTGCTCCAACCATATGAAAATCCAATTTACTCGAACCTTTAATCTTATCTTCAACAACTATCTGCCCGGATAGGTTCATAGTTACATTAACTATTTTTAAATCAGGAGTGTTACCAAAAGCAACTCCTATTTGAGTTAATAATTCATCAACCTTTTCATCATCACGCATTGATATTTTTTGTTCAAATGCTACTCCATCACTCTTTGTACCTCTTAAGTAAAAATGATGTTTAGCATTAACTGTATCAATTATATTGTCAGTATCACCCATCATATCTCTAATAGTATTGCTTGAAGATATATATACATCATCTGATGTTGTTCCCAATGCTGGGTATTTTTTAATTAGGTTATAGTTTACAACGTTTGATGTCACTTCTCTATTTACTAGAACTTCTTCACCTAAAAATAAATCTCCACCGGATATATTGTATTGTTGCTGAGTTTTAGAGCCTGTAAAAGCTTTCATACTCTGATCATTACCCATGTATGTACCGTCATCAGCTATTGGCTTAATGTCTACAGCTGTTCCTGAAAAAAGGTATTGTCCATTTATTGATGAATTGGCTAGACCCTTAAAGTGACCTTCAAGTCCTCTTAGCTCTTTTGCAACTGCATCCAAAGAAGTAGCATCGTTTGTCCCATTAGCTGCTTGCAGCAGTAATGTTCTCATACGGTTCATACTTGTTTCAAATTCATTCAGAATTACATCCGTTTGATTTGACATTTTATAACCACTTTGAGTACTTTTTTTAACTTGACCCAATGTAGATATTTCATTATCCAAGCTCATTGTCTCTGCAAATGTTCTAACATCATCTTTCGCATACTGAATCTTCAATCCAGAAGCTATTTGTTTATTTACATCAAAAAGACTTTCACTCAATTTAGAGTTATTAGTTCCATATAAACTTTTGTAATACATATTTGTTGTAACTCTCATAACGCACCTCCGTTTGCTGTTATAACATTCATACTCTTATACTAGCAATAAAAGTTCCATGTCACAAAATCGTCTGAATATTATTTACTTTTAAGTAATATCTCACTATCATTCCAACTCATAAGCCAGAGTGGTGGAACGGTATACACGGCGGATTCAAAATCCGCTGCCGCAAGGCTTAGGGGTTCGAATCCCCTCTCTGGTACCACTAACCTACAAAACCCTATAAGCAGGGCTTTTCAAAGAATAAAAAATCAAACTATCAGTGATATTTATAGCTTTTTACTGATATTTTACTGATACTATCAGTAGATAATGATAAAAAAATGAGATCATCAAAAATCATTTAGAATTTTTTATTATTTTTGATCAAAATATTCAAAAAAACAACTACACTTAACCTCTATTTAGATAACGTTTTACATGCCAATATATGGATGAAACTATATAATTTAATGTATAAATGAAATAAGCCAAATAAATAATCAATATGCTATAATCATGCATGACTATGATGTATGAAAATCCAAATATAATTAACAGTTTAACAAACGATAATTTGACTACGGCAAAAGATCTGCTTAAACATTATTACTTAAGTGACGAGAGACCTCTATGTGTCTCATTTAGCGGTGGAAAAGACAGCACATCAGTAGTTTATGTAGTATGTGAAATGCTTCATGATCTACAAAAAGAAAACATACCACTAAACAAAAAAGTATATATTATAAACTCAAATACTTTAGCTGAACTCCCTCCCCTACTAGAACATTTACATGCTTCACTAGATAGTATAAAATCTTACGCTTTTGATCATGATCTTCCACTAATAGTAGAAGAAGTTTTTCCTGAAGACAAAGATACACTAAATGTTCAGCTTTTAGGTGTTGGTATGCCCCCTCCTTCTGGTACGTTTAGATGGTGTACAGATAAACTAAAAGTTAACCCTATTGATAAGAGAATAAGATCTCTGTTCCCAAGGGGAGAGTTTATCTCTGTTATTGGTACTAGAAAAGACGAAAGCTTCAGTAGATCAGCAAGAATAGAAAAGCTATCTGTAAAAGGTACAAACCTAAAGATCAACGATAGATATCCAAATGCTAGTAATCTTATGCCTATTGAGGATTGGACTACCAAAGATGTATGGGAACACCTTTTTAAACAAAAGAATGATCTTGTAAATATTGACTTCTTATGGCAACTCTATAGTGACGCAAGTGGCAAAGACGCTTCTGAGTGCTCTTTTGTTGCTGCAGGTGGTAAAGATATAGATGATGGTAAACTAGGCTGTGGTGTATCTCGTTTTGGCTGTTGGCAATGCTATATGGTAAGAGATACAGATAAGAGTCTTGATGGACTTATGAATAGCGGTTACAACAACGTTGATCTATACAAAGAGTATAGAGACTGGTATTGGAACTTAACTCAGCAAAGCTGGGAGAAAACAAGAGATCCTTATAACCACAGAACACAAGTTAGAGATCTATATAACAAAGGTGGCGAAGAAAGCCCTAAGTTTGGTATGACTATGCCAAAAGGTTTAAAGCTACAGATACGAAAGAACTCTTTAAAAAGACTTCTTGAACTACAAGATAAGCTAGATGAAGAGATCATAACATTAGATGAAATCATACTGATCCAAGAAAGATGGTTAAATGAAGGTGATCTACAACTAACAGCATTTACACATGCAAGAAAACATAACTTTAAAATTCTAAATACTGAAAAAGTGAAAGAATTAAGATCAGTTGCTATAAATGCCAGAGAATACTACAAGCACGAGCTTCTAAGAAAACCGTTTAGTAACAAATTTGCAGTATTAACATTAAAAAGATTTGCAGTTCAATATATAAAAGATCCAAAAAAAGTAGAAAAAAAGTTCTTTCCATCAAAAGAAGAAGAAAGACATATTAGAAAAGAATGGAAAAAACAAACAAAAATTGAAGTAAATAAAAAATATAATTTACTAATTACTTATCTATGATATCCAATAGATCCGATTAGTATTTTACCTTCTTCAACACCTTCTTGCCCTACATGAAAATGAAGACGATTATAGTAATAGGTGCTGTCACTACTTTTAGATGAATTACATAGTTTAACATGAGGTTCACAGCAAACAGAAATGGCACTTTTATCATCTTTTTTAAACCCAAATGTAAAATCAGGCTTTCTGTCTGCATTACCTTCTATAGTCGTACTTAAGCCTATCATTGATGAATACTTCACTAAAGATTTTCTTACATCTTGATGATTATCATTCAAAATAGTTTTAAATTCATTTTCTAAACACACTAAAGATTTTATTATATCCCTTGAGAAATACTTTAATCCTCCACCCTCTAATGTTTTAAGTGTATCATCAATTTTATTTTGAAATTTTAAGTTATTAAAATATCTTTCAATGCAAACAGAAAACTCTTCTTCATTATGAGTTTCTTCCATGCATTTGTAATAATATTGCATTAGATCTTCTACTGTATAAATAATATCTTCAGCAATATGATTTAATCCAACTTTAGGATAATCTTCTCCTGTTTGATTTTTAGAATTTTGTACTATATCTATTAATATCGTTTTATAATCTTGACTAAATGAAGCATGTTCTAAAAATAATATTTCAAACAGTTGCTTATCATCTATGAAATTTGCTATAAATATATCTTCTTCTTTAAAGAGTAGATCATCAAATGATTTGATTTTATCATTTACATTTCTTAACTTTTCTATATTACTATATATGGTCTCTTTATTATTACTTCCTTTATCAAATGATCCAGAATGTAAACTAAAACTACTTTGACACATATCTTTCTGCCCTACTTTTAAACAACTCTCCAACATCCATTGCTTGCTGATCAAAAAAACCTCTTGGCCAGTCTGTTAGATCACTCATAATATCTATTTTTATACAATTAATATTTGGTTCAATCTTATCTTCATTAGACTCGAAGAAATTAATAGTTATTTCACCTTGATCTACATCATCTTCTAGTGTAGCTAATCTAATACCATTTATAATATGCTCACTATGCGTTTCAATTATTATTTGTACATGATTAGACATTTTTGCTAAGAAATAACCTAGTTTAGATTGTGCTGCTGGATGAAGATGAGCTTCTGGATTTTCTATTATTACCATTTCATTTTCTTCTTCTGTTGGTTCATAGTCATCAAATAATCTATCTTTAGGTATTTGTCTTACTAAGCAACTTACAATAATTGGGAGCAAGTAACTAACTCCATAAGGCATGTTTACTGGGCTTTCATGATTATCTAACAGTGGATGATTCTTAACTTTTAACATAGCAATATTTGCTTCTTTAATAAATGTTGTATCAATGTCAACATAACCAAAGATTTTACATAGCCAAGAGTTTACATTTACTATTAAACTACCTTTTCCTAGTCCTAAAGTTTTAAACTTATGATTATGTAAAATTAGAGCTGTATATTCTCCTAGTTTACCGACATTTATTCTTGAAAAGTTACTATCAGTATGATGAAATGATTTTGGTCCAAATCTATCAGCACCAATAAAATCAAAATATTCTACAAAACTCAATGCACCTGTAGTTGATGAAGGTGATCTAGTATCAAGTATATCTTCTATATTTAATATATTAAGATCATTTTGATCTTGACTCATAGTAAGTTTTACTGAGCTTCCATGTTTATCAGTGAATTCAAACTCTATAATATCGTTATCTGCACCATAATGAAGTAATCTATCAGAACTTCCTAAATTGCAGTAATAATCATTTAAATAGAGTATTCTTGGAATGTTCTCAAGATCTTTTTCATCGATACTTTGTGCAAGAAGTAAAAAAGTTTGGATCACGGTTGACTTCCCTGCTCCATTTCCACCTGCTAAAACAGTTAAGTTTGTAAAGTCTATAGTTTTATCTTCAAAACATTTGAAGTTTTTTATTCTTAATGATCTCATTTAGTGTCCTATTACTTCTTTAAAAATTTCTTTAAACTTATCAAATCTATATTTTACTTGAGGAGGATTATTTGTTGCAAGTGAAGTTTTTAAAATAAATTCATCATTTTTATATATTTCATAAATTTTTTCTAATAATAAAGCTTGATTTTTCTCAATTTCATTAAAACTATATTTATCTAGTGTATAACAAATAGATTCAAAAAGTGTTTTACTTATTTGATTTGTATTTTTTTCTCTTTTAGATGGTTTTAAAAAATGTTCTTTATCAAATAGAATCTGTGCTTTTTTCATACAATCTAAAAATGTATTTTCTAATGATTTAATTTCAAGATCACCCATATTATTTATTCTATCCATAGTATCTTCTAAAAACTCATTCATATCATTTTTTCTGTACTCTAGATAATTAGTAATTTTAAATGATAGATATCTAAGGATTATGGCATGATCTTCCATTCTATTGGAATAGCCTTTGATTCTTTTTCTAGTAATTATATTAATAAATTCGTTTGATTCGGCCATTTTTTTCAACAATTTAGTTGACTTACCTCTAAACATTGCATTTCTAATTTCTTGAACTTCTAATTTTGTTCCTAATGTATTGATTCTTTGAAATATATTGGAAGCTATTTTTGATGGTGTATTAGGTCTTACTAGATTGCATAATAATGAAAATTTTTCTATTTTTCTTTGATATTTTCTATCTAAATCTTTCCATTTTTTTCCATTTAGATGAGTCAGATATTGTAAATTTATTAATTTATATTCATTATCAATATAGGTAAAGATTGAAGTCAGTCTCTGTAAACCGTCTATTACTATCCATTGATCTTCGTTTCTAGTATCGATATAAAAAGTTGGTAAAGGAATCCTTATTAAAATTGATTCTATTAACTTACTTCTTTGTCTTGGTTTCCAAACAAAGTTTCTTTGATAATCTGGTGATAGTTCTAGCTCTTTTGGTTTTAGCTTGTACATTCTATAAAGAGATTCTATTTCTAAAGGTTGGTTTATGATATCAATCTTAGATATATCATATGGTTCATTACTCTCATTTTCTCTTTCTTTATTATTATCATCTTTATATTCTGTTTCATCATAAAGCCAATCAGGTAGTTCTTTTTTTAGAAAAAGATATATTATTTCTGCTTGCTCTAGAATATCCAATTTATTAAAAGTACTAGAATCATATAAAAATTCTTCATAAAGTTCACTAGCATCCATTAAAAATATTTTTAAGAAATTCTCAATATCTTCTATTTTAATATTATACTCATTTTTCTCATCTATCAATTCATTTATATATTCCTTTGTGCCTGCAAATATAAATGTAATTTCTGGCTCTTCAAGTATTTCTTCCGCAAGTTTATAGTACTTATCTATTGGTAGAATATCTATATCTTTATATTTTACTTTTAGACGAGTTAATTCAAGATTACGCTTTTCTTTTTCTTCTGTTAATACTTGTTCAAATATGCTCATATAACTCTCCCCTACTTCAACTTAAACTTACCGCTACTAGCTTTCGCTTTTATAGCTTTCAAGTTTTCTAAATGTCTTTCTGTCGCTTCTATACTTTCATCAAGTGCAAATCCTTGATTTATTAATCTAACCAGTTCTGGTTTATCTTTTTCCCAATTTGCTAAAGTGTTTCTACTTACATTTAACAGCTCTGCTAATTCTTCTCTTTTCATATATTGAGCCTTTTTATACTTTTTTGCATAATTATTGATATATTTAAGTTTTGTTTAATATCAACTGTTGTATCATTTTTATTAATTAAGCACAATTATTGTGCAAAAGGAAGTGGCAAATGCAGATTCGAATTATTCAAAGACCAGCTTTATTTTCTGATTTCTTCAATTTGGAAATAGACTATAAAAACGATTTTTTAGAATACATAAACACAAATAATCATAAATTTGACACTTCTTTGCTAAATACTACCAAAAAAAGACTTAATAAAGAACTATTAGAACTATTTAAAAAGTTGATTTTGCATAGAGCATATAGGAATATAGACAGAGATAAGAAGCATTACATTAGGGTTGATAATCAAATGAGCCTTTTTGTGCCACGTGAACATATCAAACCTCTTGTAAAAGCTATATTTAGCATACAAAAAACCGCAATCACGTAATGATATATCAAGTTTGATGTAAGGCGGGGACGTCCTAAAGGGAGCATTGAGTTAGAACTCCACTAAAAAAATTAAAGCTAATCTCCCCTCTTTCAGTCACTTCTAAGAGGGTCAAAAAAAATAGTAAGTGAAAACAAAGGATTTATAGATGTTAACAAACCCTTATCTTTATATTTTTGCTTTTTTGTTCATGATATTTATGAATTTAGTAATAAAAAATTCTGTAAATAGAGATAAATAGTTAAGTTCATAGAGCATAAACAGTTATGTTTTTTAAACTTAATTAATGACAGTTGGTTAAGTAAAATTTTCTTCACTGAGGAGTGACACAATGAGTATTATTAAACAAGGTTTTTCTATTAAGAATGAGGTTTTAGAAATCTCTTCTATTAAGCCCGGCGGTAGTGGAAATATAAATGGAACTGATTATTCAGCTTCTACTAAATTTAGAACACTGAACATACTAGAAGAACCTTTTGAGGGTACTGTTAAAGAGATTGAAGAAATAGTGGAATATCAAATTCCTTGTTCAAGTAATAAAGAGGCTGAGGATGTTGCTAATCTTCTTCGAGGTCTTCGTTCTAAAAAACAACCAGTTTTTGTAAACACTTCAATTCCTAAACTTTATAGTGGTAGTCAAATTTATACTGCTAAAAGTCTAGATTTGGGTCATGTGTTTTTAGAGCTTAACGGTTTTAAAGCAAAAGCTTAAAGGTGTAGAAGATGTTGATCAATAATCTAAAAATACTACAAGCAAATATCACTTATCTAGCTAGTCAAAAAGATACACATAACAAAGCTAAATTAGAGTGCTTAAGAAATACAAGAGATTTCATGCTTAGTTGTTTAGGTTAACGGTTCAACATCTTTCCAAGCCTCGTCATAGTGAAACGATAGAGGTAACAAACGATAGAGCGTTAGATTCTTCCGTAGTAGTTCTGCACTAAGTAGTCGTAATATTATTTAATGCAGAGTTATTACGGACTCTAGCTCATTTTAAGGGGAATGACGATGAAAAAGTTATTTCAAGGAACAAAAGAAAAAGTAGTTGCGTTAGGTACTGCGGGTGTAGTATTAGCGGGTGATTTAAGTGCTGCGGTTATTATGCCTACTGCTGACTATACAGATATTGAGGGTGCGGCGGTTATCGGTTTTGGTATCGCTATCACGGTCGGTCTGTTAATGAAAGCAAAAAGATTCTTCGCTTAGAAGTTCAACCTAAAAGAGGTTTGATTTATTCTTTCCTCTTTTAATATTTCAAAGGTTTAAAAAATGAGAAAATTATTTTTATTGTCTTTTTTATTTTTTAGCTCTTTAGTTTCTCTTCAAGCTTCTGGCACTTATAGCGGTATATATTTTACTGATTATGAGGAGCAAGCTAGTTTATATTTTTGTAATTACTACTCTGAAAAAGATTTTTTAGACATTGGTTTAAGCAATACAGATATCACTTCTTTAGTAAATAATAGAATCAATCTTTTTATTTCAATAACTGAAATTGATAATTTATCTGCAATAGACAGTTTAGATTTAGACAAAATCAAAAAACAAAGTCATTTGATTGATTGGAATGTTTACAGTGATGATTTTGGAATGACACTACATCAAACTAATTTTCTTTATGGTCTTACTGGTGTGCTAATTGGCTTTGTATTTCTTTTCGGTTTTATACAAATCATAATAAGCGAGGAACACAAATAATGAGATTAATATTAATGCTAATAGCTTTTAATATATCGGTTTTTGCAATGGAATGTCTGCCGGTTTTAAATATCCCTAGCTTTGATTGTTTCTTTTCAATCTTCATATATTTCACTCTATTTTTAATGGGAATCTTCGGAGCTGGAAAGCTTCTTAGAGGATAAGAATATGCGTCTAAAATCCCTTCTACTATATAGTTTACTACTTAGTTATTCTTCTCTTTTTAGTGCTAATGTATCAAATGTTAATGGTTTTGTTCATTATGGCGGTATATATTTTCAGGATGATATGAAAGTAACAACTTTTATTGAACATTATGACAGTTCTGGCGGATATTTAGCAAATATAGGAAGTTATCCCTCTAAGTATTATAGTATGGCTTCTTCTAATATAATTCAGTTTACAACAAAAGGTGAATGTGGTGGAAGTTATTGCCATTATACATATGATAAATATGTTGTTACTACTGGTTCATGTCCTGTTGATACTGTTTTAAATCCTGAAACATACCATTGTGAAGCACCTCCTGCTCCTTCATGTAATCCTGATACTGAATATCTTAATGAAAATAATGAGTGTGTGCTTTTAACTTCTGCTATACCTCCTGATTTTCCTGATAATAATACTTCAAATGGTGTTACTTCTTTTGGTACAGTTCCTACAACTGAACAAGGTTGTAAGGATATGGAGCGTTATAACTCTTCATTGGGTATTGTTGAAGTTATTGGATGGGATTATGGAACTCAAACTTGTAAGGTTGTTGCTTTTAAATGTAACTCTGGTCGTGTATTCGACCAATCTACTAATAAATGTATTATCCCTCCTGATAATACTAATTTTGGAAGTAATAGTGGTTGTATAAATGATAATTGGGCTAGACGTTGGACTCATGATTATTGTGAGGATTGTGTTGGTCAAGCAGGAATTTGGCTTCCTCCTATTGGTCATGAAGAATCTGGTATGGAATGTAATAAAGCATATATAGAGTATCAATGTGTGAAAGATTATAGAATTAAAAAATATGTAGAAGTTTCATGTGGTGAACCAGTTCCAACTGATCCAGAGAATCATAATATTGATATGGATAATCTTACTCCATCGGAAGTAACAGACCAAAATTTATCTAATCTTCCAACTATAGACCCTACAAATGCCAATCTATCAACTATAGAGGGTTTAAGAGCTATTGAGTCTGCTATCAAAGATAATCTAAATCCTAAAATTGACACTATTAATGAAAATTTATTAACTACTAACAGTAAGCTTTCTAATATTGACAATAAGCTTACTTCTTCCAATACTAAACTAGATGGTATTAAATCAAGTTTAGACAATATAAATGGTGTTTTAAATACTACTGGTGATGGTATTGACCCTTCAAACATGGATATAGATGTAACTCCACTTGATACAACTAAAAGTATTATGGATAATCTAACGGACAATGTATCAGAGCTTACTGATGGTATGACATCTATTAAAACTAAATTTGATGAAACAAAATCTTTATTAAGTGGTCAGCAACCAGTTTTAAATATTGGTGGTGGTTCATGTAATGATGAACACTTAGCAAAGTTTGCAGGTTATATATCTCCTTATTCTTCAATATTTTCTCTCGTTGTTTATGTTGGATTTATGATTTCAATTTTTAAAATGATATTTGCTTATTTTGCTAGAGGAGAATAGAGATGCCTTTAATTATAAATTTAGTTACTGCTATTGGTACTGGGTTAATGTTTATAATCCAAAAGTTTTTCCCTTTTCTTATAAAAAAGTTTGGCTTAGGTGCTGTTAAGTTTGGTCTTCAAAAGACTGCTTCTGTAGCTGTTGTACTAATATATGTTGCTTTCTTTGGTGCAGTTGTAATATTTATTTCTGAGACATATACTCAATTCAATGTTGTTATTGATTTGATAAATAATCCTACATCTAGTATGAGTGGAGATTCTGCAAAGTATTTTAGTTGTTTTTTATATCTTTTAAATGTCAGTGGTATAGCTTCTGGTTTCAATTCTGCATTTAGCTTTTTTATATCTGTAATGATTTTCTTTTTCACTCGTGGACTCTACTCTATAGCTACAAAGTCTATGAAAGCTGTTTCAGATGAACTAAACAAAGTTTGGAGAGTAGTATGAGTGATTTAACAAATACTACAGAGTTTATTATAGGTGGTACTGGTGTTGGTAAATCATACTTAGCAAGTATGTTTATGAAAGAGTCATATGATAAAAAAGAGCGTTTAATATACACAAATGTAAATCTAAAAAATGGTTTTAATGATTACATAAAAGACTTTGACAAAGATGATTTATACAACTTTGCAAAAGCAGAGCTAGAACTATATAAAAAGTTTCAAAAACTATCTAAAGAATATAGAGAAAAATTAGAAGCTAAAGAAGATGATATTTTTCCAATAGTTCATGAAGACGAAGATAATACTAAAGAAATAGAGACAGATAATGATATATCAAAATATCATGGTAACTATGATAATTATTTAAAATCTTCTGGGCTTCTTGATAAGTTTGGCGGTTCTATGATTGTATGGGATGAGTGTCAAGAAGATTTAGTGGATGAAGATGGTAAAGCTTATTTTGATTTAGTTTGGGGTCGCTTTTTCTCTTATCGTAGACACTTTGGAATTTATCTTATTATGATTACTCAGGATTTAGATTTAATACACCGTAAATATAAAAAACATGGAAATAAATTTTATTTTGGTCAAAACTCGGCTAGAAGATATATTTCAAAAATGCTTCGTTATGAGGTTTATTTTAAGTCTCAAGAATTTAAAAAATATCATATAGAAACAAAAAATATTTTAATGAAAAAAGATATACAAGACTTCTATGATACTGGTGAAAAGAATGTTGGTAAATCTGTATTTGCTAAATTACTATTTATTCCAGTAATTCTTATTTTTGTCGTTTATTTTGGCTTTCAAATTTTCAACTCTAAATATTCAAATGACTCACAAACTATCTCTTCTTTAGAAAATAATGATACTACACAAAGCAAACAATCTAAACTTTTAGATAATGACAAAGAAGATTATTCAAGAGAGGATAGTGAACATTTAATATTTTTCAATTGTAATTTAGACAACTGCACTATGAAAAATAGTTCTTTTACTGTTCCGCTTAAAAAAATGCAAACATTTGCAACTGCTGTCAATATGGAAATATTGTTTAGCTCTAAGATTAATGATTATTACTCTTTGGTTGTTGTTAGTGTTGAAGAGTCTTTATACAACGATTTAATGAGTTTCAATTTAGAAAAAAGAGGTGACAAACATGATAAAGGCAAAATGGACTTTACTGCTCCTGTTTCTTTTACAAAGTAATATTTTAGCTGTTGATATGAGTGGGACATCATTCGTAGATTACATACGATTTGTATCTAACACTTCAAATATCAATATTATTATAGATGAAGAGATTGATACTAAATTTAGTTTGATACTTCCAAATGATTACAAGTCTAAAGACTCTTTCAAAGTATTAAAATCTATTCTTCATAAGAATGATATGTATTTAGTTCGTTATGGTTCTGTTTATTATATCAAGAAAACAAGTAAAGATAAAAAGTATCATAGTGTTAAATTAAAGTTTCTCTTACCAGATAAAATAATTCCTATTATAAAGATGTATCATAAAGACATCATAGTCTCAAAATCTAAAAAGACTATTATTTTTAAATCTGACAACAAAGAGTCTAAAGAAATTAAAAATCTTATAGATCTCCTGGACAAATCTACTAAGAGCAAAAAAGTAAAAATTACTTTGATTAGTTTTCAAGATGATGATTTAAAAGAGTTTGGTTTAAATATAGATACTAAAGCTTCTGATGGTCTTAATAGTCTTGAATATAAAACACTTATCAAAGGTCTTTCTAGTTCACAAACTCTATTTTTAAATATTCCAAGTTTTTCTTTAGATATGTATCTAAGTGATTTAAAGACTAGCTCAATTATAGATTTTAAATTTTCCCCTATTCTCTCATTGTTTGATAATGAAAAAACAGATTTTCAGATTACAAGTAATATTCCTTATCTTAGTGAAGATAGAGCTATAAATGGAACTAACGACATAGAATCAAATAGTTTTCAATATAAAGATGTAGGCTCAAAAATCAATATAGATAAAGTAGCTGTAACAGATGAAGATGTTTATTTTCATATAAATATGCAATATGAAATCATACTAGATAAAACTCTTACTCCTACTACTGCTAAACGCTCCATAGATAACTATATAAAGCTTAAAAACGGTGAGTCTATCATGATAGCAGGGTTAAAAGGTACAGAGGCTAGAACACTCCATAGAGAGATTCCTATACTCGCTGCAATTCCATTACTTGGAGAGATATTTAAATGGGATTCTGATTCTATTAAAAAAGAAACATTCGCCATATTTATATCAAATGTAGACAATAATGAATCATTTACTGAGCCGACGAGTGAGCCGACACTGGGGGTACCCCCACGAAGTGGGGGAAAAGTCGGCGAAAAGAAGTAGGCTCCTTGTCTATTTAACAAAAGTTTACGGACATTTTAAAATTAGGAGTGACACATGTTTGGATTAACCAAAAACGATTTGAAAACAGTACAAAATAAACTTGACAATCAAAGTAGTTATTTAGATAATAATTATTTTACTACCTCTTCTGGTCAAGTAAAGACACTTAAGGATGTTAGCTATAGTGCGAATCATTCAGTTAGGTATTATGCTCAACTTAATAATAAGATTGACACTATGACTAAGATTGCTTCTACTCAGGGTCTTCACAGTTGTTTTTTAACTATGACACTTGATGGTTATTTTAGAGATTTATTACATGGTGATTATACTAGGTTTGACAAACTATCCGATAAAGAAAGATTTATAGCTTTGAGAAGTACTCCAACAAGTGAGAAACTTGGAGAAGTTCGTCAAAAGATAAAAGCTAGAAAAACTTTAACAATTAAAGACTTATACAACATACTTAATCATCAAACTGCAAGATATCAACAAAGTTACGCATTTAAAAAATTAAAAAAAGAAAATGCGAACTATATGTACATCAGAACTGTAGAGCCTCATAAGGACGGTGTACCTCACTTTCATGTTATGTTATATATCCCATTTAAGTATATTGAACAGTTTAAAAAGGACTTTATAAAGTCATACCCTGCTCCACAAAACAGACGTATAAAAGACAGTAAAAAATTCATACAAGATTATAAAATTGATAATCAAGAATTAGAGTCTTTTCAAACTGATATAAAAGATACAACTGCATACGTTATGAAGTATATTCTTAAGTCTTTTATGGATGTTAAAAACCAAAAACAAATTGATTATATTCAGGCTTGGTACATTAAACATAGAATCATGCGTTGTGTCACTTCTAAGTCTATAGTACCGCAATGGGTTTACCAAAAGGCTTATGCATTTGAGAATGATTGGTATCACTTGACTGATCTAATGAACGATAGCAATAATCATGTTGAGTGGTCCAGAGAAGATAATTATTTTTATTTTATTGATAACTATACGGGTAGAGAATTAATCTATCAATATGGTAAATATCAGGTAGTTTATCAAGACAGGGTTATTAAAGAGATTGGTGAAGTAAAAGAAAAAAATATTAACGTAAAGGTATACGATAAAACTCCTACCAAGTGGACTAAAAAAGAAAATCCTATTCCTACATATCAAGATTATAATTTAATCGGATATTTTGTTAAATCAAATGGTTTTAAACAGATAGATAAAAAACCATACCAAATGAAAAATTATCAACTAAGACAATATTTTGAAAGTATCACTATTGAAAGTGTTAACCCTGCTCACTATGCAGTTACACACAACTTGATGATTGATAGAGGTTTAATTAAAAGCGAATACATGATTCCATCAGATAGCTATGAAGCTATGGAGGTGTTCCAATGAGTATAGAAAAAGAATTTTTAGCATATATGGACAAACACGAATGTAACGGTCAATATGAAATAGGTTTAGAAGTGCTTCATATTTCATTAGCATTAAATGAAAAAAAGTATTCAAGAATAAAGAGTGAAAAGATATATAACGTTGATATGCTTGATATACACAGTGATAAATATATTTACGAAAGAAATTTCATAAAGTACAGACATGCAAAAAAAGCGTATAAAAAACTTAAGAGAGGTATCTTAAAATGACACAATCAAATATTACTAATGAAGCTAAAAACAAAGCTAAAGAATTTAATTATTTTAGTCCAAATATATTTAGTTGTACTATTTCTAAAGAAACTAATTCTATAAATTTTATTACTATCAGATATGTTGGTAATGATTCTATTAGAGGTGATGTAGTCTTTTTATTAGATAGTAAAAAAGTTTTACGTATATCTCCATATGAAAAACAATATTTAAAGGGTTTAAAATGAGCATATGTCATACATGTGGTAATGATTTCAATGATGATAGTACATCAAAGCCTAAATCATATTGCTCTTTAAATTGTCGTAACTACATGAAGTTTAAAAATGCTTTAGAAAGAGTTTTATTATCACTTAAACCTACTCAGGAAGCAAAGAAGATAATTAAGGGCGACATGTTCGCATTATCTAACTTATTAAGAAACGGTACCGTTTTACCGGAAGCAAAAAAAAGAGGTTTAAGATGAAAGAACTACCTATGTATTTAAAACCAAGTCAAGTTCAAAGTAATCTAGGTATCTCTACAAACACGCTTAGAGACTTAAAAGACAAGGTATTCAAGAAAGGTATACACTATTTCATTCCAATTGGTCTAACACATCCATTGTGGAATAGAGACGCTCTTTTAGAATGGATAAACGGTAATGAAAGCGATGAAATCTCAACGCTCGTAAATGATATATTAAACAATTGAGTATAATAGCAATCGCTATAAATATTGCTGATTGTATAAAGGAAAATATATGATTAGTATTGTCAAAAAAAGTACAAGTAAGAATCTGTATGTACAGTTCTACTTAGACGGAAAGTGCGTCCAACGTAGTACCAAACTCGAAGACACACCAACAAACCGTAAGTTCATTAAAAACAGTATTATACCACCCATGACAATCAAAATTTTAAACGGTGAGATAGATACTAAAAAACAAAACAAAGACTTTGATTTCTTTTCTAAGAAGTATCTTGCTTCTAAAGATAAGCTAAAGACTTATGACCAAGTGTCTAATATAGTCTCAAATCAGATTTTACCCATCTTTACTAAAAGAGATGTGACATCTATAAAAAGATATGAGATTAATCATTTTGCTGAGTCTAAGATAGCTAATAAAGTAACTCCAAAGAGGGTTAAGATACTTACGAACACTATAGCAGCTATATTGGATATAGCTATAGAATATGAAGTAATTACAGACAATATTGCTAAAGGTATTAAACTACCTAAACATGTCAAAAAAGACTTAGAACCATTCACTCAAGAAGAGGTTAATTTAATCCTATCAAATGTAGACTTTATTTGGTTTAGAACATTTCTTGCTATTAGTTTTTATACGGGTATTAGAACAGGTGAAGCATTAGCACTTAATTGGAATGATATCAATCTTGATGATGGTTTTATATCTATTACTAAAAGCCTTAGAAATGGTAAGATAGATACACCAAAGACTAAAAGCTCTGTTAGAGATGTACCAATATTTGAACCACTGTATAAAATCTTGAAAGAGTATAGATCTATTAGTAAAAGTATTCCGCTTTTTCTAAACCCTCATACGGGCAACATGTTCTATAAATCAGCGAAGCTTACACAGTTTTGGAAAGAGTTACTTACTAAATGTAACATTCAGTATAGAATATTATATAGTACAAGACATACTTTTATAACTACTATGCTAAAATCCGGTCAATTTAATATGCTTGAAATTGCACAAATGGCTGGTCACTCAAATACTGAGATGATAGTAAGAAATTATGCGAAATTCATCAAAGGTGAACACCTTAAAATAAACCGTAGTTTGAACATCTTTACTGATGATTCTACTGATAGTAGCTCGAAAGAGTCCACAAATTAGAATGACTGTGAGTATCCCCTCTCTGGTACCACACAACCCATAATACCCTACAAATAGGGCTACAGATGATACATATAGACTTCACGCTTAGCTACTTAGAAATATATTTAATATTAATCAACTTAATCACTTTTATGCTCTACTCTTACGATAAAGTACAAGCAGTTAAAAATTTAGATAAAGTACAAAGAGTATCCGAGAAGAAGCTGCTATTTTCTACCCTCATTGGTGGTACACTTGGTTCTATAATCTCTATGCTTATATTTAGACATAAGATTAAGAAAGCATCATTTGTGATAAAGTTTACTATTGTAGCAATAATACAAGTATTAGCAATATTTTTTTACAACTAATGATTTAGCTTTTTCTTCTAAATCATAAAAATCCAATGTATCTATTAATGTTGTAACTTCTGTTTGAAATTTATTCTTTGCTGTCTCAGCTAAACGCGTATACTCATCTATATTGCAATCTTCAACATTTTCCATTTCTTCAATGCAAGAGCTAAGGTCATTTTCTGATTCTTCTAGTAAGCTGACAAAATCGTCTGAACTATGAAAATTTTTCACATCATGCAGTGCTCCACTTCTAGTAGCATTCAGTCTATCGTGTAATGTTTGCTCAAGCTCTTTTAGTAAATCTTGTAATTCTTCCAATTTCTTACCTTTTAAGTAATGTAAAATAGATTTTATCAAAAAGCACTTGAAAATCTTGTGCTATAATCCGATAAAAAGAGAAGGAATATTTTATGGAAATAGCTAAAAACAGACTTGTGTACCTCCAATACACACTACATAATGCTGATGGGGAGCATCTTAATCCAAATGAGGGAGAACTTATCTATCTGCATGGAGGATATGGCCATATATTTCCAGAACTTGAAAATGCTGTCGAGGGCAAGGTGGTTGATGATACTTTTAAAGTAACATTTTCCCCGGAAGAAGCTTTTGGCGAGTATGATGAAGAACTTATTGTAAAAGAACTACTTAGCGATCTTCCAAAAGACATTTACGTTGGGATGGAGCTTGATGGAAGTACCGATGTAGCTCCAGACGAAACTGTAATATTTACAGTCATAGATATCCAGGATGACCATGCTACACTCAATGGAAATCACCCACTTGCTGGAAAAACACTCACTTTCGAAGGGGTTGTCAAGAAGATTCAAGAACTAGAAGAAAATGCAATTAACAAAATTCTCGAACACGGCACTCAACACCTCGACTAAGTCTAAAGAGTAATAACACAAGGAAAAGAATGCAAATAGTTACAGAAATATTATTAAACTTAGGTGTAGATGAAGGCAAGGAGATAAACGAGTCTCAACTTGTTTTACTCGACATCAAAGAAGATGAAACATCTCTATGGAGAGACTTATCAATGAATAAGCAACTCTCAGATGCCAGAGCTGAACTATTTGTTTTACTAAACGGCGTTGAGAACAAAGAGATTCAAGACAAAATCATTTTTAACTACAAAGCTTTGCAAAAGTTCCGAAAAGAAGAGAGTGACAAAGAGATAACAGTTGAAGAGACAAGAGGTGATGTAACAATATATTGTGATGGTGGCTGTACTCCTAACCCAGGTAAAGCAGGTTCTGGAGTAGCCGTTTATAGAAATGACAAACTATCAGAACTTTGGTACGGACTATATGAAGAGATGGGCACGAACAACACAGCCGAACTTGGAGCACTTTATAAATCTCTGCTACTCGCTCAAAAAGAAGCAGAAAATGGAAACACGGTTGAAATTAAATGCGACTCTATGTACTCTATAGACTGCATAAAAACATGGGCCATATCGTGGGAAAAAAAAGGATGGACAAAAAAAGGTGGAGAGATTAAAAACCTAGAAATCATCAAACTCGCATACCATTTATATAATTCCATAAAAAAAGATGTAACACTCTCCCACATAAAAGCGCATGCAGGTTTTGAGGGAAATGAGTTAGCTGATAGAATGACAATGTATACAATTCAAAAAAAATGTCAATCTTTTGTCAAGTATGACAAAGAGATAATTATTGAAGATATTTTGAAGATGAGAGCTGGATAAAATCTTAAAAGAGTTACAACAAAGTATAACTTAGAGTATAGAATATAATAGTACTAGACATACTTTTATTACAACTATGCTAAAATAGACAAAAAGTGTTTATATGCCTACAAAATTTATATTTTTTATCCTACTTTCTGCAATGCTCTATGCAAACAACACCCTAAGAGACACTTATTATATAACTTCTGATGACATCTACATTTCCCACATTATAAAAGATGCTCCAAATAACAAACAAATATATAAAATTGAACTAGGTAAATATACAAAAAGAGTAAAATCAAAAGAGTTAATTGAAATACTTAAAAAGAATGGATACAGGGGATATACTTCCAAAAGCAGGTATATAAAGTTTATAAAGAAAAGTCCAATAGATACTTCCAAAATTGCTTCTTATATTAAGGAATACTATTTGAAAAGTTATGATCAAATAGATATACAGAGTGTTACAGTTGAAACTAGAGGGTACATAACATCCTTACCAAAAGAGTATGCTATTGAAATTAACAATAAGAACTATCTCTCAAGAAGTGGTATTGTAAATATAAAAACTCCAGATAACAAGAAGATATTCTTCAACTATGATATAGTTGCGAATATTTGGATATATCTTTCAAGAAAACAAATCAAAAAAGATGTTGAGCTATCAAGTGTAAACACCCTAAAAAAGAGTATAATTTTAGATAGATTCATGTCAAAACCTATTGAAAATCTAAATGCTAAGAGTCTTCAGGGCAAGCATCATATAAAAGAAGATAAAATTATAACAACAAGAGATGTTGAGATTCTAAGTGTTGTTAAGAAAAACTCTTATATAAATATTAGTCTAAATAACCAAAATATGTCTATTAGCTTTAGTGCGAAAGCTTTACAAAATGGAAAACTTGGTGATACTATAACAGTTCAAAAAGCAAGTGGGAAAAGACTAAAAGTAAGAGTAACAGGTAAAAACAGAGCGGAGATAAGATGAAGATAATTATTGCCACTAGTGGTGCTAGCGGAGTAAACTTGGGATTAAAAACTCTTAAGTTACTTCCAAAAGAGATAGATAAACATTTTATTATGACGAAAAACTCTGAGATTGTTTTAGATAAAGAGAATAATCTGACAACTCATGATAATGAAGATATATCTGCCAGTATTGCATCTGGTTCATTTGGTACAGATTCTATGATAATAGCGCCATGCAGTATGAACACTCTGGCTAAGATCGCCTGTGGCATCTCAGATAACTTAGTTACAAGATGCGCGAGTGTAATGATTAAAGAACAGAAGAAACTTATCATCGCTCCAAGAGAGATGCCTTTTTCTGCCATAGCTTTAGAAAACATGCAAAAGCTTGCTACTTTAGGAGTTATTATAGCTCCCCCTGTAATGGCTTACTACTCAGAGCAGCAGACCCTTGATGAGATGGAAAACTTCATTATAGGCAAGTGGTTTGATCTGCTAGGTATTGAAAACAACTTATATAAAAGATGGGAATAAAATTGAAAAGAATTGCGCTTTACCCCGGTACTTTTGACCCTATTACAAATGGTCACTATGATATTATAGAAAGAGCTTTAGGACTATTTGATGAAGTAATTATTGCAGTTGCTATATCAAGAGATAAAAAGCCTATGTTTACACTTGATGAACGTATAGAGATGACTAACAAAGCAATAGGACATTTAGATAATGTAAGTGTAGTTGGTTTTGACAATCTAACAGTAGAACTTGCAAAAACTCATGGAGCAACTATTCTTATCCGTGGACTTAGAGCAGTAAGTGATTTTGAATATGAGCTGCAACTCGGATATCTAAACAACTCTTTAGATGACTCCATAGAAACTGTTTATCTGATGCCAAAACTAAAACATGCTTTTATCAGTTCATCAAGTGTAAGAAACTTATTAAAGTTCAACGCTAAAACTGAGCATCTACTTCCGAAAGAAGTTCAAGAGATTATAGGGAGTATGGATTCATGTACATTGCAATAGAAGGCATAGATACTGCAGGAAAGAGCACACAGATTCAAAAACTAAAAGACAACTTTCCAGATGCGATCATTACTAAAGAACCAGGTGCAACTGCAATAGGAAAAGAGATAAGAGAGATAGTTCTTAGCGCAAAGGCTCAAAGTAAAAAGGCTGAATTCTTACTTTTTTTAGCTGACCGTGCCGAGCATATAAAAGAAGTAATCGAGCCTAATTTAAACAAAATGATTATCTCTGATAGAAGTGCAGTAAGTGGTGTAGCATACGCTTTGATTCAAGGTGAGATAAGTGAGACAGCTATAGTTCACTTAAATAGATTTGCAACGGGCGGTATATATCCTGAGAAAGTTTTTCTTCTTAAACTTACAAAAGAAGAACTCCAATTCAGACTATCTCAAAAAGAACTGGACGGTATTGAGCTAAGAGGCGCAGAATATCTCTTAAGCATACAAGACGCTATCATAAAAGCTACTGAGCTTCTAAACTTGGAATTAGTAACCATAGATGCTACAAAAAGTAGAGAAGAGATAACTAAAGAGATACTCAAGAATATTGAGTAACTCTTTTATTTAGCTTGTTACTCTGTCTCCATTTTGGAGATCATCAAGTATCTGACAAAAAGGATCGTGTATATCATTACACACTTCTGTCCCTATAAAAACATCATTATCTGTTTTTTCATATGCTTCTCCTGCAAAATCCCAATTAATATGATTCCAAAACTCTTCCAAGTATTTCGGACGTAAGTTTCTGTAATCAATATAATAAGCATGTTCCCAAACATCACATACAAATAATGGTACCAATCCTGAACTTATAGGTGTATGAGCATTTTCGGTCTTCTTGAGCATCAACTGCCCTTTTGGCTCTCGAACCAACCAGATCCAACCTGAACCAAAAAGTGTTGTTCCAGCCTTTATAAACTCTTCTTTTAGAACCTCTAAAGAGCCAAAGTCATTATTGATCTTTGTCAAAAGCTTTCCACCTGGATTTAACTTTAAATCAGTAAGGCTATTCCAATAAAAAGTATGATTAAATACTTGTGCAGAATTATTAAAAATTGCTCCATCAGAATCACGAATAATTGATGAGAGTGACATCTTATCAAACTCAGTTCCTTGAATTAACTCATTCAACTTATTTACATAAGTAGTATGGTGCTTATAATAATGATACTTTATCGTCTCCTCGGAGATAAAAGGCTCAAGGGCATTGTCAGCGAATGGTAATTTTGGTAATTCAATCATAGCTTTTCCTTATCTAATTTAAATATATCACTATTTAACAATTATAAGATTTTTTTATTAAACTGCATTGAATAATATTATTTACTTTTAGATATAAAATAATAATACTGATTTTATATCTAAAAGTACGTTCATTGTTGTAAAAAAACAGCTTCAATAAATCTTATATAAGCAAAAAATGGTATCCTTTCATATTAATAATTATTACGCTAATAGACATAATTCAAGGATACAAATGATTAAATCACTCAGGGGAATGAACGATATTTTAAGTGAAGATTATAAGAGATTTACTCACTTCATTAACACAGCTACAAAGATAGCTCAAAAGTATGGCTATCACTTCATAGAAACTCCTTTGTTGGAAGAAACTGCTCTTTTTAAGCGTTCTGTTGGTGAATCAAGTGATATCGTCGGTAAAGAGATGTATCAGTTTATCGATAAAGGTGAGAATGATGTCTGTCTTCGTCCAGAGGGAACTGCCGGTGTTGTTCGTGCATTTATTCAGAAGAAACTAGACAAAGCCGGAGGAACACACAGATTTTTCTATCATGGTCCAATGTTCCGCTACGAGAGACCACAAAAGGGAAGACTCAGAGAGTTCCATCAATTTGGTGTTGAGAGTTTTGGAGTAGATAGTGTTTATGAAGATGCTACTATGATTATGATGGTTAGTGACATTCTAAAAGCTCTTGGAATCGGGTATAGACTTCAGTTAAACTCTTTAGGTGATAACAACTGTATGCCTGACTATCGAAATCAATTAGTAAAATTTGTAAAAGGGTGTGGAGATGAGATTTGTGAAGATTGTGTTAGACGACTAGACACTAACCCTATCAGAGTACTTGATTGCAAAAATACTTCATGTCAAACTCTTTATGAGGGTGCACCAAAATTAATCAACTGCTTATGCCAAAACTGCGAAGATGATTTCAGTGCTCTGAAAAAGATTTTAGAGGATAATGGCATTGATTATGAAATAGATACAAACCTTGTTCGTGGCCTAGACTATTACTCAAAAACCGCATTTGAATTTGTAAGTGATAATATCGGCTCACAAAGTGCCATCGCTGGTGGTGGTAGATATGACAGACTTGTAGAGTTTCTAGATGGTCGCCCTACTCCAGCTGTTGGTTTTGCTATGGGGATAGAGAGACTTATGGAACTGATAGTAATGCCTGAAGTATCAAGAGATGGATACTATATGGGAGCTATGGACGATGAAGCTGTTAATCTTGTAATCAAACTTACTCAAGATAAAAGAAAAACAGATAAGGCAACTGTTGATTATAAATCTAAAAACTTGCAAAAGCACCTAAAAGCTGCTGATAAAGTGAATGCTAAATTTTGCTGTGTAGTAGGTTCTAATGAACTCAATGATGGTACGATATGGGTAAAAAACCTAGAAGACAAGACAGAAAGAACAATTACTTTAAAGGAGTTTTAAATGGATACACTGCATGCTGTGTGGGCTTTATTTGTAGATTTTATTGAGTTTTTTCTGCTTGCTGGTCTTATTGCCACAATAATGCTCTATGTATATGATAAATATGTACAAAGAAAACATGCCTTACTAATAAACTATCCTGTTATTGGTCGTGCTAGATATCTGTTTGAAGCGTTAAGAGAGCCTCTTCGTCAATACTTTGCAGAAGAAACATTTTATGATTCAAAAGACAAGGTTGACTGGGTATATACGGCAGCAAAAAATAAACCAAATTACAAGTCATTTTCTGTAACTCAGCCATTTTCAGGTTCAAGATTTATTATCAAACACGCTACAAATGTACTTAATGATGATGAAGTTGATGATGACACGTCAGTAGTGTTTGGTAAAGACAGAGAGATTCCATTTGTTTCTCACACACCAATAATTCGCTCTGCGATGAGTGATGGCTCTCTGAGTCCAGAAGCTATAAGAGCATTCTCTATTGCTGGAGTAAATTCTAAGTTAACTATTAATACTGGTGAGGGCTCTTTAACTTCTAATCACCTTTTTACCCACAAACCTGATTTAAATAATGCTAATTATCTTGAAATTGTAAAAAGCAAGCCTCTTGCTGAGTTTCTTTTTAAAATTGGAGATAAGTTCTTCAACAGACCAATAGCTCTTAAATGGTACAGAACTACATTACTACACAAGAAAACTCAAAATACATATATCTATGACACAACCTCTCATGTTTTATTTCGAGTAAACTGGAAAGCACCTATTGAAGCTTTTCCAAAAGAAGTGCCAAACGATATACCAAACACTATTTTTCAAATGAGTTCAGGACTCTATGGTGTAAGAGATGAAGATGGTAATTTTGATGAGTTGAGATACCAAAAAGTAATGAAGTTTTGTCGAATGACAGAAATTAAGATTGCACAAGGGGCAAAGCAAACTGGTGGAAAATTAGCAGCGGCAAAAGTTACTGCTGATATTGCCTACTACAGAGGTGTTCCAGAAGGTCAAAATATATTTTCTCCAAACAGATTTCCTTTTGCAGATTCAACTGAACATCTACTTGATTTTGTAGAAAGATTACAAAAGCTTTCCAAAAAACCTGTTGGCTTTAAAATAGTTATCTCAGATGCAAATTCGGTTGATGAAATGGTTAAAGAGATAGCAAAAAGAAAAGCACAAGGCAAAACAATACCAGACTTCATTACTGTAGACAGCGGAGAAGGTGGAAGTGCAACAGCACCGTTAGAACTGATGGAGTCAGTTGGACTTACAACAAACAACGCTCTTTATGTATTGGATACCATGCTTAAAAAGCATGAAATACGCCAAGATATTAAGATCATTGCCAGCGGGAAAGTATTAACACCTGATGACGCAATTATTACACTATGTATGGGGGCAGATGCTGTCGGCATTGCCAGAGGATTCATGATGAGTGGTGGATGTATTCGAGCACGAATGTGTTCGGGCTTTGGTTCTCACGTTTGTCCTGTTGGATTAGCAACACAAGATAAGAAAAAAAGAGCTTCTTACTTAGTTAAAAAAGAAGGTGAAGAGATAGGTAATTACCATACGAACCTCATAAAAGGAATGAAAATGGTCGCTTCTGTTATGGGTGTTAAAAATATTAATGATGTAAACAAATCACATCTTACATTTAAAAATCAAAATGCTGAAATATACTTTGATATAGATAAATATTTTCATAAAAAACTACACATATAGGTGCAACAATGAACAACTACGGCTTAGACATATGGTCAAACAATAATTTCATAATAGAAAATGGTCAAATAAAGTTAAACTACAAAAGTATGCCGGCTCTATTATCTATAATAGAAAAAATTCGTATAAATAACGTCAAAGGGCCTATTTTACTCAGATTTCCTCACTTAATTAAAAAACAGATCACAACTCTTTACTCTTATTTCGATAAAGCTATAAAACTAAATAACTATAAGGGAAATTTTAATGCTGTTTTTCCTCTTAAGGTAAATCAATACCCTCACGCTGTTAAAGCCATAACAGAGCAAGGCAGAGAGTTTGGCTATGGACTTGAAGCAGGTAGTAAGGCAGAGCTTATACTAGCTATGAGCCAAACAACTCATGGAGCTCCTATAACCGTTAATGGTTTTAAAGATAAAGAGATGATGACACTTGGGTTTATAGCTGCTCAAAGTGGACATAATATTACTCTTACTATTGAAGGTCTTGGTGAACTTGAAACAATTATAGAAGTAGCAAATGAGTGTAATCTTAAAGTTCCAAATATTGGCATTAGAGTAAGACTGCATAGTGCTGGAACAGGAATTTGGGCTAAAAGTGGTGGAATGGATGCTAAGTTTGGCTTAACATCAACAGAAATCATAGAAGCAATGACACTTCTTAGAAATGAAAACATGTTAGAAAATCTTACAATGATTCATTTTCACATTGGCTCACAGATGGAAGATATAGCTCCACTTAAACGTGCGCTTAGAGAAGCTGGAAATATTTATGCTGAACTTAAAAAGATGGGTGCTAATTCGCTTAACAGTATTAATATCGGAGGTGGTTTGGCCGTTGAATATGACCAACATACACATTCTAAATCTCGTAACTACTCAGTTGATGAGTTTTCAAGTTCTGTTGTATTTTTAATTGGTGAAATCATGAATGCTAAAAATGTATCACATCCTGATATCTACACAGAATCAGGTAGATTCATAGTGGCTTCTCATGCTGTGTTGATTACTCCGGTTCTCGAACTATTCACTCAAGATTATCAAGAAAGACTACTAAACTTTAAAGTGGTTAATCCGCCTCTATTGGAAGAGTTAAAGTATCTGTCTAAAAATCTAAATAATAAAAATTCTATTGAGTATTTACACGATGCACTAGATCATATGGAATCTTTACTGACACTGTTTGATTTAGGTTATATAGACCTTCAAGACAGATCAAATGCTGAGATTTTGGTGCACAGTATCATTAAAAAAGCCTTATATCTAACTAATGCATACTCAACAAATGAATTTGAACAACTTCAAGTAAGACTTCAAGAAAGATACTTAATAAATGCATCAATATTTCAAAGTTTGCCAGATTACTGGGGCTTAGATCAGCATTTTCCGGTAATGCCGCTTCATCATTTAGATGTTGTTCCGCTAAGAGCGGCTTCACTGTGGGATATCACATGCGACAGCGATGGAGAAATAGGTTTTAATCCTGACAAACCACTGTACCTGCATGATGTAAACTTGGATGAAGAAGAATACTTTTTAGGATTTTTTAATGTTGGTGCTTATCAAGAAACATTAGGGATGAATCACAATCTTTTCACCCATCCAAATGAATATACTATAGAAATTGATGATTCTTCATATATTATTAAAAATGAGGTAGAATCAAAAAATATTTTAGATATTCTAGAGTCAATCGGGTACAATAAAAGTGATATTTTAAACAAACTTAAACATGATTTGAAAATCAGTGATTTTATCACAGAAAAAGAAAAACATGATACACTTGCAAAACTTGAAACTTTTGTAGAACAAAATGGTTATTTACGAACAACAAATTAAGGGTTAATATGGGACTTTATACTGATATAAAAGAAGACTTTTCAAATGCTTATAAGAATGACCCTGCCCTAAACTCAAAACTAGATTTTATCTTTAATTATCCTGGAGTTTGGGCAATTGCTTGGTATAGAGTAGCACATAGACTTCATAATGCCAATTGCAAAAGACTTGCAAGAATTATTATGGGTTTCAATCAAATGGTTACTACTATAGATATTCACCCAGCTGCAACTATTGGAAAAAGAGTATTTATAGATCATGGGGTTGGCGTTGTTATCGGGGAAACAGCTATCATAGAAGATGATGTACTAATATATCAAGGTGTAACTCTAGGCGGTGTATCTTTAACTCATGGTAAACGTCATCCAACTATTAAACAAGGTGCAGTTATCGGTGCAGGTGCTAAAGTACTTGGTAATATCACTATTGGTGAGTATGCTAAGATTGGTGCTAATTCTGTTGTTGTTAAAGAAGTTCCAGATTGCTCAACTGCCATAGGTATTCCTGCGCATGTAATTGAAAAAGGAAGATGTAAAGATCCATTTATGCATAATATGCTTCCAGATATCAACAAAGAAATGTTTGAGTACCTACTTAAAAGGGTCGCAGTTTTAGAACACATATTAGTTGAAGACAACAAAAATGTACTTGAAGAAGATTTAGAACTAGAACACATCTATGAATCTTTTATTAAAGCTATGAAGAGTTAAACCCTAAAACTACTTGTATAAACTAATATATACTATTTTTTTAGTATAATGTCACCAATATTTTATTGGAGGCTTTTATGCTAACTGACCGCGTTAACACACTATCTGAATCTATTACAATTGCTATTACAACTTTGGCACAGGAATTAAAAGCAGAAGGAAAAGATATCCTAAGTTTTTCTGCAGGAGAGCCTGACTTTAATACACCTCAGGTAATTAAAGATGCTGCTATTGAAGCAGTAAATGAGGGCTTTACAAAATATACTGCTGTTGATGGGATCATTGAATTAAGAGAAGCTATTGCTGCAAAACTAAAAAGAGATAATAACTTAACTTATGCTCCAAACCAAATTATGGTAAACAATGGTGCTAAGCACTCTCTTTTTAATCTTTTTTCAGTAACTATTCAAGATGGTGCTGAAGTTATTATTCCTGCTCCATACTGGGTTACTTATCCTGAGTTAGTTAATTACTGTGGTGGTACAGTAGTTGAAATTGAAACTTTTGATGAGACTTCTTTTAAAATAACTCCTGAGCAATTAAAAGCTGCAATCACACCTAAGACGAGAATGCTTATCCTGACTACCCCGTCAAACCCTACAGGTTCTATCTATACAAAAGAAGAACTAATTGAACTAGGAAAAGTTTTAGAAGGAACTGATATTATCGTAGCTTCTGATGAGATGTATGAAAAACTCACTTATGAGGGTTCATTTACTTCTTGCGCAGCTGTTAGTGAGGATATGTACAAAAGAACCGTTACTATTAACGGTCTAAGCAAATCAGTAGCAATGACTGGCTGGAGATTTGGTTATATGGCAGCTGCAGATACAGATCTTATCAAAGCAACTAAAAAACTACAGAGTCAAAGTACTTCAAACATCAATACAATCACCCAAAAAGCCGCAATAGCCGGCTTGGACGGTAGAGCTGATGCTGATATAGAGATGATGAGAAAAGCGTTTATAGAGCGTAGAGATGAAGCCGTTAAGCTTATAAATGAAATAGATGGCTTAAGTGCTGTAAAGCCTGATGGAGCATTCTATTTATTTGTAAATATTAAAGAAGTGAGTTCTGATTCACTTACATTCGCAAAAGAGTTATTAGATAAAAAACTTGTTGCTGTAGTCCCAGGCGTTGCTTTTGGTAGTGAAGGCTACTTCAGAATGAGTTTTGCAACAGATATCGATACTATTCGTACTGGTATTGCTAGAATTGCTGAATTTGTAGGTGATTTAAAATAATTAGATTTTAAAGTAGGTTTATCCTACTTTAAAGCTTGTAACGCTTCTATAACTTCATCCAAGTTATCCAGAGGAAGATGGACTTTCCACTCAGGAGCATCTACGTTTCCGGATAAAGAAATACCGATACTAGCCACTGTACCGCTATCTTTTCCATACGGCTCTTCTAGCTTAGCAATCGAAATAACACCTTTTTTAGTTCCACTTAATGCAATCGTTGTTGACATTATATATTCCTTTTATTAGTTATTTCAATAGTCTAGCTATTTTAACCTGAAGTTTCAACCATAACTTGTGATCCATCAGAGGGAAACCAGCAAAAGTTAAGCCGCTCTCAGTAATATTCTTTGTAATACCACTTCTTGCAGCAAATGTAGAAAATGGTGCTATCTCCAAGTGTCCTGCAAATGCAGACTGTCCACCAACTACAACATTACGTCCTAGTTTAGTTGAACCGGCACTACCTGATTGTGCAACAAATACTGAATATTCGCCTATTTCACAGTTATGACCTATTTGAACAAGGTTATCGATGCGAACACCTTTTTTAATAAGAGTCGATCCAAATACAGCACGATCAACACTTACGTTACTTCCTATTTCTACATCATCTTCTATGACTACGTTTCCATTTTGGTATATCTTTTTGTGTTCGCCTTGTGCATTTGTAGCAAAACCAAAACCATCAGCACCTATAGCCGTGTTTGCATGTATCATACAATCACTACCAACGACACAGTCTCTGTAGATTGTTACATTTGGATAAATTACAGTGTTGTCACCTATAACAGCCTCAGCACCAATATAAACATGAGCCAAAATTGTACAGTTCTTGCCAATTTTAGCACCATTTGCTATTTCAGCTTTCTGAGAAACTTTACTACCTTCGCCAATCTCAGCAAGTGGAAGTTTATCATCTTCAATGAGAGGTGCAAAATGTTGCGAGAGAATAGCCATTGACCAGTAAGAATTTTCTACAACTAAAGCAACACATCCTGAAGGAACGTGTTCCACTAGCGATGCAGGAACAATTACAGCAGCAGCTTCTGTAGTTTGTATATCTTTTATATATTTAGAATTAGCAACAAAAGAGACTTCCGTAGAAGTAGCATCTTTTAGTGCATTCATACCAGTTATTTCTATATCATTAGAGTCAAATTCAGTCTCTAATATTAATGCTATAGAACTAAGAGTCATAACTTATCTTTCTAGTGCTACAGCACCACTTCTAACTATTTCTTTAGGATTATATCTCTTAATAATCTTTAAAAAGTTTTCAACACGTTTCGGTTCATCTGCGACCATCGCAATAATTATATTTTCACCAACATTTACAATCTTTCCATTATAGGCTTCACACAGAGTATTGATATCTGTAATATTTTCAGTTACAGGAAATTTTATCATTGCCATCTCTTTTTCAACTAGATCAGCATGCTCATAAACTCTATAAACCGGAATAAGTTTATGAAGTTGTTTAGTAATCTGCTCAATAACTCTAACTGACCCAGAAGTTACGATTGTCAATCTTGAGTATTTACTCTCAGGAATAGGAGCAACTGTCAATGAAGTTATATTATAACCTCTAGCAGAGAAAAGATCCGTAATACGGGATAAAACACTAGACTCATTAACAACAATAACTGAAATAACTCTTCTTTCACTAATCTCAGTCATCACTTCTCCTTTTTCTCTAATAACATCATGTTAAACAGTGATCCGCCTGCAGGAACCATTGGCATAACATTTTCAAGTCTCTCAACAACAACATCTATAAATGCGACAATATCTTTCTCTACTGCATCTTTTAAAGCTGCATCAAATTCTTCTTTAGTAGTAACTCTGTATCCTATACCGCCAAATGCCTCTGCTAGCTTTACAAAATCAGGCTGAACACTCAAATCTGTTTCACTATGACGTTTATCATAAAAAAGTGTTTGCCACTGACGAACCATTCCAAGATAATTGTTATTTAAAATAATATTGACAACCGGTAATTTTTTCTCAACTGCTGTCATTAATTCTTGACAATTCATCAAAATAGATCCATCACCTGTAAAGTTAATACTAGTTTTTTCAGGAGATGCTGCTTTAACACCCATTGCTGCAGGAAAACCAAATCCCATAGTACCAAGTCCACCAGAGCTTATGAATTGTCTTGGACGACTAAATGGATAGAACTGTGCACTCCACATCTGGTGCTGTCCAACATCAGTAGAGATGTTTGCATCATCTCCAAGTAGTTCACCAACTCGCTCAACTACCCATTGAGGTTTAATTCTATCTGTATCTTCATGATATGTTAAAGGATGAAGCTCATTAAAGTTCTTAATGGTATCTCTCCAACCCTCATACTTAGCCGCATTTATCTTTGAAGCTGATTCCAGCATCTCAATAACAACATTTTTAACATCGCCGACAATTGGGTAATCAGCATTAACAAGCTTAGAGATAGATGCCGGATCTATATCTACATGTATAACTCCAGCATTTTTAGCGAACTCTGAAAGCTTACCTGTAACACGATCATCAAATCTTGCACCAAGACCTATAACTAGATCTGTTTCGCTCATGGCCATATTTGCAGCATAAGAACCATGCATACCAAGCATAGAGATTAGTAGTTCATCGTCGTGGCTAAGTGTTCCTCTTGCCATAAATGTCTCAACAGCAGGAATCCCGGTACGCTTTACTAAATCCCTAACCTCATAAGCAGCATTTGCATTGATGATACCGCCACCAAGATAAAAAAGTGGTCTCTTTGCCTTTGCAATAGCTTCCATAGCTTTTTTAATCTGACGCGGGTTGCCTTTTACATGAGGTTTGTAAGTCTCTAAATCAACTTCAACAGAGTAATCAAACTCTGCAATCTCTGCTGTAACATCTTTTGGAATATCAACATGGACTGGACCGGGACGACCAGTAGCTGCTATATGAAATGCTTCTTTTAGTACACGAGGCAAATCGCTTGCATTAGTCACTAGATAGTTATGTTTGGTACATGAACGACTTATTCCAACTGCGTCTATCTCTTGAAATGCATCTGTACCGATAAGACTCATAGGAACCTGCCCGCTAATTACAACTAGTGGAATAGAATCCATATAAGCATCTGCCAAACCAGTTACTGCATTTGTAAACCCTGGACCACTAGTAATCATGGCAACGCCAACCTTACCGCTAGCCTTTGAGTAACCTTCTGCAGCGTGTACTGCAGCCTGTTCATGTCTTGTCAAAATATGTTGAAAGTTATCTTGTTTATAAATCTCGTCGTAGACATTCATAATCGCTCCACCAGGGTAGCCAAATACTGTATCTACTCCCTCCGCGATTAAAGCTTCAATGACCATCTGTGCGCCACTAATCTGCATAAAAGTCTCCTCTAATAAAAAATTCGCCAATTATACAAAAAGGGAGCTATATTAGAGGTTAAATGGAGTGAGATTTTAAGAGATTAAACCTAATCTAAGATAGACTTCACAATCATAGATGCTCTCCACATGCTTATAGAGCCCTTAGTCTGGAGATCAAGAGTAAGCTTTGTACGTGGATATTTTTGCTTGAAAATATGAAAGAAACTCTCTATTTGTTCTTGCAATCCGAAGTATAAAATGTAGTTTTTTATTCCGTTTTCAATAACAGCTTGATCTTTTTTACTCTCTACGGCATGTTCTAATTGAGCCATATAGCACCAACCATATATATTTGCCAAAGCATTATTTTTAGAGCTAATCTTCATATATTTTTTCAAAACTTCATTTAACTTTTTAACATTACCCTCAAGTGCATACTCATTTGCCTTTAGAAGATCATCATTCCATTCTTTTTGCAACATTTTTCCATCTTCAGATTCCTGTAGTTCATCATCAATTGATAAAAGGTTATACGCGGCAGATGAGTCACCATCTTCAATAGCATTGTAAAATTTTTGCTTGTTTTCTATATCTCTCATTAACGCTTTTACTTCTTCAGTAAAATCACTAAAATCAACTAATACTCTAAGGATTTTTATTGCAGAATGAGTATCTCCTACCTGAAGTAGTTTTTGACTATTGATATAAAGAGAATCTGCATAGCTGATTAGTGCTTCATAATCAGAAAATTCTTTCAAAAATGGATGTTGTTTAATAAGCTCAAATGCTATTATAAAATCTTTTTGACCAATTGCTATTCTAAAACGTTTATATACTTCACTTTTTGTTAAGAGCTCTTGTATAAGTTTTGTTTTTTGTGTTATCCCTCTATATGGAGCTAATATTTCACGTGCTATATCTGCACCTTTAGGGTCTATAGCTTGTTTTTGTGCTGCAGCAAATGCTTTTTTCCAAGCAGCTTCAAGAGTTTTATAAACTTTTGAGTCCTTATACATTGGATGCTTTAGGGCCAAAGAATAAGCAAGCGCAAGTTTACCCTGCTTTGCAAGCATAGCAAATCTGTCAAACTCTTCATACTCAAGCATAACTTTTTGCATAATAGAGTTTTTCGAAGGTATATTTTTAAAATGTTTAAAAAGATTTATAGCTGTCTGCTTATCACCTGCCTCTAATGAAAGCTTTGCTTTTTTCAAAGTTGTATCCCATAAGTTTATAACAAGCTGATAGATCTTTGTATATGCTAAAAGTGGGTTTTGCTCAACATATCTTTGAATAGCTTCGTAATCTTTTACTTTTAGTTGTTCTTTTATATAGTCTACACCTTCGTAGATACTATAAAAAAGAAGGTCACCACTTTGAGTTCCAACAATCAGGTGATTACTGTTTTTATCAAAGCTCAAGGCAGTAATAGGTGATGTAAGTTTAATATATTTTTTTGATAGAATCTTATAGCTCTCAAGCTCATAAACTAAGATATATCCTAATTGCGTTCCTAAAAATAAAAACTTTCCATCTCGATCTGTTGTAATATGCAGTACATCATCATGGATGCCTTCAAGTCTTGTAATCACTTTACCACTGTAGTAGTCCCAAATTATTGCACTACTTTTTTTATCAATACTAACAAGTCTATGTTCACTTAAAAAATGAACTTTCATAACAGGGTTTGCATGTGCTACAAGTCTATGCTTTCTAGCCATCATTGTCATATTAAATATTTGAACTTTTTTATCGTAACTAGCAGTGGCTACCCACTGTCCATTTTCACTAAATGCTATATCATTTACTGTATCAACGTGAACTGGAAGAGTGAAGGCAATTTTTTTATTTCCCATATCAGTGGCGTAAGTCTTTCCATCATCACCACCTGTGAACATATATTTATTCTTAGGCTCAATAGCAACACAGCTAACTTCACCGTGATGTCTATCTATTTTTGTGAGAACTTTTTTGCTTTTAGTATCAAAAAGAAGAGCTTCGCTGCAACTTTCATTTAATACCACGAACTTACTTGCATCACTGCTAAAGTCAACGACATGATTTTTAAATCTAAGGTGAGATATACCTCCCTTAAACCCAGAAATTGTACTAAGAGTATTTAAGTCTAAAAACCGAACTACAGTCTTAGAATCAACAACTAAAAGTTTACCATCATCAAGAATCTTAATCTTAATAATAGCCTCTTTAAAATTCATTTCTTTTGTTGCTTGCATAATCAATAATCTCTAAGATACCCTTCATTTTTTAAAACATCTTTAATCTCTTGTTGATGTGCCTCGCCTTTTGTTTCCATATGTACAGTCACGTTAGCATCACCATAATCTAGGGAGATTGAAGTTCTATCATAAGCAATATGTACAATATTTGCATTTAGCTCTTTAAGCAACTCTGTAAATCTCATCAATGAACCTGGTTTATCTATTAATGTAACTGTTACTTTCATTTTTCTGCCAGATTTCAAAAGACCTTTTTCAATAATGACAGAAAGTAGAGTTACATCCATATTTCCGCCACTAAGAACTAATGCTACTTTTTTACCTCTAAGATGATCTAGTTTTCTGTGAAGCATTGCGGCTACAGAAGCAGCTCCTGCACCTTCAACAACAAGTTTTTGCTTCTCTAGTAAAAATAAAATTGCACTTGCTATCTCTTCATCATCAACACTCACAAAAGTATCTACATTATCAAGAGCATACTTGAGTGTTATTTCAGATGTATCACGAACAGCTATACCATCCGCAATAGTTCTAACACTTAGGCTGTCAACAGGTTTTTTAAGCTCATATGAATTCTTAAAAGCTGGAGCACCTTTTGCACTTACCCCGATTACTTCTATGTCTGGATTGATACTTTTAATAGCCGTTGCCATACCTGCGATAAGACCACCGCCACCTACTGGAATAACTACAGCGTCTAAATCATTGCAACTATCTAATATATCAAGAGCTAAAGTACCTTGACCAGCCATGACCTCTTCATCTTCAAACGGATGAACAAAAGTTAAAGAGTTATTTTCTCCATATGCAAGTGCATAAGCATATGCTTCATCATAATTTGCACCTGCCAAGATAACTTCTGCACCGTAGTACTTAACACCATCAATTTTAGTAAGTGGTGTTGACTCAGGCATTACGATTACTGCACGTATTTTAAATTTTGAAGCGGATAAAGCGACTCCTTGAGCGTGATTCCCGGCACTTGCCGCTACTACACCGCAGGCTCTTTGAGCTTCTGTAAGAGAAGCTATTTTATTGTAAGCACCTCTTATTTTAAAAGCACCTGTTACTTGAAGATTCTCTTTTTTAAGATAAACCTCACTCGATGACATCTCACTTAAGTATGGTGCGTATGCAAAAGGTGTCTCAACAATAACATCTTTTATGCGTTCTCTTGCTTCGTAAATTTTATTTATATTTAACAATATTATTGACCTTCATTTAGTGCTGCATGTTCTATCATCGTACACATGTTTTGTACGGCTTTCATCCCAGCATCTTTGGCTTTTTGTGCTGCAGCATTATTTACTATCTCTTTTTGAGCCCAAAAAACCTTTACATCACCTCTGGCTATACATGCGTCTGCTACAGCATCTAGAGCTTTAGCTGCTCTGAATATATCTACCATATCGACAGGAAATGGGATTTCGGCAAGTGACCTGTATACTTTTTCACCTAAGATAGTAACTTCTTTAGGATATACAGGAACTATTTTAAAGCCCTCTTCTTGCAAGTATTTAGCGACTCTATGACTTGGCTTTTCCGGATCTGGGGACAAACCTAAAACAGCGATAGTATTAACCTCTTGAAAAATTTCTTTTATCTCTTGTTTGTTTGAATTAACTGAAGGAAATTCACATTCCATATCTTATCCTTTATCATAATTATTAATATATTAAAATAGTAGTGTACTTTTGAAGAGATTATATCGAAAATTCATAAAGTAATTTATAAATCATACTTATCAAAGCCCGAAAAAACTTCTTATATCATCAAAGTATCTATCAATTCCAACAAAGCTATGATTACCACTATCCTCTGCATATATATTGGCATCTGGAAGTTTAGCCACTGCTTCTTTATAGTCAAGAAGCTCATCACCTTTTTGAACCAAAAGCATAAAGTCACTCTGGTTTTGTACTTTTGTTTCATACTTTTTTAGCATCTCAATATGAGATTTTGTCCACGTAAAACTACTGTCATCATAAAAACTTGGAGCACTGCCTAGCACTTGTTTAAGTGTCACATATGGGTGTATTGAGGGGTTTATAAGAACTGCTTTTAAATTATACTTATTAGCTAAATAGATAGAGTAGAAACCACCAAGAGAAGAGCCGATAAGCTTTACATCTCTGCCATATGACTCAATTAGTTCTTCTAAAGTTTTTATAGTCAAGTCTGGAACATAAGATAAAGATGGAGCAATATAGCTATCACCTTGATTTTTAAAATACTCTCTAAAAGCTCTGGCTTTAACACCTTCTCCACTTCCACTAAAGCCATGAATATAAATAATCATTATCTACTCCTTGCATCTACTAACTAAGGTCTTTTTTAAACTCTTCAGATAGAGTTTTCTGATCTTTTTCTCTAATATTTTCAATATATTTTTCACTAACACCAAGACCAAGCTGTGTATCTTTTAAAATATCACTTTCAAGGATATCTTCTTTTAACGTTGCTCTTTTGACCTCACTCAAGATCATAAAGTCATCGCCCTCTATTCTAAATACAACAGTATTATCGTAAAGATTATCTATAAAATTTGCGAAAGAGATAAGAAATTTATCGCCATTTGACCAGCCAAGCGTTCTGTTGTATTGAGTAAAATTATGAAGTTTAACACTGTATAGATATACAGAGTCAGAATTTAAATGGTATCTTAAAATCAAAGAAAGGTAGTCAATAATAAAAAGATCAGTAAGTCTGTCTTTGTAAAAGTAAGAAAATCTATGCTCTTCCATGGATGTCTTAGGAAGCTGAGAAGTATCATCGCTTACATCTATATTAGCTAATGCCTTTAAAGAAGCCTCAACTACTTCTGGATGAAAATGCTCAGCGCTAAGATCTTCTAATTCTTGAAGTGCCACTGATAGACTTTTTTTAGGTTTATAAACCCTATTAGTTGTCATGGCATCAAAAGCATCTGCAACTATCATGATCCTGCTTAAAGGCATAATAGTATCTGCCTTTAAACCTCTTGGATATCCACTTCCATCGTACTTTTCATGATGCTCTCTCATAATATCTGCAATAACTCTATAGTCATCTATCTTGCTTAGCATCTCATAACCACTTGATAAATGTTCTTGAATAAGTTTATATTCTACTTTATTTAATTTGTTTGGCTTAAGAAGTACACTGTCAGGTGTAGATATTTTTCCTATGTCATGTAACCAAGCTGCTTTTTTTAAGAGATTTATATCATCTTTAGAGTATTGCATCTCGGTTGCTATAAGCTCACAATAGTGTGCAACTCTTTTTGTATGACCGGCTGTATAAGAGTCACGAGACTCAATCATATCAATCATAGAATGAATAATCTGCTCTTGATTTTTAATCTTTTCTTTTTCTAGTGTGAGAATCTTTTCTTTTTCTGTGTTATCTCTAAAGACCGTAACTGATCCAACAATCTCATTGTCTATATGAAGAGGTGTAGCAAGGACAGAGACAGGTAAAAAGCTACCGTCTTTTTTTATAAAATATTCATTGTCATCTTTATAAGCTTCTCCACTAATCATAGCTTTATGAATTTTACACTCACTGGATTTTATAGCTCTGTTATTAATATCTTTATAGTGAATATAATCATGAATCTCTTTTCCCATAAGTTCTCTATAGTCAAACCCAAGCTTATTAAGTGCCTGATTATTTATAAAAGTGGCCTTATTGTTTAGGTCTAGAGTATAAATACCGTCACCAATACTCTGAGCTATATCAACAAACTTTTTCTCACTCTGCATAATCTTATGATTTTTTTCAAATATCTCTAAGTAAAGCATTATCTTATTTAGTAGTTGGTTATCATCTATAGGCTTAGTTAAATAATCAACAGCTCCTATCTCAAAGCCCTCTTTTATGAACTCTTCACTTTTAAAGACGGCTGTTACAAAAATAATAGGGATATCTTTTGTTTTCCTGTTTGCTTTTACAAGTCTTGCTACTTCAAAACCGTTCATCTCAGGCATCTGAACATCTAGTAAAATAAGGTCAATTTTTTCTAAAAGTAGCTTGTCAAGTCCTGCTTTTGCGCCCAAAGCTTCTATGACATTAATATTGCCACTATTTTCAAGCAGTGCGCTTAGTGTAAAAAGGTTATTTTGATTATCATCAACACACAGGATGTTGTAGTTATTTATTAGCTGACTATGCATACTGTATTTCTTCCAGCATCTTTTGCTCCATAAAGAGCTGTATCTGCCCTTTTAATGATACTGTCTATACTATCCACATCTTTGTAACACGTAACACCAAAACTACATGTAATACTGCCTATTTCTGGAAACTTATCTGCTTCTATTTTAGCCCTTAAATAATTCGCTATTTCCTCAGCCTTTTTCAAATCTACATGTGGAAGAAGCAGTACAAACTCTTCTCCACCCCATCTTGCAAAAATGTCACTATCTCGAATATGCTTTTTTATAAGGTTTGTCATCTGTATTAAAACTGCATCTCCGACTAAGTGTCCATGATTGTCATTAACAGACTTAAAGTAGTCAATATCGAGCATAATAAAGGCAAAAGTATCATTACTGGCTTTTGCTTTTTCTATATGCTGATAAAATAGATCATTTAACTTGGTTCTATTGTATATATTTGTCAAACTGTCATAAGAAGCTTCATGTTCATTATATTTTGACTCGGCATCAAATGATGTTATATCTGTCAATGTAACAAGAAAATCTTTTCCAAAAACTTTTGCTTTTATATCAAATGAGTTTAATTGTGAATTTTCCATATCATTGATTAAGACGAGGACATCTTTTGATTTTAATTGTTCTAGTAAAACATCTATCCAAAGCTCATCATCATTTACTAAACCTAAATGAAAATATCCATCTTCATGTACAAAGGTGTGACAAATACATGTATGTTGAGCTATAAAGTCATCAATGCTTTTAAGACAAAAAAGCTTTGTTACAGCTCTATTTATCTTTACAACCTTCTTCCCATCTGAAATAACGACTAAATTATCTTGCATATCCAAGATATCTTGAGTAAATTTTTTTTCAACTTCTAAAACTCTTTTATTTTCAACCATATCAAGATGAAACTTTATTCTTACAAACAACTCTTGCTCATTATATGGCTTACTCAAATAGTCAACGCCACCAACATCGTAGCATCTAGAGATTGTATCTTGATCTTTTTTCGCTGTTATAAAGATAATCGGGATTTCTTTTGTCTTTTTATTGCTAAGAATAAGTTTTGCAGTCTCATAGCCGTCAAGTTCTGGCATCATTACATCAAGCAGTATCATATCTATTTTTTGAGAAAGTAAAATCTCTAGTGCTTCTTTTCCGGACATCGCTGTAATTACAACATATTTATCACTTTGATGAGTCTCAAATAAAGCTTCTAAAGTAAAAAGATTTGTTTCTATATCATCAACACATAAAATTCTCTTCATTAAGCCACTTTCCTATATATCTTATTTATATCATCACATGCTTCAAACCTGTCTTCAAAATTTACAGGTAGTTTCTCACTTGGTCCTAAAAGTAGATGACCGCCAAACTTTAGTGAATCGTAAAACATCTTAAAGATATTTTGCTTTAGTTCTTCGTTAAAATAAATCATTACATTTTTGCACTCTATCATATCAAACTCATTAAACACACTGTCCTTTTCTAAATTATGTACAAAAAACAGAACATTCTGTTTTACATACTCTTTTACTTTTACAAATTTTGTATTTATCTCAAAATAGTTCTCTAGCGGCATCTTAAAGCCAAGCTGCCCGTAAGCTTTTTTTGCCTTGTTAAAGCGCTCTATTGAGTAAATAGAATTTTTTGCTTCTTCAATTACTATTGGATTAAAGTCTGTTGAATACAGTATGCTCTTATGCAGTAGTCCCAACTCATTTAAGATAATAGCCGTAGAATAAACCTCTTCTCCACTGCTGCAACCTGCACTCCATATTTTTATATTGTAACGATTTTTGTGCTCTTTTTTGATGATTTCAATCATTTTTTTAGAAGATTCTACATCTCTAAAAAACTCTGTTACATTTATGGAAAGGTCTAAAAAAAGAGATTTAAATGCAGACTTGTCAAAGATAACTAATACTACAAATGTCTTTACGTCAACTATTCTATGCTTTATCATAAACTGCTCAACTCTTCTCTTCACAGAATCTCTTTGGTAAAGTCTAAAATCGTACTCATATCTAATGTATATTTCATCAAAAAGAAAAGTTATCCACTCATCAAGAGTATCATATTGTAGACTCATGCATCTTAGATAAAAAGCCATATCTCTTGTGTCAAATACAAAGTTATATATTTTTTGATTCTTTGCCTGTTTAGGTATTGAACTGGCCTCACAATCATCAGGGTTCTGAACTAGGATAACGGAGTTGTTCCTTTTTAGAGTTGCAAGAGAGTCAACACCGTCTGTTGCATATCCGCAAGTAATAATTCCACAAAAGTTCTCTTTATACTCTTGACTCAAAGATTCAAAGCTAACAGATATAGATGGTCTTGCTCCATTTTTAAGAGCAGAATCTTCTAAATGTATTTTAGAATCTTTAACTGTCATGTGTCTATCTTTAGAGGCCAAATATATCTGCCCTACTTTTACATCCATTCCTTGAGATGCATAAAAGATATTACTCTCTACGTAGCTTTCTAATATCTCATCAAAGATGCCATCTTTTAGAGGATCAATATGCTGGATTAAAAAAATTGCAAACTTTGTTGTATCTATATTTGATAGTATCTCTATAATCTTTGCACTGCTATTTGCACTTCCGCCAATAGCTATTACATCAATATTTGGATTTGTACTTTGTCTATCTTTTATCTTAGATACAAATATACCATTGAGACCTATATAGTTCAAATATTTAGAGAGTCTACTTTTATTTACGACTATGTTTATATTTTTTTGTAGAACTTCTGTGTATTCATAAAGTAGTTCAGAGAGAGAAGCAGGAATATTATATATACGAGTAAAGTTTATGCTAAAGAGATAAAAATCTTCATCTAAAAGCTCTTTAAGCTGTAGAACTTCTTCACTGCTTACATTGTCATATATCTCTATCTTGCACTCTCTGCCCTGCTTTACAAACTTTAACAACTACTTGCTCCACGCTTTTAACATAGATATCAGAGCATTTTGATCTATCGGCTTAGCAAGATAATCATTTGCACCCGCTTCGTAGCACATTCTCTTATCTTCTTTCATTACTTTTGCAGTTACTGCGATGATAGGAATATGTTTAAATCTCTCGTCTGCTTTAATCTTCTCAATGGTTTTTAATCCGTCCATAATAGGCATCATAATATCCATAAGAATAACATCCATATTTGCTTCTTCCTCTTCTAGAAGTTTAAATGCATCTTCACCGTTTAAGGCACTGTATGTATCAGCTCCAAGTTCTTGAACTACTGAAGAGAGTGTAAAAATATTTCTACTGTCATCGTCTACTATTAGGATGTTCTTAGCCTTTAAAAGTTCTTTGTCAAATAACTCTATCTCATCATCTGCAAGAATAATATCTGTGATTTCTGCCTTGCTTGGAGTTTCTTTCTCAGAGTCAACTCTTTCAATTGGAATAATTATTAAAAAGCTGGAGCCTATGCCTTCTTTTGAATCTACTTCTATACGTCCACCCATCATGTTTATGAATGTTTTGCTTATAGAAAGACCAAGCCCTGTTCCGCCATACTCTCTGCTTATACTTCCATCAACCTGCTTAAACGCTTCAAAGATAAGGGCTAGTTTAGCTTCTGGAATACCTATACCTGTATCTGATACCTCAAAAACTATATCTCTATTTTTCTTAAATATAGAAAGAGAAACTTCTCCTGATTTTGTAAACTTAAATGCATTAGAAAGAAGGTTTTTAATAATCTGAAGCAGTTTTGTCTTATCGACTATAAAACTTCTATTAAAACTATCTCTTATCTCAAAATTTAGATTTTTTTCTTTTGCTACTTCAGAGAAAAGACCTTCAATCTCTTCTCTGATTTCGCTAGTGTCCAATTCACTCTCATTTAGTTCCATATTTCCAGATTCTATCTTACTTAAATCCAAAATATCATTGATAAGAAGTAGTAAGTCATTACCGGCTTTATGTATAACCGAAGTTTTTGACACATCACTATCACTTAATGTCTCTTTCTTATTTTGAGTAAGAAGTTTTGAAAGTAATATAATCGAGTTAAGTGGGGTACGAAGTTCATGCGACATGTTTGCCAAGAACTCACTTTTATATTTACTAGCTTTTTCTAAATCGTCCGCTCTCTTATCAAGGTCTTCTTTAGCCTGAAGCAGTTCATCGTTTTTAATTTTCATACTTTTAGCTTGAAGAGTAAGTTGTTGCTGTTGCTCTTCCATCTGAACGTTTGATTCCTGAAGCTCCTCACTCTGCACTTGCAGTTCTTCATAAGCTCGCTTAGAATCTTCAAGTAAGACTTTTATCTGCATATTTTGAGTAGCAGCAAAAAGTGATGTTGTAAAGATTTCAGAGGCCTTTTTAAGATAATCTTTTTGCACCTTGCTGAAACTCTCAAAAGTCATAAGTTCTGCAACACCAAAGAGTTCTCCTTCATGAATAAGAGGAAGAACAAATACTTCCTTGGGCTTTGATAGAGTTGTACCGGTTTTCACATCATAGTGCTCATTTTCTACGTTTTTAAGAAGAATGGATTTCTTCTCTAATCCAACTTGCCCAATTACTCCATTTCCTAGTTTAAATATATTTGAAGAACTGTCTTTTGGATTAAATGAGTAAGATGCAATAAGCCCAAGTTCACCTTTTTCTTTATCATAAATATATGCGACACCACTACAAGCATCTACATATCTGCTTGCCATTGTTATAGCTTTTTTAGAGAGTTCCATAGTATCGCTAATACCTGTAAGTTTATCACTAAACTCACCAATACCTTCACTAAAATATATCTCATTTTTATTTTTTGTGTCATTCTCTTGTAGTATATCAGTCATGACGCCAAGAGCAATACCGAGTTCATCATTTTTTGATTTAACTTCAATACTCTGAGAAAAGTCATTTTTAGTTATGGCATCAGCTTGAGATACTATTCCTCTTAGGTAACCAATCATTTCAAGCATTGCAATACCTAACCTGTCTTCCTCACCGACTATCTTGTAATCTACATCAATCTTACCTTCAGCAATAGACTCAGCGACACTCGCTACTACTTCAAGATATTTAATCATATCGATTAATGCCATGCCAAGTCTGTCCTCACCGCTTTTTGCGATGATTTTTGTATCATAGTTGCCGGTAGATAGCTTTTCTGCAAGGCTGGTAATCTCTTTTAATCTTTTTGTCATATCTGTAATTGCAAGACCAAGCTGATCATTCTTACCAAGAAGTTCTATCTCCTTAGAGAAGTTACCATCTGCAACTGCATTAGCTTGGGATATTGTTGTCTCAATAGCATCTATCACTTTTTGAGTCGAATTTACAATCTCACTTATTTCATCATTACCTTTATAATTGATCTCTTCTTTTTTAATTTCACCCCTTGATAGTGCTTTTAATTGAGAAGTTACCTGAGCTAATGGAGTTGTTATTTTTAATAGATAAAACTTAATAATAAAGAAACTAATAATTACTACAAATAGTAAGATTAAAATAAATAACTGTTTAAAATTATCTAACTTCTCAAGTGCTATATCCGTATCCACGCTTGAAATTGCGTACCAATAGTTGTCACTGTTTTGCTTCAGTGGATGAACTGCGCGATAGGAGTAAATCTTATTGTTATGTATAAAAGTTCCTTTTGATTTGTCCTTCATAAGCTTCTTTAGATTAAAATGATCATCATTAAAGTTTGTCTTTCCTTTTATCTGAGAACCCCATATTTTACTCTCGTCTTCATTAAAGAGATAATTCCCGTCTTTATCTATCAAAAAATAAGAAAAACCTTTTTTAGCGCTATTAATAGACGCTTGCTTAACAATATCAAGTATATTCTGCGCATAGATATTTGCTACAAAGACTCCTATCATATTTCCATTATCACTGATAATAGGGGTAGAATATCTAACAACCGGTATAAAAGGTTGTTCAACTTTTCCATATTCAATATTTAGATTCATATCTGATATAAAAAACTCATCTTTTTTCAGTGTCTTAGGTACTTCCAAATAGTCCATTCCACTATTATTTTGAAGCTCTGAATCTGCCAACAGATAAGCACTATTACTCTTTTCATCATATTTGACTACAAGCAATTCCTTTCCGTCTAAATCAACTACTCTGATTTTATAGTAGTCTTTTTGTGCTTTTAAAAAGTCCAGCAGTGCATCTGAGAATACATCTTTCCACATTTGTGCTTTTGTACCTACAGACATTGATTTCCAGATCATATATCTTTTAAGGGCATAAAACTCTTTTATATAGAGTGCATCTTTTGTAACATGCCCCAAGTTTCCTTCTATCTCAATAGTAAGATTATTTGTATCACGCTCACTAAGCTCATAGGCACTTTCAATATAGCCATCAGAAGCAGTTTTATAACCATACCATCCAACAAAGCCAATACCAATAATTAACACAACAATAAAAATAGAAAATATCTTATTTTGCAGTGACATGTTTAAATTCATATTATTTCCCTGCTTTTATATCAATAAGCGATACTTTTCTAAGGTTCCAATTCATCAACTGCTCAACATCTATAGGTGTTTTACCTGTGTAAGTTGTAGCAGCAGGTGTTATATAGTGCTCTAACCCTATATATGCCTTAATAGTTTGAAGTTCGGCTATAATCATTTGGCTCATAGTAAAGACATCACTTGGTGTTAGCTCATCTTTTTTAAAGACTGAAAAATCAACGCTCTCTATCCCCATAGAAAACTGTATCTGTTTTATCATTGTTAAAACATTCATAGATACTTTAAATGTGTCTTTTGGCGTCGCTTTATCATTTCTGGCTGTTGGAACAGTATTATCTTTTATTTTTAGATGCGCCAGAATTTCGGTTAGATCATCATATACACGCATTGTTTCACCAAATACATAAGATGGTGTAAACTCTGCTTGATTTAGTTCATCAAAAGAAGCACTGATTTTTCGAAGAAGATTAAAAACATCCAATGGTGTTTTATTTGTATATATTTTTTCCTTTAACTCTCTGTTTTTTATGCCCATTCTATATTTAAATATCTTTATCTCAGTCAATATTCTTTGTGTCTGTTCATATACCAGATCAGGGTTTAAATTAAGTACAGGAGGCATATTAACCGGTTCTATAACAGGTAACTTATGAGCAGTCCTAAGAATATTAATCTTAATAGCTATCTCATAAGTCATCTGCCAAACATTGCGTGGTTTGAGTTGTGTTTTTATAGCAGTACGACTTACAATGCCATCATGATCATGCTTGATGCCATAATGTTTAAGTAAGAAATGTGTTTCATCTGAAATAAGCATTGCCTCAGCATAAACTTCATTTGGAGTTATCGTTTTGGCGAACAGGCCAAGGGTAAGTAAAAAGATTAAAACAATCTGTCGCATAAATGTCCTTTAACTTAATATACACATATATTAATTAACAATTAATAAAAGTAGCTAAAAAGTCTCATTTATCTTATATAATCTTCTCTTGTCCTATGCGATAGAGTGCAAAGTCGTACTTCAAAGGGTCTTCTTTATCGAAACCTCGCAGTGTCTCTGTAAGTTCTATGGCAGCTTGAAGATCATATGTTTTCCTCTGTAGTAATCCAAGTTTTTTAGAGACATTAAAAGTATGAGTATCAAGAGGCATAATCAGATCTTTTTTACTAACGTCACTCCATAAACCCATATCTATATTGTCTTCTCTAACCATCCATCGAAGAAACATCATCCATCTCTTTAGAGCACCTGCCCCTTTTGTCTTTGTTGTAACTTTTGAGGTTAAGAAGTTATACCCTTGTGTACTATGAGGATAGAGAGATATTAGCATCTCTATAAGAGCGTTAATCCCATCTATAACGTTAGAGTTTGTGTTATAAGCATCTACAAAAACTTCTTCAAGAGTTGTAGTCTCATTTAAGCGCTTTAGGGCGATAAAGAGAGCTATAACATCTTCACTCTTTTGAAACCTGTAGTAGTGATTTTTCAGAGCTTCTTTTATTTCATCATCACTTTTTTGAAGCAGTGAAAAATCCAAAGAGTCTAAGAACTTAACTATCTGTTTGACATTTCCATATGCAAAAAGTGCACAAATAAGTGAAATGGTTGGGTCTTTGTAGCGATGAGCAACTAAAATTGGGTCTAATTTGTCGACGGATACTTCATCTGCGTTATTACGCTTTTTTGCTTCTTCGTCCAGTCTTTTTTTAATGTAAATGATAGAGTTTTTTCCTTTCACTTGAGCCGGCTATATTTAGCTGTTTTCTGTACTTAGCAATAGTACGTCTAACCATTTTTACTTTGAATTTATCTTGAATCAAATCTAGTAGTTTCATATCGCTGAGAGGTTTTTCACGACTCTCTTGTTTTACCAAACCAACAAGGAACTCTTTAATAGCTGCATTTGAGACATCTTCATCTATTGCTGTTGTAAAGAACTCTTTCATAGCAAATACACCTCTGTCACAGGCAATATACTTATTAGCGATTGCACGTGATATAGTCGATGGGTTATGTCCAAATTCATCAGCCAGAGTCTTTAATGTAAGTGGCATAACTTGCCCGCCTGTAAAAAACTCATACTGATATTCAACTATCATAAGTCCGACTTTATATAGCGTAGCACGTCTCATATCCAGTGCATCTACCAAGCTTTTAGCCTCTTTTATCTTTTGAGTAATAAACTCATGTTCAACTGCATAGTTAGTATCTATTTTTATAGTCGGATAATATGCATCATTAAGTTTTATCTCTATAGAGTCTTCATCATTAAAAAATATCATAAGATCAGGAACTACATGAGCGGACTCTTCTTGATACTCAATGGATGGAGGGTTTTTAAATGTCCCAAGGACTCGCATAACTTCACTAAAATGTTCTTTGTCTGAAAAGTTATGTATAGCCTGTATATCTTTTATAATTTCCACACATAGTGGATAAGCTTCATCAGTTATATCTGAAGAGTCTAATTGAAATAAAAAAGATTCTGCTAAATCTTTTGCAGCAATACCAACAGGTTCTAAATGAGCGAATCTAAGTCGAATTTTTTCAAATTCATCTACTGAGATGCCTTTTTTACTGCAAAATGATTCACTGTCACCTTCGTAGTAACCATTTTCATCTAGATTTTCCACAACAAAAAATGCCACTTCCTGAGAGACTGGAGTTGGGAAAAGTGGTTTGCCTATCTGCTCATCCAAAACTTCATAAAGAGATTTTTTCTGTACAGTTAAAGCTTCTATCTGCTCGGTACGTGAGTTGCTTACTTGACCGCTTATGATTTTTTTAGGGATTTTTTTCTCAAAATCTTCTTCATAACCGGATTCTACTTCTACAACAGGGTTAGACTCTACAAAAGGAGCCATTGCCTCACCAAGATCACCGAGACTAGAGTGCAAAATAGGCAGCCAGTTACGTAGAGTATTTGAGAGTTTGTGCTTTGTCTCTACGCTGGTATTTTGTCTTAATGCTGCCATTATTTACTTAAGCCCTAAAGCTTAAATTCCTCACCCAAGTAGTGTGTACGTACATCTGCATTTTGCCCGATTTCATCACTTGTTCCAGATGCCAGAAGCTCTCCTGCTTTAATTACATATGCTCTATCACATACTGCCAAAGTCTCACGAACATTATGGTCGGTTATAAGAACGCCTATGTCGTAAGATACAAGCTGATGGATGACTTTTTGGATATCCATAACTGCAATAGGGTCAACACCTGCAAAAGGCTCATCCAGAAGTAAAAACTTTGGTTTGTTTACCAATGCTCTTGCTATCTCAACACGACGTCTCTCACCACCACTAAGGCTAATACCCTTACGGTAACGAATCGGTTCAATATTAAACATATCTAGAAGTTCCAAGATTCTTGCTTCTTGTGCCTCTTTTCCTTCAATACTAACTTGTGCAGCTACCATAAGGTTATCTTCTACTGTTAAGTCTTTAAATATAGAAGCTTCTTGGGGAAGATAGCCTATACCCTTTATAGCTCTTTGATGAAGTGGCATATCCGAGAGGTTTTCGCCATCAAAGAACACTTCCCCAGCACTGGCTTCTACAAGCCCACAGATCATGTAAAATGTCGTAGTCTTACCCGCACCGTTTGGTCCAAGAAGTCCAACAACTTCTCCACTGCTAACTTCCAGACTCATACCTTTTACTATTTCTAAATCTTTTATTTTTTTCTTTAAATCAACTGCTTTAAGCGTGTGCATAATCTACCTCATAATTTCTACTATTATCATCTAGTTTTTCAATTCTTATCGTTAATGTTTTGATACCGGCAGAATCTAAAATCTCAACCAACTTATCATCACCCCACTCTACCAAGTGAAGTCCGTCTTTATCTAACTCTTCTAGCATACCCAAAGATATAAAATGATCTATACCATGGTTGTAAATATCATAGTGAAAAATTCTATTTCCATAACATTGTTGAAGAGAAAATGTAGGTGAAGTCACATCATCATCTACACCTAGATGCTTTGCAAGAGCTTTTACAAAAGTTGTCTTTCCTGCAGCCAAGTCACCCCTTAAAATAATGATCCCATTTTGAAATTTCTTGCTAATTTCCTCCACTAAAACGTGAAGTTCTTCTAAATTTAGTTGATAACTTATCATAATTTATTTGAAATCTCTATGATTTGTTTTAGTTTCTCTTTGGCTTTTCCTTTTTTTATCACTTCACGTGCAATTTCAAGACCATCTTGAATATCACGAGCCATTCCATCTACCATTAGAGCAGAAGCGGCATTAATCAGTACGATATCTCTTTGTGCATCTGTAGCCTTTGAATCAAAAATATTATGTAAGATACCAGCATTAAAAGATGCATCTCCACCAATTATAGCTTCTAGCGGAGCTCGTTTTATTCCATACTCCTCTGGGTCTATTTCAAACTCTTGTACTTGTCCGTTATGCAGTCTTGAGGCGTAACTAATATCAGAGATGCTAATCTCATCCATGCCCTCTTTTGAGCTTACTACCATCGTTGATTTTGCACCGTTTATCTTAAGTGCTTCTGCCATCTTTGGTACAAAGGCTTTATCAAAAACACCAAGCAAAGACTTCTCGACTCCAGCTGGATTTGTCAAAGGTCCAAGTATGTTAAATATAGTCTTGTCAGGGATGCTTTTTCTAACGGGCATAATAAACCCCATTGCAGGATGATGGTTTTGTGCGAACATAAAAGTAAATCCTGATTCTTCTAAAAGTCTGGCACTATTCTCAATGCTGAGATCAAGCCTCACTCCAAGCTTTTCAAACATATCTGCACTGCCTGATTTTGAAGTAACAGAACGGCTGCCATGCTTTGCTACATAACTTCCAGATGCAGCAACAAGAAGTGCAACAGTAGACGAGACATTAAAACTTCCTATCTTATCTCCGCCAGTTCCAACTATATCTATAGCTTTAAGGCGAAGTTCTTCAGATATAGGCAAAGGGATTGCATTGCTTCTCATGACTTCAGCTGCTGCAGCTATTGCTTCTACAGAAGTATGCTCGTCAAGTTTCATGCTTACTAAGAAATCACGCATATCAGAATCACTCATCTCATGATTGAAAAGTGAACTGAATTGCTTTTTTGCTTCGTCATAAGTCATGATACTTCCTTTATATATTCATTTTGCAAAGATTTTGGTGTTGATTTTGTTGTAGGTATTTGCAGTACTTCGTATTTTTTCGTCTCGTTTAAGTAGTTAATACTTATAATACTGCCAACTTCTACGTTTTTACTTGACTTTACTACAACCTCATTGATTAGGACAACCTTGTTACTAATCATATCCTGTGCCACAGAACGTCTTTTGGTTATATTGACTGAATTTAAAAATTTATCGATTCTCATTTTTCATACTTTTTAGTTATTTATGGGTATTGTAGAATATTAAAACTGAGAGCAATGTAAGAGTTGGAACAATTTTTGCATTAATTATGTCCCTGATGTATATTCTAAGCATATTAACTCAACAATCATATAAATTAACTTATTATAATTTAATCTTTAACTTTTTCTGTTAATTAACATTATATAATTAAATTAAGAAAAGTTATATTAGAATCCAAAAGATTAATAATTATAGATTTGTAAATAGGAGTTGTTATGGCTTTACAGACAGATAGCAAGAGTTCAAATGCGATTGAACTTGACAGCGTAAGATGTATACTAAGTACAACAGACCTCAACGGAAAAATTAAGTATGTTAATCCATATTTTAGTGAAGTTAGCGGATACTCGAAAAATGAGCTTCTAGGATCACAACATAACATCATCCGTCATCCAGATATGCCAAAAGTTATATTTAAGCTAATGTGGGATCGACTTAAAAATAATGAAAATGTCTTAATGCTTGTAAAAAATCGAGCTAAAGACGGAAGACACTACTGGGTTCAAACATTCTTTGAGACAAAACATCATGCTGTAACTAAAAAATCCAATGGCTATTTAGCAATCCTTCATGCCGCTCCAAAAAATGCTATAAGAGAGATAGAACCTCTCTATAAAAGATTACGTAATATAGAAGCCAAATATGGAATACATGCTTCACAAGACTATCTAATCAAATATCTCATGAAAGAGGGTAAAACATACGACGAATATATTCAAGAGATAACCAAAGATAAGAACATAGTTATTAACTTTTTCAAAACTATGAAAGGACTAACTTTTTAACTATATCTAAGAAGCAAAGCCACTTGAGAAACAATCTTTTTTAACTACGATCTGCTTTTGCTTCTCTTTTCTTTTTGTATCTTTTTCAACAAAGATTTTCTTGCGGGTCTTTGGGTCTAACTCTGTGTAGTACATAACTGCGGAGTATGTTCCTGGTGTAGGTGTAAATACCTGAGCCTGTTCAGGATTCATCTTAAGTTCATCCGTAGTGAACCTTTTTAACTCATGCATATCTTTCTCTTCACATCCAGGATGCGCTGCAATAAGATAGTAAGTTAAGAACTGCGGTTTCCCTGATTCTTTATTTAACTTATCGTACATCTTTTTAAAGTCAACCAGTGTCTCTTTACCGGGCTTACCCATAAGTTCAAGTACGTGTTGCTGGGTATGTTCAGGTGCGACTTTCATCTGTCCCGAGATATGATGATCTACCATCTCTTTAAGATAAGAGTAACCATGCTTCTTATCTGCAGTAATAAGATCATATCTGACACCGGATGCCACAAAGGCTTTTCTAACACCCTCTACTTCTCTTACCTTTCTAAGCAGGTTTATGTTTCTTCCATGGTCTACATGCATAACCTTACACAAACGCTCAGCATCTACACAACGTATATCATCACATGTGCCCTTCTTGAGCTTCTTACCACACTCATACCCGTACATATTTGCAGTTGGACCTCCAACATCACTTATAATGCCTTTATAGTCCTTATATTTGTTAAACTCTTTTGCTTCTTCTAGTATATTTCCCTCTGTACGAGTACGTATAGTTCTACCTTGGTGAACACCGATAGCACAGAAATTACACTCTCCCCAGCATCCGTGGTGAGTCATGATAGAGAACTTTATAGTCTCCAGACACTTAACTTTACCCATCTTTGCATAGTAAGGGTGCAGTTCTCTTGTAAAAGGCAGGTTTGAGTTGGCGTCCATCTCTTTTTCATCCAAGTAGTCACAAGGAGGATTCTGGATTAAAAAACGTGTATCTACAGGCTGACAAAGTCCTTTTGCACTTATTGGGTCATTGTTATCATAGAAGTCGTCAAAAAGGTCTATATACTTCTCTTTATCGTCTAAACACTCTTGATGCGATGGTAGTTGTATATACTCATAGTTAGGCTCTTTAGATATATAACAAACACCTCTTATGTCTCTGTAGTCAGTTCCATTGTCCAAGGCATGTGTTAACTGCTCCAGAGCTATTTCTCCCATACCGTAGATAAGGATATCAGCTTTTGAGTCAAAAAGTACAGGTTTTTTAAGTTTATTAGCCCAATAGTCATAGTGAGTGACACGCCTAAGAGATGCTTCTATACCGCCAAGTACCAAAGGAACCGTACCTTTGAAGTGTTGTCGTATAAGATTACAGTAAACACTCAGAGCACGATCAGGTCTTTTGTCATTCTTTCCACCCGGAGTGTAGTCATCTGAGTTTCTAAACTTCTTTGTAGCTGTATAGTTAGACACCATGCTGTCTACACTGCCGCCACTTACACCCCAGTAGAGTCTAGGCTCACCAAGTCTTTTAATATCTGAATCACCCTTGATATCAGGCTGACCTATCATACCTACTCTATATCCCATACGTTCAAGCATACGACCAACCATAGCTACACCGATGAATGGAGAATCTATATATGCATCTCCACTAACCAAGATAATATCACACTGATCCCAACCTAATGCATCCATCTCTGCTCTGGTTGTTGGCAGAAAATCTTTTTCACTAAATGTAATGGTGTTTCGCGCTGGTTGTTTTGTTTTACTTCTTCTGCTCAAGCTAATCCAATTTTTGTAATATTTATGTATAATAATACTAAATCAATTTAAAATAAGAGATTAGATATGAACTACCCCTATGAAAACTTAGAAAATTTTACACTTCCAAAACTTTTCGATAGATCAGTAAATTTATTTGGTGAGGAGCCTTCTTTAGCTAAAGTAGGACAAGAGCCTATGAGTTATAATCAACTCAATGAAAAAGTTCAAGCGACAGTACAACTACTTCAAAAAAGCGGTATTTCTAAAGGTGATAAAGTTGTACTTCTAAGCGAAAATATGCCTAACTGGGCAGTAGCATATTTCTCTGTAACATATTTCAACGCAGTTATTGTACCCGTTCTTCCAGATTTTCACCCCTCTGATGTACACCATATAATTAGACACTCAGAAGCTAAAGCCATTTTCGTATCGGATAAATTTCTAGCGACTATAGAAGATGCAAATGATTTAAACTTACAACTTGTAATAAACCTAGAAACATTAGAGATTATAGAGGAAATCAGCAATCAAAGTTATATATCTCAATTAAAGCAAAAAATATCAAAATCTCCTATAAAAATCACAGAACCTAAAGATGATGACTTAGCAGCTATAATCTATACTTCCGGGACAACAGGACACTCTAAAGGTGTAATGCTCTCACACAAGAACCTTGTTACAAATGCGCTATCATCATTTTCAAAAATACAGATACTAAGAAGTGATATATTCTTATCTATACTACCTTTAGCACATACACTAGAGTGTACAGTCGGTTTAATAGTTCCTATACTTCACGGCAGTAGCGTACACTATATAGATAAAGCACCGACTCCAAGTGTGCTTTTAAAAGCATTTAGTGTTGTACGACCAACAATGATGCTTAGCGTTCCTCTTATTATAGAAAAGATATATAAAAACAAAGTTCTTTCTAAATTCAACAGCTCATTCATTCTAAAGCATCTATACAAAATACCTTTCTTTAGAAGAATGCTAAATCGAGCAGCAGGTAAAAAACTCATTGAAACCTTTGGAGGAAGAGTTAGGTTCTTTGGTATTGGTGGAGCAGCACTGTCTCCGTTCGTAGAACAGTTTTTAATAGAAGCAGAGTTCCCATATATCATAGGTTATGGATTAACTGAAACATCTCCACTTATAGCAGGTGGTTCTATTATAGACGGTATTGTTAAAGTAAAGTCTACAGGAACAGCTTTTTATGGAGTTACTATTAAGATAAAAGATAAAGATCCGGTTACAGGAGAGGGAGAGATAATAGTAAAATCTCCTAGTGTAATGTTAGGTTACTACAAAGATGAAGAGAAGAGTAAAGAAGTCATGGAAGATGGATGGTTCTTAACCGGAGACTTGGGTTACATGGATGAAGATGGCTTTTTATTTATCAGTGGACGAAGCAAAAATGTAATAGTAGGCTCAGGTGGTGAAAATATATATCCAGAACAGATAGAAGCAGTTATAAATCAGAATGAAGCTGTTCTAGACTCAATCGTGATGGAACAAGACTCTAAACTAATAGCAAGAGTGCATCTAGACTATGAGATGATAGATGAGATGTTTCATGCCAATAAAACTACAGATGCAAAAGTAAAAGAAGATATAGCAAAATTTTTAGAAGAGATAAGAGTTGAAGTTAATTCACAAGTTTCATCATTTTCGAGAGTACACAAGTTTGTTGAACAGATAGAACCTTTCATAAAAACTCCAACTAAAAAAATAAAACGATATCTTTATGTTGAATAGGAGTTAATGGTGTTTGAAAAAGTCGTTAAGATACTTATTGGAATTATAATTACACTTATTATAGTACTGCTACTTGCATACGGAGTCTCAAAATCAGACTTTAACAACCTTAAAAAATATGATGAAAATGACAATAGTATTAGTGATGTCAGAAGTAGAATGAAGTCGCCTTCAAAGCAAAAAGAGAAAATGGCAGAAGAGAGATATTACACTACAAAAGTTAGAATAAAAGATGGAGGCATGGCTAGCTTAGGGGATTTTACAGTAAATATATCAGGAGGCAGAAAGCTAACTGCAAACATATCTCTAAAATTCAAAGAGAAAAAAAGTAATAGCTGGTTGGGTGGAAATAGTGTCGAAGATGAAATTGTAGCTAAAGGTGATATCTTAAGAAGTGCGGTAATTAATACTATCTCTGGAAGTAAGAATGCTAGTGTAGCTAATAATCTTATGAAAAAACAATTGGTAAATAATATAAATAACTATCTTGCAGACGGGGAAGTTGAAGAGGTATACTTTAACAAGTTTATTGTTCAGTAAAAACTATAGTTTATTTTTATCTATGCTTATACCATTTAAACCAAGGGTGTAGATAACATCTACTAGATCTATCTTATCAAAGTTCTCCATAAATAGTTTCTTTAAGTATGCTCTTTCTGATTCTTCAGACTTTAGCAGACTTGACAAAAATCTACCTTTTCTGTTTATGACAAGATCAGTTATATCTCTATCAAGTTTTATATCGCCTATTATCTCTTTATTTGTACAATCAAAAAGTGCACCTATCATAGAAAACATTCCAGCTATATAAGCTTTATCTTTTTCAGCTTCTTCGGCATATTCTTCCATATTTTGAGCTCTGTTTGTAGCTATTGCAAGAATTATCTCAGAAACTGGACTATTTGACATCTCAGAATAGAGGTATAGTAACAACCATCGCAACAACTTATCTCTTCCAATAAGGGTTATTACTTGAACGATAGACTCTACTTTTGTCTCAAGTCTATCTTTATTATTTAAAAATTTAATTAACTTTAGAGATAAATCTGGTCTTTGTTTAATATATGACTCAATTACTTTTGTACTGGCATCTTCTTTTATCATCTGAATGAGATTTAAAATAATGTACTGTGTAATATCTTTACTTCTATGTATCTCTACCGTCTGTGGCTTATCAAGATAATAACCCTGAAAAAGATCAAAACCCATCTCTAAGCACATTTGATACTCTTCTTTTGTCTCTATCTTTTCAGCAAGTAGCTTTAAGCTTTTTGTCTTCATTTTAGTTACGACATTTTTAAGATTTTCCGGATGTGAAGCTTGAATATCTATCTTGATAAGATTGATATATTTAAATATGGGAGTAAATTTTTTAATCATTTCTAAACTACAATCAAAATCATCGACTGCAATTTTATAACCTTGTCTTTGGTAACTTCTTATTTTAGAAACAACTTTATCACTTAAGTCAGTTGTTTCTAATATTTCTAGCATGAATTTGCTTTTATCTAAAATATCTACAAGTCCTGAGAGTAAGAACTCTTCATCTACATTTATTAGCACAACGCCTGGTTCATTAAGAACATGGTTGATATTTGTTAAAACATTGATAAGTACATGAGATGTTGCTTTAATATTTGTTGGAAAAATTCTTATTCCATACTCATAATCTCTAAACAACAACTCATAAGCAAATTTTTTATTATTTTTGTTAAAAACTTTTTGTTTTGCTAAATATACCTTATCTAAGTTTTCAACATTCATCTTTCTTAGTCAGCCTAAAACTGGGGCTGCAAGAATGGGATCACTTGCTTCTTACGACTAAGTACACCGTCTAGCCATACTTGAGAGTTTTCAAGATTACATTCAAATGCACTCTCTATCTTACTCTCATCATCACTAATAACAAGAAGTTGAGATCCCTCTTTCATGATGTCTGTTAAAAGAATGATTACACTGTGAAGTCCACCCTCTTCTTTTAATTTTTTCATATCTGCAAAAAGATCATCTTTCATGTTATCAAACACACTTAAATCCACTACTTCAAGTTGTCCAACACCCAGTTTTTCACTGCCCATTGCAAACTCTTTATAATCACGAGTAGTTAACTCACGAGCAGTAGCTCCTTGTACGGCAGACTTAACGATAAACATCTCCATACCAAGAGCTTTATAGTCTTCCACACCAGCTATAACAGCTAATTCTTTAACTGCCTTAGTATCTATTTTAGTACATGTAGGAGACTTGAAGATTACAGTATCGCTAAGTATTGCACACAGCATCATACCGGCGATATCTTTTGGTATTTCTACACCGTGATAATCATATGCTTCTTTAATAACAGTGTTTGAACAACCAATAGGTCTAATCCAGCACTCTAATGGAGTAGAAGTAGTCAAGTCTCCAAGTTTGTGGTGATCGTAGATTCCAAGAATGGTAGCGTCCATGATATCAGCAGGAGCCTGACCTAAATCGGAAAAATCAACTATATATACATTTTCACCGGCATAAGAAGTCTTAAGTTCAGGTACTTCTGCACCGAACTTGTTCAGTATGAACTCAGTTTCAGGAGAGATCTCACCTTGACGTGTCGGTATACACTCTTCACCAAGTTGATTTTTAAGGTATGAAAGAGAGATAGCTCCAACTATAGAATCAGAATCAGGATTTGTATGTCCAAAAACATATGTTGACATTTAATGACCTTTATAAATTTTTTCGTATTATACTGTAGTTTTTAAAACTATAATTTAGATTTCATATCATTTGTCACTATTGCTTGCAAATATAACTCTCTTAGTTCAAGTTCTACAACAGAAGTAAGGTTTCAAAATAAGTCATATGATTAATATCAAATAATAGGTTATATTATCGATTCTTTTTGTGCTATCTTGTTTTTATTATTCTTAGCAAAATGATATAATATTTACTATGGAAGAGCTACTTAGCAAAAACATTATTTTATATCACGGTCTGATTATTGTCGGTGAGCTTTTAATTATTTTTGTACTTATTCATATGCTTTATAAAAGGCGTACACCAACAAGTATTATTGCGTGGCTTCTATCGATGATCTTAATACCATATATTTCAATTTTACTATATTTTATTTTTGGTTCAAGAAAACGGACAAATAGATATAAAAAAGAACATATAAAACTAAAGAAACGTAAACATAGATACGATAAATCAAATCCGATAAATGAAGTCTTAAGAAGCTACGGTATTGCAGATGCAAGTGAAAATGAGAATTTTGAGCTATATACAGACTCTACTGAAGCCTATATAGCTTTTATGAACTCTATTGAAGAAGCAGAAAAATCAATCTATATAAGTACCTATGTGTTCAAGTATGACAATACTACAAAAAGTATCCTAGAAGCTCTTACAAAAAAGGCTAAAAATGGTCTTGAGATAAAAGTTCTTATAGACTCCATAGGCTCTCTTAGTTTATATCTATTTGGATACAAATTAAAAGCTCTACAAAACGCAGGGGCAAAAGTAGAATTTTTCATGCCTATATTTCGTATGCCGTTAAGGAACTATATAAATCTTAGAAATCATAGAAAGATCTACATCTTTGATAATAAAAAAGTTTTTAGCGGAGGAATGAATCTATCAAATGAATATCTAGGCTCGAATGAAGATAGATCGAGATGGGAAGATATACTGTTTTTAGCACAAGGCTCTTCTGCGGAACTCTTTTTTGAACTTTTTGCCTCTGATTGGTTCTATGCTTCTCATGAAAAACTCAGTTTTACAGGCATCAAACAAAACAACATCAATGGAAGCACCTTTATTCAAGTTGTGCCATCTGGACCGGATATGCCCAATGACGCTCTCTATGAAGCTCTTCTTTGTGCTATTTATAATGCAAAAGAACGTATTTGGATTGTCACTCCATACTTCATACCTAACAGTTCACTAATTCAAGCACTTATCATTGCTAAACATAAAGGGGTAGATGTTAAGCTGATTACACCAAAAGAATCAGATCATATCCTAGTTAACTTAACAAGAAGCTCATTCATGAGAGAGCTTGAAGAAGTAGGTATTGAGGTTTCGCTTTATAATGGTGCGATGCTCCATGCGAAAGCAATATTGTTTGATAATCTAGGAGTAATGCTAGGCAGTGTAAACCTTGACAATAGAAGCCTATTTTTAAACTACGAAGTAGCTACATTCGTTTACTCGGACAAGACCGTAAAAGATGTTCAATCATGGATGAACAGACTGCTGTCTAACTCAACAATATCCAAAGAAGAAATCAAAGCACCTAGAAGAATCGCAGAAAATCTGATGAGAATTATAGCTCCACAACTATAGAGGAAAATATGTTTAAGCCTAATAGATATATAAAACATTTAAAACATCAAGATATTATTTGTAAAAACAACTTTAAAGTTTTATGCTGGAATGTGGCAAAACTTACACTTAATAAGTCTTATATAGAGTATATAAAGTCAATTATAGAAAAAGAGCAGATAGATATATTACTATTGCAAGAAGTTAAAAAACAGTTGGCTGAGGAGTTGAGCATCTGTGATTTCTCTTACATTTTGTCTCCCAACATCCAGACAAAAAAACATATTTACGGTGTTTTAAGTGCTTTTAAAGTCTCTTGTCAAGATGAGTTATCACTACTTACAAGAAACAGGGAATTGTCTTATGCAACACATAAAGCTTCCCTTATTACAAGACATAAGATATCAAAACACGATACACTTCTAATGGTAAACCTTCACGCTATAAACTTTGTAAAAAACAGTGATTTCTACTATGAACTTCAACAGATAAAATCAAGTGTAAAATCTCATAAAGGGGCTATGATAGTTGCTGGTGATTTCAATACATGGAACACAAAAAGAGTAGGTATGCTAAAAGAATTCAGCAGTGAGTTATCGCTAAAAGAAGTAAAGTTTGATGACAACTCAAATATAAAAAAGTTTTTTACAAACTCATTAGATTATATTTTTTATAGAGATTTAGAACTTATAGACTCTAAAGTAATAGACAGTAAGAAAATCTCAGATCACAACCCTATAATTGCTTCATTTAGACTACAGCATTGACTCTAGTTGCATTATTTTGTTCTGACTAACGTTATGAAACAATTTAAACATCATACATTGCACCTACTCAACAGCTCTATCAACTTGAGCAACTCTGTTTCCGTCTTTTATGATTTTCACACGATCACCTGCTTTGAAGCGATTTCCTTTAATTACTACGACAACTTCTTCACCATCATCCAGTTCTACCGTAAGCTCTTCTCCGTTTGCTTTTCCGATTTCACTTCCTGCATAATAACCGCCAAGACCACCACCAAGTGTTGCTAAAGTTTTACCACTGCTGCGACCGACCAATGAACCCAAAACAGTACCGATCAATGCACCAAAAAACTTACCTGAACCATCATCTTTTATAACAACCGGTCTTGATTTAATTACGGTACCTACCTCATACCTTTTTATCTGATTATAATTTCTGCCGTCATATTCAGGACCTTTATTTGTTGCACAGCCGGCAAAGACAATGATGCTTGCTAATAATGTATAAATAAATTTAGTAGTCATCACTTCAATCCTTTTAATATAAATTATTCAATAACCTATGATTATAACTAAAATGAACATAAATATGATATTTTTAGCTAATAAATTCAACTACTTCATCAAAATTCAGTCTTAGCTGTGAAGACTGCTCATTTATTCTATATCCAAAAGGTATCATCATAGAGAGTCTAAACTTACTCTTATCAATATTTAAAATCTCCTCAACCTGATTCTTATCAAAACCCTCTATAGGACAAGAGTCGACACCTCTGACTGCGGCTGCACTCATCATGTTTGCACCTGCGAATGCGGTCTGCTTAGCTGTCCAAGCATAGATATTCTCATCACTGCTTAGAGTCTCTGCAAGATGATCAGAATATAATTTTAGGTAAAACTCTAGGTTTTCTTGCGACATATCACGTCTAGCAAATCTTTTTTCAACAATTCCGGACTCAGGTTTTACTGATTCAATACCGGCTAAAATAATCACAAGATGAGAACATGTTGTGATTTGCGCCTGATTCCAACAAGCAGGTCTTAGTTTTGCTTTTAAATCTTCGTTTGTAATAACTAAAAACTTCCACGCTTCCATCCCGAACGACGATGGAGCTCTTCTTCCGGCATCAAGTATAAATCTTATATCTTCATCAGATATCTTTTTACTCTCATCAAACACTTTACACGCATGTCTAAATCCCAATGACTCTTCAAATGTTTTT
>NZ_JBFFNS010000011.1:0-81026 GCF_041563035.1 Sulfurimonas sp. | reverse complement strand
GTTGCACTTACAGATGATCTTCTAGCATCATTAGATACAGTTTTTGTAGAATCATTTGCATTATCAGTTGCACTTACAGATGATCTTCTAGCATCATTAGATACTGTTTTAGTTGAATCATTGAAGTTGTTCGAAGTTGTCTTCGTTGAATCATTAACATTGTTAGAGATAGTCTTCGTAGAATCATTGAAGTTGTTCGAAGTTGTCTTCGTTGAATCATTTAGATTATTCGAAGTAGTCTTAGTAGAATCATTCAAGTTATTTGAAGTAGTCTTAGTAGAATCATTCAAATTGTTAGAAGTAGTTTCCGTTGAACTTTTAAGGTCACTAGAAATACTTTTTGTAGAATCATTCAAGTTATTTGAAGTAGTCTTAGTAGAATCATTTAAATTGTTAGAAGTAGTCTCAGTTGAACTTTTAAGGTCACTTGAAACACTCTTAGTAGAGTCATTTAAATTATTAGAAGTAGTTTTAGTCGCATCATTGATATCATGAGAAACTGCTACAGTAGAATCTTTGAAATCTTTTGTTGCCATCGTTGAGCTGTCTTTGAAGTCACGACTTGTATTAGAGATACTGTCTTTTGAATCTTCAGCAAGTTCAATTGTGCTGTCACGTACGTCACGACTTACGCTTGTAGTAGAAACTTCTCCACTCTTTACAGTAGCAATTTCACTTGTTTTCATGTCATCAGAAACTTTAACAGCAGTATCACGAGCATCATGTCCTAAACTAGTAGCAGTTCTCTCCCCACTCTTACTAATCTCAACGCCTCCGTCTTTCATTGAATCTGCTGTATCACGAGCATCATGACTCATCGTTGTTGTAGCTTCTTTCATGTCTTTAAACATGTCCCCAAAACTAAAATCCCCAGCTGTAGCCGTTGTTGTTAACAAACCTAAAACGATACTACTCATTACAATTGTTTTTTTCATGTACACTCCTTAAATTATACTATTTATCTTAATACCTTACTGCTATCACAGTTGTGTGATAAATAGTGTGTTACATCACAACTATAACCCTTAAAAGCTAAAGTGTAACTTAAATTCACATATAATTATATTTTATATTTTTTGTTTTTTTTACATAAAAAACTCTTATAAGCCCCTATAATTCCTACTTATAAAGAGTTGTGATATTATTTATGCTAAATTATTATGAAGTAGTATTAATGTCCTTAAATGTGATGTTGCAAAAGGTTTTTTTGTGACAATCTTGTGACAAAATTAAAATTTTAAAATTTTATAAAAAATGTTACATAAATAAATATTTTAGTTATACTCTTCTAAGATAAAGAAATTATTATATGATAAAGGTTGATTGATGAAAAAAATATCTATAGCGTTATTATTGGGAACGGCACTAATCGCTGGTCAGTATACAAAAGCAGATCGTATAAAAGATATGCAAACGATGGCAGAAGCAATGTCCACCATAGAAACAGGTTTTTTCTATAACAATAATGATATAGTTCAAAATGGTGCACTAGCGCTCTCAGACGCGATAAGAAGAGTTCAGCCACCTCTTGAAGAGCTTGAAGAAAAAGACCCAATGGCAAGATACATGAATAATAAAGTTGTATTTAGCAACAAGATAGTTAAAAATATTGATAAAAAAGCAAAGACAATAATAGAGAGATTTGCTGTTGGGGATGTTCAAGCTTCAACTCAAGCTTATACAAAGATAATGAAGCAGTGTATGAAGTGTCATTATGAAATTCGTCAGTGGTAAAAAGTTGGGATTTATATATTGAAAAAAATTAGTTTAATAATTTTATTTCTGCTAATAGCAAAAGTATCAGCCTTTGAGTTGCCCGTAACGGGCACAGTGGTTTCTTACAACCAAAAGATGGTTGGTGCAAGATACATGGGGTATATTAAGCACATATATTTTGATATTGGTGATAGAGTTGAAAGGGAAGATACACTATTTGAGATGGAATCAGCAGAGTTTGATATTTTAAAGTCTCAGGCAGATTTAGCACTTGAACAAGCAAACTCTATAGTAAATATGTATCAAACTCGTATTAACACTATCAACAGAGAAAAAAAATTGCTCAAAAAACAAGGCATGTTTAACTCACAAGATATGCAGAACCTTGATATTACTGCAGATAACGTACAAGCTGGACTTGCATCTGCTCAGGTTCTTGTAAAAAATGCTGCTTCAAAAATTAAGCAAGTAGCTACAGTAACTGGCTATTTAGAAGTAAAAGCACCAAATAGTGGAATTATAGTTGAGAAGAGAATCAGAGTTGGAGATTTAGTTGCTCCGGGAATGCTTGGAATGATTATTGTAGATTTGGATCACTTACAGATAGAGGGTGAAGTCGCAGAGTCAGATTTGAAGTATGTTAATAAATTCCAAAAAGTTAAAATTGATATACCTTCAATCAGTTATAGAGATACAGGTTATGTGAAATCAATAGTCCCAAGTGCGAATCCTATGGCACACACGTTTAAGATCATTATTAACTTTGAGAAAAAGAGTGATAAGATCTTTCCAGGAATGTATGCGAAAATTTTAATTGATATAGATGAAAAATACTATACAAGAGACTAATAAATATGTCTGATGAGTACAAAAGTAAAAATATAGCCGGATATCTGGCTGAAGCATTTTTAAATAATCCTCTAACAATGATATTTGCTGTCTCTATTATTCTTCTTGGATATATAACATTAAATATTGCTCCAAGAGAAGAAGACCCTCAGATAGAAGTTAGCGGCGGATCTATTATAGTTATGATACCGGGTGCATCTCCAGAAGCAATTACAAATGTTGTTATAAAACCACTGGAGAGAAGAATTCGTGAGATAAAGGGTGTTGAACATATTTATGGCACGGCTATGAATAATGTTGGAATGGTAAATGTACAGTATCTAATTGGTGAAAATAGAGAAGACTCTAACTTAAAACTATATGATAAAGTCATGCAAAACATGGATACCTTGCCAAAGGGCATAGGTATGCCATTAGTGAAACCTTTTGACATAGATATTGATATTCCTGTTGTTACTGTTGCCTTTTATCAAAAGAACTCAACAAAGCCAAGCACACTAAAACAGTACCACTTGGTTAGAGAGATTCAACAAGAGATTAATGCTATTGATAATGTATCTAAGAGTACATTAAAAGGTATTCATTCTCCACAATTTAATATAAAAGTAGATTTGGATAAATTGTCTAGTTACCATCTTTCACTTGGTCAAATTGCAGCATCTGTCAAGGCAATAGCTAGTAATGCTCCAAATATCAATGCACCAACAAGTAAGGACTCTATAATTGTTTTTGGTGTTAAAAATGCTATTGAGGATATTGATGATTTAAAAAATCTAATTATTGCTCAATACATGGGTTCTCCAATTTATTTAAAGCACGTTGCAAAAATTGAGTATGGGTATGATATTCAACACTTTCAAAACTCTCAAGTTGCAAAAAAAGATGATAATACTACCTTTGATGACCCAATACAGCAGGTTACTTTAACTGTATCAAAATTAAAAGGTACAAATGCTGTGCATGTAGCAGGGGATGTTATTAAACTACTCGAAGATAAAAGTGAACATTTTGAAGAAGCTGGAATCGGTTATATTGTTACAAGAAACTATGGTGTTCGTGCTAATGAAGCTGTAAGTGAGCTTATGCATCACCTTATTATTACTATTGGTATTATTGGTTTAATTCTTATTCCGTTCTTAGGATGGAGAGAGTCTGCGGTTGTATCAATAGCAGTTCCTATGATTCTTGCAACTACACTTTTTATTGCCTATATGACAGACCAAACAGTTAACAGGATTACTTTGTTCGCATTTTTGCTAAGTCTTGGTCTTATTGTTGATGATGCGATTATTGTTATTGAAAATATCCATAGGCGTATGCATTTAAAAGAAACGGAAAACCATAGCTTTGATAGAATAATAGTTGAGGCGACGGACGAAATAGGTCCATCTACAAATATTGCGACAATTGCGATTATTTTAACGATGGTACCAATGGCATTCGTTGGAGGTATGATGGGTCAGTTTATGAAACCAATACCGCTAAATGTACCTGTAGCACTTGCTGTTTCACTCTTTGTAGCATATGTGTTTACCCCTTTTTTAGCGAAAAAAATGATTAAACGCGCGAAAGGTACTCATTAGTATGGAAGAGCTGATTTATGGAATTTTAAATTCTAAAAAGAAAAAAAGAAAAGTAATTCTTTATATAGTTTTAGCTTTTCTTTTATCCGTCATGATGATTCCTACAAAAATTGTACTAGCTAAAATGCTCCCAGGTAAAAGTGCAAATACGTTTAGTATCTATGTAGATACTGCGACAAATAGTTCTCTAGAAGAGACAAGCAAGGTTACAGGTTGTGTTCTTAGTTATTTAAAGCAAGAGATAGAAGTAAATGATGTTGAAGTCTATTTAGCTCAAGGTGCTCCACTTGATTATGCAGGATTGGTTAAGGGAAGTGCGCTAAAGAGAATGAAAAATCAGGCTGAAATAGTTGTAAATTTGAGTGATAAACACTCTCGTGATGAAGCTTCGTATAAAATGGTTCACCGTATTCGTCCTATTATCCAAAAACGTTGTGAACCATTGGTAGACTCTACGACTATAAAGTTTGTAGAGATGCCGTCAGGTCCTCCTACTTTTGCGACAATTGTTGTTAATTTATTTGGCAAAGATAGTCTTCTTATGAGAGAAACTGCTAATCATATTTCTAAAGTTTTAGCAGAGACAGAAGGACTTGTTGATATAGATGTTATGCAAGATGATATATATCCATACTTCGAGATAACTCCAGATAAAGAAAAAGTAATTAGAAGTGGATTAAGTGTTGAACAGGTAAATAATATACTATATATAGCATTTGAGGGGATGGTCGTTGCTGTAAAAAACTCTAAAATACAGCAAGATCAAATTCCTATTTTTGTTCGTCTAAATGATGAAAGTCGTTCGATAAAACCAAATAATAAAGATGGCATCTACTTTAAACTCTCACGATTAAAGCTAATCAATCCTATGGGCATGATGATACCGATTAAAGAAGTTGTAAATGTAAAAGAGATTCCATCAAACCCTACTATATTTAGAAAAAATCTACAAAATTTTGTGAGTATCACCGCTGAGTGTGACATGGTGTCTCAAGTTTATCCGCTAATGGAAGCAAGAGATAAATTAATAGAAACTCTCTCAAAAGATTTTGAGGTCAGTAAAGTAGAAGGTATGTCAACATATATGTTTGATCTAAATCTTGTAGAGAAAAGAACTGGGGAGAAGATGTTGCTTCGCTGGGATGGTGAAATGAAAGTCTCACTGGACACATTCCGTGATCTAGGTGGAGCATTTATAGCAGCTTTGGTACTTATGTTCCTTCTGATGGTAATGTACTATAAATCTTTTGCTCTTAGTGGAATTATTTTGTTAGCTAGCTTCTTGTCAATTATAGGTGTAATAGTTGGACACTTTATTACAGATTTAATATCTCTGTTTTTTGCAGATATAAACTTTTTTTTAACAGCTACATCTCTGATTGGTTTTATCTCATTGATGGGTATTAGTGCTAGAAGTTCCCTCCTCTTAATTGATTTTTCAAAAGCATTGATAGAGAAGGGTGTTGAAAAGAGAAGAGCTATTGCAATCTCTACTTCAACACGTGCTAAGCCTATTCTTATGACGGCAGTAGCGATTATTCTTGGTAGTTTGTTGCTTTCTACTGACCCAATATTTGGTGGTTTGGGTATCGCCCTTATATTTGGATCAATCGCTTCAACTGTAGTATCTCTATTTTTAGTTCCTGTACTAATAGATGATACTGTAGCCATATGTCCAGAGGGAAGAGACCATAAACCACATGAATGTGAAGGTGGGATAGAAGGGCATATTGATCCTGAAAAAATTGGGTTATAACTAATTTACATCAAAAAAAAGGAAGAAAATGAAAAAACAAATCAGTCTTGCTCTAGTAGCAATCTTAGCAACAGTATCTCTAAGTGCAGAGGTTAAAAAAACATTATATGCAAATGGAAAGGTCAAGTTTGAGAGAAACTATGAAAATGGTAAGCTAAATGGGATAGCCAGAGCTTTTTATGATAATGGTCGTCTTAAAACAAAAACAAATTTTAAAAATGGTGTAGTGCATGGCACAACATATGGATACTATAAAAATGGTGTTTTAAAAGCTGAGATACCTATGTATAAAGGTGAAATTGATGGTACTCAAAAAGAATATCATGATAACTCTCAATTAATGTCTGTTAGTAATTACAGAATGGGTAAGTTGATTGGTTCAAAAAAAGTTTACTACTCAAACGGAAATATGAAAGCAAAACTAAACTTTGATGACAATGGGAATTTTTATGGCACTCAAAAAGAGTACTATGCAAACGGAAATATGAAATACAAAGTTACTACTGAAGATGGTCGTGCTAAAAAAGGCCGTCTTTATAATAGTGATGGAAGTGATAGAAAAATGAATGCTCAGGATTTTGCTAAACTTGGATTTTAAGCATTATAAAGTAATCCCATAAGTTCATGTAATGATAAGCATAATCATTGTATCATTATCGAAAGTAGGTGAAAAGGGTCTAGAAATTGCTACTTGAATTTGAGAGCAGTATTTTAGACTAAGTACTCTATAGCAGGAGGTATATTATGTGTATTCCACATGGTGCCGCAGGCAGAAAAGATAATGGTTATATTGAGATAAAACCAAAAAAACACATAAAAAGAGTGCCGCAGACTATTTTTGAAAACGGCGACCCTAATTTTGTTGATGAAAGAAAGAGCGTGCACGTAAAAGAAAAAAAATCGTTTCTCAGTTCGCTGCTTGATGATTAAAGGCAACCTACTAAAAACTACATTCGGACATGATAGTTTTCGCCAATCACAAGAAGAAGCTGTAGATGCTATTTTAAACTCAAGAGATTTGATCACCATACTTCCAACAGGTGGTGGCAAATCTCTTTGTTACCAATTACCGTCTCTTATGATGGATGGTGTAACAATTGTTGTTTCCCCCTTAATCGCGCTTATGCAAGATCAAGTATATGCCCTCCAAAACAATGGTATTAAAGCTGAGATGATTAACTCATCTCAAGATTTTAATGATGTTCAAGAGATTACTGCCAGGCTTTTACAAGGTGAAATAAAACTACTGTATATCGCACCTGAGAGATTTAGTGCAAATGGTTTCATTGAACTTTTACAAAGAGTTAAAATAAACTTTTTTGTTATTGATGAAGCTCACTGTGTAAGTGAGTGGGGACATGAGTTTAGAGCTGATTATAGAAACCTCTCGAAGTTAAAACAAATTTTCCCTGATGTGTGTATAGCAGCTTTTACGGCAACAGCAACACATAAAGTTCAAGATGATATAGTCAAAACACTCAACCTCTCAAATCCTTTGCAGCTTCGCGGTAAAACACTTAGAGACAACCTTACAATATCAGCTCAGCAAAGATCAGGTAATGGAAGAACTCAACTTCTGAACTTTCTTTCCAAACATAATGGAAAGTGCGGTATTGTTTATGCCTTTAGTAAAAAAGACGTTGAGGCAGTTGCCGGTTTTTTAAGAACAAAAGGTTTTAAAGTAGGTGCTTATCACGCAGGCTTTTCAAGTGAAATAAGAAATAAAGTATATAGAGATTTTATATATGAAGATATAGATATAGTTGTTGCAACCATAGCATTTGGTATGGGTATAGATAAGAGTAATATTCGCTTTGTAGTTCATATGAGTATGCCAAAGACTATGGAGAACTATTACCAAGAGATTGGTCGTGCAGGGCGAGATGGTTTAGAAGCTCAGACTCTTCTTCTTTATACAAAATCTGATGATGTGAAGATGAGAAGCTTTATAGATGATATAGAGAATTTAGAGTATAAAGAACTCCTATATAATAAGCTTCGTAAGATGTATAGCTTCTCAAATTCAAGTGAGTGTAGGCATAAACTAATAGCCAAATATTTTGATGATGACTTAGATAGCTGTGGTGATATCTGTGATAACTGCAGACGTGGTGAAGTTGAGAAAATTGATATAACTCTTGAATCACAGAAGCTTCTCTCTAGTATTTACAGATGCGAACAGAAGTTTGGAATGATTCATATTATCGATGTTTTAAGAGGCTCACGTGGACAAAAAGTACTACAGTTTAATCATGATAACCTTTCTGTTTACGGTATAGGTAAAGATACTTCCAAAGAAGTATGGAATGCTATAGCAGATAGACTTTTTGAGTTAGATGCCATAGAAATAGGTGAGTTTAGAGCAATAAAACTTAAAAAATTTGGAGTGGGAATTTTACAGAAAAAGGTTTCCGTTGAGATTGATAAGCACAAAATGGATGTAAAAGGCAGAAGCTCTAAAAAAGAAGAGTTGAGTCCTGTTGAGGATGCTATATTTGATAAGTTTAAGGCTCTTAGGTCTGAGATAGCTTCAAAAAATGAAATACCTGCCTATATAGTTTTCTCAGATAAGACACTTTTAGAATTTGCCCAAAAACTTCCACAAACAAAAGATGATATGTTAGATGTGAATGGTGTTGGAGAAGTAAAGTATGAGAGATACGGAGAAAATTTTTTAGCTCTTTGTAAAGAACTAAACTGATAATTAGATCTTTCTTATTCACCGTTCCAAGGCATTTTATCTTCTTTCCATCCTTTGATGAAACCACCTTCAAGATTGTATGCTGTGATTCCTTCTTTTTCTAGGATATCAGCTGCAGCTTTTGAGCGTGGACCGCTTCTACAAACTAATATAACACTGTCAACTCCCTGAAGTTTCATAGCTTTCATAATATCTTTTACAAAGTCTTTATTTATAACTTCTTTTGCATCGTATAGATTCAATGTAGATTTATGGTCTTTAACCATTGCATTACTTATTTCGTACTCAGCACTTTTTACTCTTGTTTCAATCGATTTCGGAACATAAGTCCAATAGTATGCAGGAATATTAATAAAGCCTTCACCGTGTCCTGTGTATAAAAATTCTAGAGTAGTTCTTACATCTACAATGATGGCTTTTTTTGCTTTTTGCATCTCATAAGCTTCTTCTGGGCTTATGTCATCTTCGTACGCGTAAGCAAAAGAAAGGGCTAATAGTAGGGCTAGTAGTAGTTTCATATTTATCCTGTGTGATATAATTGTGACATTATAATTAATATAAGTTAAGTCCACTTGAAAAATGATATAATGACAAAAATTTTAAGACAGCAGAGTACACTTTGAAAAAAATTTTAATTATTAGTGACGGTACAGCCGGAGAGCATTTCATACAAAGGGTTATTGAGACCTACACAAGTGAAAATATTTACTATGTAGTTCAAATCAAAGCTAAAGAGTATGCAGATGTTAATCCGGCACGTTTTAAGTTCTATGAGTTTGATCCTACAAGCTTTTATAAGCTTTCAAATTTACTTAAAATGGAGTTTGTCCAAGTTATTATTGCCATGGATAATCAACTTGATGTTGAAAATACTATCAAAAATATTAAACTGGTTAAAAAGCATCTACGTGTTATTGTCCTAAACAAATGGGATATGGAAAATGAAGACCCCGATGTTGTCTTAGTTAATTCAAATGAACTTTTAGCATCTAGACTATTAGATTACCTTCCAAATGTTCCTGTTATTGCTCAAAATGTAGGGATTGGTGAAGGTGAGATAATGGAAGTTTTAGTTCCATTTGGAAGCTCATTTGTTTATAGACATATCGGTGTAATTGAGCAAAAAAATTGGCGTATTGTTGCTATATATAGAAATCGAAAACTATTGATGCCGTCTCGTAGAAGGATGATACAGCCAAATGACTTACTTGTTCTGGTTGGTGAGCCTGCTGTTTTAAAGTCAGTGTATCGTGCTATTAAAAGAGAATTAGGGCAGTTCCCAGAACCTTTTGGATCAAATATCTATCTATATGTTGATATGAATATTGTTAATTTAAGAACTATTCAAGAGCTTATTAGAAGAGCAGTTTTTGCTCACAAAAAGTTCAAGCATGATCTTGTAATAAAAGTTGTAAATCCGAGTAATATTACTACACTTCAGTATATAAAAGAGTTTAGAGATAATAATGTAATAGTAGATATAGAGTATAAATCTACAGACTTAAGAACTACATTTTACAATGATATAAAAGCTTATCATATAGGACTTGTTATCGTTTCTGCTGAGATGTTTGCGAATCATTACACAAGAAAAACTCTATATGAATCACATGTGCCTGTATTAAAGCTTTCTGACAGGTCTTTTTCAAGTGTAAAAGATGCCTCTATAATACTTAGTGATAATCGTGATTTAGAGAAAATATCTGCCACTATATTTGATATCTCTGAGCAGATGGGATTCAACTTAGAAATTTATAACTATATGAATGAGCATCAGGACGAAAAAGAGCAGGTAATAGAACATTATTATAATCTTGCAACAATTTTTTCTAAGAGCATTAAGGTTATAAAAGAGAATCAAAATCCTATTAGAACACTTAGACAAAAAGATAATTTTGTTCATATATTACCATTTACATATAAGTTGACTAAGAGACGAATTTACTCAATTTTATCAACAGATAGTGAAAAACTTTATTATAAACTAGATGATTATCATCAAATTTTTATACCTGTACAACTGTAGCATCGTGATTTAGCTTTTTTTTACTCTTTTTTAAGTATTATATATTCAATTAATTAATTAAAATTTTGGACATATAATGCAAGTAAATATTCCCCTAAAAAAAGTCGTTGATAACTCATATGATATTACTATAGACTCACTTCCTAAAACTTATTTTGATACAAAAATAGCAATCGTTACAAACCCAAAAGTTGCAGGTCTTCACCTGGCATATTTACTTAGCAAGATTAGTGCAAAAGAGCTCTACATAATAACAGTTCCAGATGGAGAAGAGTATAAAAATCAAGAGAGTATAAACACGATTTTAGAATCTCTTTTTAATCATCGTTTTAATCGTAAGTCAATGCTTATAGCATTTGGTGGTGGAGTAATAGGCGATATGACTGGTTATGCGGCTAGCATCTATCAAAGAGGAATAAATTTTATTCAAATACCTACAACACTTCTTTCTCAAGTAGATGCAAGTGTTGGAGGAAAGACAGGTATGAATAACTCTTATGGAAAAAACCTCATAGGAGCTTTTCATCAGCCAAAAGCTGTACTAATAGACCCTCACTTTTTAACAACACTTCCTCCTCGTGAGTTTGGCGCAGGTGTTGCAGAGATTGTTAAAATGGCAGTAACTTTCAACAAAGAGTTCTTTGAATTTTTACAAAGCGCTGATTTAAATGATCCTGAAGTGCTTCAAGAAGCTATAAAACAAGCTGTCCAAACAAAAGCGGATGTAGTTGCTAAAGATGAAAAAGAGCATGGTTTAAGAGCTGCTCTTAACTACGGACACACTTTTGGTCATGTTATAGAGAATGAGACAAAATACAAAGAATATCTTCATGGAGAAGCAGTAGCTATCGGTATGGTTATGGCAAATGAGACAGCTGTAAGTATGAATTTGATGAGTAAAGATGAGGCTTTAAGAGTTAAAAATTTATTAGAGAAGTACAATCTTCCTACATCATACAGTGTTCAAAACAGCAATAGTTTTTATGAGACATTCTTTTTAGATAAAAAAAGTTCAGACAGTGATATAACGTTTATCATTCCAGTTGGCATCGGTGATGTAAGTATCACAAACAGTGTAGATAAGCAGATCATTATCTCCGTATTAGATCATTTTGGAGATGCGTAAATGAAAAAAACACTACTCCTGTTTTCACTATTTGCATCTCTATTGTATGGAGAAGTAAAAGATAAGAATGCGACACTAAGTGAGAGTGAATTAATAAAGATTGCAGTTAAAAAAGAAAAACAAAGAACAAGTAAAATATCTGAATATCTTAAAACACTGCAACAACTTGAAGATGAGATATCAAAAGAGAAAGTTTGGACTAAAAGTTATGCTTCTTATTTGACTTCGCTTGATGTTAGAAACTCTCTGCAAAAGATAAAAGAACGTATAAAGTTCCTTCAGAAAAAAAGAAAAAAAACTTTGAGTCAACAAGATGAACTTAGTGCTTTGATTTCCAAAGAGAAGATTTTAGCTTCTCAGATTGAAAAACTAAAAGAGAAAGACAGTGCACCATTTTCAAAAATAATAACTCCTCCAATTATTGAAGATAAGCCTAGTATAACGAATCCATTTGATATATTTACGGGTATCTCTCTGATCAAAACACTTGATGCTGATTATAATGATTACATAAAAAGAAAAGACAAGTTGACAGAATTAATAGCTCTTTTAGAAAAAGAAAAGAATATCTATAAAGAGATTGCTATACTCGATATTGAAAAAGAATATGTAAAAGATTCAGAGATAAAAATCAAACAGTTAGAAAGATTTGAAACAGCACTGGAGACTATGGCTGTTACAGCAGAAGTTTATCAAAAAAGACTAGAGATTATAGAGATAAATATCAATAAAGATATTGAAGTACAGGTTATTAAACTAGCTAAAATCGGTGTAGTTGTTCTTGTAGTATTCGTCATCTTTTTTCTACTTAAACTATTTGTTAAAAAATACATCACAGATAACGAAAGATTTTATATGGCAAATAAGATCATTACATTTATAAATGTAACCCTTATTATTTTGATTATCTTTTTTAACTATATTGAAAATGCCAGCTACCTTGTAACCATTTTAGGTTTTGCGTCCGCGGGTATCGCTATTGCCATGAAAGACTGGTTTATGAGTATTCTTGGATGGCTTGTTATTGTTATCGGTGGAAGTATTCATGTTGGGGATAGAATCAGAGTAGATATGGATGGTATGAAGTACGTTGGGGACGTTATGGATATTTCACTGCTTCGTATGACAATACTTGAAGATATTACTTTGACATCAATTTTGAATAATAGAAGAGCAGGAAGAATTATTTTTGTTCCAAATAACTATGTATTTACAAATATGATAGCAAATTATACTCATAGCTCTTTAAAAACTGTATGGGATGGTGTTGCAATTACAATATCATTTGACTCAAATCATAAAAAAGCAATGCACCTTGCTAAGGAAGTTGTTAAAAAATACTCTAAGGGATATACAGATATTACAAGAAAGCAGTTAAATAAACTTAGAAATCAGTATAGTCTTAAGAATACGAATGTTGAGCCAAGAATCTTTTCATTTATTCAACCTAACGGTATATCGATAGATTCATGGTATTTGACAAACGCTTATGCGACACTAACACTTAGAAGTGTTATCTCTGTTGAGATTGTTGATGCATTTAATGCTGAAGATGATATAACGATTGCATACCCTACACAAAAGTTACATCTTCAAGATGAGAGAAAAGAGCCGCCTTTTGATACTAAAGAGGTTGTTTAAGTGAAGAAAAAAGTATACTTTAAGACATTTGGTTGCAGAACAAATCTTTATGATTCTCAAGTTATGATGAGTGCCTTAAAAGATTATGAGATTACACAGGATGAATCTCAAGCAGATGCTGTAGTAATAAACTCATGTACGGTTACAAATGGAGCTGACTCTCATGTTAGATCATATCTATCACACGTAGAAAAGACTATGAACGCAAAAGTTTTTTTAACTGGTTGTGGAGCACATACTAAGGGAGAGAGCCTTCTTGAATCGGGAAGAGTCCATGGTGTTTTCGGACAAAGCGAAAAGCTTAAGATAGACACTCTTCTATCTGCTGAAAAACCTTTTTATGATCCGGGTGATTTAAACCATATAGATGAAGCTGTAGTTGATGACTTTGTCGGTAAGAGCAGGGCATTTATAAAGATTCAAGAAGGTTGTAACTTTCGTTGTTCTTACTGCATTATTCCATTTGTTCGAGGTGATGCAAGAAGTATGGATGAGGGACGTATACTAGAGCAGATCAGTAGACTCGCTCTTAATGGTTTTGGAGAGTTTATTCTGACTGGCACAAATGTCGGTAGTTATGGGCAAAAGACCGGAAGCTCTGTAGCAAAACTAATGAAAAAGATCTCACAAATCCGTGGAGTTAGACGTATTAGACTTGGAAGTGTTGAGCCTATTCAAATCACTGATGAGTTTAAAGAGATTTTAGGAGAACCATGGCTTGAAAAGCATCTACATGTTGCACTTCAGCATACATCTGAAGAGATGCTAAAAATCATGAATAGAAGAAATGTTTATAAGCAAGATAGGGAACTTTTTGAGTTCTTAGCATCTAAAGGTTTTGCAATCGGGACTGATTTTATTACAGGTCATCCAGGAGAGACAGAAGAGCTTTGGAATGAAGCAATGAGAAATGTAAGAGATTTACCACTTACTCATCTACATGCTTTTACATATTCTAAGCGTGATGGGACTCCATCTGCGATTCTGAAACCAGAAGTGAATGGTAAAGTGTCAAAAGAACGTCTACATGAGCTAGAGGCTATTATAAAAGAGAAAAATTTAGGTTTTAGAAAGGCTTTTAGCGGTGAGCTTGAAGTTTTACTTGAGAGTCAAAAAGATTCGCTATTTATCGGACACGATCAGCACTTCAACAAGATAGTAGTCGAGTCAGATGAAGATCTGCTTGGTAACTGGGTGAATATTCAAAATTATGAAGTTAGAGGAGAATTTAATCATGCCAAACTCTAAAATGAACAGAATTTTATTATATGTTTCAGCATTTATAATTATTTCTTTAGTTCTATTTGCAATTCTTAGAGATAATGCATCTGATATTACTCTATATGATGCTCAAAAAATACTAGAAAACCATAGTGTAAAAAGTGTTACAGTTACAAAAGACTATGTCTATTTGAAAACTGACAATGAGTTTTATAAAATAGCTTCTTCTCAAGTGTCTCCAAAAATGTTTGTAAACTATAAAGTAGAAGTTGATTCTGGTTCTAGCGTGATTGTATATATATTATTCGGAGTTTTATTCCTTGGGCTTGGTACGCTTCTTCTTAGATGGTGGCAAAAACGCTCACCACTTTTAGAAGGTGGTGGAACTCAAGCTGCTTCAAGAGCAGATATAGCTCAAAATACTCCTGTTGAAGCTATAAAGAGTGATGTGAAGTTTAGCGATATTGGTGGAATAAGTGATGTAAAAATTGAACTTGAAGAGATAATTGACTTTATGAAGAATCCAAAACGTTATAAAAGTTTTGGAGCAAGAATGCCTCGTGGTGTACTTTTGGTAGGTCCTCCAGGAGTTGGTAAAACTATGATTGCAAAAGCTGTAGCACATGAAGCAGGCGTTCCTTTTTTCTATCAGAGTGGTGCTTCGTTTGTTCAAATATATGTTGGTATGGGTGCAAAGAGAGTGCATGAACTTTTCCATGCTGCTAAAAATAATGCACCATCTATAATTTTCATAGATGAGATAGATGCAGTTGGTAAAAAAAGAGATGGACAGAGAAATGACGAACGCGAAGCAACTCTAAATCAACTTCTTACGGAGATGGATGGCTTCGAGAGTCAAAGTGGAATCATCGTTATAGCTGCAACAAACAAGATAGATGTTCTTGACTCTGCACTTCTTCGTGCTGGCAGGTTTGATAGAAGAGTCTTTGTGGAACTACCTACAAAAAGAGAGAGAGCATCTATCTTAGAAAAATATCTTAATAATGTCCCTCATAAGTTAGATGTCATGGCAGTCGCAAATATGACAGTCGGCTTTAATGGAGCATCTCTTGCTGCTCTTGTAAATGAAGCTGCACTTTTAGCTCTTAGACAGAATGATTTTCAAGTAAATATAGAACATTTCCATCAGGTAAAAGACAAAGTAATGTTTGGTAAGAAAAAGCTTCAGATGCTAAGCGATAAGCAAAAAGAGTATAGAGTAACATATCAAGCTGCAAAAGCAATCACTGCTACTTACTTTGATCTTCCATTTGAGAAGCTAATGCTTTCAAATGAAAAATTAACACCAACTATAGATGAGCCACTGATAAAACATGAGTTAGAAGCGAGAGTGAAAATGCTTCTTGCCGGAATGGTTGCATCTGACATCAAGTATGGTGAACATGCAAGTAGTGCTAAAGTTGATTTAGATGAAGCAAAAGAGTTAGTTGATAAAATGCTTCAAGATTACGGTATGGGCTCATCTCTTATATCTGTTGATGAAGAAAATATAACTTTAATGAGTAGGTTATACAATGAAACAAAACTACTTTTAGAGTCAATGACTGATGCGATGCAAGCAGTAGAAGATGTTTTAAATGAAAGAGAAAGCATCACAAAAACTGATGTAAAAAAAGAGATAGATGCAGTTCTTTAGCGGTTTTTCACTTCAAAACGAGAGTTATCTTTTTGATGAGTATTTAAACAGATCTGAATACTCTGTAGTCGGTTTTAGTTATGGTGCTATTAAAGCATTTAACTATGCAAAAGAGCAGTTGGAGTCTGGAAAGAGAATAGATACGTTGCAACTGATATCCCCGGCATTTTTTCAAAGACATGCAGTTAAATTTAAAAAACTACAGCTACTAGCCTATACTAAAAATGAGTTGACTTATATGAACCAGTTCATGAATTCATGTTTTGATCCGTATGAAAAGAAGATTGTAGAACATAAAAAAACTACTAAAGAAGAGCTAGCAGAACTACTCAACTATGAATGGAATTTACAAGAGTTACAAGAGCTTGTAGACAAGGGTATAAAGTTAGAAGTATATCTTGGTGAAAAAGATAAGATAATAGATGTAGCAGGAGCTAAAGAGTTCTTTTTGCAAGTAGCAACGGTTACATACATTAAAGAAGCAAACCATTTTTTGCAAATAAACTAATATAAAAAGAAATGAAGGAATAAAATATGAGCGAAATAAAAATAGGTGTAATAACAGCAAGCGACAGAGCAAGTAAAGGAATATATGAAGATATATCAGGTGTAGCAATTCAAGATACTATGAAAGATTATTTAACTAGTGAATTTGAGATAGTTTATAGATGTATACCTGATGAACAGGACATTATTGAAGAGACTATGAAAGAGCTTTGTGATGAGGCAGGATGTTGTTTAGTCGTAACAACTGGCGGAACGGGTCCAGCTCTTCGTGATGTGACTCCTGAGGCTACAGAGAATGTTTGTGAAAAAATGATGCCAGGCTTTGGAGAACTTATGCGTCAGGTTAGTCTACAGTATGTACCAACTGCGATTCTTTCACGTCAAACGGCAGGAATAAGAGGCAAGTCTCTTATTATCAACTTACCTGGAAAACCAAAATCAATCCGTGAATGTCTAGATGCAGTCTTTCCAGCTGTTCCATATTGTATTGATTTGATAGAAGGTCCATTTATTGAGACGAATGAGGATGTTATTAAAGCATTCAGACCTAAGGCTAAGTAAGATATATGACTCTCTTTTATATTGAGAGTCTTATCCCTACAGGACAGTGATCTGATCCTTCAATGTACTCTAGTATAAAAGCATCTTCCAGGTTTTCAGCCAAATCTTCCGATATAAAGAAATAGTCTATTCTCCAGCCAACGTTTTTTAGTCTTGCAGACGAGCGATAAGACCACCAACTGTATCTGTCAATCTCATCACCATTCACATATCTGAAAGTGTCTATATATCCATGATTTAAAAGCTTATCTATCCACTCTCTCTCAATAGGTAAAAAGCCTGATGTTTTAGAGTTCGCTTTAGGGTTCTTTAGGTCTATCTCTTTGTGAGCAGTATTAACATCTCCGCAGATAATGATAGATTTTCCATCTTCTCTCAACGTCTCACAATAGGTTAAAAAATCATCATAGAACTTCATTTTGTAGGCTAGCCTCTCTTCATCTTTTTGACCGTTTGGAAAGTATACGTTAAAAAGAACTATATCATCATAGTGAGTCTCGACTATTCTACCCTCGCTCATAGTGTCAATATCCATACAAGTAGAGTTGTAGTCATTTTTCATAGTGCTCCAAGTCATAGTCCCGCTATACCCTTTTTTTGTAGCAGAGTTTACGATGATGTCTTGATACTCTTTTTCAAACATATCTTTTGGTATTTGATCTTCTAGAGCTTTTATCTCTTGCAGGCATAATATGTCCGGTTGACGTTCATCAATCCATTTTAGAGCTTCTTTGTTCGCAACAGCACGAACACCATTAACATTCCATGAGATTATTTCTATTGAGTTTGACATATTATGGATTCCATTTGTGAGATGTATATATTACCAAGAAGGTTTTGGCAATTTGTTAGTGTAACCGAAGGAACTGAGTTCCTTCGGTTAGTTATATGAAATTAACTTTAGATACGTGGTGTTGTAAACCTAGTTCTTCTGAAGAACAACCAAGTGCAAGACCAATCATTTGCTGCATATGAAGAACCGGTAGTTTAACTTCACGACCAATTGCTTCAGAAGCATGATGTGTTTGTGTATCAAGCTTTAAGTGACATAGTGGACATGGTGTTACCATCCAGTCAGCATTACCATCCATTGCACCGGCAATAGCATTACCAGTTAAAATAGAAGCAGTTTTTGGAGCTTGTAGTTCTACGTGAAAACCACAACACTTGTTTTTCTCTTCATAGTCAACTGTATTGCCACCACACGCAATGATTAAATCATCAAGTGAAGTAGGGCGATAAGCGCTTTCTTTAGTCTTCTTGAACTCATTATGAAGCTCTGATGGACGAATATTGTGACAACCATAAAATGGTGCAATATTGAACTGGCTTAAAGGAGTTGTTACCATCTCTGCAATCTTATCAAGACCGATATCTTCAATGATTGCATATAAGAAGTGAATGATCTCAGAAGTACCTTTGTACTCTAAACCAACTTCTGCAAGCTTTTCATTCACTCTAGCTTTAAGGTCAGCATTATTATCAAGACGATGCTTAGTCATTGCTGTATTTAATTGACATGTATTACAGATTGTCACCATAGTAAGCTCGTGCTTCTCAGCATAAGCAATATTTCTAGCATTTAAAACAAGAGATAAAAAATCATCATAGTCTTGTAGGTGAGAAGCACCACAACATGAAGCTTCTGTAAGCTCTACAAGCTCAATATTTAGTTTTTCTGCTATTGCTAGAGTTGACATCATCTGTTCTGGAGTACTTTGTTTAGCTGTACAACCAGTAAAAAGTGCATATTTTAATTTTTTCATATTTTTACTCCTAGAACTTTGCAGTTGATGATGACTTGATTAGTTTTTGTATCTCATCAAGATTATCAGATTTTGGCATATTCCAAGGCATAACGATTTTACCTTTTCTAAACATCTGTAGTGCTACAGGAATATGTTTAACGATTCCAGGGCCTTCTGAATAAAGAACTAATCCACCTTCATCAAGCATACCATGCTTAGCAATAGAATTCTTGAAACCAACTGCATGACGAGTAGCTACATTTGAAGTTGCAACTCCTTCTTTAAACAGCATCTGGTGAAGCTTAGTGATTTTATCAATAGGATTAACATCTTTAGGACAAACTTCTGCACATTCAAAACATTTAACACAGTCCCAAAGACCTTGACCTTCTTCGTGTAAGTCTAAAAGTCTTTCTGTGTGTGCGTCATCACGAACATCAGCTTCAAAACGATAAGCTTTAGCAAATGCAGCAGGACCAAAGAAATCTTCGTTAACTTCAACAACAGGGCAAGCATAGTGACAAGCACCACATTGAATACATAAATCAGCTTCATTTAACTCTTCTGCTTCTTCTGGTGTTACTATATGCTCATGTTCTGGATGTTCTTCAACATCAGAGATAAGATATGGGTGGATAGCGTCATGCTTCTCCCAGAAATCACCTTTATCTATAATCATATCTTTAACTGCACGCTTGATGCTTAATGGCTCAATTGTAAGTTCACTACCAAAAAGTTCAACCATATCTGTCATACTCTCTTTACAAGCAAGAGTTGAACGACCATTAACCTTAATAGCACATGCACCACATATACCGTGACGACAACTACGACGGTAAGAAAAACTACCATCATGGTCCCATTTAATTCTATTTAATATATCTAAAACAACTTCTTCAGAAGTTACTTCCATATTATAATCTTCATAATATGGAAGGTAGTCTTCATCAGCATTAAAACGAAATACTTTGAAGTTTACTTTTTGTGTAGTTATGTTATCTGTACTCATAAGTTCTCCTTAGTATGTTCTTGCTTTTAGTTCATGTTTTCCAAGAGTAACATCCATATAATCTAGTGTGATGTCACCTTTTTCATCCATGTAAGCCATAGTGTGTTTTAAAAAGTTTTCATCATCACGAGAATCAAAATCTTCTCTATAGTGAGCACCACGACTCTCATTTCTTGCAACAGCACTCTCAACTATGAATGCAGAGTAATCAATCATATGCCCAAACTCTATAGCTTCTTGAAGCTCAGTATTGAATACTTTTGATTTGTCTTTAATACGTATGTTCTTAAATCTAGCACGAAGTTCTTTAACTTTTGCAATTGCAATGTCTAAAGTCTCTTTCGTTCTAAATGCACCTGCATTATCTGTCATACATTGTTGAAGTTCTTCTCTAAGACCAGGAACAGTTTCATCTCCATTGTTAGTTAAAACAAAGTCGATTTCAGCTAATGCAGTTTTTGCATCTTCCTCAGTTGCCGGACGAAGCTCAATGTTGTCAATTTCTTCAACCATTGTCTTACCAACAAAGCGACCAAATAGTAGAGCTTCAAGAACTGAGTTAGCACCAAGACGGTTTGCGCCATGAACTGATACACATGAACACTCACCTGCAGCATAGAAGCCTTCTATCGTCTCATCGTTATTCTTACGAACATTTCCAGCTATATTAACCGGAATACCACCCATAGAGTAGTGTGCAGTTGCAGAGATTAATATTGGCTCTTTAATCATGTCTAGACCTAAGAATGTGATAGCAAGATCACGAAGCTCAGGAAGTCTTTCCATAATAATATCTTTTCCAAGGTGAGTTACATCGATATAAACTGCATCTTTTCTTGGTCCAACACCGCGACCTTCTCTGATCTCATTTAAAATTGCACGAGATACAACATCACGAGATGCTAGTTCCATAGCATTTGGAGCATATTTCTCCATAAATCTTTCACCCTCAGAGTTTAAAAGGCGACCACCTTCACCACGAGCAGCTTCAGATATTAAAACACCGTTTCCAGATAATCCAGATGGGTGAAACTGTACAAATTCCATATCTTCTAAAGGAAGACCATGGCGAGCAACAATAGATAGACCGTCACCAGTATTTGCATGAGCGTTAGAGTTGATCTTGTATGAACGAGCATATCCACCAGTTGCAAACATTACTGATTTTGCATTAAAGATAACAGTTTGCATATCACGAATATTAAAGGCAACAATTCCGCTAACTTTACCATCTTTGTATATTAAGTCAGCTGCGTACCATTCATCCCAAAACTTAACACCGGCGCGGTGAGCTTGTTCATAAATAGTCTGTAGTAGAGTTAAGCCTGTTCTGTCTTTTGCATAACATGCACGAGGAGAAGATTGACCACCAAAAGGTCTTTGAGCAATCTTTCCATCTGGAGTACGGCTAAATGCTGCACCCATTCTTTCTGCCCAACGAATAGTTTCTGGAGCTTTTTGACACATGAACTCTACGGCATCTTGATCTGCCAAATAATCAGAACCTTTTACCGTATCAAACTCGTGTAACTCAATACTGTCTTCATCACTAAATGCTGCATTAACACCACCTTGAGCTGCCCCCGAGTGGCTTCTTAATGGGTGTAGCTTTGTAATAACAGCAACTTTTTTTCCTGCATTTTGCAATTCTCTTGCTGCGGCACAGCCTGCTAGACCAGCACCAACAACAATTGCATCGTAAGTATAAATAGGAATACTCATTAGCTTTCCTTCGTTAAAGATATAAAAATAATGTTGATTATATCGCGATAAGCCTTTGGCAATGTTAAATGTGAGGTTTGAAATAAGGAAGTTTGAGATTGTTACTATTTAGGACATATATAATTAATTAAAATAAATATGGTAACTTTTAGTAACAGATGTTTTAGAGTTCATGCTCCGCTAAATCTCTGATTTGTGAAATTGTATTTTTACCTTTTTTCTTAGCGTGTTGTAAAACTTCTTTAGCTTGTCTTAGAGATTCATCTAAAGACTGGTTATTTGGTTTAATAATAAAACCACCACTTACAGTAATTGTTATAGAGTCTCCACCAGGTGCTTTAAATTTGATCTCTGAAATACTTTGACGTATAATATCAATATCTTTAAAAGATTGCTCCTTAGAAGCTCTTGATAAAATAACAGTGAACTGATTATAATCTGTTCTAGCTATAACATCAGTTGCTTGTTCATGAAGAGAAATAGTAAAAGCAACTTTTTTTAGTATAGCTTGCGTGAATTCCTGTGAAAATGCTCTATTTTGTTTAGAAAAATTATCAATTTCAAAGATAGTAACTGAAGTAAAATTACTATCTTTCATACCTTTTTTATTACTGTAAGAACTTAGCATTCCCTTATGATTATTAATCTGTGTGACAGGGTCTAGCATAGCTGGGTTGTCTGTTACTACAGGTTTTCTATTCATCCTAAGTTTAATCGCGTCTGCTTCTTCGGAAAAGATTACATAATCTTTTTTGTCTTTATCAATTGCGTAGAGATGCAGAACATCTGTATAAATAGAATTTAATCTTCTTCTGTACCAAAATGTAGTTATTAAGGTGAGTATAAATGAAAAGATAGTTATCTTCTCAAGTATGTGAAATTTATCTTCATTGTATGAAATATTTTTAATAATCATAGAGTCTAAAAATGTATTTATAGAGTGAAAAGCATTTTTTAGTTCTTGATTCTTTTCTTCAGCATTTTCAAGATTATTTATGTAATATTGATGAGCTGATTTATTGAAATTGGTAGTAAGTGTAGATAAATTGTCCAAATCAGATAGATATTCTTCGGAGTTTCCTAGTAAAAACTTCCCAGTGTAGTCATACTTGTTTAGATTACGAAGTTTTTCAATCTCGTGATGTAGTTGAGTACTTTTACCATTAAATTGGATTAGAGCCAGCTCTATGTCTTTTTTTTGCAAATTTGCTAAACTCTTGATAATATCTTTTTGATTTTTAAGATTATTTATCTTTAAATATGAACTGTTTTGTTCTAGAACTAAAAGTGTCACAAGTCCAAGGGTTAATGTTATGATGATTAAAAGCGTAGAAAGATTATTGAAAATTTTATTTATAGAATGTTTCATGTTATTTTTCCTAAAAATGATATAATTATAAGTATTTTATATTTATAGCCTTTAATCCCTACTTAAAGGTAATTTTAAAGAAGTTTGTTTGAATTTAGAAAATTATTTTATATCTCAATTTAATAGTAATCGTATTGGTGACGATGGTGCTTTGATTGGTGATCAAGTTTACTCTAAAGATGCATTCTTCGAGAATGTGCATTTTAAGACTAAATGGATGAGTCACTATCAAATAGCTGTAAAGTCTATGATGATTAATATATCAGATGCAGTCTCAATGAATGCAAAACCAATATATGCCCTTTTAAGTGTGGCTATGCCAAAAGATATTTCAAAGCAGCAGATGCGAGAGTTAGCATCTGGCTTCAAAGATACAGCGGCAAAGTATGGGATTGAGATTATTGGTGGAGACACTATTAGTAATATTAAATTAGACATAACCATAACTATAATTTCACATACAAAGAGACCATTACAGCGAAGTGGATTAAGGCATGGCTACATGGTGGCTTATACTGGTGAATTGGGCAGAAGTAAAAAAGATTTACAACGTCTTTTGAGTCTTGGTAAAATACATAGTAAGTCAAAATTTATTGATATAAAATTTAGAGATAAGTTTGTAGATAACTGTAGTAGATTTTTGAGTTCAGGTATGGATATTTCAGATGGTCTTTTTAGTGATTTAGATAAACTTGCATCTTTAAACAGAGTAGGCTTTAAATTTAGCAAGAAGATTTCAAAAACTATAGCCTGTAGTGGTGAAGAGTATGAGATGTTAGTAGCCTTTGACAAGAGAAATGCAAAAGCACTTATAAGAAGAGCTGCGCAAGCCAGAACACCGCTGAATATTTTTGCAACAAGTGCAAGAGTTAAATATACTTCCAGATGCAAAGCGCATCATTTTTAAAGGCATATAAACATATGGATAGATTCTATTCGCTAGATCATACTAGCATCGATTTTCATTTTAAACAGACTCCTAGAGACTTTGTTGTTGAAGAAATACCTCTTTATGAATTTTCAGGAGAAGGGGAACATCTAATTCTTTTTGTAAGAAAGAAGAATCTAACTACTTCTGAATTAGTGGGAATACTCGCTAGATATCTTGGCATTAAAAATAGAGATATAGGTTATGCTGGCTTAAAAGACAAGCATGCAATGACAAAGCAGTATATTTCTATTCATAAACAACATGAAGATATGTTGGAGAATTTTGAACATGAAAATGTAAAAATTATCTCAAAAACTTACCATAATAATAAGATACGAATAGGGCACTTGAAAGGTAATAGATTTTTTATTAAAGTTAAAAAAGTCAACCCTACAAGTGCTGTAAAAATAGATGAAGCTCTTAAAAATATCACTAAATTCGGTATGCCAAACTTTTTTGGATATCAAAGATTTGGAAATGACGGTGATAACCATATTTTAGGTGAAAAACTTGCTAAAGGTGAAGCTAGAGAGCGTAACCCAAGAGTAAAGAAATTACTTATAAATGCTTACCAGAGTCACCTTTTTAACTTATGGCTTAGTAGAAGATTAGAAATAAACAGATTGGTAAATAATTTTGAGCCCTCAGAGCTTGAATCAATTTTAAATATGCCAAATAATGAACTCACAAAACTAAAAGCTCAGAAGCATCCATTTAAGCTCATAGAAGGTGATGTAATGGAACATTACCCATACGGCAAGCTATTTGATTTTGAAGAAAGCCAGGAAGATTTAAATAGATTTAACGATAGAGGTATCTCTCCAACAGGTCTTTTGTGCGGTAAAAAAGTCAAAGTTGCTTCGGGAATAGCAAGAGATATAGAAAAAGATTTCGATGATGAGATAAATGCAGATGGTGCAAGAAGATACGCATGGGTTTTCCCAGAGGATATTGAGGGACGGTTTAAACCTGTTGAAGCACAGTATGAGATGAACTTTACACTTCCAAAAGGCTCATATGCAACGGTTCTTTTAGAAGAGATAGCAAAAAGAAAAATTAACGAATAGGATATAAGCATAAATGAGTAAACATATAACATCAGCGATTTCACAAAACTTTGGAAAATTTGCAAATAAAGAGTTCCCAAAATGGTTTCAAAAAATAGTTAATAGCTCTTATGTAGGTTTAATGGGTCTAGACATGAGTGAGTTTCACGCTCCTAGCACATACAGAAGTTTAAATGCTCTTTTTACAAGAAAGTTGAGAGAAGATAGAAAGTACTCTTTAGATGCTGAAGCATTTATTTCACCATGTGACTCTTTGATATCAGAGTGTGGTACATTGCAAGAAGACTACGCACTGCAAATCAAAGGTATGAGATACTCAAGTGATGAGCTTCTTGGTGAGTCATTTAGTTCTGATGAAAAGAAGATTATTCATGATGGAGAGTTTGTAAACTTTTACCTTTCTCCAAAAGATTATCACCGTTATCATATACCTACAAATCTAAAAGTTTTAAGAGCTGTACATATTCCTGGTAAACTCTACCCAGTAAATTTTCCATCATTAAGAAAGAGACTTAACCTTTTTATAGAAAATGAAAGAGTTGTTCTGCTGTGTGAAAATGCCTCTGGTAAGAAGTTTTATATGGTACTTGTCGGTGCTTTAAATGTTGGTGTGATGCAAGTTGCATTTGAACCAAAAATAAAAACAAATGCAGATGCACAAACATCAACTGTATATGAGTATAAAGATTTGTACTTAAATAAAGGTGATGATTTTGGATGTTTTGAGATGGGTTCTACAATAGTTATACTTGCTCAAAAAGGTATGTTGGAACTTGAAGACTTAGTTGGTAAAGATGTTAAGTATGGAGAAACTATAGCTAAAAATGTATAAAACACAAGAGGAAAAGCAAAAGTATATTGACAAGCTTTTTAAAGATAGAGCGCTGTTTGAGTGGGAAGTTCTTCATGTCTCTTCTCACTATGACAGGCTTGAGATTATGGAAATACTAGCGCAGACTCTTGTTCGGGGTAAACTAAAGTATGAAATCAACTTTTTATATTTAAAAAACTATAGTGATTTTAAATTTACACAGATAGTAAATATTATTTTTCATGAAATAGCAAATGAGTGGATTAGTTTTGCAACTGAAGTTTTGTACTATCCAAAAAAAGAAGCTGTAGCGGAGCTTCAGGATAAGGCAAGAGTAAAATTTATACATGCTATTGCTAAAGGTTACTATGAAAAATATAAACGACAGATCTTTGAGGAGATAGCTGATACATTTATCGAACTGGTCTCAAATGTTAAGCAAGATAAAGAAGTCGCTCATCTTATACAAGAAACCCTACAGAGTGATTTAATTAAAAATAGACAAATACTTGAGATGCATAATTTTTCTCAACTATATAGTCGCATTAAGGCTGCTCAAAATAATAAAAACTCTGATATAACTACTGCTAAGATGAAAGTTTTTGAGATAAGAGGAAAGTATACTAATCCTACAATAGATACAGATGAGAAGCAGAGGCTGCATAGTTTACTTGATAAAGCAGATAAAGAGCTGAGTAAGCTAAAGCATCTAGGACTAGATAAATTTGATCCTGGTGTTAAAAGATTAAAAGATACAATGGTTCAATCTATGATAGGAATGACCCACCTTTCTTAGTATTTACAACTTGTAACTTCACAAGTAGTTTTCCATCTTTTTCAAACACATCAAGAGCTGTATCAATTGGAGACTTCTGCTTTTTTAGGCTTCCTTGAACAGAATGAAGTACATGTGAAAATGTTTGAAACATAGGTGTTATGATATGGTCTATATGATCTTTTTTAAGTAGCTCGGCTAATGCATCTATAGCACAATAATATACACTTTTATTGATAGAACGTTGAACTAAATAGTCATGCATTATATTTATATTATTTTGTAGTATCTTTTTATTTTCTTCGTTTAAAATACTGTTTTCTTCTGCTCTTTGAAGGTTATGCTCAATCTCTTCTTCTATATTGTGATTTTCTTGTTCCATCAGTGCTTTGATATTTGGACACTGCTTTTTTAATTCATTATATAGTTCTTCTGAAGATAGACGCTGAGTGTGAGCCTGATAGTTATATGTTTTATCTTCAAAATAATCGTGATCTAGTGCTTTTAAGAGCTGAACAACAATATTTAGATATACATACTTATCTTCTTTGTTATTGTCAAACTCTATGCCTGTATGTGAGATTATCGGTTTTGGGCCAACATATTTCAACTCCATAATATTTCCCTCATTATTAGTTTATATTACATCGGCTTTTGTATCTAAACGTTAAATCTAAAGTGCATTACATCGCCGTCTTGTACGATGTACTCTTTACCTTCTAGTCTCATTTTACCTGCTTCTTTAGCTTTGCCTTCTCCACCACACTCTATGTAGTCGTTGTAAGATATAACTTCTGCGCGGATGAAACCCTTTTCAAAGTCGTTGTGAATAGCTGCTGCAGCTCTTGGAGCAGTTGAATTTTTTCTGATAGTCCAAGCACGAACCTCTTTAACACCAGCAGTAAAGTAGCTCATAAGTCCAAGTTTATCAAAACCTTTGTGTATGATCTGCTCCAGTCCTGATTCTTCAACACCAAGGTCTGTTAAAAATTCTTGTGCTTCATCATCCTCAAGACCAATCAGCTCTTCTTCAACTTTTGCACAAAGCTTGATAAGTTCACAGTTGTTTTTATCTGCATGTTCTTTTAGAGCTATTACGTATTCATTGTCCTCTAAAAGACCATCTTCATCAGTGTTGGCACCATACATAATCTCTTTTTGAGTTAAAAACCTAACTTCATTGTTTAGTTGTTGGTACGTATCGCTATCTACATCTTTGAAGTTTCTAGCTAAGTTGCCATCACCTAAAAACTCCATAAGCTCTTCTGCCATATCTAAAGCAGCTTTAGCGCTTTTATCTGCCTTAGCTTGTTTCTTAAGTCTATCAATACGATTAGAAAGTACTTCAATGTCAGCAAGGATAAGTTCACCTTCGATGATTTCAACATCACGAAGTGGGTCGATACTTCCTTCGTTGTGAACAATGTTTTCATCATCAAAACACCTAACGATTTGTAGAATAACTTCTGTCTCGCGTATATTAGATAAAAACTTATTTCCAAGACCTTCGCCTTTAGAAGCACCCTTAACCAGACCTGCAATATCAACAAAGTCTAATGTTGAGTATTGGATTCTTTCAGGGTTAACAATTTTAGCTAGCTCTGCCAGTCTTTTATCTGGAACTGGAACCACTGCTTTATTTGGTTCAATAGTACAAAACGGGTAGTTTGCAGCTTCTGCGTTTTGTGCTTTTGTTAATGCATTGAATGTTGTTGATTTACCTACGTTTGGAAGTCCTACTAGACCTATACTTAATCCCATTTGTACCCTTTATAATGCTTATAAAATAATTGTGTAATATTATCTAAATTATACTTGGTTTATTTGTAAAGAGTAAATTATTATATTTGATTTTGAGGCTGGGCTAAGTAAAATCCTTGAGTACGATCAATACTTAAATCTTTTATCTTTTTGTAAACTGCTTCATTGTGTACAAACTCTGCTACAGTTAATATATTTAGTCTCTGTGCAAAATCAACTATAGTCTCAACAACTATTTGAGCATTTATGTCATGGTCAATATTTTTTATGAGAGTACCATCTATTTTTATGTAGTCAATTTTTAATTGAAGAAGATGCTCAAAGTTAGAGTAGCCAGAGCCAAAATCGTCTATAGCTATTCTACAACCAAGCGCTTTCATCTCATTTGTGAAAATTGCCACATCTTCGTAGTTCTCAATACCTTCAGATTCTAGAATCTCAAATATGATTTTTTTAGAAACATTATGCTCTTTTATCTTTTGCTTAATATACTCAACAGTACTTTTATTTAAAATATCTTCAACTGATAGGTTCACAGAAAAATCACAATTAATATTTTCAAAATATTTACAACTTTTCTCAATCATAATTTTTGTCAATTCACCATATAGTCTACTTTTTTTAGCAATTGTTAAAAATTTATATGGACTAATTATATTTTCATTCTCATCAATCAGACGTATTAAGCACTCGTAACTTGCAATTTTATCTGACTTATTGTCATATATAGCCTGAAAGTGTGGAACTATCTTATCATTAGCTATAGCTATTTTAAGATTTTTTACCCACTCAATATTATCTTTATATTGCTCTTCTATATTTAACTTTTCATCATAAAGTAAAAAAGACTCCTGTCGTTTCTTTGCTGATTTTAGAGCTATATCTGCTTTTTCTAAGACATTTTCTATTTGATAAGAGCCACCTACGGTAACTCTAATGGACAGCTCATTGTTTTCATAGAAAAATATCATTTTTTCAACATCTGAAACCAATTTTTTAGCTATTTCAATAAACTCTTCTGCAGATGGTTTTTTTGTAAAAAAAAGAGCAAATTCATCACCTGAGAGTCTACTTATAGTCAAATCTTGTTGCTTATTAAACATGCTGTTAAGTTTATATGCAAAACTTTTCAATATATCATCGCCTGCCATTTGTCCAAAAAAGTCATTTATTTCTTTGAAATCATCTATGTTAATAATAAGAAGTGCTCCATCATTACTGCTGATGATATCATTAAGCAGACTATGTCTGTTTGGTAATTTTGTAAGTGTATCAGTATATAGTTGTTTACGTAGCTCTAATGTTTTTTCATTTACTTTTTCTTCAAGATATTGGTTTATATTTTTTTGCTTATCTGAGTATTGAGATATTTTTTTCTGCATATCATTTAGAGCTTTTGAAATAAGTCCAATCTCATTATTTTGAGATACATATGGAATTTCTATCTCTTGATCTGGAGAATATTTTTTTAATGATTTTACAATCTTTCTAAGCGGTAATAAAAGTTTTTTTACATATAAACTAAAAAGTGTAAAAATAATACTAAAAACAATGAACATTATTAGTAGTATTTTGGAATATTGAGCTATTAGTTCTTTGTAGTTTTTATTTGAATAAGTTATAATTAAGGAACCGAGTACATTTCTAGAGTTTGGTTGATGTATAACTTGCTCTATGATAAAGGATTCCTCCGTATTGCTAGCATACTCTGATGATATAATCTCATTAATAACTTTGTTATTTTTTAAAACTTTAACGGCTAGTATATTTGGATTTTCTAGAAGTTGACTTAATACTTGATCATTTCGATCCTTCATATCAAGGTAGATATTTATGGCGATTAAAGGTTCTATAGTCCTAGCAACAAGATTTGCTTTTTCCATCTCTATGCTATAAAAGGCTTTTTTATTTACTCTTTCAAACACAGTGAAGATAATTAAAACACTAAGAATGGAGATAATCATGATAAGTAGTACGATTTTGCTGGAGAGAGATTTCGTTTTTTTTATTTTCATAGCAAAAAAACCTCCATCAAATTTCAAGTTGCAGAACTATATTTTCTAGAAGCTATTTTAACATATAAATATCAAAGTTGAGAGACAATTATAAATTATTTTTGTCTATAAACCTCACCATTTGCAGTAAAGAATCAACAAAGTCTATTTTTGTTTTATTCAAGTCTTCTTTATTTAAATAAAGAACCGTTGTTTTTTCTAGCATTAGAGAAAAAAGTAATCCTTTTTTTAGATTTTGTATGTCGTATGAAAAAGATATTACACCATTTTCTTTCGCAATTCTGGCAACTTTATTTATGTGTGTATCTGAGTTTAGAGTGTAAATAGCAGATGATTTTGTATCATTTGATAAATCAGAAAATTCAACTAGGTTTATTTTATATGGATATTTATCAAAATATCCATCATAATTTTTGTCTATAAATTTACTTATTTCTTGCGCTGTATGAAGATCACTTTTATCATAAGTTATAGTATAAACTATTTTTCCATCAATGAGTTTATTCTTCAGTTTTTTGTCAAGGAGCATAATCTTTGGAAAAATAGAGGCTTGCGCTTTTAGCAGGATGTCATTATAACTATATCCATAAGCTATATTAACTAAGATTAGGAATAAGAAGATTGTTTTTTTCATTTAGAATTTCTTCGTTAGAGCGATAAGGAAGTTTCTACCCTCTTGCTCATAATCTTCCGAGTATGTTTTTGGAGGAGATGGATATTTAACTGTCGCATCAAATATATTTTTTAGACTAAGTGCTATTGTATAGTTATACTTTTTATTTTTGTAGTTAAGAGAAGTGTCTAGAGTAGAATATGCTTCTAATGTGTCTCTTGTATCACCAGATACTCTCTCTTTTGAACCAATATACTTTGCAAGACCGCTAAGTGATAATGAATTGCTTATATTGTATATATAGTAACCTTTAGCTAAATGGTTTGCAACATTAGGTAGAGACTCACTCTTATCTTCATCTTTTATATAAGAAGTTCCTCTAACATAGGCATAATTAAAGTAGAGTTGATCTGAAGATGTCAGATTGCCTTTATATTCAAATTCAAAACCATAGATATCTGTGTCTACAACATTCCTATATGTAGGATCTGCTGCAGTATTATATATTTGGTCTTTATTCATTAGGTAAAAAACATTTGTTTGCAGGTATGCATCGCTAGAGAATTTTTTAATATATGCGACTTCAAAAGCATCTACTTTCTCAGAATCTAATTCAGTATTGCCAACTCTGGCCAAGTTGTTCATTGTATACATCTCTTGCCACGAAGCATCCCTGTGAGAACGGCTATATATAGCTTTAAAAATGTTATCAGTGCTATGTTGATATACCATGGAGATTCTAGGTTCAATACCTGCTGTTTTATATGTGTTTTCCTCATAGTTAAAGCCATAAATAAAACTAAAACTATTACTGTATTGAAACTCATCTTGTAGAGATAAAACTATAGTATTGCGCTTAGCATTTTTATCAAAAAATGGCAATGTGTTTGTATAGTCTACAAGAACTGCATCTCCAGTTGCTCTGTTTGAGAGTTTAGAAGTCATATCAATTGTTTCTTCATTTGTGAAACGATATCCTGCAGTAATAAGATGCTTTTTAATACCCTTATACTTAATATATGAAGATTGATATAATTCTCTTTGCGCAGCGAAGTGCTCACTATATACACCGTTAGGAAAAAGGGTAGGACCGGATAGTATTGTGTTGTCAGGAGCCAGCTTAGATTTAGAGTCAAAAGCATTATATTTAATGCCTGCTTTTATATCAACAGTAAAGTTGTTAATATCTTTGTTATATCCAAGTTCAAGATAATAATTTGGAAGTTTTACTCTATCATCATCTTGTGGTAAAGCAAGGTTTACACCATATGCACTACCTTGAGTGCGATCATGCAGTCTCGCTTTAACAGATATATCTTTATATTTTATGTTTAAACCAAGAGAATATTCTTTGAGCCACACTGGAGCATCGCCTGTTTGAGAACGTGGTATATTTACAGCACCTAGTGCTCCTTGTGAAAGACCATCTGGACCGGCATACAGCTTTTTGTCATCCTGCTGGTAGTAAAAGTCTGTAAACACTTTTAAGTCTTCACTTTTGAAGTTTTTTATAAATCCACCCATCATATAGTCATATGAACCATATTTAAAAACTAGCTTATCATTGTTTTCAAAGTCTTTAAAGTCTTCGGCATACGTTACAACATGGATAGAACCTGCATAAGCATTTACACCATCAGTTTTACTTCCAGGTCCTCTTGTGACTTCGATACGCTTGATCATCTCTATAGGAAATGATAGATATTCAAAATAAGCATCAAAAAATACACTATTTACCAGTACATCATCAATAAAAAGTTTTGATTGACCATAGGCAAGAGGATTTGATCCTCTAAAAACAGGTGTCTGATTGTTGAAGTTATCTGTAGCCATATCAACACCTGGCACCAAGACTAGAGCTTCTTTTAGGTTGGAAACTCCTAATTTTTCTAACTCTTCACCTTGAAATACGGAGACTATATATGGCTGGTAATGCTCATTTTGTTTAGTAACGGTTGCAACCTTACTAAAATGTGCCATTTCACTAGAGATAGAATCGAGTAAAGCATCTGTTTGAGCATTTAAGCCAGTTAAGCTAATAAGTGGAAACAAAAGAAAGCTAATCTTAGGTAGCTTATTTAAAATACTATTTTTTATGACGGTTCTCCTATCGTTTTATCAAGTTCTGGATTATCAGCAGCAAGCTGTTTTGTATATAATATACATGGATGACGTAGGCCAAAATATTTATGTTTCTGTTCTTCGCCAATTGTGACGTAATTCAATTTATAAATTTTTAGTAATCTTAAAAAGTTTGATTCTAGTGAGCCATAGGTATACTCAATATCCAATTGGATCATTTTGATATAAATTAATTTGATTAGACTATGTATTATGCATTTTGTTGTTTTTAATTTTCTATGTTTAGAATCTATGAATATTCTAGACATCTCGCCAAGTTTTTCTCTTTGAAAGGAACTGTTGTCTGTTTTCATATAGTTTTCTGTAGGATATCCAAGTGGCGAGCTATGTATTAATCTAACGGTTGCACAAATATGACCATGTTTGTCTAAGGCAACAAAATGGACTGAATATTGGTCATATTTGTCTTGTTCTTTCTCTTCTTTTAAATTTAGATTTTGTAAATACTCAGGATATATGTCAAGAAGAATTTTGTATCTGAATTCAAATACTTTTTCCAATAAGTCATCGTCTTTCACTTCTAAAAATTTAAAATCCAAGCTGCCCCTTTACGATAATCTATAAATCAATTATGACAATATTACTATATATACTAACTAAAAGAGTTTAGAATGGCTCCTAAAAGTATCTAAGAAAATTAATTAGTATCAAAATAACCCAGTTATAATGTAAATAGAGTTATATTGAATTTATTTAAGTTCTTTATAGTGTTTACAAGCAGTGGATATACCACCATCGCAAGCTTTTTTAAACAGTATCTTAGCTGTGGCTTTATTTTCTTTAACGCCGTGACCTTCAAGATATAATACTCCTAGATTAAAACAGCCATAGTTTAGTCCACCATCACAAGCTTTGCTGAATAAGTTCTTAGCTTGTATGTATTCTTTTTTACCTCTTACATGTATATTCCCAAGTTCATAACACGCAGACAAATTATCAGCTTTACAGGATTTTGTAAAATATTCTTTAGATTTTTCAAAATGTTGAGTTACAATCTGTCCATCTTTATATATATTTCCCAAGTTGTAACAGGCTTTACTATTTCCGGCGCTACAAGCTTTATCATAGAAGTTGATTCCTTCTTTATAATCCCGTTTAACTCCATAGCCACGTAGATGCATTATTGCTATATTATAACAACTGCTATCCACTCCAGCATCACATGATTTTGAAAAGGATTTCATAGCTTTAGGATAGTCTTGTTTGACTTTTTTCCCACTATACAACATAAGTCCTAAGTTGTGACAAGATTTAATATCACCATCAATACATGCTTTATCCCATAGAACCATTGCATCTTCGAAGTTGCCTTCATTGTATTCATAGATTCCATCAGCAAAATCAGCCTGAAGATTTAAACTAAGTAAAAATATTAGCCCTAGCAGTAACTTTTTCATAACATTCTCCTCTTCATATTAAATATAACAACACATACGAAATATTATAACAAAAAAAAACTTCAAAGAAAAATGTGATATAAACGTGATTTTATTATAGATATAGTAAAATAAATGATTATAATAAAACTATACAAGGCAACTATATATTGAGATTATTTACCAAGTTATTATTAATTCTAAGTGTTACTTTCTCACTAAATGCGTCAGATAAGAGTTCTATACTTATTCTGCATTCATATTCACAAGAGTATGAATGGACCAAAAAACAGCATGATTCATTTGTGAAGACTTTAAAAGATTCTAATCAAGAGTTTGAATTCTTTACTGAATATTTAGATACAAAAAGATTAAAGTTCACGAAAACATATCAAGAATCTTTTCTTGAGTATTTAAAAATGAAATATTCTGAACTAAGCCCTGATTTAATATACGTTACAGACGATAATGCTCTTACTTTTATCTTTTCTAACTACAAAAAAATATTTAAAACTAATACAAAGATACCGGTGTTTTTTTCTGGAATTAATAACTTTGATATGCAAAAGGAATTGCCAAAAGATACTTTTGTCGGTATTTATGAATTGAAAGAAATAAAGCCTAATATAGAGCTAATAAAGCAGTTTTCTCCTCAAACAAGGGAGATATATTTGATTGGAGATGATTCAAATACTTATAATTCAATAAAAAAAGAATTTGAATCCCATCTTAGTGAATTTACAAATCTTAATTTTCACTATTTAAGTGATGAATATATTACTAATGTCAAAGATAAACTTCCAACGAAACCAAGAAGTTTTGTTATTTTAACTACTATTGGAAACTTTAAAGATGCTAAAGATAATACACTTTTACCAAAAGAGTCTATTGACGTTATAAGACAAAATCGAAACTTGATAATACTAAGCATGGAAGATGCATATATGCATAGAGGCGTTGTTGGCGGATATATGACAAGTGGGGCTTCTCAAGGTGGTGGAGCGGCTAATCTAGTCTTAGAATATTTACAAAAAAGGTCTTTAGAAAATATCAGCTCTATTGAAAAAGGTTCTAACGAATATTTTTTTAATGCAAAAGAGTTAATTGACTCAAGAATAATACTCTCTGAGTATATTGCAAGAGATTCTACTTTAGTTGACCATAACGGTGATTCAATAGATAGTAAAAAATCAATGTTTTTAAATATCTTTACAGTCGTATTTATAGTATTGTTTTTTGGTGTAGTAGCCTTGTTTGCAATAGAGAGAAAAAAGTATAAACGACAAGCTAAAAAGATGTCAAGACTGGAAAATCTAAAATCAAAACTATATGCAAAAGATCAATTTATAAATAATCTTCTATCTTTTGATGATATGGCTTACTGGAGGTTAGATACTATTAAAGATGAGCTCTATGTTTCAAAAGAGTTACTCTCATTTTTAGGTATTGATAACAACATATATAAAGATGACCCCAATGTACTTACCTACTTTATCCATTCAAATGATAAAAAACTTTTTGGTGAGAATATGTCTGAAGTAAAAAAATCAAAAAAATCAATAACATTTAGTCATCGTTTTGTTACTTCAAATAAGGCTGTTTTAAATGTCACGCATAAGATTTATACTGAGTATATTAATCATACAGCATCTCTTATATTGGGAATAGTTAAAATTGAAAAATAAAACATACAAAACACTGACTATTATTGCGCTCTTTGTATTTTTCTTGAGTGTTCCATTTTTGCAGTCTTTTATCTTTGTATCTAATACTAAGGGAAAGATAGATATCAGTAAGAAGATAGAAGCCAGTTATATAAAAAGTGATAAAAAATTTGTTCTTCTTTTCTTTGGCTATGTCGGGTGCACAGATGTCTGTACGCCACTGCTTGAGAGATTAAACTCTCTATATGAGTCTGAGGTATTTAAAACTGTGAGAGAAGATGTGGATGTTGTGTTTGTAAATCTTACATCAGAAGTGGAAGAGCATCAGCCTGACCTGTTTGCAAAGTTTTTCAATCCTGCGTTTAAAGGTGTCTATCTTTCAAGAAGAGAGACTCTTGATATAGATAGAACTTTTGGACTGTTTTTTTCAAGAAGTATAGCTGATAAAACAAAAGTAGATCATACTGATTTTTTATATCTTGTCCAAAATACATCGGATTTACAAATTTTAAAAAGCATGTATTCCATACATCCGTTAAATAAAGAAAAAATCATTGAAGATATAAAACAACTAGAAGCAAAAAAAGATGAGGATCTATGATGAATACTATACTTAATTATGTTTTTACGTACCCGAGGATACCTGTCTTTGCAAATGGGAGTTTTAAACTTCTCAATATTCAAGCAGATAAAGTAATGATAGGTCTTTTACTTCTTCAGTGGTTTATTGCTACTTTTATAACATCTATTCTTTATGACACATACTACTATGGCTTCTTTGGTGGAGGACTTATTGTTGTACCTATTATGATTCTTTACCCGTTTTTGAAGGGTGACAATTTTTATAGATATTTCATAGCTATCGCCATGATGCTATTTTCAGTCATATTTATTCAACAGTATTTAGGTCGAATAGAGATGCACTTTCATGTATTTATAACTATGGCTATATTAACTCTTTATAAAGACATATTTCCTCTTCTTGCTGCTGCATTGACAACGACTTTTCATCATATAGTATTTAACTACCTTCAACTTTATGAAGTCTCTCTCTTTGATATGCCTGTGATGGTTTTTAACTATGGTTGTGGCTTTGATATAGTTTTACTTCATGCTATCTTTGTTGTAAGTGAATTTCTTGTTTTAGGTTATCTTATAAGGCTTCAAAGAGAACATAATGTTGATCTTAATATTGCTAGAAACAAAGTATCTGAGTTGAACAAAGAGTTGAGACACACCTCCCTTCACGATTCTCTTACAGGTCTGCCAAATAGACTATACTTAAACCAGCAGATAGAAAAAGTTAAGCAGTATGCGGATGAACACTCTAAAAAATTTGCAATTATCTTTTTAGATCTAGATCACTTTAAAAATATCAATGATACGCTTGGTCATGATGTTGGAGATGCTCTACTGCAAACAGTGGCAAACATTTTAAGAAATAATGTCAACAAGAATGATTTGATTACTAGAATCGGTGGTGATGAGTTTATTATTGTAGTCTCTGATTTTGAGCATGATGATGAACTCTTACCGATTATCATTAACCTACTTACTGAGTTCAGGAAAGAGCTTCTGATAAAAGGTTATTCATTGAGACTATCATCAAGTATTGGTGTTTCTATCTTTCCTGATGATTCTTCTAGCATTAGAGAACTTATGAAGTACGCGGATATTGCAATGTACAATGCTAAAGCAGATGGACGAGATAACTTTAGCTTTTTTACTCAATCTCTAAACAAAAAAATTCATAACGAAGTCGACATCATCAATGATATGCAAAGAGCATTTTATGATAATGAGTTTAAACTGTACTATCAACCAAAAGTGGATGTAAAGAGTAAAAAGATTATCGGTGCAGAAGCATTGCTCAGATGGATTCATCATGAAAAAGGACTCATCGGACCAGATGTTTTTATTCCTATTGCTGAAAATACAGGTTTTATGTTGAGCCTTGGTAAGTTTGTTATACAAGAGAGCAGCATGGCTATAAGACGCTTTAGCGATTTAGGTCATAACGATTTAAAAGTATCTATAAACATATCGACTAGGCAGTTTCAAAATACTGATTTGTATCATGATTTAAAAGATGAACTCTCTAAAAACGGTGTAAACCCAAAACAACTTGGAATAGAGATAACAGAAAGTATAATGATCCAGCATATAAAAAAGACTTTATCAACACTTCAAGAGATAAAAAATCTAGGTGTTTCTATCTATATAGATGATTTTGGCACAGGTTACTCATCGCTTTCATATCTTAAAAAGTTTCCTATTGACACTCTAAAAATAGATAAGAGTTTTGTTGATGACATAAATGAAGATGGTAAAAATGATGAAATACTATTAAGCACAATCTTGGCTATGGGGAAAAGTCTGGGATTAGATGTTGTAGCGGAGGGCGTAGAGAATGAGTTCCAATACGACTATCTAAGAGAGCAGGGCTGTGATATTATTCAAGGGTACTACTTTGCAAAACCAATGCCTGAGGAAGAGTTTATAAAGCTGCTTCGCGAAGAGAATCTCTAGCCGCTTTGTCTACTAGAGTGAAGATATTATCTATCATATTTTTTTCTTCACTCTTTTTGTGTCCTTTGACTTTTATAAATTCACACTCTATAGCATCCGTAAGTATATAAAACTCCTTGTATAATGCATGGTTGCTTATTAGAGCTTTTTTCTTGCTTCTATAGTTATTTTTCTCAAATCTCTCTCGTCTATCTTTTAGTCCTATAATATTTTGACAATCTGTAAAAACAACAAGCTTACTGTTTTCAAGTCTTATTTCACCTAGTGCCCAAAGCATAGCTTCTAATTCAAGTTTAGAAGAGCTAGTATCCTCAAACCTTTTAGTTATGACATCGCCTTTATGTAATGTCGTAGAGAGTAATTCAGCTTCATCTAGAAGTAAGTAAGCGCCAAAGCCAAGCTTTTTCTGAGGATTGACACTACCATCTGTAAATAAGTAAAGAGTTGTTTTTTGCATCTACATAGAAACTTTTGTGTTTTTGATTGGTTTTGTTAGCAGATATCCACCAATAAGTACAGGAATTATTCCTAGCATTTGACGAAGCTCTGGTACTTCATCTAAATACATAAAAGCAAATAAGAGCGTCATAGGCGGTACTAAAGCAATCATTGCACTGATCTTTGTGATAGAGATGCGATGAAGTGCTTCCATCCATAAAATCTTTGAGATGCCAAATATAACTAATCCTATGAGTAGCACATAGGGTAGAGCTTTCTCTAAACCTTCTAGGCTTATTCCTGGTTCTATTATCCAAGCTAGAAGAGCTATAACTGGGAGTGCAGTAATTGTCCTGAAGCCTAGTATTGTCTCAGACGAACAATGCACTCTCGCACGTTTAGAGTAGAGATTTGCAATTGGCGCTAAGACCGCAGCTACAAGGATTATAAGATCACCTTTGTTAAAAGTTAAATCATCCGGAATAAGTATAATTATCGCCCCTATGCCCATAATAAAAGCTCCAATACTATGAATGAAGTCCATTTTTTCTTTTCCAAATACATTGAAGTAAAGGTATGAGAAGAAGAGTTGTGTAAATATGATAACTGACATGTTTCCGGCTGTTGTGAACTGCATACCTATAAAAACTAAGGCAAAGAGTGTTGTGATCCAAAAACTCGTAAGAAGCAGGTCTTTGTAAGCATTTCTATTCTTTAGTTCTGAAAAAAGATTTTTCTTGACCATCAAGACTAGAAAAAAGAACAATGATATAAACAGAGAAAAAGCGTAAGTATGTAGCGCACCTATATGTGAGATGGCTACTATGGAAAGTATGGGAAACCAACTCTCCAAAATGGAGAGTCCTATCATTAAAAGTTCGCCTTCGCGCTCTTTTGTCATATATTTTTTAAGTACTCACTCATAAAGCGCACACCAGCTCCAGTTCCTCCATAAACATTACAGTCCCATGCTGATTCAGTATAAGCTGAACCGGCTATATCAAAGTGCATCCATTTGTTTTTGTTCTCATCTTTAATGAACTTATCTAAAAACATACCGGCTGTAATAGCACCGCCAAAAGGTTTCGAAGCTACGTTAGATATATCTGCTATTTCACTCTTTAGAAGTTTTTTAAGATGTCTGTTAAATGGCAGTGAGCCGATTAATTCTCCAGAAGAACTGCCAACTTTAGAGAAGTCATGTTTAAGCTTATGAGAGTGTCCCATCATTCCTGTAGTGTACTGACCAAGAGCAATCATACAAGCACCCGTAAGAGTAGCAAAGTCAAAGATTCCATCAGCTTTTACAGTCTCTTGAGCATAAGTCAGAACATCTGCTAAAACTAAACGACCCTCAGCATCTGTGTTTCTAACTTCAATAGTAGTTCCACTTCTTGATATTAGTACATCATCAGGTTTATAAGCATTTCCACCGACCATATTCTCAACTGCACCGATAAATGCATGAATCTCAACATCTAGTTTTAATTCACTAGCTGCTTTTATTATCCCAAGAACTGCACAGGCACCAGCTTTATCCATTTTCATTGTTACCATATTTGCTGCAGGTTTAAGACTAAGACCACCACTATCATAAGTAAGTCCTTTTCCTACAAGAGAGATGACTTTTTTAGGGTTTTTAGGTTTGTACGCTAGGTGTATGAGTTGACTCTCGTGGATAGAAGCACGACCAACAGCAAGCATAGCTCCCATATTTTCTTTTTTAAGCTCTTCTTCTGCAAGTATATTACACTCTAGTGAGTTTGTATCAGCTAGTTTCTTTGCTAAGATAGCAAAAGTCTCAGGGTTTAATTCTTGAGGAGCTTTGTTAACTATGTCACGAGTGTAACATGTAGCATTAGCAATGATAATTGCTTCATTAAAAGTTGTTTTTAGTTCATCATAATCAAGCTCATTAGATGCAAGAGAGATATCTTTTAGCGTTATCTCTTTTGGCTTTGATTTATACTCGTTGAACTCATATCCGCCCAGAACTACACCCTCGACCATGGCAGTAAGAGAGTTGTTTTTAATAACGCTAAATGCCGCACTCTCATAGTTTGAAGATTTGAGTGCTTTAACCATACTTACGGTAGCACTTCTAATGTCGTCACTTTTTTTACTATCTGTTCCACAAAACAGTAGGCCTTTCTCATGTAAAAAACAAGTAGAGTCTTGCTCTGCTTTGAAGCCAGCTTGGTTTAGCATTCTAAGCTCTGTATGCTCTGCTAAAGCGTCTGGAGTTAAAAACTCTACTGTTATATCTGCTTTGATATCAGAAATATTTTTGTTTAATAGTTGAATGTTCATAAAGTATCCATGTTGTTAAGTTATTTTGAGAGATGGTATCTAAAAGAGTATAAAATAGAGTTTATTTATATGATGTAAAACAATGTCATAAAGAAATGAAAAATACTTCCTCCAAGCACAAATAGATGCCAGATGGCGTGATAAAAATTCTTGTGATCATTTATGTAGAAAAATACTCCCAATGTATAAGACAAACCGCCTGCAACGAGAAGATATATGCCTCCACTTTCCATAGACTCGCTAAGAGGACCTATTGCAACTATAATACTCCAACCCATGATTAGATATAAAAAAAGAGATAGCTTTTCAAAACGGTTTGGATAGATAAACTTCATATAGATGCCAAAAAAAGCAGTCGCCCAAATAGCAGATGCAATGGAATAGCCCCACGGTCCGGCAAGGGAAACAAGAGTGATAGGAGTGTAGCTTCCTGCTATCAGGATACATATAGATGCATGATCAAATTTTTGAAATAACTCTTTTGCTTCTTTATGCGTAATAGCATGGTATAGGGTAGATGAACCATACATCAAGATAAGTGTCGTTCCAAATATTGCACTGCTTGTTATAGCTACGGACGAACCTCCTATAGTCGCAAATGAGACCAATATGGCAAGTCCTGCTACGCTTAACGCTAAGCCAAATCCGTGAGAGATAGCGTGCCATATTTCCTCAATAAGTGAAAAGTTATTTATATTTTCCGTCCTTGACATCAGCTTTTATCTCTTGGAGTTTTTCTTCTAAAATACTTACTATGATCTCAGACGCATCTTGGTCATCAGGTTCCGGTACATTCCAGTCAACTATCTTCAGATTAGATTTGAAAAGTGATTCAAGCTCATCTCTTATATCTTCTTTTCTAGCGTGCAGATCTTTTTGCACAGCAGTTGTTGGTATAACTTCTTCTTTGTTTAACCATTCATAGGCATTGTCAAGAGATTCGAAAAACTTCATATCTCCATTCATAAACCAGCTTCCAATTTTTGCAGCGTATTTTTCTATACTGCTTGTTCCAACTATAGCTATTTTACTGAAAATCTGCCTAAATTCCATGCCAAATTTAAAGTCATCCCAAGCAGCTCTTAGCTCCCAACCATTAAACTCGGTTGCATCTATAAGAATTCTGACATCAGGCTCTCTTGCCCCTTCTATGGAGCTTTTAAGCATAGGAATCATTCTCTCGTAATCTTCATGTGTCAGAGTTCCATTTATCTTTATCTTCATGAAAAAAAAGTCATTTACTCTGTTTATACCTATTGAAATACCGTGCTCTACAATACCCATAATATACTCCTATGTAAATTATTTATGTTTATATTGTACCTAAACAGTGTATTTAAATTGTGAAGTCAAATATTTCCTCTAAAGCTCCACTTCCTCTTATTATTTTGTCTATGCTTAGTGTTTGACCTAAGTACTCTAAGTTGTGCAAGTCTTTTATCATATACTTAAACATTGGCCATATAGACCAAAACTGCCAAGATGCAGCCCCAATAACATAGGCTAAGACCTTTTTGTCCTTTATAGCGATAAACAGACCCTGATCTTTACTTATTAAGTCGGTAAGTTGCTCTTTTGTAAAAGGAGTCGTTACAAAACCGTCTTTTTTATCTTCCTCATCTATGGAATCTACTTGGTACTTGTAGTGTAGTTCTAGTACTTGGTCTATATCTGAGAGTTCTGCGATTTTTAGTTTCACAGATGCTAGATGTTTATATAGTGAATTATATAGTTGCTAAACTTTAAACTAACAAAATATATCTTGGTTATAATATTAACAATCTAAAGGAAAATATAGCATGATACCTTTTAACTATTTAGGATACTTTTTTAAACACTTTGGTTCTGTTATATATCCAAAAGAAGTACTTGATGAACTATGCATATTTTTGGAACCACTCCATAACGAGGCATCTGTACTTGATGTCGGTGCAGGGACAGGTGTGATGAGTGAGTTCGCTCATAGACGCAACTCTAAGCTTAAATATGTAGCGATTGACCCGGCAGAGGGAATGTTGAAGTATGCACCAAACTACGCAGAAGTACATGTAGGAACTGCAGAAGCACTTCCATTTGAAGATGATAGTTTTGAAGCCATACTCATGGGAGAATCACTGCATCACTTTTATGATCCAGATGCAGCTATGAAAGAAGTTGTACGAGTTTTAAAGAAAGATGGAAAACTTTTTATCTATGATTTTGATTTAGGTACATTTAGAGGAAAAGCAATATGCACTATGGAAAAACTACTTGGTGAACCGGGACATTTTTATGAAGTAGATGCACTGAAAAAGATGTTGGAAGGTTATGGTTTTAGAGTAGAGGTAAGCAAGCATAAGTGGCGTTATACTGTGAGTGCTAATTTATAAGTACCACCCTGAAAAAGGATGGATTTTAATCGAAGTGAAGTATATCTTTAGCTTGAATCATATCTTTGTCACCGCGACCTGATAGATTTACGATGATTATTTTATCTTTTATGTTTTTCATCTTTTTAAGATGTGCTACTGCGTGAGCACTTTCAAATGCCGGGATGATACCCTCTTTTTGTGATAGCCATACAAATGCATCTAGAGCTTCTTGGTCTGTTGCATTGTCGTATGTCACAGATTTATTGTCATTGTGAAAAGAGTGTTCAGGTCCTATTCCAGGGTAGTCTAGCCCGGCTGATATAGAGTGAGCTTCTATTATCTGTCCATCTTCATCTTGAAGTGTGTAGCTCATCTGACCATGTAAAACACCAGGACGACCCTTTTCTAAAGAACATCCATGTTTGTCTGTCTCTACGCCAAGTCCACCGGCTTCTATACCGATACACTCAACCTCTGCATCTTCCAAAAAGTGTTGAAACATTCCGATAGCATTAGAACCACCACCGATACATGCTATAACATGATCAGGAAGTCTTCCTTCTTTCTCTAGTATCTGCGCTCTTGCTTCCCAACCGATAATAGCTTGAAAGTCTCTAACCATCATTGGGTATGGATGCGGACCAGCAACAGTTCCGATGATGTAGAAAGTATCTCTAGCATTTGTTACCCAGTGACGGATAGCTTCATTCATAGCATCTTTTAAAGTTCTGGAACCACTCTCAACAGCATTTACTTTAGCACCAAGAAGTTTCATGCGAAAAACATTAAGCTCTTGACGTTCAGCATCTTTAGCACCCATAAACACTTCACACTCTAAACCTAGAAGAGCACATATTGTTGCAGTAGCAACGCCGTGTTGTCCCGCACCAGTCTCAGCTATGATTTTTGAGTAACCTAGTCTTTTGGCCATAAGACCTTGAGCAATAACATTGTTTACCTTGTGCGCACCTGTATGGTTAAGGTCTTCACGTTTCAGGTAGACTTTAGCACCAAGCTCTTTAGAAATATTTTCAGCATAGTAGAGTGGAGAAGGGCGACCAACATAGTCGGTCAGATAGTAGTGAACTTCTTTCCAGAAATCTTTGTCAAAACGAATTTCTTCATACTCTTCTTTTAGCTGTAGAAGTGCAGGCATAAGTGTTTCAGGAACATAACGCCCACCAAAAATGCCGAAGTGTCCATTTTCATCTGGATCGAATTTTGAAGCCGAAGGAATATACATTATTTAACCTCTATAAGAGAGTAAACATCAGTTTTCTCTTCTAGTACTTTTATACCGTCTAAGAAACTGAGACCGATAATAAAACAAGCTTCAATACATTGAGCACCAGTTTGGTTTACAAGTGTAGCAGCAGCGTTTGCAGTCCCGCCTGTAGCTATAAGATCATCAATAATTAGAACTCTTGCATTAGGGATTGCACTAAATGCATCTATATGAACTTCAACTTCATCTACACCATACTCTAGTGAGTATTTTTCACTTATAGTCGTATATGGAAGTTTCCCTTTTTTACGAATAGGAACAAAACCAAGACCTAGCATCTGAGCAAGAGCTGCACCGAAGATAAAACCTCTAGCATCTATACCAGCGATATAGTCTAAGTTATACTCTTTATACCTTTGGTATAGGTGGTTCATTAGTACGCCATAAGCTTCTTGGTCGTTTAAAAGCGTAGTAATATCTTTAAAAACTATTCCAGGTTTGGGGAAATCTTTGATGTCCCTAATTGATTCTTCGATTATTCTTCTTTCTGTTTTACTAAGTGTCATAATATATTTCCCCTTTTTTATAGTAGAGCGTCTATACGACCCTCAAGTGCTTTGATTTTACCATTTAGACGATCAGTCTCTTGTCTGTGTTTAGTGTTTCTCTGTTTTAAGACTTTTAACTCATTTCTAAGTTTAGTAAGCTCTTCACTTAGGATATCAACATTACCAAGTGCGCGTTGTAGTTGTATCTGATACTTTCTTATTAGTATCTCTGCCTCTTGAAGCGTTAGCTTCATCAGGTCATTACCTCTTTGCTCTTTGTTTGTAATACTTTTGAAGTAGTACATCTTGACAAAAAGATAAACAGATAAAATTGATAATATTGTTAAAAGTGACCATTCCCAAAACATGAGCTTTTCCTTTAATTTATTTCATAAATTTAAGGGAACCTTTTCATTCCCTTTTGTACGGCTTTGGAAGTAATTCCAAAGCCTACGCTAACGCTGAATTTCCTTCAGCAGGAAGCTCTCAGAACTAGTGATTCTAAATTTACGCATTAATCGCTTCGATCTTATCAACACGACCACAGTGTCTTCCACCATCAAAACTAGATGCAATCCAAGAATCAAGTATAGACTCAGCTACACCTTTTCCAACGATTCTCTCACCAAAACATAAAATGTTCGCATCGTTGTGACCTCTTGCTACCATCGCAGTGTAAGCATCGTGACAAAGAGCAGCTCTGATCCCTGTGTGACGGTTTGCTGCCATACTCATACCAATACCTGAACCACAAATAAGTATTCCCTGCGCAGATGCATCACCTAGCACAGCTTTTGAAACTTTTACTGCGTAATCAGGATAATCAACTCTATCCTTTGAAAAAGGACCTAGGTCGATGACTTCGTGACCTTTTTCTTTTAGTAATTCAACCGTATAGTCCTTTAAATCGATTCCCGCATGGTCTGTAGCAATATAAAACTTCAATATTTGTCCTTTATGTTAATAGTTGTAAAATAGCTTGTACCGGCATAAATAGCAGGTAGTCTTTAAGTGGTGTCATAAGAATGATTAAAACAACGATAATTCCGTATCTTTCATTTTTGTAAAAGAACTCTGCAACTGCATTTACTCTGTACTTTAGAGCTAGATGCATCAAAAAGTGTGCTCCATCAAACTGAGGAATAGGAAGTAAGTTGAATACTCCTAAAACAACATTTATGATTAAAAGCTGAAACACAAACATATATGCAAAGACATAAACTAAACTGTCAGCAGTTGTAGGCTGAGCCATTGCGACTACAGCTACAGATGCTAAAGTAGCCATGGTAAAGTTGTAAACGATTCCTGCAAGGTCAACTTGCATAGCCGCGTTGTACCCACCGCTTCTAATAACTGTAGCAGTATTTATAGGCACAGGCTTAGCCCAACCAAATAAAAATCCGCTGTCTCCACCTAAAAGAATAGGAAGAAAGTACATAGTTGCAGGAACTATAATAGTACCTACTAAGTCAACATGTATAAGTGGGTTTACAGATAATCTTCCAGCATTTTTAGCAGTTGTGTCACCATACATATATGCAACCCATCCATGCATGATCTCATGCCCTATGATAGCTACTGCAAGCGCAAGTACTGCTGCTAATATTTTTAGTAAATCAATAGATTCCATGGTCATCTTTGTCTATTTTAAGTCTCTCTTTTCTTGCTAAGTCAAGATGTGGAGCTGATTCTAGATCTGTAGGAGTTTTACCCATTCTATCCCATCTTATCTCCCAGTCATCAGTTACTGAGAAGTATACAAACCAAGGAGTTCCTTCGATATTGTCATAAGGGACAGCGCCCCAAAAACGACTGTCGTTTGAGTGGTCTCTGTTGTCCCCCATCATAAAGTAGTTGCCTTCGTCTACTTTTATAGGAGCAAAGTAGAACAGTGCCATTGGATATCTGCCATTGTTTGTTATCTTCTCATCGTGGTGGATGCCAGGATGAGCTTTCATATAAGGGTTTTTAACCCATAGTTTTCCAGCGAAGACTATGATCTCAAAACCTTTGAAGTTCTCTTTTATCCACTCGTCACCTTCATTATGATGAACAAATAAGTTCTTCTCTGATACAAATAACTCATCACCTGGAAGTGCAACACATCTTTTTACGAAGTGCTGTTTAGGGTTACCGGGGTATCTAAATATAACAATGTCTCCACGCTCTGGAGTGTCTCCATCAAGCAAACGAAGTTTGTCACTCCACGGCATGATAGACATCTCAATAAAAGGGATGTGAGGCATAGAGATACCGTAAGCAAACTTTTTAGCAAATAAATGGTCACCTATAAGAAGTGTGTCTTTCATCGAGCCTGACGGGATTCTAAATGCTTGAGCGATAAAAAATATAACAAAAAGAACTATGATGATAGTTCCCGTCCAAGAGTTTGAAAATCTATAAGCTTTGTGTATAACTTCTTTCATTAAGATTCACTTTGCTGAGAAAGTTTTGCTGCGTTTATTTTTGCAGCCTTAAGAGTGTTACTAAGAAGCATAGCAATTGTCATTGGACCAACACCACCTGGGCTTGGAGTGATGTATGAGCTTTTTTTACTTACGTTTTGGAAGTCTACATCACCTACAAGTTTACCTTCTTTGGTTCTGCTTACTCCAATGTCGATAACTACAACATCATCTTTAACCATATCTTCTGTTATTAGGTTGATAACACCAACACCTACTAGAACAACATCTGCATTTAAAGTGTGTTTTTTCAAATCATCTGTAAATATATGACATATCTCAACCGTAGCGTCTGCATTTAGAAGTAGGGCAGCCATAGGTTTTCCAACTATATTTGAAGCACCGACAACTACACAGTTTTTACCTTTTACATCTATGTCATACTCACGTAAAAGTTCCATAACTCCAAGTGGAGTACAAGGAACAAAACCATCAAGATTAGTAACTAAGCGACCAACATTATATGGATGAAAACCGTCAACATCTTTTTCTGGAGCTACAAGTTCTAAGAGTTTAGTCGTGTCAATATGTGCCGGCAGGGGAAGTTGAATTAATATACCGTCGATATTTGAGTCATTATTCATCATCACAATTGTTTTTTCAATAGCTTCTTGTGAGATACTTTCAGGCATATCGTGAGTAATAGAGTAAAAACCAACTCTATCACAAGCTTTTTTCTTCATATTTACATATGCAGAACTTGCTGGGTCTTGACCAACCAAAACAACAGCTAAACCAGGTGTGCACCCGCATGTTAACTTTAAATCTTTAACTTCTTGTGTGACTTTTTCTTCTATTTTTTTTGAGAGTGCCCTACCATCTAGTATTTGCATTTAAACCTCATAAATAATTTTTTTATTATTATACCCATCAAATTATAATAAGGTGCTTTAGGCGCTATCTATCTGTTATTATCGTACTCATCAAAGGAGATTTTTTCTTTCCGGTTGATATGATGTTTTCCAATCTGACAACCTATATTGTAGAGTTGTGTCATATTTTTTGAGTTAAATTCAGTAGGATCAATTACTACATTTTCCATCTTCTCATGGATGGTCGCCATTTTGAATTCAAAACCTTTTTTTTGCAACTACTGTAGAGTCTGTAAACGCTTCTGTCAAAGAGTAAGTCCATTTCTGTTAATACATAAGCTTCTATAATGCTAAAAGGAGCTTGTTCAGCAGGTTTATATATATCTTTGTCTGTACTTTCTGTTTGCTACTGTATGAAGAGTTACGTCAAAGTTCTTGTTATCTGTATTTTTAAAGTTTAATACATCTCCCCAGTTAACCAGTAGGTCAATCGTAAAAACTTGTGAGTAGATGCCACAGTCTATGTGCATCTGGTAGTAGTTTTTTTCATCAGCTTAAACTTTCATGTATTGGGGTGGGAGATAGATAGGCGTCTTTCTTTTTTTATGTTCCTGTGCTACTTTGTTTAAAAATGCTTTGTCAAAAGTCTTTTTAATTTGTGTAGAAATACTCTACTTTTTTTAGATCATCTTCACCTAAAAATATAAAGGGAGCCATTACTGCACAAGTAGAGATTCCAGTAACTATGTCAAAGTTTGGAATATCGCCTTTTTTTGTCCAGCCAACAAGAAGACCTGTTTTAAATGTACCACGTGAGCCACCACCTGAAGGAGTTAAAATATCAAAAGGAACTTTGCCGTTACTTTCGTTGTATCTATTAGCTTTTTGAATTAAAATAGTTCCAAGAGAGTTTTTTATGGAGCATTTATTTTTAGAATCTATGTCTAAATCTATAGCATCCCAAGGAAGTATTTGAGCGTGAGCTTCTGGAAGAGCCACTGGTCTTGTTGTACAGCCTAAAAATAGTAAAGGATGTAGTATGGATAAAAGTATTTTTTCATATTAAGATTATAATTAATTTATTTTATTTTTACTAATGGAAAGCCTTGACCAAGAGGTGATATGTACGGGTATTGAGCACGTTTAAACACTTTTTCTGCTATCTCAGGGACTCTGTCTTCTATGAAGTTTGCAATCTCTAATGTTTTTATATATCCATCGTTGTCGGCATCTGCCTTGCCGTTTAGTCCATCAGCGAGCACATACGTTAGTAAACCATGTCCATTGTAGCCCTCTAGTGCCTCTTGAGAAGACGATGAAGCGGAAATAATAGTAGAACCTACTGCACGACTTAAAACTTTCATGGCAGTTGTCTCTGTAAGTCCACGTGTAAGAAATGCCACCTCAAGAGTTTTCCCTAATTTTCCTGAGTTGCAAGTATCTAAAATGATAAACTTTTTAGTTGTCGGTATATTTGCTATTAGGTCACGAAGTGTCTCTTGATTGATAGCCTCTTTCTTTATTCCACGACTAGATAATGCCCCTACATTTGACGTTATCATATGATATCTTGCCTCTTCAATCATCCCATGACTAGCGACAAAAAAGATAAATAAATCATTTGGAGATATGTTTTGCATATCTTTAAGTGCTTTGGTTATATTTTCTTTTGAGGTTGCATCTCTTGAAGTGAGTAGCCTTATATCAACTTCACCATATAGATGCTTAGTCCTTTGTTTAATAGTTTTTGCGAAAAGTTTTGCGTCATCTACTGCGTATTTTAGAGCTATAGATGGATTCTTATATTCATTTATACCAACTACAACTGCATATATATTTGGCTTTATTATAGGGTCATAAGTAGATATTACAGCCAAGCTTTCTTCACTAGATGCCATAGTGTTTTGTTCATTATAGACTATGGCTTTTATACTATGTTTTCCCTTTGTTAGTTTTATAGTATAAGTTTTAAGCACGATGTTTTTGTCTTGTGTTTTTTTAAGTCCACGATCACCATCTGTTTTAATCAGTACATCGTCTAGATAAAGTCTTATCTGACCTATACCCCCGGAGTTTGGAGTTATTTTAAGAGTTACTTTTAGCTCTTCTTTGTCTATATTCTCTTTGGTATTTATGATTGCTACTTTTGGTGCTGGCTTAATTTCACTTATTTTTAATCTAGGCACTTGTTCTGATTTAGCTTTTACAGTTTTTATGATTGGTTTGGCTTTTAACTCTAAAGATGATTCTTTATATGCATAGTTAAAATTTTCATTTATGCCACTTATACTTTCGCTAACTATATCAGGTCTATAAAATATTTCGTAGTACTGGTCTATTGTGGAGATTTCCATCGTGTTTGTTAGTATATTTAAATGCTTAGTTCCACCAGCAGTTGTATCAAAGTAACCTTCAGGAGTTATGCTTACAGAACTACCATCTTCAAAAGAGATTATGGACAACAGCTCTTTAGCTTCTTTTATACTCCAGTATTTTATAACACCACCTTTGTCATATGAGACAAGGTACTCTCCATTACCACTTAAGTCAAAACCTTTAACTCCAGAAGGGTGACCTTTGAATGTTTTAATTAATTCACCTGATTGAATATCCCACTGCTTGATTGTTCTGTCATCGCTTGCTGAAAAAAGATACTTATGATCACTAGATATTTGTATATGATATAGATAGTTTGTATGACCTTTGAATGATTTGATAAATTTAAATGTTTTCAAATCTAGAATATCTATATTATTGTTCCAACCTGCAACTATTACATATTTGTTATCTGTTGTAATATCTATGGACCTTATGTTGTGCCCATAGATGCGAGTGTTTATTTCTTTAGCTGCTTTAATATCCCATAGCTTTATATTTTTGTCCGAACTTACAGATACTAAATATTTATCATCAGAAGAGATTTTAAGTGTATCTATGGAAGATGAATCTTTTTTAGTATCTACAATAAAACTATCAATAAGCTTACCAGACTTAATATCCCACAGTTTTATAGTCATATCATCACTCGCTGAAATAAGATATCTTCCATCTGAGTTAGTGGTGATTGAGGTAATACTATTTGTATGACCTATGAATTCTTTTATTTTTTTTCCTGATTTTATATCTGATAGAAGTATTTTGTACAGAGAAGTTGATAGAATATACTTCATGTCTTTTGTTATTAAGACTTCACCCTGTAAATCTTTATATTTTTTTATATTCCCAAAAAGACCAGGATTCATAGTGTAAACTAATCCAGCATATTTTTGTTTATGATCCCTGCCAAAAACAGATCTATTGCTGACAATAACAGATCTATTATCTGGGCTAAATGCCACTGAACGAACTATAACTGGGTTAACCATAGCTATATTGAGTTCTTTTCCATAGTTTGTATCATTATTTATATCTAGCTTATATAGTTTTTCATTTACTCCCAAAAGGGCATAGTTTTCATTTGGGTATAAAGCTAAACAATGTCCATATTCCCCACTATCTCGTTTAAACTCTTTTATTTGTTTACCACTTTCTAAATCCCATAATATAATACCATCAATAGATAGTGATAGAAGCTCTTCATTGTCTTTTAGTAAAACCATATCAGTAATTCTACTTTTATGACCTTCTAGTGTCTGCACTGCTTCAGCATTATCTATATCCCATATTTTTATACTACCGTCAGAGCTTCCTGTTAGGAGTTGTTTGTTGTCATTAAATATTTTAATATAGCCTATATGGTTTGTATGACCACTAAAAATTTTGCTTTCTTCACCTGTTTCAATATTAACCATCTTTATTTTATGACCTGGAGCATTTACAAAAAAGTATTTGTCATTTGCATCTATCTGAACGTTGTTTAAACCCTCTAGACTTATATTGTATTTCCTTAGTTCTTTACCTGTTTTTAGGTTCCAATATATAACTTCACCTTGAAGTTTTTTATTAATATATGAAGCACCTACTGAGAAAGCATATGTATCATCTTTCATAACTGATATTCCTGTTAAGACTCTACTGTGCCCATTAAATGTTTTGATAAGCTTTCCAGTTCTAATATCCCACAGTTTCATCGTACTATCGTAGCTACCTGAGAGTATATGTCTACCATTTGATATAATCTGGATAGATATAATAGACCTAGTATGGCCAACGAATGTGCGAATGTTTTTACCAGTTTTTATATCCCATAATTTTATATCATTATCACCGCCAGCTGATAAGGCATATTTGCCATCAGGAGTAATAATTACTTTTTCTATATTAAAACTATGATTGATTGATACGTAGGGCTTAGTTACTTTAAAGTCTGGATCACTATAGTCAATCACTTTTGTAGTATCTGTACTACCAAATATATTAGATATACTAAAAGCTACAGCTTCTGTTTGGATTTGATTAAAATAAGAAATAAAGATAATTGAAAAGGCTAAACTAACTAGTTTTTTAAACATACTGCTTCCTCTATTAGTGCAATCTATACATATTATCTAAATAGAATAAAAAAAATTCTTATTAGCGGTCTATACATATAGTAAATTAATGATTTAAAGCTCATAAATTATTTTTTTGTTATTATATCATCATATATCTAGAAGGTCATTTTATGAGATTTTTTTTGCTTTTTGCTTTTCCTTATTTCCTCTTTGGAGCTACATCGTTTATAACTCCGCTTGAATACGCATCTCAACTCTATAAAAACCCTAGAGGAATAGGTTGTCATCATTGTCACGGTGAAAAAGGTGAGGGTAAACTTGTTGCAAGCTATATTCATAAAAAAAAGAAAAAAACATTTGAAGGACCGGCTATAAATAGGCTGGACTTTAACACTTTTTATAAAGCACTTGATAAAAGAAAAAATGGGATGCCTAGATACTTCTTAACAAAAAAAGAGGTTCAGGCACTTTATCTTTATCTTCAAGAAAATAAAGGCTCTTTGGATGATGAATAAAATAGAAAAAGCATATGCCGATAGAGATCTTGTTACTCTGGATGCATTGGCTGAGCCGACTTTTAGAGTTCTTAACAAACGAAATGATTTTCGATCTGTTTTAATGCTCTCATGTAACAATATAAAGCACTTAACCAAGATAGAACAGCTAGATGCTGACTGTATTATGTTAAATCTTGAAGATGGTGTTAGTAAAGAAGATAAGCATTTCGCACTTGTTTTGTGTGCTATATTCTTAACTAAACACACAGAGTGCAGTAAAAAGCTTGTTGTTCGTGTAAATGCTCTCGATGATGGTGGATATGAAGAAATAACATATCTAAACCAGTTTATGCCGGACGCTATAAGAGTTCCAAAGATTAAAAACAAAAAAGAAGTTGATAATGTGCTAGCGTTATTAAATGAAGAGATAGAGCTGCATCTCTCTATTGAAACATCGGAAGCTTGGCATAACTTAGCAACGCTAAAAGGTAATCTTAGAGTTACTACTTTTTATCTTGGTATCTTGGATCTTTTTGCAGATATGAAACTATCCCAAAGCCTTATAAACCTAAACAATCCTACTATGCTTTATATGCTTTCTCATTTCTTGATTACATCAAAAGCAATGAGAGTAAAACCTGTATCTTTTGTTTACCAAGAGTTTAAAAACTTAGATGAGTTCTCTCTTTGGATAGATCTTGAAAAGAGTATGGGTTATGATGCAAAAGGGTGTATTTCTCCAGATCAAGTGCGACTTACAAATGAAAAGTTTGTTGATGAAGAAGATCAAATAAAAAGAGCACAAGTCATAGTGAAACTCTTTGAGATGCACAGAGAAACCGGAGTGACAGGTTTTGTGGATGAAGAGTATGGATTTATTGATGAACCCATATATAAGGGCGCTTTAGCACTTTTGAATATTAACTAATATCAAAATTATTTAACTAGAATTTTATAAAAAAAGGACTAGTCATGAAAACTGTAACGTACAACAATCAAAACGTTTTTACATCCAAAGTAGTCTGTGTAGGTCGAAACTATGTTGAGCATATAAAAGAGCTTGGAAATGAAACACCAGAGAGCATAGTCCTTTTTAATAAGCCAAATTCTGCCATAAGTGATGAGCTATATTATTTTAGTGAATACACAAGATTTGAAGCTGAAATATGCTTTTTAATCAAAGATAAAAAAATAGCAGGTGTCGGTTTTGGACTTGATCTTACAAAGGCAAATATCCAATCATACTTAAAGTCAAAAAGTCTTCCTTGGGAGAGAGCAAAAGCTTTTGACAGCTCTGCTGTTTTTAGTGAGTTTGTAGCTTTTAGGGGGGATATTAAAAAGCTCAGTCTATTGCTTTATATAAATGAGAGAGTTACTCAAGAAGCGACTTACGACCTTATGATACACAAACCTCTAGATATTTTAAATGAGATTGAATCTTTTATGTCGCTTGAAGACAATGACATCATAATGAGTGGTACTCCAAAGGGTGTTAGTAACTACAGAGTAGGTGATGTCTTTGTCGGAAAAGTGTTTTACGGTGATGAACTACTTGTTGAGCGGGAGTGGGTTGTTAAAACTTATAACTAGCGATGGCACGAAAATAAGCGACGTCACTCTTGGTGCTTGTGTAGGTAAGATTTTCATATCTTAGATATATAGAAGCTTCTTTAGTGAAGAAATGTTTAAAGTGAAAGTAATAAGCATTAAACCCATCACCTCTTGGATCGTTTACCTGAGTGTTTGTGAGCCTAAATCCAAGTTCACTTTCATGTGAACCTAGAGGAAGATTATAAGTGCTTTTTAGCATCCAAGTCTCAGGTTTATAATTTCCTCGACCATTGGCTATCATGGAAGTTGTATAGACCTTAGCAAGACCGCCATAACCTTTAACTATTCCACTAACACCGAAGTTCTGAGAGTAGTTGATAGATATCATCCAGTTCTCTGTATCGACTGAAGTCCTTATTGCTAAAAGATTTATATCGTCTCCACCGTTTTTATTCTGTGTAACTGCAAATTCTCCGCCATCACCACTATTGAAGTATTGAGTACCTATACAAAATAGGGCATTATTGTCAACAGATATCTCATAGTCGGCTTGTGCAACAAAGGTTGAGTAGAGTTCAGGTGCATAGTAGTAAAATACCTGAGTTTTAAGTCCATTAATACCTGTGTAATGAAGTGACAACATACTGATTCCGCTATCTCCAAACTCACCACTGGCACTTTCTTTTTTGTATGAGTCCGATGTAAATGAGCGAATAGCATTAATATGGTAGAGTTGAACTTTCATATCTTTTATACTCTCACCCGTATATGTAAAACCTTGGTAACTCCATGGAACTATCCTTGTTGTATCATCATTCATCATCGGGGTTTTAAGCATGAAATTACCCAGTTTCATAATTCTGCTCTTTGTTTTATATGCAAGAAATGACTCACTGATGGTTGTAAGAGATTCACCATTTTTATCGTTGTTAAAAAGAGCAGTGGTGACCTTGTTTAGACTATCTCCAACAGGATTTGACGTGTGAAACCTTACAGATGCAAAGAGTGGATTTTTAGTATCGGTAGTATATTTTAGATATCCGCCGAGAGCCGTAGCATAGGCATCAGGAGCTGTTTTACTGGTAATATCGTAGTAAAACAGTTTTATTTCGGCATCAATATTGCCTTTGGAGAAAGCTTCTTCTGCTTTTGAGTCCGCTCCGAGAGTAAGAGTTATAAATATTGAGAGTAAGAGACTGAGCTTATATTTTGGCATAATCAAATCCCTATAGAATCAACAATAACCAAGCCGTTCCAACGGTTAAAAAAACGAGAGTGTTAATAAGAGTGATGATACCGCCGACTTTATAGATCTCTCCAGGTTCCAAGTAACCGCTACCAGCATATATAACGTTTGCAGAAGATCCTTGAGGAGTTATTATAGCATTGAAATTTGTCGCAAAAAGCAGCATTAGAGCCATCAGCTCAGGTGGTACGCCCGCTGTTATGGCAACACTTAAAAATACAGAAAAGAGTGCCAGCATCTGAGCCGTCTGAGATACAAAGAAATAGTGAATCAGAACATAACTAATAGTAAGACCTACATACACAACAGGCCAGCTAAATCCAACAACTATGTCAGATATATGCATACCAACCCATCCCATAAATCCTAGCTTATCAAGGTATACACTCATTGAAAAAAGAATAGAGAACCAAACCAGGGTTGAGAGTGCATTGCCTTCGCTCCTCATATCATCAAGTGTAAATATATTTGTTACCATCAAAACACCGAGTCCTAAAAATGCAACAGCGGTTTTGTCAAGTCCCCAACTGCCTGACATTACCCATAAGAAGACCATTCCAAAAAAAGTAGCGGCCATAATAAACTCATTTTTATGAACAGGACCCATATGGTCTAACGCTTCTTGAGCTATCGCAGGAGCTTCCGGTGTCTCTTTTATCTCTGGTGGGTAGATTTTAAAAATAACCCATGGAACAAGAAAGAAAAGAATCAATACGGGTAGTGAAGCTCCAAGAGCCCAAGAGGCATAAGTGATTTCTACGCCAAAGTCTCCGGCCATCTTGGCACCTGCAGGATTTGCAGCCATAGCCGTTAGCCAAAGGGTCGAAGATAGTGTAAGTCCCGCCATCGAGGACATCATAAGGAATGAACCAAGCTTTTTGCGGGTTCCATCTGCTATCTTTGAACCGCTATCAACCGCAAGAGCATTTACTATAGGGTAGAGGACACCGGAGCGAGCTGTATTACTTGGAAAAGCAGGCGATATGAACATATCTGCCGCTATGATTGAGTAGGCAAGACCGAGACTTGATTTACCAAATCTCTTGATAATCAAAAAAGCGATTCTTTTACCGAGACCAGATTTAATAACTCCTCTGGCAATTAAGAAAGCAACAATGATAAGAAGTATAAACTCTTCTGAAAAACCGCTGTAAGCTTGGTCGGTTGTGAGTGTACCTGTTAAGACAGAGACAGATAAGGCTAAAATAGATGAAGTGAATATCGGCATTGCTTTTATTATTACGGCCAGTATAGAACTGATGAAGATTGCAAACAGATGCCATGCTTGTGGTTCAAGACCACTTGGAACAGGCGAGAACCATATTAGTGTCCCAAAAGCAAAAATAAACAGTTGAAGATAGTGTTGCTTTATCGTTTGTGAAGGATGATGTGACATAATTAACCTTTAGTTTTTTCAATTAGAGCTATAAGATTACTCATCTATTTACCAATAGCATTGTCTAATACAGCGATAGCGTTGTAATAGTTATAGTAGTCAATCACTAGAGCTGATTTTGCATCTATATATCCTTGTCTAGCTTGTTGCAGTTCTATGTAGTCTGATAAACCGTGTTCGTATCGTTTTTGAGCTTGGTCAAATTTCTCTTTGGAGACCTCTAAAAGACTTTGAGATAATTCTACAGAGTCTTTTATCTTATATACGTTTATAAAAGCTTGCGTAGTCTCTTTTTTAATTGAGAGTTTAGAGTTTTGAAGTTGTGTTTGAGATATCTCTATCTGGATTTTTTTCTCTTGTGTAGATGCAGAAGTAGCTCCACCCTGATAGATGTTCCAGTCAAGGTTTACAGCAGCCTTCCATTGATCTTTTGGAGTAGTGCTTTTAAACTTATCAGCTTTTTGCTTAGTATAGTTTGCGGCAAAATATAGCTGAGGGTAATAGTCAGCTAAAGCTGATTCACTTGAAGACTCTGCTGATTTAATATATGAAATAAATTGCTTTATTTCATATCTGTTTTCATATGCAAAATCTATAGATTGATTAAGATTTAAATCATAGTCGCTTAAAGATGAGTATATGTTTTCTAAAACCAACTCTTGTACATATACTTTATACTCTTTATTTGTTTGCATAAAGCCAATAACTTGATCTAGTGAAGCATATGAGAGTTTGAGATTGTATAGACTTTTTTTCAGGTCTAGTCTTGATTTTATCAACTCAACTTTAGCATCTGAGACATCTATTTTTGTTCTTATTCCAGCTTCAAAATACTTTTGTGAGCGGTATAGTTGAATCTCATTTAATTTTACATTTTCTCTATTAACATTTATTAGTGCTATAGACTGTAGCACTTCATAATATGCTTGTTTAACATCTCTTTTTTTGTTTGATATCTTTTGCTCATTAGAGTTTAAATAAGAGTTTGAATCGTATTTAAACTTATCAACACTACCGCCAGTTTTGCCAAAATCATATATGATCTGTTTGAGAGACAGTTGCCCAAGTAAAAGAGAATCACTAACCATATCATCAGGATTTGTAGGTATGTCACTCATACCTAATTGTCCAGCAGCAACGCTCAGATCAACTTTTGGAAGGTAACCTGAAAATGCTTCGTCATAACGACTTTGAGATGCTTTATACTCGGATGCACTTATCTTTAAATCAGGAGAGTTCTTAAGTGCTTCTAGGATTAAATCATCTACTGTGTATACATCCTCTGCATGTAGACTTAAAACTAGTAAAAGTGTAGTTAATATCTTTAACATTATATTGACTCCCTTCTTATTATTTCATCTTCAACACTAACGAATTTCTCTCTCATAGTCTCTAAAAGTACATAAAGTACAGGAACAAAAAGAGTAGATATAAAAGTCGCAGCAATCATACCAAACATCAATACAATACCTATAGACATCTGCGTAATAGCACCTGCACCTGTTGCAAAAGCAAGAGGGATAATACCAAACATAAAAGAAAGGATTGTCATCATAATCGCACGAAAACGCAGTGTGCCTGCATTTATAGCAGACTCAATTATACCGATACCACTCTCTCTTTGCTCTTTTGCAAACTCTACGATGAGGATAGCATTTTTGGCGGCAAGTGCTACGAGCAAGACCAGTCCGACTTGTGCAAATGTGTTAAGAGGAAGACCCACAGTGTGAAGTCCTGCAACCGCACCGGCTATAACCATAGGAACAGATAGCAAGATCATAAGTGGCAGTATCCAACTCTCATATTGGGCTGATAAAACTAAGAATACAACAAGAAGTACAAAAATAACTACATATATTTGAGCATTTCCCGCTAATGTTTCTTGGTAACTCATTCCAGACCACTCATAGCCGTAGCTTGGAGGAAGAACTTTTTTAGCAATATCATCCATTGCCTGCATTGCATCCCCTGAACTATATCCTGGAGCTGCAGCTCCATTTATCTGGATGCTTCTATACATGTTATAGTGAGTAAGGTTTTGAGGACCTATTATCTCTTTTACATTAAGGACTGCATTGAGTGGAATCATCTTATCAAATGCATTTTTAACAAAGAGTTTGTCAATATCTTCTTTAGAACTTCTATACTCTTTGTCTGCTTGAACAAATACTCTAAAAACCTTACCAAATTTTGTAAAATCATTGACATATATAGAACCTAGATAAGCTTGCATTGTAGTAAATAAATCAGACATATTTATACCAAGAGCATTCGCTTTTGCTCTATCTATCTCTATATCATACATAGGATAGTTTGTCGCAAATGTCGTAAAAGCATAAGCAATTCTTGGATCTGCAAATGCACCTTTTATCATCTCACCTGCAAAGTGCTCAAAAGTCTCTAAGTCACCTGACAGGTAGTCTTGAAGTCTAAAGTCAAATCCACCTACATTACCGACACCTGGAATACCCGGCATATTAAATGCAGCAATGTTTGCTTCACTTATACCTGCTGTTTTTTGTTTTATCTGTTGTATGATTCCAAAAACACTGGTTTCCTTAGTTGTTCTCTCACTCCAGTCTTTAAAAGATACGAACATAGCTAGAGCAGAACCGTCTAAAGATGATGTGATGATGTTGTAGCCCTCTATGGCTACAATATTTTCTACGCCTTCAATATCGTAGATAATAGCTTCAACTTCTTTTCTTACCTTTATCGTTTGAGATATTGACGTACCTGGTTTTAGATTTACAGAAACCATACAGACACCTTTGTCCTCTGATGGAACAAAGCCTGTAGGAGTTATGGCAAATAGATAGTATGTAAGATAAAAAATACCACCCATAACTAAAATCATAAAGTATCTCAATTTTACAAGAAGTGTAATAAGGGCTTTGTATTTTGAAGTTAAAAAATCAAAAAAGAGATCGAACTTTTGAAAAAGAATAAACTTCTCTTCGCCTTCTTTTCTTCTTTTTATGATAATTGCACTAATAGCAGGAGATAGTGTAAGAGCATTTAGAGATGATACTAAAACAGCAAATGCAATAGTAAGCGCAAATTGCTGATAGAGAGCTCCGGTTATACCTGGCAGAAGAGATACTGGGATAAATACAGCAACTAAAACAAGAGTAGTTGAGATAATCGGTCCTATAAGTTCTATCATTGATTTTTTAACAACCTGAGGCATCGTTAGTTCAGGTTCTCTATACATAATTACCTCAACATTCTCAACAACGAGTATGGCATCATCAACAACAATACCAATAGCGAGAATAAGTCCAAAGAGCGTTAAGAAGTTTATACTAAATCCACCTGCAAGCTCCATCGCTGCAAATGCACCTATAAGTGAAACTGGAATAGTTACAGATGCTATGACAGTTGGTCTCCATGATCCTAAAAATACGAATATAATAAGAATAACAAGTCCTATAGCCATAAACAGGTTTGTTACAACGTTATCTATTGCTACCTCAACATATTTAGTAGTGTCATAAGGGACTGTATATGTTACACCGTCTGGAAAACGACTCTCAAGTCTTTTAAGTGTTTCTTCTACTTTTTTACGAATATCAAGAGCGTTTGCTTCACCAAGTTGATACACACCGATAAGCCCAGTCGGTTTTTTAGCACTAATGGCATTCCAATCATAGCTTTCACTGCCAAGTTCTATTTTAGACACATCACTGAGATGTATCAGTGAGCCATCTTCTTTATATTTTAAAACGATGTTTTCAAATTCATGAACTTCACTTAGACGTCCTTTAGTTGTCAGCGTGAACTCCTGTTTTTGATCATCAAAGGTAGGGTTTCCACCTACTTTACCTATCGAAGCTTGTTTGTTTTGTGACTGAACAGCTTGTACAACTTCCATAGGAGTCATATTTAAAGATTTTAGCTTGTCAGGATTTAACCAGATACGGATCGAATATTTTTTCTCACCCATATTTTCAGCTTTACCAACACCCTTAATCCTTTTTACCTCATCTAAAACATTTATGTTTACAAAGTTAGATAAAAAACTACCGTCATATCTTTCATCACCGTTAATAGCAATAATACAGACTAAGGATGGACTTCTTTTATCAACTATTACGCCTTGTTGAGTAACTTCAGAAGGCAGAGAAGCACTCGCAGTAGAAACCTTGTTTTGAACATCGACGGCACCGATATCTATGTCGTAACCAGGTTCAAAATATACGTTTATGCTTGAACTTCCACTTGATGCAGAAGACGAATCCATGTATATAACACCCTTGATACCATTTAGTTTATCTTCTAGTACACGAGTAACAGTTTCTTCAACAACAAATGCATTTGCACCAGTATAAGTAGCAGATACATTTACTGTCGGTGGTGCTACATCTGGATACTCTGATATAGGAAGGACAGCCATTGATACCAGACCCGCAACAATAATTATTAACGATATAACTATCGATAAAATAGGTCTTTTAATGAATGTTACTGAAAACATTTTTATTTACTCTTTGGAATAAGCTTGTTTTTTTCTAAAACAGCTTTAATCCCCTGCGTAGACGATACATCTGTCGCTTTAATAGCACGACCTGGCTTTAATTTAACTAGAGCAGATACTATAACTCTATCCCCGTCCTGTAGACCAGTTTTAACGCTTACATAATACTTTGTAGAGTAGTCAGTCTCAATATCAGCTCTTTTAACTTTATTATCTTTATCTACAACATATACATAAGTTCCGAGTTGATCTGAAAATATCACTTCAGGTGGAATCATTAAAAAGCTGTACTTATCGTTTATAAATAGGTTCACATATACAAAAGTGCCGGGTAAGACTTTTCCATCTGGATTAGATATGGTAGCTCTCATACTAATTGTTGAAGTAAGAGAATCGACTACATTATTTGAAAAGTCTACATATCCATCAAGTCTTATAGTTTCTCTTTGACCATTTATTTCTATGAAGGCATCTGGTTTTTCTTTATTTCTATATTTTTCAAATAATCTTACATCATTTTGTGAAGGAGAAAAATAAGTGTAAATAGGATCAACGCTCATAATAGTTGTAAGAAGTGTAGACTCTCCTTGTCCTACAAGGTTTCCAATATCAACTCTTCTTGCACTTGTTTTACCACTAATTGGAGCACGAACCATTGTGTAGCTAAGGGAGAGTTGTGCTTTTTTAATTTCTGCTATATCACCAGCAATAGCAGCTTTTAATCTTGCTTGTTGTGCCTGGTATTGTTCAAGTGTCGCGCGAGGAGCTAAACCCTCTTTGACAAGTGGCTCATATCTTGAAACATCAGCATTCGCCAGTTTTAATGAAGCCTCATCTTGAGCTTTTTTAGCCTTTGCTGCATCACGAGCTGCTATATACTCATCTTGCTCTATCATAAAGAGTTTTTGACCCTTTATGACTGTATCACCATCTTTAAAGTATATTTTTTTAAGTATGCCTGGAACTCTTGCACGAACTTCTTGGTCAGAACTTGCTTTTGTAGTACCGGTGTACTGCTTCCATATAGGAATAGGTTCTTTTTTTACTGTAATTGTATTAACACTAAGTGGTGGCATCTCTTTTTGAACTTGCTTAGGTTTATCGTTTGAACATGAGCTAAAGAGAAAGAGGGAGGAGAGTACTATTGTACTTATAAGTTTCGTTTTCATTTGTTGCCTTTAATTATAAGTAATTGTATCAGTATCTAGCTAAATTGTAAAATACATTGTATCTGACTAGAGTTTTTTCTGTAGGTCTTGGGTATCTACTATAAGCATATTCTATTGTCTCCTTTGTAGTGTCATCAAGAACATAATAACCACTTTTTTCTAAAAACTTAAAATCGCTCATATCTCCATTAGGGTGCAGGTAAAATTCTATAACATTACTTCTATTTACGTTTAAATCTCTTGGAAGATTTACTCTTGCCACACGAGTAAGAACTTGCTGAGTTATTCTTCTCATTATCTCTTGATTGTCTAAGATGTATTTTTGTTGCCCTGGACTTAGTTTTCCGAACTCATCACCATAAAGCTCTTTGATGTTTTGATTTATACTACTTTCACTATGTGTCTTTTTTTCTTGCTTCTCTTCCTCTTTAGAAGACTTGTCTTGAGATAGCATAGCGTATAGTGGATCTACAGGTTTTTTAAGCTCTTTTTTTGGTTCTTCTTTAGTAATATTTATATCTTTTTCTGGAGCCAGTGCTATATATGGCTTTTGTGGTAATGGTTTTGTTTTTGGCTCTGGTTTAGATGCTGGCTCTGGCTCAGTTACTTTTGGCTTTGGATTTAGCTTTGGTTTTTTAACAGCTTTTTTTGGCTCATATTTAACTGGTGGCTTAACGATTTTTTTAAGCTGTGAGCCCTTTGGCATTGGTGGAGCTATAGTAGAAGGTTCTATTTTCTTTTTAATATCTCCAGATTTTTTCTCTTTTTTAGGCATCTCTTTCAGTGATACTTTAATCTTTTGTTCTTGTGGTTTAACCGGTTTTTTTATCTCCGAAACAATTGTGCCAAGTAGCCAAAAAATCAATATAAGCAAAAGGTGTATGAGAAGTGCCACAAATAAAGCAAAAGAGGATCTATTCAAATTGTTCCGTTCATTTTAATTTTAAATAATTTCAACGATTATAACTAATATATATTAATGAGCTATAGGTTAGTCAAACTAATACATTTCTTTAGATATAATAACAAAAAAATTATTTTAAGGTCTTTAAATGAGTACAGAAGCATCGTCAAAAGCATTTGAACAAGCACAAAGTTTAATCCCAGGTGGAGTTAACTCTCCAGTTAGAGCATTCTCAAGCGTTGGTGGAACACCACTGTTTATTACTGAGGGGAATGGCGCTTATTTAACTGATATTGATGGCAACAAATATGTTGATTATGTACAGAGTTGGGGACCACTTATTTTTGGTCATAGAGATGAAGCTATTGAAGCAGCAGTTATAGAAGCTGTTAAGCACGGGCTTAGTTTTGGTGCTCCTACGCAGGCTGAGACAGATTTAGCTCAGCTTGTTGTATCTATGTTTGACTCTGTTGATAAAATCAGGTTTGTAAGCAGTGGAACAGAAGCAGTTATGAGTGCTATTCGTCTAGCTCGTGGTTTTACTGGACGTGATGATATCGTTAAGTTTACTGGTTGTTATCATGGTCACAGTGATGCACTTTTAGTTGAAGCAGGAAGCGGTGCAGTGACTTTTGGAAACCCAAGTTCACCAGGTGTACCAGCTGATTTCACTAAGCATACTCTTTTAGCTACATACAATGACATAGAAAGTGTAAAAAAATGTTTTGCTGATTCTAGAGATATCGCTTGTGTTATCATCGAGCCAATCGCTGGAAATATGGGTCTTGTTCCTGCAGATAAAGAGTTCTTAGCAGAGCTTAGAAAGATCTGTGATGAAAATGGAACTCTACTTATCTTTGATGAAGTTATGAGTGGCTTTCGTGCATCTATAAACGGTGCTGAGTCTATCACTGGTACAACTCCGGATATTATCACTCTTGGTAAAGTTATCGGTGGCGGTATGCCTGTTGGTGCATTTGGTGGGCGAGCTGAAATAATGGCAATGCTTTCTCCAGAGGGACCAGTATATCAAGCAGGTACACTTAGTGGAAATCCAGTTGCAATGGCAGCAGGGCTTGCAGCACTTAGTAAACTAAAGAAAAATGCACCTGTAATGAATGTTTTAAATACTCGTGCTAAAAGACTTGTAGAAGGTATGAAAGAAGCCGCAACAGAGTGTGGAGTTACTATGCAGATAGATACAAGAGGAAGTATGTTCGGTTTCTTCTTTAATGAAGCACCTGTTAAGAACTTCGCAGATGCTTGTAACTCAGATGCTGAATTATTTGCTAAGTTCCATGCCGGAATGATTAAAGAAGGTTTCTACTTTGCTTGTTCACTTTATGAGACAGGTTTTATATCAACAGCCACTACTGATGAGATGATTGAAGATACGATTAAAGCTAGCGCGAAAGTGCTTAAGGCAATTACAAATGGCTAACAATGTGAATGGTGAAGTCGTCGTAGATGACTCTCTTGAAAAAATAAAAAATAGATTAGATGAAAAAGAAAATCATAAACCCAGAGTGAAGCCTATTATTGAAGCTGCTGACAGTCTCTCTCTTGGAATCTCTATGGTTGTTGCTGTTGCTATGGGTGTAGGTATTGGTTACCTTCTTCGTAGTATGACAGGGATAGGGTGGTTGTTTTGGGTTGGTATTGCTATAGGTATCGCAGCGGCAATTTTAAATGTTTATAAAGCATACTCAAAACAATACAAAGCATATGAAGAACTGGCTAAAGAACCAAGGTATGCTATTAAGAAGAAATTACAAGAAGATTCCGAAGATGATGAGGATTATGGTGAAACAAAGTATTAAACTTATTGCTATATCAGAGCTTCTGATTGTAGCAACTTCACTTTTTTCATTTAGCTTTTTCATCAATCTGCAGATTGCTTTTTTAAGCAGTCTGTTTATTATTTTAGGTTCTTCATACGCATATAGAAAAATGGTTGATACCCAAGTCGCATCTGATATGGTTGATGAGAAGAGAGATATTTTAGATGAGATAGAAGATCCGCATGAACTCTATGAGGAAGATTCTATAAACTACGCTCCCGTAGAAGAGCTAGACCTAAGAGCTATTGTAAAAGAAGAGAAGAAAAAAATAAAAACTTTTAGTCTTGAAAGTATGAAGCATGGGGCTAAAGGTAGTTCTTCACTATTTAGACTCGTACCATATCTATTTTTGGTTTTAGGTTTTATCGCACTTAAAAACAATCAACTTCTAGATATAGCTATATACTTGCCGTCTTTGCTTGTTGGAATAGTAATTGGTTCTATGAGCGGTAAAGAGCTTTTCTCTATTGAGAAATAGCTCTTAAGAAGTAATCATTGGTATATTAATAGTTATTTTCTTTTGTATATCTATGTAGAAGTTAGTACTTGATGCAAAAACTTCTAGTTCATCAGCTTTTTGCTGATTAAGATTTTCTGCCTTTATTTCAATAGAAAAGATACTATATTTTTTACTTTCAAACTTTATATGTTCCCCAACTCTATAAAATATCTTAGTATTTATTGTATCGTTGTTTTCAAAACAAGAATAGATCTTATTTAGAAGTTTTATGAACTTATTTGTGTTTATAATAATCTCTGGAATAGTTGGATCAAACTCTTTTGTATATTTTATACTAGAACTAATAGAGTTTGTTGATATACATAGATCTACCAGTGTATAGATATTTGTCATTTCACCAACAGGTTTTGGGTTGTTTAGTTTAAATGACGGAGATTGATAGAGCTTAACCCCTATCTCATCTTCGTTTTCATAACCAACAGTAAGAGCAAAAAACTTATATCTACCAAATTCAAGCTCAAGAAAAGTTGTTTTAAAACCAAAAGATACATTTGCGTAAGTTGTAGTGAGCTCAAAAAGCTCATTTGTTGAAGCAGCACCTAAAAGAAACTGTGCTTCAGCGTTTAGTGATAAAATCTTTCCATTGGAACTAAAGATTATGAAAGGATTGTAATCATATTCTAGCCATTGCTGCTCAAAAGTCATTAGTATTATTCTTCTATATAACTTTTAAGTTTTCTACCCACTTTAGGATGCTTAAGTTTCTTAATAGCACTTGATTCGATTTGACGAACACGCTCACGAGTAACGCTAAGTTCTTTTCCGATTTCTTCTAAAGTTCTATCACTCTCATCATCCATGATTCCAAAACGAAGTTTTATAACAGCTTTCTCTCTTTCGTTTAGTTGTTCTAATACGCCTTCGATTTGAACTCTAAGATCATCTTTTAATATAGCATCTGAAGGAGATATAGATGATTTATCTTCGATGAAGTCTCCAAATCTACCATCATCTTCATTACCAATCGGCGCCTCAAGAGAGATTGGTTCTTTTGTGATTTTAATAACGTTCTTAACTTTCTCAACAGATAACCCAACTTCTAGTGCAATCATTTCTACATCCGGCTCTTTACCATGTTCTTGAAGATGTTTACGCATGATTTTGTTAATACGGTTAATAGTCTCAATCATGTGAATTGGGATACGGATAGTTCTAGCCTGATCAGCAATAGCACGAGATATAGCTTGACGAATCCACCAAGTAGCATAAGTTGAGAATTTATAACCTTTTTGGTACTCAAATTTATCAACAGCTTTCATTAGACCGATATTACCTTCTTGGATAAGGTCAAGGAACGGTAACCCACGATTTGTATATCTCTTAGCAATAGAAACAACAAGTCTAAGGTTTGACTTTGCCATTTTTGTTTTAGATATCTCAGAAATATTTTTACCACGCTTGATTTGCTCTAAAATATCAAGTAGCTTTTCTGGTTCCATATCAAAACTGTTTTTTGAAGCTTCTTTTGTTTGAACAAGTTTTTTGATTTCCATATATGTACTAACCATTGTAGCTTCTGGAACCATACCCGAGATGTCTTCTTTTGTTAATTCACAAATTTTCTCTACTAGAACTTTGTGATTAGCTTTTAGTGTTGCATTGAAAAGTGGTAATTTATACTCTAATCTTTTAAGCTCTTTGTCGTAACCATCATCAGTCTTAAGTGCAGTTTCCATTGCTTTAACAAGTTCATTGATAAGTTTAGAAGTTGGGCCTAGTTCTAAAAGTTTCTCTTTTAAAACTGATTTCTTGAAAGTCACACTAAGAAAGTATTGAACTATGTCTTCTGTAATATCACCATCTAAATCTTCTGGTGCTTTTTCAGCAAGTTTTATCCACTCTTTTTTAGCTTTTTCGAGTGCTTTAAAGCTAAGTGTTACTTTTTCAACTCTGCTTTTATCTTTAGCAGTCAGTGTCTTGCTTTCATCTTCAACTTCAACGTCAACATCAGTAGTTTCCGCATCATCAGCATCTTCTTTTTCGTCCTCAAAGCTTTTAAAAAGCTCTTTAACTCTTCTTTCACGGTTGATGAGAGGTTCTTTATAGTCAAGAATAAATCTAATTAAATAAGGCACAGAACATATAGCATCAATTATTATACTTTCTCCGCCTTCTATCTTTTTAGAAATCTCAATCTCTTCTTCTTTAGTCAGAAGAGGGATTTGTCCCATTTCACGAAGGTACATACGAACTGGAGAGTCTGAACGAGACCACTCAAGAAGTTCATGCTCTTTTAAGATATCAAATTTATCTGATTCATTATTAGCAAGCATTTTTCTTTGTGCGTCTTTTCTGGCTTCAGCTTCTCTGTCATTTAGCTTTTTAGCATGTTCACTGGCTGTATAAAGACATGTTTTATGCTTTAGCATAAGCTTATGAATGTTTTTAGCTTGAGCCGTTGTCGGCTGTTTATCAAAAAGGTCAATTAGAGATTCATAAGTTCCACAATCTTTAGATTTGTGATCTGCAAAATATGAATCTATAGCTTTGTTGAGTTCTTTTGCTGTCATATTAAAATATGCCTTGATATTTAAGATTTTTTAAAGATTGGATTATACCGAGATTATTTTACATGAAGCTTAAACTTTAATAATTTATTTTTGGAACACACTTTGCTTTTGCTAAAACAGATATGCGAAATAAAGGGATTTTATGCAAAGCGGATATTATAGTTCAGCAGCTGGTATGGTTACTCAGTTTAACCGTTTAGATACCATAGCTAATAATCTTGCAAATGTTAATACTGTAGGATTTAAAGAAGATAACCTGATAGTAGGTGATTTCCAGCGTCTTTATAAAGAAGCAAGAGATGAGCTGCCTAATGTAAATCATTCAGAGGATGGAGCGCAGTTCTTAAACAGAGCAATGACTAAAGCTCCTCAGGTTGTAGACTCCTATACAGATTTCAGTGTAGGAAATACTCAGCAAACTAATAATGATATGGATTTTGCACTCTCTAGGGAAGGTTTGTTCTTCTTGGTTAAGACACCCCAAGGTGTCAGGCTGACTAGAGATGGTTCTTTTACAAAAGATGATGAGGGAAAACTTATTACAAAGAGTGGCTACGAAGTTTTACCAAATGATTATTTTGAAGCTGGTGGAAATATAACATTTAACGAAGATGAAAATATCATAAAAGTAGATAAGCATGGTCAAATGTATAAGAATATTCCAAACAGTGTTAATCTAGTACAAGGCTCACACCTGTTTATTGCTCAGCCTGATAATGTCGCTTTTCTTAAAAAAGAGGGTGATAATCTCTATAGATATGATGGAATGACAGATCTTAAATCTCTTGATCAGACTGAAGCTGTTATGCAGGGTTTTGTAGAAAAGAGTAATGTTAATGCTGTAAAGATGATGACTCAGATGATAGAAACAAATCGTCTGGTTGGTATGTATCAAAAAGCTATGGATACGCAGATGAACGACATGAACCGTGACGCAATAGAAAAATTAGCTAAAAAAGCTTAAGGAGTTAGATTATGATGCAATCACTTTATACTGCCTCTACAGGAATGTTAGGGATGCAGACACAGATAGATACAACAGCAAATAATATTGCCAATGTTAATACAATAGGCTTTAAGAAATCTCGTGCAGAATTTGCAGACCTAATGTATCAAGTTACAAAATATGCCGGGACTGCTACTAGTGATGTAACAAAGAGTCCAACAGGTATAGAAGTGGGTCTTGGTGTAAGACCAACGGCAATAAATAAGATTTTTTCAGAAGGAAGTCTTAAACAAACAGATAATCAACTAGATATTGCTATCACAGGTAGAGGTTTCTTTAAGCTTGAGCTTCCTGATGGGACTGAAGTATACAGTAGAAATGGTGCTTTTAAAGTAGATGACAATGGAAGTATGGTTAACAGTGACGGCTACAAATTGATTCCTGAAATAGTTATTCCACCAGATGCGACAGATATCAGTATCGGTACAGATGGTACTGTTACAGTTGTTCAGCCTGGGCAAACTCAAGCAACTCAAGTTGGTCAAATAACATTGACAAACTATATTAATCCGGCAGGACTTCACTCCCTTGGTGACAATCTCTTTATTGAAACAGATTCTTCTGGTCAACCAGTTGAAGGTACCCCAGGTGTTGATGGTCTAGGGATTCTTAGACAAGGCTTTGTTGAACTTAGTAATGTTGAGCTTGTAGTTGAGCTAACAGACCTTATTACGGGGCAACGTGCATATGATTCTAACTCAAAAGTAATCACTACAAGTGATGAAATGCTACAAACTACGAATAACCTGAAACGATAGTAGATACTCCCCATTAAGTATTGGTTTTCCAATACTTAAGTCTTGCTTTTTATTTGATTTTATTATAACAATATTGCTATATTTTTAGATATAATAAATTAAGATATTCATATAATCATTGTTAAAAGGGGCATTTATGAAATCAATATCAATTAAAATGAAGATGATAATACTTATCATCTCAACCGTTATAGCAGTTTCCATAGCAATAATTTTGCAGTCCATATATGGTATTAATGAAATGACTGAAAATAGCGTTTCAAAATATAAGCAAGAAGCTTATCAAAATAAAGAACTAGAGCTTAAAAACTACGTTAGTGTAGCGATGAAGTCTATTGAATCTTTTTATACCAGAACTTCTAAAGAAAAAATAAAAAAAGAAGTTGAATCTGAATTAAAAGAGCAGACGGACTTTTTATTTAGCATTATTCAAAAAGCTTACGAAAAAAATAAAAATACAATGCCTAAATCAGAGTTGCAAAAGCACTTAATGCATGTTGTTGCATCTGCTAGATATGGTGATAGCGGTTATTTTTGGATAAATGATAAGTCTCCAAAGATGATAATGCATCCAATTAAACCATCTCTTGATGGTAATGACCTGTCAACATTTAAAGATCCAAACGGGGTGTATCTTTTTAATGAAATGGCTAAAGCTGTCGAGTCAAACAGTGAAGGCGTTGTTAACTATCATTGGGCTAAACCTGGCTTTGAAAAGCCACAGCCAAAAGTTTCTTACGTTAAGAGATTTGAGCCTTATGGTTGGATAATCGGTACTGGTGCTTATGTGTCGGATGTTACAGTAAAAATGAAACAAGAGGCATTGAAGACAATTGCAGAGATGCGTTTTGGAAAAAGTGGATACTTCTGGATAAATGACACTACACCGAAGATGATTATGCACCCGATAAAACCAGATCTTGATGGTAAAGATTTATCAAATGTAAAAGATCCAAACGGTATTTTTCTTTTCAACGAAATGGCAAAAGTTGCAAAAGCACAAGGAATGGGTAAAGTTGAGTACAGTTGGTCAAAACCTGGTTCAGATAAACCGGTGCCTAAAATGTCATACGTGATGCTTTTTAAAGAATGGGGTTGGGTAGTCGGTACAGGAGAGTATGTAGATAATATAGAAGCAAAGATTCAACAGATGCGTGATGATTCAAATGAGCAAATTATTGCATCAACTACTCAAATTGTATTAACGTCTATGCTTTTAGTATTTATTATTACTTTGATAGTTAGTTTTGCTGCAGATAGAGCAATTGTTAAACCTATTAGAAATATTCTTGAAGTTACAGAAGATTTAGCAGTAGGAGATGGAGACTTAACAAAAAGAGTTATAGTTGAGAGCAACGATGAGATACGGGATGTTGCAAATAATATAAATAAGTTTATTCAAAAGGTTCACGAGAGTGTAGATGGAGCTAAGAAATCAAGTTTTGAGAATTCATCTGTTTCAAATGAGCTATCATCTACTGCATTGCAAGTTGGAACTAATGTTGAAAAATCAGTACAAATTGTAAATGAAACTACCGAACATGCAACCAAAACACATGCACAAATACAGATAGCGATAGAAGATGCAAACAAGTCTAAGCATGAGATGCTTGAAGCAAACGAGATGCTAAATGGTGCCAGAGATGAAATTGTAATGTTGACATCAAAGGTTCAAAGCAGTGTTGAATCTGAAGTTGAATTAGCGCTTAAAATAGAAGAACTGTCCAAAGATACGGAGCAAGTAAAAGATGTGTTAATTGTTATCTCTGATATCGCTGAACAAACAAATCTGCTAGCTTTAAATGCTGCGATAGAAGCTGCACGTGCAGGAGAACATGGTCGTGGGTTTGCTGTTGTTGCTGATGAAGTTAGAAAACTTGCAGAGAGAACACAAAAATCATTATCAGAAATTAATGCAACTATCAATATAATCGTTCAAGCTACAAATTCTGCAAGTGACGAAATGGGTAAAAGTTCTAAGCAGATGGAAGAACTTTCACATATTGCTTCAGAAGTTGAGAGTAAAATAGAGCTAACTACTGATATTGTAAACAAAGCTACAGAGGCAAGTGACAAATCTGTACAAGATTTTGAGCATACCGGCAAGCAGATTGATTCTATTGTTAGAGGTGTTGAAGAGATAAACACAATATCATTAGAAAATGCAAGAAGCGTAGAAGAGATTGCTAGTGCTGCTGAGCATCTAAATAATATGACAGATGATCTGTCTACTAAGCTAGAGCAGTTTAAAACATAAGAATAGAAGGATTAACATGGCAGAATTTAACGGGTTACAGTACTCTTTATTTATTTTAATAGTTTTGCTTTTGATTAGCGTTTACTTTAATATTAAGCAGAGGCAATTGGCTAAGCAGCGTGGGGAGAATGACCTCATGCTTATAAAGAAAGCCTACTTTGATCCTGTTACTAATTTGCCAAATAGAAATAATGTTGATATCATCATAAGTGAGCAGATAGCAAGAGCTGCCAGACACAAAAAAACTTTTATAGTAGCTGCAGTTAAAATTATAAACTATCATGAAGTCAACCTAAGATCAAAAACACGTGCCAAGGAACTAATTATTGAGTCTGGCGATAGACTTCTGAGTTCTATCCGTAATGAGGATATGCTATCTAGAATCTCTGATAATGGTTTTGTAATAGTGTTTAACGAGTATCTTGAAGAAGAAAATTCAAATATAATTTTTGAAAGAATAAACACTCTTTTTAATCAAAAATTTGAGGACGATAAAGGATCTTTAGATATTAAAATCAGTATTGGAATAAGTATATATCCGGATCATGCAGCAGATTCAAACGCTTTAATCAATGATGCTATACGTAAAGCTTTAAACTAATACCAATCTCATTTTGGATATAATCGCAAAAATATTTTAAAATATATCTAGGATTTTATATGCAAAAAGCAAATATTGATGGAAAAGTTTGGACTTTTGGGAAAGACATTGACACAGATTTAATTATCGCTGCTCGTTACCTTAACACATCTGTGCCAGAGGAACTGGCAAAACATGTAATGGAAGATGCTGATCCAGAATTCGTAAATAATATGAGCAAAGGTGATGTTATAGTAGCCGGTGAAAACTTTGGTTGCGGTAGTTCAAGAGAACACGCACCAATAGCACTTAAAGCTGCTGGTGTTGCTGCAGTCATCGCACCAACATTTGCAAGAATCTTTTACAGAAATGCATTTAACATGGGTCTTCCTATATTTGAACTGCCAGAGAGTGCAGAGATCAGTGAGGGTGACGAGGTTAGTGTTGATATGAATGCAGGTACTATCACAAATAAAACTACAAATAAATCATACAACTTCATTCCAATTCCAGAATTTATGCAAGAACTTATAGATGCTGGCGGATTAATGAATTTTGCACAGAATGAGATTAAAGGTAAATAATGAAAAATTACAAAATAGCACTTATTAAAGGTGATGGAATAGGTCCAGAAATTATTGATGAAGCAGTTAAGGTTTTAGACGCTGTATCTTCATGTTGTGGTTTTCACTTTGAATACGAAGAAGCTTTAATGGGTGGTTGTGCCTATGATATTACAGGCGATCCACTTCCTCAAGAGACAATTACTACTTCATTGAACTCTGATGCTGTACTTTTTGGAGCTATCGGTGGAGAAAAATGGGATTCTTTACCTCGTGAAAAAAGACCGGAGAGCGGACTTTTAAGATTTCGTAAAGAGCTGGGTGTTTATGCAAACTTACGTCCTGCTGTAGTATATAATGAACTTATTAATGCATCATCACTTAAGCCGGAGATTATCAAAGGCGTTGATATAATGGTAGTTCGCGAGCTTATCGGTGGCATATACTTTGGGGAGCCTAAAGGCAGAACAGAAGATAAAGGCTGGAATACTATGGTTTATACACGTAGTGAAATAGTTAGAATCGCTCATCATGCTTTTAAAATCGCACAAAAAAGAGATAAAAGAGTTTGCTCTATTGATAAAGCAAATGTTTTAGATGTTTCTCAACTTTGGAGAGATGTTGTTACTGAAGTATCTGCAGAGTATCCAGATGTAGAACTTTCTCACATGTATGTTGATAATGCTGCCATGCAACTTGTTTTAAATCCAAAACAGTTCGATGTAATGCTTACAGGAAATATATTTGGTGATATATTAAGTGATGAAGCTTCTATGCTTTGTGGTTCTATCGGTCTTTTACCATCTGCATCAGTAGGTGATAAAATAGGTGTTTATGAGCCTATTCATGGTTCAGCTCCAGATATTGCAGGTCAAGGTATCGCAAACCCGATTGCTACAATTGCTTCTGCTTCTATGATGCTTAGATATGCTCTTGGTGAAAAAGAAGCTGCTGATAAAATTGACAACGCAATTAAAAAAGCACTTAGTGAAGGATATAGAACGCAAGATCTGGCACAGTTTGATGCTAAAGAAGTTTGTTCAACTAGCGAAATGGGTTCTATTATCGCTAACTATATTGCAAGATAGAAATAAAAAGTTTATATGCAAACTCTTACATTAGCTAATATTTATGAGCTACAAGGTCTCAAAGAGGAGGCCTTGGAAATTTACAAAGAAATTTTAAAAAAAGATCCTTCAAACGGTGATGCTAAAATTGCCGTTAGAAGACTTTCAGGCATGAGAAAAAAGTTTTTAAATGTAAATACTCAGATGAAAGATTTTTTCATAAAAATGGAAGCAGATGTCGAGTTTAACGAGTTTGAAAGGTGGTTATTAAAGTCATGGAACTAAAAGATGTAATACTATCAACTTTGGCAGAGATGGAAGATAATGAAACGACAAAAAAAGTTTTAAATAGTTCTATTAAGCCTAAAAAAATAGAAAAAACAGAAATCTCTGAATCAAAAACAGAATCTTCGATACCAACACCTTTAATGAAAGAAGATAGAGTTGCAAAAGAAAATAACTCCTCTTCAGTTGATGGTGAGATTTTATTTTTAAAGTCTTTAAGAGAGAGACTTCTTGTGCTTTTTGAAGGCTTTCAAGCACCAAATAACACAAACATAGAAGCTAAGGTAGATATGACTCTAAACTTTTTAGAGTATGCATTAGCTACAATAGATTTAAGAGCAGAGCAGTTAGAAAAAGGAAAACTAAAGTGAGTCAATACAGAGTTCTTATAGATGCAAATGACGAAAAAGGTCTGGTTCATAAAGTATCAACAGTTTTTTTCAACAATGATTTAAATATATTATCAAATAGTGAGTTTGTTGATAAAGAAAATAACAAGTTCTTTATGAGAAGCGTTGTAGATGGAAATATAGATTTAGATAACTTAGAAGAAGCTCTCAAGGAAGTTTTGCCTGACACAGCAGGAATAAAACTAATAGAGCCCAAAAAGAAAAATATTATTATAATGGCTACTAAAGAGCTTCATGCACTTGGCGATATACTTATCCGTCATGAAGCTGGTGAACTGGATGCAAATATTTTAGCCGTAATATCTAACTATGCGGACCTTGAATCTTTAGTTACTAAATTTGACATTCCATATATTACTGTTTCTCATGAGGGATGTGAGCGTTTAGAACATGAACAAAAGATTATAGAGTGTATAGACAGTTTTAAAGATGTTGATTACATCGTATTAGCTAAGTATATGCGTATTCTAACTCCTAGATTTGTAGAGACTTATGAAGATAAAATTATAAATATACATCACTCTTTTTTACCTGCATTTATTGGTGCTAATCCTTACAAGCAAGCTTATAACAGAGGTGTTAAGATTATTGGTGCAACGGCACACTTTGTAAATAATAACCTTGATGAAGGTCCAATAATAGCTCAAGAAGTTATACATGTTGATCACGCTTACAGCTGGAGAGATATGCAACGTTCAGGTAAAGATGTAGAAAAAGTTGTTTTATCACGTGCTTTGAAACTTGCTCTTGAAGATAGAATTTTTGTTTATGCAAATAAAACAGTGATATTCTAGTGTTCAATCTAGTTTTGGTAAATCCACAAATCCCCAATAATACAGGTGCTATAGGACGTTTATGCGTAAACGCAGGTGCATCTTTGCATATAATAAAACCCATAGCTTTTGACATAGATGAAAAAGCAGTTCGCAGAGCAGGGCTTGACTATTGGGAAAAGTTGGATTTACATGTATGGGAAAGCATTGAAGAGTTCTTTCAGATGAATGAAATTACTGATAATGCTCATTTTGCAACAACAAAAACAGATAGACCATATTTTGATGCTGAGTTTAAAGAGGGTGATTTTATCTTCTTTGGAAGTGAGACAGCGGGTATTCCTGAAGATATTTTAAATGCGCATAAAGAGAAAAATATAACAATACCGATGACAAAGGATGGCAGAAGCCTGAATTTGGCTATAAGCACAGGAATAGTTTTATACGATGCAATAAGACAAAACCATACTCGTTTTAAGGAGATTTCATGAGTGTTCTAGTTGATGGGATGATGGTTGTTCTTTTTATTATATTCATGGTCTTTGTTTTTGGCGGCTACCATAAAAACAAATCTGCACAAAGAGAAGCAGGCTTCAAAAGAGACGAAGAAAAACAAAACAAAAACAATAAAGAGAGTGAGTCTTAAAAAACTTTACTCGCCCACATTTCAATAGAATTTTCAAATCTTTCAAATAGACTTTCTGCATTTTTAATAATCATTGACATTTCATATCCTTTATTTAATATGACATATACTACTCATTTTAGAAGATAAATATAAAAAGTATGGCATTTTGTCATAAATATTTTGACTTTATTGCAAAATTCTATTATAATCTATAAAAATGTGGGAGAGATGTCATGAAAAATTTTTTGGAAATTGTTGAAGAAATTAAAAGTATAGTATCTTCTGAGTTTAACTCTAAAAAAATATTTGATAAAGATGTAGCTGATGTATTAGGTATATCTCAAATGAATTTTGCAACTATGAAGAAGAGAAATAAGGTTCCATTTGGAGAACTTATGGATTTTTGTGCAGCAAGAAGCATATCAATTAACTGGATGCTATATGGTCAATCACCGGAAAGTCTCGTAGAAGCTACAAATAAATTTTATATGGTTAAATACTTTAGTGATGTAAATGCTTCAGCAGGTGGTGGAGCAGATGAGCAATGTGAAGAGATAGAAGAACTTGAGCTTCCTGAGCAGTTTGTATTTATGCTTGGCGGTGAGAGTGAAATGAAAAATATAGAAGCTATCAATGTTTCAGGTGATTCTATGGAACCGACTTTTAGTTATAATGATATAGTATTTATAAATCGAGCTAAGACTGACCTCCAAAGAGGTGGTGTTTTTACTATTAGAACAGAAGCGGGACTCTTTATTAAACGTGTTCAAAAAAGAATAGATGGAAAAATAGATATAATATCTGATAATCAAGTGTATTCTACGCAAACTCTCGAACCTAATGAAATAGAAGTAATAGGTAGAGTAGTTAGTAGATTTGGTGATGTAGATTAAGATATGGAAAGATAATTTGAGATATGTTTTTTTAGTATTATTTGCTTTAGTCTTTGCATCGTGTTCTTCAAAAGAACCTGTTGCAGTAAAGCAAAAGCAAGAAGTTGATAAAGAAGTAAAGCCTAAAAAAGAGCCCGATAAAATTATAGAGATTAGTGATTTAGTAAACATCCCTCAAAATGTTGAGTTTTTTACGCGATCTCTAGATATAAAAACAAAAACTTACAATATTCAAAACAAATATGAAAAGTACTATTTTAATGTCTGGAATGATATAGAGCCTAGAGAGAGCTTGGAAGATGTTAAATGGCCATTTAATGCATATAAGGCTGGTGATAGTTATGGTGAGAACTTTCAACTTTTAAAGCAAGAGTTTTTTGATGAGATGTTTGATAATGCTAACTTCGATAAGTATTCGACACTAAATGCTAAAGCTATAACCCTAAGGCATGTAAATATAAGAGCTTTTCCCACAATAAAACCACTTATAAGGGATCCAAAAAAAGCTGGAGAAGGCTTTCCTTTTGATTATCTTCAAAATAGCACACTGCATGCAAATAAGCCACTCTTTGTATCTCACTACTCAAAAGATAAGGAGTGGGTTTATGCTTTTAGCAGTTTTACTTCCGGTTGGATAAGAGCCAGTGAGATAGTTTTTTTAAAAAAAGAGCATACAGACTCGTGGCAAAAAGCGCAACAAATATTTTTTGTAAAAGAAAACACACCTGTCTATAGTGAAAATGGAAACTTCCTTTTCTCATCTAAAATAGGGATGATGCTGGCATTAATATCTGAAGATGATAAAAATTTTACGGCCTTAGCTGTTTCTTCTTATAAAAATTCTACTCCAATGTTCGAAAAAGTAAAGATATCTAAAGATATAGCAAGAAAAGATATTTTAAATCTAGACAGAGAATCTCTTACGAGTGTAATGGGTGAAGTATTTAAGAGTAAATATGGCTGGGGTGGCATGTATGGTCAAAGAGACTGCTCTTCGATGCTTCGTGATATGTATGCACCATTTGGTATATGGCTTCCTAGAAACTCATCTCAGCAAGCTAAAGTAGGAAAAATAATTAACTTAGAAAATTTGTCAGATAAAGAGAAGCTATCTATTATTAAAACTCTAGCTATTCCTTTTCAAACTCTACTGTATAAAAAAGGACATATAGTCCTTTATGTGGGTACTTTTAATAATGAAATAGTTGTTTTTCATAACACATGGGGAATTAAAACTAAAAAAGATGATATGGAGGGCAGGTTTGTAGTTGGTAAAACTGTTTTTAGTACTTTAAGACTTGGTGAAAATTTAGAAGATTACGATAAAGATGGTGAAATACTTGGAAATTTAAAAAGTATGAATATTTTAACTAAGTAGTTAAGGATTTATGCTTTGATATCCAAGAGTGAACCTAGCATCTGATCTTGAGTTTTTATTGCAGTTACATTTACTGCGGTAGCATCTTGAGCGATAATTTGATTTGGAATTTCTTTAGCTAAATCCGTTTGACTTGTCTTTGAGCCTGTATTATCAGCTTTTCTTGTATTTGCACTCACAGAACTTTCGTTGCTTGACATTCTAGTATCTGATGGAATAAAAGCACCGGTGTTAACATTCGCCACATTATTAGCACTTGTGTTCATCATTGTCTGATGGGCTTGTATAGATGATACATTGCTTGATATATTCATAATTGGTTCCTGTTTGAAATAATAAAAAGTCTCCAAGGCCAAGAAAATGACTTAGGAGACATTTAGGCTACTATTCCTAACACTCATTATAATACTATGTTTCTGAAAGTTTGTTTATATATTAAAAGTAGATGTAATAGCATCTGGTACATTTGACCAAGATGCTATTGGTTATATATTTAGTGTAGATCAGCGTTAAGTTTGATCTCTCTTGTTGAGCGAGAAGCTGTAGTCTCTCCAGTTAAAGAGTTTTGTCTAAAGTGAAGACCATTTAGACCTGCAAGACTCTTACCTTTGAAAATTTCACCTTCAATATTTAGGTTTTCATTTACTTCTTTGATTTTTATAAGTTCTTTAGGATTGATTCCTACTTTTGTACCTTCTAAAATTGCTAAACCAGCATCTATAATACAACCGTCGCCTAAAGGAATACCACAAGTAGAGTTTGCTCCTAAGAGTGTATTTTTACCAATAGAGATAGGGTTGCCGTCAGTTCCACTTAGAACACCAAGGATAGAAGCACCACCACCTACATCAGAGCCTGC
>NZ_JBFFNS010000010.1:0-84443 GCF_041563035.1 Sulfurimonas sp. | reverse complement strand
CCCTTGCTCTGCCAATGCTTTGATGAAGATAGCAGCACTACCAAAGTTCTCATTCCAGTTAACTAAAGGGTATGTAGCTTGAAGTGTTTTTTCAATATTAATCTGACCTAAATCAACTCTACAGATACCAAATGCTAAAGGATCTTTGTACCCAGGTATTTCTGACTTAATGCTTTGTATTAATGCTTTAAAAGCATCTGTTGTTTGTATTGTTTCCATGAATTCTCGCTTAATAATTTATTGGAGGCATTATACTTAAAAACTACTAACAAAAATTTATATATACTTACATTATGAATAAATGGATAGAATATTTAAAAAACAATGATTTTATGAGTGTTAAAAAGTATATTAAAGATGGTGCGGATGTAAATGAAGCAAATGAAACAGGTGAATCAGTCTTGGCATATGCTATAAGAAGCAGATGCGATATGGACTTATTGATGTTACTTGTAGAGAATGGTGCGGATTTTTATGACTTTGATGATGAAGGTGTAAGTATATTTGATATGTCAATTACATATAATAATATTGGTATGGTAGAGTATATAATTGAGCAGGGGATAGATGTAAATTTTACACAGAGAAGAAGTAAGTTTACGCCTTTAATGGCAGCTGCTTCTTACGGAAGATTAGATATAGCTAAGCTCCTTATCAAGCACGGTGCAGATCAAAATGCAGTTGATACAAAGGGTTTTTCAGCTATTGATTTTGCTAGAAAAATGAATAAAAAAAGTGTTTTGGAAATTTTGGAGTATGATCCAGATAGTCCGAGAAACAAGGCTTATACTAGATAATATTAAAATATTTCTAGTGAAAAAATTTACCTTGTTTTTCGTTGTCTAACGGCTTTCTTTTTTCTTTAGCAAGCCAGTCTTGAAGAAGTGATTCTACTACTTTACTCAAGCTCATTTTATATCTGCTTCTAGAGTATTTCATAGCCTCATCCCACGTACTTCTATCGATGAGCAGACTTCTTGTAATCTCGTCTTTTGGTTTCATAAATATTCCTTACTATATAGTAAGTTATATAGTATCAAAGAATCACTTTTTGTGAGCTTAAGGATATTTTTGTATAATTTTATAAAATTTGCTAATAGAGATTTATCATGCACTCAAACTTATATATAGCTAGACAACCTATTTTAGATAAGTACGACAATATATTTGCGTATGAATTATTATATAGAGACTCTAATCAAAGCTCAAACATAAAAAATGACAGACACGCAACAGTAACTGTTTTAAGTAATGTGCTAAATAAATTTGGCGTAAAAAATCTCTTAGGGAACAATAAAGCCTTCATAAAAGCAGATAAAAAATTTTTAATGCATGATGTTGTGTTTTATATCCCTAAAGAGCATTTTATATTTGCTCTGCAGGCAAACATGGAGTTTACAGAAGCTCTTGAGCAAAGAATTATACAACTCAGCGAAATGGGATATCTTTTAGCTATAAATGACGTTCTGCTTACTAAAGAAATACTCGATAAGTTTTCTAACCTTTTAAAGTATATAACTTATATAAAAGTAGATATAAACACACCTAAAGAGAAGTTAGAACTTCTTGAAGATAAAGATTTAACAGTTATTTTTACAAAAGTTGAAACTCATGAAATGTATGACAAAGCTAAAGAGTTTAAAGGTGATTACGTCCAAGGTTACTTCTTCTCTAAGCCAAAAATTTTGGAACAAGAAAAATTTGATCCAAACAGCCTTAAAGCCATCAACCTTTGTAATTACATTATGAGTGATTCAAGTATCGATGAAATTGTTGAAAAATTTGAAGAAAATCATGCTATTTCATTACAGCTTTTAAAGTATGTTAATTCTGGTTCATTTCACTTTAGGCAAAATATTTCATCAGTCCGTCAGATATTGACACTAATGGGAAGAACACCTCTTACTCAATGGCTTATGTTAATGGTTTACTCTACAAACACAACCCCTGATGAGCAAGAGACAGAATCACCGCTAATGCAACTTTTAAAGAATAGAACAAATCTTATGGTTGAAGTTTCTAAGCAGATAGAAGACAGCGGTGTTAAAGATCTCTCTTCTAAAGTTTATTTCGTTGGTGTTATATCACTGCTTGATACTTTGTTTAATGTTAGTATGAATTCTATTTTAGAAGAGTTAAATATAGATTCTGAAATTAAAGATGCTATCACTAATGGTAATGGCGTTCTTGGAGAGATTTTTATGTTTGCAAAAAATCTTGAAAAGTTTGATATTAAAGCTGTAGAAGATTTTTGCGACAAGTATGACATAGAGACAGAAGAGTTAGAAAAGCTGACATTTGAAGTTATACAAAGTGCAAATGAGTTCGAAAACTCAAGAAACGCATAAAATATTATGCGCTTTGTAAAAGCTTGACAAAGTTTTTATAGCTATCTACAACTTCTTGGTTTTTTCTATTTTGAATGTAGAACTCTATCGCTTTCTTGCCAAGTCTAGGAATTTCATTTTTAACAGCCCAACTACTTACGGTACCTTCTGGAACTTCTAAAATCTCTGCAAGATTTTTCTGTGTAATAGAAAGTTCACGACATACGTCTTTAACAACATTTCTTTTTACTTTTTTAGCTTTTTGTGGCGGTTTAACCATACTCATAGTCATAGATTGAGCTTGCAGTCTAGATTCATCCGAATTTTTCTCTATCCATTCTACAACGTCAGCAGCATTTAGTATCCAGTCTCTGGAATTTAGTGACCTTACTACCTCTTGACAAAACTGAGGAGCATGCTCTGTAGCAAACTCTATATCACTTAGTTGATGAAGCATTGAAAATGCAAGTTGAATTGAAGCAGAACTATTATGTCCCCAGTCAAATCCATCTTTTGATTTGGAAAATAGTTCATATTTCAGAGGTAGCTCAACTTCCGCGTAAGTTACATACCTGCTTCCTAGTAGTGTCTTGTGCCCTTTAAATACATGATTGTTTCTGATAGCCATAATTCTCTCTTATATTTTGAAAGTATAATGTTGATTGGTACTTTTTGAGTCTACTTCTTTTTTATAAAAAGAGACTCTATAAACAACATAACTAATCACCACTAGCAATAAAAATACCAATAACCAAACTAACATGATAATATTCCTTGATTTATGATGTGTTTATATCGACATAATCCATAATTTATTAATCCTTTTACCTTTTTTTAGTATGATGTCACAAATAATTTAAGGAAATTACATGTCTAATGTAGAAAAATTAGAAGAACTGCTTACTAAAAGCGTTATCCCGGATATTGATGAAAGATTGGATGAGATTTTTGAAGAGATAGCTGATAATAAAGATGCCAGTGAAGATGCAAAAGAAGAGATAGAAGAACTTCGTGAGTTCAAAGCTGACTTGCAAGATGTTCTAGAAGACATTAAAGCTGGTGATATCGATGAAGAAGAAGCTAAAGAACTTATAGATGATATTTTAGAAGCTCAAAAGGGTGACGAAGAAGAATTTGGATTTGTAGAAGAAGACTAGTATTAACATTCCCCTAATGTAAAAATAATACTATTACGTATTATTTAATAGGGGAATATATGAACTGGCGTAGTAAAACTGAAGCTTCTTTGGAGGCTATGGGTGATAAAATCACTCAAAATCCAATAAAAATTATCTTTCTTATCTTGATATTTAGCATTGCTCTTATATCAAATCTGCCTAAAATCACCATTGATACATCAACTGAAGGCTTTTTGCACGACAGTGATCCTGCCTTAGTCAGGTATGAAGCTTTTAAAGAGCAGTTTGGTCAAGATGAAAAGATCATGGTTGTTGTTCGAAGTAAAAATATCTTTGAGAGTGAGTTTTTAGAGAAGCTGCAAGCTCTGCATCAAGAGTTAGAAAATAATATCCCGCATCTTAATGACATAACTTCACTAATAAATGCACGAAATACAAGAGGTGAAGGTGATAGACTGATAGTAGAAGATCTCTTTGCAGAGTTTCCAAAAAGTAAAGAAGAGTTAGAACTTAAAAAGAATCTAGCTGTTAACAATGTAATGTATAAAAACCTTCTTCTCAGTCAAGATCTTACTCTTACTACTATCATTTTAGAACCAAGCGCATATGAGGGTTCAATCGGTGGAAACGATTTAGCAGGTTTCTCAGATGATGAGTCAAAAGAAAAACAAAAACTGGAGTTTCTAAAAGACAGTTCAAAGAGTGAAATGGTAGCTGCTGCTGAGACAATAGCAAAGAAGTTTACTACAGAGAACTTTGATGTATTTATCGCCGGTTCACTTGCCGTAAATGACTTTAATAAGCGTGCAGTTCAAAAAGATATGCAAAAGTTCGTAAAACTTGTACTTCTTATGATGATGATATTCCTTTTTGTAGTATTTAGAAGAGTTAGTGCAGTAATACTTCCTATTTTCATAGTTGCTCTTTCTCTATTAACTACTATGGGAACTATGGCGCTTGTTGGAACTCCGATATCTATTCCTACTCAGATTCTTCCATCATTCCTCCTTGCAGTTGGCATCGGGGCAGTTGTGCATCTACTGGCGATGTTCTTTAAACACTACAATGATAATGGAGATAAGAATAAGGCTGTATCTTATGCTCTTGGGCATTCAGGTCTTGCGATTATCATGACATCTTTAACAACTGCTGCTGGATTACTATCATTTTCTACTGCAGCTATTGCACCTATTGCAGACCTAGGTCTATTTGCAGCTGTTGGTATCATGATAGCACTTCTGAATACAATGATTACATTACCTGCAATACTTGCAATACTCCCAATAAAACAGGCAAAAGAAAAACATATAGAAAAAACAAAAAAGATGGATGCTCTTTTAACTCGTGTAGCACTCTTTAGTGTTGATCATGCAAAAACGATAGTTGGCGTAAGTGTTGTAATCATAGTAGTATCTATATTTGCCGCAACAAAAGTTAACTTTACTCACGATCCACTTAGCTGGCAACCGGATGACTCTCCGATAAAACTATCAACAGAAGTAGTAGACAGAGAACTAAAAGGTTCTGTTACTATGGAGGTTATACTAGATACAAAAAAAGAGAATGGTCTATATAACTCAGAACTTCTAAAAAAAATTGACTCTGTTGTTCGTAAGGCTGAAGCTGTAGAAAATGACAAGTACTTTGTAGGAAAGGGTTGGAGTGTTGCTGAAGTATTAAAAGAGATTCATAGAGCACTGCATGAGAATAACGAAGCATACTATGCTATAACAGATAATGATGCTCTTATCCCTCAGGAGTTTTTACTTTTTGAAAATAGCGGAAGTGATGACCTTGAAGATCTAGTAGACTCTTCATTTTCTAAAGCTCGTGTAACGTTTAAACTTCCATGGATGGAAGCTGGGGAATATGAAGAACTGTCTCAGGAACTTACATCTTTAATGAAGAGTGAGCTTGGAAACGATGTAGAGATTACTATTACAGGAATGGTTCCACTATTTCAAAGAACTCTATCTGCTGCTATGACATCAATGGCGACTAGTTACATAACAGCATTTATACTTATTGCTATTATGATGATGATTCTTCTTGGAAGTTTTAAGATAGGTCTTACAAGTATGATACCAAACGTTCTTCCAGTTATAATGGCTCTAGGATTTATGGCTGTAGTTGATATGCCTCTTGATATGTTTACGATGTTGGTCGGTGCCATAGTTATAGGACTATCAGTTGATGATACAGTCCACTTTTTCCATAACTTCGCAAGATACCATCATCAAGGTTTAGGGACTAGAGAGTCTGTTGTAAGAACTATGACAGGAACAGGTCGTGCACTTGTTGCTACGAGTGTTGTTCTCTCTCTAGGCTTCTTTGTCTATATGTTTGCATCTCTTAGTAATCTAATAAACTTTGGGATACTAGCAGGGGGATCAATAACAATAGCGCTTATATCAAACATAATACTTGGCCCTGCGCTACTTACACTAATAACAAAGGATAATAAATGATTTTAAAGACACTTTTAATAGCTAGTTTAACACTAAGCTCACTATTTGCCATTACAGGACAAGAGATAGCACAAAAAGTGCATGATAGAGATGATGGTGATAACTCCACATCAAATATGAAGATGATACTTATAGATAAGCAAGGCAATGAAAGAGTTCGTGACCTGAAGAGATATGCAAAAGACAAGGGAGAAGATGAGCTAAAGCTTATGTTCTTTCTCTCCCCTGCAGATGTTAGAAATACAGCTTTTTTAACTTACGACTATGAAGACTCAAACAAAGATGATGATCAGTGGCTATATCTGCCGGAACTTAGAAAAGTTAAGCGTATAGCATCTAGTGATAAGAGCTCATCTTTTATGGGAAGTGATTTTACTTACTCTGATATGACATCAAGAAATGTGCAAGACTATACATATAAAGTAATGAAAGAAGCAGTTGTAGATGGACACAAAACTTGGCAGATGCTGGTTACTCCAAAAACAGATAAGACAATAGAAGAGACTGGATATACAAAGTCTATAGTATTTGTTCGTCAGGATAACTTTGTAATTGTTCAGGCACTCCACTATATAAAAGCAGGTAAAAAGTTAAAGTATATGAAAATCAATTCACTAGAAGAGATAGATGGCATTTGGACGATTAAGCAGATGCAGATGGTAACTAAGAAGGGTAAGAAGACACTACACAAAACTGTATTTGAGTTTTCAGATATAAAATACAACCAAAATCTTGAAGAGTCTTTCTTTTCTACACGTACTTTAGAGAGAGGTTTATAGTAGATGCTGACAAAAGCGCTTATATCTTCTTTTGTTGCTATTAGTCTGGTATCTAGCATCTATGCAGATTCAAGTATAGAAGATGATCTAAGTGGATTTGACAGTGAAGAAGTTGTTGAAAAACCAAGTGAAGCAGATGCTGACTTATCAGGTTTCGATGAAGAGCCTACACAAGAGATAGAATCTAAAGAAATTATACAAAAGAAAGAAGAAGAAAGAAAAGTAACTATTAGCGGTGATTTAGCTTTTAAGACCTCTGTAGGTTACAAAGAGCATAAGGTGAATGGAGTAGAGTACTCTGGAGTAAACCAAGCTCAGACCTCACTATTTTTAGAGCTAGATGCAAAACTATCCGATGACTGGAAACTAAAGGTTAGCGGTGATACTTTCTACGATGCCATCTACGACATACACTCTACAAATAGCTATAGTGATGACATACTAGATGCATACAAAACTCAACTAAGACTGGATGACACATATGTTCAAGGAAAGATAACATCATCTCTGGATGCCAAGATAGGGCGACAGATAGTTGTATGGGGTAAATCAGACAGCATTAGGATTACAGATGTAATCAACCCTCTTGATAATCGTACACCTGCTATGACAGACATAGAAGACCTCAGACTTAGTGTCGGGATGTTTAAGTTTGACTATTACTACGGTGCGTGGAACTTCTCGGTTATGGTTATTCCCGAGAACCGTATCATGATAGAAGCACCTGCCAGAAGTGAGTTTTTTCCGGTAGATGCTATTTTTCCTGTAGCTCCAAATCCTTTTATAGAGTTAGAGACTCCAAACACATCATGGAACAATATGCAGTATGCCTTTGGAGCAAACGGTGTTTTCTCAGGCTGGGATCTTTCTTTTTACGCTGCTGACGTACTTGATCAAAAATGGCATATAGACCCTGACACTATGACTCGTAAAGTCACTAAGGTTCAGATGCTGGGTTCTGCCATAAACATAGCATCCGGGAGTTGGCTTCTAAAGAGTGAAGTAGCACTTCTTGATGGTGTGAAATATAACTCCACTAGAGATGCTAAGAGTCGTCTGGATGCACTTATAGGTTTTGACTATATGGGTATAAAAGACACTGTGCTGTCTGTTGAGGTAGCAAACAGACATATATTTGACTACGAAGCACAGATGTCAAAGGTCGTACCAAGACCAGATTACGTTGATGAAGATGAGGTACAAACGGCTCTGCGTGCAACAAAAAGCTTTTACAATGACTCTCTAAATGCTACGGCACTTCTTAGCATCTTTGGTTCAAGCTGGCAAAACGGCGGTTTTGCCAGAATCTGGATAGAGTATGAAGTAGCAGATGCTATAGGCTTAAATGCTGGTATAGTAGAGTATATAGACGGTGATAAGCCACTTATGAAAGCAATAAAAGACAACGATAGAGTCTTTGCGGATATAACTTATAGTTTTTAATCTGTTTGTATAGTTTTTATCTGTATCATGTTAAAAAACGGGGTTTAACAGATGTTTGATAGTAGAATTGATGAGATAACGGCAAAAATAAGAGTTTTAGAGAATGAACTGATCTGCGAGTTTAACAGCAGGCAAAAAGAACTTCTCCTAAGACTCGAAGATGAAAAAGAAGAATTTGAAAAGAGTCTACTCAAAGAAGGTAGATCGAAGATAATCAGTTCTATAAAATATGTATCATCCCTGCCAATAGGTGCGACTCTGACTATTCCTTTTATTTGGGCTATGATACTGCCAATAATAGTTATAGATTTGATGGTAAGCATATTTCAAGCAGTCTGTTTTCCAATATATAAAATCCCAAAAGTAAAAAGAAAAGATCACGTAGTAATAGACAGATATAACCTATTTTATCTAGGTAGAATCGAAAAAATAAACTGTTTGTATTGTGAATATTTTAACGGTGTCACATCTTATGTTAGAGAGATAGCGGCAAGAACTGAACAGTTTTGGTGTCCTATAAAACACTCAAGACCACTTAAAGACAACCATTCAAGATATGGCAATTTTTTCAACCATGGTGATTATCTAAAATATAAAGAAGAGTTAAACAAAATAAGAAAAGATTTTAAAGATATTGAAGATATTGAAGAACTACATTAGCCTTTAAACTTCAAACTAACAGTAGTACCAACTCCGACTTCTGAAACAGCAGATATCTCTATGTCCATAGCTTCACAAAGTCTTTTTGTGATGTCCAGACCTATTCCTGTTCCGCTCTTTTGTTCTGTGTAAGAACGGTTAAATATTTCACTTGGATTTTTAATTCCAACGCCATTATCTTCAATATATACAACTCTATTGATAGAGTAGATTCTTATAAAGCCATCTTGCTTGTTGTATTTACTCGCATTTGAGATAAGATTTGTAAGGACTTGAGAAAATGCATTTGTATTTACAGATGCAAAAAACTCTTTTAGTTCTATCTCATACTCTAGATGCGAATATATCTTTTGATGAGTCTGTACTACGTCTTCAATGATTTTTACGATGTTTTGCTCGCTGACAAGCATCGTGTCTTCTTGAAGCAGGGTAGTGAGGTTGTTATGAAGTTCAGAGATGTTTTCAACATTTTTTTTGATTCTGCTGAGAGGCTTATTTCCATCAAAGTCACTGTTTTTCTCCAGAAGCTTCATATTTAAGAGTATGGAAGTCAGAGGTGTGTTTAAGTCGTGAATGAGGTCTTTTGAGAAGTTGTCAAGTTTTACGATTGCTTCTTGCATCGGTCTAAGTGCCCGAAGAGCAAGAAAGTAGCTGAGTGTTGCAAAGAGCAAAAGTAAAAGTACCTGAGCAGATATAATCTTTACTTTAACAGAAAAAAGATTTTTGTAAAACTCACTTTTGTCTTTTTTTACAAGCAGATAACCACCGTCCCAGCTATACGGCATATATTTTTCAAAATAATTCTCTTTGATGGTAAAGTTATTCATATTGAAGTCGGGTATTTTTATATCAAGTATCTCGTATGTAATGGAGCTTTTTTCAGGAAGCGGCAGTTTCATCTTAAACTGTCTAATATGGTCTATCATAGAAAAATGCTCTTTTTTTATGAGCATCTGCTTCTGTTCTTCAAAGTAAAAGAACCCTGATGCCAAGATAAGTATGGCTACACTGCCAAAGTAGGTGGCAAAGAACTTTATAAACGCTTTTTTCTCATGCTTTAACAAGTCTGTATCCTGTACCTTTTATAGTTTGTATCTCTAAACCTGCTTTTCGTAGTTTTGTTATGTATACTCTTAGTGCGCCTTCGCTAGACTCATTTACGCTGTCTAGCTCGTGAAGAAGCTCTTGCTTCGTTATGGTCTCATCTATGCGCTTAAAGAGTAGGGAGAGCAGTTTCTGCTCTTGTGGAGCAAATTGGACGAGTCTGCCTGCATCTAGGAGTTCGTTTGTCGAGATTTTATAAAGTAAAGAGTTGTACTTTATCTCATTGTTTTTAGCGTTGAACGACTTTCTAAGAAGTGCCTGTATGCGGATGATAAGCTCATCAAAATCAAAAGGCTTTTTTATATAGTCATCTGCACCGACTTCAAAACCGCGAGAAAGAGATGCTATGTCATTCAGAGATGTTAAAAATATAGAAGGAGTTGTATTTCCTGAACTTCTTAGCATCTGTAGCAGTTCAAAGCCATTTTGGTCAGGAATGTTTACATCTAATAGCATAAGCTCAAACTCATTTGAGTAAGTAGCTTCCAGGGCTTCGTTGGCACTTTGAGCAAGAGTCAGGTTATAACCCTCATCTTCTAACAACTCAACAAGAGTCTCAGAAAGTATTGCATCATCTTCGACCAAGAGTATTCGTGCCACTGTAAACCTTTTTAAAATATATTAGATTATAGCAAGCATCTGCAAATATAGGCTTAACATAGAAAAAAATTAATTTTTATATATCTATATTTGTTGCTATAATACTTGTCAAATAGATAGTTATATGTAAAAGGAAATACTTTGTCAAGCTCATATTATGTTTATGCATTAAAAGACCCACGTAAAAATCCTGCTCAAATTTTTTATATTGGGAAGGGAACAGGAAATCGAGCATGGGATCATGTTATAAATATTGATGAAACTCTAAAGGGACGATTCATAAAAGAAATTATTAAAAGTGGTAAAGATGTAATTATTTCTAAATTAGTTGAAGATCTTACAGAGTATCAATCATTAAAAATTGAATCGGAACTAATTTCAAGCTTTGGTATCCTTGAAAATGGTGGAACTCTTTATAATTCAGTTGTACCATCCGGAACATTAACTCGAAAAGTACAAAAAAATATTAATGTACCCACTGGAGCTATTGAAAAATCTCAGATAGGTATTAAACTCTTAAAAGATGCATTAGAAGAGTTTTCAAAATCAAATGCACATGGCATTACAAATTCAGATGCAGCTCATTATCTTGGTTTACAAAGTGATAATGCTGGAAAACAAAAAGACTATTTAACTTATAGTATCTTAGGTTTATTACTAAAAGAACGGCGTATTAAAAGTGTAAAAGATGGTAGTAGTCGGAAATATAAATATGTTGATAAGAATACGTAACGAATTCTCAGAGTCAATAAGTTCCCAAGTAAAACTTGGAAACTGGAAGAAAGTTATTAGATTATATTTTCTCTCGATCCACCTTTCCCAAGGTGGAATGTATTCAAAAGTAAATAAGCATAATAATACATCACACCTCAGGAGAGGTATTACGATGTGGAACGTGCGACTTAATAAGAAATTGACTTTCATGTATCTTTTAGGATACAATATATAATGTATACGATAAAAGAAACTGAGCAATTTTCAAAATGGTTGTTAAAACTTAAAGATATTAAAGGAAAAGTTACCATACTTCGTAGAGTTGATAGAATGAAACATGGAAACTTTGGAGACTTTAAATCTGTTGGCGACACTTTGTATGAGCTTAGGATTACAACAGGTCCGGGATATAGAGTTTACTATACCAAAGAGGACGAAAAAATAATTATTTTACTTATTTGTGGAGATAAATCCTCACAAAGTGATGATATAAAAAAAGCAAAAAAAATTATAAAGGAGCTCGAAGATGCATAATTTAACTACATTTGATATAGCTGAGTATCTTGACGATAAAAAAGTAATAGCAGAGTATTTAACACAAGTTTTGCAAGATGGAGATAACGATGAGTTTTTGGAGGCTATTGGTAATATTGCAAAAGCAAATGGAATGACTCAAATAGCAAAAGACACTGGTTTGGGAAGAGAGAGTTTATATAAGTCTTTTAGTGCCGGAGCTCATCCTAAGTTTGAAACAGTTAGTAAAGTTTTAAATTCACTTGGTATAAAATTGCAAGCAACGGCTTAAATAGTTCCCAAATAAAACTTGGGAACTAGAAAAAGATATTAAACTATATTTTAGATTCTATAAAAGTTCCCATCTCAGCAACTATCTCTTCAATAGTTCCTTCACCTGAAATCACTTTTAAGATGTTTTTTGCACTATAGAAAGCTTGTATGTCTGCTAGAGGCTCTGTGTAGACTTTCATGCGGTTGTCAAAGACTTCTGTGTTGTCATCAGCACCGCGGGCACGACCAAGAACTCTGTCTCTTGCAGTCTCTTCACTGACTTCAACTTCTATAACACTGCAAAGCTCTAAAGATGAATCATCACCGTTTAAGTACTCATCTAAAGCGTTTAACTGCTCCATGCTTCTAGGATAACCATCTATGATGATAATATCAGTAGGAGCATTTTTAATAGCGTTTACAATAGTCTCAATAGCAATCTTAATAGGAACAATAAGCCCTTTAGATATAAAACTGTCTATCTCAGCTCCAAGCTCACTACCACTAGCAACTTCTGCTCTAAGCATGTCGCCGGTAGAGTAGTGAGTGATGTTGTCATTTTGCTGAGCTATTAGTTCTGCATCTGTAGTCTTACCGGAGCCTGGAGCTCCGATAATTAGAAATAGTTTTTTCATCAATTATACTTTTTTCTGTTCTCTAAGACGAATATGTAAATCTCTAAGCTGAGTGTTGTCAACTTCGCTAGGTGCTTTTGTAAGGATACAAGAAGCTTTTTGTGTTTTAGGAAACGCGATAACGTCACGGATGCTTGATTTCTTAGAGATAAGCATCATCATTCTGTCAAATCCTAATGCAAATCCACCATGTGGAGGTGCTCCAAACTTAAGTGCATCCAGTAAGAAACCAAATTTCTCTTGTGCTTCTTCTTCTTCGATTCCAAGAAGTTTAAATACTTCATTTTGTACGTCTTCTTTATGAATACGAATAGAACCACCGCCAAGCTCAGTACCGTTTAGAACGATGTCATAAGCGATAGACTCTATATCTTCAACATCATCTTTATCAGTATCTTTAGGCTGTGTAAATGGATGGTGAAGTGCTTTTACTCTTCCATCTTCAACTTCGAACATTGGGAAATCAACAACCCATACAAATTCGAAAGCATCTCTATCTAAGATATTCATCTTTTCATGCTCTGCTAGGAAGATTCTAAGTCTACCCATGTAATCCCATACAGTTTTCTTATCACCTGCACCGAAGAATACAACGTCACCGACTTCCATACCAAGTCTCTCAACAAGAAGTGCAATATCTTCTTCTGTGAAGAACTTGATAAGTGGACCTTTAAGACCATCTTCTTTCATCTGGAAGTAGCCAAGACCATGAGCGCCAAACTGTCTTACGAAGTCTTCGAAGCCTTTCATCTCACGCTTTGAAAATACTAAGTCAGCACCAGGAACTTTAAGAGCTTTAATACGGTTAATATGAGGCTTTTTAGCGATGTTAGTAAAGATTTCATTATCACATCTTTCAAAGATATCTATAACGTCAACCATTTTAAGGTCATATCTTAAGTCTGGTTTGTCAGAACCGTATAGCTCCATTGCATCGTTATGAGTGATACGGTTAAACGGCGCTTGTATGTTGATATCACACGCTTTAAACATCGCAGTAAGAAGGTCTTCTGCTACTTTGATTACATCTTCTTGGTCACAAAAACTCATCTCAACATCTATCTGAGTAAATTCAGGCTGTCTGTCAGCTCTTAAATCTTCATCACGAAAACACTTAGCAATCTGGAAGTAACGGTCAAATCCACCGACCATTAGCAGCTGTTTGAAAAGCTGTGGTGATTGTGGAAGAGCGTAAAATTCGCCATTGTGTACACGAGACGGAACTAGGTAATCTCTAGCACCCTCCGGAGTAGATTTAGTAAGAATAGGAGTTTCTACTTCTAGGAAACCATTTGCATCAAGGATGTTTCTTGCTGCGATTGCTGCTTTAGAACGAAGACGAAAGGTTTCATACATTGCAGGATCACGAAGCTCTAAGTAACGGTACTTAAGTCTTGTTTCTTCACCAACATTAGGGTCACCGATAACAAAAGGAACAGGAGCACTTTTGTTCTCAATGATAAGTTCAGTAACGATGATCTCGATAGAACCTGTTTTAAGCTTTGGATTTGTTAGACCTTCACCACGAAGACGAACTTTACCTTTAGCTATTAAAACGTACTCATCACGAACGCCATCCGCAACTTTATGTGCCTGAGCACCATCTTCAGGGTCGCACGTTAGTTGAATAAGACCTGTTTTATCTCTTAGATCGATGAAAATAATTCCACCATGATCACGGTGGTTATTTGCCCAACCAGTTAGAACAACGTCCTCGCCTACATTTACTTCGCTTAAATCTGTACAATAATGACTTCTCATAAAAATAGAGTCCTACTAAATAATTTTTGCGATTATATCCAAGCTTAGCTTATATTTTCTTCAATGTCTTTATAAAGCATAGATAAGAGTATCTCTTAACATTAAGCTAACATGAAAGTTGTATTATGTTGCAATTATCAGACAAGGATTATCAAATGAAAAAAAGCTTGTTAGTATTTAGCTTGCTGTATATGTATGTTTTTGCCGATACATTGACTCTTCAAGAGAGCATAGATAAGACACTGTCGAACAGTCCTGACCTTAAATCTCTTGAATTAAAAATAACACAATCACAAAAGAGCTACGATATATCTTTTGCGGATTATTTACCGCAGATAAACGTACAGGCTGAGTATGATTTTACACAGACTTATGTCCTTCCCTCAGGAGGAAAATTTAACACTGTTGATGATGACGGCTGGTATGTCGGTGCAAATCTAAAGCAAAAAATCTGGGATTTTAAAAAGACATCATCCAAAGTCGGGGTTTCTAAGATAGACGAAAATATTGCAGAACTTTCACTTGAAGACATGCGAGCATTGATGGTTTACAAGATAAAATCATTATATAAGCTCATTGTAGTTCAAAAAGAAGATATAGAAGTTCGTAAAAAGGATTTGGCATCTAAAAAAGCTTATTATGAACAAGCAAAAGCACTTGTAAAACAGGGTCTTAAAACTAAAGCAGATTCAAGCCGTTTTTTATCTGCTTATTACGCAGCACAAGAAAAACTGGCTATATCGCAAGCTTCATTTGACAAAGCAGAAAAATCTCTATCTTTATATATGGGTGAAGAGATAAAAGAAGACACAACATATGAAACTGATGTAATAAAAAAGAAATATGCTTTTGAAGAGTTTACAATGACAGAAAAAGAAATCTTAACTAATAATTCGCAAATAAAAATAGATGCACAAAATGTAGATAAAAATATACTTTTGTATAAATCAGCCAAAGCTTCTCACTATGGTTCGGTAGATGCCATCGCTTCATATAAGCATCTAGACACATTAAACGCATACGATTCATCAATTGTCGGTGTAACGCTAGAAATACCTTTGTACAGTGGCGGAAGAACGACTGCTGAAGCTCAAAAAGCTCAAATAGGTATCCAAGTTACAAAAGAGCAACAAGCGTCAAAAATATTAGCCATAAAAGAAGAGCTCTCAAATTTGATTATTGATATTGGTAGGTATGACAAAACTATTGAGTCAAAACAAGCTCAACTTCTTTGGGCAAATGACACAAAAGATGTTTTGCAAGGTCGCTATAAAGAGGGTCTTTCAACATATATGGAAGTTCTTGATGCAGAGTCATTGGCGCTAGATGCAGAGCTGGGATTGCTTGAGGCTTACTACACAAAAAGTGTGGCAATAGATCGTATAGATTATTTAAAAGGAAAAGCACAATGAATAAAATAGTTAAATATACAATAATCTTAATCATACTGGCAATTGGTGGATTTATTTTTTACAACAAAGTATATGTTGTAAAGACTACATACAAGACTCTTTCTCCTACGGTTGGCAATTTAGACATTAAAGTCTTTGGCATAGGCAATGTAGATGCTAAAGATATATATTCTATAAATGCGCAAACGGGAGGAAAAATAGTATCTATATTTAGCGATGAGGGGTTGTGGGTAAAAAAGGGCGACTTGCTAGTTGTCATAGACCCTGTTGATATGCCTGAGCTACTTCAAGAGACACAAATAAGCGTAAAAAAAGCAAAATCTGAATTAAATGCATTGGAAAAAGAGAGCCAAAGCTTAAAGGCACAAAAAGAAATGGCGCATATTACATTTGTAAGGTATGAAAACCTGCTTAAACAATCTTTCGTCTCACAGTCTGAATATGATAAAGCAAAAACAGACTTAGATGCCCTAGATGCACAGTTAGAAGCGACAATGGCTCGTATTGAATCAAGCAAGATTGAAGTAGAGCGCAGTAAGAAAAATGTGAATTCTTTAAAAACAAAACTCTCCCGTTATAAAATTTATGCTCCCGTTGATGGATATGTAATCTCAAAAGAGGCACAAGTTGCCCAGAGCGTTACTTCTTCTTCGAGTATTTTAAAAATTGTCGATCCAAAGACTATTTGGATTAGAGCCTATATAGATGAAAGAATAAGTGGTGATGTAGAAGTTGGACAAAAGGCATACATTACTCTTCGCTCTCAAAGTAATAAAGTGTTTAATGGTTATGTAAAACGAATAGTCGCACAGAGCGATGCCGTTACTCAAGAAAGAGAGATAAACATAGCCTTTGACAAACTACCTATCCCTTTTTATATAAATGAACAAGCTAGAGTTTCCATAAAGGTAAAATCAATAACAGATGCACTGAAAGTTCCTCTCAACACACTAAAAATTCAAAATGAAAAAGAGGGTGTTTGGATTTTAAAAGATGGTAAAGCTTATTTTAAAACACTTAAGATTCAAGCAAAAAGTGACAACGAAGCCGCTGTTATGAGTGGATTGGATAAAAACGATATTGTTTTAATACCAAACAGCAGTAAAAAGCCGCTAAGTGAAGGTATGAGGATTCATCAGTGATTAATTTAGCCCAAAAAGATGTTGCTCACTCTCTTGGTAAGTTTTTAGTAACGGCTATGGGTGTGGGCATGCTCCTTGGCATAGTTCTTATCATGATGGGCGTATATCGCGGTATGGTAGTAGATGCTGAGATTTTAATAGGCGATATAAATGCTGATTTATGGATAGTTCAAGAAGACACTATGGGGCCTTTTGCCGAATCATCAAGAATACATGAAGATTTAAAAGACTCCATAAGCATTATTGATGGAGTAAAGTACAGTGAAGCAATAACATTTCAAAATATACAACTTCCAAAAGAGAGTATGCCTGTAAGGGTTATGGCAGTAGGATATGACCCGTTTGGCAATATAAACCCCATAAATCCAAATAGATTGGTTAAAGGAGGCAAACTTACTAAAGACCATTATCAAATTGTTGTCTCAAAAGAGACAGGTTTTAAGATGCATGATGAAATAATGCTTGCAAGAGACAAGTATGAAGTAGTTGGCATCACTGAAAAAACAGTATCTTCCGGTGGTGATTTATTGGTCTATATCAGTTTAAAAGATGCACAAAAAATCCAATTTTTATATTCTAACAACAGGGTGCGAAATGACCGTGAACGTGGAATAAAAAACAGTGATACAACAATGGTAAATGCCATAGTCGCAACACTTAAGAGTGGTTACGATATAGATGCTGTGGCAAAAAATATAAAAGAGTGGAAACATAAAAGCGTTTATACAAAAAAAGAACAAAAAAATATCCTAACAAAGAACCTTATAGAGAGAGCTTCAAAACAGATAGGTCTTTTTACTGCAATTCTCATTTTAGTCTCAACAATCATAATAGCACTCATAATATACACGATGACACTTGAGAAGATGAAAGAGATATCTATTATGAAACTTATCGGGATTCCAAATAGCATTATTATAAAAATGATTGTACAAGAGACGCTTTTGCTTGGTTTTCTTGCTTTTATATCCGGCAATATATTCTCTCATCTTATATACGAAAAATTTCCAAAAAGAGTTGTGTTGGAGATTTCTGATGCTTGGATGCTCTTCGTTGTTGTAATAATTGCTTCAATATTATCATCTTTTATAGGTGTGAAAAAAGTTATAAGCGCTGATCCTGCAGCGGCAATAGGAGGTTAAAATGAATCAACAAAGTATTCATGTTGAAAATCTGGTAAAGAATTTTGGCAAAGGAGATAGTTTTGTAGATGTTATAGATGGAGCATCTTTTAGCATAGACAAGGGCGAGTTAATAGCTTTAATTGCACCAAGCGGCGCAGGAAAAACTACTTTGTTGATGATGATAGGATGCGTTGAAGAGCCTACAAGTGGAGAAATGTGGCTTGGAGACGAAAAGGTATATGACAACAAATGGCTCAATAAAGATACTCGTGCTATTCGCAGAGAAAAGATAGGTTTTATATTTCAAGCACACTATCTTATACCTTTTTTAAATGTTATAGACAATGTCACACTTTTATCTCAAGCGAACGGGCAAACAAAAGAAGAAGCAGAAAAATTTGCCATGGAACTTTTAAAATATTTTGACATTACCGAAAAAGCATACGCTATGCCTTCTCAGCTTTCAGGAGGGCAAAATCAAAGAGTTGCAATAGCCCGCGCATTGGCAAATAAACCTAAGATAATATTGGCAGATGAACCAACCGCGGCATTAGATACAGAGCGCTCGGTAAGTGTCGTACAAATGCTTAAAAAAATAGCGATTGAGCAAAATGTTGCTGTAGTAATGGTTACTCACGATGAAGCAATGCTTCCATTATGCGATAGAATATTAAAGATTGAAGATAAAAAGATTATTTCATCAAAAGTTATGAAAGATACAACTATGATTTAGCATGACATTTTGCAATATTTTTAGTTTTTTAACTACAAAAGTGTATAATCTAGAAAAATAATTAATAGTGAGTCAGTTTGCAAACAAGTAATATAAAAAAGATCGGTGTTCTTTTAAGACCATCGACTCCAGAACTTAAAAATAGCTATTACATGCTTGAGAAAGTTTTTAAAAAGTATGATATTGATGTTTATGTAGACAGTATTAGCGGCGCAATGATAGATATAATGGGCATGGAGTTTGACGCTCTGTGCGAACACGTAGATGCTCTGGTCACTCTAGGCGGTGATGGAACACTTATCTCTGCTGTTAGAAGATCTTTTGAATATGATATCCCTGTTTTAGGTGTATACGCAGGTAGTTTAGGTTTTCTTGCAGATGTGGATTTGGATGAGCTTGACGAATTTGTAAACAATATGGTTAAAGGTAAAGTCAGAGTAGATGAGCGCTCTGTTTTAGAAGTTAGAGTTGTGAGCGAAAACAGTGAGAGAAAGATGTACGCTTTTAACGACATGGTATTAACTCGTCCTTCTGTCTCAAACATGATACATATCGAAACATTAGTAGATGGAAAAGCTTTCAATACTTACTATGGAGATGGTGTTATTGTCGCTACTCCTACTGGTTCAACTGCATATAACGTTTCAGCCGGAGGACCGGTTCTCTTTCCTCTGTCTAAAGTTTTTGTACTTACTCCTATTTGTCCTCACTCATTAACACAAAGACCTGTTGTGCTTCCCGGTGAATTTTCTATTGAGATGAAAACACCTGAACCTAGGGCTTTGGTAATTATTGATGGTCAAGATATGCATGAACTGGATCAAGATCAAAGTGTACACATAAAGTTAGCAACAAGAACAGCAAAATTGATTCACAGAGAAGAGTTTAACTACTTCGATGTACTCAAAGAGAAGCTTGGCTGGGGAGAGTAGGGATGATTGAAAGATTTTACCTCAAAGACTATCTTAGTTTTAAAGAGATTGAACTAAATCCAACTGCAGGACTAGTAGTCTTTACAGGTCCAAGCGGTAGTGGTAAATCTATACTAATGAAGTCTATACTTTCATCTTTAGGTACGGATTCTTGTGAAGCATCCTTATGCGAGTCCAGTGTTACATGGGAGATAGATGCTGCCGATACCGGCATTGAAAATGATGATATAAATATATTCAAACACATAAAAAAAGAGAAGTCCAGATACTTTATAAACAATCAAAGTGTTTCTAAAAAAGCTATTTCCGGACTATCTTCAAATTACCTGAGACACTTGAGTCTAAAAGATTTCAGTGACTTTGAAAATGAAAATCTTATCTCAATCATAGACACTAGAATCCAAAATAAATCTACAGATATTAAGAGCCTCAAAGATGAGTATGAAAAGTCATTTATTGAACACAGTGAAGTAAGAATAGAACTTGATAAAATCGAGGAAGAAGAGCGTAAAATAGTAGAGCTTAAAGAGTTTGCAACTTTTGAGATAAACAAGATTCAAGACATAGACCCTAAAGCATCTGAAGATGAAGAACTATTGGAAATAAAAAAAGAACTTTCCCGTAAAGAGAAAGTTTTGGAGACTATATCTTCGGCAAATATTATTTTTGAGAGTGAGCACTTTGTTAACAGCGCCTTAGACTCTCTAGATGCTGATAGTTCATTTTTTGATGACAGCATGAATGAGTTAAGAGCACTTTTTGATAGTGCAGAAGCGAGATTCAACGCACTTGAAGATATAGATATAGAAGAAGTTTTAAACCGTATAGAAGAGCTAAGCTCTCTTAAGAGAAGATATGGAAGCATAGAAGAAGCTCTTGCATATAAAGAGCAAAAAATAATTGAACTTGCAAAGTATGAAAATATTGAGATAACTAAAGATGAACTAGTTAAAAAAGAAGCTATATTAAGTAAAGAAGTACAAAAACTGGCTGATTCTCTAACTATATTAAGAAAAGAAGAACTCTCAACATTTACAAATGATTTAAATAAATATTTGAAAGATCTGTATTTGAGAGATGCCCAAGTATCTATACAAGATATAGAGCTTAACAGTTATGGAAAAGATGAGATATTAATTAATTTGAATAATACTGAATTGAGTAAAGTAAGCACTGGTGAGTTTAATAGACTTCGTCTTGCAATTCTTGCTCTAAAGTCGGAGTTCATGAACCAAAATGGCGGTGTTTTAATGCTTGACGAGATAGATGCTAACCTTAGTGGTGAAGAATCTATGAGTGTTGCAAAAGTTTTAAGACAGCTATCAAAGCACTTTCAAATCTTTGTGATTTCACATCAGCCACAACTTACATCTATGGGTGAACAGCACTTTTTAGTGCATAAAAATGAAGATGAATCTATGGTTAAAGAGCTTAATTTTGAAGATAGAGTGGATGAAATAGCTAGGATCATAAGCGGTGATAGTGTCTCAAACGAAGCTAAGAGCTTTGCCAAAGAGTTGCTTGAGGCTAGTAGATGTGTTTAATAATGTCTATTGTACTTTTGGCTCTGAGTTTTAATTTTTTTAATGCAGGCAGTACTATTTTAGCCGTAGGTTCACTTTTGTGTGCAGGATTTTTTATATACTTGATGATAAAAAATATAAAATATGTTAAAAACTTAAAAAACAAAGAGAATAAGCAATGATAATTGATACACATATTCATCTGGATGATTCTAGATATAACGATGATTTAGATGCAGTTTTAGATAGAGCCAGAGAGGGTGGAGTAAAGAGGTTTATTATTCCAGGTGCTCATCCTGATACGCTGGAGAGAGCTTTAGAGATAGTTGAGGCAAACAGTGATGTTTACTTTGCTGTCGGTGTTCATCCTTACGATATGGACTCATTTGACGCGCTTGATTTTGACAAATATGCTAAACACGAAAAGTGTGTGGCCATAGGAGAGTGTGGGCTAGACTACTTTAGACTTGAAGGCAGCGACGAAGATAAACTAAAAGAAAAAGAGCGTCAAAAAGAAGTCTTTAGAGCGCAGATAGAACTTGCTAAAAAATACAAAAAACCTCTGATAGTTCATATTAGAGATGCTTCTAGAGATTCAAAAGAGATATTACAAGCCTCAGATGCCAAAGAAGTTGGAGGAGTTTTACACTGCTACAACGCTGATGAAGAACTTTTATCTTTAGCAAAAGAGGGCTTTTACTTTGGAATCGGCGGTGTTTTAACCTTTAAAAATGCAAAGAAATTGCTCAATGTTTTACCAAAGATCCCAGAAGATAAACTTCTCATAGAAACAGATGGACCATATTTGACTCCAACACCGCATCGCGGGGAGAGAAATGAACCTTTTTACACTACTTTTGTAGCGCAAAAAATGTCTGAACTTTTAGATATTCCGCTTAAGAATATAAAGGAAACAACTACACAAAATGCCCAAAAACTCTTTGCTTTACGCTGATTTTAATAATTTTTTGGGTAGAATCTAAACTTTAAATTTAAAATTAGAGTTACTAAATGATAAAATATTTTCTTCTACTTCTTTTACCAATACTGCTGAGTGCTAATTTAACATATGTTTTCAACCACAACAAGGAAGTGGCTCTTTTGGAGTCATTTGATATTGAGGCTTCTTTTCTCTATGACCCGATAATGAATCAAATGAAGGCTAAAAAGTCAACAATACAAAAGAATAAACACTTCTTTAAAGCTATGGATGAGGCATATACTTTTATTCCTGCTATTAAAAGTATCTTGGCAAAACACGGCGTTCCTCCGGAATTTTTGTACCTTGCTATGGCTGAGTCAAACTTCTCAACAAGAGCCTACTCAAAAAAGAGAGCATCTGGTCTATGGCAGTTTATGCCGGCTACTGGAAAACTTTACGGTTTAAAAATCGATGAGTATGTTGATGAGAGGCGTGACCTTATAAAGTCAACTGAAGCAGCTGCAAAATATCTTTCGCATCTGCATAAAAGATTTGGAAAGTGGTATTTAGCTGCTATTGCTTACAACTGTGGTGGTGGAAGATTAAACCATGCTATAAAAAAAGCAGGGAGTAACGAGCTCTCTGTTTTACTTGATCCAAAAAAGAAGTATATTCCCAAGGAAAGTAGATACTACATAAGAAAAATTGTTGCACTTGCTATGATTGGTCAAGATGAGCAGTTTTTAATGCATAGTGAGTATGAGCATCTGCTAAACCGTGCAAATGCTTACTCTATCTCGACTGTGCAGCTTTCAAGCGGTGACTCTATGAGAAGACTATCAAAAATGGTAGGTATTCCGCTTGCTGAGCTTAAAAAACTAAACAGACACCTAAAGTATGATTTCGTTCCTCCTTATGCAAAAGGTTATGATGTTTATATCCCGTATATAAAGCTAAATGAGTTTAAACGTAAATATACTCCAGAGCCTATGAAAAACATATATAAAGTGCACGTAGTTCAAAGGGGTGATAATCTATCATACATTGGTAAAAAGTACGGCGTTTCATACAAAGTTATCAAAGATTTTAATAAACTTAAAAGTTACCGTTTAAAATTAAAGCAGAGACTTATCATTCCTATAGACAGTAGAATAGCATCTAAAAAAATAGATACAAGGCACTACTACATGGTTAAAAAAGGGGATACTTTAGAGTCTATCTCTAAAGCTTACAAGGTTAGTGTTCAAAACCTTAAGCTTCAAAACCATCTTCAAAATAGTTTAATCAAAATAGGCGACAGGCTAAAAATAAATGAATAGACTAATATCTATAGTATTAATTTTATCAGTTCTATTTTTAAGCGCATGTAGCACAAGAGGACAAAGAGTATATAATGGACATAAATACTCTGCACCGAAGTCTTATTCAGCTGATAAAAATGCCCACAGCTCTGTTATGGATACAAAAACATATTCACATCCAACAATGAGACCATATGTGATTAGAGGTATTAGATACTATCCAACGGTAGTAAGTGTTGGTGATGAGTTTGACGGTAGAGCTAGTTGGTATGGACCCGACTTCCACGGAAAACACACTTCAAATGGTGAGATTTACAACATGCATGACATGACTGCTGCACATAAAACACTGCCAATGAATACAATTGTAAAGGTTACAAATATTGATAATGGCTTAACTACTGTTGTTAGGATTAATGATAGAGGACCTTTTGTAGCTACAAGAATTATAGATCTCTCAAAATCAGCTGCCAGTAAGATAAATATGATTGGAGCCGGAACAGCACGTGTAAACATAGAAATTTTAGGTTTTGAGACAAAAGGTAAAAAGAAGATACCTACACAAAAAGAGTTGAAAGCTTCACCACAAAAAGCGACTGTAAGTGGATTTGCTCTTCAAATAGCTTCTTTTTCAAAAGTAGATGGAGCCCTGAAGACACAAGAGGTTTATGACAATACAGATGGATATAAAACAGTTATAAAAGATATGGAAAATGAAGATGGTAGAATCTTTAAAGTTTGGCTAAAAGGCTTTAAAAGTGAGCAAGAAGCAAGAGACTACAAGGCGCAAGGGCATTTTGAGAATGCATTTATAGTAAGAGAGGATTAAATATGATTAGTAAAAGCAGAAAAACAAAAGAGACAGATATTACAATTTCATTAGAATTATACGGAAAAGGCGATAGTAACATAGATACAGGCGTTGGTTTTTTAGATCATATGCTTGAAAGCTTTTCAAAGCACTCACTTATTGACATGAACATAAAGTGTGTTGGTGATACTCATATTGATGATCACCACAGCGTGGAAGACGTTGGTATTGTTCTTGGGTCTTTAATAGCAGATGCTATCTATCCTGCTCAGAATATTGAGAGATTCGGTAGCGCCAACATAGTAATGGATGAAGCATGTGTTTCTTGTGATTTAGACCTGAGCAATAGACCATACTTGGTTTACGAGTCTGATGTAGCCGGCAAGGTTGGCAACTTCGATACTGAGCTTGTTGAAGAGTTCTTTAGAGCATTGGTACTTAATGCAAGAATAAGCACTCATATTATTACTCTTAGAGGAAGAAATAAGCATCATATTATTGAAGCATCGTTTAAAGCTCTAGCAGTTGCTATTCGTCGCGCAATTACAAAAAATGAAAGAGTTGGTATTCCAAGCACTAAAGATGTTTTATGATTAAGTTGATTATTTTAGATGTAGATGGCTGCTTAACTAATGGCGGGCTTATATACTCAGCAGATGCGATAGAGAGTAAAATCTTTAATGTAAAAGATGGTCTTGGTATCAGTACTTGGATAAAGATGGGTAATCAAGTCGCTATCATAACAGGAAGAAACTCTAAAATAATTCAAAGAAGAGCAGAGGAACTTGGCATTCAGCACATTCATCAGGGCATAAGAGATAAAGATAGAGTCTTAAAAGAGATAGTTAGCTCACTTGGACTTAGCTTCTACGAAGTCGGTGCTATTGGTGATGATTTAAATGATTACAACATGCTAAGTCTGGTTGGTAAAAGTTTTACACCAAATGACGGTGTAAAAGAGATCAAAGGTATTGTAAACAAGGTCTTGACTCGGAATGGTGGTGATGGTGCTGTCAGAGAGATGATAGACACTCTGGTTGATGAAAATGACCAAAGAGAAGAATTTATGAAAGTCTGGATGATAGATTGAACATAAACGTATTTTTCATCTCAATTTCATTTGGACTATTGATGATATTTATCGGTTTTAAACCCTTGGATATTAAGCAAAGAGAATTTGTTGATGTTCCACTTTTTCAGCTTGAAGCTTTTACTCTTCATGAACTAAATGAAGAGGGTCTGGTAACCCTTATGAAAGGTTCTAAAGCTACTAGATATAGTGATCGCTACAAAGTTACAAATATAGACTATACAGATAATTCTAAAAAGTTTATTGCTAATATGAGAGCTGACGATGGATTATATAGAGATGTGGATGATATTTTAGATCTTAAAGGAAATGTACTTTACAATAGGGAAGATGGTCTGATTTTTGAATCAGACGAGGCAACTTATAACAAAAAAAGTTCAATCGCCCATACAAAAAAAGACTACGTTATATATAGGGGCAAAGATCGAGTTATAGGCACTTCACTTATTTATGACAACCGTCTAAATAGAGTTAAATCTAAAAACGTAGTAGCAAAATACCAAATACAGGAGAAATAATTATGAAACTTTTAGCAATTATGACAATTTTTTTAGCGTCGGCCTTAATATCTCAGGAGTTAAAGATAAAAGCAAATCAATTTGATGCAGACGAAAAAACAGGTGTTTCTGTGTTTCAGGGAAAAGTTAATATCATCAAGGGTAATGATGAGCTTAATGCAACAAAAGTAACAGTATATACAGATATAAAACATCAACCTACCAAATATATAGCGGAAGGTGATGTTTCGTTCAATATAGAAACTAAAAAAGGTGCTCTGTATCAAGGAATAGCCGGAAAAGTTATCTATATGCCTACAATTAAAGAGTATCATTTCTTTAGAGATGTTCATTTAAAACAGATAGATGAGAAAAAAGAGATTATAGGTGACGAAGTTGTGCTAAAAACTATTGAGGGTAAAGCATACGCAAGAGGAGCTACAAAAGAGCCTGTTATAATGATCTTTAAGATGCCAGAAGAGAAGGAAGAAAAATGATTGAAATCGTAGACGCAAAGTTTATTACATCTGCGCCAAATATAGGAGCTGCACCAGAGACAGATGAGCAAAATGAAGTTGTCTTTATGGCACGTTCAAATGTTGGTAAAAGTTCTCTTCTAAATGCTCTTACAAATCATAAAGGCCTTGCAAAAGTCTCTTCTACACCGGGTAAGACAAGACTTATCAACTACTTTGATGTAACTTTTATAGATAGAGAGACATCAGATAAAAGTATTGCAAAATTTGTTGACTTGCCGGGTTTTGGTTATGCAAAAGTATCAAAATCTATCAAATATGATTGGGAAAGAAATCTAACTGACTACATCTCTCAAAGAGAGCAGATAAAGCTTTTTATTCACCTTATTGATTGTAGACATCCTGATTTGGATATAGACACTTCTGTAAGTGAGTTTCTATTTGATAACTGTAGAGAGAATCAGTATATACTTCAAATCTTCACAAAGGTAGACAAGTTAAATCAAAAAGAGCAAAATGCACTAAGAAAGAAATTTCCAAATGCTATGATGGTTTCAAGTTCTAAAAAAAGAGGAATGCAAAAAGCTATCAAAGTTATCCACGATATTTTACATGAAGACAATCTAGAACAAGAGGAAATTGATGATTAGTTATCAAAAAGCAAGGCTAAGTGACATAAAAAGCATGCAAGAACTTGTTTTACCTGAGATAGAATCAGGAATTATATTAAACAGAAGCAATGACGAAGTTGCTACAAATATTAGATCATATACGCTGTGCTTTAAAGACAATGAATTGATAGGTTTTTGTGCTCTGCATATTCATACAGAATATCTTGCTGAAATAAGATCACTAATAGTAAAAGAGGGTTATAGAGGGCAAAAAACAGGTGAAAATCTTGTTAAAACTTGCCTTAATGAAGCTGTTGATTTAGGACTTCAAAAAGTTCTATGTCTAACGTACAGACAACTTTTCTTTGAAAGATTAGGTTTCATTGAAATCCCAAAAGAGTCTCTTCCTGAACATAAGATTTGGGCCGATTGTATTAAATGTAAACATTTCCCAGTATGCAACGAAGTATCTCTAATCAAAACTCTTTAGCACCTTTCGTATATGTGCTATTGTTTATAGCATACGAAAGTCTAAGCAGCATCTACTTATTTTTACCACCTCTTTTTGCCGTACTTTTCGTACTTTTTGTAAATGCACTGAAACAAGAGGATAGTCTTGCTATATTTTTAACAGCTTTTTGTTTAGTTATTTTTGAATCTCAAATGGGTTATCCACTCTTTAGTTCCATCATTTATCTTGGTCTTATTTATAAGTTCGTCATACCTAAATTAAAAAAGAATTTTGGCTGTGCATCTTGTATAAAAGCATCGTATGTATTGCTCTCGTATGTAGGGTTTTATCTATTTTTATCTATTCTATCAAACATATTTTTACTTCCGATGCCAAGTCTTAATTACTATATAATTTACTATATAGTAATTGAATTTTTTATAGTGAGTATATTATGAAAATTAAATTTATACTTGCTATGTTTATCATTACCTGGTTGACTCTTGTTGTAAGAGTGTTTTTCCTTGCAGTAGAGTCAAATACCTATTATAAAAAGCTTTCTCATTCAAACACTATTAAGAGTGAACAAATTACACCGGTAAGAGGTGAGATTGTAGATAGAAATAATAGACCTATTGCAATAAATAAACTTGGCTTTAAAATACAGCTTCGCCCGCATCTTCGTTCGAAGAAAAGTATTGATAAGTTTAATGAAGAGATAAACAATATAATAAAGCTTCTTCCAAATCTAAAAAAAGATCAGCTGATTAAAAACTATATAAAAAAAGATTCATATTACTATCATAATTATATAGATATCGTACACTTTATATCCTACGAAGAGATAATGCCTGTATACTCAGTTCTTAGTTTAAGAGAAAATGTAAATATAGTTCCGGCTCCTAAGAGATACTATCCATATGGAGAAATTGGTGCTCACGTAATCGGTTATGTATCTCGTGCAAATAAAAAAGATATTAAAGATGACAAACTGCTAGAGCTAATCGGATATACAGGTAAATCAGGGATAGAAAAGTACTACAACACATATCTTCAGGGTGAAGCAGGGCAGAGAGAGATAAAAGTAAATGCTAACAACCAGGAAATAGAGGAGTTATCAAACGTAAGTGCTGATGAAGACAGAAAACTCACTTTAAACCTTGATATTGAGTTTCAGAAATATGTATCTTCACTATTTGATAAAAAAGCCGGCGCAGTTATTGTTATGGGTGTTGATGGAGCTATTTTATCTGCCAGCAGTTTCCCGGAATATAGTTTAAATACTTTTGTGTCCGGTATCTCTCACGAACTTTGGAATAAACTCTCAAAAAGCCTTGATAAACCATTTACCAACAAGCTTGTAAATGGTCTTTATCCTCCAGGTTCCACTATTAAAACAGGTCTGGGTCTGCTTTATATAACAACAGATATAGATAAGTCTTGGACTGTTGACTGCAGGTCCTCTATGCCTCTTGGTAAGCGTGTGTTTAGATGCTGGAAAAAAAAGGGACATAGAAAGACAGGTATAAAAAAAGCTATTAGAGAGAGTTGTGATGACTTTTTCTACAAAGGAAGCCTACAAGTAGGCATAAAGAAGATGAGTGAAGGTCTTATGAGATATGGTCTTGGCAAAAAGACCGGAGTTGACCTTCCAAATGAGTTTATAGGGGTTGTTCCTTCTCGTGAGTGGAAAAGAAAAAAATACAATAGACCTTGGTTTGTGGGTGAGACTGTAAATACTTCTATCGGTCAAGGTGACTTCTTGGTTACACCTATGCAAATAGCGCAGTTTACAGCACTTTTGGCTACATCAAAACTTCCTACTCCTCACTTTGCCAGGTTGATAGGTGATAAGCCGTATAAACCCTTGGCTATAGATGTATTCAACGAAGAAGAGTTGAAAAAACTTCCTCTTATTCAAAAATCTATGTATGAAGTATGTAACTATCCAAAAGGTACAGCGACTCAATATCTTAGTTCTAAAGTAAGAATAGCAGGAAAAACAGGAACAGCGCAAGTTGTTACTATTTTACAAGATATAGAAGACAGGGCACTAGAGCACGAGATGTCATACTACAATCGTTCGCATGCGTGGTTTACATCTTATGGACCATATAAAAATCCTCAATATGTTGTTTTAGTTATGGTTGAACATGGCGGACATGGTGGAGCAGCCGGTGGTGAGATTGTTTCAAAGATATACAATAAGCTCTTAGAACTTAAGTATATCAAGAAGTAGTTTTAATTAAATTACAGCGTTTTCTAAATAAATTTATTGCTATACGACTGCATTTTGAATAAAAAGAGCTAGAATAATCAGTAAAAAGATTGCTCCAGCTTTGTTGTAGAGTTTATTTGCAAGAATAAACAGAAGCGCAATAGATGCTGCTATCATGATAAGCATATCAAATTTTGTAGCAAGAAGATCAACAGTAAGCGGGTTTACAAGAGAAGCTGCCCCTAAAACCATAGAGAAGTTCGCAACATTTGATCCTATGATATTTCCTATACTCATCTCAGCATTACCCTTTTTAACAGCCACAAGTGATACGACAAGCTCAGGAAGAGATGTTCCAAGAGAGATTAGAAAGATACCGATAATCCACTCACTTACACCAAACTCTCTGGCTATATTTGCACCACTTTCTATAACAAAGCTTGCCCCACCGATAGTCAAAGCAAATCCAATAGCTAGAAGGAAGGCTGTTTTACCCCACTTAAATTTCTCTTTAATAAGATCATCATCTATTTCTCCACCTAAATCCTCTTTAGAATCAGTAAAAAGAAATACTAGATAAGAAACCATTAGAAGTAGGTACAAAAGGCCGTCAACTCTACTTATAACACCATCTTGCACCATAATAAAGAATATGACCAGAGGAGTTATTACCCAAGCACTGTCTTGAGCAAATAAATTTCTTTTTGGATGCATTTTTTTACTTATGAAAAACACTGCACCTAGAACTAAAGTGATGTTAAAGATAACGCTTCCAACAACATTTGCTACTGCCATATCACTTTTACCTTGTCCTGCTGCCATCATAGAGGCTGCCATTTCTGGTAATGATGTACCAAATGCGACAAGTGTCGCACCGATTACAAAATGAGATATGTCGAAGTGAAGAGCTATTCTTTCCGACTCCCTGATTATGAAGTCTGCTCCAAAGATCAGTGCTGACATAGCAGCTATAAAAATTATAAAATCCATTATTATCCTTGTGTTCTTATTATTAAACTTTTGGGTAGGTTAAACTCTTTTATGAGTCTAGCTTCTTCTTCTCTCATCTCTCCGGAATCAACCTCGTGGTCAAATCCTAATAGATGCAGAAGACCATGTATAAAGAGTAGGGCTAACTCATCATCTTGAGTGTGCCCCAAATCTTTAGAGACTTCTTTAACGTGCTCAGAAGATATAACTATGCTTCCTAATGGGCTCATTGGCATATCTTCATACGGAAAACTTAAAACATCTGTCGGAGCGTCTATATTTCTATGCTCTTTATTGATCTCTTTTATTTCATCTTTGCTTGTAATTATTAGTTCAATCTCTTTATCTGTAAATGTCGATGCTATTTTTTCTAAAAACTGCTCGTCTACATTAAGAGAAGTTCTGTTATCTAGTTCAATCATGAGTGGGATTATATCTCATATATTACACCTAAGCAAATAAGGACTTGCAAAGGTGTTGATATTTTGAAGATTGTCTTTCATTTTGTCATTTTTTAACCTTTTCCGTTCTTTTTAGCTTAAAATGTTCTTTAAGTCTGAATTATATCTAAGTCCTTTGAGACTGTTCATTAGAATAGACTGTTTTCACACAATGCTGGAAAGAATAATAGACCATAGAGTCTGGATATGAGAAAAGTAAAAAGAAAAACAAGGAATTAATAATGAAAGCTAACGCACCCATTACATATGTCGGTATTGATATGGCAAAAAGTAAATTTGATATTTGTATCTACGATGGTGATTTTTCAAACTGCATATACGAAACCTACTCAAACAATGATGATGGTTTTTCTAAACTTCTCTCATACTTTAATTCAATAAATCACTTAGTTGATTTTAGAATAGGTGTTGAAGCAACTTCAACTTACATGATAGAACTTCAAAAGTTCTTAGATGGTGAAAAAATAAGATATATTCTTATTAATCCAAAGCGTATTAAATACTACAAGAGATATAAGAATTTTGAAAATAAAACTGATAAATTAGATAGCTATTATATAGCTGATTACATAACCACTTTGAAAGACAATTTATTCAATTCCAACTATGACCATACAAAATATACTTATAAAGCTTATCAGGCATATATTAATTCCCTCACTAAATATCAAACTCAACAAAAGGGTTTAGGTGACAGTATATTAAGTGATAGTTTTGTAAGTCCTTCTCTAAGAAATAATATCATAAAAGCAAATGAAACCATAGACAAAGTACGCTCTGAGTCTATTATAGAATTTACTAAGCTTATTAAAATAGCAATGCCTGAATTTGATTTAATAAAGGCTGACATTGTAGGTGTTAGTGATATGACACTTCTTGCAGTTCTTCCTTTAATTTATGATGTGGTTGACACTTATAGTAAAAAACAATTACAAAGCTATATAGGTCTTAATATTATCTATAACGATAGTGGTTCATCAGTTAACAAAAAACAAAGAGTTAGTAAGAATGGTAGTGAGTTAGCTAGAAAACAGCTTTATATGTCTGCCGTTTCAGCTGTTCAGCATAACTCCATAGTAAAAGAGAAGTATCATAGGTTTAGAGATAATAATAAGCCTCACCAAGTCGCAATGGTCGCATGTTCTGCTCATCTATTTAGAGCAATAGTTTCAAAGCTTAAATACTATAAAGGACTTAATAAAGATGTCTAAAAGTGGTCTTACTCTTATACCTTATCCAAAATTCGTAACTGAGTATTTTTATCTTATAGGTACTCATTATGTTCATAATTCTAATGGTTATTATCGTTCTTACGCAAATAACAAATTGGGTTTAGTTTCCTTTGATGAGAAAAGATGCTTTTATGAAAAGATTGGAAAAAAGGAATATTTAGAAAAGAAAAGTGAATTTGATTTAGCTTTAAAAATTGCAAATGTTATCAAGGATAAGATTCAGTTGACAATGTTTTAAATTAGTTTTGTAGTGGGTATTTCTTCTTTCATTCTAGATACTCACTCCAAACTTAATTTAACTATTAAGTATCAAAACAAGGAAGTCCAAAAATGGCTAAAGAAGAACTAACAGAAGCAGAAAAAACAATTGAGTTAATGAAACAACGTGAACGTTTATTGAGAACTAATAAGGTTGAAATAGCAGGTGTAGTAATGGAAGTGAACGCATTACCTCAAGCTCCTAAAACTGATAAAGGTGGTCAACCTATTTTGGAAAATGGTCAACCTACATTCTATGATGAAATGTTCTGGTGTTCTATTGGTGTTGTTGGTAGTGAAGAGGGTGTTCTTCTATCTGCTGAACAAGCTATTAACGTTCAATCTGGTTTTACTTATTTGTTTGCGGGTAAGATGAAAAATCGTAAATTTAAAGTAGCGACAATTACGGAAATATAGTCGAAATCTGCCGAAAAATCGGCATTTTTCAGTTTCCCCCGAGCTGGATTAACAAGGGGGGTTAGACTGGACAAATTTAAAAACCTAAAGGAAAAATCTTGATAAACAAACTCTGTCAAATCGTTGATACTGTAAAGCTTCATTATTATCATGTAGATGAAATGCAAATGACTGATTACACTGATTATGTAAATATGGTTGAGAGCTTCATAACTCAAAAAGAAGAGGCTCAAAAAATACATCATTCAAATAATGATATGAGATTTGTAAATACTAAGATTGGTTCTGATAAATATCGTGTTATGGCAACTACTTTTAGAGGTTTTAGCGTAACACTTAGAAATCAAGATGTTTCAATATCTTTCAAGACTGTTAAGCTTCAGTCTAGACTTGATAAAAAGCATGACACTAAACATAATCAAACTCATACACCTATTATCAAAGTTGAGTTTAGAGCTTCATTTCTTGCACGTGTAGGACATGTAGAGGCTATGAGATACATTAACGAAACTATCTCTACTTATGTACTCAAAGAGTATTTAATTAAGGTTAGCGAGATCCATTTAGCAACTGATATACAAGGCTATAACTTTACTGAACTTGATTACTATCGTTTTAAGACACTTAAACGTAACAATATCAAGCATGTTGAAGATAGCAATTCTAGTATTTATTACAATGGTAGAAACTTTACGGGTTTTACGTTTGGCTCTGGTGATGAAATGCTTAGAATCTATGATAAGACTGTAGAGATACAAAAAAATCCTGATAAAGCATTTATAAAAAATCTTGCGTGGATTCACAATAAAGATTATGACCAGTATGCAACTGTATGGCGTATAGAGATTCAGTACAGAAGAGAGAAGTTAAAAACTATCTATACTGATTCTGAGGGCTTATTAGATGGCTTCCAAAATGTAATAAATGCTATTCCTGATTTATGGGGTAGAGCTTTACAAAAAGTTGAACACAAAGATATGAGCGACAATCACTGTTTAGATATGATTAGAGGCTATTCAATCAATAAAGAGGGTCAAACATCGCTTATAACTAAAGAGGCTATAACGAAGAGATATCAACGTGCTGATACTTCTGAATTATGGTTATCTTTAAATGAGTGGAATGGTTATGTTCCAAAAGAAACAAATATTGATAAAGCTCCAAAAACTTCTGCTTTTCAATGGGTTTCAAATAGCATTAAATCACTTCTTACTACTTTACTTCGTCATAGTGGAGAACTTAGTCCTAAAACTTTAGAAATGGCTTTTTCACGTTCTAATGATGAAATTTATGAAGATAAACAAATCACCCTTATAGATAACGCTTACGCTAATACTCTTGATTACGTTTCTAATGCTAAAAGATATCAAGAACGAAACGGTGTCTTTTACCCAATCAATAAACTACTAGATACTAATCTGGAAGCTTATGTACATGAGATATCTTTGAATCTCTTTGATGATACTAGATTCAATCAAGAGAGAGTTACATATCTAAATAAAGCATTAGAGAGGGCTTCATGACTAATAGAGTATGTATGGTTTGTGGTAATGATTTTGAAGATGAAAGTAGATTCAAACCAAGACAATATTGTTCTGATAATTGTAGTGACTTCAGCAAATTTAAAGAAGCTTTTGAAAAAACAATTTTGCTTATTGAGCCTACTCCAGAAGCTAAAAAACTTATACGTGGTGACATGTTCAGATTTGCAAATATCTTAAGTAAGAGTACTAATACTATAGGGGCTCAAAATGTCAGTAATTGAAGTTTTGATTTTACAAAAAGTTGCAGAATATGCTGATAAGAATCAAAAAATTAATAAGTCGGAGGTGGCAAGGGAACTAGATACAAGTCGTACAACTGTAGTAAATACTATAAGAAAATTTAAGGAGGCAAAAATAAATGTTAGGTCGTGAGTTTTGGAATACTATTCATAAATTTAAAGAGAGTGAGTTCGCTTGTAAGTGTGGTTGTGGTCTTAATAACATTAGTAAAGATTTAGTAATTCAATTAGACATTGCTCGTTTAAGCTCTGGTGTACCTTTTAAGTTAAATAGTGCATGTAGATGTGTCAATCATAATCGTAAAGAAAAAGGTTCTATATCTTCAAGCCATTTAAAAGGTTTAGCCGTTGATATTGCTCTTGATAGTTCTAGTGATAGATTTAAGATTATAAAGTCTTTAATTGTTCATGGATTTAATCGTATAGGTGTGTATGAAGATTTTATACATGTAGATGTTGATAACGCAAAAGCAAAAAACGTTATCTGGTATAAATAGCTATATAAACTATATAGTAAATTAAATATAAAAAGGTAAAAAAAATGTTACAAATGTTCTTATTAAATCTAGGTATTAATCTAGTTACAAAATACGTTAGTGGTACTGAGTCAAAACATGATGATAAAGTTCTCGACTTAGTTAAAGATGGTGCTAAATATCTTTCAGCAAAAGATAATAATGATGTTACAGTTGATTTAGCCGAATCAGTATTTAAAGCGGTTATGAAGTAGTTCAAATGGCTTCTCCTTGTGTTTCTGGTCTAAATTATGTTCCTGTTTCTCATAATTCTGATGGTTGTCCAATGGGTGGCTATTTATATTTAGTAGACCTTTCTTATATGAACTATAATCTTGGTTTCGTTACTTGCCACTTAGAGCATTTGTATCATTATGAGAATGGTTATGAGCGTATAGTTATAGAAGAGTTTTATACTTGTAATGGTGACCAAGATAACTTGACCGAAGATTGTGACCATGACCGTACAGTCTCCTATTCTGAATTTGTAATGAATACTGATTGTTCTGATTCAAATAATGGTGGTAGTGATGGTGCTAGTGATGACCCAGATTGTCCATACACTTATAGTCTCTACACTGATACTTATGTAATTATATTACCACCTTACGGTACAGGAACTACATATTGGCTTTCTATATCTCTTAACGGCAATGTTGTACATAATCAAAGGCTATATGATACCAATCTTTATAATGATACATATGCTCGTTCAATAATGCAAACATACATTGATGATTGTAGAGCTAATCTCAAAATGAAAACTACTTGCTGTCTCCTCGTTTGTTGTGAGCCTGAAAAGTACGAATTAATATAAAGGAATAAATAAATGAACTGTGAAGATAAGCTTAATCTTTTATTATCAACTATGGACACTGTTCTTACTAAGGTTAGTAGCTTAGAAACTATTGTTTCTGATAGTGTTTCAAATAATGGTGATACTTCTGTTTTAGATTCAATTCAAGCAGACGTTCAAAAAATAAAAACCTTTTTAGGTCTGGAGTAAAAAAAATGGTTGCAGCAATACCTTATATAGTTGCATTAATTAGTGCTTTAAAAATAAGAAAACATATTACTAAAGTTATTGATTATGTTGCTTTATCTTCAAGCGTTGGTGTCTTAGTAAATAAACATCATAAAGCGATAATGGAAGACGAAACGAGTAGAGTTAGTAAATCAGTATCTAATGCTGAAAATATAGCTCAGATTAAACCAACTGTAGAGGATACAGTAGAACTATCAAATGCTAATCCGATAACACTACCTGATTATTTAAAACAAAGTAATGAGCTAGTAGAATCACTTATACAACAGCAAAAAAATACAGCATTACAACAAGATCATGCAAATGTCATTCAAGCTGAGATATTAAAAGCTCTTGCAAAAACTGCTGAACATGCTGACACTCAAACAAGTATTTTAAATGCAACATTACCGGCTATGGTTTTACAGCTCCAAGAAGTTGCAAAAATTGCGGGTGCTTTAAGTATTATGAGTGATATTGATGTAGCATATAAAGAGTTAGAAATAACAAGACATGAAGAGTTGATAACTGCACTCCAAAACTTAGATTTAAGTGTGAGCGTTCCAAGCGTTGAAGCTCCTGCTGTTAATGTTATTAATCAAGTCGTAACAGATACAACATTAATAGAAGCTCTTACAACTGCAACAACTGAGCAAACTCAACAAGTAGCTACTATTGCTTCAAATCTTAACGCTGTTTCAGCTAATGCAATAGAACAAAAAAAGGTGGCTCAGCATCTAACAACAGTTGCACAAATTACCAGAATGGATGGAAGTGTATATGCAGAGCTTACACCTTTAGAACTAGGATTGAAAAAAGATGTTTCACTTGTTGAGGCTAAGACAAAAGAAAAAGAGATAGGAGACTATCACACTACTGTTCAGGACATTAAAAACCTTGATGGTAATACCGTTGCTACAATGAAGCCTATAGAAGCTACTACAGCTAAAAACATAACTGACGCAAAAAATGCAACTGACGAAATGGAATTCGAGATTCCAGATGATGTATTTGACGAAGTATTTAAACCTCTTGTTCTTCCATCTTATCAGTTTATAAATTGGGATTCAAGAAGACAATATATATATAACGGGAGTGACTTATCATGACAGAAATAAAATATAGTGCATACAGTACAAAAACTGCTAGTGTTTTGGGTACTGGTCTTGGTTATGGTGTTAATGAAATGGTTGAGACTGCCACTAGTATGGGTTTACAGTCTCAAAGAAGAGTTATAGTAGCAGGTGTTACAAGTGAGATTGAAAGTGAATTTTTAACTGATGTTATTCAAGATGGTATAGGTGCTGGTCTTGGTTATATGACAGGTCAAGCTATGAGGGCTCAAGAATGGGCTTTGGACAAGTCTTTTAAGGTTGCTTCTACTGCTGTAGTTGGTTGGTATAGTAAATCATTTTTAAAAGCTAAATTTAAAAATTTTCGTAAAGGTCGTAAAGCTACGATGTTTAGTAAGTTTCTTGGTGATAATGATAATAAGGTTGAAGAGTGTAGGCTTATGGCTGATTTTGCAAAGATGGATATGGATGGTACTGCTAATGTCGGCAATCCTCAAGCTGAACATAATTTATATGAGAGTAAATTAAAATTTGAAGCTTTAGAAGTTAATAAGGAAGGTGTTCGTTCTAATCTTGCAAAGCTTCAAATTGATGGTAATAGAGATATGTTTGAGATGAAGATAAAAACATCATCTTTTTTCGTAACAGACAAAGCACTTATTAAGCAGATGACAGGTGCTGTTGAAGTTACTAGTAAAGACATAGACAAGTTAAATGCTTTAAGTTCTAGCATGGTTTTTGAGGATAGTGCTGGTAATTTTATTGGTGGTAATCAAGCTATGGTTGAGCTTTTAAGTGCTTTAAGGATTAATCGTGCTTAAAAATTATAGAATGTTATTTAAAGGAATATTATGAGAGAAGATATTGATTGGGAAACAGTAGTCGAATATCCTGAATACGAAGAACGTAAGGAAAAAGAAACAGATGAAGCAAAAGATTTAGTAACAAAATATATTCTTTATTTAGTTTATTTTGGTGTTTTTGTTTTTCTTTATTTTCTAGGAAATAGTTAGATGTCTAATGAATATAATGTAACCTTTAAAATAGGTAGTCGCTCATATTCCACTGATTTATGTGCTTCGTCACCTGAAAATATAATTTCATTTGCAGAAACAAATCTAAAAGCTAAAGTTACTCAAATTCGTCAAATAGTTTATACTGCTCCTAGTAGTACAGTCATACCTATAGATGATAAAGAGTCATATAAAAAGACCATGTATTTTATGGTTAGGAACGAGACTGCAAAGAGACAGAACCAAATCATAATTCAGACAGTCAAGACCACTAGAACTGCTCTTGAAGTGTTTGAAAGTATGAAGTCTTTACTCAAACTAGATAAAGATACTTCCATAGAGTCTATGACCTCTGTTAATATCAGTAGTAAGTAATGAAACTCGTTTTAAGTCTTTTTAGCGGTATCGGTTTACTTGATAAAGCTTTTCGTGAAGCTGGTTTTTGCGTTGTAAGTGCAGGTGATTTAATCACTGGTCAAGATATCCGTGACTTTACAGGTATGAAAAATAAATTTGATGGCATCATCGGTGGTTCACCTTGTCAAGACTTTAGCGGTCTTAAAAGAGATAAAGGTGATTACTCTTTAGAAATGGTTTATGAGTTTTTAAGAGTTGTATATGAGTGTGAACCAGATTGGTATATTTTGGAAAATGTGAAAGGTGCTCCAGATGTGACTGATCTAGTAATTAAAAATGTGACTTCCCAGTATAAACATTCTGTGACTGATTTTTGTGTTATGACTGACGTTGTTTTTTTATCTACTTACAATCATCAACGTATAGATATTAATCAAGGTTGGTATGATGATTATTCAAGATTAAGACATATACAGTTTGGTTCTAAAGATAATCTTTACTTAGACATACCTCGCGGAACTATGAGTAAAAATATAATCGGTGGTTGTGCTTTAGCTTCAGATGATAGAAGTTTTAAAGAGCTTTGTCATATTCAAGGTTTACCAAGTGACTATGATTTACCTGATTTTAATGTAAAAGGTAAGAAAAAAGCTGTAGGTAATGGTGTTCCACTTTCAATGGGACGTGTGATTGCACGTGCTGTAAAAGCTGTGACTGATCCTGGGAACAATAGTGTGACTTTGCAGCAGAACAAAGATGTGACTGATCAAAAAGAAAAAACTGTGACAGACCAGGATGAGAAAAGATGTGCTTGTGGTTGTGGTCGTCCTTTGATTGGTAAACAGATATATAGTAGTCCAAGGTGTAGAAAAAGTGCACAAAGAAAACGAGCAAAAAGAATTAAGTGTGACTGTGCTGCTTAATGTGTCCGTGACCGATTTTTAAATATTAAAATGTGACTGATCTTCTTTATGTTGTTGTGACAATTTCTCTTTCTTAGCCTTCTAACTCTTTTAAGCTACTCCTAGACTTCCGCCAATCAATCGGCTAGCCTTTAACGCTTGAGCGGAACTCTCTAAAAATCTTTTCTTCTTTTAAATTGCCGTATTGCACGAAATTAGTGGCTCTGCCACTTCGTGCGTGAAGACGGCTAGACTCTTCATCAGAAGCCAGACTATTCATATACTCTTTAAACTCTCAGATAAAGCCGTAGGCGTTGCACCCTAGCAACCTATTTGCATGATAGTATCAAGGCACACATTCGACTCAGCGTTGCTTGTCATTTGCCTGATGATTCATCATCACCTAAACCGCAAAGAGAACTCTTTAGTATTTCAGCTAGACCCAAAAACTAGACATTTTCGACAATACAAAAGGCTATATTTTCGTTTTTCAGCTTAAGCAATTATAAAAGTGTAAAGTGTCTGTAAAGTGTTTATGCTTTTAAGTTCCGTAAAATAAGTCGTTAATGTAAATTATAAGTTACACTTGACTTACACCTATATACAAATGTAATCATTTCAACACTTAACAGATTGATTTTAAAGATTTAAAAACTCTAAACATGAACATATATTTTCCTGTTTTTATTCATCGGTTTTAGACTTCAAATCTTTATCCTTAGTCTGTTGAAATATTTATAGAAAAAAGGAAATGTAATGGCTAGAATAATTTTAAGTCAAAGTTTTAACAATGGTGTTAAACGTGCAACTCTTGATATTGATACAGATGTTGCAACTGCTGAAATCTTAGTTGCGTTTATGCCTGATGGTGTTGGTTCGTTTTCACCAGATGGTAGTGGTGCTTCTGGAACTGCTCGTCCTGTTCCACCTCAGTATATTGAGGCTCTTGCTGTTTGTAGAGATTCTCAAAATCCTACTGCTAAGCCGTCTTTTGTTGGTATTCGTTATGGTAAGCCAACATTATCAGATGATGATATTGCAAATTCATGTGGTAGTGTTATAAAACTGACTAGCGGTGTTGCTTGTGACAAAGTTCAGTTAAAAAAATACAAATTAATCGGTGCTGCTGCACCTGTTGTTTAAGGATTAAAATATGCCTAGAATTAAAGCTATAGAAACTTTCACAGATGGAAGTAAAAACAACACTTATTTAGATGTTGCTGATTCAGCTACCGCACTTACTCTTTGCCAAGTTTTTTACGGTGGTAAAGTTGAAGTTTTTGAAGAAACTGTAGGTATTACTACAAGTGATCCTAGTCTGTCTTCTGTATCTTGTAAGCTTGTTAAAGTTGCAATGATAAATGATACTTTAGATACATCTACATTTTTCGGAATGTATGTTAAGCCTACAGTATCATCACTTGATATTATTAACGGTCTTATCGGTAAAACTATCGACAATGTTAAAGCTGAGAGAGTTGACATCATCAGTTCAACGTCATACACAGTTTAAGAGGTTCACCCCTCTTAGACTTACCTCAAAACTATTAACTAAGCACTTACAAAGAGTTCTTACTCAATAGTTTAATACAAGGAAAATAAATGCCCGCTCCTACTAAAATCGAAATCATTGATTCTATTCTCACAAAAATTCAAGAACAAACATTAGCCGTAGCAAATACAGATGAACTATCAAGTGTAATAAGTGACTTTATAAACATATCAACTGAGATGGGTTATGAAGTAGAATTACAAGCAGAACTAGAAGCTTTCTTAGCTACTGTAACAACTAATACAGATACTTTAATAGCTGAAAAGGTTGCACTGTTTACAGAGCAAATAAATACACTTATAGAGACTCTTGAATCTTCACAAACAGAAACTTCAATAGCTCCAACTCTTTCAGGTTCATCAACTGTAAATGAAAACAGTAATCTAGTAGTCACTATTACAGATTATGAGCCTACAGCTACTTACACTGTAACTTTGTCAAGTGGTACATATACAATCAGTAACGGTACTATTACTATGTCATTGGGAAGTGTTACAGCTGATGAAGCACAAACACTACAAGTTACTAGAAGTGATACGGGTAAATTAACTTCAAACGCTACAACTCATAATTTCACTATTGTAAATGTAGCCTTTGCACCAGATACAGACGCTTATGTAGATGTTTCAGGAAGTGAGTTCAACGCTACAAACTTTCCAACTATCTCAAATGCTTCTATAGTTACTACTGCTAATGAAGAGGGTTTATTGTCTACTGCTGATAACGCTATATTTGAATCATCTATAGCATCTAAATCTGATTTAGATGGTGATTGGATAGGTGTTCAAAGTGGTTCTTTCGTTGTTTCTAATCTTACTAACATTTTGAGTTCAACAGATGAAACAGAATGTTATATTGATTCTAGTTTGACAGATGGAACTGAAATATATTTGGGTAACTTTGATAATTTTTTAAAGCTTCCTATCTCTGGTTCAATATTCCTTAATCCTAGTAGCTCTAATCCTTTTAATGATGGTAGTTTGGTTTCTAAATATGAGTTTAATGAAAACGCTAATGATACAGTTGGTAACAATGATGGTACACCTATAAATCTTACATATGATTTAGGTGAACTTGGTTATTGTGGTGTTTTTAATGGTTCTTCAAGTGGTGTTAATATTTCAAAAGCAGTTTTATCTACACAGTCTTTTTCTTTGTTTTTTACTTTTACTGTTTTAAAGTCTGGTATTAATGGTTGTATTATTTCTAACAGAGATTATTATAATAGTAAAGGTATTAGTATTTTAATTGAAGGTGGTCAATTATATTTACAACTGAATGGTAATTTGAATTCTATATATGATATTTTAATGCCTACTCCTGAAGTTGGAGTTTCACATTTCTGTCTTCTAACTAGAGCTGATTCCGGTAATTATTTATTTTATTTAAATGATGAATTGGTTTATACTTCATCTGTTTCATCAGATATAGTTTTTTCATCAAATGAAATTTGTAGTATCGGATATAGTAGAGATATTAATGGCAATTTCTTTAATGGTTTTATAGACCAAATTGAGATTTATAATAGAGCATTGGCTTCTGATGAAATAACATCTTTGTTTAATACAAATAAAACAAAATTTATTCATGGTCAATCATTTACACCAACTTTTGCATGTGAAGTTGATAACGTGTCTATGCAAGTCACTTTAAATAATCAAGACTATCAAACATTAGTAAAAGATTCAAATGCTTCATTTGTTGGAACTCTTCCAGATGATATAAAAATCAAAGAAACTTTTGAAGCTAATACAAGTTTTGTATCTGGTACTGATTTAAAATTTAAGATTGAACACAAAAAACAAGATACAAAAACAACTGCTGTCTACTCAGCATTAAATGAACTAGGAGCATAGTATGAAACTTAAAAAGATAAATAGAAAAAGAAAAGGCTTTTTAGTACAGAAAACTGAATATACACAAGTTCCAGAAGTTTACTCAAAAGATAAAGGCGAAAAAGAGATAGCTATTAACTCTATGACTGTTACTACAGAGTCAAATAAAACTTTTTACGCTGATCCACAAAGTCGTAACGATATTAGTGAAGCTATTGGAATAGCACAATATAAAAACATGACAGAAACTTCTTGGAAACTTGCAAAAGGTCAAGAGCCTAGAATACAAATAGTGACACTAGATGAACTTGAAGAGGTTAGATATCTAGCTTTAACTAAGTATGGTTCTATAAAAGGTATTAAGTCTTAGTATGACTATAGAAATAATAATTGCATTAGTAGGTTTATTTTCAGGTTTTCTACTTAACATAATAGCTTTTACTGTTTACATCTCAAAACAGAATAGTAGAATCAAGGTCTGTGAAGATAGCGTAAAAGTTCTTTTTGATAATGATAAATTACATTCAAGTGAAATAAAAATACTTTATGAGATAAAAGGACAGTTAGAACTCTTAATAATGCAATCTAAGTCAAGCAATTAACTAAGTGTGTTACATATTGAAACAAAAAAATACAACATTATGTTAAAATTCATAAAAAGCATTGACTAAGACAAAGAATTCTAATGAGGCTTATATTTTATAAAAGCAGGTACAAAAAAGCACCCACTTTAAGTTTGCGAAGGAGATCAACCAGTTATGTTTAAGTTTTTTCCCACGCCAGTTTTCTGAGCTGTCACTTCTTTAGACTGCTCATTCGCGCTTTCAAGAACCTTAAGAACTTGTCGTTCTTGAACCTCTGTAGCTTTTTTCATAACTTCTACTTGAGCGGAAACTGAACCGCTTCCTGATGAAGATGATACATCCATAATGTCTCCTTTATATGCTTATACACCCATTATATACCTAATTTGTTTTAATCTTTATTAAAAAGATATGCTAAAATTCTTTCATGGATAAACAAACTAAAAAAGCACTATGTGTAATGAGTGGCGGAATGGACTCAACTCTTAGCACATATATGATGAAAAACAGTGGTTATGAGATAATTGCTCTACACTTTAACTACGATCAAAGAACACAGACAAAAGAGCTGGAATGCTTTCATAAAATATGTAAAGATTTAGATGTAATTGAAAAATATATACTTGATCTTGATTTCTTTAAGCAAATAGGCGCTTCTGCTCTTACAGATAAAAGCATAGAAGTACCAACTGGCGGTATAGAAGAAGGAGTCCCTGTAACGTATGTACCGTTTAGAAACGGTATTTTTTTGAGTATGGCAGCGGCTATTGCTGAAAAAGAGGGCGCAGAGGTAATTAGCATCGGAGTTGTCGAAGAAGACAGCAGCGGTTATCCGGATTGTAGAGAATCATACATAAAAAGTATGGAACACTCTATAAACCTAGGAACGAAAGATGAGACAAATATAGAGATTAAAATGCCCCTGGTACATCTACAAAAGTCTCAAATAGTCCAAAAATCACTGGAGCTAAATGTTCCACTGCATCATACATGGAGCTGTTATAAGAGTGAAGATAAGGCCTGCGGTGTTTGTGACAGCTGTAGACTTAGACTAAACGGATTTAAACTAGCCGGAGCAACTGACCCAATTGACTACGAATGAAATAAGCTTTAAAGATCTTGATGTTATACATATCACGAAACCAAGGCTAAAAAACAGCTATATAAGTGTTAACGAAGATTCTAAAGTAGTCTTAAAAACATCAAGGGTCTCAAGATCTTACATAGAGAACTTACTGCTTGAAAAAGAAACTTGGATAAGAAAACAGCTATTTAAAAGAAAACAAAATCCAGCGGTTCAAATAAACCTTGAAGATGAAGTTTTACTCTTTGGAGAAGTTTATAGCGTAGATGCCGAGGAAGCTTCAGAACTAAGAACTCTTCTAAATAGAGTCAGACAACCAAATCAAAAAAATATACTTAGATGCTACGATGATTTTTATAAGATATTTTCACAAAATTATCTGAGTTCAAGAACTGAGTATTACGCTCAAATTATGGGGTTAAACTATAAAGAGATAAAGCTAAAGAAGATGAGAAGCAGGTGGGGAAGTTGTAGTTCAGAAAGAGTCATTACTTTCAACACTCAACTTGTTAAACTCCAAAAAGAGCAAATTGATTATGTTGTAGTGCATGAGTTAGCTCACTTAGTTCACATGAATCACTCAAAATATTTTCATGCCTTAGTTCAAAACTATCTTCCAAATGCTTCTAAAGTTAGAAAAGATATCAAAAACAGACAAAACTTTACTTTTTAGAAACCTCGAAATACTCTTCATGGTATCTGCTAGAAGGTGACCACAACATCCAACCACTAGCATTTGTATCATCAGATCCTCTAATCTGTTCATTTACTTCAAATTTTTCATAGTGTTTTTTTGTATGTGCATAGTCTTTAAAATACTGCAGCCAAGGTCTTACACGCTTCGAATCTATCATTGGTGCTATATTCTTAATACTTCTGCGTATAACTTCATAAGGATGTTCTGAGGGATGTTCAAAGTAAAATGAACCGCTTGCAAATCCGGAAGGATATAGCATTGGCGAGATATAGTCGCTGTGTTTTGAAAGAGACTCTACAGTCTGTCCTATACCCATATCACCTTTTACCCAGCAAATGTTTCCATAAGTGTCTACAGAAATAAATACTCCATACTTTCTAAGTCTGCTTTTAGCAGAGTCTAAAAAACTATCTATTGCCTTTATGCGATTTTCTTGAGTACTCTCTTTTTTTAGTTTTAGTCCGGCTTTTGCAGGAAACCTTATGTAGTCAAAGTTTATCTCATCAAAACCTACTTTTGCTGCTTCTTCTGCGATAGAAATTGTATACTTATGACTTCGTTCATCAAAGGGATCCACCCAAGCCATATCATCGTGATTTCTCCAAATACTTCCATCTTCCTTTTTAATGGCATAATCTTCATTACTTGAAGCTTGAAGTTCATCCTTAAAAACAGCTACTCTGGCAATCATATAAATATTTTTAGATTTCATTACTTCCATAAAGTTACTTATGTCACCAATAGTCCTATCTTTATAAGCGCCATATTTATTTGCCTGCTTAAACGAAGTTCTAAATGAAGTTGAACCGTACTCATTTTTTACATCTACAACAAGAGCATTTATCTCTGTGTTTTCAATGATATCCAAGATTCTTTTTGTGGTTTTAGAGTATATGTTTGCACCCCAAAAAGTAAGATATAAAGCTTTTATTTTTATAGGTTCTGCGCTAATAGTTGTATTATTAGAATCTGAAGAAAATGTGTATGGTCTGTACCCATAAGCTTTTAGGTGGTAATTCTTTTCTTTACTGTCTATAAAGAATGAACCATTTTCGTCTGATTTAACGCTTTTTCTAGAGTCACTGATTATCGCCTTTTCTATGGGCTTCAGGGTGTTTTTATCAATTACAGTGCCCTGAAATGAAGCAAAAAGTAGTGTTTGAAGCAGAGTGGATATAACAAGTAGTTTTTTCAAGTATGTTCCCGTGATTTATGTTTATTATCAAAAGCAAATGTCATGCCTCTAATATAGAAACGGATTATACTTTATCTCTCATTTAGAAAGTAACGCAGACTCGCATCACTCCATTCTTTGGATAGTTTTAAGTGGGTTTCGATAGATGCATAGACTCTCTTAAAGTCTTCGTTTTTAGAACTAAAATCTGTTATAACTTCTTTGAGTGCCTTTTTACCGGCAACTATAACATCAGCAGGATATTGATGTATATCTATATTTAACTCTTTTAATTTTGCCAACGCTTTAATATTTTCAGAGTGAAAGTGATAAGTCATATTTGAGTTCATTTCACTAGATGCTACTTCTATCATAGATTTATGTTCGTAAGCCAACTTGGTCCAAGAGTGTTTGTTAAATGTAAGTTCCAAGATAGAACCTGGCTCATGCCATCCTGAGTAGTAGTATGGAGCAACCTTATAGAAGCCCATCTTAATATCAAGCGCAGGTCCAACCCACTCTGTAGCATCTATGACGCCACGTTCCAAAGATGTATATATTTCTCCTGCAGGGAGTAAGACAGGGTTAACACCCATCTTTGAGAATACTTCACCGCCAAGACCGGGCATACGCATTTTAAGCCCCTGCATATCTGCTAGTGATTTTATCTGTTTTCTATACCATCCACCCATTTGAATATTGGTATTTCCACCCATAAATGGGTAGAGATTGTACTTTGCATACTGCTCACGCCAAAGTTCTAGTCCACCGCCAAAAAGCATCCATGAGTTAATCTCTTCAGCTGTAAAACCAAAAGGGATACCGCTATACAAAGAAAATGCAGAGTTTTTACCTTTCCAGTAGTATGGTCCGGAGTGAAATGCATCTATTTGACCGCTGCTACACGCATCAAAAACAGCGAGGGCAGGGACAAGAGTATTTTTTGGGTAAAGCTTTATCTCTAAAGAGCCGCCGCTTACATCTTTTACTCTCTGAGCAAACTTTTCAACACCTGTACCCATGATGGGAAAGTGCGCAGGCCAGCTAGTAGCGAGCTTGATAATAGTTTTTTTATTTCTGTTTATATTTACACGTTTTATGTCATTGTCATGTTTCTTTGGATGCTTTGAGTAGTCTATAGCTTGACGGTCACTATCATTACATCCACTAAAAGCTAGTGTAGCAGATGCTGCTGTGGCGGTTGTTAAAAAATCTCTACGGTTCATGCTTTTTTACCTTAGCTATTAATAATCGTCCAGTTCTTCACTGTCATAGATAGCAAATTTTAGAGCTTCACAAGCTGCATGAGCAGTTTCAGTTTTTAAATCATCAAAACTAATCTCTTTGTCTTCTATATAAGTTTTTAATTCTTGTGGTGTGTCTAGGTTAAAACACTTTAAAACGGCTTCGTCTTCCGTATACATTTCTTCGTATTTTATTAAATAACTCTCTAAATCATCACTCTCTAAAAGTGAGTTCATCTTGTTTTCGTATGGAGCGTATTTTTCTTTTACTTCGTCTAAAGCTTCTTCATCTGTTTCTGCCAATAGTTTTTTCATCTCTTCGTTTATTTCATTAATAGTTGTCAATTTTTTCCCTTTTATTTTTATACTATCTTCTCAGATGTAACAATCACACCGTCTGTATCTGCGTAGATGTAGTCTCCATTTTTAAAGCCAATGCCGCCAAAAGATAGATGCACGTCTCTTTCACCTTCTGTAACAGGTATGTATTTTCTAGGACAAGTTCCAAGAGCGTATAGAGCTACCGGAATATCCTTTATCTGAAAAGTATCTCTGATATAACCATTTACAATGATTCCTGCGTAGTTGTTTTTATGTGCAAACTTCATAAGGTTTTCGCCGACAACAGCGAAATACTCTTCTCTTACATCAACAACAACAACTTTACCTGTTCCGTCTTCATCACGAAGAACTTTGATAAGTTCTGAATTGTTTTTATCTAATCTAATTGTTACTACTTCACCTTGGCACTTGTCCACGCCACCATAATTTTTGTACTCTGGGTCAAGTACAAGTGCTTTATCGCTATGCTCATCACAGATATCTGCTGTAAAAAAGTCCATCTTTGTCCCCTAATTGCTCAATTGTAAATGTATTCTAGCACCTTATAACCTTATTTTTACATAAACTTTGGTATCTTTACATCCATAAAAGACATTAGGTATTAAATAGATGAAAGTAGTAACAGGCGTAGTCGGGAACGACATACATGTTGTAGCAAATAGATTGATAGAACTTTCACTCAATGCAAGAGGATTCGAAGTGTTTAACTTAGGCGTAAACACTTACTTGGAAGAGTTCTTTGACGCTGTAGTGGAAACAGGTGCGGATATACTTCTTATATCTTCGTTAAACGGAGAAGCAGAGGGTTGGAGTAGAGAGATAAAACTACTAAAATCAAAATACAAGAATTTAGACAATCTTGTAATGATGATTGGTGGAAACTTAGTTGTAGGTAGTGCAGATGCAGAGACAATTGTTCCTAAATATAAAAACTACGGATTTGACTTAGTTTTCCATCAAGTTGACCTTAATACTGGGCTTGACACACTGGAAGAGTTTTTAAAAGAGAGAAATAAATAATGAGTTTGCTCCAAGAAGAGAGAGAAATAATTCTAGGAAATGAGTATGTAGACAACTTTGACTTTGCAGAAGTTGAAGAGTTTGTTAAAAATGCAAGTAAAGATCTTTTTATATCTCATAACTTTAAAACAAAAAACAAGATGCTTGTTCAGCCTCGTGGTGGATTCCCTACTTATAAGAAGCAGTTTGCTCTAAATGAGTTCTTCGTTGAAGCGAATGTTGATGTTCTACCTTTGACTATCGACTCAAATACTAGACTTAATGACTATGCGACTGCAAAGAAGATGCTGCGTCTAAGTGAAGAAAACGAAGTAGACATGCTAAACGGTTACCCTCTGGTAAATCACGGTTACAGAAACACTAGAAAGATGGTTACTCACTTCAACAAGCCTGTGAGTCTTAGACACGGTACACCAGATGCCAGACTTCTTATTGAGACTGCCATTGCATCCGGTATTTTTGAGATTGAAGGCGGGCCTATTACTTACCTTTTGCCATACTCAAAAAACTTTCCACTTGACAAAGCATTTCTTTACTGGAAATATGTAGAAAAAGTTTGTGCAAACTACTCAAAATTAAACGAGCCTATAAACAGAGAGTCATTTGGACCTCTTACAGCCACTTTAGTTCCGCCTGCTATTACTATAGTTATTCAGCTTCTTGAGATGCTGCTTTCACTCGAAGAGGGCGTTAAGTCGTTCTCTGTTTCATTTTCTCAAACAGGTTCTATGAACCAAGATATCGTAATGGGTGCAGTTATCAAGAAACTTGCAAAGCACTATGCCCAGCAGATTAACTGCGGCGATGCAACTATTAATCTTGTTTATCATCAGTGGATGGGAGCTTTCCCGACTAACAAAGACTATGCAGAACAGCTTATTAACATGTCTACAGTTATTGCAGCTATGGTTGGTGCGAACAAAATCATTACAAAAACAAGAGAAGAGGCATCAGGTATTCCTACAAAAGAAGCAAATGCAAAAACGGTTGCAAATACTCAGTACACTCTTGGCATCTTAAATGGTCTTCCAAACATCATAGATGAGGAAGAAGAAGAGATTATGACTCTTGAAGTTCACGCTATTATGGAAGCTGTGTTTAATGATCCTGCCGACACTCTATGGAGAAAAGTATTTAACTCTATTAAAAGCGGGATCATAGATGTGCCATTTTCTCCGCATATCATCAATCATAACGAGATGATAACTATAAGAGATGCAAAGAAAAACATCAGAATTATCAAAAGAGGAAACGTGCCTATCCCAGATCGTTGCTTTGAGTATGAAAAAGCTCAGTGTGACCTTACTAAGGACACTACGAGCATCGTAAATGATATTATCCACGATATAGGGATTATGCAATGAGTAAAATGAACGATAAACTTTTAATAGATGTAGGAAGTACTTACTTCAAGCTAAGTACACCGACAAGCATAGAACAGCATCTAAGAGATTTCAACAAAGATATCTTAGATGATTTAAAGTACAAATGCGGCAATACAATAGATAGTTATGAAAAAGATGATGTACATATCTGTTCATCTGCAAATGGTGGTCTAAGCACGCTTATTATCGGTCTTACTAACTCATTCTCATTGAAGTATGCTAAAAACATTGCTTTTAACTCTGGTATTAACATCATTGAGACTGTTATGTATCAAAACATTGAAGAGTATTCTATTCCAAGTGATGTGATTGACGTTGTAATCATTGTTGGAGGAATTAACTCTAACTCAGATATTTTTGGAGCAGATCTTTATAGCTACTTAGATAAACTAAACTACTCAAACGTAGTGTATGTTGGAAGTGAAACACAAGCTCCTGCACTGAAAGAAAACATAGAAAACATTGTTATACTGCCTAATATCATCGACGACAAGCTTCATATCGTAGAAGAAAACCTAAAAGTTTATCTTACAAATCTCTACCAAGAAGATATAGAAGGAAAAGAGGATATCAAGCATCTCTATGACATCACTTCAAACCAGATATACTCGACTCCATACATCGTAAACAAGACTCTTCCCATGATAAATACAAAATTTGCAGTAGTAAATCCTTTTATCCTTATAGATATCGGTGGAGCTACTACAGATATTCACTACTCAAAAGATTTGGTTGATGACAACATCGTAACTGAGAACGAGTATGACAGACTGGTATTTAAAAAGCTTGGTGTTTACAAGTCAAAAGAGTCTCTGATCTTTGCTGCACAGAACAATGAGTTTGTTTATGAGCTTCTAACACACCTGAAGGTTACAGAGAACATCTTTGAAGAGCAGAGCCAAAAAGCGACTAGAGTGCTGATGCAACTGGCTATCTTTCTTGTTTTAACAAAAATGTCACACTACAAGCAGGCATATATCAACCTAAAACTGCTATCTATCAACTCTATAGTGCTTACAGGCGGTATTACAAAGGTTTTATCAGCTGAGGAGATAGAAGATATCATCTCATTTTTCTACAAAAAGATACTTAACTCAGATCATAACCCGGTTACCGTACTAGACACTAATTACGATATCTGGACTCTTGGAGCAAAAGGAAATTAACATGTCAATAAACTGTATAAGAACACTAATCGAATATACGGCGCAAACTCACGGAGATAAAACAGCATTAGTTTTTAATGAAAAAAGCATGACTTATTCTGAGTTATTTACGAAAGTAAATCAGGTAGCTTACTACTTAAAAGAGTTAGACCTTCCAAAAGACTCAAGAGTTGGGATCTATTCCAATAAAGGGATAGAGCAGGTTATTGCAATACTTGCTATTTTATCTACTGACTACATCTTGGTTCCTCTTACAAAACTTTTAAAACCTGAGCAGGTAGAATATATAATCAACGACTGTGACATCAAATGTATCATCACTGATAAACTAAAGTTAGAGAGCATTGAAGAGATCAAGTTTAACGGTCATATTATTTCGTATGAAACTGCGGGTAAAGAAATGCCATCTTTTGAAGAGATCTTCAAATATTACAACAAACCATACATTTGTGACATAAACGGACACTCGAATGCTCTTATAACTTACTCATTTGGTATGAGTGGAACACCAAAAGGAATAGTGATCTCTCATAGAAATCTTATTGACTCTGCTCGTGTTGTTACTCAGTACTTGGACCTACAAGAAGATGATGTTATCTCAGCTCTTCTCATCTTTAACCTTGACTATGGACTAAATCAAATCTTCTGTTCGCTTTACAAAAGAGCTACTCTGGCTATACATAGATTTATATTGCCGGAAGATTTCTTTAACCACCTTATCAACGATAAAGTAACGGTTATACCTCTTATGCCTATAAACATCACTCAGATGTTTGATGAAGAGATGAGCAGAATCCCAAGTTCTGAGCTTTTTGACGGTGTAAAAACTATCACTTCATCTGGCGGTAATGTAACGCACAAGATGATAAGCGAATGTAAAAAGACTTTTAAAAATGCTTCTTTTTACTCAATGCATGGTCTTACTGAGGCTTTTCGCTCAACTTACCTAGATCCATCACAAGTTGAGATAAGACCTGATTCTATCGGTAAAGCTATTCCTGATGTTGAGCTATATGTTATCAACAAAGACGGTAAAGAGTGTGCTGTACGTGAAGTAGGGGAGCTAATTCATAGAGGTGGATACATCTACAAAGGTTTCTGGAATGCACCTGAGCAAAATGCTGAAAGATTTAAGTCTATACAGATTTTAAAAGATGTTATCAACTTAGAAGGACAACTTGTAGATGAGATAGTTGTAGCTAGCGGTGACTATGTATATAAAGACGAAGAGGGTTATTTCTACTTTGTCTCTAGACATGACAACATGATAAAGACAAGAGGCTTTAGAGTATCTCCATATGAGATAGAGTCTGTAGTGTCTAGATGCTTACCTCAGATAGAGCAGTGTGCAGTTTTTTCAATAAATAACGAACTAATAGAAGAAGAGATAGTTATGGTTTACTCTGCACCAAGCGAGATACCGCCAAAAGAGATAATCTTTGAGCTTAAAAAGCATCTGGCATCTTACATGCTGCCAAGCAGAGTGATATACAAAAAATCACTTCCTCTAGTTCAGAGTGATAAGAATCAGGTTAATAAAGATGAGTTAAAGAGAGAATTGTCGGAGAACTAGAAATATGATGAAATATTTATTCGATACAAATATATTTAATGAAATCTTGGATGGAAGTATTAATACTGATAATTTTAAGGATAATATAATTTGTTATACTACTCATATCCAACATGATGAGATTAATAGTACAAAAAACAAAGTACGCAGAGAAGCATTAAATTCAAAATTTTCTGTCATAAATGATGAACGAATTCTTACAGAAAGTTTTGTATTAGATGTGTCTAGATTTGATAATTCCAAATATAGTGATGGAGTTCTTTATGAAGATATTAAACAATCACTAGACAAGCTAAATAAAAAGAAAAAAAACAATGAAAGAGATGCTTTAATTGCTGAAGTTTCAATAAAAAATAATTTAACTTTAGTTACGCATGATATGGAGCTATATAAAGCTGTGACAAAATTTAAAGGTGCAGCGGTTAACTTATTTTACTTACTAAAGACACAGTCAAATAATTAAACTTAAAAAAGAGTCAACTGCGTGTGATAGGGTACAGTTCTAGTTAAAATCGACTTGTCGACTCCAACTATAAGCGCAAAGTGGAAGTTGTTTTCTTTTAGTATAGGCAGTATCTCTTTTTCATGTTTATAGCTAAACACATTTTCATCTTCAGGTTGCTTAACAGAAGATGGAATGATGCAGATTATCTTTGCCCATGCTGCACGAGAGTGTAAAAATGTTATCTCACTGTCTACAAGGCTTGTGTTTTGCTCAAAGATAAGTACCTTGTCGCTAGTTCCAAAGTCTTTTATCTCAAAATTCTTGTTTGTAAAAACTGCTTCAAAGTGTTCTATAGGCGTAAACTTTCTAAGTCTAAAGTCTATTTTCAGGCTTTTAAACAGATGCAACAGTTCTGCAAGATAAGGAATGAAAAAAGGAGAGATAAGCTGTCTCTCGTAAAAAGTGTTGTCGTAAATAAAAGATGTCTCAAAAAGAGTCTGCTCCATAATCTCTATGGGTTCTATAGCTATCTTAGATAGTGTTTTTACATTTGTAAACATATCTTTAGAGTTTAGAGTAGGGCAGAAAAGTACTGTAGTTCTATCTTCGACTTCCCAAAGGGACTTGAAAACAGTTCTTATGTCTCCATAAATAACTACAAAGTTTGTTTGTGTGATAACTTGAAGAGCAAGTTTTAAAATGATCTCGTTACATTCATAAGCAACTACTTCTTTTTCAATCATCTTGAAACGGAGAAGTCGTTTTACAGCTTCATCAATGTCGTTGACTTTTATCCAAGCAATCTCTGTATCGCTTACTTGGATAGGTTTGTCGAAAACTATTCCGTATGCACCGTTTGAGACCGCAAGGTCAATATCTTCTTCATCATAAGCGAAGAATATATCACCTCTTTTTACTCTGTGAGCCTCAAAGACAGTGTTATCAAAACTATTTACACAAGGCTCATTTTCGAGTTTACCATGTGTAAGTGCAAGGAAGTTTTCAAGTCTCATCCAATAGGTGTGCCTGCTTTCTTAGGTTTTTCAGGTCTAACTAGACATAGACCATCTTCATCCTTAGCAGCAAGAAGCATTCCCTCAGACATCATACCCATAAGTTTTGCAGGTTTTAGGTTAGCTACAACACATACTTGAGTATTTAGCAGTGACTCAGCAGAGTAGAACTCTTTGATTCCAGCTACTACTTGTCTGTTTGTACCTTCACCTAAATCAACTTGTAGTTTTAAAAGTTTTTTACTCTTAGGAACTTCCTCAGCTTCTACAACAACACCAACTTTTAGAGATGTTTCAAAAAACTGACCAATCTCTATAAGATTGTCATCTTCTTCCTTCTCTTTTTTAGCTTCTTTGTTTGCAATAAGCTCTTCTTTCATCTTATCATTTGGCTTGTCGTCAGGCATAGCGTTTGGAGCTTCTTCCATTAAAGGCTCTTCAACACGAGGAAAAAGAGGCGGAACTTTTTTGATATTAAATAATTTCAATAGTTTTTTATCTATAACTAGCTCGTTGTAGCTAGTGTTATCTATAGTAAAGTTAAGCGCATCTGCAATTATTGCTGTTGTCTTAGGCATAACAGGGCTTAACATGATAGATGCTTTAGCTAAGATGTTTGCAACAAGTGCAACAGTAGCAAGAGCTTCATCTTTTTTACCTTCTTTAATCTTAACCCACGGAGCATGTTCTTCAATAGCCTTGTTTCCAATAGAAAATAGCTTCCACAGCTCTTCTAGGTATCTATGAGTCTGCATGTTTTGCATAAAACCATCAAGGTTACCAAGAGCTTCGTTCATAGCATCTAGTTCTTTTGTGTGATATTTTTCTACGTCTTTGCTGTCTATCTCAAAGTCAGAGTATTTTCCACTCATGCCGATGATACGGTTTAGAAGGTTACCAAGATCATTACTAAGCTCAGAGTTGATTCTATCTATGAATGCTCTTTGAGAGAAGTCACCGTCTTGACCGAAAGGAACTTCTCTAAGCATAAAGTATCTAAGGTTTTCAACACCATAAACGTCTGAGACTTCTTTAGGAGATACAACATTACCTTTTGACTTACTCATCTTCTCACCGTCTCTAGTCCACCATCCGTGTGCACCGATGTGCTTTGGAAGAGGTAGATCAAGACTCATAAGAAATGCCGGCCAGTAAATAGCGTGAAAGCGAAGGATATCTTTACCTACAAAGTGTGTAGATGCAGGCCAAAAATCCATGTTAGCATCATCTTTACCATAACCTAGAGCTGTAACATAGTTCATAAGAGCATCTAGCCAAACATACATAACATGCTTGTCATCATTCATAGATTCAGGAAGCTTAACACCCCAAGTAAAAGATGTACGAGTTACGGAAAGATCTCTAAGTCCACCTTTTACGAAGTTTATAACTTCATTAGCGCGAGAACGAGGAAGAATAAAATCAGGGTTTTCTTCATAGTGTCTAAGAAGAGCATCTTCATATTTTGAAAGTTTAAAAAAGTAACTCTCTTCTTTTACTACACTTGTTGTTCTACCACAATCAGGACAAAACTCACCGTCTACCAGCTGAGTTTCAGGGAAAAAGGTCTCACAGCTTACACAGTAGTGACCTTCGTAAAAGTCTTTATAGATGTCACCCTTAGCATACATAACCTCAAAGGCTTTTTGAACACCTATTTTATGGTCTTCGTCTGTAGTTCTAATGAATTTGTCATAACCAATCTCAAATTCATCCCATAGATTCTTAAATGAAGCACTGATCTCGTCGGCAAACTCTTGAGTGGGCTTTCCATGTTTCTGTGCTGATTCTTCTATCTTTTGTCCATGCTCATCAGTGCCCGTTAAAAAGTATGTGTAGTTACCTTTTAGTTTCTCGTATCTAGCCATAGTGTCAGCAATAAAAGTTGTATATGCGTGCCCAATGTGTGCTTCGCCGTTAACGTAATAGATAGGTGTTGTTATGTATTTACTCAAAATATTTTCTCCATTAAAATTCAAATCCGCCCGTCTCGCCTTTGGACATGCTGTTGTATACTGATTTTACATAATCAGCTCTAAGTTCACAAGCTATATAGTGTTCGCAAACACTACAAGATGCTAAGTTCTTCTCTTTTTGACAAACTTGAACTTTAATTATCATCTCATCAAGATGCAGTTCAAACTTATCTTTTTCTTGACTATGCGTTGGCTGCATAAACTTCTTTTACTCTCGCTATCTCATACTTAGAGCCAAAGAAACATGGTGAAGTATCGTGGATATGCTCATGACCAAGTTCCATTAGATCAACTTTACCATCAATCGCTTCACCGCCTGCAACCTTGTAAACAAACGCAAAAGGAAATACTTCAAACAGTTTACGAAGTTTTCCATCAGGCTTGTCGCTAGTTCCAGGGTATGAAAACAGTCCACCACCTTTAAGAAGTATCTGGTGAAGGTCTGGAACCATTCCCCCAGAGTATCTAAGACGATACCCTTCTTTAAAGAAGCTGTCTACCATCTCTTTATGGTAAGGTTCCCAGTTTTGCTGAGTCCCGCCAGGAGCGTTTAACTTACCTTTTTCATTTAGACGAATCTCTTTAACAAACTCAAAATTCTCACCTTGAAGCAGGTGAAGTTTCGCTTTGTTATGGGCAAATACCATCTCAACACGAGGACCAAAAACAACATAACATGAAGCAACCATTTTGTCTGCTCCAAATTCGTTCTCATAGATACCAAAGATAGAGCCGACACTTAGGTTTACATCCACTAAAGATGAACCGTCAAGAGGATCATAAGCGATGAAATACTTTCCGTTTTCATTTAAAAGCATTGCGTTTTCTTTCTCTTCACTGGCAATAGTATGAATAGAAGGTACTTGAGAGAACTCCTCTTCTATAATCATGTCACACTGTATGTCAAGCTGAAGCTGAGTCTCTCCAGAGCTGTTAGCTTGTTGTGAATAGCCTATGTCTTTAACATCTATAGCTTTTTTAATTCTCTTTGCCGTACGCTGAATCGCGTCAAATATGTCAGTCATTTATTTATACTTCCTTCGCATTTTTAAGTATCCAAGATATTACATCTTCGCAGTCATTTAAGTCCAATATATCAACATTTTCAGGCACATCGTAGTCTGCAGTGTTGATACTGTCATCGATCGCTAAGGCATTCATATATGGAAAGTAGTCACTGTCTAATCTCTCTCTAAATATACTTATACGTGGCAGTGGCAGGTATTTTAAGCCTTCGACAAGAAGAATGTCAAAATCATTAAAAAGTCTAATCATCTCATCTAAATCTTTGTTTTGTTTAGAAAAGTAAGTAGTTCTAGTTGGAGAGGTTACAATAACTTCTGCACCAGTATCTGAGAACTTGTAACTATCTTTACCTACTACGTCAAAACGGGCCTTATCACTTGGGTCGTGTTTAATTATTGCTACTCTTTTTCCGCGTTCATGTATTAGTTTTCTGGCTACTTTTAGTATAAGAGTAGTCTTTCCACTATTTGATGGACCGGTAAATGCAACTGCTAATCTTTTATTCACTTTATGTCTTTATATTTATTTATCTAAAATTTTAAGTGATTATACAAAATAGTCTTTAAAAGCTTGTTTAATAAGATATAATTCTTTCATAAATTATAGGAATAATAATGAGATATATATTAACAATTTTAACTTTTTCACTACTATTTATGGGATGTGCAGACAAAAATGCTTTTAGCAAGTTTAATATGCAGCCAGATCAAGAACTAAGTGCAGCTAGCCTACAGGGAAGTAAGATAAAAATGGGAAAAGATGTAGAGGGAATCTTCTCTGCTATCTATCTAAATAAAGTTTATCCAAACGTATACACGGTTAACGAATATTTTTATGTATATCTTTACCTGAAAAATGGAAAAAAGATGCATGACACAAACACGCTTGATGAAATAAAACTCACTATGAAACTTAACGATAAACTACCGGTAAAGGTTAAAAAGCTAGATGCTAAAAATCAGTTTTCTCATCTAGCATCTGTGAACAGTGAGTGGAGAAGATACTATCTTATAGCATTTGAGAGAGAAGACAAAAGTGAAATTAACCTTGTGCTCGAAACCGATCTGTCTTCTTCGGATGCGTTAACGTATCAAAAAGACGAAGAATAGAAACTTCTTCACCCATTACTTTTTTATACATCACATAGTTCGCAAGAACTTTCTTTCCATATTCTCTACTTTCAGAATTAGACATAAGTTCCATGCTTAAAAATGGTTCATACTTTCCACTGTTAAAAGTTCCTTTTTCAAGATGTCTTCTTAAAAATCCCATACCGCCATTATAAGCATAAGCCATAAAAAGAGGGTGATATAGAGACTTTTTCATCCACTCCAGATGCTTGAGTGCGTAGTTGATATTATTTTTAGGGATAAACATCTCATTGTAGTTTTTTACCGGATTTTTTACCTGCTTAGAGATAGCATCTGCTACAAAGGGCATAAGCTGCATAAGACCAAGAGCGTAAGAGCGAGATAGAGCAGCAGGAATAAGCTTACTCTCTTGACGCATAATCGCATAAACAAGAGCTTTTTCATCCGTTGATATATCTCTTAGATATTTGTCATATGGCATTACATACCCATGCATCCCGTATTTATATGCTTTTTCAAGGATAAGAGTCTGTACAGGAATCATCTCTTCTTGCATATAAGCTTTAGAAAGTTCATAAAGCTTATCTTGTGATGAAGCTTTCTTTATATCAGCTATTACACTACTCCATTCAAATGGGTCTTGAATATTTTTATCTGCTTCATCTTCATTTACTTCTACAGCACAAAAATAATTATTGAAGCTTTTGTTTTGCTTTTCGTGTGCATATAGAGTATATATGTTGATATCTCGGCTGTTTAATAACTTATCTAGATAGTTTTGATTTTCTGTGATTTTATACATCCAAAAGTAGTTTTTATCAACATCAATTTTCTTTTTAGCTTTTAAAAGAGACAGATTGAAGTAACGAAGGGCTTCTGAGTTATTTAGATGCTTCAAATGATTAAGAGCTAAGTAAAAATTAGTCTTAGAGTTTAGTTTCTCTCCATCTAAGTTTAAGAGGGCTAACTGCAGTCTGTTTAAGTTATCGTCATGCACAACTATTTTAACAAATTGAGATATCTTCCAAGATGATGATATTTTATTTATAAACTCTTCATTTAGATGAATGTTAAGATTTTTTCTACGATGATTAGCAGTAGTGTTTACAAAAAGTGATAGTACTGTGTTTGCGTCATACTTGCTGTATGCTTGTTGTGAGTATGGCTCACTTTGTATGCTAAGAAGTTCTTTTTTAGCTTTTATGTTAATCTTTTTTGATAGTTTTTCTCTTTCATCATTTGTTAATACAAGAGTTTTATATGGAGAAAAAGCAAGTTCTAGACACTTATCATCTTCTATGGACAGAAGATCTTTCTCTTTCATACAAGAGATTTTTTTCTTTACTTCTGGATTATTAGTCTTTTTAGCATAGAGTTTAAATAGTTTATTACTTTTACCTTTGATCTGAGCATAAGCTTTATCAGCTTGTTCCGGAGTAATATCTTGTTTTAAATATTGCCATATCATAAAGTTTTTTGCACGACTTGAAGGTTTTGAGTCTATATCCTGAAGAGTTATATTGGCATCTAGAGATGCCAATACAAGGAACAGTGGTAGAAAAATTTTAAACATAACTACAGTGAGTGAAGCAGTGCACTCAATAAAACAATAATAACTTGCAGAGCTATAATGATTACAAGTGGCGCTAAGTCTAGTCCATTAAAATCTGTTCTAATGAACCTGCGCACAAGTCTATATGCCGGCTGTGTGACTCTATGAAGGAACTGAACCACAGGGTTATACGGGTCTGGGTTTACAAAGCTTAAAAGTGCTGTGACAATAATAACCCAAACATAGATATTTACAAGACTAATAACAAGAGAGCCAAGCCCTTGAATTATTTCCATTAACATACTCATTTTACGATCTCACCTATATAGTTTTTTAAATACTTGTAAACTAAAGCAACATCCGGACCATTTACAGTACCAGTTAGTAAAAAACGTAGTACTTCAAGGAAGTTATTACCTTTAAGACCTGATTCTTTAATAATGTAGTTTTTAAAGTCATCATACTCTTCAAAGTACGGTGCAGCTTTAATAGTCTCAGTCATAATTTTAGCTGTTTTGGTAAATTCCACAGGAATTTCTTTGGCTGCAAAGATAGCTTCTATCTTAGATTTCAATTCTTTTGTTGTAGAAGCTTCTTCTAGGTAAACTTTTGCGAGTTCACCTATGTTGGCATCTGCAAAGCCTACATATCTTGAAAGCTCCGTAGCTTCCATATTTTTAAGATGTTCTTTGTTTATGTGTCTTAATATATCAATACTAAATCGAGCAGGGGACTTAGATAGAGCATCTAACGTGAACCATTCTATCGCGTCTTTAGTATCAAAAATCTCTTGAGGAGTCTTATTTCCTATTAATATTAAATAATTTGAAATAGCGGATGGAAGGAAACCTTCTTCTAAAAGCCACTTAACGCTAGGTAGGTCATCCTTTTCATTACTGTCATTTAAAATAGTAGGCAGGTGAGCATATTCTACTTTTTTATCATAACCAAGAGATGTTCTAATATGATTTTGCTTAGGCGTATTATCCATATGTTCTTCATCACGGATAACTAGAGAGATATCATTCAACATGTCATCAATTGCACATGCAAAGTTGTATACAGGAGTCTTATTTTGTCTCATGATGATAAAACTATCAACAGCATCCGGTTCAAAGCTTATTTCACCTTTTACAAGGTCATTAATAACTATAGCTTTATCTGGTCTACTTAATCTTATAGTAAATGGATTCATATTATCTATTACAAGTTCGTGAGGCAGGTTTCTACAAGCATCGTCATAGCTATATGCTTTTTTATTTATTTTTGCTTCTTCACGCTTTTTCTCTAGCCACTCAGGAGAACAAAAACAGCTAAATGCTTTCTTTTCATGAACTAGCTGAAGAGCCATAGCGGAGTGATAGCGAACATTTTCACTTTGATAGATAACCTGAGTATATTCAATACCAAAAAGAGGTAGTAATCCTAAGATCTCTTCATCTTTGCCTTCTATATTATTCTCTTTATCTGTGTCTTCTATGCGAACGATTAAATCTTCGTTTCTTTGTTTTGACACAATATAGTTAAATAGGGCAACTCTGAGGTCACCTATGTGCATATCACTAGTTGGACTAGGTGCAAATCTAAGCATTAAAATTCCTAAAATAATATTTTTGTGATTTTAACAAGTTTTTGATTAAATATAAGAAGCATGATGATATAAGCTCTAATTTGATAAAATACAACTCTTATATGAGTTTCAAAATCAAAAGGTTTAATAATAATGAGTGAGAGCAAAGATTTTTTACGTACAATAGTTGAAGAGGACTTAAAGTCAGGCAAGTATAAAGAGGTTATCACAAGATTTCCACCAGAGCCTAATGGGTTCCCGCACATTGGACATGCTAAGTCTATCTTTATAAATTTTGGTATCGCTCGTGACTATAATGGTCACTGCAACCTGAGAATGGATGATACTAATCCAACTACAGAAGACACTAAATATGTTGATGGTCTTAAAGATGCTGTAGAATGGCTTGGATTTGAATGGGATAATAGTGTACGTTTCACTTCTGATTATTTCCCTAAGATATACGAATATGCTATAGAGCTTATCAAAATGGGCAAGGCTTACGTTGATAGTACGAATGAGGAAGAGATGCGACAACTTCGTGGGACTGTTATAGAGTCAGGACAACGCAGTAAATATGCTGATCGTAGTATTGAAGAAAATCTTGACCTTTTTCTTAGAATGAAAAAAGGTGAGTTTAAAGACGGTGAACACGTACTAAGAGCTAAGATAGATATGAGTGCAGCAAACATGAAAATGAGAGATCCACTTTTATATCGCATCAGACACGCACATCATTATAGAGCAGGAGATGAATGGTCTATTTACCCAATGTATGACTTTGCTCACTGTTTGTCTGACTACATTGAAGGCATTTCTCATTCTCTTTGTACACTAGAGTTTGAAAATAATCGTGATATTTATGACTGGGTATTAGATACACTAGGCTTAAAATCGCCAAGACCTTATCAGCATGAGTTTGCAAGACTCGGTATTAACTATACGGTTATGAGTAAAAGAAAGCTTTTAGAACTGGTTGAAGGTGGGCATGTTAATGGCTGGGACGATCCTCGTATGCCTACAATTGCCGGATATAGAAGAAGAGGTTATACTCCAGAATCTATTTTAAACTTCTGTGATCAAATAGGTATAGCAAAAGCAAACTCAATGGTTGATGTTGCACAGCTTGAATTTTGCATTAGAGATGATTTAAATACAAAAGTACCACGTGTTTTGTGTGTTCTTGACCCATTAAAAGTAACGATTGAAAACTATGAAGGAAGCGAAGAGCTTGATGCCCCTTACTATCCAGATGATGTACCTAAAGATGGTACAAGAGCTATACCGTTCTCTAAAGAGATTTATATAGAGCGTGATGACTTTATGGAGAATCCACCAAAAGGTTACTTTCGTCTTACTCCTGATCAACCAGTACGTCTAAAGCATGCCTATATCATTACTTGTAAGGAAATAATTAAAGATACTGATGGCAATATCACAGAAATAATAGCCCAGTACAATCCTGAGTCTAAAAGTGGTGCAGACAGTAGCGGTATAAAAGTTAAAAGTGCTATCCAGTGGGTAGATGCAAAGGGTGCTAAAGAGGTAGAAGTAAGGGTTTACGACAGATTATACTCAGCAGAAGCACCTGAAGGACTAGAGGACTTAAACCCTCATTCACTAACAGTTATCAAAAATGCTCTTATAGAACCTGCTGTTATAACAGAGAAACCTGATGAAAGATTCCAGTTTGAGAGACAAGGGTATTTTTATGCTGATCCTATTGACTACACAGATGAAAAGCCTGTATTTAATAAAATTGTAGGTCTTAAAGACTCTTACACAAAAAAGAAAACAGCAGAAGCTCCTAAACCTCAAGCTAAAAAAGTGCAAATAGATGGTGAAGTTGTAGCTATGACTGTGCATGAGCAAGCACTGTTTAATAAGTACACTGGTGAGTTTGAACTAAACAATGAAGTGGCCAATACTTTGGCTCGTGATGAGAACTTATCATCATTTTATGAAGAGTCTTTAGCTGCCCTTAATAGCCCTGCTAATCTAGCTAATATTGTAACAAACGAGGTAGCTAGAGAGCTAAAAGAGAAACAAGTAGGTGAGTTAAAATTTACTCCAAAGCAAATAGCTGAGCTTGTTAAAATAGTTGATAATGGAACCATCTCAAGTAAAATTGCTAAACAAGTATTTGAAGAGATGGCAAAATCTGGAAAAAATCCAAGTGTAATAGTTGAAGATAAAGGACTTGTGCAGATAAGTGATCCAGCCAAAATTTCGCCTATTATCGATGAAATAATTGCAAAAAATCCAGACAATGTTGCTAAGTTTAAAGCAGGTAATACCAAACTTTTAGGCTTCTTTGTAGGTCAAGTTCTAAAAGCAACAGGTGGAAAAGCAAACCCACAAGTGGTTAATGAACTTGTCGCACAGAAGTTAAAATAATAAAACACTCCCCCCCACAAAGGCTAGCTAAACACTAGCCTTAATTTAAACATATAACAATCAGCATGAATGACTTTATTCGCCATAATTTATAGTTATACTCACAAACTACGAATAATAATTCATTTATAATTAATATTTATTTAATTATCATAATGAAAGGAAAGGCTTTAAAGTGTCAAATAACAAAAGTATAAAAGCAGTTTTTTTATTAAACTATATCATTCTATTCTCCGGCATAGCATTTAGTCTATACTACGCACATAACCTTTTTCTGAACCTAAAAGAAAAATCTGCAAATCAAAATCTTCTCGCTATTAATAAGCTTAGTGCCAAAGGTGTGAATACACATCTTGAGTATGTTTCTAACAGTGTTAAAACACTTGGGGATAGTTATAAAAAGCTTTATGAACAGAAGTATGAACACATAAAGAACAAACCAATACATGAACATAAGTATATAAAAAATGAGCAGATTACTTTCTTTAATGACTTTACAGATCAAAAAGATTTTACATTTCAATCAGACCATGTATCAATGATACTATCAAATCTAAACCAAGACAAAGAAGCCATAGGTAAAGAACTAAATATCTTCCATCAGCTCACACCTGCTCTTGAATCACTTCACAACTCTTTTCATTTTTCATGGGTTTACATAACAACAGCCAATGATTTTATGCTTATATACCCTTACGTTCCTTATGTAAATGCAAGTGATATATATAAACCAACCCAGCAACACTTCTACAAAGCAGCAAATTTTGCACAAAAAAGTATTGGATGGGAAGAGCCATACAACGATATAGCCGGAGCAGGGGTTTTAATTACAGCTTCATACCCAATATATGATAAGGATGAAAAGCTTCTAGGAGTAGCATCTCATGATATAACTGTCAATAAAGTTGCTGAGTCTATTTTAAATGAAACAACTATGCATAAAGGAAGTATCTCATTTTTGATATCTAAGCAAGGCAGGGTTATATCATCTACGAATCTAGAACAGATGCAAGAGATGCAAAAACAAAATAAACAAGAATATAAAGGTAATTTTTACTATAGAACAATTAAAAATGCAAAAGAAAATGGACTAAATGATATTAAGGTGTCAGCTCATGAGTATCTAAACGAACTAGGTGACGAAATTATTTCTACGATAAAGCCCGTAAAAGATGTAAATACTATTTTATGGAACAGTTCTATAGATTTTTTTCATGATAAGTTGCTTCTAGTATCGCAAATTCCGGCAACTGAATGGATACTGGTATCATGTGTACCTAAAGAGAGTATTGTTGACGAAACTAGATCTATTTTTTATCAAACGCTATTAATATTATCTATTTTTATTACAACACTATTTATATTTAGCGGTATTTTAACAATGAGACACCTCATAGCACCACTAGATATAATCAATAAAGCCTCTAAAAGCTTTGGTGATGGCTACACTGATGTAAAAGTTCAATACTCAAATATGAATCTATTAAAAACTCTTTTTGATACTTTTAATATTATGGTTGAAAAAGTAAAGTTTAACCAACAACTGCTTGAAGAAAAAGTTTACGAGAGAACTGCAAAGTTACAAAAAGAGATCAACAGAAGAAAAACAATAGAGGAAGAACTTAGAAAGATATCACGTACAGATGCTCTTACTGGCATCTGGAATAGGAGATACTTCTTTGAGATGCTTGATAGAGAGATAAGCCGTTCTCAACGTTATGATATAAAGATGTCTCTTTTGATGATAGATATTGATCTGTTTAAAAATATAAACGATACCTGGGGTCATGACATTGGAGATAAAGCTATTAAACATGTGGTTGATATAATAAACTCAAATGTGCGTAAAGAAAATATATTTAGCCGTCTTGGGGGAGAAGAGTTTGGAATTATTTTGATTGAGACTAAAGCACCATATACACCACAAAGTATTTCAGAGCGAATTAGAAAAAGTATTGAAGCATCTCCATTGATTGTTGATAAAGAATCAATAAAGATTACAGTAAGCATCGGAATAGCAAACATAATGGATAACGACACAGCAAACACATTATATGTACGTTCAGATAGAGCTCTTTATTTAGCTAAAGAAAATGGACGAAATAGGGTTGAAGAAGTTTAAAAAAAGTGTAAGTTGGTGACCCCGAGGAGAATTGAACTCCTGTAACATGGATGAAAACCATGGATCCTAACCGCTAGACGACGGGGCCACATAGGACAGCTTGTTTAACTGAGCCGAAATTATATAGATCTATGTCTTAATAAATCCTTAAAATATCGAAACTCAGCAAAATTTACTGTTGGTTACTCGTAGAAACCTCTAAGAGCTCTAATTATAACAGCATTTTTAGAGATGCTTTCAGCTTTTGCATTGTCATTTACTAAATCATAAAGATCTAAAGGAAGAGAAATAGAGAACGTTTTAGTCTCAATTTTTCTTTTTTTAGAAATCATAGCAGTAACACTAGTTAAAAGTTCAATAATCTTTTTAGTATCAATAGGTTTTTGAATGAAACTGTTTACACCAACTTCAATAGACTCAGAAATTTTTTCAATGTCGTTACTTGCAGAAATAACAATAATGATTTGAGTAGGGTTGATTTCACGAATTCTACGAGACAATTCAATACCGTCCATACCAGCCATAACTATATCTACAAAAACAACATCAGGTTTAACTCTGTTATATGTGCTTAGTGCTTCATCACCATTAAAACATGAGAAAACATCAGAGAAAAAGTTTTTAAATGTAGAGCTTAACAGCTCATTTGTTACTTTTTCATCTTCAACTATCATCGCCGTCAATTTTTTTGTCTGTCCAGTTAACTGAACTAAATCAATATTTGCCATATTAATTCCTTCTGTGTTAAATATTGATAACATTATACAGATATTTCAGTAACAAATGAAGTAATTTCACAATTTAAAAAAACAGAAAAAGAGTAAAAGTGCTTAGAATAGGCTATTTAGCGATTTATTTGAATTGTTGTAAAATATTAAATTTCCTTTTAACAGCTAACTAAATATCATATTTTTTGAATTTTTCAAGCCATTGGGTGTCTGGTTCTTTAGATTCTTCCTTTTGATTTAATAGAGAATCTATGATACTTATTAGTGTTTTTTCATCCATAAATTCTAATAAGTCAGGGTTAATCGATGTTGTATTTTCATCATCATACGAATTTAGAAGATTTTGGATGTCTTCTATTAGTTGTTCTTTTGTTGAATTCATATATTACTCCAGGCGCTATCAAAATTCATAGCTTTATATTGTATATCATTTGTAAGTTTGACCAATCCAACTTTATTCATAATCAACTTGGCTTTTTTTGGCCAAGTCTCTCTATAGTTAAAAGAATGCGGATGACCACCTATTTTCGATATAAACTCCATATTTACCTTTTTAGTAAAAAGAACTTCTATACCATGCTTATCCACTAGTTCATCAAGCCATATCCTAGCTTCTTTAAAAACCTTTACATTAGAGCTATCTATTATCCATCTAGTAGCAAAATCATTGAAGCAGGCTTTATGTGCACTATGTTTAAGGCTTTGGTCATAAGTAAGAAGTTCTAGTTTATCTGTTGTTCCTGCATAAGGGGCAGGTCTATAGTCTCTTTTTAAACTTTTTGGTCTCTTTTTCCATGTTAAATCAGCTTTTGAGTGTTTATTTATCTCATTTGGATCAAAAATAACTCTTTGTTTTGATTTAGAGTAGGGTAGATATAGTCTAGGAAGTTCCTTATCACTTTTAAAGGCTCCTAAACTAAGAATGTTTCCTGTAATTTGTGCAACATATCCTCTTCCATATCCAGATTCAAGTCCTGCAATTGCTAGTATTGCAGCTGGAGGAAGTTTGTGCTTTTTGGCTACATCAATAGCTTCCAAACAGTTGTCTTTATAGAAATCTTTAACATGGTTATATTTTCTAAAACTGAACTCATTTGCAAAAAGTGTAGAGGTACTAAATATTAGTATTAATGCAAATAGTAATTTTACAGTAGGCATATTATTTATATTCCTGAAGTAAGATATATATTGGTTAACATAATGTAAATTCTCTTGAAAGTATCAATCTCTGCTCTACTTAATGAGTGGAGACTTAGAAACTGCTGTCTTAATTTCTTCTATATCTAAATCACCTTCGATGCTTAGTTCTACATTACCATCTTCACCGCTGATATTCATATCTTTAATCTTCTCTTTTGATTCATCACTCATGCAGTCACATTTACCAGTCTGGCATCTCTCAATCATATCTACTACGTTTTGCTTTTCTACAGCTCCACTAAATGTAATCTTTACACCATTATGCTGTGCTGTAACATTTGCTTTTTTCATTTATATTCCATATATTTTATTGATATTAATTAGTATAATTATTTAAATAGGTACAGCTATAAGCCGAGTTTTGTTTTGATAGCATTAATCTACTTTACTATTCACATAGTATCTCTAGCGAAACAGTAGCAATATAAGACGCTGACCATCTGTTTCTTGCTGCCATGTTGGGTTTACAAGCTCTCTATGTTGTCATAAAGACTGGTGGGCTCTTACTCCACCCTTTCACCGTTACCACATTACTGTGGCAGTCTACTCTCTGTTGCACTTTCCCTCGTATTACTACGGCCATTAGTTAAATGGAACACTGTCTTATAGCAGCTCGGACTTTCCTCTTGCGATTAAACAAGTCACTATCTGCTGTACCTGTGAAATAGTACAAAAAACTTCCTTTAAATCAGTTTTTTCAATATAAGAACATATGTTCATTAAAGAGAAAATACATGTGAACAATCGTTCTTATTGACATAAGCTTATATTAACGAGTGTTCATATATAATACTCTTAAAGTTAACATCTGTTCACTAAATTAAAAAGGTTGATAATGCCCGAAAATACAATACCTCACAAGAGAACCGGAACAAAACAAAAGATACTAAAAGTATCAACTACCCTATTCTCTGAGCTTGGATATAAAGGTACAAGCGTTAGAAAAATAGCAAAAGAAGTAGGAATTAGAGAGAGTGCAATATATAATCACTACAAAAGTAAAGAAGAGATATTTTTAGAGGTTGCTAAGGGTATTTTTAGCTCACCTTTTTCTAAAAATGAACCAGATATAAAAGAGTCTGCAATGAAAGGAAAAGCTTTTTTGCAAAACTTTACTATGCAATATAAGCTTCTTACATTCGATAAGAGCAACGAGAACATGTTTAGACTACTCATGATAGAGCTTTTCCAAAACAAAGAGCTTAGAGAGCAGTTTATGAGTGAATTTCACGATAAGAATGTAAAGATGCTTTCAGAAGCATTCTTTATTATGATGCAGAATTCACTTATACGTTCACAAGATCCTATGATGATATCTTATGAGTTTCTATCCACCCTGTTCTACATGAGACTTCAAGTTACGCTTATGAGGTTTGATAATGATTCAACAACTGCTGTTTCAACTCAGTTTGAAAAGCACGTTGAGTTCTTTTGGGAAAGCATTAGAGTGTAATACTAATTAATATTACACAAAGAGTTTAAAAAAGGACAGCCTATTATAGGCTATCCTTTAAAATACGCTAATTAAGCCATAGCTTCTTTAGCGTATTTTTCACCAAGCTCATAAGCAGTTTTATTTACTTCGTGAACTTTAGCAGGCACTTTTGAAAGCATTGTAGCAATAAGAGTATCTTTATCAATAGCATTCATCATAGTATTCGCAATTGCAAGAGCCACAACAGATTGAGTAATTACATTACCAACCTCTTCCTTAGCAATTGTAATAATTGGAATCTCATGTATATTCCACGTTTTTCTATCTTCATCAGTTGGATGCACCAAGTTAGGATCAACAACAATTGTTCCGCCCTTTTGAACACCATTTTTAAATGAGTTATAAGAAACGTCAGCAACTGAAAGCATGAAACCAATTTCACCATCATTTGCATATGGATAGTAGATTTCTTCATCATCAAGTTGAATATCAACAACAGTAGGTCCACCACGTACTTGTGATGTATATGTTGCAGTTTTTAGTCCATGACCACCTGTTTTAATTTTTGCTGCTGCAAAAATCTCACCAGCAAGAAGAACACCTTGTCCACCAACACCTGTAAATCTCATTAATGTTTTACTCATTGTGTCTCCTTATATTTTTTTAGCGAAGTCATCTTGAGTGATTACTTTTCTTTCACCCTGATGTACTTTTTGAATCTCAGCATACATTTCACAATACTCATCAGCTTCTAGATCTTGTTTTAAGATACCAGTAGGAAGTATGTTAAGTTGCTCTTCTGGAGTCATTGCGTCGTATTTCTTCTTAGGAGCAGTAATACTATCAATCCACTCAAGGTTTTCCATAGCAGAAACCATTTTATTTTTTCTACCAAGGTTAATATGACAGTTAGAAAGTACTTCAGCCATTGAAAAACCTTTGTGCTCCATTGCTTTAATAAGCATTTTTTCTAACTTTTTAGGGTCCAGCATACTTTCACGAGCAACAAAAGAAGCTCCAGCAGCGATTGCTAAATTACATGTATCAAAAGTTGGATCAATATTACCAGCTTTTTGAGAAACTGTCCACATACCTTTTGGTGTAGTTGGAGAAGTTTGTGAATTAGTTAAACCATAGATAAAGTTGTTGATAATAATCATAGTCATATCTATATTTCTTCTACAACCATGAATAGTATGATTACCACCAATAGCAAGTGCATCACCATCACCAGCAACACAGATAACCATTTTGTCTGGTCTTGCTAACTTGATACCAGTTGCATAAGCTATAGTTCTACCGTGAGTTGTATGAACTGTATTAAAGTCAACATAAGAAGAAAATCTTCCTGAACATCCTATTCCTGAAACAACACATACATCGTCTTGATTAACACCCATCTTTTCAATTGCTCTAACGAAAGCTTTAAGGATAACGCCATCACCACAACCCCAACACCATAGTGTTGGCATTTTTTCAAGTCTTAAATATTTATCATAATTAAATGCCATTTTATAACTCCTTTACTTTATTTACAATCTCATATGGAGATATAGGTCTACCATTTACTTTGAAAAGACCTTCTATGTCAAGTCTCGCAGCTGCTCTTTGAATCTCACTATGGTATTGACCAATGTTTAACTCAACAACTAAAACTTTTTCAATTTTATCAGTATGTTCTTTTATTTTTGCTGCTGGAGAAGGCCAGATAGTAATTGGTCTAAATAAACCAGCTTTAACACCCTCTTTTCTTAAGTGTCTAATTGACTCTTTAGCAGCTAGTGATACAGAACCATAAGCTACGATCATTACTTCAGCATCATCCATCATAAACTCTTCATAAGATTCAACTTCATCTTCATGTAGTGCCACTTTATCTTCTAATCTTTGAATTAGTTTTCTACAAGTCTCAATCTCTTCAGTTGGATAACCGTTTTTATCGTGGTGAAGACCTGTGAAGTGATATCTGTAACCTTCATACATAGGGTTAAGAACTGCCGGCTGATCATGTTCACACTCATATGGAAAATATTCTTCAGCTGGACCATCGAATCTTTTTCTTGGAACTATTCCAGCTTCAACTTCTTCAACAGTTGGAAGATCAGCCTTACCGTGCATGTGACCAATAGTCTCATCCAATAAAACAATAACTGGTTGCATAAATCTATCTGCAATATTGAAAGCTCTTACAACTTCAGTATAGCACTCAGCTAATGAACCTGCACATAATGTAATTGATTTATAATCACCATGTGATGGGTTTTTAGACTGAAGAATATCACCTTGAGATACACGAGTAGGAAGACCAGTTGATGGACCACCACGCATAACATTTACACAAACTAAAGGTACTTCTGCCATTTGAGCTAAACCTAACTGTTCAGCCTTAAGTGACATACCAGGACCTGAAGTCGCAGTTAGTGCACGTTGACCAACCATAGCTGCACCTATAACAGCACAGATACCACCTATTTCATCTTCCATTTGGATTGCTACTCCGCCTTTTTTTGGTAAAAGGTCAGAAATAACATGCATTACTTCACTTGATGGTGTTAATGGATAACCACCAAAAAACATACAGCCTGCATCAACAGCTGCAATAGCAGCTAATTCATTTCCTGTAGATATTACTTCTCTAGTTGCCATTATTTAGCTCCTTGGTTTAGTGACATATAATTGTTTGCAATAATTGCTGCTTGGCGTTCTTTAGCGTCGTCAGTAAGTTTTGCAAAGCTAAATCCAGCCGCTTTATATTCTTGCTTATCTGCTACATAAATAGCAAAATCAGGACATGTAAGTTCACACTCATTACATCCGATACAAGATTCTGGATGATCGATAGAGATCATAGCACCTAGTGTTGATGTAGACTCATATTTCATACCAAGTACACCTGATGGACACACTGATACACAGATATCACATGCTTTACAGTTACTAGTATTTACCCATACAGGTTGGTTGCCCGGGTTTTGTGTTTTAAAAGTTCCCATTTATTCTCCTATTATTAAAGTACAAATTTAATTTATACTTTACTCTTTATCAACAAAGAGTAGCTAAGTTTTTATAATTTAAATCTAAATTGTGCTAATAGCGCTTCGTAATATAACTTTTTGTTACATTACGAGGCTCACACAAGAGTTAAATTACCTAGCTAAAACCTCTGCAATCGCCTTACCAATTTCTGCCGGAGAAACAACAACTTTTACACCCGCAGCTTCAAGTGCTTCCATTTTCTCTTTTGCAGTACCTGCACTACCACTAACTATAGCACCAGCATGACCCATAGTTTTACCTTTAGGTGCAGTTTGACCAGCGATAAATGCTACAACTGGCTTAGTGATTTGTTCTTTTATTAGTTTTGCGGCTTGAATCTCAAGATCTCCGCCAATTTCACCAATCATAACGATTGCATGAGTATCTGGATCTGCTTCAAACATTGGTAATATTTGGTTATATGAAAGCCCAATAATAGGATCTCCACCAATACCAACTGCAGTGGAAATACCGTAACCTTCATTACATACTTGGTTTGCACCTTCATATGTTAATGTGCCAGATTTTGATATAAGACCTACATTGCCTTTTTTGAAAATCATACCAGGCATAATTCCAATTTTACACTCTTCAGCAGTGATAATACCAGGGCAGTTCGGTCCAATAGTTTTCATACCGTGCTTAGTAGCATGAGCTTTAGCCATTTGCATATCTTTAACTGGAGCACCTTCTGTAATAATTACAGCAAGCTCAATTCCAGCTTCAGCAGCTTCTAATACAGCATCTGCAACGAATGCAGGTGGAACAAAAATCATTGAAACTGTAGCATTAGTAGCAGTAACAGCTTGTTTTACTGTATTAAATACAGGCTTACCTAAATGCTCTTGTCCACCTTTGTTTGGTGTAACACCACCAACAATATTTGTACCATAGTCTAGACATTGTTCTGCATGAAAAGAACCCTCTTTTCCTGTAAAACCTTGAACGATTACTTTTGTATCTTTATTTACTAAAATTGACATTTAAATTATTCTCCTTTCGCTGCGGCTACTGCTTTTGCAGCACCATCACCCAAGTCACTACCAACTATTAGGTTAGGGATATTTGCATTTTTAAGAATTTCTGCAGCCTCTGGAGCATTAGTTCCATCAAGACGTACAATAACAGGTACATTAACATCAGTAATCTTAGTTGCCTCAATAATACCGTTAGCAATACGATCACAACGAACTATTCCACCAAAAATATTTACAAATATAGCTTTTACTTTTGGATTTTTAAGAATAATCTCAAAACCTTTAGCAACAGTTTCAGCATTTGCACTACCACCAACATCAAGGAAGTTAGCAGGAGTACCACCCATATAATTAATAGTATCCATAGTACCCATAGCAAGACCGGCACCATTTACCATACAACCGATTTCACCATCTAAAGCAACGTAAGAAAGACCGTATTGAGCTGCTTCTCTTTCATCTTCATCTTCTTCAGTGATATCACGCATAGCTGCAATTTCTGGTTGACGACCTAGAGCTGAATTATCAAACCCCATTTTTCCATCAAGTGCTATGAACTCACCCTTACCTGTTTTTACAAGTGGATTGATTTCAATCATCTCAGCATCAGTTTCCATATAAAGCTTGAAAAGCTTATGTGCAAATTTAATAACATTTTTTTGCTCGTCAATATCTGTAAGACCAAGACCAAATGCTAGCTCACGACCGTGAAAACTTTGAAAACCTATCGCTGGATCAACAGGTATAGTAACAATTTTTTCCGGTGTTTTTTCAGCAACATCTTCAATATTCATACCACCTTCAGTAGATGCCATAATTAAAGGCATTTCAGAAGCACGATCAAGAACAACAGAAAGATATAATTCAGATTTAATATCTGCACCATCTTCTATATATAGTTTTCTAACCAACTTACCTTCAGGACCTGTCTGGTGAGTAACTAAAGTCATTCCAAGAATTTCATTAGATAAAGCTTCAACTTCTTCTAAAGATTTAGCAAGTTTCACCCCACCACCTAAACCACGGCCACCGGCATGGATTTGAGCTTTAACAACCCAAATAGGTCCACCTAATTGTTCAGCAGCAGTAACTGCTTCTTTAACACTTTCTGCCATAATACCTTTTGGTGTAGGTACTCCATACTTCTTGAAAATCTGTTTTGCTTGATATTCATGTATATTCATTTATTCTCCTTGTTTTAAGTTGGAAGCTATTTAACTTCGTATTGTGCGCGACCTATTTTGTATAAATCAGCACCATATGTATCATTAACCACAGTCACGGGAAAGTCTACTACTTCTAGTTTTCTAACTGCTTCTGGACCAAGCTCCTCATAAGCAATAACTTCTGCACTCTTAATCTGTTTACCCAATAATGCACCAGCTCCGCCAGTAGCACCAAAATATACAGCTTTATGTTCTTCACAAGCGTCTGTAACATCTTTATTTCTTTTACCTTTACCTATCATTCCCTTTAAACCCTCAGCAATTAAGCGTGGTGAGTAAGAATCCATACGGTAAGATGTAGTGGGACCAGCACTTCCAATAGGATCGCCCGGTTTAGGTGGTGTTGGACCAACAAAATATATTACAGCACCTTTAATATCAAAAGGAAGTTCTTTACCTTCATCAAGTAAGTCAACCAATCTTTTGTGTGCTGCATCTCTCGCAGTATAAATAATACCACTCAAATACACAATATCACCACTGTGTAACTCTGAAACAGTTTCATCACTTAGTGGAGTTGTTAAATGATATGTTTTACTCATAGTTTTCCTTTTATATAGTGATATGCGTATGACGTGAACTATGGCATTGTACATTTACCGAAACAGGTAAAGAAGCAATGTGACACGGATTTGATTCAATATGCACAGCTAAAACAGTCTCTGTTCCACCCATCCCCATAGTACCAATTCCAAGTTTATTAAGCTCTAGCTTAATTGTGTCTTCCAGCTCAGCCATTTCAGGATCTTCATTTACAGAACCTATGTTACGAAATAGCGCATGTTTAGAACTAATTACAGCTTTTTCAAATGTCCCGCCGATTCCAACACCTACAGTAAGTGGCGGACAAGGATTTGGTCCAGCATCTGAGATACACTCTCTAACATAATCAATTACACCCTGCTTACCAGCAGCCGGTGGAAAAACTCTAGCACGCGACACATTCTCGCTACCACCGCCTTTTGCAGCGTACTCAATATCTATCTTATCACCCTCAACTATATCAAGATGAATTATTGCCGGTAAGTTATAACCTATAGTGTCTTTATTGTTAGCGCGAGTAAAAGGATGACAAGTAGAAGCTCTTAAATAACCCTCAACGTAACCTTTTTCTGTACCTTCATTGATAGCATCTTTTAAAAGACCGCCAACAACTTTAACATCAGCACCAATTTTTACAAAGAAAACTGCAAGTCCTGTATCTTGACATAATGGACGAGCTTCACTACTTGCAATATCAGCATTCTTTAAAAGTTGTTTTAAAACCTCTTTGCTTACGGGACTTTTCTCGTTCTCATAAGCATCTTGCATTGCTTTTAAAGCATCTTCTGGTAAATTTGAAGCAGAATATACGATTATATCTCTAACATTTTTTACTATTTCTTCATATGCTATTTCACGCATTCGCAATTCCTCTTAGTTAAATATTTAGACTAAATATATTTGAAACATAGTTTAGCACGCTTTTTGTAATACTGTATATTATCTATATTTATTTTTAAACATATGAAAAAGTGTGTAAAATTTACACACTTATAATTTTTGTTTTAGCTCAAAAGGTGTAGAATCTACACAAAAAAATCATTTTCCTTCAAAATGTCAATTCCCTCTCTAATTGAGTCAACTGAGATTTTAAACTTAGCTTTTGTATCTTCATCTAAATCTAACTCGATTATTCTTTCAACTCCATTACTACCAAGAACGACAGGAACACCTACGCACACATCTTTATATCCATACTCGCCGTCAAGCATTACGGAAGATGGCATAACTATTTGACTATCGTCTAACATAGCTTCAACCATAACAGCTATCGCACGACCTGGCGCATAGTATGCTGAAGTGCCCAGATGCTTAACTATCTCAGCTCCACCATCTTTTGTTCTGGCAATAATATCTTCCATGTCCTGTTTTGTAACAATCTGATCTAATGGAACACCGCCAATCGCTGAAATTTCAGGTAGAGGAATCATGTTTTGACCGTGATCGCCAATAAGCATCGCCCTAGTCTGTCCTGAACCATATCCAACTTTTTTATGTATTTGATATGCCATTCTTGCACCATCAAGTGCTCCAGCCATACCAATGATTCTTCTTCTATCCCAGCCTGTCATTTGATGAGCTACATAAGTCATAATATCGAGAGGATTTGATACACAAAGTATGATTGCATCCGGAGAGTATTTCATAACGTTATTAACAACATCTTTCATGATCTTTGCATTTATCATTAACAGATCAGCTCTTGTCATATCACTTTTACGAGGAACACCAGCTGTAATAACAACAATATCACAATCTTTTAAGTCACTAGCATCTACAGCAGCATTTACAATCGTACCTCGTGGCGAGTAACTAGTAGATTGTCCTATATCTATAGCTTTTCCTATTGCAAGATCGCTGTTTATATCATAAAGAACAACTTCATGACATCTCCCTGTCATAGTTAAACTATACGCCGCTGTTGCACCAACAAATCCAGCTCCTACAATGCCTACTTTTCTACCTACCATATATATTTCCTTTATTGTTTAATTTTTATTTGCTTCAAGCCCAAATGTAAATCCGGCGTTAACTTTATCTATAAGTTCAGGTAGCACATCTTCATACTCACCGACGATACCAAAATCAGCATTATGAAAAATTGTCTCTTTCGCGTTGTGATTGATCGCAATAATAGTCTCTGATTCTTTTATTCCGGCAATATGCTGAACAGCACCACTTACGCCAACTGCTACATAAACCTTTGGTCTTACTGTTTTACCTGTTTGTCCAACTTGCCTAGCATACTCAGACAAGCCTTCATCAACTACAGGACGGCTAACCGCCCACTCTGTATTGATTCCTTGTGAATTCAGTGCAGATGCTAAATCTTTAACCAATTGCATACCATCGCTTAAAGCACCTCTTCCACCTGTTATGATTACATCAGCTTCAAATAGTTTTTGTAATCCACCCTCTCCTCTTACTGTCTCAATAATCTCAGTTACAAAATCATCATCTATTAAAACCGGAGTAAAGTTAGAAATACTGCCTTTTCTACCAGCATCAGGAGTTGGAACTTCAAATGTACCTGCACGAGCAGTTGAGATTTGAGGACATACAAATCCTAAAATTGTTGCAAGCTTTGATTCACCATAAGTTGGTCTTCTAGATTCAAGGATAGGAGCAAATATTGTCTTTTTCTTTCTATCAATATGCTCTCCAATTTCTAAAGCTGTACAATCTGCAGTAACACCGCCATGAGTCTTTACCCCAATTCTAGGAGCTAATTCACGACCTGCAGTTGTTGCTGCAAAAAGAGCTATCTCTGGATTTTTATCTTTTATTACTTGTGCAAAAATTGATGCAAACGGTAAAATTCTATATTCTTCGAGTCTTTCGTCATCAACAACTATTACTTCATCACTGCCACAAGATATTAACTCTTTCGCTAAGCCACCTACATCTTTACCGATAAGCAAAGTGATAACTTTAGTATTGTTTCCAAGGTCAGATGCTAGTTTTGCTGCTGGAGTTAAAAGTTCTAAAGAAGGTCTTGAAATTTTTCCATTAACTACTTCTGCCCAAGTTAATATTCCAGAAGCACCATTTCTAAAGTCAACATCTACGAAGCCCTCTGGTCTTTTCTTTTCCTTCGTCTCTTTTTTTTCTTTTTCTTCAACAGTGTTTTTACCTGATTTTATATTCTCTATCAGGCTTTGTACTAATTCTGATTCATTATGACCTACACTCATTTTAATTTGTGCACGTTCACTTTTTATATTTGTTACTTTAGCTACAATAGTAGGAGATCCGCTAAGTCCAATCTTTTCATCACTCAAGTTAATATCATCAATACTAAATACTTTAACTTCTGTACTTCTTGCCTTTACAGTACCACTTAGTGATGGTCTTCTAGGTGAAATACCAGTAGGTGTAAAAGATAGTGCACATGGAAGTGGCAATCTCATGATCTGATATCCACCCTCTATTATTCTTTTTGCTTCTATGTGTCTATCTTTTAGAGTCGCAACTTCTATAAATGTAGCTTGTGGTATTAATAGATTCTCAGCAACTTGAGATGGAACATGGGCAGTATCACCATCACTTGTCTGACGACCTGCTACAACTATGAAATCTTCATTTAAACCTTTTCCAAATCCAAGATGCTTAAGCATAGTAGAGATTGCTAAGCCTGTAGCATATGTATCTGATCCACCAAGTTTTCTATCACTTAACAAGTATGCTTCATCATAGCCCATAGATAATGCCTTTTTCAAAGAGGCTTCAAAAGATGGTGGTCCCATTGAACAGACTATAAGTTTAGCATCTGGATGATCGTGTTTCATTTGAAGTCCAGCTTCTAAAGCAAATCCACAATCTACATTGATAATAGATTTTGCTTTCGTTCTATCCATTAAACCATCGTCACCCATTCTCATTTCCGAAGGCAAAGGAACTTGTTTCATTAAACTAATTATTGTTAAAGACATTTTATATTTCTCCTTGCTCTACATCATATTATAGTCTGGACCATCGCCACCATAAGGTGTAGTCCAAGTAATTCCACTGTTTGGTGATTTAATATCACAAGTTTTACAGTGAACGCAGTTTTCAGCATGAATTCTAAGTGATTTTTCACCACTTTTTTTATCCTTATGAAGCTCATAAACTTCCGCTGGACACAATGAAGCACATGATAAACCGTATTCTTCTATGTTTGATGCTTTAAATTCTTCTTCATTATTTACAACTAAATGAACTGGTTGAACTTCATCATGCATAGCCTTTGAATAATAAACAGTAGTAACTTTATCCAAGACAAGCTCTTTATTGTTCTCTAGCTTATCGCTAAACCTACTTCCAAAAGGTTCCCCAGAGAACTCTTTAATTTTTTTAGTTGCAAGGTAATCAGCTTCAACTTTTGGAACCATTAAACATGCACCACCAGTAACAAGCTGAATACCCATCTTAAGTCCACCGAGAATCATTCCCTCTTGCATAACTGCTCTCATATTTCTAGTTGGATACAATTCTTTATATATAGAACTACTATTAACCAACTCTTCATATCTAGACAATGATTTTTTACTTGTATCGTTATTAACCAATGCTTCAACTGCTGCAGTTGCTGCACAGATACCAGACCTAACAGCTAGATGAACACCCTTCAATCTTGCAGTGTTTAAAAAACTTGCACTATCACCGACAATCATCATATTGTCAGCATAATATTTTGGTACAGAGTTCCATCCACCTTCAGGCAGTGTCTTAGCCCCGGCTTCAATTGGTGATCCACCTTTAAGGATTTTTGAAATGTATGGATGTGTTTTCCAAACTTGCATTGCAGCATGAACATCAAAAGATGGGTCTTTGTAATCAAGTCCAACAACTAATCCAACAGAAACCCTATTCTCAGTCATACCATAGATAAAACCGCCGCCAAACTCTTCTTTATCTTTTAATGGATATCCAAAAGTATGCTTAACTGTTCCAGCTTCTATGCTGCCCTCCGGAACTTTCCATATCTCTTTTACTCCCAAAGAATAAATTTGAGGATTCTTACCGGCATCAAGGTTTAACTTTTCTATTACAGTTTTTACTGCCGAACCTCTAGTGCCTTCTGCAAAAACAGTTATTTTTGCCTCTACAGTTGTACCTTCTTGAAAATTCTTTTGTTTTACGCCATGGTGATCAACACCTGTATCTTTTGTTTTGACGCCGATAACTTTGTTCTCAGTGTCATATAGGACAGAGTCAACTGAAAAACCGGTATATATTTCTACTCCTCTGTCTTCGGCTAAAGTAGCTAAATATTTACAAATTTGCCCCAAAGACCCTAAGTAATTGCCTTCATTGGACATATATGGTGGATGAAATGGAAGTATAAATTCACTTCCGTTATCATTTAATTTTGCTACTTCATCATATGTAACTTTTGAATCAAATGGAATACCATCAAATTCACCTGTAGTTAGAAGTTGCTGAAATACTTGTGGCCTTATAACTGCACCAGAGAGGATGTGTGAACCAATTGAACTGCCCTTTTCTATAAGCATTATTTTCTTGCTTTCACCTTTTTGCTTTAGTTTATCTGCTAAAGCTATTGCTGTTGATAGACCAGCAGGTCCACCACCAACAATAAGTACATCTGTTGAAATATTATCCATTTAACACTCCATTAATTAGATTAATTTTAAAGATTACCTTAAGTAATACCATAAGGTAACAGATATAAAGTTAAATTTAAGTTTGAGCATTAAGCTTAAATAAAATAGGTTTTACATTGTTACATAATGAAACGAAAAAAGTGTATTATAAAGTTACGTTATGAAACAAATATAAGGGAAGTTATTTGTGGGATAGAGCTACCAAAAGTAACTCTATATATTGTTATGCGTAAAAGTTATTTGCATATAGTGCGTCAATAAGTTCTTTAACACTTCCTACTGATTTAGCAAATTTTCTATCTTGATCATCATTTAAATTAGCTTCTATAACTTTTTCAACACCACGAGCACCAATCATTACAGGAACACCACTTACAACATTACTGTAGCCGTACTCACCATCAAGCATTACTGCACATGGATAGATCTGTTTCATATCTGTAAGAACCGCTTCAACCATAAGAGCAGTTGCTTTTGCAGGAGCATAATATGCACTACCATCTTTTAGTAGTCCAACTATCTCAGCTCCACCTTTTTTAGTTTTATCAACAATCTCATTAATCTCATCCCAAGTTAAAAGATCAGTTAAAGGGACACCTGCAACAGTTGAAAACCTTGGTAATGGAACCATATCATCACCGTGACCACCCATTACTGAACATCTTATTTGTCCAGCACCGTAACCTAATTTTTCATATACAAAGTGAGCCATTCTGGCACTATCTAAGATACCTGCCATACCAAGAACTCTACTTCTATCCCAACCAGTCTCTTTTAACGCAACATATACCATAACATCTAATGGATTTGACACAGGAATAATAACAGCATTTGGCGATGAAACTTTTATTACACTCATAACATCTTTCATGATTTGAGCATTCTTAACCAATAAGTCATCTCTACTCATACCAGGAAGTCTTGGACTACCTGCTGTAATTACAACAACATCACAATCTCTTACATCTTCTAGTGTATCTGCAACAGAAATAACTGTATGTTTTCTTGCAGCCTGAGCAGCTTGAGATAAATCTAAAGCCTTCCCTTTTGCCTTGTCAACATCATTAGCTCTTAAAATAACTTCATGGCAAGAGCCACTCATAGCCAAAGAATATGCTACTGACGAACCGACGTTACCTACGCCTACAATTCCTACTCTTTTTCCTCTCATGGTACCCCTTTTGATATTTTATTTAATTCTATAGTAAACAATTAAAGACTATATTATATATCTTTAATCTTTAATTGTTTGCTATATGAGAGTTGAAATTTCAACTCTCATATTAATACTTCTAACTATATTGAGTCAATAATAGCATTAAAAGTAGCAGATGGTCTCATCGCAGCTTCAGCTTTAGCATCATCTGGATGGAAGTAACCACCGATATCTTTTGGACTTCCTTCAGAAGCTAAAAGCTCAGCAATAATTTTATCTTCATTTTCAGTTAAAGCTTTCGCCACTGGAGCAAACTTAGCTGCTAATTCAGCATCAGCACCTTCTGAAAGTGCTTTAGCCCAGTACTGAGCTACGAAGAAGTGAGAAGCTTTGTTGTCAGGCTCACCACATTTACGTGAAGGCTCTTTGTTATTGTCTAGGTAACCGTCATTTGCAACATCTAATGCAGCAGTTAAAGCAGCAAGTTTTGCATCTGAATGTTTGTGACCTAAGAAACGTAAAGACTCAGCTAGAGCTAAGAACTCACCTAAAGAATCCCAACGAAGGTGACCCTCAGCTAAGAATTGGTCAACATGCTTAGGAGCAGATCCACCAGCACCTGTCTCATAAAGACCACCACCAGCTAATAAAGGAACGATTGAAAGCATTTTAGCTGATGTTCCAAGCTCTAAAATTGGGTACATATCAGTTAAGTGGTCACGTAAAACGTTACCAGTTACTGCGATAGTGTTTTTACCTTCACGAACACGAGCATTAGTAAAACGTGTAGCATTAGTAACATTCATGAATTGAATATCTAAACCACTTGTGTCGTGATCAGCAAGGTAAGTTTTAACTTTTTTAATAACTTCTGTATCGTGAGCACGGTTTTCATCTAGCCAAAATATAGCAGGAATGTTTTCAATTCTAGTTCTTTCAACTGTTAAACGAACCCAGTCTTTGATTGGGATATCTTTAGTACGAGACATTCTCCAGATATCACCAGCCTCACACTCAAAACTCATAAGAACACCATCTTCACCTGTTACTGTAACAGTACCAGCTTCAGCTAGTTCGAAAGTTGTTGGGTGAGAACCGTATTCTTCAGCTTTTTGAGCCATAAGACCAATATTTTGCATAGTACCCATTGTTGTCACATCATATTGACCATTTTTAACACAATCAGCTATCATCTCAGCGTGGAACATTCCATAAGTAGAATCAGGAATAACTGCTACACATTCAACTGCAGCACCTGTTCTATCCCATTGTTTACCACCTTCACGAACAACAACTGGCATAGAAGCATCAATAATCACATCGTTTGAGGCATTAAAGTTAGTAGTTCCTTTATCAGAATCAACCATTGCAAGTTTTGGAGAGTCAGACTCAAGTGCTGCTAAAAAATCAGCCTTAATTTCAGCTTCTTTAGCATGACCAGCAATTTTTTTCTCTAAGTCAGACATACCTTGATTTGGTTGAATTTTAAGTTCTGCAAATGTTGTTGCATGTTTAGCAAATACATCTTTGAAGAATACTTGAAAAGCATGACCAAACATAATAGGGTCAGAAATTTTCATCATAGTTGCTTTTAAGTGTAGTGACCATAAAACATCATTTGCTTTTGCATCTTCAATAGTTTTAGCATAGAAAGTTTTTAGTGCAGCAACTGACATAAATGTACCATCAAGAATCTCACCTGCAAGTGCATCAATTGAAGTTAGCTCTTTACCGTTAAGCGCAATTGTTACTTTTTGATCTTTATCTGACGTTACAGATTTTTCATTACCAAAAAAGTCACCATTACCTTCCATGTGAGCTACATATGATTTAGAATTTTCTGGGAATGCACGTAGCTTATGTGGATTTTTCTGAGCAAATTTCTTAACAGCTACTGCAGCACGTCTATCAGAGTTACCTTCACGAAGAACTGGATTAACAGCTGAACCTAAACATGTGCTGTATTTAGCTTGAAGAGCTTTTTCATCAGCATTTGCTGGG
>NZ_JBFFNS010000009.1:0-91803 GCF_041563035.1 Sulfurimonas sp. | reverse complement strand
TTGCTAAAAATGCTTCAGCAATTGAAGCACTAGATGCAACTGAGACAGACAGCGATGTATTTACAATGACTGTAACAGATGGTGATGGTGCATTAGTCACCAAAACATATACAGTGAATGTAACAGGTGCAGATGACAGACCTGTTGCGGTAGATGATGTAGGTGAAGTAGATGATGATGCAACTCTAATAGTTACAAAAGCTAATGGTGTTATAGATAACAATGACTATGATGTAGACGGAGATACTTTAACAGTAACTGCAATAAGAACAGGTTCAGAAACCGGATCTGGAACGTCAGGTACAGTAGGTTTAGCACTTGTAGGAACATACGGTACTTTAACTTTAAATGCAGATGGTTCTTATACTTATGTAGCTGATCAGGCTGCTGCAGATGCATTAGCAGCAGGAGTTACCGGAGATGATATATTTACATATACTATTAGTGATGGTGACATACCTACTGACAGTGCTGAGATAGTTATTACTGTTACAGGTGGAAATGATGCTCCTTCGATTATTGATAATACTATATACACTACAGAAGATGTTTTATATGCATTAAGTATTAGTGACTTCCCAGGATTTAGTGATCCAGATAGTGATAGTATGGTAGATATAAGAATCGATTCACTACCTGCAAATGGTACACTTTATATAGATGGTGTAGCGTTGACATTAGCAGATATTGGAACTGCAACAGCGATTATCTCTGCGACAGATCTTGCAGGAGGTAGTTTGACTTTTGGCTACTTAAATGCAGATGGTGCAGCTGATGATACTTCATTTACATTTAGTGCAAGTGATGGTTCATTATGGAGTGCTACTCAAACCATGAGCATAGATATTACACCGGTAGCCGATCCTTTAGACGTTTCTCCTGGATTAGCTGAGATAGGTGACCCTTTATTTAACTTAGCAGAGTTTAGTTTAGGTGATGACCCAGGATTTATAAACGGAGTATCTACAACATATACTTCAAATGGACTTGTTGTAACAGGTACTTCTCCTCTTAACTTTAACCCTGGACATGGTTTAGGTGTTGATACGGATGATAATATAGATCACACTTCAAGTGAAGCTATCAACATAGATGGTAGATATGGAGAGTCACTAGACATTGAGCTTCCTGCATCTGTATTCTCATTATATATTGATGTAAAAGGTACAGATGGCGATCTAATCGAGATAAAACTATATGATGGAGCTACTGAAATTACATCAGGTTTTAGATTTGAAGACGGTAGCGGTAACGACCTTGTCCTAGTGGGTGGTTTTATAGATGGTGGTGACTTAAGTAACGGTGGTGACACTATTAGAATTATAAGTAATACAGCTTTTGATGGAATGTTCATATCAGATGCTGATGTGTCATCTAGCCAAGATGGCTTTACATTGGCAAATATATATGATCCATCTTCTATCTCAGGTTTTTACAATTATGCTTATAACATGAACTTAGTATTAGGTGATTTAGATGGTAGTGAAGAGATTAGCAGTGTTACACTAAGTGGTTTTGACCCTTCTATTACTACAAAGTTAGTATTTACTTATACTGACGGTATTACTCCAACAGAAGAGATTTCTTCGACATTAGGAGTTATACAAGTTATCGATACTGATCTATTAGCAGATGTAGTTGATGGTCTAGCAACTGTTACTTTGGCATCTGAGACTCAGATTGCTACAGATTTTCAACCTGCTTTTGACGCAGTTACTACTGAAATAGGTGCTGGAGTGTTTGACTCTCATACTATTCTAGGTGGAACAGCAGATGAAACCTTGACGGGTGGAGACGGTAATGACTACATAGACGGTCGTATTGGAATCGATACCGTTGATGGGGGTGCAGGAGATGACACTCTTATCTTTGATGCTGCAGATACATTAATAGACGGCGGTACAGGTAATGATATTCTTGTAGTTAGTAGTACTATTAACTTGTCAAATGTTGATAATATTGAGACAGTTCAGTTAAATGGAGGAGCAACTGTTATAGGCAGTGATCCATTGTTGGGAATTACAGCTGCAGATGTATTAGGTGCTGTAGAGTCTGATACCTTAATCATTCAATCTTCTGATGGAAATGCATATGATCAGGTAGATGTTCATAGTTCATTTGGAACTGCTTCAGCTGTAGTAATTGATGGACAAGATTATGCTCAATATGTTGATTCAGGAGCGACTTTACTAATTGCGATAGAAGATCCATCTGATATCGTATAAACTTTTTTAAAAAAGTCCCCACACATCCCTTGTGTGTGGACTTTTAAGGCACATTTCATTTACCTTTTTTACCTCACTTTATTTACAAATAGTAATAAATAATATTTAAAATCATAATAATTATACGATAACTAATACTAAAGTACTATGCACAAATAAAATTTATGTCAAGTCAATACTAAAGTACTATTTTAATCATAAAAAATGAATGTTACTATATAAATACACTAAATTATGGAGGTGTGAGATGGCTACTGGAAAAGTGATAGGGAGAGTTGAAGTCTCCGTTGGTAATGTTAGGTTTGTTGATACAGAGGGTAATCTTCGTGACTCGGGTTATGAAGGACTCATGTATGAGGGTGAACAGATATATAGCGATGATCCAGACGCGCTATTTCAGATTAAGTATGTAGAACTCCCGGAATCCACCGCATACGATGGCATATTTAGAGTTCTCGCTGATGGTTCAGTGATATCGGGACTTGATGGAAATGAAAACATGTTTGGTGATGACATCGACTTTATGGAAACAGCAGCAGGTGATGCAGGACCTGAAGGGAGTTCTGCTTTCTTAGAAGAAGTTGGAACGGATGAGTTTGACTTACTAGGATTTGGTAGAGGTGCAGATGAGGCCGGACTTCTTGGAGGTGCTACTGGCGCTGGTGAACAAAGTGATGCTGACCCATTTAACGACCAGCCTGATGTAGCTGATATAACTGTCGGTGATGGTGATGATGTTGTATATGAATCCATTGATGCCAATGGAGAAGATGGTACACAAGATGATGTAGAGACAACATTGACTGGTACTTTGAGTGCAATAGACGGTAATGTTGATGACACTCATGTGTTTGATACAAGTTCTTTAATCGTTACTTCGGATGATATAGACCCTGCTGCGATATCAATCACTAGTTTTGTTCTAACTAATAATGAACATGGTGATGATACTCCAAACTCAGCAGATTTTGAAATTGTAGGTAACTTTAATGCATTAGGAGCAGGAGAGACTGCTACTTTGACATTTACATATACTGCAACAGATGATAATCCACTTACTATTCAACCAAATGAATCAGATCCCGGAACTTATACTATAGTAGTTACTGGTACAAATGACCAGCCTGTTATTACAGATATAAATCATAACGGTGAAGCTGAAAACCCATCATGGTTAATTGGAGCTTCTAGCGAACCAAGTGGAGAAGACTCTGGAGGAAAAGATTCAGGAGAACCTGAACCAGGAGCAGACTATTCTGATATAGATGGTGCTTCAAAAGAAGATATCAATGCACTGTTTTATGTTGGTGAAGGTTCTGTAGAGGTTGATGATTTAGATCCTCCAAGTGGTGAAGACTATAATCCAACTGATGGTGCAGCTCTAAAAATTACAATGGATGTAGAAGCTGGTGAAACAGTAACCTTTAACTGGACCTTTAACGATGCAGAAGGCTATAATACAGATGAAGATAGCTCAGCCTTTGACCCAGCTACGAATAGCGGTTATAGAGATTTCTCATTTGTTGTTATAGATGGAGTAGTAATCAATCTTTTAGCAGACACTTTTGATGAGGGAGATACCAATAGCGGTGTCTTTACGTATACGTTTGCAGATGCCGGAGTTCATGAGATTACATTTGGCGTTATGAATGATGATGACGAAGTGGTTGATTCAAGTCTAGAAGTAACTTATGTATCTGGCGGTACTATAGTCAGTACTGAAAGTGTTGGTCATGTTGAAGCACTAAATGGGTCTGTTATAGAAGGACTTGATACCTTTGACATAACAGATAGTCTTTCTCCACCTTTAGGTGAAGACTATGAAGGTGCTACTGAATATGGTCAAGTATTTATTGCTGAACACGGTATACTAAATACGCTTGAGTTAGAAATATTTGCAGGTGAAGACGGACCTCCACCGCCACCTCCTCCTCCAGGTGAAGATGGACCAAGCAATATCCAACCACCTCCAGGTGAAGATGGAGATTCAGTTGTTATTGTTCATATTAGAGAGTTAGTAGCTCAAGATGGAAACGATATAACACTTGGAGAGACTATTTATAGCTCTGGTGAGATTACTTTGGATGAAATCGGCGGTGATATACTATCTATTACAAATATGGGGTTGGAACTTGAAGTAGGTCAAAAATATGTAATTATGATCGAGTCATTGGATGGTACATATCAATGGGAATATAACTTTAATAGTGATGCTCTAGATGGAGCAGGGATGATAGCTACTGGTACTAATGATAGTTCATCAGATGCTGCTCCTAGTCTAGCTGATGATATAGATCTAGATGATGCTTATGTATTCTCAGATGGTGATTTCTCAGTAAGACTTACATATGGAAATGGACAACAAGTTATCTATGAATCTCACGATTCTGAAGATATTCCAGGTGAGATTGATACGCAAGCTGATGAGACTATGGTTTTTACAGGTGTAATAGATACAGTAACAGATGATGATGTTAACGATACACATGCATATGAACTAGTTGATGGAACTGTGAGAATTAACGGTGAACTTGTAGACCAATCAATGGTTACGGTCTCTTTCAATGAAGAGAGCGGAAACTGGGAATACAGAATTGAAGGCGATTTTAACTTTATAGATAAAGGCGAAACTGCAACAATCACATTTGATTATGTCGCTATTGATGACAGTGATGACAATATTGCCGGAGATAGAGAAGATCTTGATATCCCTCATGAGTCAGACACATCAGAAGCAGCAACGGTTACATTGACACTTACTGGTACAAACGATCAGCCTATAGTTACTGATGAGACAAATATAGTATCTGAAGAGTCATTACTTGAAGTAGTGATTGGAAAAGATGAGGGTGGAAAAGAGTCTAAAGATGGTCCTTCACTAGAAGGTAAAGAGCTTGAAGACGCTAGATATGTTGGTAGCGTAGCTGATAATGTAAGTGATGATGATAATAATGACGGTGGAGAGAATACTCATACCTTCGCTATAGATGAAGGAACATTGACACTATCTCTTACAACAGCAAATCAAGCTTTCTTGTCTCTATTTGATGTCAACAATTTAGAGTCGTTTGAACAGTTTGTAGAAGGGTTTACTCAAGGTAACCTTGATATGAGTATCTTAAATATTGACGCAGATGCAGATGTGGCAGACTCTGTTACCCTAGCAACTACAGTTGATATTCCTCAACATTTTATTGAAGTGCTGCAAGAATATGGCATACTAAATATAGCTATGGCTGAAGATGGTACTTACAGTATTCAAAGTCCACTATTTAACTTACTTGGTGCAAGTGACAGTTTAACTATAGGATTTGACTATAGAGCAACTGATAATGCTGGAGTGGGTGAAGACAATGGACTTGATGAGTTATCTGAGAGTGAAGCAGCAACTGTTACTTTAACTATCTTAGGTACAAACGATCAACCTGTAGCTTACGAAGCTGACTATAGTGCGTTAGAATCAGAGTTGACAGATACAGCTGTTGGCGGAATCAATGCAACATTCACAGCTAGCTTGCCTGGTGCGGATAGTGGAAGTGTATTACATGACATTTTATCAAGAAGCGGACTTATCGGTGAAGATATGGACGAAGATCTGCTTGATGCAGCTACTCTTACTTTCCATCTTGCAGATGTAGATGTAACTACAGATGTAGAGGAAAGAGAACCTGGTGATGGTATAGATGTAGTAGATGCAACGCAAACTGTAGTAGTGGTAAATGAAGATGGTACTTTTAGCGTAACAAACCCAACTTTTGACAATCTTGCTACTGGAGAGACAGCTACTATAACTTTTCAATACTATATAGATGATGAGAGTGGTGCTGTCGCAACTACTGATAATGCTCATGAAAGTACACAGAGTGATCCGGTTGAAGTAACCGTTACTATCACAGGTACAAATGACCAACCAGTCATCCAAAATGTTGGCTTTACTGCCAATGAGTCTCATGATGACACATTCTATCAAAATGGAGAAGATGATACTCAAGGTGACAGTCCTGTTTTATTATCTAGATTAGATGGAATACTCAGTGCAGCTGATGATGATGTTAATAATACACATGTATTTGGTGTCAAAGATTACACAGCTAGTCAATACTATGGACATGGAAATGGTGGTCCTGGACAAAATGGAGATGAAGGTGATATCAGATTTGATATGGTTGACTTCTACAAAAAAGGTTCTGGCGGCGGTAGTCAAGATGACTCTGGTCCAATGCCTAGTCCTGGTGAAGACAGTGGTGGGAATGAACCTGTAGGTGTTAAAATGATGATCGCATCAGAAGATGTAGACGTTCATAACCTAGATGTAACTAAACTTACATTCTTTAACAATAACGGTGCAGATAGTCAGATTAACTTCGAGCTAGAAGGTGACTTCAACGCATTAGGTGTTGGCGAAACAGCTACAATCACGTTTAAATATTTTGCTAATGACAAAGAAGGTTTCGGAGGTCATGGCGGTGGCGGTAGCGGTAGTGACGGCAGTGGAAGCGGCAGTGGCGGTGGAGAAGACATTGCTCCTTTAGATTCTCCTGATGGAGGTCGTGACGAAGGCCCGATGACTGATGAAAATTCCCACTCTGAACCAAAACTTGTAACTATCACTATTATGGGTACAAATGATCAGCCTATAATTGAGAATATTGAGACAAGAAATGCCCTTGAAACTGATTTAACAGCGGTAACTTATGGTGCAGATGTTGATGTATTATTGACAGATATAGCTTCAGATACAGCAGAAGGTTCAGCACTTAAAGTTGTTCTTGATACAGCTGCTGGTGAAACGGTATCGTTTGATTGGACATTTGACTTAAGAGACTGGGACTATATGCAAGATGCAGCATTTGTTGTTGTAGATGGTGTGGTTACTACTCTAGCTGATGGCAGTATAGATGCGAATGGTACATTCAGTTATGAATTTGCTACTGCTGGTGAACATACAATAGTAGTAGGTGTTCTTAATAATCATGACAACCAAGGCTATGGGGGTAGTTCACTCTTAGCTATATCTAATACTAATGGCGGAGAATTGATTTCTGAGGAAACATTTGGTGCAGTGATTAGTAATCCTGATGGTAGTTACGGTATGTCTGCAAACTCAGATCTTCCTGTAGAAGATTTAGAAGCATTTATCGATACACAAGCTGTTACTTACGAAAATGCAGTTCTAACTGGAAATATTGATGATATGGTTGATGTAACTGATGACGATGATAATGATGGTTATAACTATATAGCATTCGATGATTTACTTGTAGATGGAATGAATATTTCAGAGTCTCATGATGATCATTCAGATATTGACCTTATTACAACTCCGGTTAGAGTTAGTCTTGATGCAAATGGTAACTACACTCTAGTTAGTTCAAGCTTTGACAAACTTGGTGAAGGCGACAGTGTAGAAGTGACTTTCATTGTTCAAGTTCAAGACGATAGTGGTGTGGGAACTGGTACTGATAATGATGAAAGTTCATTCTCTGAAATCAAAACTGTAACTATTGTGATTAACGGAACAAATGATAGTCCTGTACTTAACTCTATAACTACAGATACTAATATTATGGAAACTGATTTAACTGGTTCACCATGGGGCAATACTGATAAACCAGAAAACTCTTTCCTTACAGGTACTTTGGTAGCTGATATTAGTGATGAAGATGTTAATGATTCACATGAATTTGTAGCATTTGGACCAATGAATGCACTAGTTGTTGATAATAATGGTGTAATTACCGGCAATACAAAAGTTGCTTTAGATTCTGATGGTAACTATTCAGTATTTAATCCATCATTTAATAAACTAGCTGATGGTGAAGAGGTTACAGTCAGCTTTAATGTACAAGTTACAGATGGAACTACGGGTGCAGACAGTGGTGAGAGTGCAATCTCAAATATGCAAACTGTAACACTTACAATAACTGGTACAAATGATCAACCTCATGTTAAAAATGTATGGATGAGAGTAAGTGAAGAATCACTAGATCCTGATATTGGCTCTAATGAAAATGCAGTCTTTGAAGGAACTCTAACTTCAACTGATGAAGACACTAACAATACAAATCCACATTATAAAATTGTTGGAGATGTTGAAGTTTCACAAAATGCGGTTGGCATTACAGCAGCAGATATAAGTGTTGCTTTAGCAAATGCTGGCAACAATGGTTGGAACACAAGCGGAGACTACACAATCTCTAGTGATAAATTTAACAGTTTAAGAGAGGGTGAAGTTTTAACAGTCTCTTTTGATTACAAAGCATCTGACTGGGAAGGTTTTGGAACGACAGGAGATGGAGATAATGAAGCATCTCACAGTAATGTTAAAACAGTAACTCTTACAATTATAGGAACTAATGATGTTGCAATAATTAGTCCTATTATTGCTACTGGAAATGTAGTTGAAGATTTACCTTTTACTGCACAAGGTTTTTTAGCTATAACTGATGAGGATTATGGACAGGCAGCATTTGATACAGAATATGTAGCAAATAGCTCAACTGCTTATGGTACATTTACTATGTTTGAAACTGGACATTGGACTTATGTTCTAGACCCGGTTGCATCTCAAGCAGTTGGAGCAGGAGGGGCGGTTGAAACATTTACTGTTTCTTCAGTAGATGGAAGTGCATCTCAACTTATTACTATCAATATTTATGGTAATAATGATGCTCCGGTAGCAATTGGTGAGACTATTACAGTTCTTTCAGATTCTTATAGTGCAGCTATTGCTCCTAATGGTGTTTATGACGGTATGGGTCCTAATTATCATGTTGTACAAGATTCTAATGGAGACTATGGTATCAATCAAAATGGTCTAGATTGGTTAGTTGTACCTATTGATAGTAGTAGTGAAATTGACAGCTTAGGTCAAAATGAACAAATAATATTTACTTTTGCTCATGATGTTACTTCTGCTAGAATCTCATATACTAACTTTGATTCAGATGATAATGCGTCATATAGATTATACTTAGATGGACAACCAGTTAGTGGAAAAATCTACAATCAACCTAATGGTACTATATTAATCAATCATGGAATCGTGTTTGATGCAATATTTATATATGCAGAGCAGGCAGATGGAGACAACGCTTTCCATTGGACAGATTTCCAAGTATCTAATGTAGTTGGATATTATGGATATGAAACAGTTACTCCATTTGTTATAGAAGAAGAGACACTATTAGCAAACGATACAGATGTTGAAGGTGATACTCTAGAGCTTGGTCTTGTAGATGGTAACTTATACTCTGCAGAGAATGGAAGTGTTGTTGGTAGCGTAACAATTGATGGAAATGGGGATGTATATGTTAATCCAGATTCAGGAGCAGAGTTTGGTAATTCTGTAAATGAGTTTGCCACATTTGATTACACTGTTGATGATGGTAACGGTGGAACTGCAACTGCAACAGCAACAGTAAATGTAAGAATAGGTACTTTAGCAGAAGGTGTTGCATATGAAAATGTTGACAATGCTCTAATTGTTGATAATTATGATACTTTAGATTTATCTAATGTTTCAAATATCAGTGTTATTCAATTAGGTGAAGATTCAACTGTTGTAGGTGAGGATTCTATAAATATTACAGCAGCTGATGTCTTAGACGCTTCTGATGATGGTATGTTAGTAATCAACTCATTAGACGGTGACGCTTCTGATCAAGTTAATGTAGATAGCTCATTAACTCAGGTAGATAATCATGTAGGTGCAGATGGAACTCTATATGCTCAATACACTGGTGAAGGTGCTACGTTATTAATTGAGATTGAAGATACAATCACAACTGATATCTAGTTATATCGTTTTATTCCCACGCTTTACTTGCGTGGGAATCTATCTTAAGTCTTATTCAATGATTGAAAATGTACTATTTATAGATTGGAGATTTTTATGGATAATGATTTGACTAAATGGATAGAGGATAATCGTGGTTTTATTCACCCTGATATATACATAGCTACTAAAAATATTGACGGTGTAAATTATCGCTCCGTATATTGTAAAAACAGTATAGAAATTCCAAAAGACACAAGACTAACCAAGATACCCTATAAGTTAATAATCTCAGATAAATTATTTGATAATATTCCAAATATAGACAAATGCTCAGACTATATAAAAGATGAAAATTCTAACTTTAAACTAATCATGGTCTTGTTGTATGAGACTATTAAAGGTGAAGATAGTTTTTATTATCCATATATTAAGACACTGCCAAAATATAACACATTTAAAAATCATCCTGTATGTATTCATTATAAAGATAGTGAAGCTTTTAAATCATTGGAGCTGCTCTCAGTAAAGTTTACAGAGCTTGTTGAGTCTAAATCTAAAGAGCTAAAAAGGTTTATAGATTTGATTTTATTGTGTCAGAAGAAGCATAAGATATTCTCTAAAAATATCTCTGTGGAAGATTTAAAAAAGATGATAACATGGAGCTACTTAATCAAAATAACCAGAACCTGGGGAAATAAACTTATACCTTTTAACGATTCCTTTAATCATAACAATAATTCAAATATATTTTTAAAAACTATAGAAGATGATGAGAAATATTATGGATTTAAATCTGATAGACAATTTTTAAAAAAGCATGAGTATGAGTATGAGATATTTGTTAACTATGGACATTTTGATATGATGACTACACAGGCAGAGTATGACTTTATAGCGCCAAGTAAAGTAAACTATCTTCGTGTACCTTTGACATTTGCTTCAAAAGATAGTTTTGAGAAGTTAAAAATAGAAGAAATTAATAAATGTGACTTTAACCCAAGAAGAATATTACTCTCAAATGCAGGACCTTCAAAAAATCTCTCGGCTATCATGAGAATCTTATCACTAGAAAAAGAGGAGTATGAAGAAGTCATTAAAAAAGACGATGAAAACAAATATCAAGCTGTTATAAATAATAACAATGAATTGAGAAGTACAACAATGTTGTTAAAAGTAATTTTGGCGTTGAAAAAAAATATGTATACTCTTGATATTATGAATAGATCATATATGCTTTTAAATACTTTCGAAGCTAAAAAATCATTATCTCCATCTGATATTATTATTAAAAATATTTGCCTTGTTAAAGCAAGAGAATACAAACTAGTAGATGATAGTCTAAACTGGCTAAGTAATAGATTATCTAAGCTTATAAAGGAACAGAAGCTGCTTTAATAATATTAATTATCAGTAATACTAAAGTACTATATACAATGGTAGTAACTTTGGCTAATATACGCGAAAATAAGAAGGTGTCAGATGCAGAATGAAGAAGCCATAGGCAGAGTTCAAGTTATGTTGGGTACAACTAGGATAATTGATATAAATGGTAATTCTCGTGAAGTTAGCGATGCTGATTCTATATATCACGGTGAACAACTTTGTAGTGAAGATGAAGATGCTCTACTGCAGATTAAATACGAAGCACTTTCTGACACTACTACATATAATGGTGTTTTTAATATACTTGTTGACGATTCTGTTATCTTAGATCTTAATGGTCATGAAAATATTTTTAGAGCAGATTTTGATCTTACAACTCTTAGCTTTAATGAAGAAGATATTCTATCTTCTAGTACTACATTAGATCTATCAAATGTAGCAGAGATTAGTAGTATGGAAGTTGAAGAAACTTTAGAAGCTATTAACGGGTCAAACCTCCTAAGCAATTCAGAGGAGCTTCAAATAGTATATGAAGGTGATCACAGTGATATTAGTGGTATATATACTTCTGTAGAACAGATTACTCATGTTGAAACTACTACTGATATACAAGTTAGTATTGATTCAACACTACTAGTTGACATACCAACTATTATAGATGATATTATAAGTGAGTCTTGATAATTTTACTATCTAAATTGTAGAGCAAGAGAGATTCTATCTGACACACCGGCTTTTTCAAATATATGGCGTATATGCCCTTTAACAGTTGATAGAGCGATCTTTTGCTTTTTGGCTATCTCTTTGTTAGAGTAACCATCTGCGATCATAAGAGCTATGTCTTTTTCTTTTTGAGTAAGTAGATGCAAAAACTCTGGTTCTCTCTTATCAATGGTCTGAACATACTTATTGATTACAAAGTTAGTTAAGTCCGTAAATAGCCAACGATACCCATTTTCTATACCTTTTAGCATAGTAAGTAGATTCTCTTTTGCTATATAAGAATTTTCGTAACCTTTTATACCTTGTTTTAAAAGTTGAGCAGCATGGTGAACTTCAGGTAGAGAATGAAATATTAAAATGGTAGCGTTATGGTAAGGTTCTAGTTTTAAGAGTGAATCATCAATATCTGATACACTTAATTCATCAAGCATAATGATGATATCTTCCTCTGTAGCTTTTAGATAGTTGGTAAGTGCGTCAAAACTATCTATAGAAACGGTAAGATACTTGCCAAATAAGGCATTTTGCCAATGTTTTTTTATAGAGGTCATGTTAGTAAATAAAATAATTTTCTTCATCTTATCTCTCGCTTAATACATTTTCTCTAGCACGTAGGATAGGTTTTAAGATATAGTCAAGTACTGTTTTTTTACCAGTAATAATATCTACATCTGCAGTCATCCCAACGATAACATGTAACTTCTTTTCCTCACTTCCTAAATAATTTTTGTCTGTTTTTATTCGAACCAGATAGTAACTTTGCTTGTCAATCTCATCGATAATTGTTCCGGCACTAATATGTGTCAAAGTTCCTTGAAGCGAACCATAAATGGCAAAATCATAAGCTGAAAACTTTACAATAGCCCGCTGTCCAGGATATAAAAACGCAATATCTGCAGGTCTGATTTTAGCTTCAACCAACAAGTTGTCTTGAGTTGGTACTATTTCTATTATATCCATCCCAGGCTTAACAACACCACCAACAGTATTTACCAAGAGCTGCTTAATAGTTCCAGTTACTGGGGATCTAACAAAAGTTCTTTGTACTTTATCTTCTCTGGCAATATTTGTTCTTTTTATTCTTGTCATCTCTGCTTTTGCTTCATTATATGCTTCTTTTGCAGCATTATGAAACTCAAGCTCTACTTCTCTAATATTATCTTTTTGCTCTTCAAGAATAGAAATAAGACGAGGAATAGAAAGCTCAATAGCACCCATCTCTCCTTGAATTGTACTTTGCTGTCTTTGAAGTTGTAAATATTCAACTTCTGATACAATTCCTTTTTTAACAAGAGGCTTATTTAATGCAACTTCTCTTGAAATTAGTTCATAATTTTTTGTCAATTGAATCAGTTTTGCCTGAGCTTCTTTTAGCTCATTTCTTTTTTGATTTAAACGACGTTTATAAATCATAATATTGTTGTTTAACTGCTCTTTATTTGTTTTGTACAGAGAAAATTCATGTTTAATAAGTTCTGGAGAGGTTTCTCTGATTTCTTTTGTTGCTGAAAATGCATTGCCTGTTGATTCAGCTAAGAGACGAATAGTTTTTGCCTGAAGTTCATTGTATCTAAGTTGAGATTCTATAAACATACTGGCAAAATTTGTATCATCTATCTTTACAAGAATATCTCCTTTTTTTACCTGATCACCTTCTTTTATGAGAATTTCGCTGACAATACCACCTTCAAGGTTTTGAATGACTTGTATTTTGTTAGATGGAATTATTTTTCCTTGGCCACGTGTAAGGGCATCTATCTTTGCATTATAAGCCCAAGCTATAAGCCAGATGATTACAAACATACCTATCCAAAGCAGAAGCTTTGTTTTTAGGTTGTTTTGCATAAGCATCGCAGAACTTACTGAGCTCATATATTCTAAATCATCTTCATCTTTCACTTTAAATTTTTTGATGTCACTTCTATCGTAGGAATAATCTACAAATTTATCTTTGAGGCTCATGATACAGCCTTTTTAGGTTTGCTTAGTTGATCTATAACATTGGCTCTTGTATCATCTAAAATAACTTTTCCCTGAGCCAATAGTATTAGTCTATCAGTAAGCGGAAGCAGATTATTTTTATGAGATATAAGTATCATTGTTTTATTAAGCTTGTAATGCTTCATAGCTCTTATAAAGTGACCTTCATGTGTGCTGTCCATAGAGTTTGTCGGCTCATCAAGTAAGATAATAGGAGAAGGATGTATAAAAGCTCTAGCTATAGATATAGACTGTTTTTGACCACCAGAGAGACCATCTCCTCTCTCTCCAACAGGCATGTCAAATCCCATAGGGTGTATATTTACAAAGTGATCAAGTCCACTTAGTTTTGCCACACGTAGTATCTCTTGATCGTTAGCATCTGGAGCACGCAGGATAATATTGTCTTTTAGTGTTCCTCTAAATAGAACTACATCTTGTGGAACATAGGATATGTTTTCTCTTAAATCTGCAGGGTCAATCTGCATAATATCTATTCCATCAATTAAAATAGAACCTTCTGTTGGTTCATATAATCCAAGGATGAGTTTTTCAATGCTAGTCTTTCCTGAACCGTTTGTACCAATAATACCGACAGATTCACCAGGATTTATAGTAAAGCTGACATCATCTAATACTTTTTTATCTGTATTTGGATAAATTAAACTTACATGTTGAAACTCAATTTTACCTTTAAAAGATGGACGTTGAACAAACTTTTTAGCATCTTCGCGTTCAACATCAAGATTCATAATTCCATCAATTGCATCATAGGCAGTTTTAGTCTGTTGTAGATTTGCTATTAGTGAAGCTACTTGACCTAAAGGTGCCAGCATTCTAGAAGAGAGCATTACAACAGCAATCAAACCACCCATACTTAGTGATTTATCACCGATTGCATATACCCCGCCTATAATGATTGATACTGTATTCATCTGGACTATAAAGTTTACAAATGTAGAGATAGAGTTAGATAAGATTTTAGATTTTAATCCTTTTTGAGCAACTCCACCTGCAGCTTCTTCCCATTTCCATTGAGATTGTCCACTGATTCCCAATGCCTTAATGGTCTCTAATGCTGATAATGATTCAATAAGAACAGCATTTTTAAGTGCAGAAGCTTCATAAGTACTCTCAACTGAGCGTCTCATAGGTCTTTCGACAATTAGACTATATATAACAATTATAAGTCCACTAACCATAGGGATTACTACAAGCCAACCACCAATAACATAGACTATAAATAAAAATATAATACTAAATGGCAAGTCAATAAGAGCTGCGATAGAAGAGGCTGTAAAAAAACCGCGTATAGAGTCAAAGTCTTTTAGGTTGCTGGCAAATGAACCTACAGAAGCTGGTTTAGAAGCAATTTTAAGATTTAAAACTCTTTCAAATATAATAGATGACATAATAATATCACTCTTTTTAGCGGCATTTTCAAGAAAATAAGAGCGTAAAAATTTAAGAATCATATCAAAAATATAGATTACTATAATCCCTGTGGCAAATACCCACATAGTATCAAGAGCATTATTAGGTACAACTCTGTCGTATATGTTAAGGGTAAATATTGGGCTAGCCATTACAAATATATTAATTAAAAATGATGCGATTATTACATCTGAATAAACGCCTTTAGAATAACCAAGTGTTCCCCAAAACCAATGATGTTTTTCATGTTTTAGTATGCGTTTATGTGCATCTTTATAGCTATGATCTGGTTTAATTAAAAAAGCAAAGTTTATATATTCTTCTTCTAATGCCTCTACTTCAACCCAATTTTCGCCTTCATCAAGCTCAGGAAGTATGATTTTAGCATGTTTTCTATCTGGGCTTATTTCTGTGAGTATACAAGCATTTTCACCTTGTTTATCACCTTTTAAAATTAATATTACGGGAAGAAGAAGTGGGGATATATCTTTAAATGAGTAGTTTACTAACTTAGAGCTAAATCCGGCACGTTTAGCTGCTCGAAAAAAAGCAGATTTGGCCTCTCTTGAATCTAGTGAAAAGAGCTTTGGTATAGACCTCCCTGGTTCAACAGGGAGGTCTGCTACCAAAGCTTCAGCACTAAAAGGCCTATTGTAGAGTTTGGTGAAAATCACCAAACACTCTAGTATAGGATCTTTAAAATCTCTATTTAATGACGACATTCATCTCTTCTAACATTTTACCAGTGTGTGATAAAATCTCATAGTAGGCACTCAAATTGTCATACACTGCATTAACTTTACGGTTTTTTGCATTGTTGTATTCTAACTCGATGTTTAGAAGATCAATGATACTTCTTCTGCCTAATTCATTTTCTTGTTGATAGTCAGAAACTGTTTGAGCACTCGCTTTGATGTTTTTATCAATATAAACTAACTGTTTTTTAGTCATTTCATATGTTACCCAAGCAATTTTTGTGTTTGCTTTGATATAAAGTTTTGCATCTGCAAGTGTAGAATTTTGTTGAAGTAGAATGTGTTGATTCGCTTGTTTGTTCGCTGAATCTGATAGACCGTTGAAGATGTTATAGTTAAGAACTATCATTCCGCTATAACCAGAATCTTCACTTTCTAAATCATTTTCATTTGTAACAGTATTATAACCAACGCCATGTACACTGTCATTCCAATAGCCTCTAATTACAACATCCGCCGATGGATAGTATGGTGCATTTGCACGACTAACCGCAGACTTCGCTGCCTCAATGTCATTTTTTGAAACAGTAATAGTAGGGTTTTCCTTCATCGCAATGTCAACAAGTCCTTCTACTGTATCAGCTGGGATAGCACCAGGAACAGGTTTTTCTAAATCTGCCGGAGCAATACCAGGTAAAATACGCTCAAAGCTGTAAGCAGCAATAAAGTGATTCTGTTCTGCTAAGTACTCAGCAGTTTTTGCATTTTCGTAACGAGATAGTGTTTGCTCATAGTCAGAGCTTCTAGCTATTCCGGCATCCACTTTCTCTTTTATCTGTTTAAGATACTTATCATGTACCTTTACATTTTCTTTAGCTATGTTGTAAAGTTCAAGAGTTTTTAATACATCTAGATAGGCAGTAGTTGCTTCAAGTGCTAAAGAGTTTGCACTTTCAACTACAGTAGAGCTAGCAGATAGTATTAATGACTCTTGTTCTTTCATACCATACATAGTGTTTAGACCGGCAAATACATTTTGTGTTAATGTAGCAGATGCTTCTTGTCTAGTCATCTTAGCTTCTTCTCTTAGGTTCGCTGGTGTTTTAGTTCTCTCAGGACCAACTGAATAAGAAAGATCGACAGATGGCATGTAACCAGCTCTGACTTGTGTCAATCTTTGCTTGTTAACATTAACCGACTCTTTTTTTACCTGAATTTGTGGATGCGTTTGGATCGTATTCTGCACAACTTCAGTGATGGATATTGCACTTAAAAGTGCTGGCAATAGGCTTAGTGTAAGTAATGGAAAGCGTTTCATCTTGTATCCTTTCAGTGTATATACTACAAGTATACTAAGATATTTATATTAGTTTTCTTAAACCAAACAAAAACATAGTTTTTTTGTGTTATGTTTGTTTATGTTATGGACTTTAATTATTGTTGTGATAACTTTTGAATAGTAGTTACGCAGTTTCTACCATTTTCTTTTGAAATATAAAGTGCCTTGTCTGCGCTATCGATAAGTGTTTCAACACTCATTCCTCTCTCAAATGTAGAAACGCCAAAACTTGCTGTTTTGTGTTTTACTGTTGAGAAATTATATTCAAAAATAATTTTTTGTAATTTATTAGAAAGCTGCATCGCTTGATTTAAATTTGTATGAGGTAGAATTATTAAGAATTCTTCACCTCCCCATCTACCAAGAATATCACCTTCTCTAATTGATGATTGAAGAAGCTTAGCAAATTCTATAAGGACACTGTCTCCTACTAAGTGGCCATAATTATCATTTACATTCTTAAAGAAGTCAATGTCAAGTAGAATAATACTGGTAATCTCATTATCTCTATAGAAACGATAGTATTGATTTTGTAGGACATCATCTACATGCATTCTGTTGCACGCTTTAGTCAGTTGATCTGTTCTAGAGAGTTTTTGCAGTTTTAGTTCACTGTTTTTCAGTGCTGATATATCTGTTAGATAACCAACAAAGTTTATAATCTTGGCATCTTCATCTCTAACAATTACTGTAGAATCTAAAATCCACTTTATATCACCACTTTTTGTCACTACGCGATATGGTTTGTGTTTGAAGAAATAAACCTTATCTTGTATGGCTTCTGCTACTTCTTGAATCACCTGCTTTTTATCATCATGGTGTATACAGCTGATATATGTAATCGCACCGGTTAGAAAATCATCTTGAGTATGTCCAAGAAGTTTATTAACACTTAGTGATACAGAATTTACATTCCAATACTCATCATTATTCCACTTAAATAAAACAGCATCACTCAAATCAAAGAGTGATAGAAGAATGTCTTGATCCTTTTTTTGTTCATCGGACTGTTCTTTAAGTCTGGCTGGTGTTATTGAGAAAAAATATGAAAAAGGAACAGAGATTAAAATTATACCAAGCATAATCCAAATTAGTTGATTTAGATTTTTGCTAAGCTCTCTTTGAATATAGTTAGTCTTTGGTTTGATGACCATGTGAAGGTTTTCACTATTATTGAGTGATATTTTATTTGAGTAGAAGTTTTCTCCAAAATACTCTTTATTATATTGAATATGTTTTGCTTCTTTGCCAAAGTAAGAAAATATTGTTTTATCTTTTTCTATATATTTATTCCAACAGTGAGAATGAATAGAATCAACAAGTATATCTCCATCGTTATCAAATAGGAAGATATCATATAAAGGAGTATTTACAAGCTCATACAAAAAGTTCTTCATAAATATATTTATTATTAAAACACCGGCTTGTTTTCCATCTCGATAAACTGGTGTTCCAACACGTAAAACAGGTTTTATAGGAATCTCTATCTTCCCATGTTCCATATTTAAATCAAGTTTAGAATACCAAAAAACATTTTGAGCAGTTTTTAATATATCTTTAAAGTAGTATCTATCGCTTTTATCTTGAAGTTTATCTTGTTCAATAAGATATGTTGGAGAAGCGAAATCATCTCTATCAACACGGATTAACTCCATACCAGTTTTGTCTATATACCTTAGTTGCATTATATTATCTGAAGTACTTGCTATATCTACAAATAGTGAGTTTACAAGCTCTATGCTTTTTGGATTTTTTAAATATTTGTCAAATATGTCTGATGTTATTATTGATGATAGTTTGAGGTTTGTATCTTTTATATATGATTTAAATACTTCATTTCTATCTTGAAATGTTTCAGATGCTTTTTTTATACTTGCAGATTTAAGACTTATTTCTTCAATTTTAAAAACTGCTAGTTGAGTTAGGAGGACTAAAGTTAATCCATAACCTATAAAAGCAAAAAATAATTTCAATTTAAATGAAAATCTCATTTATTAAACCTTCTTAAACACATACATATTGTATTATAACACAGTGAAATTAAAAGGAGTGACATTTGGAAATAAACCAAGAAGAACTAATATATATACTCAATATCTTAGATGCTGAAATAAATCAGTACAAAGAGAGTGACACAAGTGTACACCCTTACGATATCGCAGAACAACTACTTAAACTTAGAGAGTTAAGCAGTGAAGAGTATGAAAAAATCATCAAAAAGATGTCTCATGAACTCTTTGCAGAGGTTTTATCTGAACTACCAGACTATGTTCAAGAAGAGACAGCTGACATCTTCAGTGTTAAGAAACTTGCTAACATCGCTTCTCTTATGGATACAGATGACGCGGCTACGCTTATTCAAAATATTAGTGAAGAGCATGAGGAAATTTCTCAAAACATCTTAGGGCACTTTGATGATGAAGATAAAGAGCTAATGGAACAACTTATCTCTTATGAATGGGATGAAGCTGGTTCTTATATGCAAACTGAACTTTTTAGTGCAAAAATAGATGAAAATATTGGTGTAGCATTAGAGAGACTTAAAGCATTAAAAATAAGTGGTGAAGTTGATAATATCTGGCATGTTCATCTTGTCAACGAAAGAGATAAATATTTAGGTTCAGTAGGGCTTGAAGATTTAATTATCTTTGATCATTCTCTAAACTTTGAAGATATTCCATATGATAAACATAAAAACTACTCTGTAAATCATAAAGAGAATATTAAAGATGTTGTAGAAAAAGTAACTAACTACAACCTGAACGCTATCGCTGTTGTAGATAATAAAAACAGACTTATCGGTAGAATCACGTCTGATGATATTTACGATATCATTGAAGAAACCGCTACGGAGCAAATCTTTAACCTAGCAGGTGTTAATGACGAAGCTGAGCAAGATGAAGATATGTTTCAAATTGGTAAAACTCGGGCTATATGGCTTGGGCTTAATCTTTTAACGGCTATTGCTGCATCTTTGGTAATAGGTATATTTGACGCAACAATTCAATCTTTAGTTGCATTAGCTATTTTAATGCCAATAGTAGCTTCTATGGGTGGAAATGCAGGGACACAAACACTTACGGTAACTGTACGTCAAATGGCACTTGGTGATATTGAGGGCGAAGATGCAAAAAAAACAATTTATAAAGAAGTTGTAATCTCTCTAGTCAATGGAACTATTTTTGCCATTGTCATTGGTATTATCGCTTACTTTTGGTTTAACATGCCGATGCTAGGTGTCGTTATAGGTTTATCAATGATCATCAACCTCCTTGGAGCTGGTTTTTTTGGAAGTGTTATACCATTGGTTCTTCAAAGAGCTGGAGTTGATCCGGCTATAGGAAGTACAGTTTTGCTTACTACAGTAACAGATATAGTAGGTTTTTTTAGCTTTCTAGGCTTAGCCAGTATTATACTTTTATAAGGAGCGTTAGTTGGAAATAGGTATAGAGAAACAAGATAAAAAATTAAAATATTTTATTGAAGATTATTGGGATATATTTTTAGGAATAAGTAGCATTATGGTTGCCTTTTATTTTCATAAGATGGGACAAGGTGGCGCAGCTACCCTTTTTGCAGCTATCGGTATTGGTTCACTTTCATTAAGTGTTTCCGAAGTTGCAGAGATATTATCAGAGAGACTTCAAGAGCCGTATGGTAGTTTTGTACTAACTTTAAGTGCTGTTGTAGTTGAAATTATACTTTTATATATTATTCTACTTCAAGCAGTTACTGATCCTACTGTTGTAGATACGGTTAAGGGTGGTATTATTTCCGCAGTTATTGTTGATATGAATGTTCTTTTAGGGCTTGCAGTATTTCTAGGTGGTCTAAAATTTACAGAACAAGAGCACAATAAAGAGACCTCTAGTGCGTATACAACGATTTTATTTGTAACAGCCGCGGCTTTACTTGTTCCAAGTGTATTAAGCCTAGGTAAGCATTCAGCTGAAGTAATAGAAGATGCTTCAATGTGGATTTCCGTACTGTTGATGGTATTTTATATCATAATCTTAGTCTTTCAAACGAGAACGCATACACACTTCTTTAAAAGTACCACAAGAAGTAGAATTTTTAGACTGAAAAGAAAAATGGCTGAAAAAGATTCAGGAGATGAGGAAGAAGATGATTATATCTTTGAAAAATTTAATATGCTTGGTCTTATTGCTTCTATATTTGTCTTTATAGCAATAATTGCCTTCGGTGCTGAAGTCTTTGCAAATGATGGGATTAAACTTGCTAAAGAGTATGGTATATCTGTTGGTATATCAGGTTTAATTATTGCTATTGTTGCAGTATCTCCTGAAATAGTAACAGCAATTAAAGCTGCAAAAAATGATGAGATACAAAGAGTTGTAAATATCGCGATGGGTGCATCTACTGTTTCTATTTTATTGACAGTTCCTATTTTGATGGGCTTAGCATATCTTAGTGGAATACGTTTTACACTTGATTTCAATCCACTGGAAATTGGTGCTTTAATACTCACAGTAATTTTAGCATGGAAAACAACAGATGAAGGGCAAACTAATTATTTTGAAGGAATGTCACATTTGATGTTCTTCTTTGCGTTCGCAATTATTGCAATTTATTATTAAGAAATAAAGACATACAATGTTTAGTCTGAACTATATAAAAAAAAGGAGAAAAAAGGTGAAAATAAGAGTCTATTATGAAGATACAGATACAGGAGGGGTTGTTTATCATTCTAATTATTTAAATTTTTGTGAGAGAGCCAGAAGTGATTCTTTTTTTAAAAAAGGAATGACACCTGTTTTGGAAAATGGACATTTTGTAGCAAGAAAGCTAGAGGCTGATTACATTACTAGTGCCAAACTTGGAGATGAATTAGAAGTTACTACAGAACTTACTCAGATGAAAACTGCTTCATTTATACTTTCTCAAACAATATTTAAAGATTCAAAAAAGATATTTGGTTTATCCATAACATTAGCCTACATTACCTTTGAGGGAAGACCTCAAAAGATAGATGCACAGACAAAAGAACTTATATTATCACTCTTTGATAGTTGATATATGCTTAATAAACCTGTATCTTGCCGGGTTTAGAAGTTCTATTGGGTAAATCATTTGATTGTCCTCTAGGGCTATGTTGTACTCTCTGTCTTCTCTTGTAGCAAGATTAAAGAAGTAATCAACACCTACAGTAGTTGTGTAGTTAATCCAATCATAAACAATATCATTACCTAAAAGGGAGTTCGTCTCGATAAGTATATTGTTATTTTGAGTAATAGAATTTGCTATGATCATATTTTTTCTATCTTCATATTGAGTCATAGATAGAATAAGTGGATCATAGTTAATCTGAGTAGATAAAACATTTGTAGCATTTGTATCATAAAGTGTAAGCTGAGACATAATCATCCCAGTCTTAACGATAGGTGTATTTATAAAGAAAGAGCCCTCAACAATATCTACATTCTCAAATAGCTGCTTCTCTAGATTTGTAGTTCTTTTAGGGATAGAAAATTTAACTACAGTTTTGTTTGCATCTACTATTTGAGCTTCAATCTCTTGAGTACTAAGATTCTGGTCAATTCCATCATATATAAACTTTTCTTCCTCGTATAGGCTCAGTTTTTTACCTATAGTAGATTTGTCATAAAAGATAACTAGCGGAGATACAGCTTCTTTTAAAAGCATGTCACTTTGTGCATGATAGTCTATCCCACCATAAACTAAATATGATGAAGTCGAAGTAATATCTTTTTTATTAATTGTTGGAAAAAAGATATTCATATCAGGATTTATTTCACCTACAGCATCTGCACCTTTTTGTGTAAGAGGTGCTATGACGTAGTAGAAACCATCTTGAGAGATCTTTTGTAGTGCTTTTTGAATGTCTTCTATACTCTCACTTTCTATCTTATAACTCTTCAACTCAAAAGAGTGGTTTTTAGCTATTAGATATGCAAAAGAAGCATTTGTCGTAGATGAAGCATATCTACCTATAACTTTATAGGGCAGGAGTAGGGCTATTCGTAGTTTTTCAGTTAGTACAGATGAGCCAAGATTTAAGATAGATATACTCATTTTTCTAACTTCATCCTGCTCTTTGTTTTCAAGCTTTGTGTCAGCGTGAGAGAGAAACGAAAATATCATATCATTATCAAGGTACTCTTGTCTACATTTATCATTACATGGGTATGGGTCCAAGTTTTGAATATAAGTTTTTGGAAGTGGAATATTTGATATAAGATAACTCTGTGCAAATATAATTACCGGAAATATCAGTGTTAAAAAATATAGTTTTTTCATAGACAACTCTTTATAGTTTTTTGTAAATATACGATAAAGACCTATGTATAGTACTTTTGAAGTATATTTAATCCCTACTATTTTATAATTATTTAGTTTAGAGTAGGGATTTATTTAGTATACTTATTATATCGGATTGAATTTAATAAAAGTATAAATAGCCTAGACTATTAAAAAGTATTTTAAAATTATCATATTAGGAAGTGTTCAAAACTTTGTGTCAGACCGATAGAATATTAAATTCTAAAGGATTGACTTATGAAACAACAGTTCAATATGGACGAGGCACTTGAACTCGTAAAACAAGGTGCCAGAATTGATGGCAAAGATGGAGTACTTGCTCCACTGATTAAACAACTTACTGAAGCAGTTCTCGAAGCTGAAATTGAATCTCATTTATCTACAGAGATTAATAATCGTAAAAATGGCAAGTCTTCAAAGACTATGAAAAATAGTGTTGGTACATTTGATTTAGATGTACCACGTGAATAGTAAAAAAACATCAGACTCATATATCAGAACAATTAGAGCAGAAGATATTATCATTATATGCTTTAGGCAATAGCTATAGTCAAATATCTGAACATATTGATGAAATGTACAGTGTGGAGTTTTCCAAAGCCACAATCAGCTCTATAACGGATAAAATTATACCACTGCTTAAAGAGTGGTAACAACGTCCACTTGAAAGCATATATCCATTTGTGTGGCTTGATGCCATCCACTATAAAATTAAAGAGAACGGGAAGTATATCTCTAAAGCAGTATATACCATACTTGGTGTTGAACTAAGTGGTAAAAAAGAGATACTTGGATTATACCTATCTGAAAATGAAGGTGCTAACTTTTGGTTACAAGTTTTAACAGACTTAAATAATCGAGGAATACAAGATATACTCATAGCCTCGGTTGATGGCTTAAAAGGCTTTCCTGAAGCCATAAAAGCAATTTTTCCAAAAACAGAAGTTCAACTATGCATTGTACATCAAATTAGAAATTCCATACGATATGTTGCTTCTAAAAACCAAAAAGAGTTTATGAAAGACCTTAAGCTTATCTATCGAGCTATCTCCAAAGAGGCTGCTGAAATTGAATTGGATATTCTTGAAGAAAAATGGGGCTCTAAATATCCTATAGTCATTCAATCATGGCGTAATAAGTGGGATAATCTCTCTGTATATTTTAAATATCCAGAAGATATACGCAGAGTTATTTACACTACAAATATTATAGAATCAGTCCATAGACAGTTTAGAAAACTCACTAAAACAAAAGGTGCTTTTCCTAATGAAAATAGCTTATTAAAATTACTCTATATGGGTATTCAAAATGCATCTAAAAAGTGGACAATGCCTATTTGGAATTGGAGTTTAACACTTTCTCAATTGGTTATATTTTTTGAAGGGAGATTGGATGAAGCATTAAATATATAATTTAAAAGCTCACTTTTCTTGTTCCACAATCCCTTAAGGTTTGTGGAACTTTGCAGTTTTTACTTTTTGAACACTTTGTGGAACACGGAAAACTCATTTGAGTGATTCATGTTCCAAATATAAGAGATTGTTGACTAGAGAAGCTCTAAATGGATAACGTTTAAGGATAGCAATATTTTACCTGCTCTTGGTTAAAATATTGGCTCCTGCGTTTTGTTACATGTTTAATTATTCCATTCTCTTGTGCCACTAATTTCTGACATAACATCATTAAAGACAAATTTGGGATCAGTGTCAGGATCACTTTTCCCTTTCATTGAAGCATATTTATAGCTAGAACATTCACAATTTTGATATTCACCACAATTCATACACTGGGGGTTACAATTATCTATCATTCTATCAATAGCATCCCATGGTTCATATTCATATACAGTATCAAAACTCCCATAACAAAAAGAGCCCTTTCTGTTGCCATTTATAAAATCAACAATATCTTTCGTTGATTTTAAGTTACAATCAAAAATTTTTGCGATGGGTCGTAAGACCACTCGTCCATAATCAAACTTATATGTTGGCATTTCAAAATAAACCTTGCCATTCATACTCTTAAGACTATGAAAAGTCAACTCACCATACTTTTCAATTAAGTCTTTATATCTAGGTTGACTATTATCCAGCTCAACATGTTTAAAGGAATTATTTATAGCATCAAGTAGTCTAAATTTATTGCTAATATGAATGGCACCTGATACATTGTATTTTTTATCAAACTCTTTAATATAACTTGTTCTTGTTGCTGTTCCCATTTTTTTTGCTAAAAAAACCATATAATCAATAGCATGAGTTAGAATTGCATTAAATGAAAATGCATGGTGTAACATAACTTTATTATTTGTTAATAGTTCCATAAATTCTTTTGAAGATGGAAGCAAAACATCATTAATATAGGAAAGAAGATATTTTGCTTCATCATCATTTAAAGTTTCATTCATTGAATAATATCCTTTTCGTCATGTAACGTTTGTCTTCACCGACAGCTTAGCTGTTCGTGTGCTAGTACTTGTTGTCTGTTTTAATTATCTTCAACTGCTTCATCTTCTTCACTATTAATTAAGTTCACATTGTAAATTTCAATTATTTCTTTTATTGTGTTAATAACGAGTAGTAGTTTTTCATCATTAATTTCATCATTAATTTCATCATCAAAAGGTAAATTGATCCTTTTGTCTTCATCAATTTTTTCAGTTAAAATAGTTACTAAATATGTAAAATCAATATCACTTGAATAATCAATTTCTATATTGTTTTCAATTAACTCAGATATGGTTATTTTATAAGCTTCTTCATCAATAGTTAAACTACAGTTTATTTCTTCATCCATGCCTATCCTTCTTCATTTAAAATTCTTTTTATATTATATTTTCTAGAACGATTGTCAAATATATATTCTCCACCATCAAGTATGCTACAGATTTCTTTTTGTGCATCCTTGTCTTCAAGTACTATTTGTTTGTAAGAGATTATATTTTCATTATTTTCAGCAATTATAATACATTCAGCATCACCATATACTGCAACTGCAGGATTATGAGTTACTAAAAATATTTGTTTTTTAAACTTTATTTCTCGTAATATATTAACTAATGTATCTGCAATGAACCTATTACCTAAATTATCCTCAGGCTGGTCGATAAAAATAAACTTATTGTCATCATTCTTTAAAATTATTTCTAAATATTTTTCTGAGTTATATCCAGGACTTTTATCTTTAGATATATTTCCATCTTCATATTCTAAATAATCTTTAGGACTATCCATCATATTTTTTATTGGCTCAAGTTGCTTAATAAACTTTTGTTTCAATCTTTCTGAACTATTTGAAGGTAAATTTTTAATACTATTTTTTTCTAATAGTAAGTAAACAAGGTTTAAATAGACACTCTTACCAAGGTTTGAATTATTAATTCCGTCTAATAAATATTTTTTAATTTCTTCATTGTTTTCAACCTCTAAAACCAACAAAACACCGTCATTAATATTTATTTTTTTTGTCATTCCATAATCAAAGTTTTCTAATATTTTACATTTTTGTTTTAATTCACTCATTTTGACAAATCGTTCTTTTATCTCAGTTTTTAGTTGCCTTAAATTATTTTTTGCATGACTTTTTTCTTGTGCTCCTGATGATAACTCATCATTTTTAGTGGTAATTTTTGTATTGACCAATTTAATAAATTTAGACTTCTTAATATTGTTTTTATCCTTATTACTAATGAGTAAAGACTTTTCTTCAATTAACTTAGAAAAAGTATCAATAACATTTGTTTCATCATCTGTTATATCTAAAATATCACTTTCTTTAAATGTTGTTATATCTTTATTGATATTCTCAATTAATTCTTTACTTTCTTGAATTTCAGTTGATTTGTCAAATTTACTTTCTAGCTCTTCTTTATTAAATAAAATCACATATTCTTCACTAAAAATATTATCAATAGTGTGTCTGTGTAGCTCATATTTTTTTTCTTTTCCAATGGCATGTGTATGTTCGTATGAAGATACTAAATTATCAAGGATTCTAAACATTTCATTTTTATGTTCAGTAAAAGATGATTTGTTTTCTATATAATCTTCTTCTTTACCTGACTTATTAGCTAATTCTTCTAGTTTTTTTTCTTCGAAATAGTGGACAATATCACCTTGATTAATATATATTAAATTTTCTGTGATACTTGCACTTATTTTATAATCAGAATCATGCTTAGCTTTTATCAGAATATTTGTATTATTGATTTTATATTTATCCTCTGCACTAACTTTATCAATTTTGCTACCCAATAGGTTCATTAATAAACTTTTACCACTTGATCTACCGCCAATTATTACATTTAGATGTGGGCTAAATGTAATTTCATTATTTTGTAACTTGGGTTCATTATTAATTTTTAATTTTTCTATACTATTGTTTAAATGAAATATTTCATTATATTGATTCGTAGATTTTATTCTTGATTTTGGGTCAATAAAAGCCAACCTTAGAGTTTCATAGTTCTTACTTCCTTTTATGTAATAAAACTCGTGTATTTTAGAATTTGCTCCACCTTTATGTGTTGATGGGTATTGATTTATATTGTGATTATCTGAAAATTCTATATATGCAATATCATCCTGTGCTTGAAAAGCTTCATGAAGTATTCTATTAAAACCTTCATTGTATCTTTGTCTATTTTTTTCTGGAACTTTTTCAAACGCACTTTGCATTAGCAATACCATTTTTTGTGCATCTTCAACATTTTCTCTGTACCCTGAGATTATACTTTTAGTATTACCAGCATGTGGGATAAAGAAAAAATCATCTTCTGGAAATAAATCTACAATTTCTTCTATTGTTAATTTTCTTTGTTTGTCATCTAGACCTTTGGAAGCATATTTATTTTCAAGTTTCTCACTTAACTCTTTTGCTTTTTCGATGGTGTTATAGTTGAATATTAATAACGAATGATATGTTTTTGGTCCATCACTTGTGCTAACTTCAATATCTAATTCAACACCAACAAGTAGTAATGGGGCTTCATCAGAAGTGTATTTTTCATAATACTCTTCATATGCAGGTATATTTATTATATTATGGTCAGTTAAGGAAAATATTTTTACATCGTTTGTTGTTAATTTTTCATATAAAGTTTCAACAGAAAAATCACCTTGATAATCACCTTCTTTAGTTTTTTTACTTAAGTCAGTATGTAAATGTAAATCAATTTTGAGCCAATCAGAATATTTTTTCATACTTTTCTTTTCCTATTTGCTAGAATGTAACTTTGTCAGACAACGTTGAAAATGAGCAATCAAAAGCCGCCTGATGGTTTTTGATTGGTCTCCTCATACTTGTTAGGTATATACCTTTTAAAAAACACGGTGCATGTAAATTTTACAGTACCTATCTTTAACTAAATCAAGGAACTCTTCAATTGTCGTTAAAGTCCTTAAATCTTCCATACGAATTACAATAATCCTAACTCCATCTCTTGTTAGATGTTCATGTAATCTATATACGGCACCACGGTTTTCATTATTACCATTTACAAAATCACCAGTTACACCATTAGAAGCGATAAATATACCAGTAGTTAAATGTTTTACTCGTATTTTTGTTGCAAAATTATCTATTAAATGTGATCCTGCTGGACGTGACCAATTTTTACATTCAACAGAGATCAAACTGTCCCAAGGAGCAAAGACCTCTTCAATTTTTGCATTCCAAAGAAGTAAGTCTACCTCTTCAGCAGGAGCATTTACATTTGTTTCTCTAACTTCAATTCCATCAATACAATTAAAAAGATATTTAGAAAGATTTTCAAGAGAAGAACCCTTTTCTTGATTAGTGCTAGCATTATCAACTAAGTCAATATGAGTATTAAAAGTAGTTAAATCAAACATTAACTACCTTTATACATGATGTTTAACAGTTGCTTTTTTATTGAAAAGTATAAATCTTTTGGTGTTTCAATATCTATTAAATCATCTCTATCAAGTGCAACTATTAATATCCCGTAATCATGCTTTAGTTTATTAGCAAAATTTGCAGAATTTCTTCTATTTTTAGCAGTGGTTAATAAAATTAAACTTTTAAGCCCTTGCTTTTTTAATTTTTCTGCTATTCTCATTAGTTGACTGGAATTCATAGCATTTAAAGATTTTAATTCAACTGGGATTGGATTACCTAATGCATTAAGTTCTGGATCATTGGCTGAATTCCAAAGCATGAAGTCAAAAGAATCCCTAGAATGATTTTGTTCGGCTTCAATAACTTCCCATTGTGTTACATTCTTCGCTAAACTAGAAAACCATTGTTCAAAAAGTATATGACGTTTTGGACCAGAGAATGCATATAAATCTCGATAGGAAAGCTCAGGAGCATATTCGTTGAAGTATCTTTCGTAAACGTTAGTTTGATTAATATTTAGGTAGTTATTGCGTGAGCTAGAATCTAACTTTTCATCAATGAGTTTAATTAATTCATAGCCAATATCATCAAAGTTTTTACCATTCATTATAATAGATCGCTGATGTGATAAATCAAATGGGATTAGATGGTGTGTTTTACTAACTAATAATACATTTTTTTTATTTCCATGAGCTAATCCAATTTCGTAATAAATATTTGAAGAGCCTTTAGAAATATAAAAAACAATTACATCACACATTTCAATTACCGATTGAATCTTATTGATTGTAGGAAGTTCTGGATTTAATCTATTGATCGTTTCAACTTGTATTTCTCTTCTTGAATTAAATGTTTCTAATATTCTAGAAATCGGTTCATTAATTTCAATTTCATCAGTTATAAAACCAATTCTTTTCACAATTATCCTTTAAAGTTGTAATATTTATATGTTTACCAAACTATTCATTCATTCCCATTATAGAGAATACAGCCTTAAAATCCTGTATTAATAGACACAAATATTATTACTTTAACACAGCAATATCTTTCAAAATTTCATAAATCTATTAAAAATACCCTTTTAAGACTATCATCCTTAAGCAAAAAGTGTCTGTTTACCAAGAAAACCCCTGTTATTTGTACACTTAGTACCCTTAATTGTTGAAAAACCATTAAAAGGACAAAATGTCTCTTAAGCAAGTTCAACAAGCTGTAGGTTTTGGAACTTGCTCTAAGTTTCAAACTAAATTGTTGAACTATGATATAATTTTATGACTATCGGTTACTGACACAGTTGCCACATTAAAATTGACTTAAAATACTCATGCAGCTACATCTTTTTGTGATTCCTTTCTATTATTTTTAAATTGCTCAGGGTTGTAACAAGTTTTATTTTTATACAGTGAGTGTGCCAGTAAAATCAATTTTCTCATAACTGCTATCTGAGCAGTAGTGGTATGCTTCTTTCTATCTTTTAGATGTTCGTAGTAGCTCTTTAGCTCTTCATTGAACCTCACGGTTGATAAAATAGAATAGAAAATTAAACCTCTGTACATTTTCAATCCTCTTTTGGAGATTCTTGTTCTCTTTTTTACAGAAGTACCAGATTCTACAACTATAGGATCTAAGCCTAAAAGTGCCGTTATTTGTTGTCTATTGGCATTAGGATAGTTAAGAAAAAGATGTAATAGTAATATTCCAACTAAGTCACCAACACCCTTAATTGAAGTTATACAATCAAATGATTCTTGGAGAGAGGTATCTTTTCCAATAAGGCTTTTTGCTTTAATAATAAGCTCTTGCTGCTGTTTTTGTATACGTGTAATATTCTTTTTAATATCACCAAGAATATATCTGGAACTACCATTAGCAACTGCAGCCTCATAATGATTTTTGAAAGCTACTTTCTGCTTTTGTAAAAATCTGTAATAGCTAACAAGTTCACGCAATAATTCAACTGTTGGATTAATAACAGGAATAGCTATTTTTTCTTGAGGAATCAGTTTATGCATATCAAAAAGCATTTGTGCATCACTGATATCAGTCTTGTTTCGATTTCCTAATGACTTGGCAAAACTTGAACTAAGATATGGATTGACCACATATGTATGTATAGATTTTTCAGCACAAAACTTAGTTAGTGTTACACCATAGTTTGCTGTAGGTTCGTAAATAAACACTAATGAGTTGACATTCTCATAGCTTTTTTTTAACTCTTTATAAAATTTTCCCAAACTTTTTTTATCATTACCGATCTCTATTGAGGACTTATCTTTAGGTGCATAGATTTGAAGTGTTGATTTTGATACATCTATTCCAATAAAATTATACATGTGAGAACCTCCTTATGGAGAGTTCGTTAGGGCAAGGAATTTTTCTTGCCTGAGCTGCTACACATTACTTCTTCTCTTAAATTCAGTCTAGTTTTACCCGACTCTGTTGCCACTCAAGTTTTACGTGTAGCTATCAAACTGTGTCACAATCTTACCTCAAATGAGATAGACTCAAAATTCTGTCGATATGCTACAAGAACTCTCTGTTTCTTCACATCTTTATTATAAGAAAACTCTGAACGGTCTCCTTCTTTCTTCAAAGGTATCACTAACAAATTTTAAAAAGATAAGTCCTAGAACTATATGTTTATATTCACTTGATTCAACTGTACCTCTAAGTTTATTCGCACTATCCCAAAGAGTCTCTTCCATAGATTTTTGTTTTTTTGTTGCTTTAGCTTTTGCTATTATTTATTGTGACTTTTTATTTAACAGAATTTATTTTTATTAATTATATCTTTAAAATATATGTTTTAGTTAAATATAAAAGCTATTATTAAAATAAGTTAGATATTTAAAACTTTTTGAGTCTGTAGCATTGCAATAAAGTTATCATCACTTTTAACTTTTAAATCTATATTCATAAAGTCTGCCATCTTGTAAACTGAAGAATTTACATCAATATTGCCATCAATAGCATTATCCATGTCTTCTACAATTTTCGTGAATTGAAGTTTTTGTTTTGCAAGTATTTCAAGTGATTCTTTTTTAAAAATATCAGTATTTTTTTTGATATTTTCTATACGAAGTTGGAATATTTCTTTAACTCTAGCTAGTCTTTTTTCATCTTTTACAGAGAATAAGTCTATTTGATCTAACAACCATACGACTAATGTTGTTAATAGTCCTGAAATAATAATAGTTGCGATATCTCCAATAACTGGTATCTTTTCAAGTGCAGTTTCAAAACTAAATGTCAATATTGGTACTATAGCTGAAGCAATTATTTTTGTGATTGCATCAGCTTTTTGAGCCTGACTCATTTTTTCTGATGGAGTTAATATTATTTTAAAAGCTTCTTTTATAGCCATGAAACCTTTAGTAACTATTTCTATAAATTTTTTCCATATACTTAAAAAAGCTTTTAACAATGTTTCTAGTAACATTGGTATAAAATTACTAATTACCTCTTTAACTGCATCACCTAATGTTTTTAGTGCATTATCTTTTATAAATTTACCAGCCCTTCTAAGTCTTAAAATAAAAGCTTCAATTTTATCAGTTATGTCAAACCCATATAAAACTCCATTTTTAAACATATCTTTTATTTCAAACCAAATAGGTTTTAATATTAAAACTATAGCGTCACCCAACCCCTTTAGTCCTATATTTTTTGCCATTATTTTTTTAGATTCTTTATTTTGAGCTTCCGTAACCTCTTTTTCTTTTTCTAATGCTGTATTTTGATTTTCTTTTGTTATTAGAATATTTCCATCTTTATCAATAAGATTTCCATTATCATCCTTTGTAGATGATTCAATATATTCTGACCAAGTCTGATCTCCTTTAGAGCTATTTAATGAAGAGTTTATATAAGTTTCATTTTCTTTTAATCCTATAATCTTATCTAAATCATCTCTATAAATATAAGGATTATTTTGGTATTTCTTTCTTATGGAGTTAATTGGATTAACATGATCCATATCAGCTGCTCTAATTCCTTTTTGTTTAGCACCTTCTCTTGTTAAATCTAATTCTTCTCCAGTCACATCATCAATTACTGTAGCAGTTTTTTTTGTTTTTAATTCTCCATGCTTATTCTCATATGTAATTGTTTCATTACGTTCTATACCTTTTTCTTTTTCTGTTTGTGTTCTTGATTTAGTATCATAATGTCTATTTCTTGTTTCACTACTATAATGACTTTTTTCTGCTTGAGTTAAAAATACATCATCATCCATATCTTTTTTAGTATCTTTTTCGTAAGTAAAATTATTGATTTCATTAACAAGTCTTGATGGAGTAATATTAGTTTTTCTAAATGAGCCATTTAATTTTGGATGCTTAATAAGTCCATCGGCGATACTTAGTAACATTGGATTAACCAAACTATTAATCACATCTTGACCACTTTCAAACTCTTCATAAACTTTATCCATAATTTCTAAAGATGACTTTTGGTCATGAAGCTCTATTTCGATAAGCTTTTTACTCATTTGAAGTGGGGACGTGTTGTTTAAATCATCTCTTAATTCTTCAAAAGATAAAGTTTTACCTAGCAACTCTTTTGTGCTTTCATCTAGTTCTTCAGTAGTCATATTTGTCCTTATGTAGCTAAAAGTTCTAACTCTTCAACTTTGTATTTAATATCATTTACAGCTTCTAAATCATCCTCTTGTAAGACACCAACTTCATTAAGATATCCCATGGTTGCCATTTGTTTTAATACTATAGATAGATTAAATAATGCTCTGAATTCATCAATGTGTACTATAGGAATTAATTTAAAGTCAAGCTTTCCATTCTCAAGGCTAATACCTTTTGAAACTTGTATTTGAGTTTGAGTAGATATACCATATTCAAACCTATCAAGAAGTTTTGAATAGTTTAAAATCAGTTTATTAAAATATAAAGCTACATTTGTAATAGATTCTAATATAACTTTTACTTTAGTTACTTGGGAGTGCATTTTTTCAATCTCTTCATTTATTCTATGTTCTTCTTCTTGTACTTTAATTAGTGTTTGTTTTGCTTTTTTTCTTGTAAAAAAACCAAGAGTAAAAATTCCAAAAAATATTTCTGAAACTTTTAGATTATTAAAATCAATTAGATATAGCTTCTCTTTTGCTTGTACACCTTCAAGTTTTTTAACTTCTGTAATAGAATCTTCAAAATACTCTAAAAAGCTTTTACCATTAATATTTATATTATGAAGTCTATTTCCTAAAGAGGTAAATCTTTGAAAATATTTTTCATATATGTCTACTTTATGATAGTTGATAGTATTGATTTTTTCTTCTAATTTAAGATTGAGTTCTTGCATACTCCGTTCATATTCAAACTTTGTTTTATCATATCTATCTGTAATTTCAGCAAGTAAAGCTTCTGCTTCGTTAAAAGTAGATTTACCTGTTACAGCATTCCAAGCTTTTGCCGTTTTTTCTTTTACATAATCAAATGCTTCACTAACTAATTTTTTAGTATCATCATATAATGCACAAGCCCAATTCCACATATTCAACTCCTTAAAATTATCTAGAAATTAGTTCATATCCCTCTTGAACTATATCATTCATTGCTTCTACCCATCGTTGTATTCTATCTACCTCATACTCTTTAATCCTAAAGCCTTCTGCTAATATATCTACAAATTTAGCTTCTTCTTCACAAACCTCACCATCTGCTAAAAGTATCCCAAAAAGTTCTACTAAGATTATCTTTTTAACTTTTTTTGTTGAACCTTTAAGCGTTAAAATGATTTTTTTAATATCTTCTTGTCTATGTGCTATATATTCTACTAATTGGCATTCATATTTATAATTAGTTAAAATAGCTTCTTCTTCAGCTTTATGTTCTCCATTTAAGCCCATAGAATATCTTGCTAGTTCTAAAAAGTCTTCTTGCTCTTGTTTGTTCAATAAATCTAGATACATATAGTTTCCTTTTAATATTTCATTTCAATTTTGTTTATAATATTACTTTCATTATCATATTCATATTCAGTTTTTTGTGATATTTCACCTGCTTCATCGTATTGATAATCTACTAGTAGTTCTCCATTATTTCCATAATCTTCCCCTTTTTCTAAGACATTCTCCGCTGAATAATATAACTTATGTATGAGTTTATGTTCCAAAAATGTTTCAGTATAACTTTTTAGTCCATCTTTATAATATATGTTAGTTACCTCATTAGTAGTTTTATCAGTCATTCTATATATTTTACATTCATTTACTTCTTTTAAAAAATACTCATCTTCTTCAATACCATTTTTATATTTTGATATTTCATTAGAAAAACTAATAATATTATCTAATCTAGCATGGTTGATTTGTCTTTGAATATTTGTAGTATATGTACCTAAATTAGCTTTAATAGTATCAATACTCTTATTAAATTCTTTATGCTTATTTAATAAAGAACTTTCAATATTTTTAATATCATTTGTAGTGCTATCACTATTTTTTTCAAAAATATTTTTTAATAGAGAAATGTCTTCTTCAAGTTTTACCTGTAAACTATTGTAGGATTGTAATAATTTTTCGTTTTGACTATTAATAGAGTTGTCTATTCTCTTTACGATACTATTATAAGCAAAGTATATTGAAGCTATTACAGTTAAAGTACCAATTATAATTACAATAATAGTTATTGTTAAATCACTCATGTTTCTCCTTATTACATAAAATATATTAAAATAGAACTAATAGTATCATCTTTATATTATTATTAATTAACATACTTAGTTTTTTTCCAATATATCTTAAGAATTATTGGAAAAGTAACTTTTTTATTGTTAAAGATTTTAAATTCACTTAAACTAGCGCTATAAATTTTTTTTATGTACTAGTCTAGTTTTATTTAACATATACTATTTTCCCTTTAGATACAATTCTTTTAGCACCAGTAGAGTTATAAGAGAATGAACCAATACCTTTTATAATACCAATTCTAGTATTTTGTTCCATCCAGCTACCTGTAAAGTCTTCTACGTAAAAATATCTATTTTTAATACCAATAGCTAGACCATTTTGTGTTACTTTTCCGAAAAATGATTTTTCATCTAGTCGTTGCATCATTCTACTTGCAAACATAAAACATTTACCTTCATTTTGAGAAATATCTACATCACTAAACCACTTTTTCCTTGATATGTTATCACATTCATCTTCTATGGTTTCATATGCTTTTCTAAACTTACTTTCATTATCAAAAAATATCTCTTCATTAGCAATTCCACTTGTAATAGACATTGACTCTATAAGGCTATTTGGTTCTATACCCCATTTGTGTAACTTTATAGCATCTTGCATAAATAGTTTATCGTATGGTTTATAATCATCAGGACTTTCAAAACCTCCATTTTTCAGTAAAAGAATATGTTTGATATCTTTAGCCCCATATTTATTCCATAGTTCTATTGAACGTATATCTAAACCGGCTTTTTTAACTTCAGCAATATTATTTGTAGTTACACCTAAAGCTTTATAAGTTTTATATGTTTCTGGACTTGAAAAACCTTTATTCATCATCTTAATAACATCATCTGCATATCCAACTCCTACTTTACGCCAAGCTAGAATTTTTTTACTATCAAGATTTAGTTTTTTAACATTATCAATATTTGATGGGGATATTCCAACAGAGCTCCATTCTGCTGCTTCTTTTGGATTAGTAACTTTTACATCTATCCATTCTTTAGCATACATAGGATCGAAACCAATGTATTGCTTCCAAGCTTTTGCTTGTGTTGGATTATTTATTCCTATCTTTTGCCAATTTTTAATATCGTGTAAATTATCAATACCTGCATTACTCCATCTTTTAAATTCCGCAATAGTTGTAATATTAGCTTCATCTTTTAACTCTTGAATGTTTCGTGGATTAACTATTCCTGCATCTATCCATTCATTAACAATGTGTGGAGATTTGAATCCTGCATCTATCCACCTATTAATCTCACCATTTTGCCAAATTCCAATTTTTTCCCATTTGACTCTTTCATCATTTGTCAAACTCTTGGCTTGAACTGACATACATCCGATAGAGATAACTATTGAACATAGTATTAATATTTTTTTCATTTTATTCCTTTTAAATATCTATTATCATACATTGTATTATGATAGATTGATTAATGATTCTACAGAAGATAAACTTACATTAACATTATCTATCATAGTAGGTTGTACACTTATGCAAAATATCACTCCTAAACGGCTTTACCAAATAGTTGGTAAAGCCGTTGCTAAATATCGCAAAGAAAAAGGACTGTCTCAACTAGACCTCTCTATGCAAATGGGTTACAAGTCTGTTTCCGTAGTTTCTGGGGCTGAGATTTGTTACAAAAATAAACATTTTAACCTTGAACAACTCCTGAAAATATCTCAAATACTAGAAGTAGAGTTCTGTGAGTTTTTTAAAGAGTAAAATCTGTCTTTGTAACTGTTTCGAGAACTTATTATCTTCATCTATTGTTTTGCTGTAACAAAATTCAATAAGTCCGGTAGCTAAAAGATAGACATCTGATATCTGTTCTTTTTCCTCTACAGATAAAGTGTGATAGTCAACTGTTTGTGTGTCATCATCTATTCTAGAATCTAAAAACTCTTCAAGTTTATCAATGCCGTTATTAAGTACTGAAAGATATTTTTCTAAAGCATTTTGTGTATTTTGTTCAAGTGAGCTAAACTTCACATCTTCTTTTTTAAATTTTTGTTGTAGTTTGTAAAACTGTTCCATATCATAATCAGGAAGATCTTTTATATTAGAAAAATATTCTAGTAGTTTGAGGATACTATCATCATAAAACTTCTCTTTAATTTTATCTATCTGCTCCAGCGTATTAAGCTCCGTTGTTACATCAATGTGAGTATCTTCATCATCTAGTGAATCTAACTGTTTAATCAGATAGTTAAAGAAATTATCTGTTTTTTCTGTGGCTACATCTATACCGTCAATTATTTTAAAACCTACGTTTTCCACTTCGTAATGTTTATCATTATCTTCTACATATTTTTTTAGTCCATAAGCCGTGGCTGCAAGTGCAATTCCACCTAATACAACTCTTAACATCTTAACTTCCTTCTAAAGCTTTTTTTGTTTTATAGAAGAAGTATATTGATGGTCTTGGACAGGTTATGACCGTTTTAGATAACTTTGTAAGATATTTTCTAATTTTTCTTGCAGATATCGTGGTGAAGTTATTTTAACATGTGGAAGAGCATGTTTTACTATGCCTAGTATCTCATTCTCATAAGTTACCTTTGTCATCACAGTTAACTTGTCATCGCTTTGTTTTATAACGGTTTGGTTTGGTAAAATATCTCTACGTAGATAATACTCTATCAACGGTTTTTCAATCTCTAAAGTTACTTCGATAGTTTTAGCAGAAAACCAATTGGATTCATTTTTTTCAATATTTTCTGCAAACTCTTTATTTACTATGTATCTTTTTTCTAAAATAGTAAGCTCTTGTATCTTTTGGAGCGTATACATCTTTATTTCACTATCTTCATCACCTGCTAAGTACCATATTCCGTTATTGTTGATAAGCTTATATGGATTAAGCTCTCTTGGTTTATCATTGTATTTAAAAGTTATAGTTTGAGTATAAAGTATAGCGACACTCAACTCCTTGAACTCTTTTGTCTTTTTGCTTAAATCTTCAAAGTCATGATTATTGATTTGGTAAGTATTGTTAATCTTCATATTTAAAAGATCAGAGATGAATTCATTGTTTAAAGTGGGGTATAAAGACTTGATACCACTAATAGCTGCAAAGTTTTTTAAATCATTAAAGCTAAGGTTTCCAAGAGCATATCCTTCTAGTGTATAACGACCATTTTCTTTTTTTATAGGTAAAAATGATAATCTCTCATTCATGTCTCTGCGTATAGTTCTAGTATTAACATTGAATTCTTCTGACAATTCTTGAGCTGTAAATTGCTCTCCACCATTTAGTTTTGTAAGTATTAGCGCTAGTCTTGTCGCTATTTTATCATGGGATGTTGACATCATCTCTCTTTGTATTCAAATATACCAGTAATTGTAACTAAAAATAATAATAAATATTTAAATTTATATTATTGATTTCTAAATATTTTCACTTCTATATTATCAATATGGTCAAGGTATATAGATACTTTGAAAATCTTTTACTAGGAGTATTGATGTTCACATTGCCGCAGATACTTACAATCCTTATTTTAGTTGGAACAGCTATCAAAGAGACAGTCGAATCCAATGAAAAATAGTTTTAGTCTTATGACTTTTAATCCATAACAAAAAATATAAAGGAAATACCATGTCAACAATTCCACTAACAAATGAACAGTTAAAACAACAAGCACCCGCACTATTCACAGAGGAACCACACTACAACACTAGTGATAAATATAATTTTATAAAATCGATAGATGTCGTAAATGAAATCAAGGCTAACAATTGGTACCCAGTAAGTGTATCTGAAGCGTCTGTAAGAGATTTAGATAAAGAAGGATATCAACAGCACTTAGTTCGCTTTCGCCACTTCGACGATCTCTTAGCCCCACTGGATAATGCAGTTGAACTATTATTGTTTAATAGCCATGATAGAAGTAAGAGCTTCAGTATCTCGGCTGGTATCTATAGATTCGTTTGCAGTAACGGCTTAGTAATTGCCGATTCAGTATTTGAGTCTTACAGGATAAAACATCTAGGCGACAGAGAAAATGATGTAGCTCGTGCCGTTGCAAATATAACAGCCATCAAACCTAAGCTGATGAGTAAAATTAACAGACTAGAGTCTATAACGCTAAGCGAAACTGAAAAAATAAGTTTTGCTCGTTCCAGCTTACCTCTAAGATTCGATAAACATCTGCAAGTTGATTACAAAGATGTACTTATCCCACATCGTGATGAAGATACAAAAGATGACCTCTACACTACGCTAAATGTTATCCAAGAGAATCTACTTCGTGGAAACATCTCTGGTGTAAATAATATCACTGGTAGAAGATTTACAAGTAAAGAGATAAAGTCCATTAGTAAAGATGTGGAAGTTAATAAAGGTCTTTGGGAATTAGCAGAGCGTATAGCTTCAATAAAATTGCCTGAAATGGCTCTAGCAGCATAAGAGAGTAGAAACTATGAAGATGACTAACTATAGACTCCAGACAGAAATGGAGAATATTAAAGCAGATAAACAAGAGTGGTTCAAAAACTATATTCGACAAGTTCTGGAATCTAACAAACCATACTATGCTAAAGCTGATTACATAGGCTTAAGTATTCAAGAGATACAAAACAAGATAGATTATTTATCTGAAGATATAAAAGAGATGACAGCTCTTAAAAAGAGTCTCACAACTGCAAAAGCTACAGCACTTGAGGCTACAGCTTCAGTTTTAGCAGAATACGGTATCGATAGATTAGATGGTACTTCTATATCTTCCATAACTATTACGCCTCAAAAAACTAAACTCATAGATACTTTCAAAGTTACAGATGCAGATGCTCTTATCAAGCTAGGCTACTACACAGTAGTCGTAGATGAAGAAGCTGTAAAAGCAGCGATGATTACTATTGAAGGTATGGATGAGATAGATAAGTTTGTAGAGGTAGGTGTTGTAAGCAAGGAAGTACCAGCCAAAATCAAAGTAAATGCTAGAAAGTCTAGTTCAAATAATCAAGCTACAGAACTACTGAACTTAGTAGATTCTCAAGCAGCTTAATAACGAGGTAGAAATTATGTTTTCAGAAAATCAAATTAAGGCTCTATCGTATAACTTAGACGATAGTAGAATCAAGACAATAGATAAGGCAGGCATGAGTTTCAAATATCTTGAGACTTATGATGTAATAAATGTAGCAAATACTATATTTAACTATATGTGGGATTACACAATCACTCGCTTGGAGGAAGTTGCAAGAGAAACTAATCAAAATAGTAATCATGTCATAACCTACAGTGCTATAGTAAAAGTTAAGATATATGATGCTCAAAGAAACTTCATTGAAAGAGAAGACACTGGTGTTGGTACGGGAACAGCAAAAACAATAGGTGATGCTATTGATAATGCTAGTAAGTCAGCAGTAAGTGATGCATTGAAACGAACCCTTCGTTCAGCAGGTGGACAGTTTGGAAATAACCTTTACTCTAAGACACCAAACACATCTCAAAACCAACAGCAAAACTATCAACAACCTGCACAATTACAACAGTCACAACAACAGAATAACCAGACAGCGAACTATCAAGTGCAAAATAATACGCCACAAGACTACTCTTCACTCTATAATATTGGATTAACTGTAATGGAACAAGGTCAAAACTTAGTAGTAATAGGAGAAGACATCTTTTCAAAGAAAGATAGTATCAAGGCATGTGGCTTCAGATGGGACGGTGCCTCTAAGGTATGGTTTAAGTCAATTCAACAGCAACAAGCTGCGTAGGAGGTTGTTAAGATGTGCAAACGACCTTTAAAGACAAATCATCTAATTAGATGCTTGATTGTTGGTGTAGTTATAGGGCTATTAACATGTAAAGAGGATATCAACTATGAGTAAGCTTATCCCGCAGACTTTACTCTCAGACATTCCAGACCTATATGAAACAGAAGGATTTCTAAATCCTATATGTCATGTCAAACTCTTTACTCCTGATAGTAACTGGACTTGGTATATCATAGAGTTCTCAAAAGCTGATACAAATACTTTCTACGGTTATGTACAAGGTTTAGAGAGTGAGCTTGGATACTTTACTCTTGAAGAGCTAGAATCAGTTCGTGGTTCACTTGGGCTTGCTATAGAGAGAGACTTGTCTTATAAACCTATATCATTATCTGAAATTAAAGTGTAGTAAATTACACTCTTTACCCTCTATCTTACTTAGATAGAGGGTAATATATTTGATTTTTTGGATTATTGCTAATATATAAATGAGTGTTTTTGATTAATCTGTTATTAAAATATAAAGTAAATATTTTATTTGTTACGCTATGGCAGGTAAAGTGTTGGCTTCTAGGTAAGCAATTAATACAGTACGTGAGATAAAGTTCTTTTTCCCTAGTTTAACTATTTCTATCTCTCTGTTGTAAATAAGTTTCTTTAACATATCAGACTTTATCAACCCCATATCATCAATCTGACGTATATTAAATAGTACGCCTTCAGGTAGTAAATTATTGTAATCTGAAATCATAATTATATCCTTACATGTTTTTATTTGTCAATATAAAGGATGGTGTAGAATTTTTTTAGAAGTTTTGAAATGGGTTGTAGTATTTGCCTTGCAAAGGTAGCATAGGAATTTTTAAATTACCAAATAAATCTAGATAAGCTGTTTCTATTTGCCATAAAAACTCTTGTAGCACATCTACATTATGAGATAAGCGAAAATGTCCTAGAGTTAGTAGATAGTATAGTTCTCTTTCTCTATTATTAGAGATTTTCTTAAGGTTATTTATTATACCTTGCTTTATATTAATCTCGTTAAAGTACATGATACAGTATTTGTCTAGTGTTTTTTGTATTGATTTAATGGTAAGGGTATTATTTATAAAAAAACGATTTTGCAATTTAATTTCAAAGCGTGTAATAGGGTAGTCTAGTTTTTCTTTAGCAGACTTATCATAAAGATAGGACCTAAGTACTGCATAATTACGAGCTTTTATATTACGATAGTCTTCAATATAAGATGTAGCTCCATCTTGATAGAATTGTATGTCAGCTAAGTTGTTATACCTCACATTAGGAGATTTCTGTATAGAAGCTACTAGCATATTCTCAAATGCTATAAATACATCTAGAGCTATATCTAGTTCACATAATCTAAATCTAAATCCAAATGTATTTGATAGTGCACATATGGTTATAAACGCTTTAAATGAAGCTTTATCCAATGATTCATTATAACTTTTTAGCCCATATACTTTTATGCGAAGATAATATTGTGTTTTATTCTTGTTGATCTTTTTTTGTATAGTCCCTGTTTGTATAGTTAGTATTCTAGTTTGCCCATATAGTAGCTCATGCTCACTTTTATATGCTTTACTGTTAAATATTTTCTTTAAGTATCCTAACTTTTCATCTCTTATATAGTCTTGGAATATATTAAATACTTGGTATTGATCGTCTGTACTATCAAAATCAAATTGTATTGCTACAGTATCTATCTCTGTATTATGTCTTATCATCTTTTTATCCTTTAGATTGTTTATGTTAAATAGAGAATAAATAAGATACTTCATAGTTATGCTATGTTTTATTAAAACAATCAGATAAATATAAGAGTTATTTATCTCACTCTTAATTATATAGATCAAGTTTGTGAAGTAATCATAGGGAGGTAGGTAGAGTGTGTTTTCTAACAATTTACATCTGATTTATTTCTATCAGATGAATGTGTTTTGCAGAATTTTTTAATTATATAAGGTTGAAAAAGTATTGTTTTGACTATATATAATATCCCTTAAATCTTCCTCAGTCATTTCTAATGCATTAGATACTACTTTTATTTTAACCTTATTATGGAGTAATTTTTTTGCAATTTTTATTTTTTCTTTATATAGCATATCATGGTATCTCATAGGTTGTAATTTAACAATAGGTATCTCATACCCTCTAAATGGTTTGTTAACTAAGTTTTTAAAGTAAAAGCCAGCAGTATTATTATTTAAATTGTTAAATTTATATGATTTGCTTTGCACACCTAACTTTTCTTTATAATAATATCCTATAGAAGTTGCTTTAGCATCTAAGTCAAAAAAGAAAAGTCTGTATAAAATAATAGATAACCTGGAGGTTAATATTTTTTTAAATTTAAGCAAGTCTAAATCTTCTTCAATTATGTCATGTAATTTTTTCATACTATCAGTTTTATTATATGATGTTTCTTTTATTAATAATTCTATATTAATAGTAAACTTAGCACCATATCTAAAAAATATTTTCCTTATATGCCTTCCAATATTATCTACATTCTTGAGTTGTAAATTATAAATAACACTGTCCATATCTTCAATGATTTTAAATTCATTATCTTCGTATGAGTTAGAACTAATAAGTTGTATTGGCCTATAAAAATTAGTAAACAAAGACTTATTATTAGTTATATATACGATAGTGTCTGATTTATTATCTATTATTTCTTCTATTATTTCTTTTTCAGTTTTAGTATTTTCCATATATGTTAAATCATATACTGTATAGTTATTGTTTTTAGCAAACTTTTTTAAATTTTCAACATGATCAAAGTCATGTTGAGCTCCTAAACTGAAGCCACTACTACTATGAGTAATATCTCTATAATCTAAATAAATTAAATTTAAATTTTTAAGCATGTAAATACCTTTATCTTTTATTTGTTAATTTATAGCCATAATATTAGCCTACTATAGGCTTTTAAAGAGTTAGATAGAATAATAAATACTAGTATAATATGAATAAAACATAGGTTAAATACTAGTATTATACATTAATAAATAAGAAATACAACTATAACTATAGGAAAACTATAGGTATAAGTTAATATTAAAAATTTAATTGTTGGTTGAAAAGTTGATTAATACAATTATTCTATTGATTTAACGCAGAATTTTAATACTTTCAATCGTATTGATTATTTACTTCATCATCTCAATGATTTTATATATTTTTTCATCTGAAGCATGTGGATATAGCTTTTTTAATATTTCATATTCATCTTCTATAATCTCAACATCTATGGCATCATCTGATGAACTGATAACAGCACTGAAAGTATCTTGTGCTTCTGTAGCTTGCTCAGTATCGTTATTAAGATAATTTGATTGTGTGGTGCTCAACAGCTTATGAGAGAGCATCTTAGAGACAGCATATATATCTGCACCGTTACGTAGTGCAACCACTGCAACCATCGAACGAAGGTCATGCATAACCATATTGGTAACTCCAATACTCTCTATCGCTAGCCTCCAATGGTAATGCACCGATATAGCTTTTAAATCAAATATTTTTCCCTTGGTAGTCTTTTGGATTTTGATAGCATCTAGAAGTAGGGGAGTTAGAGCATAAGTGACTTCTGTATTAGTCTTGGTGTTTTCTTTAGGAAGTGTAAAAGATCCATAGGGATATTGTTCTGTTCTTTTGTAGTTGAGATGAGAATATTCCATCAACATTGTCTCATTGATTCTTCTTCCAGTTAGTAAAAATGTAAATACACCTCGAGCAATTGGATGTTTATACTCCAATAGTGTTTTAGCTATGAGTTTTGCTTTTGCATCATCACCACTAAACTTTTCTTTAGCTTCTATTTTTGGTAGTATGATTTTTTTCCAATTGAGAATGACATCATTTGTATCTAGCAATGGTTTAAGAACGGCTTTTACTATGGTAATTGTTTTTGGCTTTTTCCCTTTACCTATCATTTCATTTATAAGGTTTTGAATATCATCTTCCGTAATCTCATCTATTATTTTATTATCTAACTTTTTAATCCAAACATTGTAGGAACCATTATACATTCTAACTGTACTTACGCTAACTTCAATTTGTTTACGAGCTATCCAAGCGGCATATATAGATTTAAACTTTCTATCTTTAGTATCTATTTTTGAAATTATTTTCTTTTCAACTTTTAATGTACCTTTAGATTTAAGAGTGTTTTTCATATCTTCACGCTTACCAAGTAGTGATCTAACAGCTTTAGCGATACTAGTGCCTTTGCGTATATTAAATGTTTCTTTACCTCTTGCCCTCTTATGATTATACATAACTTCCACAGCTACTTCAATTTTGTAGTTTCTATTTGGTGGTTTGGTTTCATTCTCTTTTGTGTACCTGATTTCATCGTTAGAAATTAAAATATACATGCCAGAAGCTGTTTTATTGTTAAGCTTGACTTTTACTGGTTTATGTTCTGTAGTACCCATAGTTAGGACCTTTGTAGACAATCCCTACTTTTTACTAAAAAAGACAAAAATAGTAGGGATTTTTATAGTTATTTGTAGACTATTGTATCTAGTTGTAGTTAACGACAAGCTTTAAAGATGCTATTATAGGGGTATTTGCAGGTAGTTATAGTTAGATGTAAATATACACTATAGGCAACTCTTTATAGTTTTTAAATCATTCATAGTGATTTTTTTTAGTTCAGGATTTCTCAATAAAAATTGAGGGTGATAAATAGGAACAAGTTTATATTGTTTCAAGTCTATAACATGTCCTCTTACACTTTGGAAATCTCTATCTTCATTCGTAAGTTTACAGTAAGCATCTTCACCAAGTGTAACAATCACTTTTGGTTTTACAAAGTCTATTTGTGTAAAGAGATATGACTTACATGAATCCCACTCAGATGCAGATGGTATGTTGGAGTTTAATGGTTTACATTTTATCGCATGTGTAAAGTACACATCTTGGGTTTTTATACCTATGACTTTTTCTATCATATTTGTTAAACTATCACCACTTCTACCGCTGTAGTACTCATTGTTAGTATCTTCACTCATTGAAACACTAAAATCCACGACCATAAGATCTGCGTTTGGATTTCCGTAACCACTCATACTCTGTTGTCTTGATTTACTAAGATCACAAAGGTGACAAGATGAGATATTACGTGAGAGTTCATTAAGTGTCTTTGGCTCTTCGTGAGTGCTCTTTTCATTTACCTGAAATGGATCAATATAGTTGAATCCAAGGGCTTTTAAGCGGTAGAGATTTTGAAGAAGAACTAGATTTTGAAAAGACTTCACTCTGGCACCTACCACTTATGTTTTTGTGAGTATAGTTAAAGTGTGGTTAAAATCTACTTTAGTATACTTTTATGGTAGAATAGTGACATACAAAGGATGATATATAGCATGATAAAAAGAGATGATATTTTACATATAAACAGTTTTACATTAACATCATCTACGGAGGTCAGTGCTGTTGTTCGTGATATCGTAGAGATACCAAACACAAATTTGCTAATGCATGTTTCTTCTTATATTCATAATACTGTTCTTGTTCAAAACTTGAAATTAGAACTAGAGAAAAAACTTCCTCAATCTAAGATAGTTATGCTCAAACATGATGATAAGTCTCATACATCTGTGGTTGTTTATGCCTTAGATAAAAGAATAGAGAAAAAAGATATAAGTGATGAAGTTCTTAAAGAAATTCAGTTAACTGACAAAGCAAAAACAGATGAACTTAAAAATTGTAAAAAACAACTACTAAATAAATATTTTACAGATCATTTAACAAGTTTTCCAAACCTATACCAACTTCGAAAAGATCTCCATGACAATGAAAAATTTGGACTAATTACCATAGCAATAGATAACTTTGTTACTATAAATAATTTTTATGGATTTATGGTCGGAGATTATATAATCGAACAAATTGGTAATTATCTTGTAGAAAATATGGATGAAAAAATATATCGAGTTTCTGGAACTGAGTTTACTCTTTATTTAGAAGAGAGTCTAGACTTCTACGATCTAAAAGACTATCTAACAAAACTTTATGAAAAAGTAAAAAATGTAACAGTTAAATACCAAGAAAATGAGATAAGTGTTAGCCTGACACTTGCTTCTTGTGTAAATACAAATCAAGATAATCTTTTCTCTAAAGTGTCTATGGCTCTAAAATATGCAAAAGACAATAGATTGCCATTTTGGATATATGAAGATAGAATGGGATTTGAAAATGAATATGAGAAAAATTTAAATATTTCTAATGTCGTCAGACATGCGGTAGAACACTCTAAAATTGTTCCATATTTTCAGCCAATAATAGATAATAAAACATCAAAAATAAATAAATACGAGTGTTTAGCAAGACTTTTGGATGAGAAGAATAATGTAATCTCTCCGTCTCTGTTTATACCTATCTCAAAGAGTATAAAAGTTTATAATTTTGTTACAAAAATAATAATTGACAAATCTTTTGAAGTTTTTGAAAATAATGGTCATGAGTTTTGTATTAATCTATCTATGGAAGATATCATTAATAGTGAGATGTTTAACTTTATACTAAAAAAACTAAAGTCCAGTAGTGCTTCAAATAGAGTTGTATTTGAGATTGTAGAGTCTGAAGCTATACAGGATTTTGAAAAGATTGCACGTTTTATAAATGAGATAAAAAGGTACGGAGCAAAAATAGCTATAGATGACTTTGGTGACGGCTATTCAAACTTTTCTTATTTAATGAAAATGAATGTAGATTTTTTAAAGATAGATGGTTCACTTATAAAAGATATAGATACTGATAAAAATTCTTACTTGGTTGTTGAGACAATAGTTGATTTTGCAAAAAAGTTAGGAATAAAGACGATTGCCGAGTTTGTTCATTCAAGCACAGTAATGGATAAAGTTAAAGAGATGGGGATTGATTATTCTCAAGGTTATCATATAGATAAACCATCAGTGCACATAGAGTAAAGAGGCTAAAGCCTCCTTAAATTACTCAGCTACTTCTACAGTAACCGGAGTACCTTCCCAAATACCGTGTTTAGTACAATATCCATGAGCAACTAGGTTTAGTTTTTTACCAGTTGGGATGATTGTAAAAGTTGTAGTGTTATGAGCTTTAGTGTTTCCTAGAGTCCCTGGAACATAAGAAGCTTGAGCCAATTTAGTCTCACCATTGAAAAGAGTTACAGACTCGATATAGTGATCAAAATCATCTGGATGAGTATATTCATTACCCATTTTTACAGTTACTTCAAATGGCTCACCAGCTTTAGCTGTATCAGCACAGTGAATAAATGGAGAATGACGGTCAATTAAGTCTTTTTTTGCTTCTCTTTCTACAGTATCAATATCTACGTATTTGTTAATCTTTGGCATATGGATTCCTTTTGTTATTTTTAAATTTTATACGGTATTGTAACTTATAATCATTTACCCAAACATAAATAAGAGTTTATTTGTCTTATTTAAGAAAAGTTTTATAAATGACTATAGTGTTTTAGCACCACAGAAAATTCTGTTGTTACCTTTGTCAATAGCATATACAATCTGGTACCTACTATTAGCTAAGTTTTTGTGGATATCGCTATAGAAACTTATTGTTATATGATCACCGTTGATTGATTTATGATTTATGTTTTTATCCATAAAGTAAAATGCCATACCACTGTCATTTGCATCAAACAGATAAGCTTCCTCACTAAAATTACTAGACTTAATAACACACTTCTCAGGTGGAGAAATTATACTTCTGTCTATATCTCTTTTGTTAAGTACAGCTTGAAAACCATCACTAAGTGCTTTTAGTTTTGTACTCTCATTCATAATCTCTATAATTGTCTCATCGAGTATTTTAGAGTTTTTAAGTGAAACATTTGAATACTCACCAATACTATTTAGTCCGTTGAATACAGATTTTAATTGCTCTAGTTGTATGTCAAATTTCTCTTGGAAAATGTTTATTGAGTCAATTGTTGTGTGAAGAGTTCCCTCAATAGAGTTAAAGTTGTTCTCTAAATGCTCAGATTTTTCTCTTAGTTCTGCAAAAATATCTTTTGTAGCTTCTGTATCGCTTGTAACATCACCAATACTTTGTTCTATACTACTGATAACACCCTTGATCTCATTTGCACTGTTTTGTGATTTTTCAGCCAGCTTTCTTACTTCATCAGCAACAACTGCAAATCCGCGTCCATGTTCCCCTGCACGTGCAGCTTCTATGGCAGCATTAAGTGCAAGTAGATTTGTTTGCTCTGCAATATCAGATATGGCCCCAATAGCACTTGACACTTCTTCGGATAGAGTTCTAAGTCCCTCAACAGAATCAACAGTTTTTTCTATTGATTGGTAAACTTTGTCTGTGCTCTCCATATTTGAAGATAAAATCTCTTTTCCGTCATCTACGCTCTTTATAGATTTTTGCGAATCATCTTTTAATGTGCTCATATTTTCTAAAAGTTCTTCATTAGATCGACTAACACTATTGATGAATTCTATGGATTCTTTCACAACATTGTTCTGCTCTTGTACCATCTTCGAGTTGTCATCAACTTTTACTGTAGCATATGAAGCATTGAATGTGATATCTTTTGACTGTTGTACAACATTTTGAATAACCGGTTGAAGACTATCAGCAGTCTTTTTAAGGTGCCTGATTATTCTGTCAAATTCATTTTTTGTTGAATTATTATGAGTAAGTTCTCCTTCAAGTTCTTTATCTAAAACAAAATTTCCATTTTCTATTTTAAAAATAACTTCCAATACTCTTGAAACTCTTTTTGTGATTTCATAATGAAAGAAGAGTTGGATGACTATTAGAACCAGTACGATGTTTAAAAACCAGTTTAATCCCATTAAAAAGATGTTGTTATCTAGAACCGCATTATAATCAATAAGATCTATTTTAACATCTTCAACGGCAATAATATTCCCTGTTGTCCATGTAGGATGGCACATTTTACATCTGTCTTCGGCCTCAATTGGACGAGCAAGAACATAGTAATCTTTTCCATCTTCTACAACAAACTTCTCTTTTTGTTTTACATCTCTATTGTTAGAAAAGTAGTCTATTAGAGTCTCTTCATAGTCTACAGCTTTATTTCTTTCCAACATAGGCTCTTTTGAAGCCTGTTTAAAAAATACTTTTCCTTGAGAAACCTCAGTAAACCTTTTAAATATTTCATTTTGAATTACTTGTGGAACTTCTTGGGAATCTCCTTCGTAAGGTTTATCATGATTTACTCCACCAAAGAATTTTTCATTTCTACTCTCGAGAAGTACACCTGCAAAGTTAAGTATAGATTCTGCTTTTGTTCTTAGATTTTTATCATACTCATTCTTATTTTCAGTATATAGCTTCCAATAAGCTGCCGTTGTAACAATTACTATAGTAAGAAATATGATTAAAGAGAATGCTGTACTAATTTTAAATTTTCTAAGAAACGTTAACATGTACTACCTTTTGTGATGTTTTATATAGTTATAGGTGTGTAATAGTACTTGAATTATGCTTTGAATCTAATAAAGTAATATAGTCATTATTTGACTAAAATGATTTTAATTGCACGTATAAGTAGCTTTAAGTCATTCTAAAATAAGAAAGACTTAAAGAGATATTTGATAAAGTATATTATGAATTTGTATTAAGATTTTTTTTCGTTAATTCTATGAGTTCATCAAAACTCATAATCTTGCCACTATATTTTTTAGAAAATTCATAAGCATCTTTCTTCGATGAAAAAGCATATTTCGCTCCTTTGTTCATTGCTCCTTTTTGTTTGATGGTAAATATATATGTAGCTTCTTTAGCATCTATGAACTTTAAGCTTTTTACATCAACAACCTGGATGTTTTGTAATAGTAGATTGTTTATATATAAATCTTGTGCTAAACAATCAAGAGAACAGTACTGTTTTACTTCTCCATTTAGAGTGGCACTGTGATTAGTTTTGTAAAACATTGCTAAATCCATTCCACAAACTGCACCTTTGTCCTTGTTCTCACCACTTTGTAAAAGTATTGCACTCTTTTTATCAACCGAATTAAATGACTTTGTGCTATGACTACCATGGTTATGTCCAGATTTTTTTGCTCCATAAGTCTTAAATGCATATCCTTTATAAACATTCAGTCCAAGATAAAATATAATCAAACTAGATGCAAAGAAGAAGGCTGCCGTTTTGGCCATTTTTGAAGCAGTGAAAAAGTTTATACGTTTTGCCATAATGATAAATGCCCAGATTACAGCTATATGATTCATTACAGAAAAAATCCTTGTCCAACTGTCTTTTCTAGTTGCAAGTGCTTTTACCTCTTCCGTAGAGATGCCAAAACCTTGAATAAGTCCATTTGCTATATCACTGTAATGATGCAAGAAGAAAAACTCATAAGTGTGTGAAAGACCACCTATAATAAAGATAGGTGTAATGGCATAACCAAGAGTATAAAATACCTTTTTAAAATCCTCTTTTAAAATCTTTGAAGCTATAAACATACCGCCATAAACTAAAGATATTGTAATAACCATTGCTAAGAAAAGAGCACTAATACCTACATAGTCAAGTCCCGGTATGGCAACTTTTTGTTCTAAAAAAGCACCCATTCTTGACCAAACATATTGATCTGATATGGCTACACGACTAAGAGCGTGATGAAATGACATAGTAATAGTTATGGCAGCCGTTATCAGGATCATTGCCCAGATTTCTACTTTGTGTATTTGAAATTTTTTAAATAGAGAATTAGATGGTTTTACTAGTTTAAAACTCACAGCTTCACAAGCATCACTACAGTCCATACATAGAGTACAGTCTGTCATGCTGTCTCTTTTGTCAAAGGTAAAAGGTTTTAGGTTGTATGAACATGCAGATGCACACTCAAATGTTGTACAACTTTTACAAGACTCTTCATAAGTCCCAAGAGTAGTAAATGATATTTTTGAAAACCCTCTCATCATCGTTCCAATAGGACAGATGGATTTACAGTAACTCATATCTTTATATATGTAGAAAAATACAACGGAAAGTAGAGTTAGAACAATGAAAAATATAGCAGTAGCTATAGGAGTTTTGTATGCTTGAGGATATATATAATAAACTAACCAAAATCCAACTATAAGAAGTGTAACACCTATAAAAGGATTTGCAAGTGCTTTTGGCATCTTCTTTTTCAAGCCAAATTTTGTAATATATTTACCCATAAAGCCGTGTGGACAGATGCCACAAAAAACTCTACCGAATGTTGATAAGGTTACAACTATAAACAGCGGCCAAAACAGAGACCAGAATACTGCAGATGTAAATATATTTTCTTCTTTGCTAGGATAGATTATCCCAAAGGCGATAGCATATATAAATAGAACTAGCACAGCTGTCTGTAAGACTCTAATAAACAATTTGTTTTTAAATATAAATCCCAAAAGAGGGATGTTATAGATATCATTTTTATCTCTTTTTTGATAATCAACCATGATACGTCCTAAAATTTATAGATATAAGTTAGCATCCCGTTTACAGGAGCAGCCGCTTTATATGACTCATTGCCATAGACATCTTTTAGAGCTTCCATTGCGTAGTATTGGTTTGTAATGTTGTTGATATTAAGCTGAATATTGTGTGCATCTTTTTCATAACCAAGCATAATGTCTGTTACAAATTTATATCCATCATACTCTTGGGTATTTGCATTATCCATAAAGTATTTTCCCCAAGTCTTTGTTGTTATTCTTGATTTAAAGCCGTTTTTCATATTGTATGTAGCAAATAGAGAGTACTGATTTTTTGGAATATACGGTAAATAGTTGCCATCTCTTGAAACTAAAGAAGCTCCTACTTTTTCGTTAAACTTAACAAATTTAAATTCACTTAGAGCGTAGTTAGCACCAAGTTGTACACTCTCTATTGGTTTATATACTGCAGTAACTTCTAAGCCTCTTTTCTGAGTTTTACCTGCATTGTCATAAATAGAATTTCCACCTGCATCTTTGATCTGAATGATTTCATCATCTACATCATTTTGATAGATAGCTATATCAGCAGAAAGGTTTTTTGCTCTAGTCTTTAAACCAACCTCGTAGTTTACACTTGTCGATTTATCTAATGATTCATTTTCACCTAGTTCACTTGTTGTCGGAGCTTGATTCGCTGTTGCAACTGAAGCGTAAATATTTGTAGTTTTGCTTATTTTATAAACAGCACCAAGCTTTGCAGAAATTAGTGTGTAGTCTTTATTTATAGAATAAAGACCTTTACCAGTTGCATAATTTTTTGTACTATAGTTATATTCTGTAATCTCATTACCGCTAATGTCAAAATTAAGTTTATCTACTCTTGTACTAACATCTAAGATAAAATCATCTGATGGAGAAAATGTTTCCATCATATATCCACCATAAAGAAAAGTTGTACTATCTTCTGTCTGTGCTAAATCACCTTTATTATCAGATAGGGTTTTACTAATATATGGAGCAAAGGGCCAAACTGTAGCAACTTTAGTCTCATAATCTGCATATTTATATTTCTTAGCTCCATTAGTTATATCAGCCTTTATGGTCGCACCCGCAACAAATGTAGCTTTTTGCCCAAATAGTTTATGTATATTATTTAACTCTAAATCAGTTCCATAAACACTATTGTCATTACTGTCATTAATAAGTCCAGTTACCGGATGAAAGTGCTCCCAGGTATTGAAGTAAACTCTAGGTTTAAACGTCGTATTTCCAACTTCTTTTTCATACTTTGCATTTATAGAAAAGATCTTTGAATCCCTTCCGCTGTTTTGCCATTGTGAACTTGTATTGTGCTGTTGACCTGTACTTTTAAAGGTTTCATATTCACTTGCAGTCATTGAAGCTGGCAGTTGCATATTTGATTCAGTATATGAGAACTCTGTTTCAAATGTTGAATCATCTTCAAACATATGACCATATTTGAGTGTTGCCTGAGTAGAATCAAACTTATTGTGATCTCTCCAAGAGTTGTCTATTTTTCTTTTACTAAAGGTAAAAGTTACAAAATCATCTTCGCTAAGTGCTCCTCTTAATTTTAAATTTACATTTCTTTGGTTGTCATTACCTACACCGACTTTGATTCTGTTTTTGTCATCTTTAAACACAGACTTAGTTACTAGCTGGATAACACCACCAGTAGCATTTACGGCATTGATAGAACCTGGACCTTTTTGTACTTCTACACTAGATACATCTTGCATATCTATAAAGTCAAATCTAGTAAACGAGTCTGGGTCAGTCATAGGAACACCATCTTTCATGATCATGATCTCTCTAACCCCGTATCTAGCTTTAAGTCCTGCACCCCTGATAATAAGTCTAGGACTTGGAGAGTTAGTTGACGATTCTGCAATTACACCCGGTATATCACCTATAGCATCTTGAATATTTAATACATTCTTGTCTTCAATTGTTTTTTCATCAACAACAGCTATTGATTGAGATATATCTTTTGTCTTTGTAGATATTTTAGTTGCCGTTACACTGATAGAATCTAGTGTTACTTCCTGCGCACTAAGCGAGGATAATGCAATTAAGGTAAATATTGATAGTTTTATTTTCATTCTTCTTCCCTTGTTGTTATTCTTCGTTGAGAACTTTAACTCACATGTGTTAATTATGTGTTAAGTAATAAAAGAACTCTTTAACCAAAAAGTAGATAAAATCGCGCTAATTTAATTAAAGAGTACAAATATGTTAAAACCGTTATTGATCGAGATAGGTGTTGAAGAATTACCAGCTGTTCCGCTTTTAAAAGAGTTAAGTAATATTGAGAAAAAATATGTTGATATTTTGGAGAAAAACTCACTTTTAGGTGAGTTTGAATTTTACTATACTCCTCGTCGTTTGGTTATTTGGCATAGAGAGTTCAAGACCGTGCAAGCTGACAGTGTAGAAGAGTTCTTTGGTGCACCAATTGCTGTTGCATATAAAGATGGAGAGCCTACACCTGCGGCAAACGGTTTTGCTAAGAAGTGTGGAGTTTCTATAGATGAGATCTCTACAGCTACCAAGGGTGGCAAAGAAGTGCTTTATTACAAAAAAAATGTAAAGGGCAAAGAGTCGACTGAGCTTCTTAGTGACATTATCAACACTTGGATCAACTCACTTGATTTTGGCAAGTCTATGAGGTGGGGAAGTGCATCTGATAGCTTCATCAGACCTATCCGTTGGGTAAATGTACTTTTAGGTGATGAGCTTGTAAACGTTGAACTTTTTGGAGTTGTGTCTAAAAAAGAGACTTTTGTTCACCGCATCTCTAACTTCGACTCGGTTGGCATCTCTGGCGCTAAAGAGTATTTTGATGTTTTAAAAAGCGGCGGTGTTACCCTGTTTCAAGAACAAAGAAGAGAAGACATACTTTCTGACTTTGCATCTTTAGAGAAAGAGAACGGAATCAACATCGAAATAGATGCTGATCTTCTTGATGAAGTCGTAGCTATTACAGAGCATCCTACAGCACTTCTGGGCTCATTTGATGAAGAGTTCTTAAGACTTCCTCCTGAAGTTATAATCACTTCCATGAAAGAGCATCAGAGATATTTTCCTGTGTTTAAAGATGGGAAACTTCTAAACAAATTTGTTGTGGTCTCAAACGCACTTACAGATGACTTTTCTAAAGTAATAGAAGGTAATGAAAGAGTTCTTCGTCCCCGTCTGGCTGATGGACTTTTCTTCTACGACAATGACATTAAAAATGGACTAAGTACGGATGCTCTTGCAAAAGTTGCATTCTTTAAAGGTCTTGGAAGCGTAAAAGACAAAATTGTAAGAGAAGCAAAAATAGCTAACATACTTTTTGATATTTATCAGCCGGATGCTCAAAAAGCTGACTTGGACAGAGCTATCAACTTGGCTAAAGCTGACTTAACAAGTGAGATGGTCTATGAGTTTACGGAGCTTCAAGGTCTAATGGGTGCTTACTATGCGATAGAGCAGGGTGAGACAGAAGCGGTCGCAACTGCTATAAGAGAGCAGTATCTGCCAGACGGTGAAGAGAGTGACTTACCATCGACTCCGATGAGTGCAATAGTCGCTATGAGTATAAAACTAGATACTCTTTTAGCACTCTTTAGTGTTAATCAGATACCGACAGGTTCACGTGACCCGTTTGCTCTTCGTCGTGCTGTAAACGGTCTTATCAGAATCACTTCAGAGTATAACATGGCATTTGACATAGTAGAGACTATGAAAGAGTTGGCATCTGAATATGCTGAGATAGATATGCAAAAACTAGAGAGCTTCTTTTTGGAGCGTGTTAAACAGTACTATAAAGTGAATCCTTCTATCGTTGAAGCGGTCCTTGCATCCGGTGAAAGAGAAATAGTTGCTATGGGTAAGAAGATAGAAGCTCTTGAATCAATAGCAAATGCAGAGGGATTTAGTGAGTCTTTTTCAACATTTAAACGTGTTGCAAACATCACTAAGGATATCGACCTTTCTCAGGATATGAGTGTAGATGCAAAACTGTTTGAAGACAAATCGGAAGAGACCCTTTTTGAAGCATATAAGAGTGTTGCAGTAAAAGTGTATGACTCTTATGAAGAAGAACTGGACGCACTTCTAGGTCTTAAACCTGAACTTGATAAGTTCTTTGAAGATGTAATGGTAAACGCAGAAGACGAAGCTGTTAAAAACAACAGAAAAGCTTTGGTCGCATCTATATACAAAAGCATTTTAAATATTGCAGACATCAAAGAAGTCAGTGTTTAATCTAGTAGACTTTAACTACGTCAACGAAAAAGACAGGAGACTCACAGAGCTTTTCCTGTCTCCAAAGACCACTACAAAAAAATATATCCTCGGTATAAACAAATTTACCAAATCTATCCTAAGACATGTAGAAGTAGATGGCATCATAGACGATTTTACAAGAGTTCAGAAATCTCGTAAAAAATCAGTTCTTAGTATAGATGAAGTTTCAAAAGACTCTATAATCCTCTCAGTCTCAACAGGAAGTCCGTTGGAAGTGAAAAGCACTCTGGATGCCAAAGGTTTTACTAACTTTAACTACTTGTCATTATATAGATATTCGAAGCTTGATTTGGCTGCACCTCCTTTTATGCTTGACTTTGAAGATGACTTTAAAGAGAACCGTGATGAGTATGCTTATCTTTATGACTTACTAGAAGACGAGAAGTCTAAAGAAGTTTTTACAAAAGTAATTAACTTTAAAATATCGTTTGACTTAGACTTTATGCAAGGCTTTACAAACAACCATGATGGACAGTATTTTGACAAGACAATAGTCCCTGAGATGAAAAATGTATGTTTTTTAGATGGTGGTGCATATGTCGGTGATACTATTCCTCAAATCGTAAAAAACTTCCCTGACTATAAAAAAATATATGCTATTGAGCCAAATGACCTGCATATAAATATTGCAAAAAGAGATTTTGCAAATGTTAAAAATATAGAGTTTATAAACTGTGGTCTGGGAGCAAGAGAAGAACTAAACCCTGCAAACAGAGATGAGAATCAAAATAATTGTGACCATAACTACCAAGCAACTGATATAAACAGCATAGACAATATAGTAAAAGAAAAAATTGATTTTATAAAACTGGACATCGAAGGTGCCGAACAAGATGCAATTGACGGTGCTAAAGAGACCATAAAGAAATATAAACCTGTCTTAGCTATCTGCATCTACCATAAAGCACAAGACTGGTACAGAATTCCTCAAAAAGTTTTGGATATAGAGAGTGCGTATAAGGTTTACTTACGGCACTATATGGAAGGGATATTTGAGAGTGTTCTTTATTTTATCCCAAAAAAAAGATAGAATAGAATACAAACTAAAAAGGTATAGAATGAAAAAAATATTATATATACTGCTCACTACGCTATTAAGCACAAATATACTTGCAAATACTAAAGTCGAAGAGTCCATAGTTAAAATATATACAGTGTCAAAGACTCCAAACTATATGACACCTTGGAACTCTAATATAAAAAGATCTCATGGGTCTGGAAGTATTATAAATGGAAACGGAAAAAGAATACTTACAAATGCTCATATAGTCGCAAACCAAACTTTTATAGAGGTGAAGCGTTATGGATCATCTAAACGTTATGAAGCAAAAGTAGACTATATATCTCATCAAGCTGACTTGGCAATACTCACAGTTGAGGATGAGTCATTTTTTAAAGGTGCTAAATGTTTGACGTTCGGAGAACTACCGACTATAAGACAAGAAGTTACAGTATACGGTTTTCCAATGGGTGGAGACAGCTTGAGTGCCAGTACAGGAATAGTATCAAGAATAGAGCATAATATGTATGCACACTCTAAAGAGATATTTTTATCTATTCAGATAGATGCAGCAGTAAATCCTGGAAGTAGTGGAGGACCTGCTATTAGTAATGGAAAGATAGTCGGTGTTGTCATGCAACAGATATCACGCTCTCAAAATCTTGGTTACTTAGTTCCTTCAGAGATAGTTAAACATTTTTTAGATGATATAAAAGATAAAAAATATGATGGTTTTCCTCACATTGGAGTAGGTTCTCAAAAGCTGGAAAATGAGGCACTTAGAAGTGTTAACAAGATGGACAAAGACACAACAGGTGTTTTGATTATAGATGTGGCTGAGAAATCACCTGCTCATGAGAAGATAAAACCTGGTGATGTACTTCTAAGTGTAGACAATAACAAAATAGAGAATGACGGAACGGTAGAATTTAGACATCATCAGTTTACGTCATATAAATACTATATAGACAAAAAGCAGCTTGGTGAGACTATCTCTATGAGTGTACTAAGAGACGGAAAGAAAAAAGAACTCTCAATAAAACTTGATAATATAGCAAATGACAACCTCTTGGTTGATACTGTCATTTATGATGTCATGCCCAAGTATTATATATATGGCGGTTATGTTTTTTCTCCGCTAAGCAGGAACTTACTTCTTAACAGCCGCTCAACGCTTCTTAGTCTAAGGGAAGCAGCTTCTAAGTGGGCGACATATGATAAAGAAGAAGTTGTCCTACTTCTAAAAGTTCTGGCATCTGACCTAAGTAGAGGAGATCATAGTTTTTCTCTTTGGATAGTGGATAAAGTAAACTCTCAAAAGTTCAAAAATTTTAAAGAGTTTGTGAAGATAGTCAAAGACTTCAAAGGTGAGTATCTAATCTTAGAAAATGAAGACGGTGTTAAAATAGCTATTGACACAGATAAAGCTCTAAAGATTGAAAATACAATCTTAAAGAGATATAGCATTAAGAATAGTGAGAGACTATAGGTGTATGACTTAGCCATTATCGGTGCTGGTATAAACGGTGCAAGTGTAGCCCATGAATTTGCAAATGCTTCTAAAAGAGTCATAATCTTTGATATGGATGGGATTGCGAGTGGCGGCAGTGGAGCAGCCGGTGCATTTATAGCTCCCAAGTTTTCTAAAGGCGGAGAGCTAAAAGAGCTTCTTCATGATGCTTTTGTTTACAGTATGGAGTTTTATGAGAAAAACTTTCCAAAACTATTTACTAAAACACAACTCCTGCACATCGCAAAAGATGAAGAATCCTCAGAGATACTAAAGCAGTATAAACAAAACACTTCATTAGAGCTAAAAGAAGCACCCGCAGAGTATTTAGAGAGCCTGAGTGAACATGCAAAGGCATTCGAGCATATATCCATAGATGCAGGAGTAGTAGACGCTCAGTCTATGTGCAGAGCTATGAGTAAGAGTGCCAAGTATGTAGAGCAAAAAGTAGATAGTCTTGTGTATGATGATGGATTGTGGATTATTAATGATACATATAGCGCTAAGAGTGTTTTACTAGCTACAGGTGCATATGAATCAGTTATAAAAGAACCATATATAAAACTGCGCGGTGTATGGGGTCATCGTATAGATATAAAGACTTCCACAAAAAACCCTTATAGTCTTCATCAAAATGTATCTATATCTCCAAGCAGTGACAATAAACTTGCAATCGGGGCTACTCATAATGTTCACTACCATCCACAAAGTGCAACAGAACCTTATGATGTAGAAGAGGGTAGAGCAGAACTACTTGAAAAAGCCGGCAGAACTATGAAGCTAGAAGATGTTGAGGTTATCAGAGATTTTACAGGTCTACGCTCTGGCTCATTTGACTATATGCCGCTTATTGGGAATGTAGTTTTGTCTAAAGAGACTCTTTGCTCTAAGGAGATTAGATTTAAAACAAAAAAACCGAACTTTGATGAGTATACATACTATCCAAATCTTTATATGATAAACGGAAATGGCGGTTATGGTTTTGTTCTCGCTCCATACTTGGCAAAGATACTGAGTGAGCATATACTAAGTGGTAAAAAAATAAGTGAGAGACTGAGCCCGGCAAGATTTTTTGCCAGATGGGCTAAGAAATTAGATTAAGATAGTTTTTGGATTATAGGAGGGTTTGTCCTAAAAGCATTTTTGAAAGCGTTTATACGTTTTTCTTTTATTTTTCCAACTGCTAATGGAGAAAGAAAGTACGCTACATCTATACACTCATCTGCGTCATAATTATTATCATGTGTAAAATACACTTCTTTGCCTAGCTTAATAGCTTGAGCAGCAATATTTCTAGCATATGCAATAATCTCTTTATGATGTCTGTCATGCTTGTGTCCACTACCAAAATAGACGAACTTTCCATTTAGACTCATGTTTATATAATCTTGATAATTTAGTTGCTTATCATAGCGAGTTAGTTGGTTTGAATTGTATTTGTCTAAGTCCGCATCAAGCTCTTCTAATATAGGAGTAGGCTCAATGTTAGCTTTGTTTAGATTAAATAGGTACTTGACCTCTAAAAGTTTTCCTCTGTAACCATCTCTGATTGATTTTGAAAAAAGATTCATCATATCGTTAAAGTTCAGCTCATGAAATTCATCATCAAACTCGAACCCTTGATCTGCAAGTAGTGAGTTGTTATTAAACCCAACAGGGCTAATTGTCGGGTTATATAAAAAAATAGTCCCGGCTACTGTTTTACGCTTTTTTTTGAGCAAATTTTCTAAGTCATTTACATCTATAAGTATATCTTCTCTATTTTCATCTTTTTCATTGATGTATATGTAATGTTTTGTTAAGTATTCATGATCGAAGTTTGTTGAAAATTGTCCGAATGTTTGCATATTTAGTAGTCCTATAAAACTTTTGCGAATTATACTATAATTCTCGACATGATTTATATTGCTTTTTTACTTTTTACATTTTTAATAATGGTATTCGCTTTTTATCAGTGGCAATACTTTGTAGTATTCTCTCCAACATATTTTCGTGAGAGAGAGTTGAACAGTAGTTGTGAGATACTGAGCATAACAACTGATGATGGAGTTGAGCTTGAAGGTGTTGTCTATGAACCATCAGATGCAAAAAATACTATCCTATTTTTTGGCGGCAGAGAGCATGATAGTGTTGGACTCATTGACAGGCTTGCATCTGAGTTTGAAAACAGCAGAATAATTACTTTTAACTACCGCTCTTATGGAAGAAGCGGTGGCGTAGCCAGTGAAAAAAATATTTTACAAGATGCTTTAAAAATAGCCGAGATAGTTCAAAAGCACTACGGTGACTTTTATATACTTGGCTTTTCCATTGGTGCTAGTGTAGCTGAATCTGTTGCGAAAAGACATAAAACTCTTGGGGTATTTCTGATAGGTGCTTTTGATTCAATCCTTTCTATTGCAAAAGAGAAATATGGTATAGCTCCATCTTGGATGCTTAGATATAAATTTGATAATTTGGAGTTACTTGAAAATATAGAAGTACCTACTTATGTATTTTCAAGTAAGAGTGATGAAGTAGTAGATATAAAAAATGCTAGAAATTTAAAAAACAGTGTTAAAGAGTTGGTTTTTTATAAAGAGTTTGACGATTTATCACATAAAGAACTGCTTTGGAATGATGAAGTAATAAAAAAGATTAATGGGGTGTTGTCATAATGGAATTAGGATTTATGTTAAAGAAGTTTATAACTTTTTTTATTGAACCGTATGGGATGGTGTTTTCTCTTTTTGTAATCTGGTTTGTACTATCCAAGCTTAAAAGAGTTAAATTGGCAAAAGTTTCTCTATCTCTTGCTTTTGGACTTCTATTTATGTTTTCATATCCACCATTTGCAAATTTTTTAATTTCTAATTTAGAAAATCAGTATCAAAAATATGATTATAATCATGATATTAAATATATACATGTTTTAGGAAATGGTCATAATGGTGATGAAACTCAACCTCTCTCGTCTATAATTACAGATGCCGGAATGAAAAGAGCTTTAGAGGGTATAATAATACATAACCAAATTAAAGATTCAAAGTTAATTTTTACAGGTTTTGGTGGTAATGAAAAAATTTCTGTTGCCAAAATGAATAAAAGGTTAGCATTGGCATTAGGTGTAAAAGAGGAAGATATTATTCTTGGAGAAAAAGCAAAAGATACACAAGAAGAGGCATATTTTACAAAAGAGTTAGTAGGTGATAAGCCTTTTGTTTTGGTTACTAGCGCAAGCCATATACCAAGATCTATGATGCTCTTTGAATCTTTAGGTCTGAAACCGATAGCTGCACCAACAGCCTTTTATAAGGGTAAATTTAATGGGTTTTTTAAGCTTCCAGATACTGGTTCATTTTATGTGTCTCAAATTGCTATGCACGAATACTGGGGAATCTTATGGAGTAAGTTAAGAAGTTTTATGAGAAGCTAAAGAAGCTTTCTCATCAACTCTATATGGTAACTCTCCTGATAGTTTATGAAGTCAAAGAACTTAGATAGTTCCTCATCTTTTATAGCTTCACTAAGTTCTTTACACATTACTTTTGCAGCTTCCTCTTCAGCTATTCCATCCGTTACGAATTGTTTTAGATCCTTTACGACATAAGTCATCTCATGTAGTTCTCTTGGAAGTGCTAAGATGCCAAGTTTTGCCATCATATCTCCAAAAGATTTGAAATGAAAGTGTGACTCATCTATTAGGTCGCTAAAAACATTGTACTGAGTTACGTTCTCCGTTCTTGCCTGCATGTATGCATAGACCAAGATAAGCTCATACTCTTTGTATGACTCTTCAAACAGAAATAGAGTAAGAGCATCTATCTGGTCTTGTGCTAGATTCTTGTCTAACCACTCTCTCTTCATATTAAAAGCAGTAACAGGTTTATTGTTTGATTCTCTTCTCAAAATCTGTGCAAGATATTCTAGAAGGTAAGTGTCGTCTGTTTTAATCCTATCTGCTAAGACACTACTTCCATAAACACTCTGGATGCTCTCAACCTCATTTACCAATGCTTCTAATATCTCAAAAACACTCTCTCTTTTGTAAAGAGTCATATCTCTGTCGTAGTTGTAGTCATCTCCGTTTGCAAGGGTGTCAGTTCCTATCCACTTCATATGTCTGAATGCTATTTGAGCAAAGTCATAGAGTCTTGATTTTATCTCCTCATCACTAATCGCAAAAGAAGCGAATGTTATACTTAACCACAGTTCGTGTTTTTTTTGATAAATTTTATTCATCTATTTCTCCTTGCATATTTTCAGCTTCACAGCTATCTTTCATCTTAAGTATGTGTAACTCTTCTTTTACTCCGTTTTGGAGGTTCTCAAAGTTTTTCATAGATGCTATAAAAGCTGTAAAAACTATATCTGCACACACTTTTTGCTGTGCGGTCATACTGCCAAGTTTTTCATTCATCTTTAGTATCGCAGTATTTGTATACTCTAAGTCATGGCCTTTAATCATCTGAGTAAACATTGAGCCTATTACAACAGTATCTTGGCATCCATTAGTCGCAAACTTAATATCTTCTATTATTTGGTCATTTAAAAGAGTGTAGAAAATCACATACTCTTTTGTTTTCTCATCAAGTCCAACTCCGACGCAGTTCGCATTATCAAGTTTACCATAATTCTTTGGATCCATTAGATGTTCGAGTGTCTCCGGGTTCATTCCCTCCGGAAGTTTTACGTCTTTTAGCATTTCATTCATAGTTTTTATCTTTAGTTTTTTTGTTAATGTAATGGTAACTAAAATAATAGTAAAATTCCATAATATTTTTCCACACAAAGAGAGTCCGCCTATATGTTTTTAAAACTTCCAAAACTTTTAAGATTTTTACTAATTTTTATTCCATCTTTAACGCTTCTGTATGTTCTTTTGAGAGTTGCTTTTTATGTAGCTTTCAGCGACCCGACATCTCCTCTAATTATAAGTGATTTAATTAAGTCTATGTGGCTTGGACTCAGGTTTGATCTTAGAATGGTTGTGCTTATGGTATTACCACTATTCTTTCTTGGTGGTATTAAGTGGATTAGTCCTTTTAAACAGAGTTTTTTTCGCTACTTCTGGTTAGTTTATCTTAGTGCTGTATTTGCTTTTTACTTTTTCTTTTATGTTTTTGATTTTGGACATTATTCTTATTTAAATACAAGACTTGATTTTACTGCGGTTAGATTTTTAGAAAATCTTGATATTTCTACACAAATGGTTTGGGAAAGTTACCCTGTTGTATGGATCTCTATAGCGATAGCTTTAGTAAATGCTCTTTTTATATATCTTACATATAAACTCTTACTTCTGATATCAAAGCAAGAAGAAGCGGATATAACTATAAAAAAAGGCATTATATTTGGACTTGGAGCATTTTTAATTCTTCTGGTTGCAGGTTATAGTAAGTTTTCTCAGTATCCTCTTCGTTGGAGTGAGGCTGCTTTTTCAAAACATCCATTTGCAACTCAGCTTACTTACAATCCAGTTCATTATTTTTTTGATACTTGGAAAAATGGACGGGTATCTTATGATAAAAATCAAGTAATAAAGTACTATCCTGTTATAGCTGATTTTATGGGTGTAAAAGATAAGGATGAAGTCAATCTAAACTACCATAGAGCTATTACTCCTAAGCATCCAATAGGAAATAAGCCAAACATTGTTATAGTTATTTTAGAGTCTTTTGCATCACATAAGTCAAGTGTATCAGGTAATCCTTTAGATCCATCTCCTTATCTAGGTGATCTAGCTAAAAACGGATACCTGTTTAAAAACTTTTTTACTCCATCAACCGGAACGGCACGCTCTATTTACACTACCGTTACAAGCCTGCCTGATGTAGAGCTGAAAGGGACATCTAGTCGTAATCCTCTTATTGTAAATCAACATAGTATTGCACAGGACTTTGATGGTTATGAAAAATCTTATTTTATCGGTGGTTCAGCTTCATGGGGAAATATCCGTGGAATGTTGACTCAGTCAATGGATAATCTAAAACTTTATGAAGAAGGTGATTATTCATCTCCTCGTACAGATGTTTGGGGTATTTCAGATATTGACCTTTTCCGTGAAGCGAATAAAGGTCTTTTAACCATGAAAGAACCATTTTTTTCAGTTATACAGACTTCTGGAAATCATAGACCATACACTATTCCTGATAATAGTTATGGTTATGAGTCAAGAAGTGATATAAGTGAAGAAGAGGTCGTTAAGTATGGTTTTCACTCTGTAAAGGAGTATAACTCTTTTAGGTTTATGGACTACTCTGTGGGTCACTTTATGGAACTGGCTCGTAAAAGTGATTACTATAAAAACACTATCTTTATATTTTGGGGTGATCACGGTATTGACGGTAGAACAGGTCAGCATACCTATGTTGGTGAAAGCAGTTCTCATCTTAGTTTAGGTTCTCATAGAGTTCCTTTTGTTATCTACTCGCCACTTATAACAGAGTCAAAGGTTTTTGAAAAAGTTTTAAGTGAGGTAGACGCTCTTCCAACTATAGCATCTATGGCTAATATTTCATATACAGCAACAACTTTAGGTAGAGATGCCTTTGATGAGTCATATGACGATAGCAGGTATGCTTTTACAATTCAACATAATGCAAATCCAATGATTGGTCTTGTTGGAGAGAAGTACTACTTTAAAACTAAAGCAGACGGTACAGCTTCAGGACTATACGAAATACAAAGTGATACACCACTAAAAGATCATTCTAGTGAAAACAAAGAACTTACTCAGAAGATGAAAGATCTTACTTTTGGTATCTATGAGACAGCTAAATATATTCCGTACTTTAACAAGCAAGAAGATGCTAAATAGTTAGTATTTAATGCGGGCTAGATATAGTCCGTTGCTTGGTGCTGGTTTTATTTTATAGTTGCTTTCGCATTTTAATTGTTCTTCTAACTCTTTTTTCTCTAGCTTTAGAAGTGCACTTACCATTAAACGAATCTGACTTCTTAAAAATCCATTTGCTTCAAAATTCAAAACTATGTATCCATTGTGCTTATATGCAAATGCTTTAAAAACTTCTCTGACGCTACTTTTTGTATCACTACCAGTTTTCATAAAGTTTGCAAAGTCATGTTCACCAATATATAGCTTGATATTTTTCTCTAGTTTCTCAAAATCTACAGAGTCTAAAAAAGTTATAAAGTTATCTTCAAAAGGGTTGCTTTTAGACTCTTTTATAATGTAACGATAAACTCTTTTTTTAGCACTATATCTTGCATGAAACTCAGCATCTACTTCTTTAGCATATTTTATCCTGATGCTAGGTGGTAGCATCTCATTTAAAACACGTTTTAGTTTCTCTAAATCATCCCAAAAAGGAGGTAGGTCAATATGGCAAACCTGACCTGTTGCATGAACACCTTTATCTGTTCGTCCCGAAGCGATAATTTTAGAGTCTATACTTAGCTGTAATAAAACTTTCTCAAGGTTACCTAAAATGGTGTTCGATGAACTTTTTTGTGCTTGAGAACCTAAAAAATCAGTGCCATTGTAAGCAATAGTCAGAGCACAACGCATTAAGGAGTCAAAACCTAGCTACAATAGTTTTTTTGTATATATAGTAAGTCACAATTAGCCAAGAAATAGCTACAATTGGGATAGTGTAGTATACAAATGATTTTTGAAGTCCTAAAGTGGCACCGTAAAATAGTAAAACACCTAAAAATAGATATAGATAAATTCTTCCTTTTTGATGTCTAACATGTACAACACCAATACTTGCAACCAAAAATAGACTAATCAGAGGAAAGAGACTCAAAAGAGTGTCTGTAATCAACATATGAGTCTTACTCTCTTTTCTATCGTTTGATAGCCAGTACTCTAGAGGTGTTCTATATGTAGTCAGGTCAGTTTTCATTGTGTCATTTATAAACATAGTCTCAAAGTCTATTTGCGAAAACTCTTCTTTTGAGTAACTGTAACCTTCACCATTTATTAGTTTTAATCTTAGTATTCCGCCATCATTAATGATCTCAGCACGTTTTGCACTAATGATGATTTCTTCTTTTTTATTCTTGTTAAAAAGAATAACATCTGAATAGCTTTCGTTTTCGTTGTCTTTACCGATGTAGAGAAGCCAGTTACCAAAACTATGTCCAAACTCAGATGCACTGAGATTAAACTTGGCTTCACTCTTTTTATAAGAGACAAAGTTGCTAGAAAGTGTAGTGGAGTGAGGGAAAAGAACCAAAAAGTTAAAACTTAACAAAAGTGTCAGAAGTAATGCAGGTTTAAAAAGCGTTCGTATTATAAATCTTGGATGGATACCAAGAGCAAAAAGAACGACCATCTCATTATCTGTAGATAGTTTAAACAGTGATAGGGTAGCTGCAATAAAAAAAGTAATAGGCAGTGTATAAAATAATATCTCAGGAAGAACAAATAGGTAAAGCTTCGTCATATCCCATATACTTAGTTGAATTACAGCTGTATATGTGGCAAGTTTGATCATAAAAATGACAGATGCTATTGCAAATAGAGGCATAAACATAGATAAAAATATCATGTACAAGTTGTTGATTATATATTTTCTAAGTCTGTCCATGATTAATAATTTGCCTCAATATATGCGAGTATTGGAGAGTCGTAAAGATATACCATAAAAGTAGCAAGTGCTAAAAACGGTACAAATGGTACTCTTTGTTGTTCTGCTGATTTATTTAGTAGTAAAAGCATAACAGGAAGAGCCAAAAGAGCAGATAAAAAGATAGCAACTAGAGTTAATTTAACACCAAGTAGTGCTCCCATGGTAGCAGCAACCATTATATCTCCCTCTCCCATAGCCTCTATAAACGGCGTTCTGTCATAAAATCTATTCCAAGAAGTTTTAGTTTTTAGACCAGCTCTGTATATTGATGAAGTAAGATAGTAGGATAAAGCAAATCTAAGCAGTGTAAATCCACCTGCAAAGAGTAGGGCATTTTGAAAGTTAGTAAAAACTCCAGCGGTGTTCCATGCTCCAAATATTGCAAAAAACATAGCTAAAAGGTTTAGAGAATCTGGAACCATTTTGTATCTAAAGTCTATTACAGAAAGAGCTAAAAGCATTAAAAAACTAAGTCCTATTAAAAGAGTAGGAAGAGTCAGGGAATACTTACTAGCAAGTGTTAAAAAGATCAGACCGGAGATTATCTCAATAATTGGGTATTGAGCAGATATACTTGTTTTACAAAATGAACATTTACCTCTTAGAAAAATCCAAGAAAAAATTGGAATATTGTGCCAAGGTTTTAGTGGAGAATCGCAAGATGTACAGTGTGAGGATACAAATACTATGCTTTGATCTTTTGGTATTCTAAGTATCACAACATTTAAAAATGAACCGATAACAGCTCCTAGAATAAAAGCGATTAGCATTTCCACTATTTTAGCCCTCCAAAACGGCGCTCAATCTTTGTAAAATTTTTGATTATTTTTTCTAATTCTGCAGTCGTAAAGTCAGGCCAAAGAGTATCAACAAAGAAAAGCTCTGCATAAGCCGCTTGCCAAAGTAAAAAGTTTGAGAGTCTATGATCTCCGCCAGTTCTTATAAGCAGATCAACACTATGCTTACAATCAAGTGCATTCCCAAGCATCTCTTGTGTTATGTCATCTTCACAGTTTTTTATTTTATTTATTGCACGAAGCATCTCATCTTGTGAACCGTAGTTCAAGGCTAGGGATTGAACTAGCCCATCACAGTGGGCAGTTTTGTCTTTAACATCTTTGATCGTTTTTTGAAGTGATTTCGAAAATGCTCTTATGTCGCCAATAGGTTCAAAGCGAACATTATTCTCAAGATAAACAGGAAGTTCATTTTTAAGATATTTTTCTAACAGTTTCATTAAAAATTCAACTTCCAACCTAGGTCTTTTCCAGTTTTCAGTTGAAAATGCATATAGAGTCAGGCGTTCAATATCTTTGTTGTTGGAGCAGTATGTTGTTATTTCTTTTACAACTTTAGCTCCAGCTTCATGACCCTTGACTCTTTTTTTACCGCTAAGTTCAGCCCAGCGACCATTGCCATCCATGATAATGGCAATATGATTAGCTCTGTTCATGGTTACAGACTCTTCGCATGATTTAAGATATCAAAAGACAGATTCAGTTTATCCGCATCTGCTAGTGATTCGATCTTATCAGGTGTTATAAACTCTATCTTATTTCTGTCACTTCCAAAACTAGAAGAATCTTTTAAGATGTTCAGGCACACTGCATCTACCTCTTTGGAATCTATCATCTTTGAAGCATTTTTCATTGCGACTTCCTCGGCCATTTCAGCTTTAAAGCCTACTGTAGTGATTCCATTTTTGTCTATAGAGTTTAAGATATCTACATTTTGTTTTAAACTGAGCTCAAATTTCTCACCAAGCATCTCTTTTTTCAGTTTTCCATCTTGTACATACTCAGGAACATAGTCACTAACGGCAGCAGCCATAAAAAGATATGGCTGTTTTTGAATCAGGTGTATTTGCTCATCTCTCATTAGAGAGGCTTTTGATAATTTACCTTTTTTAGCGATACGAATAGAGTCAGTTAAATATTCCAGCATCTCATCAGTAGTCTCAACATCAATAGTATGCATTTCTTGTGGAATGTTGTCTTCAAATCTGGTAGCGATTAGATTTACATCAGCACCTTTACAATAAAGTGCCGTAGCAAGGGATGAAGCCATTTTTCCGCTAGAAAAGTTTGAAAGGTAACGAACATCATCGATTTTCTCGATTGTTCCTCCTCCTGTGACTATAACTCTTCTGTCCGTCCAAAATTCTTCTTTTAAAAGTGTTCTCGCAGATTGCCAAAATATATCTATCGGCTCTGCCATAGCACCATCACCGGTAGTTTTACATGCAAGTTCTTTAGTTTGAGTGGCTACAGTCTCATAGTTGGCGATAGCAAGCATTTTTAGGTTACCCTTAGTTATTGGGTTCTCTATCATGTTTGTGTTTGCAGAAGGTGCTATAATCTTCGCTCCAGGAAATGCAAGTGCGCATTGAAGCAGCATATTGTCAGCTATAGCGTTTGCAAGCTTTGCAACAGTGTTTGCAGTTGCAGGAGCTATAACAAAAAGATCTGCCCACTCAGTAGTTTTTATATGGTTGTGATCATTAACCCAAGATTCATTGGTGTCATCTAGTACTTTATTTGAAGTAAGTGCCTCAAAGCTAAGAGGAGTAACAAACTTTTTAGCTGCTTCACTCATTACTACTTTCACATCAGCTCCTGCTTTAACAAAGAGTCTGACAAGTTCAAGAGATTTATAAACAGCAATAGAACCAGTAACTCCTAAAAGTATCTTTTTGTCTTTAAGTAAGTCTGATGGAATAAGCATAAAATCACCTTGGTTAAATATTGAGTGGATTATACCAAATTAATGCTTATTGACGTAAATCAAGTTAACTTTTTCAAACTTAGATAAAATTTCAACTTATAATAATTAAAAGGATTGTTTATATGAAGACTTTACTCTACATCTTAGCTCTTAGTTCAATACTCTTTGCATCTGCCGATTCGGCTGATACTGCAACTTGTAAAAAGTGTCATCCGACTATTGCTGCTGAATTTCAAAGTTCAATGCATAAAAAATCATCTATATATGATGATAAAATTCATAAAGCTGTATGGGATAAACACCCTGCAAAAGCAAAAGGTGACTATAAGTGTGCGAAGTGTCATACACCAAACGCTACTACTGAGAAAGAACAGCATGAAGGAATAACTTGTATTAGTTGTCATACCATTAAAAGTGTTGACAAACATGCAAAGGCAAACAAGAATGTATATTCTAAAAAAGATAAGACTTTTTACTCTGCTGAAGCGGGTAGAGAAGGCGAAAAAGTTGAATATAAAAAAACAACATCATGGTGGGGAAATAAGACTACAGTCGGTTCAGCATATCACGATATAGACTATACAAATGAGAACTATTACAACGGTCAGATGTGTATGGGATGTCACTCTCACAAACAAAATTCACATGAATTCTCCGTTTGTACAACAGATGAAGCAGGTGCTAAAGAGAAAGACTCAAACTGTATCACTTGTCATATGCCAAAAGTAGATGGCACGGCCACAACAGTTAGGCTAAGTAAACAACATGCTTTTCATGGTTTTGCGGGTGCAAGAGTTAAACCTGAGATGCTAAGTAAGTATATTGAATTTTATTTTAAAAATGCAAACAGAGGTTTTGAAATTACTGTAGAGAATAAAGCACCTCATAATCTTATGACTCATCCTCTAAGAGTAGTGCAATTAAGAGCTACTCTGATAAGAGAAGCAAAACAAACTGATCTAAAAACTCATACTTTTGTAAAAATAATCGGCAAAGACGGTAAACCGGCTATGCCTTGGTTAGCAACAGAAGTTGTAAAAGACACTATGATCAAAGCTAATGAAAAAAGAGTTGTTAAGTTTGATGAAGCGCTACAGAGTGGTGATAAAGTAGAAGTAGTTCTTGGTTATTTTATAGTAAACCCTAAAGCTCTTGAAAAATTGAATCTTCAAGATGAAAAAGAGATTACTAAGTTTACGGTACTAAAAAGTAAACACTTTAGCGTAGAATAATAAGGAAGTAAGTAAAGCTAGAAGTTACGCTGAGTAACTTCTACGTTGAGTGTCTCTCTCAACACGCTCTTTTACTTTTTTCAAAAGAGGCATTTGCTCAACAGAAGTATCTTTCATGAGACACTTTTCTTTAAAATCTGTCTCAACACAGACAGTTTTTGAGAAGCCACAGTACTCATCGTGTTGACAAGAATCATTATTTTTAAAAGTTGACATTATTTGCCCTTATCTTAAGTTCTAAGTATTATATAATTATTTAAGTAAATATACAGCTACTATTCACAAAACTTAACAAATTTATCAATTTCTGTGTTTATATCTTCATGATTTTTAAGACCTATTTTTAAATATTGTGGTATTTCTTTTGTTGAAGCACCGGCTAGAAGACCAATTATCATACCTCTATGTACATTATCTCCTCCGGCATTTGCATTATCAAGAAGAGAAGATGTAAAATCAAATTTATTTTTATATAAAAAATAATATATCAAAGGCACACCGTGCTCTGGATAGCAGGCAGTTGCAAATCTATTTGTAATCATACTCTCATCAGTTGCATCTGAGAGTATTTCACTTAAGAACTCATCTGAATACTCTGTATGAATTTTCCACATCTCATCTTTTGGAATATTTCCCGGTCCATGAGCTTCAAAATATTTTTTTGAGAGATCTTTACCGTGTATTTTAATAAGTGGAATCTCTTTTATCGACTCATCTAGAAGCTTTAGTGGGTCATTACCATTTAGAAGATTATGAAGTAGTGGAACTAAAGTGCCGAGTGCTGAAGATACATTTTGTGAACTATGAGTTAGTTGTTGGTGACTTACAGCTATACCTAAACCTTCGTAAGAACTCTTGGCAGTAAGAGCTAAAACAAGTGGACGGATTATTCCGCCATGAGAACCTATTGACCATCTGTTTCTTTGGCTAGGTGCGCACAATTCCGGTGCTACTCCTTTTGAATAGTTTTCAAACCAATCTCGTATATATATCTCTAAATATGGATCGTTGTTAGCATCTACGTCTGTCATATACTCTATAAAATCACTTAAAAACTCACTCTGTTCGTAACCTTCATTTTTTATGATTGAGCGCATTAGGACTCTTACTAGATTTGCTCCGAGTGTATTTTCTCCAGCTTTTAGACCATGATGGTAGTGGTACCTTTCATCAAGGGAAGGCATCAGATTTGCATGTTCACCTGAGTGTACTTTTGTGTGTATATCTAGGTGGCTGTATGTTGTGTTGTAAAATCTTGAATGTTTGTGAAGTATATCGTATGGGCGATGAAGTCTATTTGCACTTTCTATATCTGGAGAGTAAGTGTTTCCAACCATAAAAGATTCATGATGTGGATGCAGAGCGTCGTTGTAACCGGTGATTTTGCCAAAGTCTTTTTTTATGTATTCACGTTTATAGTACCAATGTACCGGCATACTAAGGGCATCTGAGATAAAGAGTCCCCAAAGTGCATTTTTGACTTGGGTTACATCTTTCATAGAACATCCTTTAAAACTAAAGTTTACTATCGTCTATATCAACTCCACCGTACTCTAATGTGTAAATCAGATCAGTAGTATGTAATTTTTCAAAATTAGCCAACATAATCTTTTTTAAATATTCTTTCTCTGCATCTTCTGCTCTAAGCAGACTACCTGCAAAAATACCTTTTTTTTCTAATACCAAAGAAGTGATATCGTGGTCCATATTTATATGATTCATCAACTCTTTAATATCTGTCTCAAAAATAGAACTTAGCATCGAAAACATCCCCGCCAAATAGGCCTTGTCTTTTTGTTTAGGTTGAGCTTCTGCTTCCATTCTTTCTGCTCTTTTTATAGCAAGTGAAAGTATTGTCTTAGAAGCAGGATTTTGTGAAGCTTCAGAGTATAGATAAACCATCAACCACCTTAATAGTTTTTCTCTACCCATAAGAGTGATTACTTGCGTTATAGATTCTACTTGTACATCAAACTTTTTAGAGTTATTGAAAAATTGGACAAGCTTGAAAGAGAGGTCAGGTTGTTTTTTTATAAATGATTCTATTTGTTCAGTAGTGTCGTTATCTTTAATAATTTTAATAAGTTGGAGAATAATGACTTGAGCAGGTTCTTTTGAGGCTATTATTTCCATTATCTCAGGTTTATCTAGATAGTAACCTTGAAAATAATCAAACCCCATCTGTGAGTATTTTGTAAAGTCTTCTTTAGTCTCAATATTTTGAGCTAAAAGTTTAATCCTAGTTCCTTTAAACTTCTCTTTTACTTTTTCTAGGTTTGGAAGTTCTGATAGGACAACATCCATTTTGATAATATCTATAAAGTTAAAGAGTCTGCTAAACTTTTTAATCATCTCAGCGCTTGAATCAAAATGCTCAAGAGAAAATTTAAAACCTCTTTTTTTGTACTGAATGATTTTGGCGATTATATTTTCATCTAATTCAATGTCTTCTAGTATATTCAAAATAAATCGTTTATTATCTAAAACATCCAGAATACCTTTTGTTAATGTTTGAGCATCTACATTAATAAAGGCTAAGGTTCTTTGACCCAGTAACTTATCAAGTTCAGTACTGCTGATAGAACTAAGGATTAGTTTAGCAGTTCCTTTAACGCTGCAAGAAAGACTTGCTGCATGGTTCTCACTATCTCGAAAAATAAGCTCGTAAGCAAATAATTGGTTTTGATTATTAAATATTTTTTGTTTAGATATATTAATTATATTCATTTTCTATATCCTTGATTTTCAATATTATATCATCTTATAAAGACTACCTTATTAAAAAAAGTAATTATTTTGTTTTCCTGATAATCATTACTTTAAGATAGTTTCCATCTTTATACTTATCATTTACTCTAAAATCTTTTGGCAGGGAGAAGCTCTTTTCTACTTTATATTTCCCGTTTAACTCTTTAAAAGCTTTAAATACAAAGTCACTGAATGTCATCATACTAAAGTTTGAAGCATTTGTTGAAGCAACAATAACGCCATTTTTATTGGTTATTTGGATAGCTTCTTTTAAAAGTTTTACATAATCTTTTGAAGCACTGAATGTATGTTTTTTAGACCTTGCAAAACTAGGAGGATCAAGAACTACCAAGTCAAATAAAAACTTTTTTCTTACAGCATATTTGAAGTAGTTGAAAACATCTTCAACTATAATATCTTGAGCAGACGAATTTATATTGTTCACTCTAAATTGTTCTTGTGTTTTACTAAGGCTTCTTTTTGCCAGATCGACACTTGTGGTCTTTTTTGCACCACCAAGGGCTGCAAAAACAGAGAAAGCTCCCGTGTAAGAAAAAGTATTGAGTACTGTTTTGCCCTTTGCGTAGGTGTCACGTATTGTTTTTCGTACATCTTTTTGATCTAAAAAAACTCCGACCATAGCTCCATCATCCAAGTATATGGCGAAGTTAGCTCCATTTTCTTTTACGATTATAGGAGAGTCGGCTTTTTGTCCACAAATGAAATCATCAGCATCATCGAGATATCTTCCTTTAGCATCAAATCTCTTTTTTTGATAGATTCCTTTATACTCAACTAATGATTTAAGAGCTTCTAAAATTTCTTCTTTAAGCTCATATATCCCAATTGAGTACCAAGTCAGCATATAAAATCCGTCAAAATAATCAATTGTTAAGCCGCCGATTCCGTCACCTTCACCATTGAAGACTCTAAAGGCTGTAGTGTTTTCATCTTTAAAGAAACATTCTCTGTACTCTATCGCAGACTTTATTTTCTTTGAAAAGTAAGTAGCATCTATAGATTCATCTGCATCGCAAGATAATACCCAACCATAACCTTTGTTCTGGATGCCGTAATAACCTTTGACAATGAACTTTCCTTTGGCATCTACAAGGTTTAATACAGTGCCTTCATCTGTAGCTCTGCTCCAGTCAACGACAGACTCTTTTGAAATTAGCGGGTAACCATCTTTATAATCAGTTATAAATTCCGGCTTTACCGTTAAGTCTATTTCGTTTTTCATGCTTTTTTACTCTCTAGGCGGTCATACATAGCCAGCATATTATGATAGTCACTATGAAGTGTTGTATCTATAAGAGAATCATCACCGTCTAATATTCGCAAGGCTTTTTGAACTTTTTGCTGCGTGAAAATATTATACATAGCATTTTCATATTCTTGGAAGTCTAACTCTAACTCTTCCATACGAGCAAGTTCTACAATAATATGTCCAAGTCTGTTATCTGAATATTCAAGCAGCTCAAGAGCTTCATCATACTCACTTAGTAAGAGAAGTATTTGTGCTTTAAACTCTCTCATTGTGAAATTGTTTTCAAATATAACACCAATATATTTTTCCATATTTAGTGAATCTTCAAGCGATTCAATACTTATCATAATATCTTGAGGGTCATAATCAGTGAAGTTTAGAACCATATCGCGAATCTCTTTGCCATTGTTCTTGTTGTTGTATACCAAGTCTTCTATCGGATATACTTCAGATACACCAGGGACTATCATTTGACAAGAGTAAAAACCAAGATAGTTATATTCTCTTAAGTAACTCTCTTTTTTCATCTTGTTTAAAATATTCATTAGATAGTCGTACTCCTGCTCGCTTGTTTTACCGGCATAATCAAAAGCACAATACTCAAAGCTTTTTTTAGTACTTAAAAATCCAAATCCAAGTTTCCCGTTTGAATCTATAAAATGAGACTCTAGGTTAAAACTATCTGCAACTATACTCATATCAAAAGTCGGTATTTCAAATGCATCTAGGTTTTCTAAAGAACGTCCTTGCATAAGCTCTGTCATAGTTCTCTCTAACGATACTTCTAAAATCGGATGTGCTCCAAAAGATACAAAGAGAGTGGAGTTCTCTGAGTTTATTAGTGAAATAGCAGTAACAGGAAACTTTCCGCCAAGTGATGCATCTAGTACTTCGACAATGTAGCCTAGTTCTCTAAGTGCAACTACATCTTTATAAACCCTTGGAAATAACTCTACAACTTCTTGCGGAAATTTTGGAAGAGAGTATCCATTTTTAATGATCTCTATTTTTGCGTAACGTTCAAAGATCTCACTTAAAGCTTGAACTTGAGCTTCCATCGGTGTATTTCCAGTTGCCAAGCCATTGCTGACATAGAGATTACTTAATATGTTTAGTGGGATATATACTTTTTCTTTAGTTGAGTGTTTTATAAAGGGAAGAGCGACAACCTTATCTTCATAATCACTGTTAAAGTCAACTAAGTCATCGTCACTTAGTTGTTTGTCTGGATTGTAAACTTCACGTAATTCATCATTTAAGTAGTCTTCGCCAAACTCAAAAGCAACTTCATCAGGATAGTATTTTCTATTTGGAAGATAAAAGTCAATAAAAAAGTTGTTTGTCTGAAGTCTCTCAATATACTCACCCAAAGCACTGGCTATAGAAGCATCTGAGACTATTCCTTTTCCGTTTGAGTATATATGTCTTGGTGATTCAACTGAAGTAAGGTTTACAGAGTAGCAGTTTTCTAGAGGATGTTTTTGTTGTGAAAAAGTTGTCTCACATCCTACATCTGAGAGTACTTTTCTCATCTTTTTTATTGACTCTTCTAGCGGTGCATTTTTAGATAGTAGATTCATTAATTATTATCTTGTTCTGATTTCTTTTTTGCTTTTTGTTTACGATGGCGTGGTTTCTTTTTTTTGTCTTTAGCAGGTTTTATATCTTCATTAGGATTTGATGGTATAAAGTTTTTAACGTCTTTTTGAGGAATATCCATCTTCATCATTATCTCAATATTGTTAAGTGTTGATTCTTCTTCAGGAGTTACAAAAGAGATAGATTCTCCTATCTCATCAACATAACGAAGACGCATGAAATAATCATCTTCCATTGTTGGGAGTTCGTAATTTACCATAACTTGTATATTTGTTAATTCAAGTGATTTGAAAATCATATCAGTAGTAATAAGTATATTTATTTTAGAGCTATTAAAAGCTTGAGCTGCTTCATGCAATTGTGCTAGTTTATGGTTTCCATGAACAATCATAGCTTTTATATCATGAGCCTCAAGGTATGTACTCAAATCATTAGCTGAGCGCTTGCTTCTTGCAATTACAACAGTTTGCTTAGTTTCACTGTTTTTAATAAATTGCTCAAACATAGAAGCTTTGTCTTGTTTTGTTACTAGATGAACTATTTGTTTAGTTCTTGCACCTACGCTGATATTGTCATAGTATTTTTTTTTGTTAGTTTTTTTAAGTTGCTCAGACATATAATTGATTCCTTGAAGATTTGAGGAAATTATAGCTGAGTCCACATAAAAAGACGGTTTATGATACGAGGTTATTTAAGTAGTGGAAGAGTACCTAGCATATCTTCACAATAATCCCACTGATCAAGTGTCTCTTTCCATTCTTTTGGAATAGCATCTATACCTTTGTATGCACCAAGGACCATACCGATTGCTATAGCTCTTGAAGCGTTGTCCCCACCAACCATAGCGTTAGATTGAAGTGCTTTTTTAAGCCCATCTTCTTCGTTCGCATACTTAAGTATGAAGTACACAGCCCCAGGAAGTGTTCCCTCAGTCGGACTTGCTTTTCCTACTTTTATAGGCTCTGAGCGACCTACATCCCATAATCTAGCCATACTAGTAATTGCCAAATCATCAGCAAACTGTTCCTTGTAAAGTGCTGAGTTTTCATTTGTAGCTTCTTTTACCTTTGCAATAGCCTGAGAGACTTTTTCACTAAAAAATCCACCCATGTCTACAGCTACCATTTGTATGGCATCTGATGGGCTTATACCGTTTATTACCCTATGAGTAACACGAGCAAAAAATTCTCCACCGCCAAGAGCATGAACATCCTTATGGGTAAACATGCTCTTTCTTGCCACATCTATTATCTCGCTCTCACTGTCATAGTAAGCGTGTGCTGCAACATGACGAATAGCCATAGCGTTTGAGATTCCACCTAGACGTTCAACAGGTACACCTTGTTTTACTTGTGCATAAGTCTCTTTTGTCATAGTGCATATCCAAGAGCCCCAGTTGTTTTCAAGTCTCTTCATCCAGTGTGGAATCATGTTAGCAACATTAAAAGGTCTTGGAGTATCGGCAATTGCCGCCAGATGCTCTAAGACTAAGATATTGTAATCACCATAGTCAGTAGTTCCACCGGCTTTTTTACCCGGATGGTAGTTCCTCTCGCCCCAGCCGATACCATGAGTCTGTCCACCCATCATCTCTCCTGGTGACATAAACTTCTCTATAGGTTTTTCACCATAAGCTTCATATATTTTTTTGGCATCATATTCATAATGACTACCCAAGCAGAGTGCATCAGCAACTATAGCACCGAAAAAAGTACCTTTGATTTTTTCTTCTTTTGTAATATTACTCATAATCTATTCCTATTATTTTTAGCAATTGTATCTAGACAATATTTAATGTTACTTGTCAGTTTTTAAAATGTCTTTTTGTTTAGGAATATTTAAGAAGTGCTTATTTAGACATCAAAATCCATAATTTTAACTATGGAACCTTTCTTTGTCTCTTTCTCAACCCTGGCTAGCATCTCTTCAGTTACAAATGGTTTGAGATATAGTCAGATGCTCCAAGGTTAAATATCTTTTTTATAACATTAGGTTTTGTAGGAGATGTAAGAAAGATTACCGGAATATTTTGAGTTTTTTTGCTTTCTTTGAGTTTAGTTATCGTCTCGTAACCATTCATAATTGGCATCTCTATATCTAAGATTATAAGATCAGGTTTGTTGTTAATGGCTTCAAGAGCTTCTTTGCCATTTGTAGAAGAGTTGATTATGTAGTTTTTTGGTTTTAAAACATTTTATAGCCCAAGATTCTGTAAAACTAAAATATTACAAAAGTATACTTTCAGTTCAAAGTAAGGAAAAATAAACTATATTTATAAACAAGTTTTTAAAGACTAACCTCCAATTATTATTCATATTTTTTCATATACTTCTGTAAAAAAAGTTAAATATATGATATAATTTGTTAAATATTTATGTCATATATTTAAATATAAGTGGAGATTGTTTTGCCCAAAAGAAAATCTAATAGTAAAGAAAAAAATACTCAGCTAAATTTCCCTATAGTTGGAATAGGTGCTTCAGCTGGTGGCATCTCAGCGTTTGGAGCTTTTTTTTCTGCTATACCTACAGGGATAGACCCAAACATGGCTTTTGTGCTGGTTCAACATCTTGCACCTGATCATAAAAGTATCCTTACAGAGATTATCCAACGACATACAAAAATGAAAGTTTATGAGGTTGAAGACGGAATGGAAGTTCGTCCAAACTGTACCTATATTATCAAACCAAACTACGACATGGCATTTATAAACGGAAGACTTCAACTGCTTGAGCCTCCGACTCCTAGAGGTCACCGTCTTCCTATTGACTTCTTTTTTCGCTCTTTAGCTCAAGACCAGCATGAAAAAGCTATAGGTATTATACTTTCAGGAACAGGAAGCGATGGCACGCAAGGTGTTAAAGCCATCAAAGAAGAAGGCGGAATGGTGATTGCCCAAAAGCCAATTTCAGCAGAATATGACGGTATGCCAAGCAGTGCAATTTCTACCGGTTTGGTAGATTTTGAATTGCTACCTAATGAAATGCCAACTCAGCTAGTCTCTTATGCTACACATGCCTTTCACTTTAGAAGTAAGGATGAATTAACTATTGATCAAAAGCATGAAAACGAACTTAATAAAATATTTATAATACTCCGTTCAAACACGAGGCATGATTTTTCACAGTATAAGTTAAACACTATAAACCGTCGTATTGCAAGGCGCATGGCGTTACATCAGATTGAGAAGATAGGGGAATATGTAACATACATTCAACAAACACCCTCGGAGATAGATGCTCTCTTTCAAGAGCTTCTTATAGGTGTGACAAATTTTTTCAGAGACACAGATGCATTTAAGTCTTTAGAGAAAATCATTCCTAAACTCTTTATTAATAAATCCATAAACGACACTATTAGAGTATGGACGGCGGGTTGCTCAACGGGTGAAGAAGCGTATTCTATTGCTATTCTTATCAAAGAACACATGTTAAAGATTCAAAAAAATTATACTGTTCAGATTTTCGCTACTGATATTGATCCAATAGCAATAGCCAAAGCACGTGCAGGCGTATATCCTACAGATATTGCTTCAGATGTTTCCACTGACAGATTATCACACTTTTTTAAATCAGAGTCAAATGAGAACACTTATCAAATTAATAAAAATATTAGAGACATGTTGATTTTTTCTGAGCAAGATCTCATAAAAGACCCACCTTTTTCAAAAATGGATCTTATTAGTTGCCGAAATTTACTTATATATATGAATGCAAATCTGCAAAAAAAGGTCATCCCTTTATTTCACTATGCTCTCAATCCTGGTGGGATTTTATTTTTAGGAAGTTCTGAAACAATAGGTGATAATGAGAACCTTTTTTCTTTGATAGATAGTAAATCAAATATTTATGAGCGTAAAGAGCATTTTAACCATAGGCATAACATCAATATGGGTAAAATCTTCCCTAATACTGATACCTTGCGCTCAATAGAACCGCAGGTAATTAAAAAAGAAATTTCTTCATTGAGGTTACCATTCAAAGAGTTAACAGAACATGCACTGCTTGAGTATGTTGTAAACGCTGCTACACTTGTAAATGATAAAGGAGATATTTTTTATCTTCACGGTCATACAGGAACATATTTTGAACTGCCTTCTGGGGAACCGAGTGTAAATAACATTATTAAAATGGCGCGAAAAGGGTTAAAACGCGGAATTAGTGTTGCCCTTCACAAAGCAGTTCAAACAAAAGAAACCGTACATAGTTTGGGATTAAAAGTAAAAGTAAACAAGAACTTTGTAAAAGTAAATATAGCAGTTGTTCCAATTAATGAAGATAGTGTAAGAACACAAGAATCTCAACTTTATTTGGTGATTTTTGAAGAAGTTTTTATCTCCGAAGAGGAGCAAATAAAGTTTGCTTCAAAGGAAGGAAGCCTTTCAGAATCAGAATCAGAAAGTAAGATAGATATACTCACTAAAGAGCTTCAAGAGCAAGAGGATTTTCTAAAAACTGCCAATGAGCAATTAGAAAATTCCAACGAAGAACTAAAATCTTTCAGTGAAGAGTTGCAATCTATGAATGAAGAATTACAGTCTAGCAATGAAGAACTTGAAACTTCAAAAGAGGAACTCCAATCTGTAAATGAAGAACTTTCAACCGTAAATACTGAGTTGCAGATAAAAGTTTCGGATTTATCACGCTCCAATAATGATATGAACAACCTTTTAGCAGGTACAGATATCGGAACAGTGTTTGTTGACGAACAACTATGTATACTTCGATTTACCCCGGCACTTACAAAAGTCATAAACTTACTTCCAGGAGATATAGGACGACCACTCAACCACATAGCCTCAAACTTAGTTGATTATGACAAACTAAAAGATGACATTCAAAATACTCTGGACACTTTAATTCCAAAAGAGATAGAGGTCCAGACAACAGATGGCAATTGGTTTATGATGCGAATCCAACCATATCGTACATTAGAAAATATCATAGAAGGCGTCGTCATCACCTTTGTGGATATTACACAAATCACAGAGATGAAAAAGACTTTAAATAAAAAAAATAATGAATTGATGAGAATGGCAACTATCATCATAGATTCAAATGATGCTATTACATTACAAGACTTAGAAGGAAACACTCTGGCATGGAATCCAATGGCTCAAAAAATGTATGGATGGAACGAAGCCGAAGCACTTAAGATAAATATCAAAGATAGAATACCAAATGACATGACAGATGAAGAGTTGGAAAATATTAAAAAGCTGAGCAAACATGAAATTATAAAACCATATATGACCAAGAGAAAAACAAAATCTGGCTCTATAGTTGATATTCTGCTCATATCCACAGCCCTAATCAATGAAGATGGAGAGTTGTATGCAATTGCTACAACAGAGCGTGAAATAAAAAAAGAGTCTACATGATTAAGAAAAAAACTTCTGAACTGTCTCTTCGAGAAAAAGCTGAAGAGATATTTTCTGAAAATGTTGACAATTCCATAGACTTCTCGACCAAAGATGAAAAAACTATAATACATGAACTTCAAGTGCATCAAATTGAGCTTCAGATGCAAAATGAAGAACTTTTATCAACTCAGAATGAGTTAGAAAAAACTAAACAACGATATCTAGATTTATACAATAAAGCACCAGTAGGATATTTTGAATTAAATCATAATTCTATAATTCAAGAAGTTAATGATACAGCTTTAAAATTATTTGATGTCAAATATAGTGATATTGTAAATGACGTTATCACAAAATTTATTTTTATAGATGATCAGGATGATTATTATCTGTTTAGAAGAAAATTTAAAATTTTAAATAAGCAGCACTCTATTGAGCTGAGAATGTCAAAGAGTGATGGTACTACTTTTTGGGCATTATTGGAAACAAGTTTGAATGAAGATGATTTTACAAATGATGTTTTTAGACTTGTTATTCATGATATTAGTGATAGAAAAGAATATGAATCTGAGTTAAAACAAAAAGATGAGATGCTTATAGTGCAAGCTCGTCAAGCAGCTATGGGTGACATGATCGCTATGATTGCTCATCAGTGGAGACAGCCGATATCGATTATTGGAATGATATGTAATAATCTAAAACTTGATTTAGGACTAGGTAATAAGGTAACACCAAAAGAACTAGAAATATATTCTGATGATGTTCAAGCTCAGGTAAAATATTTATCTCAAACGATTGATGATTTTAGAAATTTTTTAAAAAGTGACTTTCAAAAAGAGAATATTTCAGTGTGCGATATAATGAATAGCACTATGAATATGATTAAAAAAAGTATAGAAAATAATAATATAAAAGTTGAAATAGATTGTGACTGTATAAATAATTTAGAAATAATACAAAGTCAACTAAATCAAGTTTTTATAAACATTATAAACAACGCTAAAGATTCTTTGCTTGAAAGCAATACAAAAGATCCAGTAATATCAATAACAATTTATGAAGATGAAGAATTTATAAATACTGAAATATGTGACAATGGCAAAGGAATTGCTGCACATATATTGCCAAAGCTTGGTGAACCTTATGTCTCATCAAAATCTAAAAATGGTACTGGTCTTGGTCTTTATATGTCTAAAATAATTGTTGAAGAACATATGAATGGTACTTTAAAATGGAAAAATCTTGACAAAGGTGCTTGTTTTACAATAATGCTCAGAAAAGAGAAGCATTAAATTAAAGAAAAGCTTATTAATGTCTTTTTATTTAGGATATTTAAAAAAGTTGGATTAGAAACTTACTCGCTTTGAGTAGTCTCTTCTTGTTCATCTTCTTTTAAAGTGTCTGTTTTTTTCTTTTTATTACGGTGACGAGGTTTTTTCTTTTTATCTTTTTTTGTCTGAGTGTTTTTTGCGTCAAATTCCGTAGCTACAAAGCCTTCAACTTCTTCTTCTGGAATCTCCATTTTCATTCTCATTTCTATGATTTGCAGAGTAGATTTATCATCAGGACCTACTAATAATATAGACTCACCAACTTCATCAACATGATCTAAACGTACAAAGTACTCTGGATATTCAATAGGTAAGTCGTAATTAACTATGAGTTGAATGTTGGTAAGCTCAAGAGACTTTAAAATCATATCAGTAGTGATTATGATATTTAGCTCAGATGAGTTAAAAGCTTTTGTGGCTTCTTCTAACTGCACAGCTCTATGGTTTCCATGTACAGTAAGAGCTTGGATGCCCTGAGTTTTAAGGTGTGAGTGTAGAGCATCTGCATTGCGCTTACTCTTAGTTACAACTACAGTCTGCTTATTTGGAATGTTTTTTATTATCTGCTCAAACATAGCAGCTTTGTCGTGTTGTTCTACGAAATGGACTACTTGTTTAGTTCTTTTACCAACACTAACATTGTCGAAATACTTTTTTTTACTAGGTTTTTTTATTTGCTCAGACATCTAATTCCTTGGAAGTTTGAGCGAATTATAGCCTATTTTTAACGCTCCCTTAAATGAGTCTATGTTAAAAACTAACTAAAGGTTATAAATTGTATAAAACAGATATAACTATCCATCATATATTTACGTCACCGAAGCATCGCTACTTAGAACTTTTTACACAAGAGAAGCTTGATGAAGATATATTAAGACCACTATCTCAACCTAGAATCCCACAAATGATATCAAATATTTAATGATTTATATTTCTTTGATAAAATCCGCTTCAAATATTATATTTAAGGATTTTAATGCAAGAAAACATTAAAAATTTTGTTGAAAATAGTAAATTCCAAAACTTCATAATAGCTCTAATTATTATCAATGGTATCACTATGGGCTTTGAGACATCAAAAGATTTTATGATGAGTTATGGTTCTGTTATTCATATCTTTGACAAGCTGGTTATTACTGTATTTACTATAGAGATCATGCTTCGCATCTACGCTCACAGAATGTCATTTTTTAAAGATACATGGAGTCTGTTTGACTTTGCTATAGTAGCTGTTTCTCTGATGCCTTCAACTGGAGGATTTGAGATATTTAGAATACTTAGAGTATTTAGACTCTTTAGGCTTATAACGGTAGTTCCTCAGATGAGAAAGATAGTTATGGCTCTTGTGAGTGTAATTCCTGGAATGCTCTCTATCGCGGCACTATTGATGTTGTTCTTTTACATCTTTGCCATCATGGCAACTCAGCTTTACAGCGAGAGTTTTCCTCTTTGGTTTGGTACACTCGGAGAGTCTTTTTACACACTTTTTCAGATTATGACTTTAGAGTCTTGGTCTATGGGAATAGTAAGACCTATCATGGAAGTGCATCCCTATGCTTGGACGTTCTTTATACCGTTTATATTTATGGTAACATTTATCATGATAAACCTAATCGTAGCTGTGGTAGTAGATGCTATGGCTGAGATAAATAAAGATGAGACTAGCAGTGTTGTAGATGAACTTCATGTTCATGAGGACAGTACTACTCTACAGCTAAGAGAGTTGCACTTAGAGATTAAAGAGTTAAAAGAGTTAGTGAGAGAGAAGCTTTAGCTTCTTCTCTGAATACCACCACAGATATATGGCTGAACTAAAGATAATCAAGTCCAATCCCACCCACATAGAAAATATTCCAAAATCAAAATAGCTTAAAGCACTAAACACGATAATAGGAGCGATTAGTTGTCTGTAGACACTTACTGGAAAGATAACGGCCGGTTTTGCTATACCTTGAAGCATCCCTATATAGACAAAGATAATTACAAACCCATAGGAAGCAAGTCCGGCAATACGAAGATATAATGCAGCTTGTTTTATAACTAAAGGATCAGATGTCATAAGTGAAGCTAAAAACTCTCCAAATATAAAAAACGATGCCACTCCTAAAGTAGATATCATCCATCCATAACCAATTGCAAGTTTTACGGTCTCAGGAATACGACTAAAAGTTTTAGCTCCATTGTTTTGAGAAATTATGGAAAGAACAGCGATATTTATCCCAACTACAGGCATAAGAAAGATTTGCTCTATTCTCATTCCTATACCAAATGCTCCAACTGCTTCTTTACCAAAAGGTGCTACAAAGTAAGTGATGATATACATACCAAATGCCATCATAAACATATTTATACTTGGTGGAAAACCTTGTTTTAGAAGCTCTTTCATTATGTCTATATTTAGCTTTAATTTACTACAGCCACACCAGATTTTTGTTCTTCTAACTTTGTAAAAGAGATATATAACCGTAATTCCCTCAGATATAAGTGTCGCATAAGCTATAGCACTAACACCTAATTGAAACTCTATTATGAAGATGTAGTCTAAAAATACATTCAAAATAGCAGTGAAGATCAAGATATTTCTAAATGATATGGTGTCACCGGTCGCATTTAATATAGCATTTAAAAAGAAAGCTACTATGAAGAGAAAAGATCCATACAAGATTGGATTGATGTACTCGTAAGTTTCAGACACATAAGAAGGATCACCAAGTGCATCTACCAAGTAAGGAACACCTAAAATACCAATTGTAATTAGAAATATAGAAAGAATAACTGCAAATACTAATGAGTTTAGAACAGTCTGTTCGGCTTTTGCTATGTCTTTTTTCCCAAAAGCATTTCCCACTAGAGAAGTTACTGCCTCACTCATACCAATACCTATAGCCAAAACCATAAAAAATATAGATCCTGACAAGGAGAGTGCAGCTAGAGCTTGAGTAGATATCATCCCCGCAAAGATAGTATCTGTTACATTAAACATTGTGTGAAAGAAGTAGCCTATGACAGCAGGTACTGCAAGTTTTATAATATGCTCTTTGATGACACCTTGTGTCAAGTCTATATGCATTGAGATTATCCTTGGCTAATAAACTTTGTTTAAAATCAGCATATATTCGCCTGCCAATTCATGATTTTTAGGTTCTACCGGCGGTTTTTTATATGGATGTATCCATTTCTTTCCATTGTACAGATTTTTGAAAAAGACTAGGTTGTTATCTAGATAAAGATTCATGTCACTGCTCATACGTATGCATCCGTGTGACTGAGGAGTTCCCAGTGGAGCCGTACTGATATGTGCATGCATGGCAAACTTTAGTTTGTCAGTTATCAGTCTCCATTTTTTAGGGTCTTTTATCTTTGTGTTGTTCGCATCAAAAGAGTTGTAGCGAATACTTTTTTGCTCGCCAAAGTAAAAGACAAAGCTGTCTTTTTTACCGTATGGCATCGTTATGTTGTCTTTGTAAGTCTCACCGTCGGAACGCCAACCGCTCTTTATGTTAAAAAAGCCGGCAGGTGTCTTGAAGTAATGGTCATCTCCATTTGTGACTTCTTTTTCTCTTTTTATGTTTCCACTGGATATAAAGTCAAAGCCTATAGGGTAGAAGTCTTTAGCCTCATTGTCCCATAAAACAACTATGAGTACTTGCTTGGAGAGATCCACTAAAGTCAAAAACTGCGAAGAGGAGAGATACTTACGTTTTTTTGAGAGTTGTATTTTAGCTTTTTTCCAGTAGTAGTTATAGACACGAAACTTTTTAGCTCTTTTTTTGACGGCTTTGTCTACTAAAGATTTTTCATTATATTTTTCATATAGTGGTTTTAAAACTACCGTATCGTGAAAATCTTTTTGCATTTTTTTTATGTCAAATGATGAAGCTTGTAAAAGTGATGATAAAAATATAAAGAAGATAAAAGACTTTAAAAATATTCTCATCTAATTAAAATCACCTTCTAAGTCTATGGACTTTGTTACACTAAGCTGCTGGTCTTTGTACCATTGTGTAGTCTCAATACGGGGAAATACTTCACTAATTATTTTAAGTGGTGTGTCATCCCAATCGTTTGTATTTTTAGAGATATTCCAGTTGAGTTCACTCATAATATATGAAAATATTTGGTTTAAGATGTTGTAAGAAGGTTTTAAAGCTTCCTTATCGTTATCTTTTTCATTTTTTAGTACGGATTTAACAACTTGTTTTCGTAGGTCTCTTGAGTAGTGCTCTTTTAGTGCATCTATGATTTGTTCGTGCATAACATGTAACCTTGTAGATATTTTGCGTATTGTACACTATCCAAATAAAACTTTTAATGAGTCCTGATTTTACCTCTTGGATAGTCTTGATTGTTGGTTGGTATTTCTCTAGTCCAGTCTGCTTTTTGGTAAGCTTTAGGTGAAAACCTAGAGTCAACAGACTTTTTGGATTCATCTTTTGTAGTCTCTTGCTTAGCTTTTGGAACTTTCATGGAACTTCCACATTTTCCAGGAACATTCTGCATCTCTTGCGCACTAAGAATTATTGCTCCAAATAAAAGCATCAATAGTTGTATAGTTTTCATAAATAGCCTTTTAATGTTTATTGAGACTATTGTACTTAAAGCATTTTTATTAAAGTTTAAAAAAAAAGAGCACCCTGAATCTAGGGCGTTATTATAAAGGTCTGTAAACCCTGACATTTTTACTTTTTTTGGCATCTCTTAAGTATTGTGCGTGTAGCTGGCTCATGATGCCTTTTTCACAGTAGAGAAGATACTCTTTGTCTTTTGGAAGTTTGTCAAACTCTGTTTTTAGTTTATGAAATGGTATTTTGATAGATTCACATGATGTCTGTATACACTCATCTTCAGCGCGAATATCTATAACCACATAATCACCTGAGTCTAAGTCACTTACGACTTCGATAGCAGCTAGGTTACTAACGTCATCTACAACTTCATCTACATAGATGGATTTAGCATCTTCTACAGCTTTATCAAGTACTCTATAGTCGAACTTTTTAGCCTCTTTTTCCATGCGCTTAAAAGAGCCGTGAATGATAGGGTTTTGTGAAATAACACCACAATACTCAGGCATACTCTCTGCAAAGTGTCGTGTTCCTATGTCGTCTGCAATAGACATGATGTCTGGTTTATTCATAGTTGAGAGTGGACGCAGTATCAGTTTGTTGCTTACTTGGTCAATTATTGCAAGATTTCTAAGCGTCTGAGAAGATACTTGTGCAACACTCTCCCCAGTTAGAAGTGCGTCTATCTCAAGTTCATCAGCTATCTTCTGGGATGCCATAATCATTAGACGTTTAAGTGTCACTCCCATATATGTTGGTGCAGTAGAGCGAAAAATCTCAGTAAGAACATCATCAAAAGGTACAGATATAAATTTAACCCTATGAGATGAACCAAACTTAGACCATAGATACAATGCTACTTGCTTGACTCCTATCTCATGTGCCATACCGCCAAGGTTAAAAAATACAAAATGCGTTTTTATTCCTCTTTTCATAGTCAGGTAAGATGCAACAGTCGAGTCAAATCCTCCGGACATCAAAGATAAAATATCGCCTTGTGTCCCGATAGGAAAACCGCTTAGACCTTTGTACTTTGTAGTGATAATATTTAGCTGACTCTCTATCAGTTCCATCTTTACAGTTACTTCCGGATTGTGAAGATCAACACCCTTGGCATCTGTATGTGCTAGTAAATAACCACCTACAGTTCTCTCAAGTTCAGTGGACTTAAAACTATGTGTACCGGTGCGTTTTGCTCTAACTGAAAAAGTTTTATTCTTCAGGCTGTCACCTACGATTTCACCAACTTTGTTTTTTATCTTGCTTAGGCTGTCCATATCATCAAACTGTAGCACTTCAAGTACTTGCTCGATTCCCGGAGTGTTTATAAGAACTATTCTTACTTCTGAAAGCATGTCGACAGGTGTTAAGACTTCTATTTTGTCAGAAAACTTTCTTACTTTGATGTCAGCGTGAATGCGCTCTAGTAAAGTGATAAGGTTTGTGTAGAGTTGTCCTACCATTTGTCGTTTTGCCGAAGAACCTTTAATCATGATCTCAGGGAAAAATTTTAGGATGAACTTTTGTGTTTTACTTGATGAATTTTGCACGATATAGCCTTGTTTTATATAGATGAAAGTATATCATATGAGATGTTTGCAGTTTTACTAGTTTGTCTTTTTCGCAACTACTACCTGTTTTTTCATCTTGTATATCTCATAGTCTTCATTTTCAAACTCATCATAGTAGAGAATATCCCATGAGTCATCTAGAATCTCTCTCAGTTCTTGGCTCTTTAGCAAGTTGTTTTGGTCTGATTGTTTTTCATTTCCATCACTTACCATGTATGTCTCAACAAAAAGTATTCCCTCTTTTTTTAGTGCTTCCATGGCAGATGCCAAAACTGCTCTGTCAAGAAAGTTAGCCATAACGATAAGGTCATAGTAGTTTTCTTTGATTTTATGAGTATCTAAATCAACTTGAGAAGCGTTAATTTTAGAGATAAGGTTCTTTTTCTGCGCATCAGATTCCAGTGCTTTTATGGCAATTT
>NZ_JBFFNS010000008.1:0-95173 GCF_041563035.1 Sulfurimonas sp. | reverse complement strand
TTTGCAGTTGTTGCAGATGAAGTTCGTAAACTTGCCGAGCGTACTCAAAAAGCTACAAGTGAAGTAGAGATTACAGTACAGAGTCTAAAACAAAACACTCAGGAAGTTCATGAACACTCTAAAGCTATGGAAGAGTTGTCTACAAGCTCAAATGAACAAATGGATATTTTTCAAGATAGAATGCGAGAGCTTTCACAAAACTCACAAATAATTTCGATGGAAAATAAAGATGTAACTTACGCTATCTTTATGGTTCTTAGTAAACTTGATCATCTGCTCTTTAAAGCAAATGGCTACAAAACAGTCTTTAGTGGTGAGGCTCAAGGTCACTTTGCTGCAGACACAGAGTGTAGACTTGGTAAATGGTATTTTGAGGGAGCCGGTAAAGAAAAGTTCGGCAACTGTTCAAGCTACTATAAAATGGCTGAGCCTCATAAAGCAGTTCATGACAACATCAAAAAAGCAGTTGAATGTGTTAAAGCTAACACATGTACACAAGAGTCTAAAAATGTAATGACTTACTTTAACAATGCAGAAAAAGCTAGTCAACAGGTCGTTGAGCTACTATCTAATATGCTTCAAGAAGAAAAAGCCACTAGACATAAAGGCAACTAAACTCTTCTTGAGTTTAGTCCCTTTGTAATAGCTTCATTTATCTCTTTTTTATAGTCTGGATTCAATCTTCCCAATTCTCTGTCAAACTTTACAACTATGTCTTTGTTTGTGTTTGGGTGCCTGCATATTGTAAATAAAATATCCATATAGATATCAAAATCAGGGTGTGCTCTGAGTCCAAGTTTTTCATGAACTATACCATGATACTTTATGACAAGTTCTAAAGCTTCTTGTAGTTCTTTTGTGGTTGATTTTTTCTTTTTTATAATTGATCTTAAATATTCTAAGTCAGTATTTGGAGGACGTTGAGCTACTACTATTGGAGTTGCTTCTTTAGACTCAGTTTTTTCTTTTTTTCTATTAGATGGCAAAAATAACAAGAATATCAAAAGGGCTAAAACTATAACCAAGCCCATAATAGATTTCAGTAGTAATGTTATTTCCATAACGAATGGCCTTATTAATTGTTTTGTTCAAGTATTATATCGGTAAAAACTAGTTTTGACTTTAAATGGTGGACAGCTAGGGATTCGAACCCTAGATAGGTTACCCTATACCCGCGTTCCAGGCGAGCGCCTTCGACCACTCGGCCAGCTGTCCATTTTGTAGGTTGTGATTTTACCCTTATCATTCTTAAAAGTACACTAAACTTTCATCTTTCTTTATAACTATTATATACATATATTTCAATCATTTTTTATAAGCTAAAGTATAGACACTATTATGTAAAATAAAATCAAATCTATTCTTTTAATAAAGTTAATAATTTTTAAATTTACACTCTGGTGTTGATGCTGATTAACATGGAAAATATGGGCTAAAACTAAACTACCTAGAGGAATTTGTTTCCATATTTCACTTTAGTTTTAATAATATTAAGATAATATTTCATTATAATTTTTATAAAGGGTTTAAGTGTTAAGCATCGCTTCATTTTTAAAACTGTTAAAAGAGTCTTTTAGAGACTTATTACCAATCATACTTGTAATTATGTTCTTCCAGTTAGCAATTATTCAAACCGTACCGGAAAACTGGTTGAGTACAGCTATTGGTTTGGCTATTGTTGGTGTTGGTCTTGCTGTATTTCTTCTAGGTCTAGAAGTTGGAATCTTCCCAGTAGGTGAAGGTTTAGCTAGCGAGTTTGCGAGAAAAGGCTCTACAAAATGGATAATTATTTTTGCCTTTATGATAGGTTTTGGTACTACTGTTGCAGAACCTGCTCTTATCGTTATTGCACAAAAAGCGGCCAGCATTAGTGACGGAAGGATTGATGCAAATACTCTTAGGATTGTTGTTGCATTTTCTGTTGGTTTTGCCATAGTTTTAGGTGTTTGGAGGATTATTAAAGGTCATCCAATACACTACTACATCATTGCCGGATACGTCATGGTTGTTACAGCTACTGCCTTCTCACCTAAAGAGATTGTTGGTCTTGCATATGACTTAGGTGGTGTTACCACTTCAACTGTAACCGTTCCTCTAGTCGCCGCGCTAGGTATTGGTCTGGCATCTACTATTAAAGGTAGAAACCCGGTTTTAGACGGTTTTGGACTAATCGCTTTTGCATCTCTTACTCCTATGATATTCGTACAGTTTTACGGTATCGCTGTATATGAGTTTATCGAAGTAAGTGCTTCTCTTGCTGCACCTGTTATAGAAGTAGCTAAGACTCCTGCTGTTTTTGATTTTAAGATTCTTGATATTTTAAAAGGTTTCGTTGGCGTAGTTATAGATGTTGTTCCCATTTTAGCTGTAATTGTATTTTTTCAATATGCCATCCTTAAAAAACCTATTGATAATTTAAAAGAAGTAATCATTGGTTTTGGACTGGTTATTATCGGTTTAGATGCTTTCATCGTCGGTTTAGAGATGGGTCTATTCTCAGTCGGTGAAACTATGGCTTTTGAGCTGACTCAGTATGATAACAACATCATCATATACTCGTTTGGTTTCCTGATAGGTTTTTCGACTACCATGGCTGAGCCTTCTCTAACTGCTATTGCAAAAAAAGCAAAAGAGATAAGTGACGGTAAGATAAATGACTTCGTCCTTCGTCTTTTTGTCGCACTTGGTGTTGCTATAGGTATCTCTCTGGGAGCTTATCGTATTGTTGTCGGTGGAGAGATCGTTTACTACATCATGGCAGGTTACTTATTTGTTATAGTTCTTACTTTTATGGCACCAAAATATATCGTACCAATCGCTTATGACAGTGGCGGGGTTACAACTTCAACAGTAACTGTTCCTTTAGTTGCTGCTCTTGGTCTTGGACTTGCTACAAATATTCCTGGGCGTGATCCGCTTATAGATGGGTTTGGTCTTATTGCCTTCGCATCACTCTTCCCAATGCTAACAGTAATGTTATATGGTATCATAACAGAGAAGATCGGGGTTAAAGGTGAGCACGAGCTTGAAGAGTTACACATGGATGAACTTCGTCAAGCGATTGAGCATGCCAACGATATGGGACTCTCAACTGTACAGATTCATGGAACAGGGCAGAGACACTCATACAAAATGCCTTTCTCTGCCGTTCACATTATAGTACCTAGAAAAAATCAGGATAAAGCACTTATTGCTGCTCGTGATGCAGGTGCAGGTGGAGTTACAATCATGGATGCTCACGGCATGGGTCTAAATGAAATGGACAATTTTTACAACCGTCTTCACAGTGACCCAACAGATGTAAATCTTATGTTTATAGTCCCGACTAAGAAAGTTGACAATATTATTTTTAGTGTCATGCATAAACTTGATATTGTCGGTCGAGGAGATGGAATATCTTATTCATATCCTATCTCACACCTTAAAGGGTTAACCTTAAAAAGTAGCGATTTATGACATACAGTTTTTCAAACATATTTCACAGCGACTGTGAAGAGATCTTAGATGAGTTTATAGACAAATATACTTCTTGCGTAAACACTTACAGCGATGAAAAAGCATTTGTTGTTCGTGATTACTACAAAGAGATTCTGACTATATTGAAATCTGGTTTCAAAAAAGATGAACTTCTTTCAATGTTTGAAAAACTGGCAAAATATAAAATATCTTTAGACGTTCCATATATATTAATGGTGAACGAAATCAATGCTTTAAAAAATGTACTTATAGGTAAAATGAGTGAACAAGAGATAAGCTCTAGCATCATGCATGTACTCTCTTTGTTTAAAGATATTAACAACAAAGTTGCACATATTTATCTAAATGAGTATGTAAATGAACTTTTAAGACTAAATACTCTACGTATAACATCTCTGTCTGACTTGTTAGAAAAAAACATCATCTCTCACTATGAATCTCATCTTTTATGGCTCACAAAACTTGCACGTCATATTAAAGATGAAGACATAGAAAATTTTCCGCAGCTGGATGATAAACTATGTGATTTCGGAAAGTGGTTACAAACAGATGCTAAAAACGTAATCCAAAACAACTCAAAATATAAGACTATAGATGCTCTTCATAATAACCTGCATCTCTTTGCAAAAAAGATACATTCACATCTTGGTGACTCTGAGCACCACATACAAATAACTTATTTGGAAAAGTGTGAACTAATCTCACTTAGTATCGGTACAGAGTTAGCTCTTATAGATAACGTTATTATGAACAAAAGAGTGACTAAGGACACTTTAACTGGTGCACTCAACCGTAATGGTCTTAGAAATGTTTTTGAGAGCCAGTATGAGCTCTCACTGGCTACTAGCAACCCTTTTGTACTTGCCGTATGTGATCTTGACCTTTTTAAGAAGATAAATGATACTCACGGTCATGTTGCAGGAGATAAAGTTCTTAAAAGCTTTGTGGATGTGGCAAAGAAATATATTCGCAACTCCGATCTAATCATCCGTTATGGAGGAGAAGAGTTTGTTATCATTCTTCCTGCTGTAAGCAAAGTAAAAGGTCTTGAAGTTTTAGAAAAGATTTGTAGAAATTTCGAAAAGACTACTTTAGAGTTTGAAGGTAAAGATTTAAACGCTACGGTCAGTATTGGGATGATAGAAGTAAAACCGGAGAAAGCATTCAAGAGCTCCTTCATAGATGAGTACATTATGATCGCAGATCAAAAACTATACACAGCCAAGCACAGTGGTAGAAACAGAGTGGAGTGCTCTTAAGAGCACCTCTCAAGTTTAACTATTTAGTGTAGAAGATCGCTGTAGTCAAACTTATTTGTGTTGATATAGTACTTTTTACCAACCGTGACTATTCTACTATCTTTTTTAGCTGCTTTTTTAAATCTATCTTTTATTTTTTGACTCTTTTTCTCTGTGTAATTTCCATCTTTTAAATACTTTTTCAAAGATATCAAATCACTTGATTGTTTTAGAGATGAGGGTTCTGCAGACTCTATCTCTGCTTCAACAAGCTCTTGGCTCTCAACAATCAACTCTTCAGTTGGAGCGTTTAATAAAAACTTCGAAGATATAGCATTGAGTATATTTTTTAACTGCTCATCTTTGTCTTTATATATCTTCTCTATTCTGATTCTCTCTTGAACGAGCATCTGCTCTTTTTGTTCTCTTAGAGTCTTTGTCTCACCTTCAAGCTTGTCAACTTTTTGCTGAAGTTTCTCATTTTGCTCTTCTAAAAGTTTGTAGTATCTAGAATCCGGCTCGTGAGCCACTTTAGTGTTAGCTCGTTTTGGAGCTTGTTTATTGGCAGGAGAAGAAGAGTCTTCTTTTAAAAGAACATACTTGACACCATCTTCCATTACACTCTCTAAAGAACCTCTTCTAATGCGATTATGAATCGCCTCTTTAGATACTCCAAGTCTTAACGCTGCATCTGATATACTCATTTTAGACATATATAACCCTTTATCTCATATTTTCAAAAACTAATGGAGCTTCCCACTCACCTTCACGGATCTCTTTCATAACCTTTTGCAAATCATCAAGTTTTGCACCCTTAACTCTTATAGCATCACCTTCTATCTGTGCATTTACTTTAAGCTTCATTTTTTTAATTTCTGCAGTTATTTTTTTAGCTTCTTTTGACTCTATATAATCAACAACTTTAAAAGTCATCTTTCTATTGTTTCCTGATGAGTCTTCCACACGAAGTTCTTCTAGAACTTTAGACGATAGACCCTGTTTTAAAAACTTAGAGACCACTATATCTTTTAAAGCATCCAGTTTATTATCACTAGATGCAATTAAAACTAAAAGTTTCTCTTTCTCTTTGAAACTAACTTCGTAAGTTGTACCCTTAAAGTCATAACGATTAGCCACTTCTTTATCAACCATATTGATAGCATTTTTAAAATTTTGCATATCTATCTTTGCACTTATATCAAATGAATGTTCTTTTGCCATTACCAAGCCCTTTAAAAATAATAACAACGATTATAACATATTTATAATCTTGTTATAGTAGTTGCAACAATATCACGTTTTTGCACGTAAACCGTAATTAATATGATATACTTTTCTCCATGCATATAATAAATACGAATAAGTTGAAAAGAAAATATCTTCTTCTTCTAGGCATTATTTTTTTTATTGCCTTTGTCATAAGGGTTTATTATGATGTAAAACATCATGAATTTATGATAAATACTAAAACAAGTGAGCTTCATAAGCAAGCACTCTTGCACTATGAAGATATGATCGTAAATCTTGAAGATAAATATATATCAATCAGTGCCCAGTTTATGAATATGGATAAGACTTATGAGTTTATCAAAAATAGAGATAAAGATGGGCTTTATAACTACCTTATACACGACTACGAAGAATTAATAAAATCAAATCCAGACCTTCATGTGATGCACTTTTTAGATACTAAAAGCACTACCGTTTTACGTATGCACAAACCTTCAAGTTATGATGATGACCTAACCACCATTCGTCCCATTGTTGCAAAGACAAACAAAGATAAAAAAACTTATTTTGGATTTGAGGCAGGTAAAAATGGAATAACTTATCGTATTACAGCTCCGTTTATCAGTAGAGACAGAGAACATCTAGGGGTTTTGGAGTTTGGAATAAAGCCACAATATTTTGCAAACAAACTCAATAACTTACTTCATGTAGAATCTGAAGTACTAATTAAAACTTCTACAATGAAAAACTTATCATATAAAACAGAGTTTGAAAATATGGGAGATTTTTCTGTAATTACAAAAGAATCCATTTTTAAAAGTATTCGAAGCCAAATAGATCTAAGTAAAAAAGAGCAGATCATACAGAACAAAAGTAAAACATATATTCTCTTTAACGACCTATGTCTAAAAAACTATAAAGATGAAATTGTCGGTAAAGTTATAATCGCAAAAGACATAACAAAAGCGGTCATTGAAAACAGAAACTCTCTTTTAATACTAAACAGCACAAGCTTCATAATATTGCTGACATGCTACATACTGATTTACTTCATTTTCACACACTACTCCAAGAGACTCATAAATGCATATGAAAATATACAAGAGTTAGAAATAGCCGTTGATACAGATGCACTGACAGGCGTACACAGCAGAACATCTCTGGAGACTTTTTTAGCTACCCAAGTAAATGATAAAGATGAATATGCACTTATATTTCTTGACATTGACAATTTTAAGAAGATCAATGATACTTATGGTCATGATGTTGGTGATACCATACTAAAAGAGCTGACTAGTATAATATCTAGGACAATAAGAGTTGATGATCTTTTTGCAAGATGGGGTGGAGAAGAGTTTGTTATTGTTTTAAAAACAAACTCTTTGAAAAACGCAGTCAAAATCACCCAAAAAATAAGAGAAAGTATAAATTCAAATCTATTTCACAGCAGCATACGCGTAACATGTAGTTTTGGTGTTACCATGATTGATATTCCGGATAACTTGGATTTAGTCATCCGAAGAGCTGACAAGCTCCTCTATGATGCTAAAGATGCAGGTAGAGACTGTATTAAATCAGGACGTTAGAAAGTAGGACTTCCATCAAACAAACCACCAAATCCACCACCAAAAGAAGAGGCAAAATTTGGATCACTGTATCCACTCATCGCAGACTTTGAACGAAGTTTTTCTATATCCGCTTTACTAGAGATATCTTGTGGACAAACTAAAGTACACTCATTACACAGTGTACAATCCCAGATGCCGTTTGTTTGAATAGTATTTATTTTTTCACTAGAATCTTTCTCTCTAACATCACTCACATATCTCCAAACACGAGTAAGTGAAAAAGGTCCTATAAACTCTTCATTTACCGCATATACCGGGCAGGCACTGTAGCATGAACCGCAAAGGATACAGTCACTCTGAATCTCGTTAACTTTTTCATTTTCTTGAGTTAGGTTTGTTGATGGACTTAGTGAGTTTTGCCAAGCTTTTGCTTTTGCATTAAACGAGTAAGCCCTGTCCATATCTACAACAAGATCACGAATAACAGGAGAGTTTTTCATAGGTTCTACAAGGTCACCATCTTGCACTTTATATGCACATGCTAAAACTTCTCTACCGTTTACTCTCATAGAACAGCTTCCACAAACACTACTTCTACAACCGCTTGCATATGTTAGCGATGAATCTTGTTTTGTTTTAATCTCATTTAGAACTTCTAATAGAGTCACATCTTGCATCTGTACTTCATACTCTAAAACAGCCTCTGAAACTTGTGGCTCTGTTGCGTATCTTGCTACTCTGATTTTCATGATCTACTCCATAAAGTCTGCACAAAGCACACTGTCTTCTTTCCAAGTTATCGTATGAGCCTTATACGCCTTATCGTTCTCTTGGGGGATATCACTTCTATAGTGAGCACCCCGACTCTCATTTCTACTGATCGCACATACTAAAATGATCTCACTAAGTTCAACCATATTTCCAAACTCGATAAACTCGACTAGGTTAGTGTTATAGACTTTAGACTTATCTTTTGGTCCCATAAAAGGAACTTCTCTTTGAATTTGACGAATAGCACCAAGAACAGCTTTAAGACCCATATCATCTCTTGAAATACCTGCATTGTTATAAAAAATATTTCCAATAAATTCGCGCTTCTCATAGAAATCTATCTGATTTGTAAAGTGTTTTACACCTGTAACAAAGTTTTTAGCACTTTGCGTTTGTGCAGATGAGTCTATCTCTTTATCAAAAGTTTTTGCATATTCAGCCGCATTTTTTCCAGCTTCACGTCCAAAGACTATAAGTTCTAAAAGAGAGTTTCCACCAAGACGGTTTGCACCGTGGACTTTATGGTTTGCACACTCACCTACTGCATAAAGACCCTTTATCTTGGTTCTTGAGTTTTTATCTACTTCTATTCCACCCATAGTGTAGTGAGCAACTGGTTTTATAGGAATCAGGTCATGTACCGGATCTACATTTTCATAAAGTTTTGCAAGCTTTCTCTCTTGAGGAAGCTCTTCATCTATAAACTCTTCACCTAAGTGACGAATATCTAAAAATATATCTTCGCCTCTTTGAATCTCATCGTTTATAGCGCGAGCCACCTCATCACGCGGTAAGAGTTCATTTGTAAATCTCTCACCCTTAGAGTTTAAAAGATACCCACCTGCACCTCTGGCACTCTCAGAGATGAGTATAGATGAGTTTTTAAGTGCCGTTGGATGGAACTGTACAAATTCCATATCACTTAGTCTTGCACCAGCTCTTATGGCTGCTGCAATCCCATCACCAGTTGAACCTGTTGAGTTAGTAGAGTGCTTGTCGTAGATGCGAGCATAACCGCCGGTTGCGATTATTACAGATGCAGCTTCATAAGTCTCTACTTCTCCTGTTCTTATGTTTAAAACTGTAGCACCACCGATGTAAGCATCTGCTTTATCTGGAGTTTGAGTTATATAGTTTAATAAGTATCTCTCATTAAGTATCTCGATGCCAAGACTCATACATCTATCATAAAGTGTATGAAGTATTTTTAGACCTGTATAGTCTTGCGCATAACAAGCACGAGGCGCAGATGCACCTCCTAGAGTTCTTTGAGCTATCTTCGCATCTTTTGTACGAGAGAAACATACGCCTATGCTATCAAGCCACTCTACAGCTTCCGGTGCGCTCTCACATAGAAGTCTTACGGCTTCTTCATTTGCTATACCGTGTGCAGATTTGAGAGTATTTTGAACATGTGCCTCAACACTGTCTTCGCCCGCATTACCTAAAGCTGCATTGATACCGCCTTGAGCCATGCTGGTTTGACTTCTTGTTGGATATTCTTTTGTTATTACTCTAACTTTAGCACCACTCTCATGAGCATTTATAGCAGCGACTAAACCTGCTCCACCTGCTCCAATTATTAAAACATCATTTCTCATTCACACACCAATACTTAAAAATTTCCAAATTCTACTCTTTAGGACTTAAAAAAGATTTTAAAACTTTATATAGTCCATTATTATCAATCTTATCTCCGTCCAACATATTATATATCTTCTGATTGAATCTTTATAACAAAGACTGCACCATCTTTATTGTTATGGGCATTTATACTGCCATTATGGTAGTCCTCAATAATATTTTTTGACATATAGAGTCCTAAGCCTGTGCCGTTCTTTTCTAATTTAGTCGAAAAATATGGATCAAATATATGAGATATGATAGTCTCATCGATTCCACCTGCATTATCACTAATCTCTATAATAGAATAGTTACCTTTATCGTAACTTTTAAGTCTTATTCGTGCATTTTCAATATTTTTATTTATTAACTGCTCTTTTGCATTACTTAATATATTTAATATCACTTGCATGAATTCATTCTCATGCAATCTTAATAGCAACTCTGAATGTAGATCAAGACTAAGTCTAACGTTATTCACATCCATACTGTCTTCAACTAGATTACACGCTTTAATTATTACATTATCCAAACGCATGACTTCTGATTTTTTATTTGGTTTATAAAAATCACTGAAGTCTGAGATTATTTGACTTAAGTTTTGAGTATTTGCACCTATTTTATCAAGCTTTTGATGCATAAACTCTAAAAACTCTTTTCTTTGCCCTTCATCGCTTAAATCATACTTTTCAAGCTCTATTGCCATTCTAATGGCTATCTGCATAGCCGATATAGAACTAAGTGGCTGTTTCCACTGATGAGCAATCATACTAAGCATCTCACCCATTTGAGCCAAGCGAGACTGGTGCACAAGATAAGCATCTTTTTTTACTATCTCGCCAACTGCATCTGCAATCTTGGACTCCAACGATCTGTTTAACTCTACTAGTTCTTTTTGCAAAGTCTCGAGCTCATTGTTTTTCTTTTTTAGAAGATATTGTCTATATAAAAAAACAGTTCCAAGCACAAACATAAAAATCAAAATCTTTTTTACGTACTCAAAATCAGTAGCATTTGTGTAGTTAATGGATACCCACTCATTTAAAACTTTTTGAATATCTTGAGGGTTTAGATTTTTTGCAATTTTTTCAAATATCCCAAAGAGGATTTCATCATCGTACCTAACACCAAAACTAATCTTCGCACTATCTTCAAACTGTCCGGCAATTTTTAAATTTACTTTTGAATATTGTTGCATATAGTAGGCTGACGCCATCATAGCATCTATGTGTCCATAATATTTACCATTTTGAACACCCAAAAAGCCCTCTTTTCGAGAAGGAACAATATTTAGTTTTATATTCGGGTACTTTTCACGCAGGGTCTCGATAAATGAAAATCCCTTAACTATTGAAAACTCTTCATCTAAGACGGTATTGATATCCAATATATAATTTTTTGTATTGTCAGTAACAATAACTAATTGGTCTTCAAAATATGGGCTTGTAAAATTAAGATACTTCTTTCTTGAAGAGGTAGCTTCAATAATTGGCATTAAATCACACTCTCCTTTTTCGGCTCTTTGCAATGATTCACTCCAAGAATCTGTCTTAATTAGCTTAAATGGTGTGGATATATGCTTAGAAACTAGTTTAAGTATACCTTCACCTATTCCTATAAATGCACCATTTTCTATCGTGCTGTAAGGTAAGAGTGATGGTATAACACAAATACTTATTTCTTTTTTACTTTTGAGATAATTATGTTCTTTTTTAGTGATGATCTTTGAAGCACTGTCAAATATAAACTCATGTATATCTAGAGAATTTTTTGCAAGTCCCATAATTTTATATACATCATATATTCTAAGTACTTTTTTCTCACTGATGTCTCCGAGTTTTACATCATCTGCAAAGGCAAGTTTTTTTAACTCTTTTGCTTCAAAAAGAAGAGCATCTATGGTTTTATTTTGAGGATTATATTTTTCATGTATTAACTTTACCGTTTCATCGATGTTGTCAAATGCATACTGCCATCCTTTAAGAGAAGACTTTTTAAAGCTCTCCACTCTTTTAGGATTCTCTTGTAGCTCTTTTGCTGATGTAAAAAGCAAATCACTGTAAAAATCAAAACCTTCATTTTTTGGAGTGAATATCTTATATGGTATTCCTTTTTTTTCTAAAATATATAGCTCATTTGAAGTGTATCCGGCATAGAGATCAACTCTTCCGTCTAAGAGTTCTTCAAAGTTAAAGTTGTGTTCTTTAAATATCATCTCACTGTCATCCATACCACTTGACATTATCATAGCACGTATAGCTGCAGACTCAATTGCATTTTTCGTGAGCATAAATTTTTTATTAGCAAAATCTTTCACACTGTTAATATTTGAAGATTCCAGACTTACTAACATAAATGGAGATGATTGAAATATGGCAGATAACAGAACTACATCTTTACCTTCTGAACGTGACTTTATCAGACTTGATCTGCCAACACCAAAAGTAGATCTTCGGCTAAGAACTTCATCAACTGTATTCATTCTGTATTTAAATTTTTTGATTTCTACATCTAGACCAACATCTTCGTAAAAACCTTTCTCTTTTGCCATATAATATCCGGCAAATTGGAACTGGTCTAACCACATAAGTTGCAGAGAGACTCTATCTAAAGGTTTCTGAGATGCAAGTATTGAAGATATAAAAATTAGTAATAATAAAAGCGTTTTCATGATACCAATTATACCACAAGAGTCAAAAAGTAATATCTAGCAATTCTAAGGCTACCCGCTACTATAACAAACCAAACAAACTTAAGTCTAAGAACACCTGCAACAAGGGTTAGTGGATCTCCAATAACCGGTAACCAAGTAAAAAGAAGTATAAAGTAGCCGTACTTATGTCCATATTCCAAACTCCTGGTACCTGTTTTTGAAAGTTCCAGTTTTGTTTTTGTTTTCTCATAGAGCCAATAGCCAAGCCAATAATTCACAATAATTGCCAAGATATTTCCACTTGATGCAAAAATCATAGCATTTAATATGGGCATGTCGTTTGCCAAAGCAGCTACAAATGCTACTTCGGATGAAAAAGGGAAGATTGTGGCTGCCAAAAAGGCAGAAAAGAAAAGAGCTACTTCAGTGATGAAATATTCTCTACTACAGATGCAATAAGAGTATCTCTAGCTTCAACGGATGCCCAAGCGATGTGGGGCGTAATATAGAGATTTTCTTTGTTCTTCACAGAAGATAGTGGATGATTTGGAATCATCGGTTCGCGTGTTAGGACATCAAGACCAAAAGATATATTTTTCTCATCGATTATCTTTGCAATAGCCTCTTCATTGACGATACCACCGCGTCCAAGGTTTAAAACAATAGCTCCATCTTTACAAGTTAACAACTGTTCATAATCTAAAAGATTGTTTGTTTTGTCATTAAGAGGTGCATGTATAGAGATGATGTCACAACTCTTTAAAAGCTCATCTATTGTTGCACGTTGAAAGTCTTCAGTTCTGTTTACTCCGCTTGTAGAGTAGTAGGAAACTTCGGCTCCAAAAGCAGTTGCGATATTTGCGACACCGCGACCGATTGAACCAAGACCTATTATTCCCCACTTTTTACCTTTGACTTCAAAAAATGATTTTGACATATTTGTAAAAACAGGACTCTTTGAGTATGCTCCACTCTTTACGTACTCATCATAATATTTTGAATGAGTCATTAGATAAAAGAGCATTGAAAAAGTATGTTGGATAACTGAGTCAGTGGAATATCCGGCTACATTCTTTACTTCTATATTACGTTTTGAAGCCGCTTCTAGGTCAATATTATTCATACCAGTAGCAGCAATACAGATAAGTTTTAAACTTGGAGCATCAGCCATAAACTGATCACTTATAACAACTTTGTTAGTTACAATGACATCTGCATCTGCTATACGTTCTTGTACTTGATCTGGGGAGGTAGTTTGATGGACTACAACTTCTCCCAAAGAATCAAATGAGCTTAAATCAGTGTCTCCAAATGTAAGAGCATCGAGAAGAACGATTTTCATCTACGCATCCCTTACTTTTTCTATCAGTTCACGTGATTTTTCAAGTGCTTTCTCAACCTCATCAAAAACAAGAGCAACAGCAAGTCTTCTTCCCTCATGTGCTTCCGGTTTTGAGAAAACTCTTACAAAAGAGTTGTCACTAAACAGAGAGTCATCTACATCTACCACAGGAGCAAAGTTATGCTTAGTTGATTTAAATGCAGCAGATGCCCCGTCTCCATAAAATGTAAACCCAAGAGGCAGACCAAGAACAGCTCTTAGATGCAAAGCAAACTCACTTTGAGACTGAGTAATAAGAGTAACCATTCCAGTATCATGTGGACGAGGACTTACTTCTGAGAAATACACTTCATCGCCCTTGATGAAAAGCTCTACACCAAAAAGTCCACGACCGCCAAGACCATCAGTAATAGTCTTAGCCATATCTTGTGATTTTTGCTTTGCAACTTCACTCATCTGCATCGGCTGCCAAGAAAATACATAGTCACCGTCTCTTTGCTCATGACCTATCGGCTCACAATAAACTGTCTCTTTACCGTTTCTTGCAGTAAGCATAGTAATCTCATAATCAAAATCAACAAACGCTTCGACGATTAACTCACTAGCATCTCCACGAGCTTCTTTTGCAATCTCCCAAGACTTAGAAACATCTTCTTCACACTTCAGTACACTTTGACCATGACCCGAAGAACTCATAACAGGTTTGATAACACAAGGATATCCCATACGCTTAGATGCTTCTCTAAGTCCATCTTCAGTTGTTACAAACTCATAAGGACCAGTTTTAAGTCCTAAAACTTCTGCTGCAAAGGTACGGATATTTTTGCGGTTCATCGTCTTACTGACTGCAGATGCATTTGGTATTACGTTATAGCCTTTATCTTCTGCTGCAAAAAGAGCATCAATGGAGATAGCTTCGATTTCAGGAAGGATATAGTCAGGTTTTTCACGATAGATAATCTCTAAAAGAGCATCTTTGTCTTGCATATTTACAACATAAGAGCGGTGAGCAACATGGTGAGCAGGTGCATTTTGATATCTGTCAACAGCTACGACTTCAAGACCTAATCTTTGAGCTTCTATAGCTACTTCTTTACCTAGTTCGCCAGAACCTAGTAACATTACTTTTTTTGAGTTTGATTTAAGGGGAGCGGAGAATTGCATGAAAATTCCTAATGTAAAATATTAAAGGAATTATATCGTAATGAGTTTAAAAGAAAAAAAAGTGAAGCTAAAGGAATTACGTTCCTTTAGCGGACGGATTGAAAACTAGTTTTTCAATCCAATCAATGTTTGAAGAAGTTGGTCAGACGTAGTAATTGTTTTACCATTTGCCTGGAAACCTCTCTGGATAATAATAAGCTGAGTAAGTGCACGTGAGAGGTCGACATTTGAAGCCTCTAACGCTGCTGCTTGAATGAAACCACGACCTGCAGTTGCAGCTGTACCGATAATTGGATCACCCGAGTTGGCAGTTTGAATGAAAATATTTCCACCCTCTACAGATAAACCTTCATTATTTGTAAACTTAGCCATAGCAATTTGTGCAAGACCAAAAGAACGACCATTTGAAAATGATCCAACTAAAGTACCACTCTGATCGATTCTAATCCCAACTAAATCTCCACCCGTAAATCCATCTTGAGAGATACCTGATGTAGAAGAAACGCTATCAAAACTTGTCATACCGTTAAAAGCATTCGCAGTACCGAAACTAAGAGTTACTTGCTGATCCGGCGCAGAACCGTTATTTCCAGAAAAAGATATATTTGGCGGGTTATAAGTCGCTAACGAACCATCATTATTAAAACGGATAGAACCTGTTTTTTCATCTAACGGTGCAGTTGTATCAATCGTTGCAGGCGCAGGAACACTTATTTTCATATCCCATGTACTACCGGTTGAAGTATCAAGTGCAGTTTTTCTAAACTCCATTCTAAGTGTATGTTTTGAACCAAGTGAGTCAAAAACATCAATAGAACTTGAGTGTGTAGCAGCATTAAAACTTTGTGAAAATGCTTGACCTCCACTAGCCTGAGGTAGAACAGAATTTAAAGCTTCCATATTTCTAGTGAAACGAGTGTTCTCAGTTACAACAGCACCTGATGTTTTATTTGTATATGCTGTAATTTTAAGATTTACATCATAATCATCTACACCATTATTTGGATTTTTAACAACAAATTTTCCAGCGTCATTAACAGCAATGGTAATACCATTAGTTGCCCCACCTTGGTTGTTTGCTTCATCTTCCATCCATTTTCTCAAATCTGCCATAGACGTGAAAGTCTTATCTCCACCTGCAAGACTGGCAGCCGAAGAAGTATTGTACTGATATCTATGTGCTGTAGTACTTGATCCAGTTGCTAACCCTGAACCTGTAGTAACAACAAAATCTATATTATGAGAAGCAGAACTTGATCCGTTTGCGTTTAGTAATGTTATTTGATTAGCTGCATCAACAGCTGCTGTAACACCTGTAATCGAGCTTTGAGCATTAATAGCAGATACATAATTATTCGCTGTTTCAGCTACTGTTGCACCTGCTGCTGCTGTAATATTCACAGCATTACCGGCAATGCCCATTTCAGGATCTATATTAAATGTTACATCTAAAGCTACATTAGCTACAACTGTACCTGCAGTCAAGCTTGAACTTAAAAATGAAACCCATACACCTTGATCTTGTTGAAGAGAAAAAGCCTCTCCTACCTCATTAAACATTACGCCTATGTTACCAGCTGAAATTGCATTACCATTAGCATCAATAGCTGCAGGTTGAATATTACTAGCTCCAGTTTTAATTTCATAAGCTGGAGAAAAACTCTCTACTAGAGGACCAGAGTTTAAGTTTGATTTTAAAACTACTTCATTAGTTGCACTTGCCGGAGTTGTAAGTCCAGGTGGGATATTAATATCTGTAATAGGTGCAGTTGAATCAACCTTTCCTGAGACAGGGTCTCTTAGCCAACCTTGAGTAACAAAACCATTATTATCTACAAAGTTTCCACCTGCATCAAATTTAAAGTCACCTGCACGAGTATATTTGTAAGTATTACCACCATCTGGAGAAACAATGTAAAAACCGTCTCCCTGTATTGCAACATCTGTATTTTTATCAGAGTTCTGCACTGAACCCTGTGAGAAAATACGAGTCATTGAACTTACAGTAGATCCAAGTCCGACTTGAACAGGATTTTTACCACCAAGAGCACCCTGAGGAGCTGTAGCGATAGCTTTTGTCTGAGCTAAAAGGTCTGAAAAGTTTGCACGAGAATATTTAAAACCTACTGTGTTAACATTTGCAATATTATTTGACTCTACATCCATCGCAACCTGGTGCGATTGTAGTCCGGATACACCGGAGAAAAGTGATTTCAACATCTTAAATCCTTTTTTATCTATAGTATAGATAAATAGCATTTAGTGTTCCAACTTTGAAAAGTGTTAGTGAAATTTGTTTGTTAGTTTATATAAAAATTGAAAGTATTTACTCTCACCGAAGGGGTATCTTCAGTGAGAGTGTATAATCTGGATTTATTCAGATTATACGAGATTTAATAGCAGGCTTTATGCATCCATTTGTAGAGCTTTTTGCATCATCTGGTCTGCTGTAGTTATAGACTTAGAATTTGCATCGTATGCTCTTTGAAAAACAATAAGATCAGTTAATCCAACAGTCATTTGGACATTTGAGCCTTCAAGGTTAAAGTTTACAATATCGGTACCAATAATATTTTGTCCACTTGCATCTTTATAAAAGATAGGACTTCCACTATTTGTACCTTCTAGGAATCTTGATCCACTTGCACGGTCAAGTCCCTGCTCATTTCTAAAATGATAAATAGCTATTTTCCCAACACTGCTCTGCAGACCATTTGTAAAAGTTGCTATAACTTCTGCATTTTTATTTACACTATAACCCTCAAGGTCTCCACCTATTGTTCCATCAGATAGGCTAGATGCTGTGATTGGAATATTACTGATAGCTACAACTCCATCAAAACCACTTCCTAAATCAATCGCCACAGGAGTACCATTATTATTGATGCTACTTAGAGTAGTATTAATCAAAGCTCCGCTTGAATCAAAATTTGCAACACCTGTTTGAGTATCATATATTGTGGTTCCATCAAGAGTCTGCGTAGTTGCTACAACATCCCATTGACTTCCTGGTAAAACTTGTGGAACTGACTTTGTAAAAGAGAGTCTTAAATGATTTTTATTGTTTTGAGGGTCTACTACACTAGCACCGATAGTTCTTAGTTCATCATCCGAACCAAGATTACCAAGAAATTTAGCAGTTGTCGATGGTTCTGGCGGGTAAGTTAAAGTTTTTGGAAAACGAAGTTTTTGCTGTTCTGATACTTCTCCTAATTTAACCTCTGGTAAAATACTTGTAAGTACTCCATCAGCGCTTATATTGCTACCCATAGTACCAAGTACGTAGTAACCATCAGGACTGATAAGATCGCTATCTCTATCAAAAGTAAAATTACCTGCACGAGTGTACATAGGATCTGTTTCGCCTTGAATACCAAACCATCCATTTCCAACAATAGCCAAGTCAGTGCTTTGGTCTGAGAGCTGAATAACACCTTGATCCCTGTTCATAGTAGACGCTTGCATCTTTACACCGGCACCAATACTGTTTGATGTACTAGAACCGCTTGAAGAACTATTTAAAGAGTCTTCAAACATAGATGCAAACTCGACGTTATATCCACGATAACCGACAGTTGAAATATTTGCTAGATTATTTGACAAAATATCTATACCTGTTTGGTTAGATTTAAGACCGGATATTCCAGTATAAAAAGCTTGAGTCATCATGATGAATCCTTTAGTAAACTTCGACTACACTGTCCAGTGGAACATAGTTTGAACCAACTTTTACAAGAGCTTCGCCATTCTCAAACCTTACCGCCTCAATAGGATATGTTCCCATTCTAGTTGTTTGTGCTTCTCCGGCTGGATTCGTATAACTAGCAGTTACATAATATACTCCGCTTCCTGCTGCATTACCATTTGTCAACTTACCATCCCAATCAAATTGATATACATCAGAAGCAATTTTATCTAGCACATCACCATCTGCATCTTTCATATCAATAGGTATAGTAGAGACTATATTACCTTCTGTATCAAGAATCTCTATAGTACCATTCTTAATCTCTTGTGGAAAATAAACTTCAAATGAAGTTGTGCTACCTTCGTCATGTGCAATTGCATTACTTCCTAAATCTGCAGTTTTACCAATTGCTGAGATAGATGAGAAGTTTTGTGAAGCACCTAAAGAAGCAGCTAGATCTGATAAAGCTTTATTAGTATTTTCTGCTGATTCTAGAGTTGCTAGTTGAGAAGTCTGACTCAAAATCTTTTCACTGTCCATAGGTTCAGTCGGATCTTGATGCTGAAGCTCAACCAAAAGAAGAGTCATAAAGTCATCTTTGCCTAAAATTGTTTTATCTTTTGTAGTTTGAGTATTTTGTACTTCACCGTTTGTTGCTAGGTTTTGACCCACTGAATTAATAGCCATGATATATCCTTTACGCGTAGTTCGGAACTACGATTTCTAAAGAGCTTAAAACCTCTTCATTCTGTTCTTCATTGTCAAAATAGTTATATTCCTCATCAGCTCTTCGCTCATTATGGCGATTTTGCTGTTGCGAAGTACCTTGATCACTATTTTGTGAAGAGTTATTAAAGTTTAAGGTAGCATTATTTATTCCATTATTGCTTAGCTGAACTTTTAACTCATTCGCATTCATTGATAAAGTATTTATTGCAGCATTATTTGAGCTGATATTCACATGAAGATTTTTACCTCTTTGAACTATAGTCAAATCAACTTCACCTAATTTTTGAGGGTTCAGTTGAACTTTTACTCTTGTAAATGGAGACTTATAATCTTCTATAGCTGTTTTCACATCCTGCGAGATATATTTAATCATCTGTTTTGCTTCGTTTAGTTTTACTTCAAAGCTGTCTGCTTTTAGAGTCGCTGATGTCTCTAACTTTGCATTAGAACCATTATGTTGCTCATTTGAAGATTCGCCATGTAGAAGTTTTTCCAAAGATCTTGTTGCTTCAGAACTTGCACTTGGAGCTATAACCCTAGCTGTTGCAACGGAAAAATCTGCCGTTAGTCCACCGTTGGAAGCTGATGGTTTTTCACCACGAAGAAGAAGTCTCAAGGTTTCATCTGCTTTTTCTTTTGGTGTTTTCTCTTCTATTTTGAACTGTTTAACAGTTACTATCTGCTCTGTTGTATGTTCTTTTGCATCTTGAGCTTTAAAGAGTGGCGTTTGCTTCGTAGATTCAACTACTTTTTTATCTTCTACTCTTTCTATATCTTGTGTTTTACTCTGAACTTTAATGCTATCTTTATCACTTGCTATAGTAGTTTGCGTTTTTAGATCTGATTTACTTTCATTCACTTCTTTTGTTGAAAGAGTTTTTTCACTATCAAGTGAGCTAACTTTAAGTTTCACTTCTTCAATACTTACTTTAGAAATATCAATTCCAAAGTTTTTTGCTAAAGTTGCTAAACCTTTAAGTGTTTTTGGAAGTTCTTTTATTTGTGATTGCTTATATCCGTCACTTTCTAAGATTTTTGACTTTAAATATTCTTTTGCATCTGAGACTAAAGCTTTTATCTCCTTAGTAGTCATAGTCTGTGTAATTTTAGGATTTAGCTCTAATGGCTCTTTTGTATGCTCTATTACTGATTTTCCAAGAACATCACTTTCTTTTGCTTCTTTTCCCTTTAAAAGAGAGAGAAGAGTATCTGCTTTTGAAGAAGCTTTTACGTTGCTTTTTACTTCTTTTTCTTCACTCAGAGATAAGACCAAAGCGCCATTTTGGACAACTTTGCCATCTTTTTCACCTGCTCCTTTTAGAAGTTGTGAAAAGGAGAGAGTTGGCTCTTTTTCAGGAGTTGATAAACCGATGGACGAAGATGGCGCTACATCAGTTTTTGTTTCTAATGAAATCATCTAAAGCTCCTTATATAGCCTAAAATAGGCAATTTTCATATAATAAAGCATTAATTATTCCAATATATATAAGGTTAGCATCTGAACTTATGCATTTTTTATAAAAAAGGATATAAATATATCGAAAATTTATTTTTCGTAGCTTTAGTGCATAAATTTTAGTTTGTATTTAAAATATTTTGGTCTGAGTCGATATTGTACCTATGAATAAAATAGTTTTCTTTTTTATACCAGCGCTGTTGTTTGCAATTAGTCCATTTGAGTCGCCAGAATCAAGTAGCTTTGAGCTGTCTGCCTATGAGACAAAAAAGAGTGCTGCAAATATTCAAGCAGCTAACAATCCAAAAATAAAATGCAGGTTAGTATGTGATAAGAAGATCTATAAAGAGCAGAAAATATCAGATGCCATAGAATTTTATAAAAACTCTAAAGAATACCGATTTAAGTAGGTTTGTTTAGTTAAGCATATCCAGATAGTCCAGATCTTTTTTGCAAAAATGTTTAACTCTAGTTTGAAGAACTTCAGTTACCTCTTCAGCACTCTCTCCATCTACGGGATAACTAATCAAAAATGAATTTAAAAACTTATCAAATTTAGTATCAAAGAGTTTTTTTACAATTTCTGCACCATACTTATCAGTGTATGGCAGAACAAAGAAATAATCTTTTTTATGATTGGCAATAGTATCAGAAGTTCTAAGTATCTCTTTTAGAGCGTTATTTATTATTTCATCTTCTATCTCACTAAGATCACAATACAATATCGTGAAACTTTCAGCACGATTTTCATCTAATCTATCAGCTATACCTATGTTTAAACGAAGAAGTTGTTTAAAATCTACAAATTGAAAATGAATACCAGCCATAATAAAGTTCCTTAATTTTACATTGTGTCAGTATAACCAAAAATTTATAAATTATAAAACGTTAAACTTATTAGCTTCCTCACGTGTTTCAAATGCTGAACCTTTTAGTTGAACATCATCATAGGCGATTGAAAAAGTTTTCAGAGGATCTGCTTTTGTATAACTTAAAATGATTTTCGTAGCTAACTCTTTGTCAGATTCGCTTGCATCTCTACTAAGAAGAGCGTGAGGCCCTGGGACTCCTATAGTTCTTGCATGAAAAAACTTATCATTATCTATTTCTTGGAGATAACCATTTTCCTCTTTATTTCTACCAACTACAAGTTTTGCACCATCACTCAGACGAAGATGACGCCCAAACTTCATAACAGGGATATCTTTTACTTCAAACTTATCATGCTTGATAAAGTCAACCATTTTTTTACCGAAGTTCTCATCAGTTAAAAGACACCCTCCGCCAGGAGATTCAAAATCAGCAAGACCTATCTCTTTTGCCAATTCTAACTGTCTGTCACGACTTCTTCCTGTGATGCCTTCTAATTTTTCTCTATCTACCCAGCCCTCTATCTCGGCAATTGTCGGAGCAAGCATTTTTGCTGACATTGGACGAAGGAGAAGTCCATCACAGTTACTCTCATTTAGAACCGTTTGAAGAGCATCTTTGTTTTGACTCATGGGACGTTGCCCCATAACCTCACCACTTACCAAAAAGCTTGCACCTTCCGCTTCCATGATTCTTTTTGCAACAGCGAACATCTTAGCATGACAATCTATACAAGGGTTGAAATTTTTTCCATAACCATGTTTTGGGTCAAACAAAACGTCTTGTAAAAACTCACTTTGAATATCAATTATTTTAAGCTCTGCACCAACTTGATCACACATACTTTGCATATGTTCAAATCTATCTTTTGTACTACCAAAACCCGTAGAGATATTCACTGCTAGAACATCTATACCTTGATCTATTATAAGTTTCATCGCTAATGTGGAGTCTAAACCACCGCTAAAAAGTGCTATTGCTTTCATTTTTTTCCTTATCGGGGCACTTCACCTCGTTATCATTTTGAAATTTTACCATTAAATCAACTAATACTAAAACTTATGTAAAAGCATGCTCCATCATTGATATTTCTTACACTAAGCCTACCGCCCATCTTCTCAACTATCTGTGAACTCATATAGAGACCGATACCTGTACCTTTTCCTACCGACTTTGTTGTAAAATTAGATTCAAATACACGCTCGATTACATTTTTAGGAATCCCGCCCGCACTATCTTCTATTTCCATATTTACAGCATTTTTACTCTGTGTTGCTCTTATAAAAATACTGCGATTTTTCACTTCTCTTTCATTAAAAGCATCTTTAGAGTTATTGATAATATTTAATATCAAATGCTTAAACTCGTTTTCGTTTCCCTTAATGCTAATCTTTGCATCTACGTCCAGTTCTATATTTATATTATTTCTTAAAAACTCATCTTTAGTCAAAAGCAATACTGAATTTATTACAGTTAAAAGATTGAACTCTACAATATCCCTGTTTGGACGAAAAAAGTTTCTAAACTCACTAAGAGTAGTTGTCATATGTGTTATTTGAGAGTGAGTGGCTTTTTGCATCTCATCTATGTAAGCACGATCTACGATTCCCTCGTCAAAATCTTCTTTCATCAAATCAAGATGCATGGAAATAGCATTTAGAGGTTGCTTCCACTGGTGAGCGACAGCATCTAGCATCTCACCCATAGATGCCATTTTACTCTGCTGTTCAAGCATTTTATACTGTGCGTGAAGTTTTGCTTCTACCTCTTTTTTAACTCTTACATAAAACATAAAGACTATAACAGCTATAACAAAAAAGATGCCCAAGGCTACAAAAAGAGCAGTGTAATCAAGCTTTTCAACATACTTCTGCTGAATCCATTTTGACAAAATATCATTTTGAATATTTGGATCTATATTATTTAAGACCTTGTTCATAATACTTCTTAAGGGAGGATGCTCTGACGAGATGCCAAAGCCTAATTCCGTATACATATCTGTACGTCCTACGATTCGCAAGTCGTTCAGCTGACGCTTTGCGATAGCGTAACTTGTTTGGGCAAGCGTATTTACAAAGGCATCATTTTTTCCAAATACAACACTTTGCAGACCTTCTTTTATTGATTTCACTTCTACGAACTTTATGGCAGGATATTTCTCTTGAATCTTTTGAAAAAATGCTTCCGTAGAACTAATCGCGATTTTTTTATTACCTATATCATAAAGAGATGAGACATAACGTTGTTTTTGATTCATAACTATAACAATTGGGTTTTTATAATAGATCTCGCTAAGAAGCTCTGTCGTTTGGGCATTGTAATCTTTACTCTGTGACATCATCATCACCTGCTTTGACTCCATTGTTTCTATGGAGCCTTGCCAAGAGGTAGTTTTTATGATCTTAAATTTTAAGGGTGTTGTTTTTTCTATATACTTGAGTAAATCTGAAACGATACCTACATAGTTGCCTTTATCGTCGAATGCTTCAAAGGGAAGCCAATTAGGATCTCCGACATAAGTTACGACTCTATTTTGCTTCATCCAAAGTTTCTCTTCTTCGCTAAAATCTATGGTAGCTGATAAAAGTTCTAAACTAATAAGTAGAACTAACCATAAAATACGCATCATCAGTCCTTGAAAGCTACTAGCTCACCTCGTTTTAATTTTGAGATCTTTCCGCGAAACTTACGAATGTAAAAAGCCTTTTGCTCAAAAGACATGGCAGTTTGCATATTTACCTTTCTTAACTCTCTCTCATAGTGTTTAGTTAAAAATGCGATAAGCTCATTCTTTAAAGATTCTTCATCTTTAAGTGATTTTATCTGATCATCGACTGCTATTGCCATAATGGAAGGTTCATCATTTTTCCCCTCTAAAGATAGTAAAAACTCCCTAGAGTGAAACTGTAGCAGTGAAGGATCAAGTGCGTCTAGCATCTGGTCTATCAACTCAGGATGCTCTAAAACTGTTTTAATAAGACTTAATTCCCACATATCTTTATGAGTATTTTTTTGCATAAGAGGAGCATTCTTGTTTGCTGGTGCTTGTCCAAATTTAACAAGTGATGGACTAACACCTAAGCCTCCCAAACGGGATGCTAAAAATGTTTGATAATTCTCTTGAAGAAGAGGAGAAAGTGTTTTCAAGTAAGCGATACCTTCTTGCATACATGATTCTCTAGCTTTTGGATCACGCAAATCATAAAGTGAAAGTACTTCTTCTAAAACAAACTCTATAAAAGGCTTTGCATCTCTAAACATGGTAGCTAGCTCTTCTACCGCTCCGTTATTTACCATATCAGCAGGATCAAGCCCATCTCCAAAGATAACAACACCACCATTAAATCCACCGGCACTAAGCAGTCTAGATGCTTTTAAAGCTGCCGCGCGACCTGCCTTGTCTCCATCATAAGCCATAACAACTCTTGGCTCGCCTTTTCTTAAAAGTGGCAGATGCTCTAGCGTAAGAGCTGTCCCAAGTGTAGCAACAGCATTTGTAAATCCGGCTTGATGAAGCATAATAACATCAAGATAACCCTCTGTAATAATTATCTCTTTTGTTTTATGTATTGTCTGTTTGGCATGATGGTAGGCGTACAAAAGACGAGATTTATTAAAAAATGCTGTTTCAGGAGAGTTTACATATTTTGCTTGGTGCCCCGTTATTGTTCTACCGCCAAAACCTACTATTGAGCCATTTGCAGAGTGAATTGGAAAAGTTATACGCTCTATAAATCTAGCAAAATTCCTTCCACCGTCATATCCGACAACACCCATGTCCACAGCTTCATTCATACTAAATAGCTGAGATTTTATGTAGTTGACAGTAGCATCTGACTCAGGGGCATAACCAATACCAAACTTCTCAACACTGCTCTCATAGATACCACGCTCTTTTATGTAAGAGAGTGCTGTCTGTTTTGAAGTAAGAAGATTTTGATACCATTCATTTAGCTTATCCATAACTTGTGAGCGTGGTTTGTTATGTTTGTTATCTGTATAACTAAGAGTGAAGTTATAATTGTCTGCTAGCTTTTCAAGTGCTTCTGGGTAATTAAGCTTTTCATATTCCATGGTGAACTTGATGCTGTCTCCGCCTGCACCACATCCAAAACAGTGATAGATGCCTTTAGACGGGCTTACAACAAAAGAAGGTGATTTTTCATCATGAAATGGGCAAGGCGCTTTATAGTTTGCTCCAGCTTTTTTCAGCTCCACATATGAGCCTACAACATCAACAATATCAAGGCGTGCTTTTAGGGCTTCTATGGAGTCTTGGGTAATCATAAAAAGATTATATCAATAATATACTTACTTCTTTTGTATAAACTTGCCGCAACCCTTTTTCTTTGTACCTTTAAATGTTGTATAGTTTTTATCGCCATTAAGCCAAGCTTCATGACGAGCGCACTCTGAGCTTTTTATACACTTTACATTATTACATGCTTTTTTGGACATTTCATCTCCCTTTTTCAAACTTAGGTCAGATATATAAAACCATTTTAACATAAGTATATCTAATGAAAAACTAGCTTTAAAAATTAAAATATTTATCTTATATTTTACATGTTATAGTTCTGTACCAAGCATGGAGAAATAGATGAATTTAGAAAATTACTCTTTTTATAACAAGCTAGATGCCACGGCACTAGATTTTTTAAAAAAGCACCTAAAACCAGTAAAAGTTCCAAAAGGGAATATTCTTTTCTTTCAAGGTGATATTTGTGAAAACATACTCTTTTTAACAGAGGGAAAAGTTCGTTTATATATCCAATCAGACGATGCAGATGAGATAACACTATACCAACTAAATTCCGGAGAACAGTGCATCGTAAATACTGCATCAAATATCTCACAAACAGAGGCAATAGGTTCAGCAATTACTGTTACAGATATTGAGGGTTATCTTTTAGATACGAAAAGCGTAAAAGAGTTAGCTCACATGAATGACGCGTACCAAAGTTTTCTCTTTTCAATATACACTCTTCGAATGAGTGCCCTAGCAAAACTAATCAACGACATAAAGTTTAAAAAACTGGACGCTAGAGTTTTGGAGTGGTTAAATGCTCAAAATGAAAAAACCATAAAAACTACACATGAGACAATAGCAAATGAACTTGGAAGTACTAGAGTTGTAATAAGCAGAGTATTAAAAGAGTTGGAAAACTTAGGAAAAGTTATTTTAGCCAGAGGTGAGATTGAGTTGGTTGAATAAAACAGACTCCGAAGAGTCTATTTTTTGGGGGAAGAATAAAATCAGATTTATATTATTAGTATATTTCTGTACTTGGATGATTAGGTTTACTAATCGGCTCTTTTGTATCTTTAGTGTCATAAGTTACGATGTTGTCTGCTTGAAGAGCACCTAGTGTTAACGCGATAAGTAAAATGATTGTTTTCATTTTGTTTCCTTTGGTAAGAGCGCATTACGCTCTAATATTTTAATTGGAACAAACTCCGAAGAGTCTGTTTTAGAGGGAAGAATAAAATCAGATTTATATGATTAGTATATTTCTGTACTTGGATGATTAGGTTTGCTAATCGGCTCTTTTGTATCTTTTGTATCATAAGATACGATGTTGTCAGCTTGAAGAGCACCTAATGTTAACGCGATTAATAAAATGATTGTTTTCATTTTGTTTCCTTTGGTAAGAGCGCATTACGCTCTAGTATTTTTAAATCGGACAAATTTTATCCGATTTAAAGAAATAGTGTATTGACATGAATCAATATTCACTATTAAATTTCAAAATTCTATGTAACTTAGGTTGCAGACAACGATATATCTCTTTTTCTATAATACAAACATCTAAATATTAGTAGACAAAAAAGGATATACAATGTGTTTCAATGCAGGAAAAGCAGATAGGGTTATTAGAGTAATAGCAGGTTTAGGTTTAATTACCTTTGGTTTATTGACTGAGAATTTAATAGTTGCAGGAATTGGTGCCATTCCACTCTTAACTGGAGCAATTGGTTTTTGTCCCTTTTATCCGTTATTTAAGCTAAATACTGGATGCAAAAAATAAAGCTTTGTTATATGGAAACATTATGTTATAATTCCATTCCAAAATTTTAAAGAAAGTGGGTGATGTGATATGCCAGGTATCGTACTACGTAGTGATGATAACTTTGATGCATCTTACCGCCGTTTCAAGAAGCAGACTGACCGTAACTTAATAGTTACTGAAGCTCGTGCTCGTCGTTTCCATGAGACTGAAACTGAAAAGCGTAAGAAGTTCAAAATAGCATCTCGTAAGAAAATGCTTAAGCGTCTTTATATGATGAGACGTTACGAATCACGCCTATAATAAGTAAAGCCTTCGGGCTTTGTTTATCTTAACTTCAAATATTCTCCTTTTAAAACTAATCAAAATATATCTTTTTTAACAAAATTTTCATGATATAATATCCGTAATATTAATATTAGGAATTGTTATGAGTTCACTCTTTCTTCGTATGCGACTGGTTCATTGGATTGGTATAGTACTTCTTGTGGTAAATGCTTTCGTATTTACAGACAATCTAATCTCTCAAATCGTTCAGATAATAATTGCAGTTGTTATTGTCATTCATGATATAGATGAAAAAATCAATGGTGTTGATGTAGCTCAAAAAATAATAGACAGTCTCTCAAACTTTAAATCAGGAAAAAAAATAGACCTAAAACTAAACTTTTCCAGAGAGTACCAACATATGGTTGAGCTTATTAATGAATTTACAGACAAAGTAAGTGAGGCGACAGAGCTTGGTGACGCTTCTAATGAAATCCATGCAAAATTAAATCAACTTAGAGATTCTGTTAAAACTCTAGAAGATGATTTTGAAATAGGTGAAGATTTAACAGCAAAAGTATCCAATAAACTAGATACTATCACTATTGAATCAGAAAGTAATCTAGAGTTTTCAAATGAAGTTCTAGAAAGTCTAAACAGTGTTTCAAATCAGATAAGTGAATCTGTTTCTAAAATGGCTACACTTGAAGAGCAGGTAAGACGTACCCATGAGGGCGAGATAGCAGTTAGCGAGAACTTAAAATCTCTAACAGTAAATGCCGAAGATATCAAAAATATTCTCAACATTATCTCTGATATATCTGATAAAACAAATCTTCTAGCACTTAATGCGGCTATAGAAGCAGCTCGTGCAGGAGAACATGGTCGTGGTTTTGCCGTGGTTGCAGATGAAGTTAGAAAACTTGCTGAAAATACTCAAAGATCTTTAACCGAGATAAATGCAAGTGTAAATGTCATCGTTCAAAGTATCTCAGATGCTAGCACAAGCGTAGAACAAAATGCACAATCAGCACTCGAGCTGGTTTCTATCTCAGAAATCCTGCAAGAAAGCCTTACACAATCAAGTTCGGATATCGAACGGACTCACCAAAAAGGGCTAGAAGACACAGAGAACTCTCAGCTAATCAAAAATGAAGCTTACAGTTCAAGGGACTTAACTAAAATACAAATAGAGAAAATGAAAAATACAAAAATCTCTATAAATAATATAAAAGAAAGTATTGTGGTTATAAATGACAGTACAAAAGCATTAGTTGACAAAGTATCAAGTCTATAGATATCTATAAGAAACCGGTAATCACTTCTAGTCGGAGTGTTACCAACACATTATGCTTAGATTGTTATAGCTTTCCGTACATTTCATTATAAAAACTTAGAGCATATCTATCACTCATATGAGCGATACAATCAGCTACAACTCTATGTTTTTTTCTCGTACTTAGTTGCTCAAGGTAGAACTTTGGCAGCATCTTTTCTTCTTCCATCAATGCACTGTAAAGACCTTTAATAGCTTGTTTGCCCGCAAACATCTTAACTACTATATTTTTATGCTGATATAACTTATTGAAAAGTAGTTTTTTTAGCTTTTTGATATTTGTCTCTAACTCAGGTGAAAAACCTACAGGTATCTCTGAGCTGCTATCAAGTCTAGCACAAAGTATAGAAGAGTTATCTATTTTATCTTTTGAGTATTCTAAAAGAGAATAAACAAGATGATTTATAAGATGTGAGCTAAAACGGTAACGAAACATCTCATCTTCATCTTCTGAGATACCTTCGGCTTTAACTTTTTGTAAAATCTCTTGTATTAAAGCACTCTCTTTAAGATCATCAAAGCTGATTAGACCAGAGTTCACACCATCATCTATGTCGTGACTCATATAGGCTATCTCATCAGCCCGATCTACAACCATAGCTTCTATGGATGGATGTGTTTCAAGATTAAACTCTTCATCTATCCATGATGGTAAAAAACTTTTTTTATAAGGATAAGAGTGTTTTAAGATGCCCTCCAGTGTAGCAAAAGTAAGGTTTAGCCCATCAAAGCCTTTATATCTTTTCTCTAAAGATGAGACAACCCTAAAACTTTGAAAGTTATGCTCAAAACCGTTTTTAAAACCCTCTTCCCTCAAACACTCATCTAAAGTATCTCCACCTATGTGACCAAATGGGGTATGTCCTAGATCATGAGCGAGGGCAATAGCTTCTGCCAAAGACTCATTTAGTCCAAGGTGTGAAGTAATAGAGCGTGCGATTTGTGAGACTTCTATAGAGTGTGTAAGACGAGTACGAAAAAAGTCACCCTCTTGATTTAGAAAAACCTGTGTTTTATACTCCAGTTTTCTAAAACTGCCCGAGTGAATAATACGGTCTCTATCCCTTGCAAATGGATTTCTAAAATCTTTGTCTATTTTATGGAATCTCTCACTGCAAAGCATATTGATTACGACTTTTTAAGGTATTTAGTAAGAATATGGATTTTAACACCGTTTACACGACCCTCGATATGCTGGTCATCATTTGCAACTAGTCCGATGTTTCTAACCGCAGTACCACGTTTTGCAGTAAAACCGGTACCCTTAACATCGAGATCTTTAGTTATAACAACTGTATCACCGGCCTGAAGGGTAACACCATTTGCATCTTTGTAAACTAAAGCATTCTCATCAGGTAATCCAGCATCTGCCCATGCCTTTACATCTTCTTCCATATACATCATGTCTACTAAGTCTTGACGATTTAAAGCATGCAAAAGACGGTAAGACATAACTTGAACTGCCGGTGTCTCATTCCACATACTGTCATTTAGACAGTTAAAATGAGTCTCATCCATAGAGTCCGGATTTTGAATCTGTGATGTACATGTACTACATACATATATGGCTTGGCTAGCACTTCCATCCGAAGGTGCAACTTCTAAAGCACTTAACCCTTCACTACTTCCACATAACTCACAAACACCGCCACTTCTTGCTTCTAACTCTTTTTCTAAACTCATAGATATTACCTTTAAAATTATTGATGAAATTATACCTTATCTTAATCTTGATACATATTAATAACTTATGGTTTGCTTTATGATAGACTTGCAAAAATCATACTTACATAAGGTTATATTATGAAAAACTTTTTATCTCTAACTCTGCTTCTCATTCTCTCTTCTTTAGTTCTTGCTAACGAGAGTAAGGTATGTCAAAAGTGTCATCCAATCATTTATGAAGAGTACTATGAATCTTCTCACCGCAAGGCTTCAACAGTAAACAATCCTATTCATAAAGCGATGTGGGACAAGCACCCAAAAGGTGCAGATGGATATAGCTGTGCAAAGTGTCACTCTCCAAGCGATAAGGAGCTGATGAAAACAGGCCTTTTAAAAGATAACAATATTCAAAAAGAAGAACCTATCTCTTGTGTTTACTGTCACACAATTAAAGATGTCCAAGAAGGTACTCACTCAAATAAAAATATAACAACTAACAAAAACAGAGAGTTTTATACTGCCGAGGCTGACAAAAAAGGTTCAGCAAAAGCAGAATACAAAACAAAGACTTCATGGTTTGGACTTGTTAAAGAATCAAGTAACTCACCTTTTCATAAGATAGACTATAACAATGAAAACTACTACAGCGGTAATGTTTGTATGGGGTGTCACTCACATACAAATAATGAGCATAGCTTTGACATAACGATGCTGGATGCTATGATAGATAAAAATGATAAAAACACATGTGTAACTTGTCATATGCCTCAAGTTAGCGGAACAAAAGTAACTCTAAATGAGACTAAGACACATGCTTATCACGGCATCGCTGGCATCTACCATATGAATAAATCTATGGGTCAATATATTGATTTTAAGATTGATAAAAAAACTGAAGGATTTAGTGTAAATGTTATAAACAAGTCTAACCACGCTCTTTTTGGACAATCATTTAGACAAGGTGTACTAAAAGTAGAAATAGATAGAACTGGTAAAAAAATCTCTCTTGAGCCATTTATATTTACAAGAATTATGGGTAAAGATGCGAAAGAGGTTATGCCTTGGAATGCGAATGAAACACTAAAAGATACTTTAGTATATGCGAAAAGAGAAGTAAGTTTTAAAGAGTCGTTAAAATCAGGAGACAGAGTAACTATCATCTTAGGAGTAAAGAGAATCTCTAAAGAAGCAGCTGCAAAACTAAATATTGAGAATAACAAAGAAGCAACAAGACTTAGAATACTTAAAACTGAGTCTTTTGAGTTCTAAGCTTTTATTACCTGATTTCTGCCAGCTTTTTTAGCCTTATATAGAGCATTGTCTGCTCGCTTCATAACAGCAAAAGGGTCTTTGTCTTTTTGGCTGTTTTGAGTTATTCCAGCTGAGACATTGATAAATATCTTTTTAGTGCTTTTTTTGTTTCTAACACTAAAAGGTGTAGTTGCTATTGCTTGTCTTAAAGCATCTACATGGACAAATGATTCTTCACTATCTTTAGATGGAAATAAAATCACAAACTCTTCTCCACCATATCTATAAGCCTTACCGCCACCGCTGACTTCTGAAAATTTTGAAGCTACCATCTTTAAGACTTCATCACCGGTATCATGCCCATATGTATCATTGAACTTTTTAAAGAAGTCTATATCACACATTGCCAGAGAATACCTTCTTCCAAGCTTTGCCATATCTTCTACTAAAGCTCTACGACCAGGTAGTGCTGTTAGCTCATCATAAAAGGCAAGCCTATATGATTCACGGATAAGAAGGATAAAAATAATAATTGCAAAAGACAATAAAGAGACTTCAGTAGCGTGTGGTGTCTTTAAAAAGTATAGACTAAGATAGAAAGTTATAAGCAGACTCAAGAATGTGGTGCTATACATAAGATAACGACCAAAAAGGATTAAAGCACTCATAACAAACAGAACAAAAATTCCTATTGCTACGGAGAGATCTTTTAGAGGGTAAAAATTAGCTGCAAATAGTTTTATGTTAAAGTAGCCTTGAATAGGCTCTTTTGGATAGTAGATAAGAAATAGAACTACTCCTATTTCTATAACAAAAAAAGCAATTTTTAGTATACCCCAAAAAGAGAAAAGTCCTCTCTCTTTTAAAACCAAAAATATTAATAAATGTATTGGATATAGCATAGATGCGTACAAAAACAGCAAGGTAGCTTTTTTAGCACTAAAATACTCAAAGCCCATATATACAAGAATAAGAGGTATTATTACAAATATAAATCTATTGCGGTTAAAGTGCCAAGATACCCATATGATGAGAAGACTCAGTCCATAAAAAAGGTATGGAACTATATCAAACAGTATCTCGGGTATTTTATGAGTATAGTGAATAACAATAGCGAAAACGGCTGTTATAAAGAGCGGTATCAGTAAGTTTAGAGAAATAGCCTTGATTGGATTCACGGCTATTCTTTATGAAACTCTACGATATCTTCTTTACTCTCTACTTTATGCTTAGTCTTGTCAAAAGCTTTTTTAGCCTCTTCTTCGTTATAGTTTCTACACTCTTCGGGCATAATGGCCTGAGGGTCAGATGCTATCTGATCACACATGCTCGCATTAAATGTAATGTTTGAACATCCGCTAAAGATAAGCAGTGTTGCTAAATAATATTTCCACATTTTTACTTCTTTTTTACTATAAGATCTAGATATTTTGTAGGAGTAACTTTCATCATCTCTTGTGCCAACCAGCGAATCTGAAAGAATGCGGCACCACTCTCTCTAAGAGTGAAGTAGTTTTTCAGACTTCTAAGATTGAAAGTTACAACCATATCTACTTTTACATTGTCAGTGATGATATGCTTAAAGGCATCTCCGACATTACGCTTCTTTTTACCTGCTTGAAGGGCGTCAAACATAGCTTGCGAGTCACCCTTGAACTCTTCTAAAAACTCAAGTGAACTTTTTGCTATAGATATCTCATCAAAGTTTTCTACCTTTGTCTGCTGATAAGCTAACTTATCAAACATCGCTGAAATTTCAAGCCTGTTATAACCTTCATCACAAGTTACGAACATATCAAAACCTAAGATCTTCTCTATAAAGAACTCTTTGTCACCTTGAGATGCAACAAAAGCATTTATGATAGAACTCATCGTATAACGAGTACTTCTAACACTGATGGCTTGGATTCGGTGACGGGCATGTTCCTGAAGAACGCCTCTTGAAGTCCCACGAACTAAAAAGCTAAGGTTTGCATGCTCCAAGATGCTGTGGTGAAAATATGTCCAAGCCAAATCACCTAACAGGTTTGACTCTTGGATATCATTTATATCATCACACATCTTGGCATCTGGCATATTATCTTCAATGTAGTTTATAACTTCATTTTCACTGTTTGAAAATGAATCATAACAAGTTCTTGCCGCTGTTTCAGCTACACCGATTCCAGTATCTTGAAGTAAGACTACCTCTGGTTTAGAATATTCAATGCCGTACATATTTTCCATAGCTTTTTGCCCTAAGTTGATTTAATGTTATTTTACAATAAATAGCTTGCAAAGAGTTAATAACTCTTTGGAGATGCTACTATCTTGAGATGCTAAAACCTATTCCAACTTTATTTATGTAGTTATCATAATCAATTAAGCTTTCATATACAAGAACAGATCTTCTCTTCCAAAGATTGGATAACTGTAGTTAGCTTCTACCAGATTACTAAAAAGTATAAATGATCTTTCAAACTCCGTTGAAGATATAAGCGATACTACCAAAAATAGCACTGCTTAAAAGCTGTTTCATCTTTAGAAAAAGCTTTTAAGCAGGTTTACTGCCTTATCTACATCATTTCCTGAGATGCCAGAATCATCCTCTACTTCTTCTATCTCTTCGGGTTCTGCTTTTTTAGCAGGAATAGCTTTTGAAGGATTCCAGTTTTTCACATTCTTTTTTAAACTTTTGTAGCTAATCCAACCTTTTTCTGCCCAGCCTTCAAAACTTCTTCTCCAGTCTTCTCTGTGCATTCTTGCCATACTTAAAGTTGCATTGTTTCCCAGGTATACATCCATTCTTTGTTGATTTGTATTTCTTGAGTGAATATACATCGCTTTGTTACCGCTAACATCAAGATGTTCTTGTTTGACAATACTGCTGTTACTTCCCGCATAGTCAGTCTGATCATCAATTAATCTTTGTACCACACCATTATTTTTATCATCCAATATCAAAGTTAAAAGAATTATGTCATCATTTTCTATTGACTCCATTATTGCTACTTCTGTTATTTGACCAAGTGCATTCTTTTTACAGGTAGCACTGTCAACCAAGAAAGTACCAGTTCCGCCTTTGTTAACATAGAGTGCCGGTTTTAAAACTACTGACTCACCTGCTATATTTCCACAACATGGATTATCATAACACGCTAATGTATCAACGGTTCTTTTTCTTTTCTTTGTTACCCTCTTAGGAGGTGCACTTCTTCTATTTCTATCATTAAAAGCTTCTCTAGTATTTGTAACCTTTGGTAGTTTATAAACATTACTTGATAAGCTTTTACTCTTAAATGACTCTAGTTTCATTCCATCAGCTTTGATAACAACATAACCCTTTTTCATCTCAAAAGGGTTGTCACCTGAAACCATACCACCAGTCATATCGGACATAGAATTAAACATAGCACGCATAGTTTTTACAACATTCTTATCACTTGTAACTACTACTTTTGTCTCATAATTTTTACCGTCTTCTTTACCCTTGACAATCCACTCTTCGCCTTTTATACCGCCAACATTTACTCTTTTACCTGTTTTCTTGATTGTAAATTTTGGCTTATCACGTTTTTCGGCATACATAGAAGGATTGAATCCCATCTCTTTTGCTTTAGCTTTCATTTCGTTAACATCAACTACATTAACACCTTCTTCCCCGTGTGAGACAAGATAGGAGTTTTTCTTTATATAATAAATCTCTACTTTTCCATCTTCAGAATTAGTAACCATTTTAGAAGTAGTCGAGTCTTTATACATAAACTCCATTATCTGACCATCCATATTGTATTTAACAATATTATCCGCTTGTAACAATGTCACTATTGCCACTAAAGCAATTTTTGCAAAACTTTTCATTTATAATTCCTTTTAATTAATCTTTACTAATGTGCACTCAAAAAAGTCATCAAGATATTCTTGAGCTACAAAACTTACATTCTTATTCACACTTTTTCTCTCAAATGGATCTCAACCTACTTCTTTATAAACTGCGTTTGGAGTTTTTAATATATGCTCCTTAACCTCTTTGAGTTTAGATTCTTTTGTAACAGTTGGATGTTCAAGATTAAATGGGAGGGGCTCAGATGCTAAAATTATGAATGATGTTAAAAGAAGTGTAAGCAGTCTAAAAAGGTTTATTAGTTCATCCTCTATATATTTTATATCTAATTAATTTTAACTAACAAATTATAATAGACATCTTAATATATAGGCTTTTTTACTTTTGTACTCCATCTAATACTGGTACAAAGTCACAAGCCTCTAACTCAGTTGCCTGAATAGATGCACCTCTCTTTTTAAAACTAGTGATAATCTGTTTGTTAGCAACTTCCATAGGAGCTACAAGTATACCACCATCTGCGAGCTGATCAAAGAGTTTTTGAGGAACTTTTTTTGTAGATGCGGAGAACAAGATTCTGTCGTATGGAGCGTACTGTATCCAACCGTTTTGTCCATCATCTGTTCTTGTATGAATGTTACTTATCTTTAACTCTCTAAAGCGTGATTTTGCCTCTATCATCAAAGATTCGATGCGCTCTATGGTAAATACACCACGGAATAGATGCGAAAGAACTGCTGCTTGATAACCGCTTCCACAACCTACTTCTAAAACTCTGTCAGCGCCTTTTGGTTCAAGATACTGAGTCATCTTTGCAACTGTCAAAGGAGAACTTATCCACTGAGCTGAACCCATTGGCAGTGCGTCTAGCTTATAAGCATTATGCTTAAAACCTGTCGGTACAAACTTCTCTCTGTTTGTGTTAGCTATGGCTTGTTTTACTTCATCACTGAGGTTAAATTTCTGGTGGCACTCATTTGCCAGTCTCGCTGTTTTTGTTGCTGTAATTCTGTCCAAGTTATTTTATTCCCACATCCATATATCTTCTCATAACACTGATCTCTCTTTTACTATATTCCACCTCTAAGCAAGGCTTATTCCCGTTTCTATCTACTTTTCCGTGAGGAGTGATTATTCCACTCATTTTAGTACATTCAGCATCTAGAGAATCACTCGCTACTACAAAACATTGATTCATAATAGCCAGAGCTTGTGTCAAGTTTTCAAAGTGCTCACTCCTTAAAACTCCCCACCATGATGGCACTGCTATCACATCTGCACCTTCGAGTCTTTGCCAAAGATCTTTAAAACGAAGCTCAAAACAGATAAGGATACCTATTTTAATGCCATCAACTTCGACTATCTCTATAGGGTCATCAGTTCCTTCGCTCATGTACTTATGCTCATCACCAAAACGAAAGAGTCTCGCTTTTGCTCTCTCATAGACTACTTTACCATTGTGAAAGATCTTAGCAAAGTTAAAAACCTCACCATCACGTCTCTCCATCATTGTTAAAATGATTATTTTATTGTGTGACGCTTTTTTTATCGCCTTATTAGCTACATGAGCAAATTCTAGGGCTTCATCAAAATTATCGTAGTCGTAACTTGTAAGACAGACTTCAGGCGCAACGATAATAGACTTCTCAGATGCTTGATCTATAAGTTTTAGTAGTGTTTGCAGGTTAGTGTTATAGTCAGGGGTTACTGTATCAAAGAGAAGTGAGCAGAGTTTGTGCCCGCTCTCTTTATTTGCGTTATTTGAGTTAATAATCTTTCTCCAAAAATAAATTTAGATTACAATTATATCTTAACTCTATAGTAAAAAATAACTCGCTAAAAACAAGGCTAACAGTTTTAATAGTGAGACTATACAAGTACCGATAATATTTCCTATCTGACAAGATGTACAATGCTTATACTGTCTACCTTCATATTGAGCATAAAAGAAATAGATAACAATAAGACCAAGCATTGAAGCCATGATATAGTTCTCAGTACTTACTAAAGTCGCTAAGTTCTCCTCGCTCACAAAAAAGCCGGCTATAACTCCAAGAAGTCCAAAAACAAAAAGAAACTTAAAAATTTGAAGTATTTTATCTCTCTTAAAGACTGTAGGGCAGTCATTTTTAGTAATAGCGTCTGTGCCAAACTCCAGTTTTGAGTCAAAAAGTTTTTGCTCCTCAGGATCTAGTCTAAATCTAAAGTGAGAACCGAATGTATAGTCTACTTTTCTCTGAAGTGTTATAGCTAACTCACCTTCAGCTTCTAAAAACTTTTGAGTAGCATCTCTATCTTCATACATCAGAATTATCTTCGCATACCTCTTTGTCTTGGCACTCATTCCAGGAAAGTAAGCAGTAGTCTCTACAGGTTCAACACTGCCTTCTCTTTTTAAGACTCTTGGGTTAATAAGCTCTAAAAATTCTCCACCTTTTTTAACTACAATGATACTAAGAGGAGAACCTATCTGAAATGCTGCAAGTGCATCTAGGCTGTTCACTTCTATCGTGTCTTTTAGGTCTTGAATCAATGTGAATAACTCATCATTAAAAAATCTGACATTAGCACCAAACTCTAAACTTGGTGTTGTTGGATATTTTGTAATCTCTTTTACCATTTGTGACCTTCTTAATATAAAAAATTTACTTAAATGTCATAAGCGCGTAACCATCGTTTTGCAAGCCGATAGTATCTATGAAGCTATTAGGTGAAATATCAACGAAATCAACTACATCTTTTCTAGCTATTGCATTAGATGCTAGACTCATCGCACATACAATGACCTTAACACCTCTTTTTGTTACCAAATCTTTTAAATAATCATGTGCTTTTTGTGTATCTTCAAGATCCTTATCGGGAACTATAAAATCAAACTCTTTAGATATCATAGGTATGCAAGAGCCATGAAGCGTGATGGCAAAAGTTGCTTTGTCTCCGCGTTTTTCTATCATAGTCATAGTCTTGTCAATAAGCCACATACGAGTTTTTATATAGTGAGCATCTCCTGAACTACAATCAAATACTGCCTTGTACTCCCCAGCTTTAAGGGTTCCAAAAAGCATAAAAAATATGAAAATATACTTCATTACTGACCCAATGCAAAAACGTTTGAGAGAGTATTTATGTAGTTAAAGTAACCTGTAATAGCTACGGCTTCAATTATCTGTTCATCACTGTAACCCATATCTTTAAGAGCATCTATCTCTTCTTTTAAAACTTTATAGTTATCTTTTTTAGAAGCTCTTATACAGAAGTTTAAAAGTGCTTTTTCTTCATCACTAGTGTGAATGGCATCTACACCTTGAAGGACTTCTGCAATTCTCTCATCTGAGAGTCCAAGCATTTTTGCAATTCCCTTATGTACATCTACGCACATCTTACAGCCGTTCTCTACAGAGATCAGAAGTGCTATAGACTCTTTTATATCATAAGAAAGGTGTGTCTCATCCAAAAGATATTTTTGAATCATTACATCAGTTGCAAAATATACTTTTTCATCAATCGCTAAAAGTTTAAATATCTCACCAAGTTTTCCTGTCTTTTCAAGTATAGGTCTTGCTTTATCTCTAATCGCAGGACTCATATCTTCAAACTCGGGTAAATTAATATGTGCCATTATTTTCCTTCTTATCTTTTCATATGTTATATTCTGTTTAAAACGTTAACGTTAACTTAACGTTTTAAAATTATAGGATATAATTCTTATATCAGTATTAATAGGACTTATATTGGAATATAAAATATCAGAATTAGTAGCCCACACAGATGTACCAAAATCTACCATTTTGTACTACATAAGAGAGGGTCTGCTTCCAGAAGCTAAAAAACTAAAATCTAATGTTCACCGATACAACGAAGAACATATAGAGTTAATTAAATATATTAAATATATGAAGCAAGAAATGGGTAGCTCAAACGAGCAGATAAAGACAGCTTTGCAACACAAAAATCAGTCTCTCTCTAGCTCATTTTCGATGCTTGCACCGCTAATGCAGACTCTTAGTGATATTCCTGCGGGTACGAAACACTATACAAAAGAAGAGTTTTTAGAGCATTACGGCTTTGAAGGCGCACTCTTGGATCAACTCTTAGAAGAGGGCATACTTATGCCATTAAGCAGTGATGATTTTACAGATAAAGAAGCATCTATCATTAGACTAGTAGAGAAGTTTCAAGAAGTCGGAATTGAGTGTAGTATCATTAAACAGTATGTACACCACGCAAAAGCTCTATCGGAACTTGAACGTCAGATACAAGGTCAGTTATGCAGTGTAAGAAGTGATGAAAACTTTTCAACACTATGGAAGATTATGCTGGATACACTCTTTAATGCTAAAAAGTATATCTTTAGTCGCTACACCCATAAAGTACTATTTCAAGCACTTAAGGATGAGATAGCTAAAAACGACTAAAAGTCGTCATCGAAACTAAGACTACCTTTTGAGTAGTTAGTTACAGTTCCTTCAAAAAAGTTTGTTTTTTGGTCATTAAATTTTGCGAAGTCATCAACCCATTTGATCGGGTTTTCAACATTGTAAAGTTTTTCGAATCCTACAGAAGTAAGTCTGTCATCTGCTAAGAACTTGATATATTGCTCAACAATACTATCTGTAAGACCAAGAATCTGACCCTGAGTAATATATTTACCCCACTCAGCTTCTAATTTTACAGCCTCTTTAAACATTTCTATAACTTCTTCTTTTAACTTATCTGTAAAAAGGTCCGGTCTCTCTTTTCTAAGAGTATTAATAAGATTTTGGAAAAGTACAAGGTGTGTAACTTCATCTCTTTGGATAAAACGAATCATCTGAGCAGATCCAAGCATCTTACCTGAACGTGCCAGAGTATAGATGTAAGTAAATCCACTATAGAAGTAGATTCCTTCTAGAATCTGGTTTGCGAAACATGCTTTTACAAAGTTATGCTCTGTCGGGTTAGCCGCAAGTTCTAGATAAACTCTTGCTATAGCATCATTTTTACCCTTAAGCATCATATCACGACGCCAAAGATCATAAATCTCTTCAGAATTTGTTGAGATACTATCAACCATAACAGCATAAGATTGTGAGTGAAGAGCCTCTTCAAATGATTGACGGACCAGAATAAGGTTGATCTCCGGAGAAGTAATATAAGGATTTACATTGTCAATAAGATTATTTGTTTGCAGTGAGTCCATAAAGATTAACTGTGAAAGTGCTTTATCATAAGCTGTTTTTTCATTCTCTGTTAGATTTTTGTAATCATTTACGTCACGAGTCATGTCTACTTCTTTTGGGAACCAAGTATTATTTAGCATCATCTCCCAAAGATTATATGCCCACTGATATTTTATATTATTTAACTCAAAAATACCTGTTGGGTCTCCACCAAATACTTTTCTGTCATTTACATTCTCTGTTGAGTCTGGATTATATATATTTTTTCTGTTCATAATGACCACCAATTTTATAAAGTCTATCATTATAGCCATCTCAATATTTCGTTTTCATAAATTTTATAAATGTTAGATATTATTTCAGTATGAGCAACTTATTCACACCTACTTTTTTACTAAAAAACAAACATGTACAGACTCTGTATATGTCTCTATTTAGAAAAATTCCTACTCACAGTTTTGATATTCAAAAGTTTGAACTTAGTGATGGTGATTTTATAGAGTGTTACTGGTATAACAAAAGAAAAGCTGAGTCTAACAAACCAATTGTTTTACTTTTTCACGGCCTGACAGGTTCTTTCAAATCTCCTTATATATTGGGGACAATGAAAGAGTTGGACAAAAACGGTTACGATAGCGTAGTTGTACATTTTCGAAGTTCTTCGGGAGTTATGAATAAAAAACCAAACACCTACCACAGCGGTAAAACTGATGATGCAATGGAGTTTATAAAGAGTCTACAAAACAGTTATAGCAACTCAAAAATCTTTGCTATTGGTTACTCTTTAGGCGGCAATGTTTTACTAAAATTATTGGGTGAAACTGCAGATGCTTCTCCAATAACTGCAGCCGTTTCTATTTCTGCACCATTAGAGTTAGATATTTGTTCAGACAAAATGAACCGTGGATTTTCAAGAGTTTATCAGCATCTACTTCTAAAAGATTTAAACAGATCACTGGAACAAAAATATAAAACACACGATATGAAATCCTTAATCAATCTAGATAAAAAGGATGTTAAAAAACTCTCTACTTTCCGAAAGTTTGATGATGCTTATACTGCACCAATTCACGGCTTTGCATCTGCACAAGACTACTACACAAAATCAAGCTCAAAACAATTTTTAAAATATATCAGAACTAACACACTTGTTATTCACGCTATTGATGATCCTTTTACTACACCAAAAGTACTTCCTAATAAAGATGAACTTTCACAGTATGTAAAACTTGAAATTTATCCAAACGGTGGACATGTAGGTTTCATAGAAGGTAGCTTATTAAAACCTAAATACTGGCTTGAAGAAAGAATCATCAATTATTTCCATGAGTTTGTTTAATCCTATTTCTTTTATAATAAACGGATACACAAAAACAAGGGAACCACTTTTGCAAAGCAAAATATTTCTTTAGTCGCCTTAGCGGCACAAGCGAAGATAGAGGTTCCCTTAATTTTATAAAATAAAATTAAGGAGCAAAGTATGAAAATGTTTATATCTTTCATACTATTAATCACTACTATGAATGCAATGGATTTAAAGCCTTGGAAAGGCAAGATAGACCAACTTAGCGAAAGAGAAAAAAATGTACTTATTCACAAAGGTACAGAACCACCTTTTAGCGGTAAGTATACAAATGAAAAATCTAGCGGTGTTTACACATGTAAGATCTGTGATACGCCACTTTATAAATCAGGTGACAAGTTTGACTCAAACTGTGGTTGGCCAAGTTTTGACGATGCAATCCCTGGAGCTGTAAAAAGAGTTCCGGATGCTGATGGAAGACGTGTAGAGATAGTTTGTGCTACATGTGGCGGACATCTTGGTCATGTTTTTGAAGGAGAAGGTTTTACTGCTAAAAACACGAGACACTGTGTAAACTCTATCTCAATAAAACTAGACACGACACCTGAGAAGAAAGATGACACAATGAGTTATGCATATTTTGCTGGTGGATGTTTTTGGGGAGTTGAATACTACTTAGAAAAACTAGACGGTGTAAAAGAAGTACACTCTGGATTTATGGGCGGACATGTTAAAAACCCTGGCTACTATGATGTTGTAGCAGGTAAAACTGGTCACCTAGAAGCTGTTGAAGTTATCTATGACAAAAGTAAGATTTCTTTCGAGCAGGTTGCAAAGACTTTCTTTGAGATTCATGATCCAACTCAGACAAATGGTCAGGGTCCAGATATAGGGTCACAGTACCTATCAGCTGTTTTTGTAAATAATGATAATGAGAAAAACACTATTCGTAAACTTATAGCTCAACTTGAAGTAAATGGTTTTAATGTCGCAACAAAGATACTAGACAAACAAGAATTTTACAAAGCCGATGAAGGTCATCAAAATTATTACAACAAAAAAGGCTCTCTACCATACTGTCATGGTTACAAAAAGAGATTTTAATATATAAGTTTGAATAATATAGTTTCAATTATTTAATAATTATTGTAGAATGTCTTTAAAAGCGCTTTCTGGAGACATTCTACTATGCCATTTAAACTCTCTGACCTCAAAGAACACAACTCAGAATTACTAAAACTTTTAACTCAACAACTGCCCGATATGCTATGGGTTAAAGACTTAAATGGTAAATATCTATATGCTAACAAAGCAATATGTGATGGTCTTTTAATGGCAAAAGACACCGATGAACCTATTGGTAAAGGCGATGTCTTTTTTGCCCTAAGAGAGAGGGAATCTCATAGTGACAAACCAAATTGGCATACATTTGGTGAGTTATGTTTTAACTCTGATCAAGTTGTCATAGAGAATGGTGAAGCTATGAAGTTTGAAGAGTATGGCAATGTTAAAGGTGAATTACTCTATCTAGAAGTGTATAAAGCCCCTTTTTATGATGTAGATGGGAAAACAATTGGTACAGTGGGTGCCGGTCGCGATATTACAAATCTCAAAAAAATACAACTAGATCTAGAAAAAAATCTCAAAATACTTGATGAACAGAGAGAACAGTTAGAATATCAAGCTAACCATGACTCACTAACTGATCTACCAAACCGTGTCCTATTTATGGATAGGCTTCAACAATCAATCAATTTAGCGCAAAGATACGATAATAAAGTAGCTGTATTATTTATAGATTTAGATCACTTTAAAGAGATAAATGACTCTTTAGGTCACGGCGTAGGTGATAAAGTTTTAATTGAAGTAAGTCGCAGAATAAAAAATCAGATGAGAAAGTCTGATACACTCTCAAGACTGGGTGGAGATGAATTTTGTATCATACTTAATGATATTATCGACATAGAAGATATGTCAGATATCATTTCTGGCGGCATGGAGATTCTTAAAAAGCCTATAGAAATTGATGGACATACTTTATATATAGGTATGAGTATAGGTGTTTCTGTTTATCCAAGTGATGGCAACAGTGCATCTACTCTTTTAAAAAATGCAGATGCAGCTATGTATAAGGCCAAAGGTGATGGAAGAAATACTTACTGTTTTTATGATGAGGCAATGACCGAGAGAGCTTTTGAGAGAGTATTTTTAGAAACAGCACTTAGAAAAGCTCTTGAGGAAGATGAACTTGTTGTATATTTTCAGCCACAGATAGATGCTAAAGAAAATAAATTAGTTGGTATGGAAGCTCTTGTTAGATGGGAGCATCCAACAATGGGCTTTATCTATCCGGATAAATTTATTCCTCTTGCTGAGATTACCGGGATGATAGTAGAGTTAGATAGAATAGTTATGAAAAAAGCACTTACTCAATTTAAAAAATGGGATAAAGCTGGTCTCAATCCTGGAAAACTTGCACTAAATTTGGCTATAAAGCAGATAGAAGAAGATGATTTTATAGAGTTTGTTGAAAATATACTTGATTGTGAAGAATGCTCATATAAAAATATAGAGTTTGAACTAACAGAAAATCAGATTATGAATAACCCTGAAGCCTCTATAGAGACTCTACAAAAACTGAGTGACTTAGGAATTTCTATTGCTATAGATGACTTTGGAACGGGCTATTCTTCACTAGCTTACCTTAAAAGACTCCCTATTAACAAACTAAAGATAGACAGATCATTTATTAAAGATCTACCTCAAGATGCTGATGATACAGCGATAACAAAGACTATTATCAGTCTTTGTAGCAGTTTGAACCTCAAGGTAATCGCTGAAGGTGTAGAGACTGAGGAACAGAAAAATTTTATCTTGAAAAACGGTTGTCAGTTTATTCAAGGTTATTATTATTCACGTCCTTTATCTATAGAAGATATGACGAAGTTTTTAACAAACAAAGATACAAATTAGGATAGTTATAGTCCCATTTTCTTATCATTCAATTGTAGCTATATTGTTCTTATTTTGAGAAGATTAAATATATAATATAAGTTATACTTATCGTTATTTAATATTTCTTTTATCACATGTTAGATAGAATCATTAATAAAATATATTTATCTTTCTATAAGAAAGTGATTAAAAGGATATTAGATGGGATTATTTTCAAACTCTGGTGTACCAGTAGCCGACTATGACAAGTTAAAAGAAGCCAATGAAACACTACACAATGACAATACTGCTTTACATCATCGTATAAAAGAACTTGAGAATGAACTGCATTCTAAATCTAAACAATCAACAAGAAGTACCGCAGATAGCCTTATGGAGATGCAAAATGAGCATCTAAGATTAAATCTAATGGACATCCAGGGAAATATGGCTGAATCTGTAAGTGCATCTAAGGAATCACTTAACAATACGGATAGTTTGGTTGAAAGTATTTCTGACATAAGTGAAAAGACAAATAACGTTGTTGCAACTCTTGATAGATTAAATGAACTATCAGACACCTCTATGCATACTGTTCACGGATTAGCAGCAAGAACAGATGATATTACAACTATTTTAGCACTAATTAAAGACATTTCAGACCAAACAAATCTTCTAGCACTTAATGCGGCCATAGAAGCAGCTCGAGCAGGAGAACATGGTCGTGGTTTTGCCGTGGTTGCAGATGAAGTTAGAAAACTTGCTGATAGAACAGATAAAGCTGTTAGTGAAATTAATATATCTCTTCAGAGCATGAAACAAGATGTAGATAGTATGTCAGAGCAGTTTACAGAGATTCAAGAAGGTATAGGTGGTTCAAACGAACTTATTACAGAGCTAAATTCTTCTCTTGAAGATGATGCAACGCAGATGAAAGAATCATTTAAAACAATAGGCTTTACAACAGATCGTATCTTTATGTCTTTAGCAAAACTTGACCATATACTATGGAAAACAAATACGTACTACTCTGCCGCTACTAAAGAAGAGAAGTTTAAATTTGTTGATCATCACAACTGTCGTTTAGGTAAGTGGTACAATGAGGGTGAAGGTAAAGAGGTATTCTCTCAAACTCCATCATATCCTAAACTAGAGACTCCTCATGCTACAGTACATAACGGTACACATAAAGTTTTTGATCTAATAGCTGAAGAGAATATTGATACAAATGCATTAGTGGCGGCATTTGCTGAGATGGAGAAAGGAAGTAATGAAGTATTTGCAATCTTGGATAAAATACTTCACGACAAAGATTAGTCTTTAAATATATTTTCATAGGTTTGAAACCTATGAAAATATAGAAAGATAGCTACTATTTACGAGAGTTTCTTTTTCTCTCATTCTCAGTTAAGAATTTTTTACGAATACGAACAGCTTTAGGAGTTACTTCTAGAAGCTCATCATCTTCAATCCACTCTAACGCACGCTCTAATGACATATCTCTAAATGGAATAAGCTTGATAGCTTCATCAGCTCCAGAAGAACGTACATTTGATTGAGCTTTACCTTTAATAGGATTAACAACTAAATCGTTTGAACGTGAATGCTCACCAATTATCATACCTTCGTAAACCTCAGTTTGAACACCTATGAAAAGTACACCACGATCTTGAATACTAAATAGTGAGAATGCCAAAGTAGAACCAGGAGTCATAGAGATAAGTGCACCATAAGATCTTGATTCAACTGTACCACTAAATGGACGGAACTCTAAGAAAGAGTGATTCATAATACCTTCACCCTTAGTATCTGTTAAGAATTGTCCACGGAAACCGATAAGTGCACGAGCAGGAATTTCAAACTCGATTCTTTGGAAACCTTGACCCATTGGAAGCATTGATTTCATCTCAGCTTTACGTTTACCAAGACGTTCAATAACACCACCAGATAATTCTTCAGGAACATCAATAACTAAATGTTCAAATGGTTCACATTTAACACCCTCAATCTCTTTAACAATTACTTCCGGACGAGAGATTGAAAATTCAAAATCTTCACGACGCATATTTTCAGCAAGTACTGTAATTTGAAGTTCACCACGACCTGAAACTTTAAATTTACCTTCGCCAACAACTTCAAGTTTCATCGCAACATTTGTATTCATCTCAAACTCAAGTCTCTCTCTAAGTTTGTTAGAAGTTACATGCTTACCCTCTTTACCAGCAAGTGGAGAATCATTTACAGCAAAAACAACTGTTAAAGTCGGCTCTTCGATGTGCATAGGGTCAAGTGGCATTGGATTAGCCGGATCACAAATAGTATCTCCAACATCAACTGTTTCCATTCCAGCAAATGCAACAATATCACCAGCTTCAGCTTCTTGAATTTCCATACGGTTAAGACCAAGAAAACCAATAAGTTTAGAAATTTTACCCTTAACAAATTCACCATCAGCTTTTGCAAGCATGATATTGTCACCTTTTTTTACCGTACCGTTGAAGATACGAGAAATCCCTATCTTACCAACATAATTATCATAGTCTAGTGTAAATACTTGTGCTTGAGTATGATTATCTTTGTCACCTTCTGGTTCAGGAACATGCTCTAAAATAGCATCAAAAATACACTCGAAGTTTCCATCAGGATCACTCATATCCATTTTTGCCATACCATCGCGTGCAGCTGCATAAATAACTGGGAAATCTTGTTGATCATCAGTTGCACCCATTGCAGCGAAAAGGTCAAACATTTCATCTACAACACGTTCCGGATCAGCAGAAGGTTTATCAATTTTGTTAATAACAACAATAGGTTTTTTACCTAACGCTAACATCTTTTTTACAACAAACTTTGTTTGTGGCATAACACCTTCATAAGCATCAACAAGTACTAAAACACCATCTACCATTTTAAGTACACGTTCAACTTCACCACCGAAGTCAGCGTGACCCGGAGTATCAATAATGTTAATCTTGTGATCTTTATAACGTATAGCTGTATTTTTAGAAAGAATCGTAATACCACGCTCTTTTTCTAAATCATTACTATCCATAGCTCTTTCATCATGTGCTTCATGAGCGCCATATGTTCCTGACTGCTCTAGTAGTCCATCAACTAGTGTAGTTTTACCGTGGTCAACGTGTGCAATAACTGCAATATTTCTAATCTTTTGCATTAATACTTCTCCATAGATACTTTTCAAACTTTATAAAGAAGTAATACACACTTCCTATTTATATGAAAAATTTTCGCGATTATACCTAAAATAATGTTATATCTAGCAAAATCTATTAATATACTTTTAAATATCTACACATGTTATAATAAATATACTCATATAAATTGATATAATATATACATAAAGTTTCATTAGTCAAATAAATACTAAAATATGCTTTATGTCATATTAATAGTATAAATCAAATAATTGAGTCAGATATGATTGAATATCCAAATTTTTTAAATAAAATCTTTGATAAACTAGAAAAAAATAATGCTAGAGTAATCATTATTGGTGGATTTATTAGAGACTTTTTACTAAATATTGAATCAGACGACATAGATATTGAGGTATATAATATCTCTTCTTTTGAAAAATTGGAAAATATTTTAAAAGAATTTGGAAGTATCAACAGAGTAGGAAAAAGTTTTGGAGTGTGCAAACTAAAAATTGAAAACTATGTTTTGGATTTTACTCTTCCTAGAATCGATTCAAAAATAGCATCTGGACACTCTGGTTTTGATATAAAAATCCAAAAAAATCTCGATTTTATAGATGCTTCAAGAAGAAGAGACTTTTCTATGAATGCAATAGGCTATGATGTTCTAAATAAGACTTTAATCGATCCATTTAATGGGATCAATGATTTAAAGGAGAAAACCCTAAAAATGGTAGATGCAAAGACTTTTGTAGAAGATCCATTAAGAGTTTTAAGAGCTGTTCAATTTTGCTCCAGGTTCAATTTAAAGATGGATAAAGAGCTATTTCTGCTTTGTAAGCGAATGATAGAAAAAAATATGCTCTCAGAACTTGCTAAAGAGAGAATTTACGAAGAGATAAAGAAAAACTTACTAAAATCCAAGAAGCCGTCTTTAGGTTTTACGCTCCTCAAAGAACTAGGTGCTTTAAAATATTTTCCAAGTTTAGAAATGTTAGAAGACGAGAATTGGTCACGTTCTATGAATGCTATAGACAAAATTGCAGGATTAAAAATAACTAACAAGCGAACAAACGAAGTTTTAATGTTAGCATCTCTATGTTATGGGTTCACTTCATCTGAAGTTCAAGATTTTATATCTAAGCTCTCAAATGATAAAGCCCTATTAAATAGCATTATAATACTTCAAGATAATTTAAAGACTATTGTAAAAATTTGCTCAAAAGAGATTAACGATTATGATCTTTACAAACTGGCTACTAAGGTAAATATAGAAGAATTGGTAGTCTTGTCTGAAGCCTTATTTGGAATTGGAAAAATAATTGCAACCAGAGCACAAGAATTAAATATTATAAATAAAAGACTACCTGCTATTTTATTAGGAAGAGATTTAGTTTCATATGGAATAAAGCCATCTAGTGAATTTTCTGTAATACTAGATTCGGCATATGAAGCACAGATGCATGGAGAATTTTTTTCTAAAGATGAGGCTATAAAATGGTTAAATAATTATCTACTTAACCACCAATAAAATCCATTTTTCTTTGTAATTCACTTTTTGCATTCATATTATCAATAGCTAAAGTTATAGAATCTTTAAATTTTGTACAATATATCTGCTTATTTTCTTTGTCATATTTTTGAATAATATCTCTTGATTTATCTAAAAATTCTGTTACCAGCTCTATACTGGTAACAGTGACTTTTTTATTTGTTAATACACTTATAATTAGATCAAAACCTTTTTTGATTTTACTGTCATTATCATCAATATCAATATATCTTTTAGATGTTTTTTCATCAACTTCTAATAATTTATGAAGAACTTCAATCAAACCTTCCTCATTTACCGGAAAGTTCGGTACTCTATTGTTTATATAGGCTCTCATATCTGTTAGATTCATTTTTGAAATTCTGTCAACTAACTCTCTATTTTCCTGATTATCAGATGAACTACTTTTCATCTTACCAAGCATTTTCGAAAACATTTTATCTTCTTTATCAGGTTGTTAGGAGGAAAAATACACTCCTATAATTTAGAACTATCTATTTCTATTACTGTGTGGACATTTCCACGTGGGTTATAATCGGCTACAATCTTCATATATTTAGGTTTTATTTTATTTTCTAGTGTTTCATATATCTCATTTGCGCTATTTTCATGTGATACATGTTTATCTCTAAAAGAATTTATATATAATTTCATCGCTTTTAATTCAACTACCCACTCGTTTGGCGTGTATTCGAGATATATTGTTGCATAATCAGGATATCCACTTCTTGGACAAAGACAAGAAAACTCCGGAAGAGTCATTTTTATAAGATAATCTCTCTTGTGTTGGTTTGGCCATATCTCCAAATCTTTATCTACATCAAAATCATTAACTATTTTTTCGCCATATTTCATACTGTTTCCTTTTGTTTAATTTTCATATTTTTTTTCAACAGGAGCCATAAAATTTCCCTGTATATAATCTATTTTTAGATTTTTTGCTTCATCTTTTATATCTTGTGATTCAACCATTTTTATCCATGTTTTAACACCTTTATTGTGTGCCATAACATTAAAGCCCTTTATAATGCTATTATACTTTTCATCTCTTATATCTTTTGTATAAAATGAGTCATATCTGACAATATCTATATCTAGGTCTCTTAGATATAAGAAGCTTGTATGAATAGCCCCTAGCCTATCTATGGCTATAATAACACCCATATCTCTAAGTATCTTTAAAGTAGAGTTGTATTTATTGATTTGTGGATAATAGTGTGATTCACTAAGTAAAAATATCAATCTGTTTTTTATATCTTTTTTAGATGCTAAAAGTTCTTTTGCCTTAAATATAAAACTTGGGTTTCTTAGTGAACTTGGGGATATATTCATGGCAAAAATTTCTTTAGAGTCTGCGCAGCAATTAACTATGTTTTGTTCTAATATCATCAAGTCAAAATCAACCATTAATCCAAGTTTATCAAGAACTTTCATATATGTTTTTTGATGGATTATTTTTCCATCAGGTGTTTTTAATTTTACAAAACACTCTTTTATAACACACTTCTCATCTTCAAAAACATCTTGAGTCATGACAATAAATGATTTATCTTTAATTGCATTTATCACAAATGATTCTTGCTTCTGTGGACTTATTTCTTCAGAATTTTGAAAAAGTAATTTTTGATTTCTATTTCTCTCTTGAACTTCAAAAAGCTTTTCTATTAGATACTCAAGTTCATCTGAAAAAGTTTTATCAGTTATTGCTCCACTGATTTTTACCTCTATGTCATCTACAATAAATTCATCACTCTTAAGACACAACAATTCCAATATAGTTTCATATTGATGCTTTGAACCTTTTAATCCTATAACAAAATCTCCACCTTTTATATGACCCATCGGAAAATTTGTTATATCTTTACTTTCAAGATATTTTCCCACCCATGAAACTACTTTTTTTAGTACTTTATCTCCATTTTTAATACCATAACGACTATTTATATCACTAAGATTATCTATACTTATTAGAACTAGTGTATATTCATTATTAGCCTTTATCTCTTTTTTTAAGTGCTCATATAAATATTCTCTTGTAAATGTTTTTGATACAGCTTCTGTAATTCTTATATCAAAACTTTTATAGATAATGTAAAAAATGAAGTATATGCTAAATGTTAAAAGTAAAATTACTTCTACATAAAATGATGTATCTAAGCTTTCATAACTTGTGATTAATCTATGTGAGACTAAGATAATAACTAATGCAAAGATGGGGAGTCCCATTCTAAGCGCTAGTTTAAAGCGGTACTCTCTTTCTTTAGTTTGTGGAAGTAACATTTGAGTACCGATCTGACTTTATACGTTAAACATCTAAGTGTTTAACATCTTTAGCATGAGTTTCTATATAGTTACGACGAGGTTCAACTTCATCACCCATAAATAGAGTAAATGCATCAGATGCAACTTCAGCATCATCAATTGTTACTTGAAGTAAAACACGATTTTCAGGTGTCATTGTTGTTTCCCAAAGTTGATCTGGATTCATTTCACCAAGACCTTTATAACGCTGGATATATGCACCTTTTTTAGCATATTCATTAATATCCTCAAGAACTTTTAATATATCATCTTCAAAACTTATATCCCACTCTTGAATTTTTCTAAAAACAAAACTTGCTTCATTAAAGTGAGGAGCTGCAAATAAATCATCATTTATAAGTAACTCTTCCATACCATCCTTTGTTTGAACAAAAATATGAATCGAATCATCACTTATACTTTTAGTTAATATATTATTTCCAGAATCAGTTAAAAAATTTTCAACTTCTGTATACATATTTTTGATATCTAAACCTATTAAGTCTGGATTTTCTATAAAATGACGAATTAGATCAACTAGTGCATATCTACGTTCTAATGCAACAAGTGAACCTCTATAATGATCAACCATTCTAAAGTATGAGATCAAGTCATTATTACCAACACCTTCAACTTCTAAAGATTCAATACCATTTTCAATCAGGTAGTCATTCATCTGACGATCATCTTTAAAATAGATTTCTTTTTTACCTTTTTTATAACGGTAAAGTGGTGGTTGAGCTAGGTATAAATAACCTTTTTCTACAACATCACGGAAATGTCTAAAGAAGAAAGTCAGTAAAAGAGTCTGGATATGAGAACCATCGACATCAGCATCTGTCATGATGATAAGTTTATGATAACGAAGTTTATCTTCATTATATTCTTCACCTATTCCACAACCCATAGCTGTAATCATATTAGTGATTTCATCAGATTTTAAGATCTTTTCTAATCTTGCTTTTTCAACATTTAGAATCTTACCTTTAAGTGGTAAAATTGCTTGGAATACACGGTCACGACCCATTTTAGCTGAACCGCCCGCAGAATCCCCTTCCACCAGATAAAGTTCACAAATACTTGCATCTTTACTTTGACAATCAGCTAGTTTACCAGGAAGAGTACCAACACTCATTGAATCTTTTCTACGAGTAAGCTCGCGAGCTTTTTTAGCAGCCTCACGACCGCGAGCAGCCATCAGAGATTTTGAAACTATAGCTTTAGCTTCTAAAGGGTTTTCTTCAAAATATTTAGAAAGTAATTCATAAGTCTGTTTTTGAACCAATGGTCTAACATATGTATTTCCGAGTTTACCTTTTGTCTGTCCCTCAAATTGAGGTTCGGGAACACGAGCAGAAACAATGGCAATAAGACCTTCACTTGCATCATCACCAGAAATTTTTATATCTTTTTCTTTTGCTGCACCATTTTGAGTGTTGTAGTTAGAAATAACACGAGTAAGCCCAGCTCTAAAACCAGCTTCATGTGTACCACCGTTTGGGGTACGGATATTATTTACGAATGATGCAAGTTTTTCTTCATAAGAGTCATTATACATAAGTGCAATATCAAATTCTATATCTTCAATTTTTGCTGAAAACGAATAAACTTGAGCTACTATCTCTTTTTTATTCATATCTGCAACATACTGAGCTATACCACCCTCAAAATGATACTCTTCTTTTTTATCTGTTCTCTCATCTTCAAAAATAATAGTTATAAAAGGATTAAGATATGCTAACTCTTTAAATCTTTTTGATAAATAATCGTATTCAAATGTTATAGTTTCCGTAAATATGCTTGGATCTGGTGAAAACTCAATTGTAGTACCAGTTTTACGAGTTTTTCCTACAATTGCTAATGCTTCTTGAGGAATACCTCCTTTAAAATTTTGTTCAAAAATCTCTTTTTCTCTGTGAATAGTCATTTTAAGATCAGCTGAAAGTGCATTTACAACAGAAACACCAACACCATGAAGACCACCAGAAACTTTATAAGTATCTTTGTCAAACTTACCACCGGCGTGAAGAACTGTTAAAACAACTGTAGCTGCTGACATTCCTTCTGTAGGATGCATATCTGTTGGAATACCACGACCATTATCAGATACTCTACAAGTTCCATCTTTAGTCAGTGTTACATTAATAGTATCACAATGGCCAGCCATTGCCTCATCGATAGAATTATCAATAACCTCATAAACTAAATGATGAAGACCTCTATGACCTGTATCACCAATGTACATACCAGGTCTTTTTCTAACAGCTTCTAAACCTTTAAGGACTTTAATATTACTAGCACCGTAATTTTCCATTAACATCTCCATATAGCCATTTTGGCATAATTGAGGATATTCTATCCAATGTTTACTAAAATAAAGTTTTATGAAATATTTTTTGTAGAAAATGTAGAGTATTTACTTCACAAAATGTGAAGTAAATTAGTTTTTTTTATATTTATATAACAATAGGCATAACAACTGTTTTAAAGTTATTATCAACTAGTAAAAAAGGTAAATTACCTTCATTTAATCCTATACTAAATTCTGAAGAATTTATACTATTTAAAAAGTCTAAAAGATATTTAGAATTAATTGCTATTACAAATTCTTCCGTAAAATTTGTGTTGTAGCTAATTTCTGTTTTTGCTTCTATATTATCATCACTTAATGATTCAAATGTTATAAAATTATTTAAAAAAGTAATTTTAACATCTGAAGATATTGTAGTTATTTGTTTAATAGAGTCAATCATAATTGCTTTTGGTAAAACTAATGTGTTAGAGACTTCTTTTGGAATAATTCTAGAATATTCAGGAAATTTTCCGTTTATTAGTTTTGTAAAAAAAGTATATTGTTCTGAATGAATTATAAGATTAGTGTCATCATAATAGAGTTCTATGTTATCAAAGAAAAGTTTTTGAATTTCTATAATAGCTTTTTTAGGAAGAATTATTGATAATTCACTAGCACTTTGATTTGGAATATTGACAATAGCTAATCTTCTCGTATCTGTGGATGCAAAGTTTATACTGTCTTGTTTTATATCTATAAGAGCACCATTTAATTCAAATTTAGGATTATTAGTGTCAATAGCCGGCGTTATCTTTTTAAGTGATTCTATTAATGAGTGAGATTCAATTGATATGCGAGATTTTCCTTCATAACTTGGAAACTCTGGAAATTCATTATAAGAAAAAGTAGGTAGTTTAAAGTTAGAGTGAGATTGTGAAATATATAACATTTCATTTTTAATTTCTAAATTTATTTCCCCATCTTTTAAAATTCTAATAATGTCTAATAGTTTTTTACCATTAGCAGTAGTACTACCAGTAGATATTATATTTATTTTATCAGTAGATACTTCTAAGCCTATTTCATAATCAGTAGCTTTTATAGTCAGTTTAGAATCATTTACATTTATATATACATGAGAAGTTATTTGTGAAGTATCTTTTTTTTCTAAAAATGGCTGAGTGTAAACTAGTATGTTTTCTATGATTGATTTAGAAACAGTAATTTTCATATTAATTCCTATAATTATATAATATTTTAGTATGTAGTAGTAGGAGGGTGTGATTATGTGAATATCACCTCTTCCTTCCTATTTTAAGAGCTTCTTGCATGTGATGAACCAAGTCAACTCTTTTCACACCTATTCACTTTTATGATTATATCTTTTTTTTTAATCAAATGTGTCACTTTTAAGAGACCGAAGTTATTTTATTAGTTAATTCTTCAATTTTTACTTTAAAATCTTCATCATTTTTCATCAGTTCATTAATCTTTTTAAGTGTGTGACTTATGGCTGTATGATCCTTCATTCCAAAATACTGAGCTAGTTGAGGCATAGTATTTTGAGTAAGTTCACGACATAGATAAATAGATATTCTTCTAGCATAAACCAGGTTTTTACTTCTACCTTTTGAACGAATTTCAGTCGGTTTTATATTTAGGTCTTTTGCAACATTATTTGTAATAGTATCAAGTGTTAGATTAGCGCGATTTTCTTGAAGCTGATCTTTTAATACGTTTTTAGTAAATGCCAAATCAATATCAATATGCATGAGTTGTGAATATGCATGTAACTTTGAGAGGATACCTTCTATTTCACGAACATTACTCTCTATAACAGTTGCTATATAGTTAATGATATCGTTTGAAAGTTTTACTTTATTGATCTCACATTTTTTCTTTATGATAGCTATTTTTGTCTCAAGTTCAGGTGGTTGAATATCTGCTACTAGTCCCCATTCAAATCTGCTTTGTAATCTTTTTTCTAAGCCGCCTATTTTCTTTGGATGCTTGTCAGCAGTTAATATAATTTGTTTTCCAGAACCTTTTAGAGCTTCAAATGTATGGAAAAATTCTTCTTGAATACCCTCTTTATTACTTAGAAATTGAATGTCATCTATAAGTAATACATCACATTTACGATATTTTTCTTGAAATGAAGGCATAGTCTTATTTCTAACATGACGTATAAAGTCATTTAAAAATTGTTCAACTGATGTGTATATAACACTTTTACCCTGATTTTGAAAAACATTTCCTGCAGATTGCATTAGGTGAGTTTTTCCTAAACCAACACCACCATATATAAAAAGAGGATTATAAACCTCGCCGGCTTTTTCACTAACACTCTTTACAGCTGCATAGGCAAACTGGTTAGATCCACCAACCATAAAATTGTCAAAAGTATGAGAAGGATTTAGTAGGGAGTGTTGTTGTTTTTGTTCAATTTTTTGTTTTTTTATTTTTGAATCTATTGAATTTTTAAGTGTTATTCTTACACTTACTTTAGAACCGCTCTTAACTTCAAACAGATGAGCTATCTTTTCACTATATTTACTTTTTATCCAGTTACTAATCAGAGCATTTGGAGCATAAAAAATTACTAAATCACTTGATGACTTTTTAGCATCATAAGTAAGTTGCTTAATATATCTGTTATATTGTACTTCTGTTATCTCTTCTTTCAGTAATTCTAAAACTTCTTGACCTATATTCACATAAAACCCTATTTAATTATTTATATGTGAATATTAGCACTCATTTACATAAAATAGGGTTAAAATTATGTGAATAACTAAAAAATATCAATGTGAATATCTGATAATTAATTTGTTTGAAGTGTATATTACATAGCTTTTTAATATAATGATAAAAAATTAATATATTGGCAGAAAATGACAATACTTGGAATTGACCCTGGAACAAGAAATATGGGTTATGCACTTATATCTTTAGAACGTGGAAAAATATCTCTTATAGAAGCTGGTCTTATAAAGATGAAAGCAGAAAATCTGCAGTTTCAGATTCCTCAGATGGTGGAGGGAATAGATACTATATTTAAAAAACATGAGATAGATGAAGTTGCTATGGAAGATATTTTCTATGCTCATAATCCGGCGACTACTATTAAACTGGCTCAGTTTCGTGGGGCTATTATGCTAAAACTTTTAGAAGTTCATGGTCAATTTCATGAATATACGGCACTTCAGGTAAAAAAAGCTCTTACGGGAAAAGCAAAAGCTGGTAAAGAACAAGTAAATTTTATGGTTAAAAGACTTCTAAATATAAAAAAAGAGATCAAACCACTTGATATCTCAGATGCTATGGCAGTTGCTATTACACACTCACAAAGAGTTACAATACGTAAGTAGTTATAGATAATTAAGCCTTCAATTTTTCATTGCTCTTGCGATATATCAAAAAATAAAAAAAGTAAAGAGAGTATACTTTCGAATTATTATAAGCAATAATATATGTTGCTTAGTCAAGGAAAAAATATGAATAATTTACCAGAAGGTCATCCGGTAAGAGTATACCTAGAAGAAAATCAACTTATTCGCGGTTTGATGGCTAGTATAAATAGTATCAATATAGTAGAAAACAATGAAGAGTTTAAAGAAAAATTTGCAAGACTCTGTTTAGTAGAAAAACACTTTGCTAGAAAAGAAAATCAACTTTTCCCATACTTAGAGCAGTATGGCTGGACATCTCCTTCACAAAATATGTGGGCTTTCCACGATGATATTCGTGCTATAGTTAAACAAGCTAGAAATCTTGCAGACACAAGTGAAACACAGTCATTGATGATGGTTTTACAAAATCTTTTTCATAATTTGGAACATATTATGCAAGTTGAAGAGGGAAGACTACTTCCAAGAGCTTTGGAAATGCTTCAAGAAGACGACTGGAAAGAGATGCGTGATGGTGATGAAGAAATAGGTTGGATGTTTGATGAAGCTCCTGCAGCTTATCCCGCACATGTAAAAGATGAATATATTCACCCCTCACAAGATACTAAGAAAAGAAAACTCCCCTTTTCACTTGATGGTAGAATAGATTTAGAACAAGGTCATATGTTACCGGAACAGATAAACTGGTTATTAAAATTTATGCCTGTAGATATCACTTATGTTGACGAAAATGACATAGTAATTTTTTATAATCGTGGTGATAATAGAGTATTTCCAAGAAGTGCAGGAATCATCGGACGTGAAGTTAAGTTTTGTCATCCACCAAAATCTGTTGATCAGGTACTAATGATTCTTAGAGAGTTTAAAGCCGGTCGTAGAGATGAAGCAGAATTTTGGATTACTTTTAAGGGTCAGTTTATTCACATTCGTTATTTCGCAATTAGAGATGATGAAGGAACTTATAAAGGTGTTATTGAAGTTTCTCAAGATGTTACTCATATCAGAGGGCTTGAAGGTCAGCAAAGATTACTTGATTGGGAATAGTGTATAATACGATAAATATCATTTAAGGAATAACTAGAATGGCAAAATTAGACAATGTTAGTGTAGTAAAAGAAGCAAACATCTATTACGATGGAAAAGTTACAAGTCGTACAGTTGAGTTAGCAGATGGTTCTATTCAATCTTTAGGAATCATGTTACCTGGTGAATATACATTTGGGACTAACGAAGCTGAGATTATGGAGATGCAAAGTGGTGATTTAGATATTAGATTGCCAGGTGAAGAGTGGAAGACTCTAAATACTCCTGAGACTTTTAATGTTCCTGCAAACTCTTCTTTTGATTTAAAAATCAAAACAGTTACAGATTACTGCTGTTCATATATCAAGTAAATATATTCCAGAGTATGTTAATACTCTGGAGTTCTATCTTCAGGTCCAATATATAGTTGACGCGGACGTGCAATCTTTATAGTATCTTGCTCTTTTAATTCAATCCACTGAGAAATCCAGCCAGGTGTTCTGCCTATAACAAATATAACAGCAAACATATCTTTAGGAATTTTTAAAGCTTGAAGAATAAGACCAGAATAGAAATCTATGTTTGGATATAAACCTCTACTAACAAAGTAATCATCATTTAGAGCAATATTTTCAATTTTATTAGCTACTTCTATCAGTTCACTATTTATACCAAGCTCTTCAACAAGATCGTTTCTGATTGCTTTAAGTGTTTTTGCTCGAGGATCAAAGTTTTTATAAACACGATGCCCAAATCCCATAAGTCTAAATGGATCATTTTTATCTTTAGCGCGAGCTATAAACTCATCCACTCTATCAACTGTACCTATCATCTCTAGTTGACGAATTACAGATTCATTAGCACCACCATGAGCACGACCCCACAGTGCACCAATACCTGCACTGATAGCAGCATAAGGGTGAGCATGTGTTGAACCAAGATTACGTACAGAAGTTGTTGAAGCATTTTGTTCATGATCTGCATGTAGGGTAAAGATTGTATCCAATGCTTTTATTTCAATAGGGCGCAGATCAACATAGTTGTGAGGATAAGCTCTCATCATATATAGAAAGTTTTCTGTGAAACTTTTTTCTATATCTGGGTAGATTATTGGTAATCCATTTGAATATCTATATGAAAAAGCTGCAAGTGTAGGCATCTTCGCAACAATGCGGTGAGCCATTTCCATATATTCTTGTGGAGTGTCAATATCCAAATGATCAAAATAAAATGTTGATAGAGCAGATACTCCTGCTGATAGAATAGCCATTGGATGAGCTTTATCTGGGAAAGAGTCAAAAAGTTTTTTCATCCCTTCGTGTATGAATGATCGTTTTCTTATCTCATCTGTAAAATCAATTAGTTCCTTTTCTGTAGGAAGCTCTTTATGCAACAAGAGATAAGTTGCGTCTAAAAAAGTCTTTTCATTTGCAAGGTATGATATATCATACCCTCTATACATCAGTTGACCTTTATCTCCATCAATATAAGTAATTTTGGAACGACAAGATGCAGTTGATGTATATCCCCTGTCAAAGGTAAACATCCCTGTCTCTTTGTAAAAAGTTGAGATGTCAACAACAGATGGTCCAACAGTACCGTCTAAAATAGGAAGTTCGTATGTTTTTCCGTTTCTATTATCTGTTAGTGTCATAGTATTTTTACTCATAATAATCCTTTATAGTTTTATTGTGAAATATTATATCATATAAATTGTGAAGCCAAATTATTTAGACTTACTTCATCTAAAGCACCAGAAGTTCTATGAACTTCTTTGCCATTTTTAAATACAATGATAGTTGGTATACTTCTGATACCAAACCTAGCTCCGAGGCTTTGTTCATTCTCTGTATTCACTTTTGCATAGAGTGCTTTTAGCGGAAATTTTGCAGCACTCTTTTCAAAGTTTGGTCCCATCATTTTACATGGTCCACACCAAGGTGCCCAAAAATCTACAATTACTGGAATATCACTATTTACTAAAACTTCATCGAAGTTAGAATCTGTTAGCTCGACAGGTTTTGTCTCTAGAAGTGAATTTTTACACTTTCCGCAATTGGCTTTTTTATAAGACTCTTTAAGTGGAATGTTATTAACGCTTTTACAATGTGGACAGATTACCCTCATCTTTTTCTCCTATAATACTATGGCAAATATATTGCCTCTTCTAAATAAATATATTCTTTTTTTATTTAGTGAAGACGTTGAAGTTTTGAAATCATCAATATTAAGTATTTCATTATCTTCTATCTGCACTATTATGTCATCTTTTATGATACCGATTGAGTATGCTTCACTATTAAGTTCTACATTATCAACTAACACACCACCTCTTATGTTAGCACTAGCTCTTAGTAATTTTTGTAGTTCTGTTGGTAGAGCTACAACATCCATACCTTTATAGTTTAGAGTTCCAGATGCTATTTGATTGTCTAATGAGCCCAGTTTAACATTTATAATATCTACTTTTTTATCTCTAAGGAACTTTATGTTTACAACTCTTGATGGCTGGAATGATCCTATAATGTTTTTAAGTCCACTTGCACTCTCTACCTTTTTTCCATTTATTGAGATAATAAGATCACCTCTTTTTAGACCAGCTTTACTTGCCGGAGAATTCTCTTCTACACTTATAATCAGCCCACCATATTTATTATCATAAAAGCTGCTCATATCTTCATTCACATTTGAGATACCTACACCTAAGTAGGCACGAGTATACTTCCCGGTGTCTATGAGTTGCGTTGCTATTGAAGTAACCATATTAGAAGGTATTGCCAAACCTATCCCAACATTTCCGCCGCTTCTTGATATGATAGCTGAGTTTATTCCAATTAGATGACCAGCTGAGTTAATAAGAGCACCACCTGAATTACCTGGATTTATAGATGCATCCGTTTGTATGAAGTCTTCATATTCAACAATACCGATGCCGCTTCTACCAGTGGCAGAGACTATGCCTTGTGTTATAGTCTCGCCAACACCAAATGGATTTCCAAGTGCAAACACAACATCGCCGACTTTTACTTTATCTGAGTTTAAAAATGTAACGGCGTTTAAATTCTTACCCTCAATTTTAATTATAGCAACATCACTTTTTGCATCTGTACCTATAAGTTTTGCACTGTACTCTTTCTTATCACCGGCAATACTGACCTTTATCTCATCTGCTCCGGCAACAACATGATTGTTAGTAACTATATAACCATTTTTGGAAATTATTACACCGCTTCCAGAAGCACCTTGAGGCATTTGCTCTTGTCTGTTGTTAAAAGGATTGCCATATGCCCTGCCACTGCTTATAGTTCTTCTTGTTGATATATTTACAACGCTTGTTCTAACATTTTCTAAAACATTGTTATATGATAGGATGAAGTTTTGACTAGTAGGATTTTTTCTCTGAGTGTTCTCATCAGCATAATTAAATTCTACACTATCTTTAGCATAAGCAAAAGTTAATGCAACTAAACATATTAAAATTATTTTTTTCATTTTGTTTCCTCCATGTGATAAACAAAGTTTATAACTTATTGGTTTACGAAGGGCTAATGAATAATAAATAAAGAGCTGAAGAGAGTTATTCTTTAAAAGATTTAATACTCTCTGTCATTCCAAAGTCTGGATGTCTTTTAGCACTTAAAACTGCTTGAGCTATTTTGTTGTTATCATTATTTACAACGATCGGAGCTAGAAAATTTATAGTAGAGTTCTCAAGAGGTTTTTGAATAACAACAACATTATAAACGCTAACGTTAGATTTTTCATTAATCTCTAAGATTACTCTTATGTCAGATGGTAAGTCAAATGAGTATTCTCTAAGTGTATAAGGATTAGCTATTGTAAAAGATATATCTTCATTTTCTGTATCTTTGATTGTTGAAAACAGTTCATCTATTTCACTTATCTCAACATTTAATGTGTCTTCAAAACCTAAGATATTTCCTATTACTTTATACTTTTTCATATAATTCTCCTTTAGAATGGGCCTTCTTCATATTTCATACTAGAAGATATTATGTAGCTTGTAGCATTTTTTATGCCAGATAGATTATGATAATCACCAATGCCAAAAGCAAAAGTGCTATCTTCATTTATTAGAGAGATTCCATCACTCATATCTACTAGTGATAGTTTTGATTCTTCCAGAAGTCTTGCATCTGATATAACACTGAACTCTAGGTTTAGTGTTAGCCAATTAAAACCTCTTGCAGTATCTTGACAAGCTATAAGTAATTGCATGATAGTTGGAGATATAATTTCTACTGAACGAATCTCAGCATCTACAAAGTTACCAAATCTTTTTACAAAATTTGGTAGATCTTTTGCAAGTAACGGTTTCATTCTATTGACAACCTACACATTCCATACTTCTATCTTCAACATCGTTAGCAACCTCTGGAGATTGTGAACGTAGATAATAAGTAGATTTAAGACCAAGTTTCCATGCTAGCATATAGATTTCATTTAGGTATCTACCGCTTGCTTTATCTAATGTAATAAATATATTTAGACTCTGACCTTGATCCAACCATTTTTGTCTAATTGCTGCTGCTTTGATTAATACAGTTTGATTAAGATCATATGCAGGAGTATAGTAAGACCAAGTCTCAGGAGAAAGGTTTGGAACGACCACAGGGATAAGACCACTTAGATTTTCTTCAAACCATTTTCTTTTAAATACAGGTTCAATAGCTTGAGTAGTACCAGTTAAAATAGAAATTGAACTTGTTGGTGCTATAGCCATTAGGTAACCATTTCTCATTCCTTGACTCTTAACCTTAGTTCTTAAGTCATCCCACTCATATGTAGATGCAAACAATCCACCGCGATCTACAAGGTTTCTAACTTCAGCGTTAGCATGATCCATCGGCATAATACCTTTGCTCCATTGTGAACCTTCAAAGTCTGGATAAGTTCCTTTTTCAACTGCTAAATCAGAAGATGCTGAAATAGTGTTAAAGCTAACAGCTTCCATTATCTCATCTATTTTATCAAAATGTTCTTGGCTTCCCCATGTTATACCTTGCTCAGCCAGCATCTGAGCTTCACCCATAACACCTAGACCAATAGAGCGGCTTTTCATGTTAGTACGTTTTACTTTTTCTATAGGGTAGAAGTTAAGATCTATAACGTTATCTAAACAACGAACAGCTGTAGGTACTATTCTGTCTATATCTTCTTTAGTATTAACGCGAGAAAGGTTTACAGATGCTAAGTTACAAACAGCAGTGTCACCGTTTATTTTTTCCTTCTCAACTACATAGATAGGTAGTCCGCCAAGAGAATCAAGTGCAGTTACTTTTTTCGCAGGTTTTTCCATACCGCTATCTACTTTCACAATCTCATCTTCTTCATAAGAGACACTCTCTCCATTTTCAAATATGAACTTTATCTTGTAATGGTTAGGGTTAGTGTTTTGGAAGATCTCAGTACAAAGGTTTGAGCTTCTGATAACACCAACGTGGTTGTTTGGATTTGCACGGTTTGCATTATCTTTAAAACAAAGGAATGGTGAACCGGTTTCAAAGTAAGAAGTTAAAATCTTTTTCCAAAGGTTTTTAGCTTTTATTTTTTCTTTGATGATGCTTTCATCTTCTTCTAGTTCTTTATAACGTTTGTTAAAGTCTTCACCATAAAGTGTAGCCAACTCTCTTACATCATAAGGATCAAAAAGTGTCCAGATTGCATCTTCTTGAACTCTTTGCATGAAAAGATCGTTTAACCACATTGCAGGAAAAAGATCATGAGCACGACGGCGCTCTTCACCAGAGTTCTTCTTAAGATCTAAAAAGTCATTTATATCTATATGCCAAGGCTCCATGTAAACAGCGATAGCACCCTTTCTTGTTCCCAGCTGATCAACAGCAATTGCAATATCATTTGTTATCTTTAAAAATGGAACTGTTCCGCCGGCTGCATTTTTATGTCCGTCAATAAATGAACCCATAGAACGTATACCAGTCCAATCCCAACCGATACCTCCACCAAACTTAGAAAGCATAGCCATCTCTTGGTAAGAGTCAAATATACCTTCAATGTTATCAGGAGTAGAACCGATGTAACATGAGCTTAGTTGGTGTCTTGTCGTTCTAGCGTTAGAGAGAGTTGGAGTTGCAAGCATAACTTGAAACTGAGATACCATGTCATAGAACTTTATAGCCCACTCATGCTTATCTTCTTCTCTTTGAGCTAAGAACATAGATATAGCCATAAACATGTGTTGAGGAAGCTCTATTGGATTATTTGCTCTATCTTTGATTAGATATCTGTCGTATAGTGTCTTAACACCCAGGTAGTTAAATAGCATATCTCTTTCAGGCTTGATATGTTTTTCAAGTCTATCTAAATCATACATATCTCCAAGACCTTGAAGAAGTCTGCCTTCTTTCTCACCCTTTTCAAAGTATTTTTTCAAAGAACCATAACCAGTAAAACCATTTACTTGATGATAAAGATTAAACATAAATAGTCTAGAAGCAACAAATGTCCAATTAGGAGCATCTATGTCTATCTTATCAACAGCAGTTTTAATTAAAGTTTTCTGTATCTCTGCAGATGTTATGCCATCGCGAAAGTGAATTTGTGCATCAACTTCAAGTTCGCTCTGAGATACATTGCTTAAGTCTTTAACTGCAGCAGAAGTATATTTTTGAATCTTAGTAATATCTAGTGGCTCCGTTCTGCCATTTCTTTTTATAATTGTTATCATTAATGTTTTCCTGAGGTCTGTCTTTTAATCATTTAGGTAATTATTAGTAAAATAATTAGATAAAAAATCATTTAAATTGTCTAAGATTTTATCTATACTAAACTTTGATAATGATGAATTTGATTAAAATATATTGTAGAAATTTTGAGCAATTTCAATGTATAATTGTGGATGATGTTTAGCATAACCATTATGGTTATACTAAATCATTTTTCACTTACTTTTTAAAGACTCTTTTGAAAATACCATCTACATTTTTCGTGTAGTAATCATAGTTAAAACACTCACGAATTGCTTCTTCGCTTAGTGAATTTCTAAGTTCTTCATCTGCCAGTAAGTGGTTAAGGTATAAAGATTCACCATCTTCATTTGTAGTAGCCTTTCCTTGCTGAATCTCTTCCCAAACTTTCATAGCATTACGCTGAACTATTCTATATGCATCTTCACGAGATACACCTTGTAGAGGAAGTTCTAAAAGAACACGTTGAGAAAATACAAGTCCACCAGTAAGGTTTAGGTTTCTCATCATGTTTTCTGGAAATACTGTAAGGTTAGCGATTACATTGTTCATGCGGTGAAGCATAAAGTCCATTGTGATAAATGCATCTGGTAACCAGAAACGCTCAGTAGAAGAGTGAGATATATCACGCTCATGCCATAAAGCAACATTTTCCATAGCTGGTGCTGCGTAAGCTCTGATCATTCTTGCAAGACCTGTTATATTTTCAGTAAGAATAGGGTTACGTTTATGTGGCATTGCAGAAGAACCTTTTTGACCTTTTGCAAAAAACTCTTCAGCTTCATATACTTCTGTTCTTTGTAAGTGTCTTACTTGAACTGCAAACTTTTCAACTGAAGAAGCAATGAGTGCTAAGGTAGTAGCAAGTCTTGCATAACGATCACGATGAACAACTTGGTTTGAGCAAGGCTCTGGATTTAGTCCAAGTTCTGCCATAGCATACTCTTCTAGTTCAAGTGGTGCATGTGCAAAGTTACCCATAGCTCCAGAGATTTGTCCTACAGCGATAACTTCCATAGTCTGCTCAAGGTTTGTCAGGTGACGAGCCATTTCATCATACCAAACAGCTAAAGTCAGACCAAAAGTAATAGGCTCACCGTGGATTCCATGAGAACGTCCTACCATTAAAGTCATTTTGTGTTCTTCGGCACGCTTCTTGATCGATTCCATTAACGTCTTTACATCATCAATAATAATGTTTAAAGAGTCTCTCATTTGAAGTGCAACACCAGTATCAACTGCATCAGAACTTGTCATACCATAGTGGAACCATCTTGACTCTTCGCCTAAGCTCTCTGATACACTTGTATTAAATGCAATCAGGTCATGCTTAGTAACTGCTTCAATCTCTTCAATACGTTCTACTGAAAAAGTTGCATTCTTTACAATCTTATCTGCGTCGTCTTGAGGAATCTTTCCAAGTTTTGCCCAAGCTTTTACTGCAGCCTTTTCTACTTCTAACCATGCAGCATATCTTGCATGTTGTGTCCACTTTTCTGACATCTCTGGTCTTGCATATCTTTCTACCATTCTCACAACCTTATCATTATTATTTGTGTATAATTTCGTTTATACAAAGTGCGTGATTGTACAAAAATGTACGTAAAGATATGATTAAATATAATAAGTAAACAAAGTTCTTTTATTGTAATTTTTTGAGCGCAATATTTTATAAGAATATAAATGCATTTACAAATCACGAACTTAACTCAAGGATATATAGTTTGCCGTTTATACTAAAGAATTTTTCTAGTCCCCAAAAACAAAGAGCCTTTAAATTTCTTATAAATGAATTAGGTTTATCTCAAAAAGAATCTCAGCGTCATATTGCTAATGGTAGACTGTTCATTAACGGAGAGGTAATGGCTATCCCAACAGCAGAAGTTGAAGGTGACTTTCAATTTTTAGTTTACGAGCCAAGTACGAGAGGATTAAAACCAACTTTTGTTGAAGAGAAGTTTGTTGTATTTGATAAGCCAAGCGGAGTGCTAATACATCCTCAAAATAGAAATACCGAATATTCACTTGTTGATGAACTTAAGTATCAATATGGAAGAGATGCCAATATAGCTCATAGAATAGATCAAGAGACAAGCGGACTTGTTTTATGTGCTAGAAATAAAGAAACCGAAAGAGATATCAAGATGATGTTTGAACTAAGAGATATGAAAAAGAAATATCTTGCACTTGTTCATGGAGAGTTAAAAGATAATATATGTATAGAAGCACCACTGCTAAGACGTGAAGATGAATGTGCAATAGTTAGAATGGTTGTTAAGGTTCATGAAGATGGAAAAGCTTCCAAGACAGATATTAAACCTTTAAAGTATTTTAAAGATAATGATACAACTCTTATAGAGTGCTCCCCCTATACTGGAAGACAGCATCAGATAAGAGTTCATATGTTTCATGTGAAACATCCAATAGTCGGAGATCCTATTTATGGACAGAGTGAAGAAGATATAATAAGGTTTTTAGATAAAGAGTTAGATGCTTATAGAAGAATAGAACTTAGTGGTGCATCAAGGTTACTTCTTCATGCAAATGAATTAGAGTTTGAGCTATACGATAGTGTGTATCATATAAAGAGTAAAGTTGATTTTGAGAAAATATGCCAAGAATCTATGGCTACTCATTCACAATGTGAATAACAATCTTAGATTTTTAAAAGACATTCAATTAACAAAATCCCATTATTGTGAGAATAGCTCTTAAAGCCCTATTTTAGGGCTTTAAGCTATGTGAAAGTATTGTGAATTCAGAATAAATTTATATAAAATTATTCTTAAAAAAATAAAGAATTTAGCAATTTATTTACCATAAAGCTAAAAGATATTCACAACTTAGAACAATGTGTGAATAATTCACATATTCAATAAATTTTAGAATTTCTTTTTTTTTATTATTTTTATTTAAGAGATTCTGGAAATATTTCGAGGATTATTTTTCTATAAGAAAAGTAGGGTATTATTACATTTATAAACGACCTCCCTGGTGTGTTGGTCGTTTTACTTCAATTTTGACTTTTACAAACTTGGTTAGCCGAGCACACAAAAGTTTTGATACTTTCCCGGCTAAATTTTACAAGTGACTTTTTATACGTCGTTATATCTTTTTATGATTTTTTTCACACGATTTTTTAAATTACGAAGTGCCTCAACACTTGTTTGACCATCAGCAGTTAAATTTTCAAAACCATCATCAAACTGTGCTTTTGCAATCCAACCAATTTTTTTGTGGTACTTAATACCAACAAAACGAACATCACCGAAGTGTAGTTGACAAAGGTCATATATTCTTTTAATACGTTCAGTATTAGTTTTTTTATTTTCAGCCATTATATTGCTCCTTAATTTTACTTTGTAAATTGAAGGCTTACCTTCATTTATTTGTCCGAGAAAGTTGCTAAAGCTCATTTCTCTTCGCTTTGGCCGCTTAGACCACTAAAGTTAGCCTCGTTGAGACTTATTATCTAGTTCTATTGGTATTTTATCATAAGTAGATTACAAGTAGTTTACTAGTCTTCTTTTTTGTCATCGTTTGTAGCAGCTTTTAAAAATCCAATTAAACCTACTGCAAAAACGGCGATTAAAAAAACTATTTGGAATATTTCAATGTAACTCATTATATCTCCCCTTCGCTTTTCTCTTTAAGTTGACCACAAGCAGCACTAATATCTATGCCCTTAGAGTCTCTTATAGTACATAATAAGCCATGTTTGATTAAATAGTCGGCAAATGTTACCATATCTTCTTTTGATGGCCTATCATAGTCTGTACCTGGATAGGGATTGAAGTAGATAAGATTTACCTTTGCTTTTATCCCGTGAAGAAGTTTTACAAGTTTCTTTGCGGAACCTAAATCATCGTTTTTACCTTTAATAACAAGATATTCAAACATAACTCTTTTTCTGGTATCTATTGGAAAGCGTTTTACAGCTTCTATAATAGAGTTTATGTTGTGAGCTTTGTTCATAGGTATAAGTTCAGTCCTAAGCTCATCGTCTACAGCGTGAAGTGATATAGCTATGTGAACACCCAAGTCCATTGCTCCAAGTTGATCTATTTTATTACTTAAACCGCTTGTAGATACAGTTTGACGTTTACCACCTATACAAAGACCATCATCCTCTTTAAATATTTCTATAGCTTTAGCCAGATTATCTAAGTTATCCAGAGGCTCACCCATACCCATATAGACGATATTAATCTTTCTATTGTGTTTATGGTCATTGTCGCGCTTTAGTGTAACAACCTGAGCTACAATCTCTCCAGGAGTAAGATCTCTTGTAAAACCACCTTTCGCAGTTAAACAAAAAGAACACCCTACTTTACATCCTACTTGAGTTGAGACACAAATTGTATACTTAGCCTCTTGTATTACTTCACCATTTTCATCAAGCTGAGTATCTTTCATCTTGAGCCAAACAGCTTCCATTGTTTTACCATCTTGCATCTGAAGAAGATATTTTATTGTTCCGTCAGTTGAGACTTCTTTATTCACAATAGTAAGAGGATTAACTACAAATTTTTCAGCTAGTTCTTCTCTTAATGATTTTGGTATGTTCTTCATGTCATCAAAACTTTCAGCATATTGATGATACAACCAGCCAAATATTTGGTTGACTCTAAAGCTAGGTTTGATTAAAGTTTGAAGTTCTTTTTTTGTAAAATCAAGTAATGATGGTTTTGTGTTAGTCATTATTTAGTTAGTTCCTTGATTCTATTTTTCACATGTGCACTTAACAGTTCTTTAGCTTTTTCATGGTTCTTTAAAAAGTCTTCATGAGCATTTTCGTTTGTGTAGTTCGTTATACAAAATACTCCTCCAGCCGGAATATTAAACTCCTCTGCTATCTTTAAAACACTGAAAAATTCCATGTTCTCTATTCCCACGCCAAAGCTTAAAAACTTTTTTGTAAGCTCTTTATTTGTGGATATATAGTTAGATGAATTTACTATAACATCTTTAACTCTGTTATCTATGTTAGTAGAGACAACGTTGTCTAATGGAGTATAAGCATCTGATGTTAAAAAACCAAGTTCAATATTTGAAGCTGTTTTAGATTCTACTATATCGAAGATGTTATGATCTCCATAACTGCCTGCACTTCCTACAAAAAGTAGAAACTCCGGTTTATCAAATAGACATAATCTTGTAAGATTCATAGCTGTCTCAATTAGCCCTACTCCCATGGGTTGAGCAAAGTCAAAAGTCTCGTTGTTTCCTGCACAAATTATCATTGTTATAGTCTTACCGGTATATTGTTGTCATGTAAATAATGCTTTAGATCCATTATATCTATCTCTTTATAGTGGAAGATACTAGCTGCAAGTGCCGCGTCCGCACCACACTCAAAAGCATCTTTTATATGCTCCATTGTCCCTGCCCCGCCACTTGCAATTACGGGTACATTTACAGCTTTTGAAATCTGCTCAGTAATATTAAGTTCAAATCCTGCTTTTGTACCATCTGCATCCATGGAAGTGAGAAGTATCTCTCCACTTCCGCGCTCTACAACTTCCTTTGCCCATTCTACTGCATCTATCCCAGTGTCAACTCTGCCGCCGTTTAGGTATACGTTATATCTATCGCCTGTCTTTTTAACATCTATTGCAGTAACAATACATTGAGAACCAAAACGTTTTGCACCTTCATCTATAAGCTCAGGACGTTTAATTGCTGCTGAGTTTACACTTACTTTATCACAACCAACATTTAGTAGTTTATAGATATCATCAAGTTTTCTGATTCCACCACCAACTGTCAGTGGTATAAAAACTTCACGTGCAACTTGGGCAACAATATCTACTATAGTATCTCTATTATCACTAGAAGCTGTAATGTCTAAAAATGTGATTTCATCAGCACCTTCTTCGTTATATCGTTTTGCAACTTCAACAGGATCACCTGCATCTCTAAGACCGACAAAATTTACACCTTTTACAACGCGTCCATCTTTAACATCAAGACAAGGGATAATTCTTTTAGCAAAATAATTCATGATAGTTAGAACCTCTTATAATATATCGCAATTATACAGTTTACTGCTTATATTTAAATATGATTAATAAACAAGTTATATGTTTCACATGAAACATTGTCCTGTTAATATCTAATAAATTTGATTATTAATGTTCATTTTATTAAAAATCGTTATAATAGTGGGACAAAATAATCTAAAATATATATAGGAAATTCTTATGGATAAAGAACATATTCTTGAACATCTAAGAGCTGCTAAATCTGCTCACATAAAATGGGTACAAAAAGCAAAACTTCTTATAAATGGCATTGATGTGAAAGAGGACTCTATTCCTGTTGATTCAACAGAATGTAAGTTTGGTCAATGGTTTTATGCTGAAGGGCAAATATTAAATGCTCTATCTAATAATCCTGTAGAGTGTATGGTTAAGATAGAAAGACTGCATTTTAATCTACATGATGTTTATATGAACATATTCAATATATATTTTAATAGACCAAAAGGTGGGTTTTTCTCAAAACTTTTTGGACAAAAAACTACTGTAGAAGATTATGAAGCAGATAAGGCTAGACAGTATTATGCTAATTTGGAAATTATTTCTAAAGAACTTGTAGAAGAATTAAATAGATTAGAGAGAAGATTGATAGCAGTCCCGGAAGAAAGAATTAAACAACTGATTTAGTGTTATTTTAAGTGAATAGTAAAATTTGCTTAGAATGTTAACTTATTCTAAGTAAAATTACTATACACTCCTATTCATGAATAAAGATAGCGTAGTAGCTAAGAAGAAATTCGGACAGAATTTCCTAAAAGACGAAGCAGTATTAAGAAAAATAGTCGAAGCGATGCCCAAAAACGATAATAAAATCGTAGAAATTGGCCCTGGCTTAGGTGATTTAACTAAATTTTTAGTTGATGTCAAAAGTGTAGAAGCTTTTGAGGTCGATACCGATTTGTGTAAACTGTTACAAAGTATATTTAAAGAAGAGATTGTTACCAAGCGACTCCACATAAATTGTGGGGATGTTCTACAAGCTTGGCAGAGTAGCCTTATTGATGAGCCATATGATTTAGTGGCAAATTTGCCATATTATATTGCAACAAACATCATATTGAAAGCACTCGCAGATCCAATGTGTAAAAATATACTTGTAATGGTACAGCTTGAAGTAGCAGAGAAATTTTGCGCGACAGCCGGCGAGAAGGTATTTGGATCTTTGGGTGTAATAACTCAAAGTATTGGGGAAGCACACATTGTCGTGCAAGTTCCACCAACTGCTTTTGAACCTCCGCCAAAAATAGACTCCGCTGTTTTTCTTATACGAAAAAATGCTGATAGAAATAATGAGGATTTTGAGGACTTGCTTAGAGTTGCATTTAAGCAACCCAGAAAAACCCTTATGAAGAATCTATCTGCAAAGTATGAGAAAAGTCTACTTCAAGTAGCTTTTGAGGAGCTGGACCTTACACTTACGATTCGTCCACATCAAGTTTCTACCGACGACTATCACCAACTCTATAAAAAAATAATATAAATAAAAGGAGTTTGGATGGAAGAAGAGAATCAAGGGAATCAGGAAACTAACCCTCAATCAGACCGCAAACCAAATAACAACAGAAGACCTAATAACAACTCTAACAGAAATAACAACGCTGCTAAGCCAAATGCTAATGCTAACAATAGTGACAACAAAGGCGCTAAGCCGAGTAACCCAAATAAAAATAAAAGTCGTAATCGTCATCGTAGACAACCTGCACCGACTGATGAAAATTTAAAAGCATTTGTAGCTAAAAATCAAGAAGCACATAAGCAAAGACTAAACCCGCACTATAAATTAGATTTAAATTCTAAGTCAAAAGTACGTGTTACACCACTCGGTGGACTTGGTGAAATCGGTGGAAATATTACAGTATTTGAAACTGACAAAGAAGCTATTCTAGTTGATATTGGAATGAGTTTTCCAGATGAAGATATGCATGGTGTAGATATTCTAGTACCAGATTTTACATATCTACGTCAAATCAAAGATAAGATTAAAGCCGTAATAATCACTCACGCTCACGAAGATCATATTGGTGCAATGCCATATCTTTATAAAGAGATGCAATTTCCAATTTATGCAACACCACTCCCTTTAGCGATGATTGGTAATAAGTTTGATGAGCACCATATTAAAGAGTGTAGAAAATACTTTAACCCAGTTGTAAAAAGAGAAGTTTATGATATTGGTGAAGATTTTAAAATCGAGTGGATGCACATGACTCACTCTATTTTAGACTCATCTTCATTAGCGATTACTACAGATGCCGGAACTATTATTCACACTGGTGATTTTAAAATAGATCATACACCGATAGATGGTTATACAGCAGACCTGCATAGACTTGCTCACTATGGTGAGAAGGGTGTTTTATGTCTTTTAAGTGATTCAACAAATTCTTATAATCCATTGCCAACTCCATCAGAGTTAAGCGTTGCGCCTGCATTAGATAGAGTTTTTGCTAAGGCTGAAGGTCGTGTTTTACTTTCAACTTTTAGTTCAAACATTCACCGTGTTTTCCAAGCTATCCAGTATGGTATTAAATATGGTCGTAAGATTTGTGTAATCGGTCGTTCAATGGAACGTAATATTGAGATTGCTATGCAGTATGATTATATAAAACTTCCAAAAAGTGCTTTTGTAGAACCAGATCAGGTTTCACACATGAATGATAAAGAAGTTCTTATAGTTACTACAGGTTCACAGGGTGAGCCAAGTTCAGCACTATTTAGAATGTCAATCGGTGAACACAGACATGTTAAGATTAAGCCAACGGATTTAATCGTTCTTTCTTCTCGTGCAATTCCTGGTAACGAAGGTTCAATCTCTGGTATGTTAAATCATCTGCAGCGTGCAGGAGCAACAATTTCTAGAGAAAAAGACATACACGTATCTGGTCACGCTTCTATTGCAGAACAAAAACTTATGCTTCGTCTTACAAACCCTAAATTCTTTTTACCAGTTCATGGTGAGTACAATCATGTTATGGCACATAAAGAGACGGGGATGATGTGTGGTGTTCCTGAGAGAAATATCATGATTATGACTGATGGTGATCAGATAGAAATCGCTCCAAAATATATGCGTAAAGTAAAAACAGTTAAGACTGGTAAAACATATATTGATAATCAAAACAATCACCAGATTGAAGATGATATCGTTCTTGATCGTCAAAAACTTGCATCTGACGGTATCGTTATGCTTGTTGCTCAGGTTGATGGAAAGCATACTAAGATGCTTGCAAAACCAAAAGTTACTACATTTGGTATTGTTGCAGACAAACAAGATAAAGCTTTTGCAAAAGAGATGGAAGATATCTTAGAAAACTTCTTACTGCATGTTAAAGATGGACAGATTGAGAATCCAAGAGCACTGGAAAATGATCTTCGTCAAATAGTAAGAAAACATATTTTTAGAAAAATGAAGAAATATCCGTTGATAGTTCCTCATGTTTTAGTATCGTAGGATATATCTTTAAAGGCAATACTTTGAATAAAAACGAAGATATAGAATTTGAAAACGCTGTAAAAACAATGATGCTTCATGTGAATGAAGACCCGAATAGAGAAGGGCTCTTAGAGACTCCTTCTCGGGTCAGAAAAGCATATGAATTCATATATGGCGGATACAAAGAAAACCCAAAAGAGATTTTAGAAAAAGCACTCTTTACAAGTTCTAACGATGAAATGGTACTTTTAAAAGATATAGAGTTTTACTCTACTTGTGAGCATCATTTACTGCCTATTATTGGTCGTGTACATGTTGCTTACATCCCAGATGGAAAAGTTGTAGGACTCTCCAAGATACCAAGAGTTGTAAATGTATTTGCTCGTCGCATGCAGATTCAAGAACAATTGACAGAGCAGATAGCAGATGCTATTATGGAAGCTATTGCACCAAAGGGTGTGGCAGTTGTAATTGCCGCTCGTCATATGTGTATGGAAATGCGTGGTGTTGAGAAGATAAACTCTACAACTACATCTAGTGCACTTCGTGGTCTTTTCAAAAAAGATGAAAAAACAAGAAGTGAATTTTTCTCCCTGATTAATTCACCTACAGGTACGAGATACTAAACTCATTATGCCATTTAAATCACTAAAAGATAAAATCTCATCTAAAAACTACTCAGTAGCATTTGGTGAGGTTGTAAAAATCAACGCTACAGTTATTACTGCTACAGGGCTAAGTGTAAGCATTAGTGATATGGTAAAAATAATTTCTAATACTACTGCTCAAGAAACTGTCGGTATGGTTACCGAGATTGATGGACCTACTTTTTTTATTACTCCATTTAGTTTTGTAGAAGGATTTTGTTCCGGTGATAGAGTTTTTTTAGACCAAGCAGGTATGAATATTCCAGTTGGAAAATCTCTTTTAGGTAGAGTGGTTGATCCATTTATGCGCCCAATAGATGAAAAGGGTAGTATTAACAATTCAATAATGTCACCAATTATTAAGGCTCCGATAGCTGCGATGAAAAGAGGGATGATTGATGAGATTTTTAGTGTTGGTGTAAAGAGTATAGATGGACTTCTTACTTGCGGTAAAGGTCAGAAACTTGGCATCTTTGCCGGTAGTGGTGTTGGTAAATCAACCCTCATGGGTATGATTGTAAAAGGATCAAATGCTCCGATTAAAGTTGTAGCACTTATTGGTGAGCGGGGCAGGGAAGTTCCAGAGTTTATAGAGAAAAATCTGGGAGGTGATTTAGAGAACACTGTAATTATTGTGGCAACTTCTGATGACTCTCCACTTATGAGAAAGTATGGTGCTTTTGCAGCCATGAGTGTAGCGGAGTACTTTAAAGATCAAGGCTTAGATGTTCTTTTTATTATGGATTCTGTTACGAGATTTGCTATGGCTCAAAGAGAGATTGGTCTGGCTCTTGGTGAACCGCCTACTTCAAAAGGTTACCCTCCTTCATCCTTGACACTTCTGCCTCAGTTGATGGAGCGTGCAGGAAAAGAAGACGGGAAAGGCTCTATAACAGCTTTTTTTACTGTTTTAATAGAAGGTGATGATATGAGTGATCCAATTGCTGATCAATCCCGTTCTATCTTGGATGGACATATAGTTTTATCGCGTGAACTCACGGACTTTGGCATCTATCCGCCTATTCATGTTTTAAACTCTGCATCTAGGGTTATGAATGACATTATCTCCAAAGAGCACTTGAAAGCAGTTATGAAATTTAGAAGACTCTACACTCTTTTAAAAGAGAATGAGATGCTGATTCGTATAGGTGCCTATGTTAAAGGTACAGATTCAGAACTGGATGAAGCTATGAATAAAAAAGAGGGCATGGAAAAGTTCATGTCTCAGGACTCTGATAAGCAGATAGGTTATGAAGATAGCTTGGAAGAACTTATGGCTCTTATGTCTTCTAATCAACTATAAGTTTTGAACTCAGCCAGCTGTCTCTAGACACTTTTTCATCTTGAGGAAGTGTTATAGCTAGCTTTTTACCTGTAAGAGCCTCAAATTTAGCCATTAAAGAGCTTATCTCACTATCTTTAGTAAAGATATCTACATAAGAATAAATAACGCTCTGAGCACTCTTAAACTTCTTCTTTGATAGAAAATATTTTATCTGTACTTGAAAACTAACTCTAAGTAAATCACCAATTCTGTCTTTTCTACCATTCAATGTGATAAGTTCCCCTAAAACAGCTTTGATGCTTTGTATATTTCCTTTAAGTGCGTACTCTTCACATTCATCCATAAGTTTTAGCCAGTATTTTTGTAGAAGTTCCCCAAGTTCACTAAAGCTTAGATGAGGGAATGTATCAATAAGTTCATAACAGGCGTAGAAATCATCTTTTTCATATACTTCTTGTAGCTTCCGCATATCATCACACATAGAGTAAAGTTGTTCTACTTTCTTGTCAAAACCTGGGGTCCCTTCTATCTTTAACAAACTCTTTTTAGCTAGTTCAATTTTATTCTTTTTTATATAAACTTCTATTCTAGTTATAGACTTTTGAATATCGCCCTCTAATGTTTCATAGATTGGCATCTGAGTAAATAAAATATTTTGACGTGCTATTTCATTTACTCTTTTAAAATCCTTTTTGTCCAGTGCCCTTAGAAAGTCTATGAAAAGGTCATTGTGTTTTAGTATAAGTTGTATAATTGGTCGTTTGGCAATTACTGTAATGTACTCTTTTAGTAGAGCTTTTGCATAATCCGGTTTGCCAAGCAGTATATGTCTTTGAGCATTAGTAAAAGTCTCTTTCCATCTACTTTCCATACTCTCGTATTGTGTGGTTATTTTTAGTGCTGGAAATTTACTGCTCATTGCATAAGCAAGAGCATATTTTTTTTCCATGTAAAGAGTCTTAAATCTGTTATAGTTTGCAAAGGATTGAAACAGTAGTCTTATTGATTCTTGTTTGGAGTCAACATCTTCATATATCTGCATTAATTGATTTGCTAACTCTTTATTTTGATTTATTAGAGCCTTAGCAGCACCTAAATATGCTTTATCATACATTTTTTCCATAGATCTATGCTCTAATGTATCTTGCAGCATAGGTTCTCTTGCAATAAGCTCATATGCTGCATCTAAAGAGTTATGAAGAATAAGTGAACTTAATCTTTCACGACTTGGCAGCTCAACATATAGGATTCTTTGATTTTTTAGAGATACTACCAATGTTTTACTGTCTAGAGCTTCTATCGCATGAATATCATCTTCAAACTCTATGTAATTATTATGAATAATTTTGTACTCTTTAGAGTCAATAATAATCATTATATTTGTATTTGCATGTACTATTAAATATTTTGTATTTGGTATAGATATTATTTGGTTAGTTTTTCTAAATGGCAGACTTATAGACTTAATAATATTATCATTAGGTATTGATATGAGTTGTAAATTACCTTCATTGTCTCCACTTATGATAGTTTTTTCATTTAAAAAATATAAAGCACTTTTACGTGAGGTTCCATGAAGATGTACACTTTTGTTAGCTCCTGAGTATATATCAATAATAAAAATGGCACCTCCATAACCACTAACTGCTAAAAGGTTCTTATGAAATGTAATGGCACTTACGAAGTTCTTTTTAACTCTTGTTTTTGGTCTTTGGTAAGGGAAAGAACATAATCTAGCCAGTTGAGAACTAGAATTATATTTAAACAAAAGAACTCTACCTTCGCTATTCCCAGCAATAATGTATGTAGAAGATAGATCAAAAGATAATATAGTTAAATTTTCATTATCAAGGAAGATACTTTTAATAATCTGTTTATTTTGCATATTTGCAATGTGAAGGTGTGTCTTTGTTGCAAAAGCGATTAATTTTGCATCTGGCGAGAAGCAGACAGCCGTTGCGTTAAAGTTAAGATTTTCATTTTTATAGCTAAGTTCAACACCACACCCTTCTTTGGTAATGATTTTCGCACCATGATACTTTGTTGAGTAAGCAAAGGAGCTATCATTGAATTTTGTAAAGGCTGCTATCTCTGAACGAGCTTGTTGACAATCATTGATTATAGGCATATAAAATTATAGATAAAAAAAGTAGTTTAGAGGCTTAAACGAAAGGGGTTTGAGTCACGAGAGTGACTCAAGGGTTAAATTAGCAAGATGGAACGTTACCGCTATCGTTAGCATATTCAAAAAAGAAATCATAGTAATGTTCAAGATATTTGTCTTGTAAAGCTTTGCTTGGAGCTTTTGGACAGATTTTTTTAAGTTCATCTGCAAGCTTACCTTCTTCTTTTAAAGTTTCCCACTCACTTTGAGAGTGTTGAGAAGCCATTTTGGCACCATTCATGCCACAAGAACCTTTTAGTTTTTTAAGATAAAGTTTTTGTCCCTTTGCAACATCTGCATTTAGTGTAACAGAACTCATACCTAGCATTAACATAGCAGCAAGTGCGATTTTTACAATTTTATTCATTGTGTCTCCTTATTTTGTTTGTACATTCTAACTAAGATTTTATAAAAATTATATATATTATAAAAGTAAAATATAATATTTAGTATTTATGTAACATAATAGAAAGAAAATTTGGGTTTTTTTGGAAGAGGATAAAGTGAAGCTGATGCTTCACTTTAAAAATTTTTATGCTCTACCTGAAAGCATACCATAGATAGTCATTGGTTTAAGTGCATAAACTTTTAATAACCACCAGATCCATCTCTCTTTAGTTGGGTCAAGTGGGAATGAAGCAGCATTTACACCACTACCTGGTTTCTTAGAAGCCCAGTTAAACTCAGCAAGCATAACAGTACCGATACTTGTGATAAGTGGACATACTGTATAACCATCGTATTTACTTGGTAATGATTTACCTTCCATTGTTGCAATAAGATTGTCAACAACAACTTTGTATTGTTTACGAGCAGATCCACCAGTTTTACCCATTGGTACAGCAGCAACATCACCTAAACACCATACATTTTCAAATTTAACGTGTCTAAGAGTTTCTTTATTTACCGGAACCCATCCTTTACCAGAACCAACAGCTGATTTACCAACAACATCTGGAGCTTTCATTGGAGGAGTAACATGCATAAAGTCATAAGGCACTTCAACACGCTCGTGCTTAGTTACCATTTTGTACTCTGCTAAATCTTCATCGAACTCACCTTTTTCTTTCCAGTGGTGATCAAATACAGCAACTTTATTAGCAGTATCTACTTCTACTAGATTATGCTTATAGTGCCATTTGAAACCTCTATCTTTGAACTGTTGAACGATTGCAGTATGGTAATCTTTAATACCAAACATTCCACCACCATTTGGATAGAAAGTTAATTCAACTTTATCTCTAACACCAGCTTCTTCAAGACGAGCGTTTGTAAGATACATAATTTTCTTCGGAGCACCACCACACTTAATAGGTGTATTTGGATGAGTAAATACAGCTTGAAGCTTTTCAGGACCTGTATGAGCTTTAGCTTTAGCTATTAACTCTTCAATACCTTTCCATGTTTCAGCTGCACCATCTTGGAAATAGATAGAGTGAAGGCCATCTTTACCGATACCGCTACTTTTAACAGCAGCGTTGTCTTTACCAGATGATGTAATAACACCATCAAGACCTTTTACAGCCCCATAGTTAAGCATAAGACCAGTAGCAATAATCATTTGGTCATAAGAAACTTCTTTTGAACCATCAACAGTAACAGAGTTATTCTCTGGATTAAAAGCAGTAACACTACCTTTGATTAGCTTAACACCACTTGGTAAAAAATCATCTCTTTTATATGTGATATCTGAAAGATCCCAAAGACCAGCACCTACTAGAGTTTGACCTGGTTGGTAAGATACAGAAATTGGATCTGGTTCAATTACAGTTATATCAGCATTTGATAAAGTGTTGTTAAGTCTTGCAGCCGTACTCATACCAGCTAAACCACCACCAACAATAACAATTTTACCTTTTGCACCTGAAGCAGTTGCTGAAGCAGCACCTACTGTAGCACTAGCTAAAATTGATGCAGCCATTGGAGACACGCTTAAATATTTCATAGCTTCACGACGAGACATAATCTCTGGATGCTTATCTACTTCGTTTAGAATCTCTTCTAAGATTTCGTTTTTTTTCATACTACTTCCCCTGTATTTTGATAAAGTGAAATGATTGTACATGTTAGAGGCTTAATTTTTTTTTAAAAATCGTTTAAGTTGGTAAGTTTAGTGCCGTTTATCACAATAGAGTGATAAGATGTTTAGTTTTAGCATAATTTTTTATATAAATGTATCAAAAAAGTAAATTTATAAAAAGTGCTCAAATAGTGTAAATTAGGGGGTTTTGAGAGTTTATATTATAATTATTATAAGTTTAAATAAACTTTCTATAGAGGAAGCATAAAGAGCTCTAAAAGAGCTCTTTAACATTATTTAATATCTATATCTGAAATATACACGTATGTCTTGTGCTTTTTCAACAGGGTCACCATAAGTTGCTGGAGCTGATAAAGCAGTTGCCATACTTACAGGTGCACCACCATCTCCAAAGAAAGCATTTGAACCAGTGTAATCATACTTTAAGTATGTATATCTAATTTGCATAGAAAATACATCATCTATAATTGGTTGAGTCCAGTAAGCCTCATAAGCACTACCGCGAACAGCCATTTTTGAACCGATCATAGTATCTTCACCATAAGTGAATGGTCTCCAGTATTTTGAACCATGGTTATACTCTAAACCAAATTTACCACCAGTAAGATTCGGCATTTGTGTACCTATCCAGTAAGATGAACCAGCTTGTTTTTCAGCAGAGCCTAGCATTCTTTGAGTACCATCTGGTCTAGTTTGTGACCATGCAAATGAAGCAAAAAGAATAGTGTTATCCAAGAAGTCATTGATTTCATTACCAATACCTACTATTTGACCAGAGATAGCGGCACCGTCCATTTCACCATAAGTAGTCATTACCGGTGCAGCAGGCGTACCACCATTTTGACCAGATACATCATTACCGATTACATTAAATGCACGATAGTAATTCGTCATAAGAGAATATTGACCGTCATCATATGGTTTAAATATAACGCCGGTTAAATCCATATTGTCTAAAGCTGGACTACCAGCTTCTGTGTAGTCTAGACCAGCTTGGTCAAATCTTGCTTTAGCGTTTGTAATACCACGACCAAGACAAAGTTTAATATACATACCAGATACATATTTATCTAATTTTATACTACCACTCGCTCCATCAAATTCCATGTTGATGATATGACCTAGTGGAGACTTGGCTTTATCATCATCTCTATGATTGATTAGAAAACCATTTGTTGCAGGACGACGACCCACACTTAAAGTTGTTGGAAATCCACCAACAGTTGGAGTCCATAACCAGTATGCTTCTCTTACTTTTAAAGTATCATCAGTGAGGTTTTCATTAATAACCCAGTCAAACTGGTCATATCCACCTTTAGCACGTTGGTTGTAACTAGCACCAAAAGCTTTGTTAAAAGAGAGTTGACCTTTAAAAAGCATAGTATCTGTTGGAGCGTAACCCATACCTAACCATAGACGGTTTGAGTATAATGCATCGTTAGTATATTTATTTCCACCAACAGTTTCGTACTGTAAGTTATCATAAGAAGTTCTAAAGTCAATATCAAACTTGATATTATCTTTTGCAGCAAGTGAGTTTACCTTACCTATCTTCTTTGTATTTTTCTTCTGTGTTTTTTCTAACTTTTGAACTTTTTTTGTTAGTTCATCAATTTGTGCTTGCATATCTGCATTGGCATATAGAGCTGTACTTAAAAAAGCAACAGTTGATAGTGCGATTATTTTTTTCATGTGTTTCCTTTTTTATCATAAAAATATTACGCATTGTAGCATAATTATAATTATAAGTAAGAATTATAAGATATTATTATAATAAGTTATTTTGATAATTGTTGTCAGTGGTTTATTATAGTTAAGTTTAATAAATTTTATTTACGAGTAGTTGTAGTGAGACTCTTCCGTTAAATTCATTCTTTGCAATTGTATAACTGCAAGAGAGTTTTTTGTCAATCGGCATCTCTAAAACTTGTCTAAATAGAACCAGCTCTAAAGTATTTCTATCATGCGGGAATTGTCTTAGTGTAATTCTACAGTGTGATTTTTCTTTACCCATAGTCTTGATACTTACAACTTCTGCACCTTTAAGTAAAAAAGACGGACGATGATTAGCCTCTCCATATGGTTCGAAGTTTTGTAGTAAATGAAGTAGTTCGAAGTCTATGTCATCACTAGATAATATACCTGTTACTTTGTCTGTTGGTATAAAATCATTAGGATCTATATTTGAAGCACTTTTGTTTATGGCATCTCTAAAAGCTTCTATATTTTCTTCTTTGAGTCCTAGCCCAGCTGCCATTTTGTGACCGCCAAACTTAGTTAACAGCTGTTCATTCGCCTTTATCAGCTCGTAGATGCTTACATTTCCAATACTTCTGGCACTTCCCTTTGCCACCCCGTGCTCACAGCTCAAAACTATTGCTGGCTTACCAAACTTGTCCACAAGTCTAGCAGCAACGATGCCGACAACACCTTCATGCCAGTTCTCTTTAGCGACAACAATCACATTTGCATCTGGGTCAGCATCTTCTATGGCCTCTTTAGTAGCTTCGGCTTCAGTTTCTTTTCTAAGATCATTTAGTTTCCCCAGTAATTCAAACTGTTTGTATGCTTTGTTGGTGTCAGTTGCCGTAAAAAACTCTAAGGCTATGTGAGCATCTTCTAGCCTTCCTGCAGAATTTATCCTGGGAGCGATTTGAAATGCTATATCTTCAGATGTAATTGTTGATTTATTTAAAAAGTCTCTAATAATTATAGAAGCTGGTCTAGTTGAACTTATTAAAACTTTTAGTCCCTCTTTTACTAGAGTTCTATTTATATCTATCAGAGGCATAATATCAGCAATAATTGCAATAGCTAAGATATCTAAAAACTGTTTCATGTCTATAGAGAGGTTTAGCTCTTTTTTTACAAGTGCCAAAAGTAACCAAGCCACCTGTGCTCCGCATATTTCTTTAAAAGGATATTCGCAAGTTGGGAGTTTTGGATCTACTATTGCATAAGCATCCGGAAGAGAATCACCTGGAGTATGATGGTCTGTAATAATAAGGTCAATTCCTCTCTCTTTACAAATACGTGCTGCCTCAAGAGCTGAGATGCCATTATCTACTGTGATTACTAAGTCAGTATCTACTCTCTCTAAAACACTTGGACTAACACCATAACCATCTCTAAAACGGTTTGGGATGATTGCATCTAAAGGATAGGGAATTTGTCTGAAGAAGTCTACCATTATTGCTGTTGAGCTAACACCATCAACATCATAATCACCTACAAGAGTTATTTTTTTATTTTTTCTTATAGCATCTGCTATTTTTTTAGCGGATTTTTCGGCATCTTGAAGCAAGGCAGGATTTGGGATTTGTGATAGTTTTTTATCTTCACTCTCAAAGCGATTAGAAAGCAGTTCAAATAGAGCCTGCTTATCTAATGTTGGTATGTTACTCAGCACTCAATGAAGCTTTAACAAATGCCAGTATAGAAGGGTTTGGAGTTTGAAGTCTAGAAGTGAACTCAGGGTGAAATTGAACACCTAAGAACCAAGGGTGACCTTCTATCTCAACTGTTTCAATAAGACCGTTCGATTCACCGGTAACAATCATGCCGGCTTTTTCTAACTGCTCACGATATGCTGGATTTGCTTCATAACGGTGACGATGTCTCTCAAAAATAGTTTTTTCACCACTGTAAGCCTCTCTCAGAATAGAACCTTCTTTAGTATCACAAGGGTACTCTCCAAGTCTTAGAGTTCCACCCATCGGCGATGTATGCGTTCTTAACTGCATTCCTCCGCTTTGGTCTAAAAAGTTATCTATTAGATAAACCATTGGATGCGGTGTGTTTTCATCAAACTCTATTGAGTTAGCACCCTCAAGACCAAGAACATTTCTAGCATACTCAACAAGTGTTAGCTGCATTCCAAGACAGATTCCAAGATACGGAACTTTATTTACACGAGCATACTCGATAGCCTGGATTTTACCCTCAACACCGCGAGAACCAAAACCGCCTGCAACTAAAACAGAGTCACAGTCACCAAGAAGTGCCTCTGAACCTCTTTCTTCGATCTCTTCAGAGTCAACCCAGCAAATGTCAACTCTAGTATCAAGATGCGCACCACAGTGAATAAGTGATTCTGTTAAAGACTTATAAGCTTCTTTTAGTTCAAGGTATTTTCCAACAAAACCAACAACTACACGGTTCTTAGGTTGAACAATCTTCTTAACTAAAGAGTCCCACTCTTCCATATCTGGATCAAGTTCTCCAAGTTCAAGTTCTTTCGCAATTGGTTTTAGGATATTTTGTCTTAAAAAAGTTACAGGGATATCATAAATAGTTGCAGCATCCAGTGCTTCGATAACACTGTCATTTGGTACATCACAACTCATAGCAAGTTTTTTCTTGAAAGTTTTTGGAAGTGGTCTTTCACTTCTTGCAATAATCATCTGAGGAGTAATACCAATACGACGAAGCTCTTGAACTGAGTGTTGAGTCGGTTTAGACTTCATCTCACCTGCAGCTTTGATATAAGGGATAAGTGTTACGTGTATAAAGAAAGTTCCGGCAACTTCTTCATCATGTTTCATCTGACGGATTGCTTCCATGAAAGGAAGACCTTCTATATCACCAACAGTTCCGCCAAGCTCTACAACAAGTATATCGTGACCTTTTCCGGCAAGTTTTATACGATTTACGATTTCGCCAACAATGTGAGGAATAACCTGAATAGTCTGACCAAGATAACCACCGGCACGTTCACGTTCAATAACTGAAGAGTAAACTTGACCAGTAGTAAAGTTACTTGATTTAAGATATGAGCTATCTAGAAATCTTTCGTAGTTTCCGATGTCAAGGTCAGTCTCAGCACCATCTTTAGTAACAAAAACTTCGCCATGCTCCAGTGGACTCATAGTTCCAGGGTCAACATTGATATATGGATCGATTTTTAGCATGCCCACTTTTTTACCAGAGTGTTTAAGTAAAGTACCAACACTAGCAGCTGTAATCCCTTTTCCAAGAGAACTCAAAACCCCACCGGTAACAAAAATGTATTTAGTCATGCATAAACTCCAAAAAATATTTTAATAATCGCGAATTGTAGTATATAATCTCTTAAAATCTGTATAGTTGAATTTAGAAAATATAGTATATAATGGCTATAAATTAGTCAATAAGGGTTTAAATGGACACAGCACTACTTTATATCGTGATGGCCTTAGGTGTTTCTACAGTTTTAAACCTGTTTTTAAAGCGTCTTGGTGTCTCACAAATCATAGGGTATATTCTCACTGGTACAATACTAGTCTATGCGTTTGATCTAAGAGAGATGAATAACTCAAGCACTTTAGAACATATAGGTGAATTTGGTATAGTTTTCTTGATGTTTACTATTGGGCTTGAGATCTCTTTGAGAAAAATGAACAGTATGAAAACAGAGATATTCTTAAACGGTTTTATGCAGGTGGGATTTACCGCTTTAGTTGTTTATGTTATTACACACTATATATTTTCACTAGACGCGACTTCTGCACTTATTGTATCATTGGCTTTTGCTTTATCATCTACGGCAGTAGTCCTCAGTTATCTAAAAAGCTCAAAAGAAATATATAACCCTTATGGTCAACGTGCAACAGGTATACTTATATTTCAGGATATAATCGTTATACCTATTTTAATCTTACTTGGGTTTCTAACAAGCGAAGGCGATCAGTCTGTTGCAGTGATTTTGAAAGATACAATAGTCAGTGCTATAGTAGTAATGGTGCTGATGTTTGTTGTTGGTAAGAGAGTCATGACATGGCTTTTGCATTTTTCTGCATCTAGCGAAGTTGATGAACTATTTATGGGCTCTGTCTTGTTCATTGTTGTAAGTGCTTCACTTTTAGCATCATTTATGGGTTTTACATACTCTCTTGGTGCTTTTGTTGCGGGTATGATTATTGCAGAGACTAAGTATCATCACAAGGTTGAGTTAGATATCGCTCCATTTAAAGATATTCTACTTGGTACATTTTTTATTGTTGTAGGTATGAAGATAGATGTCTTATATTTTATAGACAACATTGGTGTTATCGTTGGTATCTTTGTTCTTGTGTTGATTCTAAAAAGTATTATCATGTATCTTCTGCTTCGTATAACATCATCACATGTCCTATCACTTAAAACAGCTCTTGCGCTGTCTCAAGTAGGAGAGTTTTCTTTTGTAATCTTCGCCGTTGCAAGTATGGGCGGTCTTTTAGATAAAGAACTGGAATCTCTTCTAACTCTCGTGGTTATTTTCTCTATGATAGTGACTCCATTTTTTATATCTAGGATTAATAGATTGGTAAGTAGCATTACCCGACATGAGTATTTAGGTTTGGATACTTCTGATTTTATCTCAAGAGAAAATCATGTAATTCTTTGTGGGTACAGTATTGTAGGTAAGTTTGCAGCTAAACATCTAGATGCTATTGATGCCCCTTATGTTGTGATAGATAATAATCCAAAGCACGTTCAAGAGGCTTTATCGGAAGGTAAAGAAGCATATCTTGGAGATATGTCAAAGCTGTCAATGCTGGAGGCTCTTCACGCTGAAAGTTCGGCAGCTGTTATAGTTACACTTGACAATATAGATAAAAAACGTGCAATTTGTGAGGCAGTTTTAAAACATACAAAAGATATTAATTTGATTGTAAAAGTTGCTACTTTAGAAGATAAAGAGGCTCTCAGCGGTTTGGATATTACTGTTGTTGTGGATTCTAAGCTTGAAGTGGGTCGTATACTGGTAGAGCGAATGATGACTTGTCAGTTAAAATACAGCTAAGGCTGTATTTTATTTTTCTTCTTTTTGTTCTGCCACGAGCCAATGAAGATAGTTGATGCTCCAATCTAGATCGATAAAAGCTTCTTCAACACCCTGCTGAGGTATTTCTAGATGAGTACGAAGCTCTTTTAGTCTTTGCTTTAAATATTGAGCCATGGAGTAGTAGGTATTTAAGCACTCATCATCCTGCGCTTTGATGATAAGTTCTTCAAGAGTTTTTATTAGTTGGGTCTCATTTGGAAAAATATTTCCTGCTTTTCTGATAGTTCTTTGAACCTTTTGTAGGTGCTCGATATCTACTTTAAAGTTTTGTGACATTACATTTCCTCTTACGGATAAATAAATTAGTTCCCACGACTTCCCGGTTTTATAGCTTCACTGCCGTCTTTACACAAAGGACATGCATCTGGTGCATACATCTCAAAAGTAAAGTCAGCCAGTGCAAAAAATGGAATATCTTGTGGAAGTTTACAGTTTGGTTTAGTCTCTACATCACTATTCTCTCGTTTACAAAAACCACGGTTTGCAAGTGCTGCCGCACCAACGATCTCGCCACCAAGCTCTTTAACAACTGCTGCTGCTTCCATTGCAGATCCGCCAGTCGTAATGATATCTTCACACATTAAAACTTTTTCACCTTTGCTTACTTCAAAGCCTCTGCGAATGTTCATCACACCGTCAACTCTCTCAGCAAATATAAAACGAACATCCAATGCTTGCGCTAGTGCAAAACCAGCTATAAGACCACCAAGTGCAGGGGCACAAACTGTATCTATTTCAAGGCCACTTGCTTTAATTTGACAAGCGAGTTCATCCGCAAGTAGTTTAGCTGTTTTTGGGTCTTCTAAAACTTTTGCAGACTGTAGGTAATACTGAGAATGATTTCCACTGCTTAGTTTAAAGTGCCCTTCTAGAAGAGCATCTGCATCCATGTATATTTTTTTAACATCCATTTTAAATTCCTAATATGATTATTTAAGAGCACCAAGGGTGCGAGAGTCCTCTGCTAAAGAGAACTCAGTGTTAACGTAGTCAAAGGAATTAGTTCCTTTGGCATTCTAAATAGTAATCTAAACCTTTAGAATTTCAGCTTCTTTATCTTTTAAGATACTGTCGATGCTTGCTATGTATTTATCAGTAGTTTTTTGAATTTTTTCTTGAGCAGACTTTGACTCATCTTGAGTAATCTCTTTGTCTTTTTCAAGTTTTTTTATTTGATCATTTGAGTGTTTTCTATCATTTCTAATTGAAACTTTAGCATTTTCACCCATGCCTTTCATCTGTTTAACAGATTCTTGTCTCTGCTCAACTGTCATAGCCGGGAAAAATAGTTTGATTTGGTCTCCGTCATTATTTGGAGTTGCTCCAACATTTCCTGCTGAAATCGCTGATTCGATATCTGAAAGCAAGTTTTTCTCCCAAGGATTTACAACTATAGTCGTAGCATCTACAGCTATTACTGAGCCAACTTGATCAAGAGGTGTAGGAGTTCCATAGTAATCAATTTTTACATTGTCTAAAACAGATGTTGTAACTTTACCTGTTCTAAGTGTTTTAAAATCTCTTTGCATATGTTCTATGCTTGATTTCATCTTTGTTTCACATGCGTTAAATATTTCGTTTAGCATTTCTTTTCCTTGAGTGTTTGAAAAATAATTACGATATTGTAGCAAGAATTTTTTTAAATGATATAAAAGTGGTTGAAAAGTGGGAGTGTAGGGAGCTTAAAACAGTTGCAGTAATGCAACTATTTTGTAGCTGGAGTTTCGTCTTTAGCCGGTGCAGCAACTGGTGTAACAGCAGTTGGTGCTACTACATTTGTAGTCTCTATCATGTTGTCAACTACAGAAGTCTGAGCTGAGCTAGAGTAAAGGTAACCTAAAGTGATTGTATTTGAAACAAATAAAAAACCTATAAGAAAAGTAGCTTTTGCTAAAAAAGCACTTGGCCCTTTTGCTCCAAAAACAGACTCGTTTGAGCCACTATATGCGCCAAGACCAATGCTTGAGCTTTTTTGTAGAAGTACAGCTATTACTAGTATTACAACTAAAATTATCTGAACAATAAGTAAAAAACTAGTTGTCATTTATATATCCTAAGTTTGAAAAGTGGCGAATTATACCCAAAAAAATAGTTATTGCCAACCTATATTAACTTATTGACTATAAGCGAGTTGTAAAATTGGATATAATTTCAAAAAGATTTTTAGGATAATTATGAAAGATTTTAGAAATATTATATTTGTTTTGGTCGTAGCTACTTTTATTTTGCAAATGTATGTTTCAAAAAAAGATGCAAAAGCAGAAGTAAAGAACGAAAAACCTACAGTCTCCCTAAGCACCTTCTCCTTATATGATATCGCTAAAAATATTTCAAATGATAGTTTGGAATTAGTAATGATTTTACCTTTTGGCGTAGATGCTCACAGTTTTGAGCCGACACCAAAGTTAATGGCTAAAATTATGGGGAGTAATCTTGTTGTCTATAGTGGTGCAGGCCTTGAGCCATGGACAAGTACATTTGAGTTCAAGTCAAAAATTATTGATATGAGTAAGTCAGTTAAACTGCTAGAACCTAAAGATGAACATGAAGGACATACTCACCATGACCATGGACATGACGCAGTAGACCCACACTACTGGTTGGATATACAAAATATGATTAGTGCCACAAAGCTTATGAGTGTAGAGTTTATAAAATTATCTCCAGAGAATGAAGAGCTGTATAAAGTAAATACTCAAAAGTATATAGCAAAGTTAGAATCTATAGATGCTAAATACAAAAAATCACTTTCAAATTGTAAAAAAGATACAATCATCGTAAATCACAATGCTTTTTCATATTTAAGTAACAATTATGGCTTTCATGTCGAAGCGTTAAGCGGTCTGTCTCCGGATGCTCAGCCAAGTGCTAAAAATATGGTAAGACTAATAGAACATGTAAAAGAACATGATGTTAAAACTGTTTTTTTTGAGAGTTTTGTAAGTGATAAGGCAATGAAAAGTATAGCCCATGAAGCAAAAGTAAGTGTAGATGTGCTTCAGCCACTTGGAAATATAACGCACGATGAAGCAGAAAAAAATCTTAGTTATGAAGATATTATGCTTGATAATTTACAAAAGATATCCAAAGCCTTGGTTTGCGAATGAAATTTACACTACCGATCTTTGATGTAAAAAACTTATGCTTTAGTGCTGGAGATCAAGATATACTTTCAAATATTTCTTTAGAGATCTTTGGTGCTGAGTATATTGCAATCATAGGACCAAACGGTGGTGGAAAAACAACCCTTATAAGAGTGCTTCTTGGTCTTGAGCAACCAACAAAAGGTGAAGCTAGAATTTTTGGTAAGCGTGTAAAAGATTTTAAAGAGTGGCATAAGATAGGTTATGTCCCACAACGTGCAACACATGTAGACGCAAACTTCCCAGGAACTGTAGAAGATGTTGTAAATATGGGTAGAACTTCTCAGAGAAAATTATTTTCACGAATGAATGAAGAAGATAAAGCCTGTGTGTTAGACGCAATGAATAAGATGGATGTTTACGACCTAAAAGATAAAATGATAGGAACTCTCTCAGGCGGACAGAGACAGAGGGTTATGATAGCAAGAGCTTTAGCTTCAAAACCAGAGATTTTGATTCTTGATGAGCCTAATACCGGTGTAGATATGGTTTCTCAAAAAAGGTTTTATGCTCTTTTAAAGCAGTTAAACCAGGAAGAGAAGATTACTATAGTCTTTATTACTCACGATATAGGTGTAATAGCAGATGACATTGCAAGACTATTTACTATAAATCAAAAAGCGATAATCTGTAACAACCCAAAAGAAGCTCTGAGTTGTGAAGAGATGAGCGAGCTTTATGGAATAGAAGCACACCTGCTTCATAACCATAAGCATGAGCATTAGGAGTCATAGATGCTAGAGATGTTTGAATATGATTTTATGCAAAGAGCTTTTTTAGTAGGAATGATCATTGCAGTGTTAGCATCTGTTAGCGGTACTTTTATAGTCCTTCGTCGTTATTCTATGATTAGTGAGACACTTGCCCATTCCGCTTTAGTTGGGGTGGCAGTAGGTTTGGTAGCTGGATTCAATCCTCTTTGGATGGCAGTAATCGTATCAATACTCGCAGCTTGGCTCATAGAGTATCTTAGAGCTAATTTCTCACTATATTCTGATTCGGTACTGGCTATTTTATTATCAGGTTCACTTGCAATCGCTGTTATTATAGTTTCACTTGGGGGAGCATTCAACAACTCTCTTTTTTCATATCTTTTTGGGTCTATTCTATCTGTTAGTAGTGCAGATGTAATAACCATCTCAATATTTGGGACATTGTGTTTAAGTGTATTATTACTTTTTTCAAAAGAGTTTTACTTTATAGCCTATGATGAAGAGGTGGCAAAAACAAGCGGCATAAAGGTAAAACTACTTAACTTCCTTCTTGTTAGTATAGTAGCTGTTATTATAGCTTTATCTATTAGAGTTGTTGGAAGTCTATTGATTGGTGCTCTAATGGTTATTCCTACTGTATCAGCTCTTCAATATAGACAAGGCTTTGTTAGAACACTTTTCTTATCTTTGTTTTTCGCTTTACTTAGTGTGGCATCTGGAATGACACTCTCATTTTATTTCTCACTACCATCTGGTGCTACTATAGTTATTTCTGTTTTAGTAATCTTTATAATCTCATTGGTTGTTAACAAGAGATGAAGATAAGTTCGGAATTTTCAAAACATGCTTTACATTATGGTTCTTATAATGTTATTCAAAACAAAGTTATAAAGAGACTGTTAAAAGAAGTCAAATATAAACCTAAAAATATTTTAGATCTTGGTTGTGGAAGTGGAGCACTTTATAATAGTATTGACTGGAAGTATGAACACTTTACGGGTGTAGACTTTGCTCCAGGAATGCTTGAACTGCATCCAAAAGCAAAAAACTGTGAATGTATCTATGGTGACTTTAATGATAAAACACTCTTTGAGAATCTACTAACATATAAATATGATCATATTTTCTCAGCATCTGCTTTGCAGTGGGCTGATGATCTCGATATGGTCTTTAAAAATATCCAGAGTCTTAACGCTCCTATTTCTTTAGCAATCTTTAGTTCCAACACTTTTAAAACTTTAAATGAAACAGCGAATCTGACCCCATTGCTAAGAAGTACAGATGAGATAGATAAGCTTCAAAAGAAGTATTTCGATGCAGAATTGGGAGTAGTAGAGTATAAGCTGGAATTTGAAACTACTAGAGCTATGTTTAAGTACATAAAAAATAGCGGTGTTAGTGGTTCAAGAAAGGTATTGGATTATAAACAAACTAAGAAATTAATGTATGATTATCCTCTAAATTATCTAGAGTTTGAGGTGGTCTTTATCAACTCTCACTAAGTACTATCTCTTTTTCCAAGTTATACAGCTCGTATCTAATATATTTAAAGTCTTCACTATAAGTGACATTATGAAGTTTAAACAGTTCTTCTAAAACTCTTGAAGACTCTTGTGCCCTTTTAAAGTTCGCAATAATAATACTCTTAATGTCTGTGCGGTTAAGTTCACTCTCTGTTGTTGGACGAAGTACATCATTAATACTATCTCTATGTGTAAGCAGTTGATCTATTTCATCGATTCTAGATTTGTGTCTAAGTTGTTTGAGTTTAGTAGAGAAGTTTTTGTTATTGTCTCGATATCTCATGATATCTTCAACAACTCGTATGCCTTCTTTTAGGCGGTTTAGATTTGCATCTATCACCCGAAAAAGTTCAGGTGATAGTTTCTCGCTAGTCGTCATTTCCAAAAATGCCAAATAGGTGGAGTAGTGCAGTAAAGATGTTTAAGAAATCTAAGTAAAGTGCAATAGCTCCATCGATTGGAGTTTCATAAGCACCGCGTATAATATTTTGTGTGTCATATATAACTAAGATGCTAAATAAGAATACAACAGCACCAGAGATGATAACACTAAGCATAGGGTTACCTAGGAATATGTTAACAATCGAAAAACCGATAACTACAAATAAAGCAATCATTAAAGGCTTGCCATAACTTGTAAAGTCTTTTGTAGTTTTAATAGCAAAAAAGCTCATTGCACCAAACACAACCGATGTCATAGCAAATGCATTACCGATAATCGCTCCTCCGCCACTCATCCCAAGTGTTTGTGAAAGTAAAGGAGCAAGCATTAAACCTGTCATAAACACAAAAGCAAACATAACCATAAGGTTAATCCCAGGCTTATGCTTTACAAAATGTAGTCCTATAAGAAGACCAATCTCTAAAATAAACAGTGGTATAAACCAAGCTGCGATAGTTCCTGCAAGAGGAACACCAACATAAGCGCCAACTGCGCCAGCCATCATTGAGGCAGCAAACAGCTTGTATGTCTCTTTAACAAAAGAGATAATTTGTGTGTCACTTTTAGACGCACTTTCATAAGCAAAAGAGTTACCTCTTGCATAATCACGATCATAAAGTCCCATATTTTTTCCTCATAATAATATTGTTTGCAAGAATTCTATATATAAAGAGTTAATACATAGCAACAACTATTTAATTTTCTATATATATGTAAGGAAATAATAGCTTATGTTAAAAAGTATTGGGAAAAATAAACAACTTTGAAACTTCTCTAAAACTTCCCAACCGATTAAGAAACTTCTAAGCAACAACCCCCTATAATTCCCATCCACAAACAAAGAGACCTTGTTTAAAAGGCCTGGAGAGACTTCGAGTTGAAGCTTTTGAGATTGTTTGAGATCATTGAAAACTAA